>NZ_JASNRA010000002.1 GCF_030411955.1 Massilia sp. YIM B02443
CCCCCTATGCTAAAACATCTCCTCCTCCCACTCGCATCGCTTATCTGCACGCAAGCCATTGCGCAGTCGATTCCACCTCTACCCGGCCCAATCGAGCCTGGCCCCAAAGACACCGAGACCTTCATATGCGCTGTCACAAGCATCAACGAAGACTTCATGGATCGTTCCAGAAACCTCTGGACAACTGCTGCACGCGGTGGCAAGTTCCAAGCGGTCACTCCGATTAAACTACGAGTCAAATCTGAATCGGCCAAAACGGCTACAACAGATGTTTTCAACTTTTATAAAAAATATGCCGCTGCTGCCTATGTGAAGTCGCCGATGTATGACAAAGGTACCCAGCGCACTCAAGAATTTGTTGTTAGCAAATGCGAAGTAGACGCAAGTAGGGCAACAAACGTCGCACTAAAAAAGTTGCCTACTGATGCGTATAAGCCACTTCGAACAGATCGAGAGCAAATTCTGAACTACTTGAAGCTTAACAAGACTCGCCTCACCGATGAGCAGCTGGCGTCGTTGGTGTCAGACAAGCCCTTCCCCACCGATGCGTTCGAGCGTAGAGACCAAATCCAACAGATTGCAGATCAAAGCAGGATCGAGATGAAGAAGTTGCCACTTCAGAATATCGTCTTAGAAGGAAACCTTATTCTTGGCAAGTACGATTTCGATACTAACACCTTTGATTTGTCGAACCTTAAATCTAGCGCCGAAAAATACGTGTATGAGTCTGAACGCGGCAAGACTGCGAGGACACCCACATATAAACTGACTGTACCTGCCAAGTTCTTGGCTTATAAACCGGCGTCTATAGCCGAAGCGAAGAAAATCGAACGTGCTCGCAATCACAGTTCTTACATGCAACTGAAGAGTTACATACAGGTGACGGAAGCAACCTATGGACAAGGCGTACTGATCAACGCTAATCTGGCTGGAATTGAAGTGAGGACTCGAGAAGGTGAACTCCTTTTCACCCTATTTGCACAGTAAACGCGATCGTAAATGAAAAGAGAAATGAAATCAGCGTGATTTCATTTCTCTTAACTTATTGATACAATCATAGACAGTAGGCAGCCCATCAGGAAACAAAATTAAGCTGAACTCACCCCGAAGCCCAGAGCAAATTAACCTCGCCGATATCTAACGAGTCTCCGTGAATACTGTCCTTTTGCATAGTACCATCCTGGCACTTATAGAAATAAACCCCAGGACAACTGACGCTTTCAAAAACTTCCTCCACTGTGCGCATCGCGTAGTCCTCGCGGTCCTCACGCTTGGATTGGAGGCTAATTTTAACCTTCGAAAAATCTCCTCCGATAAGAAGCTCGACCACATCCCCGAAATTATCAAGAATAAATCGAGCGTAATAACATTCGTCGTCAACTATGACCAATGCGTCTACGTGAAACAGCTGCACGTTTAACGATAATTCAACCGATCGATAACACTGCATTCCGGGCCGAGAAAAAATTGCCTGGAGGACATCGGAGTTCTTACACTTCCACTGTTGGTCTACTTGGAACATGTTAGAGAGGTGAACAGGATGAGTAGAGCAGGACCGGCGATCCTACGTTAAACGTAGAATATAACCCAAATTTACCGGATTGGCACGGTTTTCGCTAGGAATTTAAAAGAAATTTCTTATCACGGCATGTCGCTCATCAATGGAGGAATGACATGACTTTTAGGGAATGTTCCAGCTGAATCGGACTTACGGCTGTAAGACTTATGGCAGTGATCACGCGACAGACTTCAATGAACGTTTGTGAACAAGACTAGAATCCCGGTCTACCGCGTCGAGCGGGCTGTCAAGTCTCCAATAATCGATACCCTGCATATGCGCATTTGCCGCCCATCTCGCAAACTGTTCTAGAAAAAGCGCCTCGGCTTTCTTAAGCCGAGCGATTTCAGCCCGCTGTGTTTCAATAATTAGAAGAGCTTGGTCCAGCTCGACAATTCCAGTATGCTTTTTTACAGAAGGACCCTGTGCTAGATATTCGTTCTTCTTGGCGTAGGCGGCTTGAACTAATTCATGCTTCGCTAATGCCTGCCGGGTGTACTCAACCTGAGTAGAACGCTCAATAGCATCGATAAGTGCGTCCCAAGTCAGGCGACCCTCTGACCAACGATCAATAATAAACAGAATGCCGGCGATCCGCTCTTCTGTCAGGTTCGGCGCCCTTTTTTTCTTCTCGTTATTTTTCAACGTATCGAGCCTATCAATTCTGTGACTTCGTTAAACCAAGCAATGAGAACCCGCCCTCCTGCGCCGGTTTCGAATTTCCTTTCACGGCGCCAAGTTCAGTGTGGCCGCTATCTTCAGCCGCAATGCTGCGAACATGCTCAATTCTAGAATAATTTCCTGCTCCGTTCAACCGGATGGGGACGCCATATGGTACGTTTGGATGGTCCAAGATAGAAATGAGGTCGGACGCTCGTTTCAATTTAATTTTCTGTCGTTCAAGCCAGCGATCGGCTCCATATACACCGGATTCACAAGCAGCCTCAGCTCTAGCTATTAAAGACTCCAGCTCTTCTCGTTCGCGCCTTATATTAGTTTCTTTGACCAAATCACCTTTGATACAAAACTGCTCACTGCAATCTAAACATTCCTCATGTTTTTCACACGGGGCTGCCGAGAAATCGTGTACGCAGTAGCCGAACGCTGTGGTATGCCCTGATTCGATCCCTAGACGTTTGAATTCGTGCCTGGCATACAACTGTATCGGGCTGGCCTTAGCCACTGGAAGAGTCGATGTCGCGTCACCAACAAGCAGCGCTGCCCTATTTGCAATTTCAGAACTACCTACATGGTTGTAGGCCTCACCGCGAGAAGTCCGACCTGACCAAAGGTCAATGTCAATATCTGACAACTCACCGCTCTCGTGAGCAAGGTGGTTCAAATAGTGACGAAACGAGTGTGAAGACACTTTGAAGGGGACCACAACTCCATCCACTACGTCTGCAAGTCCCACTTTGGCGAAAATCGACGTCTTATTTCGACCGTCTAAACGATAATTGAGATCTACTCGATCCATCGGAACATAGATGCACAAATACGGCAAACGGGCGGTATTACTGAATTTCGGAAGGGTGAAGAGGAGTTCACTGCATTTCCAACGCTGGGTGTTATCTGCATACGGAAAATGCCGTGGCAGATTCTTGATAACCGCATCTTCCAAATCGGCAAACCGATGGAGATATTTTCGCCCATCTAATTTAGCGACAGGAAGTTGATTGCTCTTGCACCATGTATATGGATCGATCGTCTCGTCTCCCCACAAGATCAAAGAAATTTCGGATCGAGTGACTAGCTCTTTATTCCGTAAATACTCAAGGTGCTTAGGAAGGTAAATTTTTGTAGGCATCGAACGCGCAGGTGAAATCTGATCTTCATACCATTTTGCGATTTTACGAGCAGGCTCAGTAATCTTCTTTATACGTCCGATTGCATCTCTTACTAAATCTTGCATTACTCCTGGGATGGCTTTCAGTTGGGGCAGCGCTCCTTTTGAGGGCCACCAACGCAGCGCATATCCGAGCGAACCGTCACCTAGCGTTGTTGACTCGCAGTCAACCAGCAACGAAACGACTTCATTCGCCCGGTCTGGGGAGCTCAACATCAACGCACACATCGAAGAATAGACAATGTCCTCTGGATCAGAAGCTAGATGATAAGCGTTGCCGAGCGCTGTAAGAATTTCGCTACTTGGCAGCTTTCTAAGCCGGCGCTTCTCGAATTCCTCGCCGAGACGTCCGCGCGAAACCGGTGCTTCGAGCGGGCTTCGCCACTGGATAGGTGCGTCACCAATCATTTTGTCGTCTAGCAATGACGAAATTTTTTGCAATACGCATGCGATACCGTGTGCGGCTTCCGCACTGTGCTTTTCCGTTATGACGTTTGCCGCGATATTGAAGACGCTCGATGTTAGTTTCGTGGGGCTACTATGACCGCAAGCATTTAGCGCATGATCTAGCGCACGAAGCGCCTGAAGATCTCTAACAAAAGTTACCTTCTGAGTAAGCTCATATTGATAGACAACATATGCCTTCGCGAATTGCAAAAAAGGCCCGGAGATCCACGCGATCTGGACATTCTTACTCGGCCGTGGCTGCCCCCATGCGCCAAAAACGATTGTAGTCTGACTGCGTTTTGATTTCTGCGCGACCTGCGCCGTGACGTCCCAAATATTCGAATTGAAATTAAAATTGCTGCCGAATGCAGCGCTACTCCTCGCCTGAGCAACAAAATTCGCCAAATTTAATTCTGAAGCAATGACTCGCTTCGACGAAAATTGAACAACTGAATTGCTCATGAGTCGGCTTTCTCGTTACATTGCAAGATGACTTGCGCTACAGCTAATATCGTACGATCATGAAGCATCGTCATGTGCACGTCTTTTTCAAAATCTGCAGAACGTTTCCTGCGACGCTCCCAAAGAAAATCGAATATCAATTCGTGTGGAGCATCTTTCCATGGGCGGAATTTCTTACATGTATAACAAGCGACAGGGGCTGCATAACCACAATAACCGGTCTTATCACATTTCCCCAACTGCTCGCCCGAGGGGACTAACCTTAAATCCCTAATAACCGCTCCGTTAGATCGGTTATCTGCCTCAGTCAAAAACTCGCCCCGGAACGCCTGAGCAAGCGGAGCCAGTTCAAATGCCAACGATTTATCAAGCCGATCCTGAAGACGTGAGGTCGCAGCAATATACGGTTTGCTGCTCCTAATATCTCGGTGTCCAAGCATCGCTGCTAGCACGGGAGCAGGAACATTGTCCGCAGCCAATCTAGTGCCATACGTCTTCCTTAATCGCCGCGCATTCAGAACAATTCTATTTCCCACACGCTCGGATGAGAAATCGAGACTATCAAACACGTTTCTTAGCACATCAATTACGGAACTGACCGCCATGTGTAATGACAAATTTGCGCCACTGTTTTTAGACTCGCGGCTTTCTTCTCCGCGCCCCTTATTAGCTGTCGGAAAAATTGGCTGGGGAATACCAACGTCACAATATACTTCATCAGTAAACAACGGTGATTGGTCGATATCATTTACGAGTCCGTCAAACATCTTTTCCTGATTACGGCCATGCTTGTAAAGTAAGCTACCAATTTCATCGATAACCGGCCACTCATACATTTCATCCCGTGGAATCTGACCTCGTTGCTTAATACGTGGAATCGAAATTGAAAAGGATTCAGTTCCGTTATCTGTTTTCCGCAAGACGTCACAGACCTTAAGCAGCGCAACCTGACGTGGGCGAATTCCCAACGCCGTGACAAGCCACGTTATTAAGAATTCGTGTTCCTTCAATCTTGCTTCAGCATATGCATCGATGAGGCTTTCGTAATAGCCCTTGAATTCGTTATCAGTTAACGGACCTGAGATCGGATCCCATGTCAGCACAGACTCGCCAACGATTCGACGAGTTACCTTCTGTCGCCTCAAAAACTCGAGAACTGCTTCATCGATCCCAGTAAAACGATTTTTCGTCCAACGCTCGATAACACCTCGAAATAAAAATTTGTAATCCTCAAGTACGTTCGCATCATTCCAAAAGTGACGCACACCGGCCAAATCAATACGTTCTAAAATCGTTCCAATAGATAACGATTCAATAAATTTTTCAACGCTTTTGTGACACTTAACCAAATAAAGCGGCGATACTTCCTGCGCCGCATGAACCAAAATGACCTTTATATTTTGAACAAAATCGTCAGAAACGTTGCGACGAAGAAAACAGAAATCTATATACACCCAATCCAGACCATCATAAAAGTCCCAAACATCAGCCCGTGGATTGAATTGCACGCCAGAAACAGTTATAGCAAAGTCAGGCAATTTTGGAGCGCCTAACGAAGCTACAGCGACTGAGTTCTGGGTGCCTCCATTTTTCATTTCAGATTTCTCTTTCTAAAGCCGTGAATTTTTTCTTGCACCTTGATTGATTCTTGCTGGGCTTTCTTGTTAATCGCCAATGTCGAATAGTAATTCGGCATCTTACTCTTATCGGACCATCCATTTTGATTTTTCATGAGGTCTTCGCGAGTTTTGTCCTGCATATTAGATTCAAACGCGTGCATTGTAAAGAGGGAATTCCATGTGTGTCGTAACACGTGCGCACTTAATGTCGGCGGAAGCCCAGATACTTTTCTCCTAAGGGCATAGAAAATATCACGAGCTGCACTTTGGCTTAATGCCTCTCCCCGCCGGCTGGATACAAACAGATATCCGTGACTTGCGTTAACGTAGTCACGCCGCATTTCAAGATATTCTTCGGTGAATTCAAGCAAGGTATCGTTAATGCGCAACTCGCGTTCGTTCGTTTTCACCAGAGGAGGGTCGCTTCTAGGATCGTGCGGATTGTCTGGACGCCGAACGATTTTAGCCGAGCCAGAACCAAAAATAATATCTTCTAAGGTCAACCCGAGTGCTTCACCCTTCCGAAGGGCAACGTCGAGCAGCCAGTAGATATAGAGACGGTTTCGGTAGCGATTGAAACCGGGACGCCATGGATTCTCTGGAGATTCTGGGTCCAACACCTCGTGCAGTCGCGTTATCACTTCGGTCGTCAGCCCCATGCGTTTCATTTTTGATTTCCTATTTCCGCGATGGATACGCTTTGACTTGATCGCCCCGAGGGCTGCGTCAACATTTGCCCTCGTAGCGAGCTGGATAGAACTATCCGCATCAATACGCATGATTTCGCGAGCAGTGAGCCATCGCAGATAGCTATGGATGTAGCCAAGGCGAATGTTTGTAGTGCCACGATGAACAGAGAGAACCGGACGTTCCGGCGTGCGCGCGCGGAACGCCTGCAGCAACTTTGCTCCGTTTTTAAATTTGAATTTGGGTTTGGCCCGAGCGTCGGGCGCGCCGGGAGGAACATTCAATCTAATTTGAATTTCGGAAAACTGGAGTTTACAAAGGGAAGTAAGCTGCTCCACTTCACCCATATCGAAGAGTCTGCCACTCTTGTGAATCCGGTAATGGACGTCGATCGATTTCGAATTCAAAAATAAAATTAGTATTCGGATCGCATACATCGCTTGTTTTATTGTCGAGTGCGCATCTCCGCGCTTTCGCAACTCGAGCATCGCAAAAACGGTGGGGTCGATGAGAGGGACGCCGGTCTCTGCATCGACGAGCATCGCAAAACGCTCTCCAGAGACCCACTTTATTGATCTAACAGAAAGCTCGGGGATACTTGTTGACATATTCGATTTCCGACTGATAATCGTGGTATAATAGTTATCAGAATTATAAGCGTCAACAACTTTTCGGCGCTTCCCCTATGAGAATGACGGAGTTGTTTACAAATGAGTGAATTACGTTACTTATGGCACGACTATGAAACCTTTGGCGCCGTGCCGCGCCGCGACCGTCCGGCCCAGTTCGCCGCGATCCGCACCGACGCCGAACTCAACGAGATCGGTGATCCGATCATGCTGTACTGCCAGCCCGCCAACGATTTCCTGCCCGACCCGCAATCGTGCCTGATCACCGGCATCACGCCGCAGCACTGCCTGCAGCACGGCGTGCCGGAACACGAGTTCGCGCGCCGGATCGAGGCCGCCTTCAGCGAGCCGGGCACGATCGGGGTCGGCTACAACACGATCCGCTTCGACGATGAAGTCACGCGCTTCCTGTTCTGGCGCAACCTGATCGACCCGTACGCGCGCGAATGGCAGAACAATTGCGGACGCTGGGATCTGCTCGATGTGGTGCGCATGGTGTACGCGCTGCGCCCGGACGGCATTCAATGGCCGAGCAAGGAAGACGGCAAGCCGAGCTTCCGCCTGGAACACCTCACCGCCGCCAACGGCCTGGCGCATGAGGCCGCGCACGACGCGCTGTCCGACGTGCGCGCCACCATCGCGCTGGCGCGCCTGATCCGCGCCAGGCAGCCGCGCCTGTTCGACTTCTGCCTGGAACTGCGGCGCAAGGACCGCGTCGCAGCCGAGATCGGCCTGCACCTCGACCCGTCCCAGCGCCAGCCCTTCCTGCACGTGTCGGGCATGTTCCCGGTCGAGTACGGTTGCCTGGGGCTGGTCTATCCGCTGGCCCAGCACCCGACCAACAAGAACGAGATCCTGGTCTGGGATTGCCGCCACGATCCGTCCGAACTGTTCGCGCTCGACGTCGACACCATCCGCACCCGCATGTTCACGCGCAGCGCCGAGCTGCCGGAAGGCATGACGCGGCTGCCGATCAAGAGCGTGCACCTGAACAAGTCGCCAATGCTGGTCGGGAACCTGAAGACGCTCAGCGCCGACCTGGCGACGCGCTGGGACATCGACCTGGAACGCGGACGCGCGCACGCGGCGCTGGCGGCGAGCGGGCCGGACATGAAGGCGGTGTGGGCGCAGGTGCTGAACAAGCCGGGGTCAAGCGAGCCGGTCGACGTCGACGAAGACCTGTACAACGGTTTTGTGAGCCGCGACGACCGGCGCCAGCTGGAGTCGGTGCGCATGCAGACGCCGGCGGCGCTGGCCGGTAAACGCTACAGTTTCGAGGACGAGCGCCTGAACGAGCTGCTGTTCCGCTACCGCGCGCGCAACTTCCCGCAGACCTTGTCGGAAGAGGAGCATGCGGCGTGGGAGACGCATCGGGCGGCGCGGCTGTTCGATGGCGCGGCCGGGGCGCGCACGGTCGATCAGCTGTTTGGGGAGATCGATGCCTTGTCGGAGACGGCGGACGAGCGTGCCGAAGAGATCCTGGGCGCGCTGTATGAGTATGTGGAGATGATTGCGCCGGAGCAGCACTGACTCGCAGGTGCGCTGGCAACCGGTACTGCAAGCGTCTCGGCTGCTCTACGGACTTGGGTCCCCGCCTTCGCGGGGACGACGGTTTTTAAGGTAACGAAATTCGTCCAGCTAACCTGCAATCGACGGTGGCTGCTATCCTCGACACCGTCGTTCCCGCGCAGGCGGGAACCCAAGTTCCCACGCAGCACCACTAACGGCAATTCAGCCGCTACGCCCGCCGCGCCGCATTGATCGCATCCCGCGTTTCGCGCGCCACCCGCTTGGCAGCCGCCGCGAAATCCTCGCCATCCTTCGGCGTCGCATACAGGATCGCGCGCGACGAATTGATCATCATGCCGGCGCCGTCCGCCGTGCGCCCCGCCTTGACGGTGGCCTCGATATCCCCACCCTGTGCGCCGATCCCCGGGATCAACAGCGGCATATCCCCCACCAGCGCCCGCACCTGCGCGATCTCTTCGGGGAAGGTCGCGCCCACCACCAGCGCGCACTGGCCGTTGCCGTTCCACTTCTCGGCCACCAGTTGCGCCACGTGCTGGTACAGCGGCTTGCCGCCCACGTCCAGGAACTGCAGGTCCGAGCCGCCCGCGTTCGAGGTGCGGCACAGCACGATCACGCCGCGCTCCGGCCACGCCATGTAGGGCTCGATCGAATCGGAGCCCATGTAGGGGCTGACCGTCACCGCGTCGGCGCCGTAGCGGTCGAACGCTTCGCGCGCGTACTGGTGCGCGGTGGCGCCGATGTCGCCGCGCTTGGCATCCAGCACCAGCGGAATGTGCGGGTAGTGCTCGCGCAGGTAGCGGCAGATCGCTTCCAGCTGGTCTTCGGCGCCGAGCGCCGCGAAATAGGCGATCTGCGGCTTGAAGGCGCAGGCCAGGTCGGCGGTGGCGTCGATGATCGCCTTGCAGAACTGGACGATGCCGTCCGGCTGGCCGCGCAGCTGCGCCGGCAGGCGCTCCAGGTCGGGATCAAGCCCGACGCACAGCAGCGAATCGTTGCGCGCCCATGCGGCGGAAAGTTTGTCGATGAAATTCACCTGTGGCCCCCAGTAGCTTGAAATTGCAAACCCTCTATTGTACCGCCGTGTGCGGTGCGTGGTGCGCCGCGCCGACCGGGCCTGCCCGGCCGCTGCGCCGTGTTGTCGGCAATTCGGGTATATTTTGATTATTCAACAACTTGTACGGACAACACCGATCATGAGCCAATCCTTCCTCTTTCGCTGGACCCGCCTGCTGGGCGGCGCGGTCCTGGCCGGCGCCCTGCTGTCGGGCTGCGGCTACAACGACTTCCAGACCAAGGACGAAGCCACCAAGGCGGCGTGGGGCGAAGTGGTCAACCAGTACCAGCGCCGCGCCGACCTGATCCCGAACCTGGTCAATACCGTCAAGGGCTATGCCTCGCACGAGCGCGAGACGCTGGAATCGGTCACGCGCGCCCGCGCCGCCGCCACCAGTTTCCAGATCACGCCCGAGGTGCTCAACAACCCGGAAGCGTTCCAGAAGTTCCAGCAGGTGCAGGGCGAACTGTCGGGCGCGCTGTCGCGTCTGATGATGGTCTCGGAAAAATATCCCGACCTCAAGGCCGACACCAGTTTCCGCGACCTGCAGTCGCAGTTGGAGGGCACCGAGAACCGCATCACGGTGGCGCGCCAGCGCTACATCGCTTCGGTGCAGGACTACAACGTGACCGTGCGCCGCTTCCCGAACAACCTGACCGCGATGGTGTTCGGCTACGACACCAAGCCCTCGTTCACGGTCGAGAACGAAAAAGCGATTTCGACCGCACCGAGCGTCGACTTCGGCAAGTAAGCGCATGAACGCACCGCTGCGTTTCCTCTTTGCCCTGCTGCTGGCCGTGGCCACGGCCATGCCGGCCCTCGCCCAGCTCAAGGACGTGCCGGCCCTGACCACACGCGTCACCGACCAGGCCGGCATGCTGGACGCGTCCCAGCGCCAGCGCCTGGAAGCGGTGCTGGCCGAGTACGAGCAAAAGACCGGCAGCCAGATCGCGGTGCTGCTGGTCAAATCGACCGAGCCGGAACCGATCGAGCAGTACAGCATCCGCGTCACCGACGCCTGGAAGCTCGGCCGCAAGGGCGTCGACGACGGCGTGCTGCTGCTGGTCGCGCGCGACAACCCGAGCTCGCTGCGCCGGCTGCGCATCGAGGCTGGACGCGGCGTGCAGGGCGTGCTGACCGACGCCCAGTCGAAACGCATCCTGCAGGACACGATCGCGCCGCACTTTAGACAGAACCATTACTACGAAGGCCTGGTGGCCGGCGTCGGCGCGATTGCCACCCTGCTCAACCAGGAAGCCTTCCCGGCGCCGGCCCAGCAGCCACAGCAGCAGCCCGCCACGCCTTATGCTGGACTCCTGACATTTCTTGGGATACCACTCCTCGGTTTGATCATGCTGGTGAGCATCATGGGTCTGACTATTGCAAAAAAACGCAAAATCACAGTTCGCAGCCACCGCAGTCAATCCGACTGGGGCAACGCTGCCGCCGGCTTCATTCTTGGCAGCGTGCTCAATAGCGTAGGCCGCAGTGGCGGTGGCGGTGGTGGTGGATTTGGCGGTGGTGGATTTGGCGGTGGCGGCTTTTCGGGCGGCGGCGGCAGCTTTGACGGCGGCGGCGCCTCGGGAGACTGGTAATGACTGACACCATGCAACAACCGAGCTTCGGGCAACGCCTGCGGCGCGCCTGGCGCCACTTCAACAGCGGCACGGGCGAAGCGCGGCGCGCTTTCCCCAGCACCACTCTGGACTCCATCGCTGCGGCTATCGACGCCGGCGAGCGCACCCACCGCGGCGAAGTGCGCCTGATCATCGAGAAGGCCCTGCCCTTCGAAGACGCCTGGAATGGCGTCACCAACCGCCAGCGCGCCCTGGCCCTGTTCGCGGACCATGGCGTGTGGGATACCGAAGACAATTGCGGCGTGCTGATCTACGTGAACCTGGCCGAGCACAAGATCGACATCGTGGCCGACCGCGGCATCGACCGCAAGATCGACCGCGCCACCTGGCAGGCGGTGTGCGCGACCATGACCGAGGGTTTCCGTCGCGGCCAGTTCCACGACGCCACCCTGGCCGCGATCGCCCAGGTCAACGAACTGCTGCGCCAGCACTTCCCCGCCAACGGCGAGCGGCCCAACGAGTTGCCGGACCATCCGGTCATGCTCTGACCAAGGCAGCGCCCGCCAACGTTCGGCGCGCCATTGCGTAGAATGGCGGCTTTCCGATTCCCTAGAAAGCCCGCCATGAAACTCCAGAACAAGATTGCCATCGTCACCGGCGCCAGCCAGGGCATCGGCCTGGCCTGCGCCGAACGCCTGGTGCGCGAAGGCGCGCGCGTGATGCTGGTCGACATCCGTCCCGAAGGCGCACAGGCCGCCGCCGCGCTGGGCGAGGCGGCGCGCTTCTTCCGCGCCGACGTCGGCATCAAGCAGGAAGTCGACGCGATGGTGCAGGCCACGCTGGATGCTTTCGGGCGCATCGACATCCTGGTCAACAATGCCGGCGTGACCCACGCCGCCGACTTCCTCGACCTGGCGGAAGATGACTTCGACCGCGTGCTGCGCATCAATCTGAAATCCATGTTCCTGTGCAGCCAGGCGGTGGCGCGCGACATGGTCACGCGCGGCGAAGGCTGCATCATCAATATGTCGAGCGTCAACGCCGAGCTGACCATCCCGAACCAGGTGCCGTACGTGATCTCGAAAGGCGGCGTCAACCAGCTGACCCGGGTGGCCTCGATCGCCCTGGCCCAGCACGGCATCCGCGTCAACGCCATCGGCCCCGGCACCATCCTCACCGAGCTGGCCAAAAAAGCGGTGCTCGGCAGCCCGGAGGCGCGCCACACCATCCTGTCGCGCACCCCGCTGGGCCGCTGCGGCGAACCGGAAGAAGTGGCGTCGATCGCCGCCTTCCTGGCCAGCGACGACGCCTCGTACATGACGGGCCAGACCCTGTACGCCGACGGCGGCCGGCTGGCGCTCAACTACACGGTGCCGGTCAAAGAGTGAACTCCATGAAAGGTAGCGTATAACATACAGCAGGAGATATTACGCAATCGCATGTCTGGTATCCGCATTCGCAATTGGACACCCTTGCGGGCGAGGCCGATAATTACACCTGTCTCCACTATTCTCCTCCAAGAAAATAGTTTTAAGCCCGCAAACTGAGCGGGCTTTTTTTTTGCCCGTGCAGCTCGTGCGGCCTCCGCTCATCACCTTCATTAATCAACCGCTCCGTTCAATATTCACTACGGATGATGCCGCGGAAACCTTGCGCAGCGTCATAGCGAAGTCACATTCCCTGCCTATACTGGACTTACTGCGATACACGTAACCGATATGCGTGATGGCAGCAGGTGTGCTGCGCCCCGGGTGCAACACACCAACCGGTTTCCGCGTCTCTTGGCCCTATCTTGGGTTGTGCCCGCCACTGGCGGGCATTTTTTTCTGCACTGCAGAAAGCTGCGGCAAAAAAATGGACCGCGAGGCTTGCAGCCTGCGCCGATTTGACTATCATGAAACTCCGCTTCCGGATTCGCAACGCCCCGGAATGCCTCGTACGACGAAACGATCCAGGAGCCTGTCCTATGAGTTTACGTGTACCCGATGACGCCATCTACCCGCCGGAAGCCTGCCGCCGCCAGCATGAAGCCGGCGACCTCATCCTTAGCGAACTCAATCCGCATGCGGTCGTCGATGCGGTCGACGACGACAGCGTGCCGCTCAACCTGCTGACCTTCGGCAGTGTCCGCGAAATGTGTCCCAAGTGCCAGCACACCCACCTGAAGCTGGTCCTGCGCCAGGGCAGCGTGCGCATGGCCCACCTGTTCTGCGCCGACTGCGAGAGCTGCTTCGACGCGCGCTACGCCAATGGCACGCCGGCCCTGAGCATCTAGGCCCCGGCAGTGTGGGTGGGCGCCGGCGCGGCATGGTATCGTAGGCGTTTTCACCATCCCGTCTTGCCATGCCTGCCCTGTCGACCCTGTTCCAGCTCGAACCGAAAGTGCGCCAGGCGCTGCACGCCCTGGCGCTGCTGCTGTTCGCCGGCATCGTGGTGGCCGGCTCGATTCCCGGCGCGCGCGCCGAGGTCGGCAACTACGCCTCGGGCGTGGTGCTGCACGGCCTGGCCTATGCGTTTCTAACCACGCTGTGGTTCCTGGGCGCCAGCGGCAGCCCGGTGCAACGCGCCCTGAAGGCGGTGCTGACGATCGCGCTGATGGGCGCCTTCGACGAGCTGGTGCAGAGCTTCCTGTCGTACCGCTCGGGCGACGTGCGCGACTGGCTGATCGACTTCACGGCTGCCATCGTCGCTTCCAGCCTGCTGGCCGTGGTGGCGAGCCTGGCGCCGCAAGCGGCCGCACAGTCGCCGCGCGAGCGCTGACCATCAGCCGCGCGGCTGGTTCCGCGCAATCTGCCTGTTCTTGATCCAACCCGCCATCAGACGAGTCAGCTGGAACGCCGGCTCGCGCAACGCCTCTTATCCACGTGGCACGCTGCATCGTCACATCCCCACTGAACATCCAATAGAGGAGTTGATCATGAAGCAAACACACCAGAGCGTGGCCCTGGCGGGCCTGCTGGCGGTTGCGCTCGCCCTGACCGGGTGCAACGCCATGCGTGGCCACAGTGGATCGTCGGGCAGCGGCATGTCCGGCGGATCGAGCGGCACGGGCGGCAGCACCGGCGCCAGTGGCTCCAGCAGCTACGGTTCCGGCAGCGCCACCGATGCCTCGGGCAATCCGACCGGCAGCAGCGGCAGCTCGGGCACCAGCGGTAGCTCCGGTACCAGCGGTAGCTCGGGCACCAGCGGCAGTTCCGGCACCACCGGCACCGAAAGCAGTTCGGGCGGGACACCGATCCAGGACGGCACCTCGGGCAGCTCCGGCTCGTCCGGCAGCATGGGCAGTTCGGGCAGCTCCGGCAGCATGGGCACGGGAAGCTCGGGCAGCATGCAGCAGGACGGCGGCGCCACGGCCGCGGCAGGCAGCGCAGTGCCGAACGGTACCGTGCTGGCGATCGAGATCATGCCGGGGTCGAGCGTCGGCACCGAGAGCGGTTCGATGGGCGCCAGCGGTGCGGCGGGCGCCACCGGCAGCTCCGGATCCGAGCAGTCCTACCGCGTCACGGTGCGCAAGGACGACGGCAGCACCGAGGTGGTCACCCACAACAGCACGCCCGACTTCCGCAGCGGCGACCGCATCAACGTCACCAGTGGCGTGATCCAGCGCTAGCTGCCGCGGCCGGCGACCGATTGAATGGGAAGTCGTGGACGGCGCAGCCGTCCACGTATCCGGCCAGGCATGATCGCCCGGGTGTCCCTCAGGTATCCGCTTGCGAGGACCTATCCACGACGGCCTACCTGCCGGACGCACCCCGTTCAGGGCGTGGACGGATCCTTGTTCGCATCCATGCCGGATTGCGGATCGCGCGGCTGCGTCGGGGCATTGCGCGTCGCGGCGCTGATCACGTCGAGCGGCAGCTTGGGCGTGCGGTCGGCATTGAGCAGGCCATTCGCTTCCTGGAAGGTGTCGGTGAACTGGGTATAGCAGAAACCGCTGAACATGAAGGTTTCGTTCACCACCTGCAGCAGGCGCTGGTACTGCTTGAGATAGGTCTCGGCCGTGTGCGCGCGGCTGTAGCCCCACGTGGTCTCGTCCGGATTCGGGGTCTGCTTCGGATCGTAGGCGATGCCGCCGAACTCGGTCAGCACGATCGGCTGGCCGCGGTGCGGGAAGCCGTCCAGCGTCAGGATGCGCCCGCCCGGACGGCGCTGATCGAACAGCGTGCGCACCGGATCGGTGACCGCGTAGCGCGCCTGGATCTTTTCCGGATCGCTGTCGTAGTCATGGATGCCGAGGATGTCGGTGGCCGACGCTTCCCAGCCGTCGTTGCCGATCACCGGACGGGTCGAGTCGAGCGTGCGCGTCAGGTGGTACAGCGCTTCCACCGCGTTGCGATGCGCTTGCGTCAGCGTCAGGTTCGGCACGCCCCACGATTCGTTGAACGCCACCCACACGATGATGCAGGGGTGGCTGTAGTCGCGCTCGATCGCCTCGGTCCACTCCTTGACCATGCGCGTGATGGCGCGCGGGCTGAAGCGGTAGGCCGACGGCATCTCTTCCCACACCATCAGGCCCAGTTTATCCGCCCAGTACAAAAAGCGCGGATCCTCGATCTTCTGGTGCTTGCGCACGCCGTTGAAGCCCATCAGTTTGACCAGCTCGACGTCGCGTTTCAGGTGCTGGTCGGACGGCGCGGTCATGAACGATTCCGGCCAGTAGCCCTGGTCCAGCACCAGGCGCAGCTGGTATGGCCTTCCATTGAGCATGAAACGGTCGCGGTTGATCGACACCGAACGCAGCGCCGTGTACGAGCGGATCCGGTCCAGCACCACGTCGCCGCAGCGCAGGGTCACTTCGGCGTCCAGCAGCGTCGGCCGTTCCGGGCTCCACAGGATCTCGTTGCGCGAGTCATCGATGCCGGGGTCGGACAGCGCGATCTTGCGGTTCGCCTCGCCGGCCAGCAGCTTGTAGTAATCGTCGGCCAGCAACTGGTCGCCGTGCCAGATCTTGACCTCGACAAACAGGTCTTCCTGGATGTCGCCGGCGGCGAACACTTCGCAGCCGATCTCATAGGTCTCGAACACCGGGGTCCAGCGCAGCTTCTGGATATAGGTCGGCGAGACCTGCTCGACCCACACGGTCTGCCAGATGCCGGTGGTGCGCGGATACCAGATCGAGTGCGCGTCCAGCAGCCAGTCCTGCTTGCCGCGCGGCTTGGCCAGGTCGGCCGGATCGTCCTCGACCCACACCGTCACCAGTTGCTTGCCGTCGCTGTTCAGGGCGCAGGTGATGTCGGCCGAGAACGGCGTATGGCCGCCCTCGTGCTCGGCCACCAGCTGGCCGTTGACCCAGACGCGCGCCGAATAATCGACCGCGCCGAAGTGCAGGATGGTGCGCCCGTCGTTGGGCGTCATCTCGAACTCGCGCTGGTACCACACGAAGCGGTGGAAACCGGTGTCCTCGATGCCGCTCATCTCGGTTTCCGGCGCGAACGGCACCGTGATCTCGTGGGTCCATTCGGTCACGTCCGCCGGCTGGGCGTAGCGGCCTTCGTCGTCGAAGCAGAAGCGCCACTTGCCGTTCAGGTTCAGCCACTGGTCGCGCACCAGCTGTGGACGGGGATATTCGAACTGATTCATTGTTATCCTTTCTGTTCAGTCGGAACCGGGACCAGGATGCGTCCCTGTCGTCCATTGACATTGTTGTAGGCCGCCAGCGCGGTGGCGGCAGCTTCCTGGCCCTGCCCTTTCCTGCACAGGGCCACGCAGGCGCCACCGAATCCGGCGCCGGTCAGGCGCGCCCCGAGCACGCCGGGCGCGGCGCGCAAGGCGTCGCACAGCGCGTCGAGCTCGGGAATCGACACCTCGTAGTCGTCGCGCAGGCTGACGTGCGACGCGTTCATCAGTTCGCCGAAGCGCTCGGCGCTCACGCCTTGCGCCGCTTCCAGCACGCGCAGGTTTTCCTGCACCACGTGGCGCGCCCGCTCGCGCAGCGGCGAAGGCAGGCTTTCCACCGAATCCGGATCGGCGACGTCGCGCAGCGCATCCACGCCCAGCTTGCGCGAGGCTTCCTCGCACTCGGCGCGGCGCTCGTTGTACTTGCTGGCGGCCAGCGTGCGCGCCACGCCCGAGTCGATCACGATCAGTTCGGTGTCCGCGGGCAGCGGCACCAGCCGGTGCTCGAGCGTGCGGGCGTCGATGAACAGCATATTGCTTTCGTCGGCCAGGCTGGACGCCATCTGGTCCATGATCCCGCAATTGACGTGCGCGTACTCGATCTCGGCGCGCCGGGCGATCTGCGCCAGCCGCACGTCGTCGAGCTCGAAGCCGAGCAGCGCGCGCATGGCGCGCAGCGTCGCCACCTCGAGCGCGGCCGACGACGACAGGCCGGAACCCACCGGCAGGTTGGTGTCGACATAGATGCGCAGCGGCGGCACCTCGATGCCCTCCGCCTGCACCAGGCGGATGCAGCCTTCGATATAGCTGCCGTAGCCCTGCGGCGCATTGCCGTCGCGCGCGAACGTCACGGTCTGGTCCAGGTTCGGCGAATAGAAATGGAAATGGTCGTCGCCGCTGCGGCTCATCGCCACCAGCGTGCCCTGGGGCGTGGCCACCGGCAGCATGAAGCCGTCGTTGTAGTCGGTGTGTTCGCCCAGCAGGTTGACGCGGCCCGGCGCGCTGGCGTTGACCTCGGGCGCGCCGCCGAAGAAGGTGTCGGGTGTGACCATGTTATTGCATCTCCAGCCAGAGCGGCCGCTTGCGGCCATGTACGTCCAGCGCCGGCCAGCCGGGGTCGAACGTCAGGTTCTCGAGCCCGTCGGGCCCGAGCAGGAAAGTGTCTTCGAGCTTCATGCCGCCGAAGCCAGGACTGAACGCGAACGCCATGCCTTCTTCCAGCAGGGTCGCGCTGCTGTGGGTGGCCACGACTTCGCGCGCCTGGTAGCCGGTGATGCCGCCCTGCTGGTGGTCGCGGATCGCATCCTCGACGTCGGCATGGTGGTAGGCCTGGGCCAGCGCGTGGTACACGGCGGACAACGAACCGCCCGCCTTCACCGCCTCCAGCCCGGTGGCCTCGAGGTCGATCAGGGTGCGCTGGTTGTCCGGGGCGCACTCCGCTCCAAAGCAGACGAAGCGCGTCAGGCTGGCGTACAGGCCATGGCGGCGCGCGCTGAAGGTCAGCATCGCGCGCCGGCCGATCGGTTCATTCGTCGGCGTGGCGCGGCGGTACAGCGGCAGGCGCCGCTCGCCGGCCGCCAGCACCAGCGCCGGATGGATGCCGCGCCGCCACAGGGCCTCGGCGCCGGCCGCGGCCAGCTGCTGCTCGCTCCACTCGGGACGGGCGCGGTGCAGCACCTCGGTCATGGCCTCGGCCGCCTCGCGGCCCAGCGCGCGGTAGCGTTCCTGCTCGGCGGTGCTCAATACCAGGCGGCGCTGGCGCAGCGCCGGCGGCAATGGCTGTTCGCCATTCGCCGGGCGGTCGGACAGCACCGGCAGGCCGCCGGCCGCGTTGGCGACGAAGCGCTCGCGCAATTCCGGCTCGGCCCACGGTTCGATGTGGAACGTAAAACCTTCCGGCACCTCTTCAGTGCGCAGGCGCTCGCCTTCGGTCTGGTCGGTCAGCACGCAGGCGTCGCCCGCCGTGATCAGGATCTCGGCGCCGCCGGCCTCGAAGGTGTGCAGCAGCGCGTTCGCGCCGCCCGCCGTGATCCAGGCGAACCAGTCGGCGCCGCGCAGGCGCAGCGCGCCGGCGCCCTGCCCGGCCAGCGCCTCGCGCAGCAACGCCAGCTTGCTTGCCACCTCTTGCGCACGCAGGCTCGGGTCGATCATGCGGACTCCTCTAGGTTGACCTCGACCTGCTGCAGCTCATAGGCCGTGGTCTCGGGCAGCACGTCCATCGCGAACATGCCGGCCGCCAGCTCGGTGCCGGCCAGGTATTTCAGGCGGTCCCTGGTGCGGTATGGCGGATAGAACTGGGCATGCAATTGCGTTTCCGGATGCTCGGCGCCGTCGGTCGGCGCCTGGTACCAGGCCATCAGGTAAGGGAACGGACGGTTCCACAGGGTCTCGTACTTGAGCAGCACGGTCTTCAGCGCGCGCGCCAGGCTCTCGCGCTGCGGCGGCGTCAGTGCCGCGAAATCCTTGCACGGTGCGGTCGGCATTACCCACACCTCGTACGGATAGCGCGCGCAGGCCGGCACAAAGGCGATCGCGTAGTCGTCCTGGTACAGCACGCGCTTGCCGTCGGCGGCTTCGTCGCGCGCCATGTCGCACAGCATGCTCGAGCCGTGCTGCAGGTAGTACTCGCGTTCCTGTCCCAGCATGCGCGCCGGCACCGCCGGCACGAACGGGTAGGAATAGATCTGGCCGTGCGGGTGGTGCAGCGTGACGCCCACTTCGGCGCCGCGGTTCTCGAACGGCAGCACGTAGTGGATATGCGGCTGGCTGCCGATGCGCCGGGTACGGTCGCCCCACACCTGCAGCAGCAGTTCGATGCGCGACAGCGGCAGGTGCACCAGCGCCGTATCCGGGTCTTGCGTGAACACCACCACTTCGCAATGGCCGTTGGCCGGCGCGCTCGGCACCGTCAGGGTCGGCGGATCGTGCGATTCCAGCGCCAGCGACGGGAAGCGGTTGTCGAACACGGCGATCTCGTAGTCGCCGGCCGGCATTTCGGTTGGATGCTCGGGGTCGCGCGTCGGCGCCAGCGGGTTGTACTGCGGCGGCGGTTGATAGGTGCGGTTCTGGCGGAAGCCTGCGTAGGTCACCCATTCGCCGCGCAGCGGATGCCAGCGCAGGTGCGGATTGGCGTGCTGCGGATCGGGGAACGGGCTGGGCGCCACCAGACCGTCGGGAATCGCCCGGTTGCTGTACAGGGTAAGGTTGCGTCCGTCCGGCTTCTTGAGTTCTTTACTGTGCATGGCAATCAATAGGATATCGGTCACGTCCGGCGCGAACGCGCACGACGGATCGATGCGCTCGCGGCTCTAAAAACCGATCCTATCATGCTGTTTTCGCCACACATTTTCGTTAGCGCTGGCTCATTTTCCAGCCGTAAATTCTGGCCCGTCGCAGGCGTGACAGGCGGTGCGCGGTAAGCCTTGGATTCGCAAGGACAAGCCGCTCAGTTAGCGCTAACAGGGACCCTTAGTGTAGTTTAATTCCTACGCCATGATTAGAAGTTTTTACACGATTTGGCGAGGCAGGAACCTACCTCGCCGCTGAGCGCACTGCTGTGTTGGCGCGACGCCGTGACGCAGCCCGTCAGGCTTACCTGGCCAGCTCCACCAGCACGGCCGTGTACATCTGCAAGTTCAGCAGCAATTGCTTGGTGGTGATGAACTCGTGCTCCGAGTGCCCGGTGTACTTCTTGCCCGGCATCGCCGGCCCGAAGCTGACCGCGTTCGGGAACAGGCGCGAATTGGTGCCGCCGCCGATCGCGACCGGCTTCGGATCCTTCATGCCGGTGAAGTACGAGAAGGTCGACAGCAGCGTCGGCACCTGCGGCGCATTCGGCAGGATCCACGGCTCGCGCACGCCGATCTTGACGTTGGCCAGCGGCACGCGGCGTCCCTGCCATTGCGCCAGCGCCGCGTTGATTTCGTTGGTCAGTTGTTCGGTGGTCTTGCCTTGCGGGCGGCGCACATTGATCGCCACCTCGATGCCGTCGTCCAGCTGGCGGATCACGGTCGGGACGAACGTCATCGCCCCCATGAAGCTGTCGCGGTAGGCGATGTTGCCGAACTTCTCGCCATGGATGCCGGTGCCGACCATGTCGTTCAGGTAGTTGACCACCGCGCCGGCCGTGGTGTTCGGCCATGGCTGAACGGCCAGTGCGTCGGCCAGCATGCTGACCGCGTTGACGCCTTCCTGCGGTTTCGACGAGTGCGCCGAGACGCCCTTGGCGGTGACGGTGAGGTTCTTGTCCTGCCAGGCGAAGACATAGCTCATGCCCTCTTGTTTCGCCCCACGGGCGCGGATCTGTTTTTCGATCTCCGGCGTGGCGTTGGCGACCACGGCCTGCGCATCCTCGGGGATCTGGGTGCCGAAGAAGCCGCCCTTGAAGCCGGCGATGTGCGGCTGGCCCTCGCCGGCTGCCTGGGCATTGGCGTTCTGGATGGTAACGGCCACGGTGCCGCCGCCCTTTTCCGCCGTCACCACCGGATATTCGGCGTCGAGCGTAATGCTCATCTGCGGCGGGACGTGGGTCTTGAGGAACTCGGTCAGCGGCCCCCAGTCCGACTCTTCGCCCATGTAGACGTACAGTTCGATGCGCTTGGTGAGCGGCACCTGGTGGTCGCGGATCGACTTCATCGCATACAGCGCGGTGGCGATCGGGCCCTTGTCGTCCTCGGCGCCGCGCGCGATCAGCTTGCCCGGCTCGCTGGTTCGGTCCAGCACGAACGGCGACTTCTTCCATTTGCTGGCGTCGACCGGCTGCACGTCGCCATGGGTGACGATGCCGACCCGTTCGGTGCCCTGCCCCAGGCCGATGATCACGGTCCAGCCGTGGTCGGCGTAGTCGAGGCCAAGGCGCTCGGCTTCTTCTTTCAGCGTTTTCTTGAACGCGATGTGCACCGGATTCTGGTCCGACGGCACGGTCTTGTCGGCCACGGTGTTGAAGCTGACCAGCTTGGCCAGGGTGTCGACCACGTCGTTGCGATAGGTTTCGACGGCATATTTTGCCGTCTTGACGGCGACCGGGCCGGGGACCGTGGATGCCGATGAAGCCCCCTGCGCTGCCGATGCGGTTACAGGGGAAATGAATGAAGCCAGCAACAGACTGGCGAGCAAGGTTTTCTTGAACGTGCTTTGGTTGAACATCGTGTGCCAGTCTCCGGTTACTAAAGCGCAGGTTGCAAAAGCGCAATGAGTCTAGCACAGCAATTTATGCGTTCAGTCCCCTGCGCATGTGCGCCACTTCGGCTATGGTGATGCCTTTGGCACAACGGCAGGAGCCCTCCATGAACACCAAGCAACTTCTCCGGGTCCACCCCGCCCTGCGCGACGACATCGGCGACCTGCTCACGCAGCGTCCGGTGCCGGCCGCGCACCTGGACCAGATCGACCCCTTCCTGTTCCTCAACCACCATGGCCCGCAGACTTATCCTCCGCACAATCGCGGCCTGCCCTTCGGCCCGCATCCGCACCGCGGCTTCGAGACCGTCACCTTCATCCTCGACGGCCTGCTGGCGCACCGCGACAGCGCCGGCCACGAAAGCATCATCGGCCCCGGCGGCATCCAGTGGATGACGGCCGGGCGCGGCATCGTGCACGCCGAAGTCTCGCCGCGCGAATTCCTGGAGCAAGGCGGCAAGCTCGAGATCCTGCAACTGTGGGTCAACCTGCCATCGCGCCTAAAGATGAGCGAGCCGGCCTACGTCGGCCTGCAGCACGAGCAGATCCCGGCCTTGTCGATCGACGACGGCAAGGTGACGCTGAACCTGATCGCGGGGGAATGGGAAGGCACGAAAGGCCCGGTGGACTCGCTGACCGGCGTGTTCATGAGCACCGTCGCGATGCAGGCCGGCGGCGTCCTCCGCCTGTCCGGCCTGCACCTGCGCAACGTGCTGCTGTATGTGGTGCGCGGAAGGATCGGCGTGGGTCAGTACGACGATCTCATCAGCGCATACCACCTGGTCGAGCTGAGCGAAAACGGCGACACGGTCGAGATCCGCGCCGAGGAAGACGCCCTGCTCCTGTTCGGTCACGCCGAGCCGATCCGCGAACCGGTGGTGTCGCACGGCCCCTTCGTCATGACCACGCGCGAGGAAATCGTGCAGGCGGTCACCGACTACCAGGCCGGACGGTTCGGCTCGAGCCTCGGATAAGCCTCCCGGGCTGGCGATTGAAGCCAGTCTAGCGCCCGGCCGGCGCGCCTCAAGCGCCGGCGGCACGAAGCGCGCCATGGCGCGACGAACGGCCGAAAATGCGGGCTGGATGGCGTACGGTCGAGCCGCCAACGGTGCGTCGGCCCGGTCCCTTGATGGCTTACATTGAAGGCATCGACAACCAACCCATCCATCCCATGCAAGCGATTCCCCTGGTCGCCACCACGCGCGGCTATCCCGACAGCGGCAACGTCATCGAAAACGTCCACGCCGGCTCGGTGGCCGTGGTCGACACGCAGGGCCGGCTGCTGTGGTCGGCCGGCGACCCGAACTACCTCACCTTCACCCGCTCGGCCCTGAAACCGTTCCAGGCCCTGCCCTTCATCCTCGCCGACGGCCCGGCCCGCTTCGGCCTGACGCGCGACGAAGTGGCGCTGCTGTGCGCCAGCCATTCCGGCGAAGCGATCCACCTGGACGGCGTGAGCGCGATCCTGAACAAGATCGGCCTCGATCCGGCCCACCTGGAATGCGGTTGCGCGGTGCCGCTGCACTACGAATTCGTCGGCCAGCCGGCGCCGCAGGACCGCAGCTGGACGCCGCTGCATCACAACTGCTCCGGCAAGCACAGCGGCTTCCTGGCCTGGTGCCGCCTGCACGGCAAGCCGACCGGCGGCTACGTCGAGCGCGGCCATCCGCTGCAGCAGGCGATCCGCGCCACGCTGGCCGACACGGTCGGGCTGCCGGCCGACAGCATGCCGACCGGCATCGACGGCTGCTCGGCGCCGAACTACGCCATGCCGCTGCACAAGCTGGCGCACCTGTATGCGCGCCTGGCGCAAGGCAGCGCCGACCCGCAGCTGGGCGCGGCGATGGGAATCCTGGGCGACGCCATGACGGCGCGCCCGGACATGGTGTCGGGAGAGAATCGCACCGACCTGCACTGGATGACGGCCGGCGGCGGCGACTGGGTGGCCAAGATCGGCGCCGACGCGGTGCAGGCGATCGGGGTGCGCTCGGCCGGGATCGGCATCGCGATCAAGATTGCCGACGGCAATAGTCGGGCGCTGCATCCGGCCGTGTTCGCGGTGCTGGACCAGCTCGGATTGTTGAACGAAGAGCGCCGGGCGCAGCTGGAACGTTACCGCCAGCCGCCGATCAAGAACGCGCGCGGCACAGTGGCGGGCGACATCCGGCCGTTGTTTTCGCTGGTACGGGCCGCCTGATGGGCCGGAAAATGGAGCGGGCTCTGTCGGTTCGCTCGCCGCTCCGGTAAAATTCGCCGATGAATCAGAATCCCTTCCAACCGTTTGTCATTGGGGTCGCCGGCGGTAGCGGCAGTGGCAAATCTACGGTTTCCAAGCAAGTATTGGCGTCGTTCGGCGACGAAATGGTCTCGGTGGTGATGCAGGACGACTACTACCGCGACCAGACCCACCTCACCCTCGAAGAGCGCCGCAAGCAGAACTACGATCATCCGAACGCCTTCGACTGGCCGCTGCTGGTGCAGCACATCCAGGCCCTGCGCAATGGCGAAACGATCCAGATGCCGGAGTACGACTTCACGGTCAGCAACCGCACCGGCAAGACGATTCCCGTCAAGCCGGCGCCGGTGATCGTGATCGAGGGCCTGTTCGTGCTGTACGACGCCGACCTGCGCGACATGATGTCGCTGAAGATCTTCGTCGACACGGCGCCGGACGTGCGCTTCATCCGCCGCATGCAGCGCGACATTACCGAGCGCGGCCGTACGGTGGAGAGCATCACCAACCAGTACCTGGACACGGTGCGCCCGATGCACAAGCAGTTCATCGAGCCGACCAAGCGCCACGCCGACGTCATCCTGCCGCACGGCGCCAATTACCCGGCGGTGGACGTCATCACCACCAAGGTGGCGAGCGTGATCGGACAACTGAAGCGGCGTTCGACCGACTGACGGATGGACGGACAGTCAGGCGCGCCCACCGGGGCGCGCCTGTTTGAAACTTATTCGAAATCCTCGGCCAGGTTTTTCCAGCCGCGGCTCTTGGCGAACGCCGAGAATTCCTCGGGCGCCTCGAGCACGATCAGGCGGCTTTCCTGCAGCCCCGGATCGCTGTGCCCGAAGTCCGGCCCCTTGTAGCCGACCGCGCGCAGGCGCTCGACGATCGCGCGCGTCAGCACGCCGTCCCTGAAGGCGCCCGGCTCGAGTCGGTCCTTGAAGTCCACGTACACATCAATAATCCCGTAACCCTCGTCGAAGATGCCGATCTTCTTCACCTCGAGGGTACGGCCGCTGGCGTCCCTGGCCTGGAACGGGCCGGACAGTTCAATATCGGAATCGGTCGTCATGGCCGCCAGCATATCACCTGGCGCGCGGCCTCGCCGCGCACGCCGGCCACGGCGCCGAGCATTCCAGAAAGTATCGAACCAGCCATGTTGTCGCTTTGCTCTAGCATTGCCTCAACCTGAACCTGGAGCTTTTCGATGACCACCTACCGCACTCCTGCATGGCGCCTGTTGCCATATCTACTGTTGCTGAGCGCCGCCCTGCTGCTGGGCGGCTGCGCCACCGCCCTCTCGACCGACGAGCAGCGCCTGGTGGCCGGCAAGACCTATGTCGTGACTGGCGCCTCGAGCGGCCTCGGGCGCGGCGTGGCCGAACGCCTGGGCGCGATGCGTGCCAACGTGGTGCTGGCCGCGCGCCGCGCCGACGCGCTGGAACAGGTCGCCGGCCGCATTACCGCCGCCGGCGGCCAGGCGCTGGTGGTGCCGACTGACGTTGCCGATCCGGCGCAAGTGGAGCGGCTGGCGCAGGCGACGTTGACGCGTTTCGGACGCATCGACGTCTGGATCAACAACGCCGGGGTCGGCGCCATCGGCCGCTTCGAGGACGTGCCGCTGGCCGACCACGCGCGCATCGTCGACGTCAACCTGAAGGGCGTGATCTACGGCAGCCACGTGGCGTTGCGCCAGTTCCGCGCGCAAGGCAGCGGCAACCTGGTCAACCTGAGTTCGGTGGAAAGCGTGATCCCGCTCGCCTACCACGCCTCGTACGCCTCGACCAAGGCCGCGATCCTGGGCCTGGGCCGGGCCTTGAACGAGGAACTGCGGCTGGCGAAACTGGACAAGGTGCACGTGACCACCATCCTGCCATGGGCCACCGACACCGAGTTCTTCAACCAGGCCGCCAACTACAGCGGCCACAAGCCGCGCATGCCGCTGATGGACGATCCGATGAAGGTAGTCGACATCATCGTGCGCGCCACCGTCTATCCGCGCGAGGAGGTGCTCACCGGCTGGAAGGCGCGCGGCGCCTACTGGTCGCACCGCATCGCGCCCGACGTTGCCGAGCGCCTGGCGGCCGACATCGCCCACCAGGCGCAGTACGAAACCTCGCCGCCCGCGCCCGCCACCAGCGGCGCGCTGCACCGGCCGATCGCGGGCACCACCGGCATCGACGGCGGCGTGCGCGAGCGCATGCGGCAGGAGGATGCGGCGCGCGCGGCGGCGCCGCAGCGCTGAGCGCTACCTTGACGTGTCCCGGGCGGCGCCGCTGCCGCTGTCCGGCAGGCGTTCGACTTCCTGCTGAAGCCGGCAACGCAAGTTTTGGCGGTGCCGTCTGCAGAAATCTGTAAAACGCGAGAAAATAGCGAGCTACATTTCTTCCGTCTCACATCGCAATGTCCAATACAGCAACTCTCTCCCATCGTCCCGGCACCGACATCAACCTCAAGCCGCTCGGCGTCGCCGCGCTGCTGATCGTGCTCGGCGCCCTGTACCTGGCCCAGGTCGTCGGTCCGCGCCAGGCCGCCCTGTACGTGGTCGGCGCCCTGCTCGGCCTGACCCTGTATCACGCCGCGTTCGGCTTTACCTCGGCCTGGCGCGTGTTCATCGCCGACGGCCGCGGCGACGGCCTGCGCGCGCAGATGCTGATGCTGGCCGTCGGCGTCGCCCTGTTCTTCCCGGTGCTGGCCAGCGGCACGCTGTTCGGCGCGCCGGTCACCGGACTGGTGCAGCCGGCCGGCACCTCGGTGATCGTCGGCGCCTTCATCTTCGGCATCGGCATGCAGCTGGGCGGCGGCTGCGCTTCCGGCACCCTGTACACGGTCGGCGGCGGCAGCACCCGGATGCTGATCACGCTGGCGTTCTTCATCGTCGGCTCGCTGATCGGCACCGCCCACATGCCGTTCTGGACCTCGCTGCCGCAACTCAAACCCATCGCTGCCTATAACGCGCTGGGCCTGATGCCGGCGCTGCTGCTGAACTGGCTGGTGTTCGCGGCGATCGCCGCCATCACCGTGGTGGTCGAGAAGCGCCGCCACGGCCGCCTGGTACCTTCGATCCGTCCGGCGCAGCGCTCGCCATGGCTGCACGGCCCGTGGCCGCTGGTGGCCGGCGCGCTGGCGCTGGTGGTGCTGAATTTCGCGACGCTTGCGCTGTCCGGCCGTCCGTGGGGCGTGACCTCGGCCTTCGCCCTGTGGGGCGCGAAAGCGGCCGGCGCGGTCGGCATCGACACCGCCAGCTGGGCCTACTGGTCGACCAAAGCCAACGCCGCGGCGCTGGCCCAGCCGATCTCGCACGACGTGACTTCGGTGATGGACATCGGCATCGTGCTCGGCGCGATGGCCGCCGCCGCCCTGGCCGGCCGCTACGCGCCGGTGTGGCGCCTGCCGCTGCGCTCGGTCATCGCGGCGGTGGTCGGCGGCTTGCTGCTCGGCTACGGCGCGCGCCTGGCGTATGGCTGCAATATCGGCGCCTACTTTAGCGGCATCCTGTCGGGCAGCCTGCACGGCTGGCTGTGGCTGGTGGTCGCTTTTGTCGGCAACATCGTCGGCACCCGCCTGCGTCCGCTGTTCGGCCTGGAAGTCGAACGCGTCAAGCCGAGCGGCTGCTGATGCCTATCTCCGGCCGTCGAGACCGTTCGGACGGCGGCCGGAACTCCCCTCCCCCTTACGCCGCCAGCCGGCGCAGCATGGCCGCCACCGTATCGAGCACGGCCGCATCATCCCAGTAATTGTTGTGCGACAGCGGATTCCAGCTGCGCAGCAGCAGGTCGGCCGCGCCGCCGGACGCATTGATGGCGCGGTCCTCCACCAGTTCGCGGTAGCCGCGCGACAGCGGCTGCAGCGGCCAGCCGAGGATGTCGTCCGGGTCGTAGTAATTGATCCACTTGAACAGCGAGGTCGGCGGCGCGATCGGGATGATCTGCATTTCCTGGTGCGCGGCCACGAAGATCGGGATGTTGCAGCCGGTGGTCACCAGCGCGGCGCAGGTGCCGCCGGCCAGGAACAAGCGCTCGCTGGCGGTCAGCGCGCGTCCCAGCGCAGTGGACGCCCAGGCGTCGATGTTGCGCCAGATGCCGGCGCCGACCGGCTTGCCGGCAGCCGCCTTCTGGGCGTCGTAGATATAGCTCGACAGCACCTGGCAGCCCAGCGACTGGGCGACGAACACCACCGGCATGTTCGGCCGCGCCGCGTGCGCCGACAGCAGTGTGGTGGCGATTTCTCCCTGCGCCTGTTCGTACACCGAGCCGGGGATTTCCTTGCGGTTTTCCAGCCCAGCGGCGTCGCCCAGGCCGTACAGCACGAACTTGCGCAGCGCCTCGTAGCGCACCCGGCCGGTGGCGGCGGTGCGTTCCCATACCAGGCGCTGATTGTCGTGCAGGATGCCCTGGTAGTACACCGAGCGCATCACCACCTGCGGCGCCAGCGCGCCCAGGTGGGTGCGCAGCCCGGCCATCAGGCCATCCGCGTAGTCGGGCGGCGTTTCTCCCATGCCGTGGACGGCAATCAGTGCGACCTCTGTCATGGCTCCCTCCCTGCGGCATCCGGCAACGGATGTGGCCGTTGGCGCTAGCGTATCAAATTTTGCGCGCGTTGAGGCGACACAAAAACTGGCAGAATGATCGGCTTGCCTTCTTGAGCTTCGACACCATGGATGTACTTTTTGAGCGCTTTGCGCCGGCGATCCGCTCGCTTGAGTTACCGCGCATCGCCACGCCGGCCGACATTCCCGACACGTTCCTGCTGGCGCGCGAGGGGCGCTACAGCAGCTATTACCTGCCGTTCGAATCGGTGAACCGGGCGGCGCGGGTGGTGGTGGTCGGGATTTCGCCCGGGTTTGCGCAGTGGAAGATTGCGACGGGCGAAGCGCAGCGCCAGCTGGCAGCCGGGGCATCGGTCGACGATACCTTGCGCGCGGCGCGCCGGACCGGCGCGTTCAGCGGCGCGATCCGGCCCAACTTCGTGGCCTTGCTCGATGCGATCGGGGTGCAGCGCTGGCTCGGTATCGCCAGCTGTTCTTCACTGTTCGGGGAAGACGCGCCCCTGGTGCACATCGGCGCGATCCTGCGCCATTCGGTGTTTGTGGATGGCAAGAACTACAGTGGGACGCCGGCGATGCACAAGCAGGCGTTTCTGCGCGAAGAGGTGCTGCGCTACTTTGCGCATGAGGCGCAGGCGTTGCCGAAGGCGCTGTACATCCCGATGGGCGCCAGCGTGAGCGAGGGTCTGGACTGGCTGGCGGCGCAGGGCGTGCTTCGCCCGAACCGGATCCTGCATGGCTTGCCGCATCCCTCAGGGGCGAATGCGGAGCGGGTGGCGTACTTCCTGGGGCGCAAGGAGCGCGCGGCCCTGTCGGCCAAGACCAACGGCGACCAGATCGACGCCGCGCGCGCCCGCTTGCTGGCGCAGATGGCGGCGCTCGGCGGCTGAACAACCGCCGCCCGCGGCGCCGGATCGCAGACGAACGTCAGGCGATCTGCAGCTCGAACACCTCGACCCCATCCACGCCACCGCGCACGCGGTCGCCCGGCTTCAAGGCCGCCACACCCGACGGCGTGCCCGAATAGATCAGGTCGCCCGGCGCCAGCGTCACCAGCCGCGACAGGGACGCGATCACGTCCGCCACCGGCCAGATCATCTCATTGAGGTTGCCCTCCTGCTTGAGCTCGCCATTCACCTCGAGCCAGATCCGTGCGTCGGCAGGATGCCCGACCGCGCTCACCGGATGCAGCGCGCTGCACGGCGCCGACGCATCGAAGCCCTTGGCCATGTCCCACGGCCGGCCACTGTCCTTGGCCACTGCCTGCAGGTCGCGCCGGGTCAGGTCGATGCCGACGCCGTAGCCCCACACCAGGTCCAGCGCGTTGGCCGGGTCGACGTTCGAACCGCCGCCGCCCAGCGCCACCACCAGCTCGATCTCGTGGTGCAGGTCTTGCGTGGCGGGCGGATACGGCACCGCGCCGCTGGCGGGCACGACGGCGTCGGCCGGCTTGGTGAAGAAGAACGGCGGTTCGCGGTTCGGGTCGCTCCCCATCTCGCGCGCGTGGGCGGCGTAGTTGCGGCCGACGCAGAACACGCGGCGCACCGGGAAGCGGGCCTGGGAACCGGCCACGGCCACCGACGGCGCGGCAGGAGCGGTGATGACGTATTCAGACATGCTCATCCTTTCATTGACGGAAACGCCATCATACTACCGGCGCCGCCGTCGCTGGCGGGATGGGTTCAGGCCGGGGCCGCCTGCTCCGGCTCGCCAGGCGTGGCAGTCGCTTCGGCCACGACCTGGACCGCCAGCGCCGTGGCCGCTGCCGCCACCGCCACCGTGGCCGCCACCACCGGCGCGGGGATGGTGGCGGCCGCGTCCGGCGCCGGGGGATCGCCCTGCAGCGCCGCCGCCGCCGCGCTCGATTCCAGGATGCGCACCAGCGCCGTCATGTCGACCGGCTTGACCAGGTGATGCGCAAAGCCGGACTCGATCGCCCGCTCGCGGTCGCGCGCCTGGCCGTAGCCGGTCACCGCCACCAGCGTGGTGTGCGCGGTCTCGGGCCGCACCCGCAGTTCCTGCGCCAGCTGGTAGCCATCGACGTCGGGCAGGCCGATGTCGATCAGCATCACGTCCGGCCGCTCGGCGCGGGCGCGGCGCAGCGCCGACTGGGCGTCGTATTCGACCGCGGTGGCGTTGCCCTGCACCGCCAGCAGCGTGGCCAGGCTGTCGGCGGCATCGCTGTTGTCGTCCACGATCAAGACCTGCAGCTTGCGCTGCAGGACTGCGCGCGCGGTTTCGCCCTCGAGCGGCGCCGCCGCCAGGCCGTCCGGGGTGGCGGCGATGCACGGCAGCGTCATGGTGAAGGTGCTGCCGAAGCCGACGCCGTCGCTGTGGGCGCGCACCTCGCCCTCGTGCAGCTCGACCAGGCGCTTGACCAGGGTCAGGCCCAGACCGAGCCCGCCCTGCGAGCGCGCCAGCGTGCGCGCGCCCTGGGTGAACAGGTCGAACACGCTCGGCACCAGGTCCGGCGGCATGCCGGAGCCGTTGTCGCGCACGCTCAGGCTCATGCGCCCATCGTGCTGCTCGAGCTTCAGGGCCAGCGTGCCGGCCTTCTGGGTGTACTTGGCGGCGTTGTTCAGGATGTTGGCCACGCTCTGCACCAGCCGGGTCTGGTCACCGCGCACCAGCACCGGCGCGTCCGGCAGCTGCACGGTGACGTGGTGCGATTTTTCCAGCACCAGCGGCCGGGTCTGGTCGAGCGCGCCGCTGACCACGTCGCGGAAGTCGACCGTCGCCAGTTTCAGTTTCACCAGGCCGCGGGTGACGCGCGAGACGTCCAGCAGGTCGTCGATCAGGCGGCTCATGTGCTTGACCTGGCGGCTGATGATGGTGGTGGTCTGGGCGATGCGCGGCTCGCCCGCGAACTGCAGGCCCAGCAGGCTGGCCGAGCTGCTGATCGGCGCCAGCGGGTTGCGCAGCTCGTGCGCCAGCATGGCCAGGAATTCGTCCTTGGTGTGGCTCAGGCGCTCGGCCTGCACCCGCGCCAGGCGTTCGCTCTGCAGCAGCGCGTCGCGCTCGCGCGCCGAGTTCTGCGCCACTTCGTAGAGTTGCGCGTTGTCCATCGCCACCGCGGCCTGGGCCGCGATGCCGGCCACGATGCGCTCGGCGCGCCCGGTGAACACGCCGGCGTCCGGGTGGCCGAAGAACAGTCCGCCCAGCACCTTGCCGCTGTGCGACACCACCGGCACCGCGAGGAAGCTGCGCACCTTCAGGTGGCCCGGCTGCATGCCGTGCGCCACCAGGCTGGCGTAGCGCGGGTCGGCGCCGATGTCGTCGCTCCGGATCGGCGCTTCGCCGCGCATCACCTGCTGGAACACGGCGGCCGGCGGCGGCGGGCCGATGCGCTCGAACGCCTCGCGCGCGGCGCCCGACAGCGCGTGCAGGCGCATCGGTTCGCCATCCTGGCCGGCGTTGTAGAAGAAGGCGCCGTAGCGCGCTCCACTGAGTTCGGTGCCAGCGTCGGTGATCGCCTGCGACAGCGTGTCCAGGTCGAGCGTCGAGGCCAGCAGCTGGCCGGTGCGGTGCACCGCTTCCAGGATCCGGCTTTCGTCGCGCAGGTGTTGTTCCACGCGCGAGCGGCGCACCACTTCGCGCGTGTGGCGCGCCACGTCCTCGGCCATCGCCACTTCCTGGTCGGTCCAGTGGCGCGCCGCCGGTTCGTGCAGGTAGAACACGGCGCCAAGCCGTCCTTCCTCGATGATCGGCACGATCACCGCGGCGCGCGCGCCGATCGCGGCGTAGCCGGCCGCGTACGGCGCCGCGTGCTCGTCGGCCATCACGTCGTCCAGGCGCACGCTGCGGCCCTGGCGCAATTTGTCGACGATCGCCGGGCCGAAGCCGTCGAGCGCATGCGACAGGCCGGCCAGGCTGGCCATGGCGCCGTCGGTCCAGTCGCGGTCGATGCTGACGGTGCGGCCCGCGGCGTCGATCTCGCCGTAGCCGACGCGGCCGACGCCGAGCGTCTTGCCGGTCATGGCGCTGGTGGCTTTCATGATATGCACCGCGTCGTCCAGGCCGTCGAGCGTCTCGCCCAGTTTCTGGTGGAAGGCGTGGCGGTGCTCGGACAGCACGTCGGACGTGGTGTCGGTCAGCACGCAGTACACGCCGGCCACCTGGCCGTCATGGCGCACCGGCGACAGCGAGACGCAGAAATAGCGCCGCTCACGCTTGCCGTTGCGCTCGAACTCCATCAGCGCATGCTGCAACTGGGTCGCCTCGCCGGCCAGCACGTGCTCGAAATAGGGGCGCATGCGCTCCCACAGTTCGGGCCGCACGGCGGCGTACGGCGCGCCGCGCGCGGCCGGGTGCTTGTCGCCCAGCAGGTCGGAATACGCGTCGTTATAGAACAGGCGCAGGTCGCGGCCGACGGCCAGGAACATCGGGAAGCGCGAGGCCTGGATCAGGTCGGCGATGGCGCGCACGCCTTCGGGCCAGGTCGACGGTTCGCCCAGCGCAAGGACAGGTGTGGATGCGACTGCAGGATGGAGCGGCGCGAAGGAGGAAAGCTCGTCGCCGTGCGGGTGGTCCGGCAATGTCGGACCGCCGGCAGCCATCGGTAGGAAGCTGCTCAGATTGCTCATCAGGATACCCGGTTTGGTTCTCGCAAGGCTGGCCGGGCTTATTACACTGGAACGTTTCCCCGCGCGTTCGTATTGCACCGCCGCCAACTTTTCTTATTACCGGCGATTATAACCAGCAAACCGATTGCGCCGCGCCCGATACGCTCGGGTTCGCTATTAAGGGGAAAATTGTTGTTTTGGCGTCATGAGAACTTCCGTTTCAGGCGTGCAAGAAGCGCGCCTCGGGCAGGCCGCGCACCTCCAGCGCCTGGCGCAGCACGGCGCCGGACAGCGGTGCGGCGGCGCGCTGCGCGTCGCTCATGCCGGCGTGCGCGGTGCTCACGTACAAGGTCGCCAGGTCCGGTCCGCCGAAGGCCGGACAGGTCGGCTGCGGGGCGTCGGTCAGCAAGGTCTGCAGCAGGCGCCCGTCCGGGGCGAAGCGCAGCACCCGCCCCGCTCCCCAGCGCGCCGACCACAGGCAGCCTTCGGCATCGACCGTGGCGCCGTCCGGCGCGCCGGGCGCCGCCCCGGCCGCGACCAGGGTGTGCACTGCCCCTACCTCGGCGCTGCAGGGGTTGTAGTGGCACCAGCGGATCGCGCCGTCGGTCGAATCGGCGAAGTACATGCGCCGCCCGTCCGGGCTGAAACAGATGCCGTTGGCGATGCGCGCCGGCGGCAGCGGCAGGCATTCGAGGGTCAGGTCCAAGTGCAGGCGATAAAAGCCGCCGGCCGCCGCCTGCGGATCGTCGCCCTCGGTGAGCATGCCGAACACGAAGCGCCCCTGGCGGTCGCAGCGGCCATCGTTGATGCGCGTCGGCAGGCCGGGCTCGACGTCGCAGATGCGCGTCACTTTGCCGGTCGAGAAGCGGAACAGCGCCAGCCCGGACGCCAGCCCCAGCAGCAGGCGGTCGTCGCTGCCGGTCAGGGCGAACGAGCACAGGCGCTCGGGCATGGCCCAGCTGCGCGCGCGGCCGCTGGCCGGCTCGTACGACCACAGGGTCGACGCCGGGATGTCGGTCCACAGCAGGCGCCGGCTGCGCTCACACCACAGCACGCATTCGCCCAGCGCGTGCCGGGTGTCGAGGAAGGCTTGCACCGCCCGGCTTACGTCGCGCTCGACGCTTCGACCAGGAAACGGAAGCGCGACTCGGTCCGATATTCCTCGCCCGGGCGCAGGATCACGTTCGGGAATTGCAGCCGGTTGGGCGAATCGGGGAAGTGCTGCGGCTCCAGGCAGAAGCCGCTGCGGTGGGCATAGCTGCGGCCCTTGCCTTCCAATGTGCCGTCGAGGAAGTTACCGCTATAGAACTGTACGCCCGGTTCTTCGGTCCACAGTTCCAGCACCCGGCCCGATTGCGGCTCGACCACGCGCGCTGCACGGGTCAGGGTCTTGCCATGCGGCTTGTTGAGCGCGAAGCAGTGGTCGTAGCCGCCGCCGTTGCGCAATTGCTCGCTGTCCTCATTGATGCGCGCACCGATCGCTTGCGGCGACCGGAAATCGAAGGCCGTGCCGGCCACCGGCGCCAGTTCGCCGGTCGGGATCGACCCGTCGTCGATGGCGACGAAGGCGTCGGCGTCGATCTGCAGCAGGTGGCCAAGTATATCCCCGTCTGCGTCGCCGCCGCCGGCCAGGTTGAAGTAGCTGTGCTGGGTCAGGTTCACCGGGGTGGCGCGGTCGGTCACGGCGTGGAAGCGCACCACCAGCTCGTTGTCGTCGTTCAGCGTGTACACCACGGTGGCGTCCAGGTTGCCCGGATAGCCCATCTCGCCATCGGCGCTGCGGTAGCGCAGGCGCAGGCTGGCGCCGTCGACCTCGGCCTGCCACTTGACCCGGTCGAAGCCGTCCGGCCCGCCGTGCAAGTGGTTGCGGCCATTGTTCACCGGCAGCTGGATCGTTTCGCCATCGAGGGTGAAGCGCCCTTCGCGGATGCGGTTGCCGTAGCGCCCGATCAGGGCGCCGAAGTACGGGCTGTCGCCGCGGTAGGGTTCCAGCTCGTCGAAGCCGAGCACCACGTCGGCCAGGCGGCCGTCGCGGTCGGGTGCGTGCAGCTCGGTGACGATGCCGCCGAAGTCGATGATCCTGGCCACCATGCCATGGGCATTGGTGAGCGTGAAACAGGTGATGGGAGTGCCGTCAGGCAGTTGTCCGAACGGGGCTTGCGTGATTCCGGTCTGCACGTCGTCGTGGTCCTCGAAAGGTTGCGGCCGCCTGTCCGAATAGCGCACGGCCGGGAAACCGGATCCTAGCATGGGCGCAAAAGCGACCGCGCAGAGCATGGCACCTTACCCAACGATAACTTTCTGGCATTGTCAAGAAAATATCGCGACAGGCCGCTTGCACTATTGCGGTGCAAAAGCGCATAAGCATCTGCTCAACCCTCATGAGCCGCCTGATGTTACGCGTCATAACATGTTGCTTTTGCTCATGTTTGAAGGCGTCATCGCGCGCTTGGAACATTGCAACAGAAAACCACGTATGCACTCTTTTTGCGCATCGCAGCACATATCAAAACCTAAAATGTGGCGTTACCGCAACGGAATCTGTTGATTTGCGGCAAAATTTTTCATTCGACTGTGGCGCTGCGTCGGGCCGGGCAAAAGTCACCTAACTGTCGGTTTTGGTAGGGAAAAACGGCATTTTGGCGGGCTATAGGAGGCGCGCAAATGCGGTTTTTACGTACTGTCCACATGGTTTGCCTCGATGACAAATGTCTCTCTGGCATGTCATCATGAATAGGCACTTTCAACAAATCAATCATTGGAGAGACATCCATGAAACAAAAACTGCTCGCCGTCGCCCTGGTTTCGGCCCTGCCACTGTTCGCTCACGCGCAATCCAGCGTCACCGTCTACGGTACCCTGGACGCCTCGATCGGCGTCGAAAACAACGACGCTCCGGGCACCGAAAGCCGCACCGTCGTCCAGTCGGGCACCCAGTCGGCAAGCCGCATCGGCTTCCGCGGTACCGAAGACCTGGGCAATGGCCTGAAAGCTCTGTTCAACATCGAAGCATCGATCGCTGCCGACACCGGCGGCACCGATTCGAACCTGTGGCAGCGTCGCGCCGTCGTCGGCCTGCAAGGCGACTTCGGTACCCTGACCGTCGGCCGTGAATACAGCCCGATCGCTGCTGTCGCCGCCGCTTCGGACATCCTGGGCCACGGCTTCTACGGTTCGAGCCTGGTGGTGTTCAACACCCCGACCGGCGCTCAGCCACGCCTGACCCGTCGCCTGTCGAACTCGGTCAACTACAAGAGCAATGCAGTGAGCGGCTTCACCGTCGGCGCAGCATACTCGACCGGCGAAAGCAACATCCAGGACGGCCCGACCGGCGACCTGGCCGGCGTCTCGCTGGAATACGCAAACGCAGGCTTCTACCTGGGCGCTGGTTACCACCAGATCGAACGCCTGGCGAGCGGCGACGACAAGGAATACGGCGTTGGCGCCGGCTACAAGTTCGGTCCGTTCGAAGTGCGCGCCGGCTACCTGGCTGCCAATCCTGAAGGCGGCAACAACAAGTACGAACAAGCCAACGCCGGCGTGTCGTACGAAGTGGGCGTCAACAAGTTCTTCCTGAACTACAACCAGCAAGAACTGGAAACCGGCGCCAAAGGCCGCGGCGTGACCCTGGCTTACAGCTACACCCTGTCGAAGCGCACCAACGTCTACGCTTCGTACGCCAAGCTGCGCAACAACGACCTGGGCACCTTCTCGCTGACCTCGCCAGCGAACACCATCGCGCTGCCGGCGACCGCCTTCGGCGCCGATCCGCAGGTGTACAACCTGGGTATCCGTCACTCGTTCTGATCGACGAGGTTCGAGACGCTCTCCGGCCGGCTGCCTGACAGCCGGCCCGGATGGCGTCGAAGGACAAATAAAAACGGCAAGCCTCGCGGCTTGCCGTTTTTGTTTGCGCGCCGTTCCTTCAAACTTACGTAAAACTATTTACAGCTAGCTTTACCGTTGAATTCCTGCTTCGTCGAAGCTGGTTTCACCCTGCAATTTTGCAGGGCCAGAGCCGTCTTCTCCACAGGCTGACACGGTGGAACTCACCGCCGTATGATAAGACTACGCAAGTTTGAATGAGTTCCAAGCTAACTGCTAAAACCCGGTTCTCAAGGCGCGCATGTCACATCGACCGGATTCCGGTCAGAACTCTTCCCATTCGCCGGCGACCACCGCCTGCTTGCCGGCCACGTCCCTGGCCGGGGCCTTGGCCGGGGCCGGACGTGGCGCCGGCCTGGCCGCCGTCAGTGGCTGCGCCAGCTTCGGCTGCTGCACTTTCTGCGCGGCGCGCACCGGCTGCTGCTGCTGCGCCGGCGTGGCGCCGATACGGAACACGGCCACCGCCGCCGCCAGCTTGGCGGCCTGCTCCTGCATCGAAGCCGACGCGGCGGCTGCCTCTTCCACCAGCGCCGCGTTCTGCTGCGTGCCCTGGTCCATCTGCGTCACCGCCCGGTTGATCTGCTCGATGCCGGCGGTCTGCTCGCGGCTGGCCGCGCTGATCTCGCCCATGATATCGGTCACGCGGCGCACGCTCTCGACGATCTCTTGCATCGTCGTGCCCGCCTCGGCCACCAGCTTGCTGCCGGCCGCGACCTTGTCGGTCGAATCCGCGATCAGGCCCTTGATTTCCTTGGCCGCCGCCGCCGAGCGCTGCGCCAGGTTGCGCACTTCGCTCGCCACCACCGCAAAGCCCCTGCCCTGCTCGCCGGCGCGGGCCGCTTCGACCGCCGCGTTCAGCGCCAGGATATTGGTCTGGAAGGCGATGCCGTCGATGACGCCGATAATGTCGCTGATCCGGCTCGACGAGGCGTCGATCTCGGTCATCGTGCCCACCACTTGCTGGATCACGTCGCCGCCGCGCGCCGCCACGGTCGAGGCGGTTTCGGCCAGCATGTTCGCCTGGCGCGCATTGTCGGCGTTCTGCTTGACGGTCGAGGTCAGTTCTTCCATCGATGACGCGGTTTCTTCCAGCGAGCCGGCCTGCTGCTCGGTGCGCGAAGACAGGTCCTGGCTGCCCGCCGCCACCTGGGCCGCGGCCACGGCGATGGTGTCGGTGCCAACGCGCACCGTGCCCACGGTCGCGGCCAGGCTGTCGTTCATGCGCTTGAGCGCCTGCAGCAGCTCGCCCAGCTCGTCGCGGCTGGTAACCTCGATGCGGCTGGTCAGGTCGCCGGCCGCGACCGTGTTGGCCACTTCCAGTGCGCGCGCCACCGGACGCGTGATCGAACGGCCGATCCACCAGGCGATGGCGCCGCCCAGCAGCAGCGCGGCGGCGCCGATGCCGCCCATCACCCACAGCGCGCTGCGGTAGGTGGCGCCGGCGTCGTCGGATGCGGCTTCGCTGAGTTCCTTCTGCAGCTTGATCTGGCCGGCGGTGGCGGCCTTGAGCGTGGCCAAGCGCGGGCGCAAGGTGTCGGTCAGGAAGGTGCGCGCCTGCTGCGGCTGGTCGCCGTTGATCAGGGCTTGCAGCTCGACCTGGCTGGACAGATAGGCCGCGGCCGCGGCCTCCATCGCGCGCAGCTGCTCGACCGCCTGCGGGTGCTGGCGCAGCACCGGCGCGAGTTCCTTCAGGCTGGCCGTCATCCCGGCGTGCGCCGTGTCGATCGAGGCGGTCTGGCGCGCACGGTCGGCGGCGTCGTCGTTGAGCATCATGTTGCGCAGGGCGATGGCGATGATGCTGGTGTCGGCGTCGATGCGGTTGGTCAGCTCGATGGCCGGCATGCGGTTGTCGACGATTTCGTCGGTGCCGGCGCTGACGCGCGCGATCATGCCGTTGGCCAGCGCGATCAGCAGCGCGAACATCAGGCCGACCAGGCCGAAGCCCAGCGCCAGGCGCTTGCCGATCTTCAGGTTTGCGATATTCATGGGTTCTCCTCGTTCGTGGTTCAGGCGGCGTGCGGCAGCGCCGTCACCAGGCCCAGCTCGTCGGATTGCATCAGGCGCTCGATGTCGAGCAGGATCAGCATGCGTTCGCCGATCGTGCCCAGGCCGCGCAGGTGGCTGGCGTCGACCGCACTGCCCATCTCGGGCGCCGGGCGGATCTGGTCGCTGGTGAGGGTGACCACGTCGGACACGCTGTCGACCACCATCCCGATCACGTGGTGCGCGATGTTGAGGATGATGACCACGGTGAAGCTGTCGTATTTCGGCTCGGACATGCCGAACCGGATGCGCATGTCGACGATCGGCACGATGCTGCCGCGCAGGTTGATCACGCCTTTCAGGTGCTCCGGCGCGTTGGCCAGGCGGGTCGGCTGTTCGTAGCCGCGGATTTCCTGTACCTTGAGGATGCTGATGCCGTACTCTTCCTTGCCGAGCTTGAACGACAGCACTTCGCTGTCGTCGAGGGGAATTGCGGTGTTCATGATTTTCTTGCCCTTTGTGAAACTATATTTCTGAAAGGAAATAATCATACTGGCTGGCCGATGTGCGCACGATACAATGTGTGCAATTTGGCGCGAAAACGATCATCTTCGGTGCAAGTCCTGGACGAATTGCACAGTTTGATCGCATGAATACAGCAACACGCGATAAAAAAACGGCAAGCCGCAGCTTGCCGTCTTGTCGAACACGCAGGGATCAGAGCGTCAGAACTCTTCCCACTCTCCTGCGTCCGCTTGCGGCGCGACGCGCGCCGCAGCGGCCTTGGTAGCTGCCTTCGGCGCTGCCTTGGCCGTCGGCCTGGTCGCAGCCAGCACCGGACGCGCAGCAGCCGCCGCTTGCACGCGTGGCGCCGGCGCAGCGCTCTTCGACGGCGCCGCTGCCACCGACGCCTTCGACGCCGCCATCGCCTGCGCACCGTCGATGCGGAACACCGCCACCGCCTGCGCCAGCAGGGTCGACTGCTCGCGCATCGCCGTCGCCGCCGCCGCCGCTTCTTCCACCAGCGCCGCGTTCTGCTGCGTGCCCTGGTCCATCTGCGTCACCGCTTGATTGATCTGCTCGATGCCGGCGCTCTGCTCCGAGCTGGCAGCGCTGATCTCGGCCATGATATCGGTCACGCGGCGCACGCTGTCGACGATCTCTTCCATCGTCGACCCCGCTTCTGCCACCAGCTTGCTGCCCTGCTCGACAGCGCCGGTCGAGTCGCCGATCAGGCCCTTGATCTCCTTGGCCGCCGCCGCCGAGCGCTGCGCCAGATTGCGCACTTCGCTCGCCACCACGGCAAAGCCGCGGCCCTGTTCGCCGGCACGGGCCGCTTCCACCGCAGCATTGAGCGCCAGAATATTGGTCTGGAACGCGATGCCGTCGATCACGCCGATGATGTCGTTGATGCGGGCGCTGGCGGCATTGATGTCGTTCATCGTGCCCACCACCTGCCTGACCACGTCGCCGCCGCGCGCGGCCACGTTCGAGGCGGCTTCGGCCAGCACATTGGCCTGGCGCGCGTTGTCCGCGTTCTGGCGCACGGTCGAGGTCAGTTCTTCCATCGACGACGCCGCTTCTTCCAGCGCGCTGGCCTGCTGCTCGGTGCGCGAGGACAGGTCCTGGGCGCCGACCGCCACCTGCGAGGCCGCTACCGCGATGGTGTCGGTGCCGACCCGCACCGTGCCGACCGTATTGGCCAGGCTGGCGTTCATGGTCTTCAGCGCGGCCAGCAGCTGGCCGGTTTCGTCGTGCATGGTGACCTCGATGCGGCTGGTCAGGTCGCCGGCGGCGACGGTGTTGGCCACCTCCAGCGCCTGGTTCAGCGGGCGGGTGATCGAACGGGTGATCAGCCACGCCACCAGGCCGGCCAGCGCCAGCGCCGCCGCGCCCAGTCCCCACATCAGCAGCGAGGTGCTGCGGTAGGTGGCGCCGGCTTCCTGCGCCGCCCTGGCCGCGAGCTCTTTCTGCAGCGCGGCCTGTTCGCCGGTGGCGGCCTTCAGGCGCAGCAGCAGCGGACGCATGTCGCCGCCCATCAGCGCGTGCGCCGCGTCCATCTCGCCGGCCTGGACCAGGCGGATGACGTCGTCCTGCCCACGTTGATAGGTGGCGGTTTCCTGTTCCATCTGCGCCAGCAGCGCGCGTCCCTGCTCGCTCTGGATCGCGTCCCTCATCTGCGCCAGCAGCTCGTCCATCGTGCGGCGCGACGCCATGATGTCCTCGACCTGGCGCGCGCGGTCGGCCGCGTCGCGGCTGAGCATCACGTTACGCAAGGCGATGGCGATGCTGTTGGTTTGGTCCTGCACGCGCACCGCCATGTCGATGCGCGGCATGCGCTGGTTGACGATCTCGTCGGTGCCGGCGTTGATGCGGCCCAGCATCGCATTGCTCAGGATGATCATCAGCACCAGCATGGCGCAGATCACGCCATAGCCGAGCGCCAGGCGCTTGCCGATGTTCAGGTTTGCCAGTTTCATTCGAAGTTCCTCTGTCGTGGAAGCGGTGGGGCGGGCTCGTGCCGGGTCAGGCCGCTTGCGGCAGCGCCGTCACCAGGCCCAGTTGGTCGGATTGCATCAGGCGGTCGATGTCGAGCAGGATCAGCATGCGCTCGCCGACCGTGCCCAGGCCGCGCAGGCAGTTGCCGTCCAGCGTGGCGGCCATCTCCGGCGCCGGGCGGATCTGGTCCTGGCTCAGGGTGACCACGTCGGACACGCTGTCGACCACCATCCCGATCACGTGATTGGCGATGTTCAGGATGATCACCACGGTAAACGCGTCGTACACCGGCTCGCCCAGGCCGAACTTGATGCGCATGTCGACGATCGGCACGATGTGGCCGCGCAGGTTGATCACGCCCTTCAGGTAGTCGGGGGCGGTGGCCATCCGGGTCGGCTGCTCGTAGCCGCGGATTTCCTGCACCTTCAGGATGCTGATCGCGTATTCTTCCCGGCCAAGGCGGAAGGACAGCACTTCGCTGTCCTGGCTTGCTGGCGTTTCCATATGGTTCCCTTGGAGCGCGGTCTGCGATCCCGTGACAATCACGGGTCATTGCCGCATAGCAAGCACATTACTGATTTTTTTGCTGACTTTCGATGGATGAGTGTCAAGAACCGGTAATTATCCGCGTTAAAACGGTAAATATGGCAGCCGCGCAACACTGTAATGACAGAAATGCGACAGTACGCGACAGCGCAGGAGCAAACGCTTACCATTGCTGGCACACATCGTGCTTGACACTTGGTTACAGGTATCGCGCCCGTTACGCCTGACGCGGCGCGCCGATCCACCCTCGTTCAACCAGGAGCCCCCATGATCATCCGCCGCCTCGACGCCCGCGCCATCGCCGAAGTCCGGCCCCAGCTTGGCACGCTGCTGCTGGACGCCGTCGCCGACGGCCATTCGCTGGGCTTCCTCAACGGCCTGGACCAGGACGGACTGGACGCCTACTGGGATTCGGTGGCGCTCGAAGTCGACGCCGGGCGGCGCGTGCTGCTGGCGGCCGAGCGCGAACGCGCCCTGGTCGGCTGCGCCCAGCTCGACCTGTGCCAGAAGCCGAACGGCAGCAACCGCGCCGAAGTGCAAAAGCTGCTGGTGCACTGCACCGCGCGCCGCCGCGGCGTGGCCACCGCCCTGCTGCAGGCGCTCGAGATCGAGGCGCTGGCGCTGCGCCGCGGCCTGCTGTTCCTCGATACCGAAGTCGGCTCGGGCGCCGAGCAGCTGTACCGCAAGAGCGGCTACACCCGGGTCGGCGAGCTGCCGGAATACGCCTGCACCCCCAACGGCGTGTGGCGCGGCACCGCGATCTATTACAAGACCTTGTTCACGCGCGCACGCCCGGGCACGGCGCCGTGAGCATGCCCGCCGCGGCCGGTCCTGACAACCGTGTCGGCTGCACGCGACGCGCTCACCATGAGTGTGTGCTTACCTGAATACACGTACAATCTGGAAATACCTAGTTTCTGGATAGCAATGTGACTGGCTCTTCTTCGACTCTGCACCGCAGGCCGCTGCGCACTTATCTGTTGCGCCTGGTAATGGCGACCCTGTTGCCGGGGGTGATCGGCGCATCGCTGATGCTTGCCTATCAATACCAGAAGAGCCGCGCCCAGTACGAGCGCAACACCATGCAGACCGTGCACGCGCTGGTGCAGACGGTCGAGAGCAAGCTGCTGCAGGTGCAGGCGATCGGCCAGACCCTGTCCACCTTCGACGCCATGGAAGCGGGCGACTTCTCGCGCATGCACCGCCAGGCGCGCGAGGCACTGTCGCTGGCCGGCGGCGACATGAACCTGGTGCTGCGCGACCGCGCCGGCAAGCAGCTGCTCAACACCGCCGTCCCCTACGGCACCGTGCTCCCGACCGAGCCGTCCGAGCAGCTGGAAAAAGTCTTCGCCAGCGCCGCGCCGGCGGTCTCCAACATGTTCGAAAGCGCCGGCCGCCGCCGTCCCACCGTCAGCGTCGACGTGCCGGTGCTGGTCAAGGGCCAGGTAGCCTACGTGCTCAGCGTCGGCGTGCGGCCCGACTACTTCAGCGACATGCTGACCCCGCGCTCGGTGCCGAACGGCGCGCGCGCCTCGATCTTCGACGGCGCCGGCGTGATCTTCGCGCGCAACATCAGTCCCGACCGCTTCATCGGACGGCGCGTCACCGACCCGCTGTACTACGCGACGCTACGCGCGCCCGAGGGCATCGTCGAATCGATCAGCCAGGAAGGGACCGCGCAACGCACCTTTTATTCGCGCTCGCGCCTGGGCGGCTGGGGCGTGGCGATCGGGGTGCCGAACGCGATCCTGAACCAGGCCCTGCTCGAGCAGCTGACGGTGCTCCTGATCGGCGTGACGCTGCTGTTCGCGGTCGGCCTGTGGCTGGCCTGGCAGATCGGCGGACGCCTGGCGCGCTCGGTGCATGCGCTGATGGCGCCGGCCGTGGCGCTGGGCCGCGGCGAGGCCGCGCCGCCGTTCAAGCCGGTGCACATCAAGGAGATCGACGACGTCGCCGCCGCGATGGGCGCCGCTTCACAGTTGCTGGGCGAACGCGCGCAGGCGCTGGCGGCCAAGGAGACCGAGCTGCGCGACGCCCACCGCCTGGCGCACTTCGGCACCTGGTACCTGGACCTGGCCAGCGGCGCGATCACCGCGTCGGAATCGGTGCCGCACATCTACGGCCGCGTGCCGCCGCCGTTCAGCGAGCAGCGCGGCACGCTCTTGAGCGAGGAATCGTGGGAACGCGCCAACCGCCTGATCCGCGAACTGGAACGCAACGGCGGCAGCGGACGGCTGCAGGTGCAGGTGCTGCGCGCCGAAGGCCAGCGCATCTGGATCGACCTGCATTGCGAGGCGGTGCAGGACGCCGACGGCCGCGTGACGGCGCTGCGCGGCACGCTGCAGGACGTGACCGACCGCGTCAACGCCGAAGAAGCGCTGCGCCAGGCCGACCAGCGCAAGAACGAATTCCTGGCCATGCTGGCGCACGAGCTGCGCAACCCGCTGGCGCCGATCGCTTCCGGCGCCCAGCTGCTGGGACAGGATGGGCTGGACCGCGCGCGCACGCGCCAGATCAGCGCCATCATCGCGCGCCAGGCGCGCCACATGTCGGGGCTGGTGGATGACCTGCTGGACGTCTCGCGCGTGACGCGCGGGCTGGTGGCGCTCTCTAAAGCGCGCATCGACATCGGCGAAGTGGTGGCCGAGGCGCTCGAGCAGGCGCAGGAGCCGGCACGCCAGAAGGGACACCGCATCGACACCGCCATGCCTGCTGCGCAGGGACCGATCTATGTGATGGGCGACCGCAAGCGCCTGGTGCAGGTGGTCGGCAACCTGCTGCACAACGCGGTCAAGTTCACCCCGGGCGGCGGCAACATCCAGGTCGCGCTCGAAGCCGACGACGGCCTGGTGCGCATCGTGGTGGCCGACAACGGCATCGGCATGCTGCCGGACGAGCTGGAACGCGCCTTCGAGATGTTCGTGCAGGGCGAGCGCACGCCGGACCGCGCCCAGGGCGGCCTCGGGATCGGCCTGGCGCTGGTGCGCAGCCTGGTGCTGCTGCACGGCGGCAGCGTGGCCGTGGACAGCCCCGGCCCGGGCCAGGGCAGCACCTTCACCGTGACCCTGCCGCGCAGCGCGCGCCGCAACGAGAGCGGGGCGGATGGCGCCGAGGCGGCCGTGGCGGCGCCGCTGCCGGCGCATGCGCGCAAGGTGATGGTGGTGGACGACAACATCGACGCGGCCCAGGTGATGGCGATGTACATCGGCGGCGCCGGCCACGAAGTGGTGGTCGAGCACGACCCGTTCGCCGCGCTCGAACGGGCGCCGCGCTTCGCGCCCGAGGTGTGCCTGCTCGACATCGGCCTGCCGGGCATGGACGGGCACGAACTGGCGCGCCGCCTGCGCGCGCTGCCGCAGACGGCCAACGCCTTACTGGTCGCGGTGACCGGGTACGGGCAGGCCCAGGATCGCGATGCGAGCCAGGATGCCGGGTTCGATCATCACCTGGTCAAGCCGGTGGACATGGCGGCGCTGGAGCGGATCCTGGGCGGCTGAAGGCGGGTCGGTCGCGCAACCCGCCTTCGGTAGTTCGCTGCTCAGCGCTTGACGCTGCCGAACGGATCGCCCTTCTTCCAGGTCGGCATTGCCGGCGCATTCGCCACCGCGTAGCCCAGGTTCAGCGTGAACTGCGCCTGCTGCACCATCCCCGACAGGTCCCACTCCGGACGGTACTCGTCGCTCACCTGGTGGTAGTGGTTCTTGAAGCCCTTCATGCTGGCGCTGGCATCGTGCTGGTGATGCTCGAACTCGAAGTGGCCGTCGCCCGAGAACACCGCCGAGCCGACGTTAAACGCCGGCACGCCGGCCTTGGCGAACGCGAAGTGGTCGGCGCGGAAGTAGGCGCCCGACAGGTCGGGCGTGGCCGGCGCGATCTTCAGGTCCATGCTTTTCGCGACGCCGGCAGCGGTTTCGTACAGGCTGCTGCGCTCGGAGCCGGCCACGCCGATGTCCCTGGTGCGGCCGACGAAGTTCAGGCTGTCCAGATTCAGGTCGGCCGCGGTCTGCGCCAGCGGCACCACCGGATTCTTGACGTAGGCCGCGGCGCCCAGCAGGCCCTGCTCCTCGGCCGCCGGCCACAGGAAGATCTGGGTGCGGCGCGCCGGCTTCCTGACCGCTTCGGCCGCCATCGCCAGCAGCGCGGCGGTGCCGGAGGCGTTGTCGATGGCGCCGTTGTAGATGCGGTCGCGCTTCGGATCGCCGCCGTCGTCCTCGTCCATGCCCATATGGTCCCAGTGCGAGGAATACACCACCGCCTGCGACTTCAGCTTGGGGTCGCTCCCCGGCACGATGCCGACCACGTTGAACTGCTCGACCGGACGAATCTTGGAGCGCAGTTCGACGTGCGTGGCGACCTTCAGGTCGACCGGGCGGAAGTCCTTGCGCTCGGCCGCGGCGCGCAGCTTGTCCAGGTCCTGCCCACCGGCCGCGAACAGCTGACGCGCGGTGTCTTCGGTGAACCAGCCTTCGACCGGATTGCCCGGTCCCTTCAGGCCGAAGCGCTCGTGCGAGAAGCCGTTGGCCGGCACGCTGAACGGATACGAGGCCGAGCGCGTGGTGTGGATCAGCATCACGCCCGCCGCGCCGCGGCGCGCCGCCTCTTCGTACTTGTAGACCCAGCGCCCGTACCAGGTATAGGCCTTGCCGGCGAAGCGGTTCGGTTCTTCCGCGGTCGGCTGCGGATCGTCGACCATCATCACCAGGATCTTGCCCTTGGCGTCCAGGCCCTTGTAGTCGTCCCAGCCTTCTTCCGGCGCGGTCACGCCGTAGCCGACGAACACCAGCGGCGCGTCGAAGGCGATCGCCTCCTTGCCGCTCTTGGTGCCGAACACGATGTCCTTGCCGACGACCGGCTTGATGGTCTTGCCGCCGGCGGTGAACGTCATGCCGCCGTCGATCATCTTGCTGCCCTCGATGTCGACCTTCTGGCGGTAGCCGCCGCCCGGGATCTGCTGCAGGCCGATCAGTGCGGCCTGGGTTTCGAGGTAGCGCACCGTCAGGTCGCCGCCGCGCTGGCCGGTGCCGCGGCCTTCCAGCAGGTCGTCGGCCAGGAAGGCAAGATGGGCGCGCAAGGCGGTTTCGGAAACGGCGCCGGGTTGCTGGGCGTGGGCCACGCCGGACAAGGTCAGTACGGCAGCAGCGAAGGCAAGAGGTTGAAGTCGCATCGAATTCTCGGAAGGTCTCTCGGATGGGTGGAACGGTCATCTTAACCCAGCGTGCGTGGACGGTGGCGAGGTAGTTGCCTAAGTATCTATACTTAGGGGCTTGAACGGCATATACTGTTTATCCAACCCTGGGAGGAAACGGCCATGTACGGATTGATTGGTAAGATGCGCGCCCAGCCGGGGCAACGCGACGCCCTCATCGCCATCCTGCTGGAAGGCACGGCCGCGATGCCGGGGTGCCTGAGCTATGTGATCGCCAAGGACAAGGCCGATGCGGATGCGCTGTGGATCACCGAAGCGTGGGATAGCCAGGCCAGCCACAAGGCGTCGCTGGCCTTAGCGTCGGTGCAGGCGGCAATCGGCAAGGGCCGGCCGCTGATCGCGGGGTTTGGCGAGCGCTTCGAGACCGAGCCGGTGGGTGGGCAGGGATTGACAGGCTGACGCAGCCCTACCCCAGCCACAGCCGGTAGCCGACGCCGGTCTCGGTCAGGAAGTGGCGCGGCTGGGCCGGATCGGCTTCCAGCTTGTGGCGCAGATGGCCCATGTAGATGCGCAGGTAATGGCCGCTCTCGGCATGCCCCGGCCCCCACACCGCGCGCAATAGCTGCGGATTGGTCATCACCCTTCCCGCATTCCCGACCAGCACCGACAGCAGCCGGTACTCGGTCGGCGTCAGGTGCACGTGCTCGCCGGCGCGCGTCACCGAGCGGTCCTGCAAGTCCACCGCCACGTCGCCAAAGCGGATCGCGCCATCGGCGCCCGCGGCCGGCTGGCGCTGGCGGCGCAAGGTGGCGCGCACGCGCGCCAGCAATTCTCCGGTGCCGAACGGCTTGGTCAGATAGTCGTTGGCGCCGGCGTCGAGCGCGCGGATCTTCTCCCCTTCCGCCACGCGCGCCGACAGCACGATGATCGGCACCGCCGACCACTTGCGCACGTCCTCGATGAAGTCGATGCCGTCGCCGTCGGGCAGGCCGAGGTCGAGCACGATCAGATCGGGGCGGCGCGTACCGGCGTCGATCAGGCCGCGGTTGATACTGCCTGACTCGTGCACCTGCCAGCCCTCCTGTTCCAGGGCGGCGCGCACGAAGCGGCGGATCTGCGGTTCGTCTTCGACCAGCAGGGCGCTGGGGGTGTCACTCATGATTCCGTTCCATCGTTGGCGTCAGGGCCAGTGTATCCAATTCCGGTGCGCTCGGCGGCGTCCCGCTCGGCAGCGAGAACACGAAGGCCGCGCCGCCCAACGTCGATGCGGTTGCGCGGATCGTGCCGCCGTGCGCCTCGACGATGGCGCGGCAGATCGCCAGCCCCAGGCCGACGCCGGGCAGCGCCGATTCGCGTTCGCCGCGCGTAAACTTCTCGAAGATCGCTTCTTCGCTGCCGGCGCGCAGGCCCGGCCCGTCGTCGCTGACCGTGACGTCGACCCAGTCGCCGCGCTGGCGCGCCGCGATCTCGATGCGCGAACCATCCGGCGTGTATTTGGCCGCGTTCTCGACCAGGTTGCACAGCACGCGTTCGATCAGCACGGCGTCGAACTGCACCAGCGGCAGGTCGGGCGGCAAGCGCACCTCGATGCGGTGGCGGCGCAGCGCATTGCCGCAGGCGCGCAGCGCCGAGCCGACCACTTCTTCCAGCGCCTGCCACTCCAGGTTGAAGCGCACCTCCCCGCTCTCGATGCGCGCCATGTCGAGCAGGTTGGCGACGAGAAGCCCCATGCGCACCGCTTCGTCGTGCAGGGCCTGCGCCAGATCGTGCGACCCGGCCGGCAGCGGCGCGCCGCGCAGCAGCGATTCGGACAGCCCGACCAGCGCCGTGAGCGGCGTGCGCAGGTCGTGCGACAACGCCGCCAGCAGCGAATTGCGCAGGCGTTCGGATTCCATGTTCACCAGCGCCGCCTGCGCCACCTCGACGTAGTGCACCCGTTCGAGCGCGATCGCGGCCAGCGCCGCCAGCGCGTCGAGCTGGCGATGCTGCTCGGGCGACAGGCCCCAGCTGCCGCCTTCCGGCTCGATCGCCAGCACGCCGCGGGTGCGCATCGGCGCCACCAGCGGCAGATAGAACGCGGGGCTGGCCGGCAGCGTGTCGGTGCCCAGGCCGGCCGCCTGCGCGTGGTCGTAAGCCCACTGCGCGACGCCGTGGTCGACGTTGGCCGGCAGCGCGCCGCCCGGGCTGCCGTCGTCCAGCGGCGGCATGCCGAGCTTTCCGCCCGCGTCCGGCACCAGCAGCGTGGCGCGCGCGCCGAAGGCGTTCTGGATCACCGCGCGGCTCGACTCGAACACCTGCGACGCCGCCAGCACGCCGGACAGCTCGCGCGCGAACTCGTACAGCGCGCGCACGCGGCGCTCGCGCTCGGCCGCGACGCGCGCCTGGAAGCGCAGGCCGGCGGTCAGGTGGCCGGTGATCAGGCCCACCGCCAGCATCACGCCGAAGGTGACCACGTACTGGAAGTCGGACACCGCCAGCGTGAAGCGCGGCGGCACGTAGATGAAATCGAAGCAGGCCACGCCGACGCAGGTGGCGGTGACCGAGGGCGCGCGCCCGAGGCGCATTGCCACCAGCAGCACCACCAGCAGGAACAGCATGGCGATGTTGACCAGGTCGAAGCGGCCCTGCAGCGGCGCGGCCAGGGCCGCCGCCAGCAGGCTGGCGCCGGCGGCCCAGGCATGCGCGGACAGCGGTGCGCGCGGCGCGCCGCCGCCGGCCGCGCGGACCTCGGCTGCGGGCGCGCGCTCGACCAGCGCCGGCAAGCCGATCTCGATCAGGTCCACGCCCGGCGCGCGGCGCGCCAGCTGGCGGCCGGTGCGCGGCGCGAAGCGGCGGCGCCAGGCCGCGCCGAAGCCGGTATGGGCGCGCCCGAGCGCGATGCGCGACAGGTTGTGGTCGCGCGCATAGTCGAGGGTGGCGGCGGCGACGTCGTCGCCCGCCAGCACGGCAGTGGCGGCGCCCAGGTCCTGCGCCAGTTTGAGGGTGTCGGTCACGCGCGCGCGCTCGCGCTCGGGCAGGCGGCCCAGGCGCGGCGTCTCGACGTACACCGCGTGCCAGGCGGTGCCCAGCTGCGACGCGATGCGCGCCCCGCTCCTCACCACGTGTTCGGCGTCGGGGCCGGGGCCGACGCACACCAGCAGGTTGGCGCCGGTCTTCCAGATCGCGTCGATCGATTGCTGTTCGCGCCAGGCGCGCACGTCGCCTTCGACGCGGTCGGCGGTGCGGCGCAGCGCCAGTTCGCGCAGCGCGATCAGGTTGCCCTTCCTGAAGAAGTTGCCGGCGGCGCGTTCGGCCTGCAAGGGCTGGTAGACCTTGCCCTCTTTCAGCCGCGCCAGCAGCGCATCGGCCGGCAGGTCGACCATCACCACTTCGTCGGCGGCGTCGAACACGCCGTCGGGCACGGTTTCGGAAACGCGGATGCCGGCGATCCCGCCCACCACGTCGTTCAGGCTTTCCAGATGCTGGACGTTGACGGTGGTGAGCACGTCGATGCCGGCGTCGAGCAGTTCTTCGACGTCCTGCCAGCGCTTGGGATGGCGCGAGCCGGGCGCGTTGGAATGCGCCAGCTCGTCGACCAGGATCACGCCGGGCGCGCGCGCCAGCGCGGCGTCGAGGTCGAATTCCTCCAGCCGGCGCCCACGGTGCTCGACCTGGCGCCGCGGCAGCACATCAAGACCCTCGAGCAACTGGGCGGTCTCGGCCCGGCCGTGGGTCTCGATGATGCCGACCAGCGGCGCCCTGCCCTCCGCTTGCTGCTTGTGCGCCTCTTCCAGCATGGCGTAGGTCTTGCCGACGCCGGCCGACGCACCGAAGTAGATGCGCAATCGGCCGCGCGCGGCGCGCCGCTCCTGCTCGCGCATCTGTGCGAGCAATGCGTCGGGGTCGGGTCGCCGCTGTTGGTAATCCTCTTGGGGCATGGTTCAGCGAGTATGCCCGGTTTTGGCAACCGTAGCCACCTTGGCCTCCTTGTCGAGGTCCAGGTTCAGCGCCAATGCATTGACGCGCGGTTCGCCGAACAGGCCCAGTGCGCGCAGCTGGGTGTGCTGCTCGACCAGGGCGTTCACGCGTTCCTGGCTCAAGCCGCGCGCACGGGCCACGCGCGCAGCTTGATACTGCGCGGCGGCCAGGCTGATCTCGGGATCGAGGCCGCTGCCCGAAGCGCTGACCAGGTCGACCGGCACCGGGGCGGTGTTGTCCGGGTCCGCTGCGCGCAGGGCGGCGATGCGGCCCTTGACGGCTTCCTGCAGCGCCGGATTGAGCGGGCCCTGGTTCGAGCCGCCCGAGCCGCCGCCGTTGTTCGGCATCGGGCCGGTGGCCGATGGACGGCCCCAGAAGTAGCCGGGTGCGGTGAACTGCTGGCCGATCAGGGACGAACCAACGACCTGGCCGTCTTTCTCGACCAGGCTGCCGTTGGCCGCAGCCGGGAACGCGGCCTGGGCGATGCCGGTGACGGCGGCCGGATACAGCACGCCGCAGATCAGGGTGAGCACCGCGAACAGCACGATCGCGGGACGAAGAATCGCTTGCATGACGGTTTCCTTACGTGAGATTGAATGCGGCCAGCAGCATGTCGATCAGCTTGATGCCGGCGAACGGCAGCAGCAGGCCGCCCAGGCCATAAATGAACATGTTCCGGCGCAGCAGCGAGGCGGCGCCGATCGCACGGTAGCGCACGCCGCGCAGCGCCAGCGGGATCAGGAACACGATGATCAGGGCGTTGAAGATCACTGCCGACATGATCGCCGACGCCGGGCTGGTCAGGTTCATGACGTCCAGCGCCTTCAGGCTCGGATAGGTGGCCACGAACATCGCCGGCACGATCGCGAAGTACTTGGCGATATCGTTCGAGATCGAGAACGTGGTCAGGGCGCCGCGCGTCATCAGCATCTGCTTGCCGATCTCGACGATCTCGAGCAGCTTGGTCGGGTTGGAATCCAGGTCGACCATGTTGCCGGCCTCTTTCGCGGCCTGGGTGCCCGAGTTCATCGCCACCGCGACGTCGGCCTGGGCCAGCGCCGGCGCGTCGTTGGTGCCGTCGCCGGTCATCGCCACCAGCTTGCCTTCGTTCTGGTAGGTGCGGATCAGCGCCAGCTTGTCCTCCGGCGTGGCTTCGGCGATGAAGTCGTCGACGCCGGCTTCCGCCGCAATCGCGGCCGCAGTCAGCTTGTTGTCGCCGGTGACCATCACCGTCTTCACGCCCATGCGGCGCAGCTCGGCGAAGCGTTCGCGGATGCCCCCCTTGACCACGTCCTTCAGCTCCACCACGCCCATCACGCGCGCGCCGTCGGTCACCACCAGCGGCGTGCTGCCGCGGCGCGAGGCGTCGTCGACGCTGCGTTCGACGTCCAGCGGCCACGGTTGGCCGAGCGACTCCACGTGCTTGCGGATCGCGCTGGCAGCGCCCTTGCGCAATTGACGCGCGCCGAGATCGACGCCGCTCATGCGGGTCTGCGCGGTGAACGGCACGAACACGGCGCCCAGCGGCTCCATGGCGCGCTCGCGGATATTGAAGCGCTTCTTGGCCAGCACCACGATGCTGCGCCCTTCCGGCGTTTCGTCGGCCAGCGACGCCAGTTGCGCCACGTCGGCCAGTTCTTCTTCGCGCACGCCCGGCGCCGGCAGGAAGGCGGCCGCCTGGCGGTTGCCGAAGGTGATGGTGCCGGTCTTGTCGAGCAACAGCACGTCGACGTCGCCGGCCGCTTCCACCGCGCGGCCCGAGGTGGCGATCACGTTGGCGCCCATCATGCGGCTCATGCCGGCCACGCCGATGGCCGACAGCAGGCCGCCGATGGTGGTCGGGATCAGGCATACCAGCAGCGCCACCAGCGCGGTGATGGTCACCGGCGAACCGCTGCCGGCCGCCTGCACCGCGAACAGCGAGAACGGCAGCAGGGTCACGGTCACCACCAGGAACACGATGGTCAGGGCCACCAGCAGGATGGTCAGCGCGATCTCGTTCGGCGTCTTCTTGCGCGCCGCGCCTTCGACCATGCCGATCATGCGGTCCAGGAAGGTCTCGCCCGGATTGGCGCTGACGCGCACCACCAGCCAGTCCGACAGGATACGGGTGCCGCCGGTGACGGCGCAGAAGTCGCCGCCCGACTCGCGGATCACCGGCGCCGATTCGCCGGTGATGGCGCTTTCGTCGACCGAGGCCACGCCGTCGATCACTTCGCCGTCGACCGGAATCACGTCGCCCGCTTCGACCAGGAAGAACATCCCTTTGCGCAGGTCGGTCGAAGCGGTGTGGTGCCAGGCCGCGCCGTGGCCCGGCGCATCGAGCTTCTTGGCCATCACGGTCTGGCGCAGGTTGCGCAGCGAGGCCGCTTGCGCCTTGCTGCGTCCTTCGGCCAGCGCTTCGGCGAAGTTCGCGAACAGCACCGTGAACCACAGCCAGACGGCGGTGGCCAGGATGAATCCGGCCGGCGCTTCTGCGTTGCCCATCAAGGCCTGCACATACAGCAGCGTGGTGAGGATGCTGCCGATGTAGACGACGAACATCACCGGGCTGCGCAGCTGGGTGCGCGGATCGAGCTTGCGGAAGGCGTCGACGATGGCCGGGCCGAGCAGGCTCGCATCGAACAGGGTCAGCGAGCGGCGCGCGCCCTGGCCTTGAGCCTGCGCTTGGGTTTGGACTTGGGGTATCGATTGATCCATATTATTCTCCGAACAGCTGGAGGTGTTCGACCACCGGGCCGAGGGCCAGGGCCGGGACGTAGTTGAGCACACCGACCAGCACGACGACGGCGGCCAGCATGCCGATGAACATCGGGCCGTGCGTGGGCAACGTGCCGGAGGTGACGGGGAGGCGCTGGCGCGACGCCAGCGAACCGGCGATCGCCAGCACCGGCACGATCACGGCGAAGCGGCCGAACCACATGGCCAGGCCAAGCAGCGCGTTGTAGAACGGTGTGTTGGCCGACAGGCCGGCGAAGGCGCTGCCGTTGTTGTTGGCCGCCGAGGTCACTGCGTACAGGATCTCGGAGAAGCCGTGCGCGCCAGGGTTGGCCACGCCGACCGTGCCGCTGGCGGATGTCACCGCCAGCGCGGTGCCGAGCAGCACCAGGCACGGGGTCACCAGGATCACCAGCGCCGCCATCTTCATCTCGTAGGCCTGGATCTTCTTGCCCAGGTATTCCGGGGTGCGGCCGATCATCAGGCCGGCGATGAACACCGCCAGGATCGCGAACACCAGCATGCCGTACAGGCCGGTGCCGACGCCGCCGAACACCACTTCGCCCAACTGCATCATCACCATCGGCACCATGCCGCCCAGCGGCATGAACGAGTCGTGCATGGCATTGACCGCGCCGCACGATGCGGCCGTGGTGACCACTGCGAACAGGCTAGATGCGGCGATGCCGAAGCGGGTTTCCTTGCCTTCCATATTGCCGCCCGATTGCAGGGTGCTGGCGCTGGCGTCCACGCCCAGCTGGGTCAGCAGCGGATTGGCCTGTTGCTCGGCCGAGTAGGCGACGCAGCAGGCGACCACGAACAGCAGCGTCATGGTCGCCAGCACCGCCCAGCCCTGGCGAATGTCGCCCACCATGCGTCCGAAGGTGAAGCACAGCGCGGCCGGGATCAGGAAGATGGCGATCATCTGCGCGAAGTTGGTCAGCGCGTTCGGGTTCTCGAACGGGTGCGCCGAGTTGGCGTTGAAGTAGCCGCCGCCGTTAGTGCCGAGCATCTTGATCGCTTCCTGCGAAGCGACCGGGCCCATCGGAATAGTTTGCGTGTCCGCGCGTGCCTCGGTTGCGGGTGCGCCGTCGGCGCCCGGCACCGAATAGGTGATCGGCTCCAGCATCTTCGCATCGACGTGGCTGGCGAAGTTCTGCACCACGCCTTGCGCCGACAGGAACACGGCCAGCACGATCGACAGCGGCAGCAGCACGTACAGGGTCGAACGCGTGACGTCGACCCAGAAGTTGCCGATCGAGCTGCTCGACTTTGCCGCGAAGCCGCGGATGAGCGCGAACACCACGGCGATGCCGGTGGCGGCCGAGAAGAAGTTCTGGCAGGCCAGGCCCAGCATCTGGGTCAGGATGCTCATGGTCTGTTCGCCGCTGTAGCCCTGCCAGTTGGTGTTGGCGACAAAACTGATGGCGGTATTGAAGCTGGAGTCGGGGCTGACGTTGGCCATGCCTTCCGGGTTGAGCGGAAGCGAGGCCTGCACGCGCTGCAGCAGGTAGACGAACAAGGCGCCGACGGCATTGAATGCGATCAGCGCGATGGCGTAGGCTTTCCAGCCCTGGTCCGTGCTGGCGGCAGGGCCGGCCAGGCGCAGCAGGCCGCGTTCCATGCGCGCGCCGAATCCGGCACCATCATTGGCAGGACGGCTGGCGATGCGCGCCATCAGCGCGCCGAGGGGCCAGCTCAGCGCCAGCAGAACGGCCAGGAAGGCAGCCAGCAAGAGGAGGAATTCGCTCATCACAGATCCTCCGGCTTGAACAGCGCCACAAGCAGGTAGACCAGCAGCGCGGCGGCGGCCAGGCCGCCGACGAGATAGGAGAGAGTCATGGCTTGGCTCCCAGGCGTGCGCAACCCACGACCAGCAGCCAGGTCAGGAGGAAGAACACGAGGAGCGCGCCGATAAAGATGAAGTCCATGGACGTTCGCTTTCAGCGTTGTTGTTGTGGATTCGAGCGTAGCGGCATCGCCCTAAAGATGGGATAAAAAGCGGGCGACGCCGCGTAAACGCGATGTAAACGCGGCTCTGGCGCAGGCGCTCAGAAAGTGCGGCTGACGCTCAGCACCAGCGCATCGCGGCCGGTGAACTTGCCATTCTTCGGCGAGGCGTAGGCGCTCTTGCTGGCGTTGGTGCCGACGTAGGCCAGTGCCACGGTGGCGACCTCGAACTGGCGGCTGACGCCGATCTTCCAGTTGGTGTAGTCGGCGGCCTCATTGTTCTTGACCTTCTGGTGGCCGGCGTGCAGCTGCACGGTGAGGCCGTTGCCGGCGTCGATGTTGGCGCCGATGTCCAGGTAGCCGCTGTTCTCGCTGTCGACGAAGCCGAACAGGTTGGTGGTCGCGTGCGAATACTTGACGTAGGCCGGGCCATATCCCAGCTGGCCGTAGACCTCGGTGGTGTGGGCGCTGACGAAGCCGGGGACCTGGCCCAGCTTGTTGTCCGGGTAGAAGTAGCGCAGCACGCCGACGTCGTATGACAGGCCGGGCGAGAGTTCGCCGCGCTTGCCGCCGTAGACGTCGATCTCGACCTCGCCATCGCCGCCGGCATCCTTGGCGAACTTGATGGTCGAACCCCAGGCGCCGACGTACCAGCCGTTCGCATGAACATAGTCGGCGCCGCCCTGCAGCGCCGGTTGCAGGCGGGTCTGCGAGATGCCGCGGTAGCGGTAGTCGGAGATGACGGTGGCGTTCCAGCTGAAGGTGGATGCCGGCGCCGCGGTGGTTTCGGTGGCCTGTGCTTCGGCGTTGATCTGGGCGTGGGCGGCGCCCGCCATGGCGATGGCGGCGGCCATGACGGCCAGGCGCGCTTGAATCGGTGCTTTCATGTTTCCCTGCTCGTGGTTGTTATTGAGACCATGCGGCGCGAGGACGCCGCATGGAACACGAGCAGGTTAGCGATTCAGGCGTAAAAAGTTGGTATAAAGGCCGGCGCGAAATGTAAACGCCGTGTATCGACCTGTGGCTGGATCAACGCGCCGGTTGCGCGCGCAGCCAGTCCATGTACCTGGCCACGCCGGTCGCCACGTCGGTGAACGGTTCATCGTAGCCGGCTGCGCGCAGCGCCGAGATGTCGGCCTGGGTGAAGCTCTGGTACTTGCCCTTCAACTTGTCCGGGAACGGCAGGTATTCGAGCAGGCCCTGGTCCAGGATCTGCTGCAGCGACAGCGGCGCATTGCCCTCGTTGGCCAGCGCATTCACGGTGGCCACCGCCAGGTCGTTGAACGGCTGGGCGCGGCCGGTGCCGAGGTTGAAGATGCCGCGCTGCTCCGGGTGATCCAGGAAGAACAGGTTGACCTTGACCACGTCCTCGACGTAGATGAAGTCGCGCATCTGGGCGCCAGCGTCGTAGCCGTCGTTGGCGCCGAACAGCTTGACCTTGCCGTCCTTCTGGAACTGGTTGAACTGGTGGAACGGGACCGAGGCCATGGTGCCCTTGTGCCCTTCCAGCGGACCGTAGACGTTGAAGTAGCGCAGGCCGACCACCTGGCTGCCGCTATCCTTGCCCTTGGCCTGCCAGTAGCGGCGCAGGTACTGGTCGAACAGGAACTTGGAGTAACCGTAGACGTTCAGCGGACGCTCCAGCGGGCGCTCTTCGCGGAAGGTGGTGCCGGCGCCGTAGACGGCGGCCGACGAAGCGTAGATGAAGGGGATGCCCTGGCGCTGGCAGAACTCGAACAACGCGACCGTGTAGTCGTAGTTATTCTTCATCATGTAGCGGCCGTCCATCTCCATCGTGTTGGAGCAGGCGCCCTGGTGCAGCACGGCGCTGAACTTGTTGTCGAATTCGCCGGCCTTCAGGCGCACCAGGAAGTCTTCCTTGTCCGCGTAATCCGCGATCTCGGCGTCGACGATGTTGTGGAATTTTTCGGGACGCGACATGTTGTCGACCGCGAACACGGAAAACGGCTGGCGCGCCGACAGGGCGTGCACCAGGTTCGCGCCGATGAAGCCTGCTGCGCCTGTGACCAGAATCATGGGATGTCCTCTTCAGTAAATCGTTCGAGCGGCCGCGCGCGCATTGCCATCGACGGCGGCCGCGGCGGCCAGCATGGGTTGCAAGGGCTGCCACACGGCCGCCGGCAGGATCTGCTTCATGCAGTTCTGGTGCCCCAGCGGACACTCGCGCTGCTGGCACGGCGAGCATTCGATGTGCAGCCACAGGATCTGCGCCAGTTGCGACAGGGGCGGCGTGTGGCGCGGGTCGGTGGGGCCGTAGATCGCCACCACCGGGCGGCCGAGGGCGGCGCCGATGTGCATCAGGCCGGAGTCGTTGGTGACCACGGCGGCGCACTGCGAGATCAGGGCAATCGCCTCCGACAGCGAGGTCGAGCCGGCCAGATTGTGCGCCCGCGGCACGATGGCCGTGATCTCGTCGCACACGGCGCGGTCTTTCGGGGAGCCGAGCAGCAGGATCTGCGCATCCGGACGATTGGCCAGGATGGTCTGCGCCAGCTCGGCAAAATAGGATGCGGGCCAGCGCTTGGCCGGGCCGAATTCAGCGCCGGGGGCGAAGGCCACGTACACGCCGGCGGGCAGCTGCAGGCGCGCGATCGCGGCTTGCGCTTCGCCCTCCTTCACCGTCATCCTCGGCTCCGGCAGGCGCTCGGGACGCGCAAGCGCGCGCACCGGCTGGGCGGCCAGCGCCTCGTAGAACTGCGCCATCGGCCGCGGCGCCGCCTTGTCGTCGTGGTGCATCACGTTGACCAGGCCATAGCGCATCTCGCCCTTGTAGCCGACGCGCTTCGGGATGCCGGCCAGCCACGGGATCAGGGCGAACTTCAGGGTGTTGGGCAGCACGTAGGAGTCGGCATAGCCGCGCGCCTTGAGCATCCTGGCGAACGCCTTGCGTTCCTTCCACTGCAGCGAACCGTGCTTCAAGGGCGACTCGATCACCGTGTCGACTTCGGCCATCGCACGCCATACCGGGGCGACCCAGGTCGGCGCCAGCACGTCGATCGGACGCTCGGGATGGCGCTCCCTGAGCCGGCGCAGCAGCGGCTGCGCCATGACGGCGTCGCCGATCCAGTTCGGGGAGATGACAAGGGTGCGCAGCATGGTGTCGTTTGGTTGAATGCGATGGGTCTTGGCCTGCGGCCACAATCCCCGATTATAGCAACCGTCGGCACGGCTCGCGGACCGTTCAGCATTCCTCCAGGCGCCAGCCGGCGCTGGTCGCCGACAGGCGGTGCGTCAGCCCGATCCGCTCCAGGAACACGCGGTCGTGCGATACCAGCACCAGCGCGCCGCCGTAGGCGCCCAGCATCGCCTCCAGCGCGCCCAGCGACGCCAGGTCGAGGTGGTTGGTCGGCTCGTCGAGCAGCAGCAGCGCCGGCGGCGGATCGGCATACAGGACGCAGGCCAGCGCCGCCTTCAGGCGCTCGCCGCCGCTCAGCTGGCCGGTCGGCTGCGCGATCAGCCGCGCATCGAGACCCAATTGCACCAGCCAGGTGCGCAGCATGTCCTGGCCTACGCTGCGGTTCACGGCCAGCAGCTGTTCGAGCGTGGAGCGCGCCGGATCGAGCGTGGCCAGTTGCTGGTCGAGCCAGGCGACGTCGGGCGCCAGGCTGCAGCGGCCGGCGACGGGCGCCAGGCGTCCGGCCAGCACCTTGAGCAGGGTCGACTTGCCGCAGCCGTTGGGGCCGACGATGGCGATGCGCTGGCGTCCGCTCACGGTCAGGTCGATGCGGTCGAGCGGTGCGGGCAAGAACGGCAGCGTCACCGCGTCCAGTTCGGCCACGCGGCGCTGGGCCGATTGCGTGAACTCACCGACATGGATGCGCACCGCGTCGATATCAAGTGCGTGGCTGGCCGCGTCGCGCACCCGCGCCAGGCCCTCGCTGCGCGCGGCGTCGTGCTGCCGTTGCAGGCGTCCGGAGCTGCCTTCGCTGCGTTCCTTGCCGCGACCCAGCAGGATCGCGGCCTGGTTGGCGTCCTTGCTGTCACGTGTGCCACGCGCCTGGCGCCGCTCCTGGCGTTCGCGCTGTTCGCGCCGCGCCTGCTCGTCGCGCTTGAGTTCCAGGCGCGCGTGGGCCAGCGCCTGCTGCGCGCTGTCCTGCTCGTGGCGGCGCGCCTCTTCATAGAAGGCATAGTCGCCGCCGTAGCTGCGCAGGCCGTGCGCCGACAGTTCGACGATGCGCTCCATCTCGCCCAGCAGTTCGCGGTCGTGGCTGATCACCAGCAAGCCTTTCGGCCACGTGCGCAACTGGGCGATCAGCGACTGGCGGTGCGCCCTGTCGAGGTGATTGGTCGGCTCGTCGAGGATCAGGATGTCGGGGTCCAGCAGCATGGCGCCGGCCAATGCCACGCGCATCGCCTCGCCGCCGCTGAGTGTGGTCACCGGCGTGGCGAGCGTTACGTGGCCCAATCCTTGCCGTTCGAGCGACTGCTGCAGGCGCGTGGCGATGTCCCATTGTTCGCCGACCGCGTCGAAATCGGCAGGGTCGCTGCTGCCGGCTTCGATGCGCGCCAGCGCACGCGTGATGGCGCCGATGCCGGCCAGGTCGCCCACGGAATGCGCGGCGCCGTCGCCGGCCTGCTGCGACAGGCAGGCGACCATGCCGGCGCGGCTGCAGCGGCCATGGGTGGGAGCGAGTTCGCCGGCGAGCAGGCGCGCCAGCACCGACTTGCCGGCGCCGTTGCGGCCGACCAGGCCCGTACGGCGGCCGTCGCATTGCCAGTCGAGATCGGAAAAGAGGGCCCTGCCGTCGGGCAGGATGAAAGCGACGCCGTCGAGCGTCAGGAGAGGATTCGTCATGTGATTTTTTCCATGGATGCCCGAACGCTTCCCGCTGAATCAGGGGAAGAGGAAGAAGAACCGTCATGTGGACGGCGGCATCGGGAAAAAATTACACAAGCGTCTCCGGCAGGAATCGAACCCGAATGGTAGCAACGACAACAGGCCGTGGCAAGCGCCGGGGGGCGCGGCGATCGGACAAATTGACCACCCGTGCGCGCCGCTCTGCGGCCGGCGCTATAATTTTCACATGCACACGCTTCGCACAACGCGCGTTTTTTATGGCTGGACCGTCCTCCTGGCGTTCCTGTTCGGCCTGTTCGCGCCTGCGCTGTCGCATGCCATGCCGCACCATGGGTCAAAGGCCGACCCGTCGTACATGACCGAGATCTGCAGCGCTAGCGGCACCCGCCACGTGATGGTGCTGGCAGACGACAACGCGCCGGCCGTGCCGGCGGTGCCGGACATGTCGCACTGCGACCTGTGCTGCTCGCACCACCACGCCGCGCTCGCCCCGCCGCCGCCGCTCGCGCCGGTGCTGGTGCCGGGTCAGCAGCGCGACCCGTATCCTGCCCTGTTCTACCACGCTCCCAGCCCGCAGTCGCCTGGTCGCCCACGCAGTCGCGCGGGCCGCCGTCTTCGCTTTCCTGAGTTCCTCCACGATTCCGCGGCGCCCTGTCCTGCCATCGGCAGATGCACGTCTGTCGCCGGAATCCCGTTGACCACTGCCGTCCGCACTTGCCTTCGGCAAGCGCCATGCCGCGCAACCAGGAAGCATCATGAAGATCAGTATTACCCCAACCCGGCGCCGGCTCGCGCTCGCCGTCGCCTGCGCCGCTGCCGCCTGGCAGGCGCAAGCCCAGACCGGCGACGCCAAGGCTATCCCCACCGTCGAAGTCAGCGCCGAAGCGCCGCGCGCCAACGGCCTGCTCAACCTCGACACCCCGATCGACACAGGCAGCCGCCTGGGCTTGAACTCGCGCGAGACGCCGGCCAGCGTCACTGTGGTCGACCGCGGTATCATCGACGTGCGCGGCGCCGCCGACACCCAGGAAATCCTGCGCGCCATCCCCGGCGTCACCGCGCACAGCGCGCCGGGCAATATCGGCGTCAGCTACCGTGGCTTCGGCAGCGGCTCGGTGAGCCAGCTGTTCAACGGCATCAACGTGCAGTATTCGATTGCAGCGCGGCCGGTGGACAGCTGGATCATCGACCGGGTCGAGGCGATCGGCGGTCCGTCCAGCTTCCTGTTCGGCTCCGGCGCGGTCGGCGGTTCGATCAACTACGTCACCAAGCTGGCCGAACGCCGCGACTTTTCGGAGGCGCGCCTGCGCCTGGGTGCGGACGACCTCAAGGAAGCCTCGGTCGGCCTGAACCGCCAGGTGGGCGACGGCCATGGCGCCCATTATGCGCGCATCGACGTCAACCACCGCGACGGCGGCAACCCGACGGACGGCACCGACAGCCGCTCGACCCAGCTGGCGGCCTCGTTGCGTTCGGACTTCGGCCACGGCTTCACTCACGTGCTGGCCTATGAATACCAGGAAGAAGACGTCGACCGCCCCTACTGGGGCACGCCGCTGCGCAATCCCGTCGCCGGACGCCTGCAGGTGGATGAGGGAACGCGCTTCAAGAACTACAACAGCCAGGACGGCGTCTACGACCAGCGCGTCAACTGGCTGCGCTCGATCGCCGGCTGGAAGGCGAGCGACGCGCTGCAGTTCACCAACACCTTCTACGTCTACGATGCGCTGCGCGACTACCGCAACGTCGAGACCTACCGCTTCACGCCCGACAATACGGCCGTGGTCCGTTCCGCCGCCCTGCTCCAGCGCCACGACCAGCGCCTGCTGGGCGACCGCATCGACGGCTTCTACAAGAGCCGCATCGGAGAAAGGCGCAGCGACTGGGCGTTTGGACTGGACTACAGCATCAACAAGCAGACGCGCTTCCCGAACAGCCTCGCGGCGACGGTGAGCACGGTCGACCCGTACGACTTCGTCACCGAGCGCTTCTTCGAGGTGCCGGGCATGACGCCGGGCTTCCGCCCCGACCGCGACAACAAGGTCACCACCACCGCGCTCTACCTCGAAAACCGCACCGCCCTGCTGCCGACGCTGAACCTGGTCACTGCGTTGCGCCACGAACGCATCGAACTGGATCTGGCCAACCGGCGCGAAGTCACAGCCACCAACCCGGCCACGTTCTCGCGCCGCTATTCGCCGACCACCGGACGCGTGGGCCTGGTGTGGGATGCGACGCCGAACATGAACGTGTATGCCACGTATGCGACGGCCGCCGATCCGCCGTCGGGCGCGCTGTCCACCGCCTCGTTCGCGGACGTGCGCAACAACAGCGAGCTGACCACGGGCCGCCAGGCCGAGGTGGGTACCAAGCTGGATTTCTGGCAGGGCAAAGGCACGGCGACGCTGGCCGCGTACCATATCACGCGCAAGAACATCGCGACCCAGGATCCGGACAACAGCCTGCTTACCATTCTGGTGGGCGAGCAGTCGTCGCAAGGCGTCGAGCTGGCGCTCGGGCTGCAGCCGACGCGCCAGCTCTCGGTGCAAGGCAACTTCACCTGGGTCGATGCCGAGTACGAGAACTACCGCCAGGGTGGCATTTCTCTGGCCGGGAAGACGCCGAACAACACGCCATCGAGCGTTGCCAACATCTGGCTGTCGTACGCGTTCACGCCGGCGCTGCAAGGGCACGTGGGCGTGCGCCACGTGGGCAAGGTGTATGCGGATGCGGCCAATACCCAATATTGGCCGGACTACACCTTCGTCGACCTGGGCCTGAGCTGGCAGGTGAATCGCAACGTGACCCTGGTCGGACGCGTGCGCAACCTGACCGACCGCCTGTACGCGGCCAACGTGACCAGCACCATGGCCTACCTGGGCGCGCCGCGCACGGCGGACGTCTCGCTGCGCCTGGCCTTCTGACGCGGAGTACAACATGCAAACGCACTTCAAGCGCTGGCTGTTCCTGATCCACCGCTGGCTCGGCATCGCGGTCTGCGTGCTGTTCGCGATGTGGTTCGCGTCGGGCATGGTGATGATGTACGTCGGCTATCCGAAGCTGACGGACGACGAGCGGCTGCAGCATCTGCTGCGCCTGGACGCGAATGCGGCGCTGCTGGCGCCTGGCCAGGCGCTGGCGCGGGCCGGCATCGCCGGGCCGCTGGACGAACTGCGGCTGGCTGCGGCCAGTGGCGGCCGGCCGGTGTACCTGGCCACGCCGCCGCGCGCGGCCGGCGGTGACGCGCACAAGCCGCCGCCCAAGGGGACCGGCATGGTGGTGGTCGACGCCGTCACCGGCGCCCGCCTGCAAGGGGCGGACCGGGCGCATGCCATGGCCAGCGCGGCCGCCTTCGCCGGACCGGGCGTCAAGCTGGGCTACCTGGGCGCCGTCGATGAGGATGCGTTCACCCATTCGCGCGGGCTGGACGCGCATCGCCCGCTGCACAAGGTGCAGATGCTGGACGATGCGCGCACCCTGCTCTGGATCTCCAGCCGCACCGGCGAAGTGGTACGCGACGCGCCGCGTACCGAGCAGCTATGGAATTACGTCGGCGCCTGGATCCACTGGCTGTATCCGTTCCGGGGCAACGCGTTCCAGCCCTATTGGACCGAGATCGTCAACTGGTCGTCGATCGTCGGCGTGGCGGTGGCGCTCAGCGGCACCGTGGTCGGCATCATGCGCTGGCGTTTCAGGAAGCCCTATCGCAGCGGGGCGCGCACGCCGTATCCGTCGGCGCTGATGCGCTGGCATCACATCAGCGGCATGTTGTTCGCGCTGGTGACGATCACCTGGATCTTCAGCGGGCTGATGTCGATGAATCCGTGGCGCGTGTTCGACACCGGAGCGCCGCAGCTGCAGCTGGACGCGCTGCGCGGCGGGCCGCTGGTCTTGTCGGACCGGGATGCGGCGCCGGGCGCACTGCTGCGCGCTGCAGGCGGCGACGTGCGCGAACTGCGCTGGGTGCGCGTGCTGGGCGAGAACCGGGTGCTGGCGCAGCGCGCCGGCGGGCAGCCGGAGGTGTTCGACAGCGCGGGCGCGCAGGCGCTGGCGCTCGATGCGGCGGCGGTGCAGGATGCGGGTTCGCGCCTGGTGGCGGCGCCGCTGGCGCGGGTCGAGCGGCTGACGCAGTACGACCTGTATTACTACGCGCGCGATGCGCACACGATGATGGGCGGCGTCGACAAGCCGCTGCCGGTGCTGCGCTTGGTGTTCGCCGATCCGCATGCGACCTGGGTGCACGTCGATCCGCATACGGGGGCGGTGCTGGGGCAGCTCGACAGCGGCAAGCGCGCCAGCCGCTGGCTGTTTGCGATGCTGCATTCGTGGGACTGGCTGCCGTTGCTGGAGCGGCGGCCGTTGTGGGATGCGGTGTTGATCGTGCTCAGCCTGGGCGGGCTGCTGCTCAGTGGGACGGGGGTGGTGATCGGGTGGCGCAGGTTGGGGAAGAAGCTGGGATCCAAGAGTGAAATTCGCGGAAACCTCGGCGAGCCTGCTGACAGCACGCCGATGGTCAGCCCCGACCAACGACCGGCTTAGTTAGCCCGCAATCCGTCATTCCCGCGAAGGCGGGAACCTAAGTTCTGTCTGCACAGCTACAAGCGCAATCGTAGGTGGCGGAGCTTGGGAACTTAGGTTCCCGCCTTCGCGGGAATGACGGATCAAAGGGTAACAATGGAAGGGCCTTTCCACTGCCCGAACGTGCACGTATTGCCAGAGGTTCGCTTATTGCCCCGCCGCCCCCGCCACATGCCGCCGCACGCGCGGCTGATCCGCCGCCGGCAAGCGATCATGATTGATCTTCACCAGCTTGAGCAGCGACAGCGAGCGGATCACCAGCCACCCCGCATCGAACTCCCACCACTTCATCGACAGCTTGGCCGACGCCGGATTGGCGTGGTGGTTGTTGTGCAGCTCGGCGCCGCCGAAGATGATCCCGATCGGGAAGAAGTTGCGCGAGTCTTCCTTGGTCTGGAAGTTGCGGTAGCCGACCACGTGGAAGATGCCGTTGATGAAGCCCGAGGCCCAGAACGGCAGGATCGACAGCTGGAACAGCCAGATCCAGAACCCGTTGGCCACGCCGAACACCATCATCTCGAGCGCCAGGAAAAACAGCGCGCCCTTGAAGCGGTGCCTGGTGTACAGGTGCTGGTCCATCCAGTCTTCCTTGATGCCGACGCCGTAGGCTTTCACCAGGTCGGCGTTGCGCGCGGCTTTGCGGTACAACAGCGTGCCCTTGGACAGGATGGTCCACAAGCCGTGGATGCGCGGGCTGTGTGGATCTTCTTCGGTGTCGCACTTGGCGTGGTGCTTGCGGTGCACCGCGACCCAGGTCCTGGCGGTGACGCCGTAGGTAGTGAGCCAGATCCACATGCGGAACAGCTGGCACAGCAATGGATGAAAGGTGATCGCGCGGTGGCTGCGCGAGCGGTGCAGGTACAGCTCGCTGGCGAACACGGTCATGATGTACGAGCCTGCCATCGTCAAGGCGACGCCTGTGGCGCTCAGTTGAATGAATCCTTCGAACACGGTGTTTTCTCCCTGGTTGAACGAACCGGACGTTTTAACGTCCTGAAATAATGAGAGAAGAATAGCGTTCTACTGCTGAGTTCGAATTGGTAAGAAGAGCGGCTTTTAGGCGCTAATTGCTTCAATAATGTCAAAAGATGGTCATGGGTTTTTCATGCGGTTTTTGTTACCGGCCGTGTAGCAGGCATGCGGGGAGCGCGGGTCTCGCCAATCGGACACCTCGTCGGCGGTCGACGTGCACGAGGTAGCAAAAGAATAAAATTGAGCAGCTGTTATAGTTACCGCTGATGCAATTTTTGTGAAGTGCCCCCATGCTGATTTGCCCGGACCCACGCGACCAGCTTGTCGCCCTGCTCTACCAGGCCATGCCGCCGCCAGTCATCAACGGTATCCGCAAGGATCCGAAGCCGGGCGGTTATTCCGATAGCGGCGCCGACATCGCCTTCGCACTGCGCAACGCCGGTGTGCGCATCGTGACGCCGCAGCCCGATCCCGATCCTGCCGAGGCGATGGACTGGGTTTTCCCCGACACGCCGGAAGGCATCGCCGCCGCGCTGGATGCCGGCGCCACCCTGCTCTTCGCCAACACCGTGCTGTTCGCCGGCCATCCGCTGGAAAGCGTGATGGGCCGCTGCTGGATCGTCGGCCAGTTGCCGGCGGCAATGCAGGCGGCGGACGACAAGTTCGCCACCAATGCCCGGCTGCGCGCAGCCGGATTGCCGGTGGCCGCGTCGGTCCTGGCCGCGCCCACTGCGCGCGACAACGTCCATGCACTGGAGAGCTTAACGCCGGAGAAGCTGGCGACGCTTGGCCTCGCCTTCCCGCTGATCGTCAAACCGGTACGCGGCCGCGGCAGCCAGGGCGTGACGCTGGTCGACGACCACGCGGCCTTCCAGCGCGCCAGTGCAGAGCTGATCGACTCCGGCCGTTTCGGCGACGAACTGATCGTCGAACAATTTTTGAGTGGCACCGAGATAACGGTGACCGTGATGCCGCAGCGGTTCGGCCAGGACGGTGTGATGCGGGCGCCACGGCCGCTGCCGCCGGTACGCCGCTTCAACCACGAGCACGGCGTGGCGCCCTACAACGGCATCGTCGCCGTCACCAGCAACAGCGTCGCCCTGACCGGCGCGGAGCAGGCCGAGCCGGCAATCAGCGCCATGCTCGACGCCTGCGTGCACGCCGCGCGCCTGGTCGAGGCGCGTGCGCCGATCCGTATCGACTGCCGCGCCGACGCCGATGGCACGCTGCGCCTGTTCGACCTCAACATGAAGCCGAACATGACCGGCGCCGGCCGGCCGGGCCGCGCCGACCAGGACAGCCTGAGCGCCATCGCGGCGCGCGCGTGCGGATGGGATTACAGCGAACTGCTGTTGCGCATGCTGGACGATGCGTGGAAGGAAGTGTGATGTGCCGCTGCGGCAAGGCGCCGCAGCGTGAGACAGCGCCGGTGCACGGGATGTGCGCCGGCTTTCTACCGCTTACGCCTGCGCGGGCGGCTCGTCGGCGTCGGCGTCGATGCGGGTGATGAGCACGGTCGCGATGCGGCGCTCCAGCACCTGCACCACCTCGAAGCGCAAGCCCTGCAGCTCGATCGCCTCGCCCGGCTGCGGGAGCGAGCCGAAACGTTCGAGCATCAGGCCGGCCAGCGACGTGTAGTCGTCGTTCTCGCTGACCAGTTCATTCACTTCGAGCACCTGCTCCAGGTAATGCAGGTCGGCGGTGCCGTCGACGCGCCAGCGTCCCGGGCCGTCTTCCTGCACCACCGGCTGCTCGTCCTCGTCCGGGAATTCGCCGGCAATCGCTTCCAGGATGTCGATCGGCGTCACCAGGCCCTGCAGCGTGCCGTACTCGTCGGCGATCAGCACCAGCTGGCCGTGCGAGCGCTTGAGGCGCTCCATCACCTTGAGCACGCCGCTGCCCTCGGGCATGATGATCGGCGCGCGGATGTGGGCCGGGTCGATCGCGCCCAGCTGGGTCAGGTCGCCGATCAGGTCCTTGGCGCGCGCCATGCCGATCACCTCGTCCAGTTCGCCCCGGCAGACCGGGAAGAAGCCGTGCGGCGTGGCCAGCAATTGCTCACGGATGACTTCGGCACTGTCCTCGATATTGATCCAGGAAATGTCCGAGCGGTTGGTCATGATCGAGCGTACCGAGCGCTGCGACAGGCTCAGCACGCCGCTGACCATATTCCGTTCTTCGTCCTCGAAAGCCGGCTCGACGGCCGTGTCGGCCACCGTTTCGGTTTCATCGCTCTGCTCGCTGTGACGCTTGCTGCCCAGCAGGCGCAGCACGGCGTCGGCGGTGCGGTCGCGCAGCGGGATGTGCGCTTCCTTCTTGTTGAAGTTGCGGCGCGCCAGCTGGTTCAGGGCTTCGATCACGACCGAGAAACCAATGGCGGCGTAGATATAGCCCTTCGGGATGTGGAAGCCGAGGCCTTCCGCGATCAGGCTCAGGCCGATCATCAGGAGGAAGCTCAGGCACAGCACCACCACCGTCGGATGCGCGTTGACGAAGCGCGTCAGCGGCTTGGAAGCGAACAGCATCACGCTCATCGAGATCACGACGGCGGCCATCATGACCCACAGCTGCTCGACCATGCCGACCGCGGTGATCACGGCGTCGAGCGAGAACACGGCGTCCAGGACAATGATCTGCGCCACCACGGCGGCGAAGCTGGCGTATTCGCGCTTGCCGGTCTGGACGTGCGACTTGCCCTCGACCCGCTCATGCAGCTCGAGCGTGGCCTTGAACAGCAGGAAGATACCGCCCAACAGCAGGATCAGGTCGCGGCCGGAGAACGACAGCGCAGCGATGGAAAACAGGGGTTGCGTCAGCGTGACCATCCACGAGATCACTGACAGCAGGCCGAGGCGCATGACCATGGCCAGCGACAAGCCGAGGACGCGGGCTTTCTCGCGCTGGTGCGGGGGGAGTTTGTCCGCCAGGATGGCGATGAAGATCAGGTTGTCGATGCCGAGGACGATTTCGAGCACGACGAGAGTGAGCAGGCCGACCCATATATTCGGGTCTAAGAGCACTTCCATTAGGGTAAGTTGGTAGTTAAGGAGGGGTCATTGTACGACATCGCGCCCGAACATCGGCAAAATGCCGGCCCGGGCGCCCCGTGAAACGTATCAGGGTGCGGCCGTCGCGGCACTGCCCTCGCCCGCCACCGGCACGCCGCGCAGCCATACCGAATGGATCTTGCGCGTATTGCGAATATCTTCCAGCGGATTGGCGTCCAGCACCAGGATGTCGGCCTGTTTGCCCGCCACCAGCGATCCGCGCTCCTTGTCGATGCCCAGGATCGCCGCATTGACCGAGGTGCCGGCCTGCAGCGCCTGCATCGGGGTGAAGCCGGCAATCGTCAACAGTTCCAGTTCGCGATGCTCGGCAAAGCCCTGGATGCGGGGAATGGTCGCGCCAGAATCGGTTCCCAGCCCAACCTTGATGCCCGCCTTGTGCAAGGCCAGCGCATTGGACTTGGCCATGGCCAGGTCCTTCTTCGAAACTTCCTTGACCTTGTAGTTCGGGCTGTTCAGCCATTCCCACACGCCGGCATCGAGCGCCCCCTTGAAGAACGGCTGCTGCATCCAGTCCGGCTTGTCGGCATAGACGAAGAAGGCCTCGTCCAGGTCGAGCGTCGGGATATAGGCGACGTTGTTCTTCTTCATCAGCGCGATCAGCTCGGCGTCGACCGGCTTGTCGCGCACGCTGTGGCCGAACAGGTCGACGCCGTCGCGCGCCAGACGCTTGGCGTCCTCGAGGTAATACACGTGGGCCGCCACCTTCAGGCCGTGCTGGTGCGCCTGCTGGATGACTTCGCGGTACAGGGCCGGATCCATCTTGCTGGTCTTCTTGTCGCCGAAATCGTCGACCCAGACCTTGACCAGATCCGGCTTGAGCGCGACCAGTTTCTTGAAGTCTTCGCGCACCGCGGCGATCGTGGTCGGGCGATACACCCGGTCCATGCCCATGGCGATCGGCGGCGCGCCATCCTTGACGCCGAAGCCGTGGCCGGCGGTAAGGATGGTGGGCAGGGTCAATTGGCCTGCGCGCTGTTCGTCGCGCATCTTGAAAATGAAATCGTGGTCGGTGCCGAACACGGCCACCGTGCCGATGCCGTGCCGCATGTACTTCTGCAGCTGGCGCGTGACGTTGGCTTCGGTGATGTTGGCCGCGCCCGAGGTCGCGCCATTCGTGATGCCGAGGTGGGCGTGGCCGGCGATCAGGGCCGGCATCAGGGTCTTGCCGCGCACGTCGACCACCTTGGCGCCGCTCGGCGGCTGCACGCCCTTGGACTGCACTGCGTCGATGCGGCCGTTGCGGATGACGATGTTGCCGTCCATTGGCGCTCCGCCATTGCCGTCGATGATGCGGCCGCCCTGCAGCACGGTAAGCTGGGACGACGACTGAGCCATGCCTGGCGCCGCCATGGCAAAGGAAACGGCGCCGGCCATTGCAGCCAGCAACTTGTGAATACGCATCGGGCACCTCGGTCTGAATGTGGCTAACTTTTTAATGTTAGCCCATCAACAAGGATCGTGCCGTGCGCTTCGCGCTTTACACTCGCGTCGGCATGGCCTTGCGGGATGGAAGCATTGGGTCGAGTAATTGCCCTGTCAGCATGTCCGCATGCGGCGTGTCAGTGCCCACTTCGGCCGGCCAATGGCTTGGCAGATAGTGGCTGCCGAACAGGCGGTCCAGGAAAGGCAGCGTGGACGCGTAGTTGCGGTCGATGTGGTCGTGGCGGGTGTGGTGCCAGTGGTGAAAGGCCGGCGTGGTCACCAGCCATTCGAGCGGCCCCAGGCGCCAGCGCAGATTGGCGTGGATGAAGAAACCCCACAGCGTGCCGAGCACCAGCAGCGCCGCCGGCGCCCCGCTGCCGGCCGCACTCGGACTGGCCAGACCCAGCAGGTACAGCGGCACCAGGCCGAACAGACGCGTAATGACCATGTCGACCGGATGGCTGCGCGTGTTGGCGAGAAAATGCATGCGTTCGGTGCTGTGGTGCAGCGCGTGGAAGCGCCACAGCCACGGCAGTTCATGGCTCAGCCGATGGCCCCAGTAGAAACCGGTCTCGGCCACCAGGAAAGCCAGCGCGAGGCGCACCGCCAGCGGCCAGGCGGCAATCGTTTCGACCAGGCCGGACGGCACCAGGTGCCGGGCCAGCGTTGCCAGCAGCGCCATCGGCACGGTCAGGAGCACGATCGGCACCAGGCTGCTGATGAAGTAATACGCGAGGTTGTGGCGCAGCTCGCCGTTCGGCTGCGCGTGGCGCAGGCCGAACCAGCGTTCGAGCGGGACGAACAAGGCGGTGAGCAGCGCCAGCCAGATACACAGGCGCAGCGCCGCGGTGGCGAACTCGACGAGCGAAAAATGCACGCGCGACAGTCCTGAATCAGGTGGCGGAACCCATGCGGCGGCGCGCCAGGAAGGCCAGCAGGCCGAGGCCGCCCAGCAGCATGGTCCAGGTTGCCGGTTCCGGCACGTCGGCCGCCAGGGCCACGTCGTCCAGCAGCATGAACGGCGGCGCGCCCGGCGCGGTGCCCTTGGCCAGGAACGACAGCACTTCGCTGACGCTCGTCGCGGTGAAGCTCATGGTGGCCGTCTTCCAGCCGCTGAAGCCCCCGTCTTCCAGGCTCAGCAGATCAGTGTTGCGGGTGGCCGAGCCGAAGCCGACTTCCCAGAAGTTGTCCTTGTTGGTGCCTTTGAAGCCCGTTTGCTGGGCCATCGCGTAGTTGAAGGTCAGCGTGTAGGCCTTGCCGATGGTCAAGCCGTTGACGGTTTGCGACAGCACGCCGGGCCAGTACAGAGCGTCGGACGCGAACACGTTGCCGCCGCCGGGCGATGCGCTGTAGCCGTTGCCGTTGTCGCGCAGCCAGATCGCCGAATCCCAGGTATTGGCTATGGCGCCGTTCAGCACGAAGTTGTAGCCGCCGTCATTGCCGTTGCTGCTGGTCCAGCCGGTGAGCGTGGTGCGGTCGCTGCGGTTGGTGACGTGCGAGGACAGTTGCTTGTTGCCGCCGTTGGTGGTCGACTCGAAATTGCCGTTGACCAGGATCGGCGTGGCGGTGGCGAAGCTGCTTGCGAAGGCGGCAACCGAGGTCAGGCACAGCAGGACAGACTTGATACGCATGAGGCGCAAGCTCCAGTGAATAAAGAAAGTGGATCCGGAAAGTTGGTACGACACTGCCGGCGGTTTTCTGGGCCGGCTACAGATCGACGAAACACTTTCGGTCGAGCTGGAGATTTCTGTCTGCGGGTTGAGGCAGAGTAATTAAATAACAACTGGAAAGATTCTATCAGAATCTAACTAGCTGTATTCAATATCTTGGAAGTAAATACATTGCTACAACCTTAATACAACAGGTTTCTGGGTTGCAATGATTTTCGGTGAGCGTGACGCGATGGCGTCGTGTCCGCTGTGCCCAACCGAATGGATGTGCCGCTGACGATTGCTGCGGCGCGACCACCCGGCCAGACAGTCGCGCGAAGCGTTGCCTGTTTATCGAACGTCGAGCAGTTCGACTTCGAAGATCAGGTTGGCGTTCGGCGGGATCGGACCGGCGCCGCCGGCGCCGTAGCCCATTTCCGGCGGCAGGATCAGGGTGCGCTTGCCGCCGACCTTCATCCCCTGCACGCCTTCATCCCAGCCCTTGATCACCTGCCCGCCGCCGAGCGGGAAGCTGAACGGCTGGCCGCCCTGCGACGAATCGAACTGGGCGCCGTGCTGCGACGGCGCGGTCGGGTCGAACAGCCAGCCGGTGTAGTGGACGACGGCGGTGGAACCTGCAATCGCTTCCTTGCCGGTGCCCGGGACGGTATCGATTTTCTGGAACGCCACGACATTGGCCGTCGCGGCTGGGCGCGGCTGTTCCGCGCGCTTGCAGCCGGCCACTGCCAGGGTGAGCGCCAGGCCGAGGACGGAATAGGAAAGCAGTCGTTTCATGTGGTTCTTTCGTGTGTTTGAGCGAATGGGCGCAGCATACACCAAGACGCTTTGGCGAATGTCTCTAGAAAATTTTTTGGGCCACGGTATTCGGTGTCACACTCTCGAACGAACTCATCGTCGACATCGCTTGAGAAAATCTCGGAGCATAAAGAATGGCGTTTTTTTCGCACAAGACTCTGCCAGGTATTTTTATGATGCTGCACCTGCCGGCCGTCATGGCACAGCAGCAGGTTACGGTATCCACCGGCAAAATCGCGGGGCTATCCATGCTTGATGGCAGTACCATTTTTTATGGCATCCCCTACGCTGCGGCGCCCATCGGCGAGCGTCGCTGGAAACCGCCGGCTCCGCGCGCGCGATGGGCTGGCGTGCTGGATGCGCGCAAGCAGGCGCCGGCCTGCGTCCAGGCGGACGTAGGGTGGAATCAATCCCTCATCGAAGACGCGAGCGAGGACTGTCTTACTGTTGCAATCCGCACACCGGCGCGCGACGCAACAGCGCGGCTGCCGGTGCTGGTATATATCCACGGCGGCTCCAACGCCGCCGGCGCCGCCGGCAGCCTGGAGAAAGACGCGCTGCACCGCGAAGGGATCGTGCTGGTCAAGATCCAGTACCGACTGGGCGCTTTCGGCTTTCTCGGGCTGGAAGCCTTGCGCAAGGAAGACCCGCACCGCTCATCGGCCAATTACGGCCTGCTCGACCAGATCGCCGCGCTCAAGTGGGTACAGGCCAATATCGCCGCCTTCGGTGGCGACCCGCAGCGCGTGACCATCAGCGGCAGTTCGGCGGGCGCCACCGACGCCTTGTTCCTCACCTACTCGCCGCTGGCCAGGGGATTGTTCCAGCGCGCCATCGTGCAGTCGGCGGCCCCGGGCGCGCCGCGGCCGCCGTCGGACAGCGACGCCATGGGCAACGAGTTGCTGGCGCGCCTGAAGCTGCCGGCGGGGGCCGCCGGCCTGGCCGCCCTGCGCACCTTGCCGGCGGATCGGATCAATGCGGCGGCTCTCAACCTCCCGGTGTCCATCGGCGTCGATCCCAGCTTCACGTGGGAGCAACAAAACCTGGATGGCCACGTGCTCCCGCACGACTACGCCGCAGCCCATGCCGGCGGCGCCGGACGCGACATTGCCATCATCATCGGCAGCAATACGCAGGAACTGGGGGCGGAGCGCAAGCCCGAGGCGGGTACGGCCATGGTGCAGGCGGCGTACGGCGCGAAGGCAGCTGAGGCGATGCGCCTGTATGGCTATCGCGATGGCAAGACGCCCCAGGCCGATGCGCTGCTGGGCCATGTGCCGACGCAAGTCATGACCGACATGTGGTTCCGCTGCCCGGCACGGTGGCTGGCGCATCGCATGCGCGATGCCGGCGCGCGCGTGTGGCGTTATGAATTCGGGTTTGGCGCACCCGGCTCGGGCAAGCCGCCGGAGCATACTACCGAGATGGACTATGTGTATCACGCGCAACCGGCAGCCGTGGCGGCAGGCACGTGGCCACCGGTACAGCGCTACTGGGCCAATTTCATCCGTCATGGCGATCCGAATGGTGCCGGCTTGCCGGCGTGGCCGATGGTGGCGCAGCGTGACGCTTCACTGCTTATCGCGCCGCATGGTATTGCAGCGGTGCACGGCGCGCGTGGCAAGTTGTGCAATCTGATGTTCCAAGGGGTTGATCATCCGCAGTCGACTGTCGTTCCGAATTGACGCTTGCAAGTCTGGAAAATGAAAAGCCCCTTTTCAGGGGCTTTCCAGTATCTTGGCGGAGAGATGGGAATCCCCTGAAAAACTCCAAACCCGGTATCCATGCGGGTTTCATCATGGTCGGCTCTGCTGTTGTAGACGGAAATGTATACGGTCGCAAAACATTGTCAACATTATGACATGCTTTCAATGCTCTGCTAGCACTCATCATGCCTCGGAAACTTTGTACGCTACAGCCAACGAGGCGCGACAGCACGTTGGGAACCCGACGAAAAGCCGTTCGCATTCTCCCTGAACATTAGGAAACCGTCTTATAGAACATATTATGCTTTTCTCCGGGATAGCGGGGTACCCATTCGTTGTCCTGTTCATCACCGATGTAATGAAACTCAGTGTTCGAGAAGACGATTTGAGTATCGAACTTTTGGGCTAACTCCTTCAATCCCTTCACGTACGAGCCAAGGTCATCATTGTTTATGTCATGCTGTTTTGGGGTATCCAAGATCAAGAACGGAAAGGCTCTTCTCCCTCTGCTCATAGCAAGTTCTAGTAGAGCAGCGTGAAAGGCAAGGACCGCACGGACTTTAGTACTTCCTTTTAACTGGGAAATTGTCTCAATCCCAAAGACTGGTTGGAAATCATCTCTGAATGATATGTTCTTATCAATATTGTCAGTGTTGATGATGTCGAGCCAACGCAAAAACATTTGGCGAAAATCCGAGCGCAACTTTATTATCTCTGAACTGAAAGATCTTTCGCCACTTAATGATTGATATCTCTCATACATTTTATCGCGAGACACCATCGCCTCAAAATATCTAGATTGGAGAACCTGATGCTTTTCAAAATCAGATCGTTTCGATTGCAGAGAAAAAATTTCAGATTTGATTTTCGAAACGGCTTCTATAACGGCCCGCATTTCACTACCGCCCAGCATCTTCTCTCGATCCCTAATTAATTCCAAATTTAGGTTTTCGTATCTATTTCTTTCAGCAATAAGCGCATCTATTCTTCCCTGGTCACTTCTAGAATTTCGCTCGAGGTCTTTTATCTGATCTTTGAGATACAGTAAATTTTTGGAATATGACGCTGAGCTTGCAGAGAAGAGTTGACAGCCCACAGATTGACAAATTTCGCTAAATGAAAGAAATATACGACGAGACTCTTCGTTCAAGCTCAGTGCGTTTATTTCCAAATTGATCTCATTGATTATTTGATTAACGCTCCGCTCACGCTTGCTTGCCTCCGAGAGTTCTGCATGGATATTCTTCAATCTCTCGCGGTTATTTCCAATTAGTCTATCCAGCACTCCGACTGCCCCATCATGACTCGAACCAGAAACAGTAAGGTTTTTTAATTCAAATTCCAAAGTAGCAAGTTTATCCGTTACCCCTTGCAAATCATCCGACCCGTCGAGATTGCGTCGAGCAAACTCCACATCGGCCTCTCGTTTCTTTACCAGCTCATCAAGGCGGGCCAGTTCTTGCTTTGTATCGATCCGATCCTTTCTTACATCGAACGAGTTTTTTATTGGCAAATCAAATAGCAGGCGGACCATCTCCGAAAACTGATCTTTGATGAAACGTGATTTGGGGCCATAAAAATCTCGGTAGCCATCGTCTTGATCAAGGTAAACGATAGGCAAGATGGTTGCGATGTACGGTTTTGAAAGTTTTTCGCTGGTTGTGATCAGATTAGGATAGGAAAGAGCTAGCAGTTCAAACATGAACTCAGAATACTCTGCCTCGGAATAGAAGCGTGCCTCTTCCCCTATCGGTCCTCGCACAGTGATATCGACATCTTTGCTTATGATGCGCGAGACTTCAAAAATCTGACCGGCCACCGAAAACTCCAAAACCGCTTTCGAACAGCGACGATAGATTTCATCCCTAAAGTCACCCGGGTAGCCCAAACAAAATGCAATTGCCTGGACCGTAGGGGTCTTTCCGCAACCGTTTGGACCATAAAGTTGAGTAATATGATTGCCGAAGACAAGCACGTCTGACTCAAGACCATTTCGTCCATTTGGGAAAATCTTCAAGCTCAAAAATTTCATATGAGTTCTAAGTCTTGTTGTCGTGATACACAAATATTACGGCATGCCAAGCTAATCTTCGATAGATTATATGCAAGATCGTCATCACCTTCGACCGCTCGAGCGATCACCTTTTTGCCCATTTCAGTGATAACGATTTTGGTATTTCTATTGGGTATTTCGACTAGACTCGCAAGCTCAAGGAAGTTCAGTGCTTTCACGGTTCGAACTCGAAGATTTGCAGACCATCCCAAATGCTGCGCAGAACCTTTGAAGCCTATCATACTTGCTTCTATGCTTTCTCCCACCAACTGCCCTATTTCGGCGATTTTTGGTTTCCGCCTATCTTTTGCCATAAGGAGAATAATAAGAGCAATTAGCGGCAACTGAAATAATGCTTCGTTGCCAAGACCGCGGACGCCTTGCACACAGTCTTTGGCGTCAAGCTCAATTTCCGAATTACCAACTCGATCAAAAAATTCATCGAAATTCATTGCTTATTCCTCACGAGCGAAGAGAAAAACCCGCCTAGAATTAATTCGGGAGTAAGATCATACGAGAGACCGTCTTGATCAAACTGAATAATAAGCGAGCGAATTTCCCTTCTTAATTCGGAAATTTTCACCTTCCCATCCATCCCAACATTTTGGCCCAGCGAATTTCGAATGCTGGAAATGATGGCTTGTAGGTCGAATTCCGGAATAATATGACGATTGTTCCGGAGCCAGATATCCCAATTAGTCTTACATCTAGAGCAAAACTCAATCTCACTGTTATCTGCACCAGCTTTTTTTAGAGTCCGCTGAATAATCGAAACAGCCTTTATGGCATCATCATCTCCAGCATCTAAGAGCGCACGATAAGCATCTTTGGAGATACTTAGTATGTCGAGTAAATCATCGATAGAGATGCCAGCCAACTTTTCAATGGATTCAGCGTTAATCTTTTCTATACGACCGGCAGATTTGCTTTCCACGAGAGCAAGCAACTTTATTAATATTTCGTCTACCTCAGTGCGTCCCAAGTCGACTTCGCTATAAAAATGAATTTTTTCACGTACAATCATACCGAAACCGTGGTCCTTCAGCTTCAGATGCTGGACGTCAGATTCGAAGCAAAGCTTCGTTATGCAACTTCGTATCTCGGAGTCAGTAAGTTTGCGCTCGAGCAATTCCTCTTTGAAGCAGTCATTAAAAATCTGCAACAATGCAATTGAGTATTTATTTGAGAACTTGCCCTCTCGAATGTCCTCGACTATCTCCAGTACGGCATCGTCTAGATTAATATTTGTTTGAAAGACTGTAGATTCGCAAGCGGTATCGAACAGGATCGCATGCAGCAATAATTTCCCGACGAAACTATCTTTAACGGTATCCAGTTGCTGCGCGGGCGGCTTCTTTCCTCTTCCCGTAGTAAGTCCGAAGATTTCATTAACCGTCCAATTCTTATTAGCTTTCGCCCGCGTTTTCACCTGAGTGAACACATACTGCCTACTTATTCCGATCGACTTTCTTATCACAAAGTCATCGTGCAAATCGCAGTAGACACGATCAATTTCTTTTCCTTCCAAAATGGAAAGAGCCGCGATAGCGGCTGCGCGCGTTTGGGCACGGTACCTATCGAACGAATCCCGGCCGTCTTGCTCTCTTGGTTGCCGCTCATGAAGCTCCAAGCTATACCCCATCTATAAAATATCCGGCCTTCGAGACCGAAGGACCGTTAAGTTGCCACATTAACACGCAGAGCGTCTAGGAAAGTATCAAATTTCCACGGAAACATGACAGCGGATGACGGGTGCTTTCACACTTGAAATGTTCTCCCTTCGGTGGCAGCTGATTACGTATTGACTACATAGCGCCTGTTCGGCTCACTTTGTGCAGCTGTAGTAGCAAATTAGACCCTCTTGCTACAGCAATGGGGAAAAAGATGACTACAACACATCAGTCAGGCTACATTTACCACGCAGCGAAGGACTTTGCGGAGCTTGCATCGCTTGGATACAACGACAGCAAATTCCTACCGAAACACGTAATGACGATAGTGGCTAACTATGCTTTGGGTGGAGTTATTTCTGAAGGCGAGTGATGCGCAGGTCACAGTGAACCGCCCCGGTTTTCGTGGAGGCCGGTTTATGTGAGTCAGGCCGGGGGTAGTCTGACTGCTCAACTGCTTGTAATAGTTTGCCTCAGCTTGAGCCGGCGATATATAGCCGAGTGGTTCCAACGGGCGATGATGGTTGAACCAGGAAACCCATTCCAGCGTGGCCAGTTCCACGGCTTCACGCGTCTTCCAAGGAACGCGGCGATGAATCAGCTCGGCCTTGTAGAGCCAGTTGATGGTCTCTGCCAGCGCATTATCGTAACTATCACCCTTACTGTCCACAGACGACTCTACGCCGACTTCTACAAGACGCTCACTGTACCGGATAGAGACGTATTGAGAGCCACGGTCGCTGTGGTGGACCAAGGCGGCAGTGCGCTCAGGCTGACGGTCGTACAGCGCCTGCTCCAGAGCGTCGAGCACGAAGTCGGTCCGCATCGAGCAGCTCACGCGCCAGCCCACAATCCGCCGGGCAAAGACGTCGATGACGAAGGCGACGTACACGAAGCCCTGCCATGTGGGGACGTACGTGAAATCGCTGACCCACAGCTGGTTCGGCCTCTGTGCCTTGAATTGACGGTTGACCCGTTCGGGCGGGCGCGGGGCTTTCGCGTCCGATACCGTAGTGCGCACGACCTAGCAACGCATGACGCCGCGCAGACCGGCGCGCCGCATCAGCCGCTCCACTGTGCAGCGTGCTACGTCAGTACCCTCACGGCGCAACTGCCGCCACACCTTGTCGGCGCCGTAGACCTGCGAGTTCGCCTGCCAGACGCGTTCGATTTCGACGCTCAGCACCTCATCGCGCTGTCCCCTGGCGCACTACAGTGCCGGGTTACGCTGCTGCGCTGCATGTCGCCAATAGCCCGACGGCGCGAACTGCATGACGCGGCAGATCGGCTCGACGCCGTAGACATGGCGGTGCTGGTCGATGAACGCTTTTACGACTTGAAGCGGCGGCCGAGCTCCGCTTGGGCGAAAAACGCGCTCGCCAGGCGCAGGATCTCGTTGGCCTTGCGCAGCTCACGCTTCTCTCGCTCCGGCGCTTTCATGCGCTCCTGCTCGGCGCTGCTCAGGCCCGGGCGCTGGCCCATATCGGTTTCCTGCTGGCGCACCCAGCGCCGCAGCGTTTCAGGCGTGCAGCCGATCTTAGCCGCGATCGACGTGATCGCTGCCCATTGCGATGGATACCCGCTGCCGGCTTCGCTGACCATGCGCACGGCGCGCTCGATGACCTCGGGGGGATACTTGGGTTGCTTCTTCGTGGCTCCATTCTCCTAAACAATGGATCCTCCTCAAAATCCGGGGCGATTCATAACTGCTCTCTGACTTGCCGCGATATAAGTCGAATCTTCTTCTCGTCGGTTACACACAGGCGCTTATCGATTGTGTTCATGAAAAATGTTCGGTCACCAAATGCTCCCAAGAACACCCAGTCACGAATGCCCCCTTGTTCACACAGATCCTTATTTTCAAGGAAGTGAACCTGAAGTGCGCCGTTATAGAGACCTTTACCGTCCGAGTATCCGGCGGCCATCGAGGCTGCTGACTGTGCTAAAACCAGTGCGCAGAATTGGGCGGTAAACTCAGGCAACAAGCGGGCGCGATAAATCGACAGGACAATGCCTCCAACAAACATGACAAACGCGATTACCAAAAGAGAGGTTTCATTTTCGAAATGAAAATCCAGCGCAAGATAAGCTGACACCCCCTTATAGAAATCGACAGCAAATGAGATGGCATATAGCAACACGAGGACACGCATTACGTTCCGTATAGAGTCTCGGCCACGCTCTTGCACCATAACATAGATAGCAGCAACGACAACAGGAACCGCCACAATCACGACAACCCGATTTAGCGGAGTGCTTATATAGTCCTGCAACCCCAGATACGGGAATATATTGAATCCGAAAGGACGCCAGAACGAGAAGATGTAACATGCACCAAGAAGCACCGCATACGCATATAGGACGATCCCGATTCCAAGCTTGTCAAGGCCGATCTCAAGAGGCATGATTTTTTTTCGCTGAGGTCGGAGTCTCATGTGATTTCGAAGAAAGGTTGTAAGTAAATGCTCATCGTAACAGTAATTATTGGTGCATCAACACCCCGGTAGGTAGCACCAGCCTCCGAACCTCATGCCTTAGCGAGCGCGGTTTAAACGAACTTGCTCAAGAGTCATTTGTTGGTTCACAACCAAATTCCGCCTGAAGCCTGCCGCTACCGTGCTTCCCACGGCTTAGACCAGTCTTGAAAAATCCTCAACACAGCCCTACACTAGACTTGCCGGTCCCACTACACCCGGCAGCATGTACATGAAAAGGCAACCTCCAATCTAACCATTGGAGGAACAGTGTCAAACAAAGAACGCTTGAAGCGAACGGTAGCTACGGTTATCAAGCACATCCACAGCAATGCACTTCAGTACGTAACCTTGATCGGAGCTTTAACCCAAGACGATTACTCAGCGGCCCTCACTTGCCTAGAAGTGATTGCTCTCCGGGCCTTAACCGGAGCGATACAACGAAAGATCAACCGTCGCAGAAAGGATAATGCGGACCAGCGAACTGACCAACACCAACCTTGACCTACCAAAGATCAACCATCGGAAGTGGAGAATGACAACACGAACCACTAAGCGCAGTCAGCAGTAACCTTTTCATGCCCGGAGGTTGAACCTCCAAACCAGCGATGTGGCTACCAGTACGCCACCGCAACGGTAGTGTAGTTAGGGCATTTAGCAACCGACACGGCGAGTCCATACATGCAGCTTGTGCGATCCTCAAGAAACACGCTGTTACGCCCCCTAATGATTGTTAGCGGGATCGCAGAGCGGCGATACACGCAATCCATGCCCAAGGTATTTGGCATGGTGAGTGGGTATGCTGAGGAACCGACAGATATCAGGGCTTACCTCAACGGCTTCATCGCCAAAGGTAGTCTGTTGATAGCTGGAAGATTACGCAAGGTGTTACCACGTCGGAGTGCAGGGTTGGGAGCGCAGGATGAGCCGCCCCAACAGCAAAGTTATGACCTTTGCCCGAATTGTTGTCTGAGAACTATGCTCGGTCCCGCCGTACGGGCACCACCTGCAGACACGGACGAGCAGCGCAATACAGCAAATAAAAAAGCGTTTTCCCTACTCCAAACCATCACTCCAAATCGGATAATGGATTAGACGGAAAACGCCTTAGAATCAACAGCTTACGTAATTCAGAAAATCTTGGCGGAGAGAGGGGGATTCGAACCCCCGATAGGCTATGAACCTATACACGCTTTCCAGGCGTGCGACTTAAACCACTCATCCATCTCTCCTGATGGGTGTTCGCGGGTGTCCCACGAAGCCCCCTATTATAGCAAGTATTCCCATCAGTACAAGACCGATAACGGTATCGCGTTGGCGCACGGTCAGCAGACCCGACAAGCGTTGCTCTCGGCACACCAAGTCTCATGTGACAAATGGTATTGTTGTTCGGATACAAATCCATTGAACACGTTCCCATCCCGGACCATCACGTGAAGCGCAAAGCACTCTATCTCGTCATCTTCGCCGTCGCCGCAGCAGGCGCCGGCACCGGCAGCTGGATCGTCAGCCGCAAGCCGTCCCCTTCCCCAACAGAGCAAGCCCAGCCCCAGGCCGCAAGCACTGCCTCCGAGGCGGGCGCCATCGCGACCGACCTGCGCGCCATGCTCGACGCCTACCGCAAGATCATCGTGCTAACCCACGACGAAGCAAAGCTGTCGGCCGCTGAACGCGCCCAGGCCAACAAGGTTGGCCAGCAGCTGTTCCACGAAAACCAGGAACGCATTGGCAAAGTCGACGCCGCCCTCGCCGCGCTGGTCACCTCAACGAACCCGCGCCGCTTCGACGCCATCGGCACCGTGCTCGACTACGTCGAATCCGGAGAAGGCCTGTACGACGCCGACCGTCTGGCGTTCCGCGAAACCATGCACAGCCTGCAGGCGCAGGTCGCCAACGATTCATCGCTGCAGGCGATCAAGCTGCACAAGCGCATCTCGGAAGACCTGGACGCACTGGCCGAGATCGAGCGCAACTATGAGAAAGAAATCCGCGCCGTCTTCGGCCGCTTCGAGACCCGCGCGATCGAGCTCAAGCGCGAGAAGTGGGACAGCTACGTCGCCTATCTGGGCACCCTGTACCAGCGCGAACGCATCCTGAAGGACTACGGCGTCGTCATGCCCTACCCGGCCAGGCCCGAGCCGGAACCCGAAGAACCGGCCGCGCCGCAGGCTGGCCGCGAAGGCGAGGAAATTTTCGGCAAGTCGCTGCCGAAGAAGACCGTGCTCCTGACCTTCGACGACGGCCCGCACCGCCGCTACAGCGAAGAGATCGCCGCCATCCTCAAGCAGTACAACGCGCCGGCCGTATTCTTCAACGTCGGCCGCAACCTGGGCTCGCTCGACGCGCAAGGTGCGGCCAAGCTGGGCACCGGCGCCCAGGTCAGCCGCAAGCTGAAGGACGCCGGCTACGTGCTGGCCAACCACAGCTTCTCGCACGCCCAGCTATCAAAACAGAGCGGCGACAACCTGAAGGCCGAGATCCTGAACACCGACACGCTGCTCAAGGCGGTCGATCCGGAGCGCTCGTCGCTGTTTCGCTTTCCCTACGGCGCGCGCAACCGCGAAGGCATGCAGATGCTGGCCAATGCGCAACTGAAGTCGATGATGTGGAATATCGACTCGCTCGACTGGGCCGACCCGGTGCCCTCTTCCATCGCCGACCGCGTCTTGCGCACGGTCGAAAAGGAAGGCCGCGGCATCATCCTGTTCCACGACATCCACGAGCGCACCGTCAAGGCGCTGCCGGCGGTGCTCGAACGCCTTGCGGCCGAGGGCTACGGGTTCGCCGGCTGGGATGGCGAGAACTTTACCGTCGCCGATGGCGCCAAAGCGGCCGCGGCGCCGGTGCCGCGCGCGGCTGCGACCGGCTACGCCAACTCGTGGGCGATCCTGATCGGCATCGACGCCTATCCGAAATGGCCGCGCCTGGAGTATGCGGTGCGCGACGCCGAGGGCGTGGGCCAGGCGCTGGTCGGCAAGTTCGGCTTCGCGCCCGAGCGCGTGATCACGCTCAAGAACGAACAGGCCACGCGCGAAGGCATCCTGGCCGCCTTCCACGGCCAGCTGGCGCACCGCGGCCTGCAGCCGAACGACCGCGTGTTCGTGTTCTTCGCCGGCCATGGCGCCACGCGCAAGCTCAGCTCGGGACGCGACCTGGGCTATATCGTGCCGTTCGACGCCGACCCGAATAATCTCGCGACCGACGCGATCCCGATGACCGAGATCCAGAACATCGCGGAAAGCCTGCCGGCCAAGCACGCGCTGTTCGTGATGGACGCCTGCTACAGCGGCCTGGGGCTGACGCGCGGCGCCGCCAACGCCTCCTTCCTGCGCGACAACGCGCGCCGCCTGGGACGGCAGATGCTGACCGCCGGCGGCACCGACCAATTGGTCGCCGATGGCGGGCCGAACGGACATTCAGTGTTCACCTGGACCTTGCTGCAAGGCCTGGGCGGCAAAGGCGACCTGAACGGTGACGGCTTGATCACGGCCACCGAACTGGCGGCCTACGTGGCGCCGGCGGTGTCGAGCGTGTCGCGCCAGACGCCGGCCTTCGGCAGCCTGCCGGGGTCGGAAGGCGGCGACTTCGTATTCGAGCTGCCGGAAGAGACCGAGTTCCTGAATACCTCGACGGCGCAGCTGTCGAACGATGCGATTGCGCTCAACAGCAAGCTCGACGCGCAAGCCTCGGCGGCGCCGTCCGGCACGGTGGTGATCAAGGACCTGCAGGGTGGCGAGACCCGGATCAAGGCGCCGGCGGCGGTGCCGGTATCCAGCCGGCAGTCGGCGCAGCGGGCCAACGACCTGGGACTGCAGCTGTATAAGGAGAAGCAGTATGCGCAAGCCGAGGCGCAATTTACCGAAGCCTTGAAACTGCGGCCGGACTTTGCGCTGGCGGCCAACAACCTCGGCTTCGTGTTCTATAAGCAGGAGCGCTTCGTCGAGGCGGCGCGCTGGTTCGAGAATGCGATCAAGATGGATCCGTCGCGCGCGGTGGCGTATCGCAATCTGGGGGACGCGTATGCACGCGCGAATCAGGGCGACAAGGCGAAGGCGGCGTTCAAGACGTATCTCGAGCTGGCGCCGACCGGGTCCGGTGCGGAGTACGCGAAGCAGCAGTTGCAAAGGCTGTAGGGTTGGCGGCTTCGCCGCCGACGCGGCGGCCGGCGCTCCGGTGATGGTTATCGGCTCCGCTTTCGCGCCGGATGATTTTGCCGCCAACGATCACCGCGTCGGCGGCGGAGCCGCCAACCCTACGATTCATAAAAAATGCCCGCGCCTCGTACGAGGTGGCGGGCATTTTTGTTGCGCGACCCAAAGGGCCGCGCCAAACCGCAAACCTTAAGCGCTTTCCTTGAGCTGCTCCAGGATCGCCGGATTCTCCAGCGTCGACACGTCCTGCGTGATGTTCTCGCCCTTGGCCAGCACGCGCAGCAGGCGGCGCATGATCTTGCCGGAGCGGGTCTTGGGCAGGTTGTCGCCGAAGCGGATCTCTTTCGGCTTGGCGATCGGACCGATTTCCTTGCCGACCCAGGTGCGCAGCTCGGCCGCCAGCTTCTTGGCGTCCTCGCCGGTCGGACGCGCCTGCTTGAGCACGACGAAGGCGCAGATCGATTCGCCGGTGGTGTCGTCCGGTTTACCGACCACCGCCGCCTCGGCCACGATCGGATGCGCCACCAGCGCCGACTCGATTTCCATCGTGCCCATGCGGTGGCCCGAGACGTTCAGCACGTCGTCGATGCGGCCGGTGATGGTGAAGTAGCCGGTGTCCTTGTTGCGGATCGCGCCGTCGCCGGCCAGGTAGTACTTGCCGCCCAGTTCATCCGGGAAGTAGCTGGTGCGGAAGCGGTCCGGGTTGTTCCAGATGGTGCGGATCATCGACGGCCATGGACGCTTCACCACCAGGATGCCGCCCTGGCCGTTGGCCACGTCGACGCCCGCTTCATCGACGATCGCGGCCATGATGCCCGGCAGCGGCAGCGTGCACGAACCCGGCACCATCGGGGTCGCGCCCGGCAGCGGGGTGATCATGTGGCCGCCGGTCTCGGTCTGCCAGAAGGTGTCGACGATCGGGCAGCGTTCCTGGCCGACGTTCTTGTAGTACCACATCCAGGCTTCCGGATTGATCGGTTCGCCAACCGAACCGAGCAGGCGCAGGCTGGACAGATCAAAATTCTTCGGATGCACTTTCTCGTCGGTATCCGAGGCCTTGATCAGCGAGCGGATCGCGGTCGGCGCGGTGTAGAAGATCGAGACCTTGTGCTTGGCCACGGTTTCCCAGAAGCGGCCGGCGTGCGGGAAGGTCGGCACGCCTTCGAACACGACTTGCGTGCCGCCCACCGCCAGCGGGCCATAGGCGATGTAGGTGTGGCCGGTGATCCAGCCGATGTCGGCGGTGCACCAGTAGACGTCTTCCAGTTTCAGGTCGAAGGTCCACTTCATCGTCAGCGCGGCCCACAGCAGGTAGCCGCCGGTCGAGTGCTGCACGCCTTTCGGGGTGCCGGTCGAGCCGGACGTGTAGAGGATGAACAGTGGGTGCTCGGCATCGACCCATTCCGGCTCGCACTGTTCGCTCTGGCCTTCGATGAAGTCGTGCAGCCAGATGTCGCGCCCTTCCTTGAAGGCGATGTCGCCGCCGGTGCGCTTGTAGACGATCACGTCCTTCACCGAATCGCAGCCGCCCAGGTTCAGGGCTTCGTCGACGATCGCCTTGAGCGGCAATGCCTTGCCGCCGCGCTGTTGTTCGTCGGCGGTGATGACGGCCACGGCGCCGGCGTCGATGATGCGTTCCTGCAGAGATTTGGCCGAGAAGCCGCCGAACACCACCGAGTGGGTGGCGCCGATGCGGGCGCAGGCCTGCATCGCGGTCACGCCTTCGATCGACATCGACATGTAGATGACGACGCGGTCGCCCTTCTTGATGCCGCGCGATTTGAGGGCGTTGGCAAACTTGCCGACGCGCGCGTGCAGTTCGCGGTAGGTGACTTTCGTGACGGCGCCGTCGTCGGCTTCGAAGATGATCGCGGTTTTATCCGCGTTGCCGTTGGTCAGATTGCGATCCAGGCAGTTGTACGAAGCATTGATCTGGCCATCGCCAAACCACTTATAGAATGGCGCGTTCGATTCGTCGAGCGTCTGGGTGAACGGCTTGTGCCAGTCGAGGTTCTCGCGCGCCAGGCGCGCCCAGAAACCTTCATAGTCGCTGGCGGCTTCCGCGCACAGCTTGTCGTAGGCGGCCATGCCATTGACGGCGGCCTTGTCGGCAAACCCGGCGGGAGGATTGAACACGCGGTGTTCCTGCAGGCCCTGGTTCTGATCCTGGGTGGTCTCGTTCTCGGCCATACTAGTCTCCATAGTAGTGTGTTTTGCCAAATACCTTAGGGGCGCTCGCTTACTTCCCCCTTACACTGAACCCTTCATCGCGCTGTCCATACAGGCGCCAGGCCACGGGTTTCTTGTCGCGGCGCGCCTTGCGACAGCGCCCACGCAACGATTCTACCGCCGTCCGTTGCAAAGCGTGCAAGAGCGCAGCGTGCGGCAGCGTCGCACCGCAGCACCGCATTACCCCAGGACTAAACACCGGTGTAAAATGCTGAGCTGAATTTTCACGCATTCCCCTGGAGTCTTCTTCCCGATGTCCGCATTACCACCGAACGCACCCATTCCAAAACTGACCCCGCTGAACAACCTGATCTTCGCCAGCCGCTGGCTGCAGCTGCCGCTGTACCTCGGCCTGATCCTGGCGCAGTGCGTCTACGTGTTCCATTTCTGGGTCGAACTGGTCGACCTGATCGGCGCCGCCATGGGCAATGCCGATTCGCTCAAGCACATCATCGACGCCGTCAGCGTGCCCAACGCGCCGCGTCCGACCAAGCTGACCGAAACCATCATCATGCTGGTGGTGCTGGGCCTGATCGACGTGGTCATGATCTCGAACCTTTTGATCATGGTCATCGTCGGCGGCTACGAAACCTTTGTCTCGCGCATGCACCTGGAAGGCCATCCGGACCAGCCGGAGTGGCTGTCGCACGTCAATGCTTCGGTCCTGAAGACCAAGCTGGCGATGGCGATCATCGGCATCTCGTCGATCCACCTGCTGAAAACCTTCATCAACGCGGCGGCGTATGACGAAAAGACCTTGATGTGGCAAACCCTCATTCACTTTGCTTTCCTGCTGTCGGCCATGGCCATCGCCTTTACCGACCGCATCGTGATGAGCACGCACAAGCACTAACACTGGACCTCAGATCCAGATTTCCCCTGGTACTCCTGAACGAGAGCGAACAATGGCAACCGTGATTACCCAAGACGACCTGATCGAATCGGTCGCGGCAGCACTGCAGTACATCAGCTACTACCATCCGGCGGACTACATCCAGCACCTGGCGCGCGCCTACGAGGCCGAGCAGAGCCCGGCTGCCAAGGACGCGATCGCCCAGATCCTGACCAACTCGCGCATGTGCGCCGAGGGCAAGCGTCCGATCTGCCAGGACACCGGCATCGTCAACGTGTTCCTGAAGGTCGGCATGGGCGTGCGCTTCGAGGGCTTCACCGGTTCGGTCACCGACGCCGTCAACGAAGGCGTGCGCCGCGCCTATAACTTCAGCGCCAACAAGCTGCGCGCCTCGATCGTGGCCGACCCGCACTTCGAGCGCAAGAACACCAAGGACAACACCCCGGCCGTGGTGCACATGGAACTGGTCGAAGGCGACACCGTCGATGTGAAACTGGCTGCCAAGGGCGGCGGCTCGGAGAACAAGACCAAGTTCGTCATGCTCAATCCGTCCGACTCGCTGGTCGACTGGGTGCTCAAAACGGTGCCGCTGATGGGCGCCGGCTGGTGCCCGCCAGGCATGCTCGGCATCGGCATCGGCGGCACCGCCGAAAAGGCAATGCTGATGGCGAAAGAGTCGCTGATGGAAGACATCGACATGTACGAGCTCAAGCAGCGCGGCCCGCAAAACAAACTGGAAGAGCTGCGTATCGAGCTGTGCGAGAAGATCAACGCGCTCGGCATCGGCGCCCAGGGCCTGGGCGGCCTGACCACCGTTCTGGACGTGAAGATCAATATGTACCCGACCCACGCGGCCTCGAAGCCGGTGGCGATGATCCCGAACTGCGCCGCCACCCGCCACGCCCACTTCGTGCTGGACGGCTCGGGCCCGGCCTACATCGAACCGCCGGCGCTGTCGACCTGGCCTGAAGTGCACTGGACCCCGGATACCGAGAAATCGAAGCGTGTCGACCTCAACACGTTGACCAAGGAAGAAGTCGCTTCGTGGACGCCGGGCCAGACCCTGCTCCTGAACGGCAAGATGCTGACCGGCCGCGATGCCGCTCATAAACGTATCCAGGACATGCTGGCTCGCGGCGAATCGCTGCCGGTGGACTTCACCAACCGCGTGATCTACTACGTCGGCCCGGTCGATCCGGTGGGCGAGGAAGTGGTCGGCCCGGCCGGCCCGACGACCGCCACCCGCATGGACAAGTTCACCGACATGATGCTGGAAAAGACCGGCCTGATCTCGATGATCGGCAAGGCCGAGCGCGGCCCGGCGGCGATCGAGTCGATCCAGAAGCACAAGTCGGCCTACCTGATGGCGGTCGGCGGCTCGGCCTATCTGGTGTCGAAGGCGATCAAGTCGGCGAAAGTGGTCGGCTTCGAAGACCTGGGCATGGAAGCGATCTACGAGTTCGACGTCACCGACATGCCGGTGACCGTCGCCGTCGATTCGACCGGCACCTCGGTCCACAACACCGGTCCGAAGGAATGGTCGGCCAAGATCGAGTCGCTCAAAGGCATCCCGGTCAACGCCGCCTGACGAACGAACCGTGCGATGCCCTCCCGGGCATCGCGTAGGGTTGGCGGGTCCCCCGCCGACGCGTCCAACCAGCCCAAACATGGTCGCTCAATGACCGCTTCCCTTCCCTCAGCCCACGCCCCCGTCGGCATCTTCGACTCCGGCCTCGGCGGCCTCTCGGTCCTGCGCCACATCCACGCGCAACTGCCGCACGAACACCTGCTCTACTTCGCCGACTCCGGCTTCGCCCCCTACGGCGACAAGCCCGAGCCGATCGTCATCGAGCGCGTGCTCACCGTCGCGCAATATCTGCTGGGACAAGGCGCGAAAGCCCTGGTGGTCGCCTGCAACACCGCCACGGTGGCCGCCGTGCGCGAATTGCGCGAACGCCACCCCGGCATGCCGATTGTCGGCGTCGAACCGGGCCTGAAACCGGCCGCCGCCCTGTCGAAGAGCGGCAAGGTCGGCGTGCTGGCCACCGAGCGCACGCTGCGTGGCGCCAAGTTCCTGGCCCTGCGCGACCAGATCCACCGCGACAGCGGCGCCGAATTCCTGCTGCAGCCCTGCATCGGCCTGGTGGATATGATCGAGACCGGCGACCTGGACTCGGAAGCCATGCGCGCCATGCTGGCGCGCTACGTCTGGCCGCTGATCGACCACGGCGCCGATACGCTGGTGCTGGGCTGCACCCACTATCCGCTGGTGCGTGACGCGATCGAGCGCGTGCTGGCTGCGTACGGCGCGCCGGGCGTGGCGCTGGTCGACACCGGCGACGCCGTGGCGCGCCAGCTGGCACGGCTGCTGGCCGCCGACGCGTTACTGCGCGCGGATGACGGGACCAACGACGCCGCCCTCACCGGCTACACCACCGCCGGCGCCGCCACGTTGACCACAGCGTTCAACAGCCTGCTCGGCATCGACCCGACTGTGCGCGAGGTCGACCTGCCGCTACCGGCCGGCTGGCTGAGCAGTCCGCACATTTAAATTTGCCAGTTTGCGAAGTAGCTCGTATAATCTCGTTCTGTCTCGGCAACACAGAGATAGATTGAAAGAAAATGCAGTAAATCAGTGGTGGCTGTAGCTCAGTTGGTAGAGTCCAGGATTGTGATTCCTGTTGTCGTGGGTTCGAGTCCCATCAGCCACCCCAAAGAATTCAGCAAACAAGGTCACCTGCTCCGGCACGTGGCCTTTTTTGTTTTCTGGAAGGTGCTTGCAATGCAGATTGTTGGAGAAACTCTTGGCCGTGCCGAGATCGAGGCGCTGCTGGCGCAAGGCACCCTGTCCTTGCAGGAATGCACGCTGGACGGCGCCGACCTGTCACGGCTCGACCTGCGCGCCTGCTCCTTCAGCAATTGCAGCATCGCCGAGACCTCGTTCTACGCCGCCACGCTCGGCCAGAGCACATGGCGCCGCTGCCGCGGCCGCCAGGCCGACTTCGAATCGGCCGACCTGACCGACGCCCAATTCCACAGCTGCGACCTGAACAACAGTAACTGGCGCCGCGCGCGCATGGCGTCGAGCACGCTCAAGGGCTGCAAGCTGACCGGCGCCAGCTTCGAGGAAGCCGCGCACCTGGGTTTGACCTTCGAGGACTGCCTGATGAACAGCGCCGACCTGCGCCGCATGTCGTTGCGCAAGGCGCGCCTGATCGGACTGGACCTGGCCGACGCCGACCTGGGCGGCTGCGATTTTCGCGACGCCGTGTTCGAAGGCGGCAGCCTGCGCGGCGCCAACCTGAAGGGCGCGCGTTTCGACAACGCCGACTTGCGCGAAGCCGACCTGGGCGGCGTGCGCCTGGCCGACGCCAGGCTGTTCCAGGGCGCCTGGATCACGCCGCGCCAGGCGGCCGAGCTGGTGAGCGAACTGGGCCTGCGGGTCGGTTGAATGCACGGGCGCCGCCCCGGTATTGGCAACTGCAACGTGTTGCGCCATATCCGACACCAATGTAAAAGAGTTCAACCTGACGTTTGAACCACGGGCGATGTGAGACAATCGCAAAGTTTTCTAAATGAAATAAAAGCGCCTCTACCTGCCGGATGGCAAGCTCGCGGCGTTTGACTTTCAGTTCATATTCATGCCAGACAAGAGTGCCGATCCCCGTATCACCCGCCTGACCGCCGAAAAACGCCCCGCCGTCCGTTACGCCATCCTGTTCGTGGTCGCGCTGTGCCTGCTGCTATTGACGATCCAGAGTTCCGACGCCTGGCGCGCCCGCGCCGACCGCCTGAAGGAAGTCGGCGTCGGCACCACCAATATGTCGCATGCGCTGGCGGCGCAAGGCGAAAGCGCGGTGCGGGTGGTCGATACCGTGCTGGCCGGCGTGGTCGAGCGGGTCGAGACCGATGGCTTGCGCGGACCGCTGGGCAGCGACAACAGCCGCCTGCACCAGCACCTCAAGAACATGGTGGCCCAGGTCGAGGAACTGCACGGCCTGTTCGTGTTCGGCGCCGACGGCAGCTGGCTGATGACCTCGCTCGATCGCACGCCGCTGCACAACAACGCCGACCGCGATTACTTTACTTATCACGCTACCCATACCGACCGCGGCGTGCACCTCGGCAAACCGGTGCGCAGCCGCTCGACCGGAGCGTGGGTGCTGCCAGTCTCGCGCCGTCTCGACAACCCGGACGGCAGTTTCGCCGGCGTGGCGCTGGGAACGATCCGCATCGAATACTTTTCCAAGCTGTACGAGAGTTTCAACGTCGGACGCGAAGGCGTGATCTTCCTGGCGCTCGACGACGGCACCCTGGTCTACCGCCACCCGCACAGCGAAAAACTGATCGGCACCGACATCAGCAACGGGCCGGTGTACCGGATGTACCGCGAACAAGGTCCGGCCGGCACCGCCATGCTGCGCTCGAACATCGACAAGATCGAGCGCCTGTACAGCTACCGGCACCTGGAAACCTATCCGCTGATCGTCGCCACCGCGCAGTCGCGCGACGAGATCCTGCGCGAATGGTGGCACTCGACCCTGACCCAGGCCGGGATCACCGCGGTGGCGATCGTGCTGCTGCTGCTGTTCGGCGGGCGCCTGGTACGCCAGATCATGATCCGCGACCGCCTCGAGCACGAACTGGTGCAGGCGCGCGAGACGCTGCAGCAGCACAACCGCGAACTGGCGGTGCTGGCCGACCACGACGGCCTGACGGGAATAGCCAACCGGCGCCGCTTCGAGGAAGCGCTGCAGCAGGAAGCCGGCCGCGCCGCGAGGAGCGGCGCGCCGCTGTCGCTGGTGCTGTTCGACGTCGATTACTTCAAGCGTTTCAACGACACCTACGGCCACGTGGAAGGCGACGCCTGCCTGCGGCGGGTGGCGGACGCCCTGCGCGCCAGCCTGGCGCGGCCGGCCGACCTGGCGGCGCGCTATGGCGGCGAGGAATTCGTGGCATTGCTGCCGGATACCGACGCGGCCGGTGCGCGCATGGTGGCCGAGCGCATCCGCGCCGCCGTGATGGCGCTCGACATCCCGCACGCCGGCAACGGCCCCGGCATCGTGACCATCAGCGCCGGGGTTCACACCCTGGCCGGCGGCGAGGCCGCCGACACGGCGGCCCTGGTCGAGCGGGCCGACGTCCTGCTGTACCAGGCGAAGCAGTCGGGCCGCAACCAGGTGTGCGGCGGCGATTACGCCGCCGCCTGAACTTCATCCCTGTCCGTCCGGCGGCGCGGCTTCTACATTGCCTTAGTTGCGATACGGATTGTTCGGACGGCTGTCGTAGCGGTTTGGCACGCCGTCGCGGTCGCGGTCACGCAGCGCCGCATGGCGTTCGGCGCGCCAGCCGCCGCGTTCCAGGTGCCAGCCGTCACGGTCATGGCGCCAGTTTGCGCGCTGATAGACATAGCCCGGACGCAGTTTCTCCCAGTGGCCGGCAACCCATTCGTGGCGGCGGCCATTCCAGTTCCAGTAACCCGGCACCCAGTCATAACCGCGGCGCGCCTTCGGCACGGCTTCATGGCGCGGCGCCGGCGGCGCCTTTTTGATGATGATTACATCGGCGCGCGGGTGGTGTGGCTGGGCCTGTGCCGGCGCGAAGCTGGCGGTGGCGATCAGGGCAGCGGCGGTAGCGGTGAGAATGGCTTTCATGGTGCTCTCCTTCGGTTTGTGTGAGTCCACTATAGCCAGCCGACCACCAAAAAAGGTGATTTGAAGGAAGTCTTTACAGTGGATACATGCCGCAACAAATTTGTAACAGCGGACGTGAACAGGCGCACGCAGGGGGCGTGGCGGATGCGGGAATGGGCGTTGCGAAGGGAGGCGCCGGAGTGGACGCGAACTGCGGGACGGGGCTGTTACAGAAGAATGAGTACTGCAGAAAGCACACAGCCGGCGCAAAGGCCGGCTGTGCCTGGGAAAATCAGTCCAGCTTGAAGGCGTAGTCGACCTTGGTCCAGGTCTGGGCCGGCGCGCCATCCTTGGTGCCCGGCTTGAACTTGCACGAGGTCAGGCCCTTGACCAGCGCCTTGTCCAGGTTCTTGAAGCCGCTCGACTTGTCGATCTTCGAATCCGCCACGCTGCCGTCGGCATTGACCAGGAACGAGGCCGAGGTCGTGCCCTGCTCTTCGTTCATCAGCGATGCCTTCGGATATTCGATCGAGCACTTCTTCGGATCGAACGATGCCGGGACTTCGGCGGCGACGCTCGCGCCAACGGCGCCGGTCAGGGTCAGTGCGACGAACAGCTTAGCGGACAGGTTTTTCATGATTTCCCCAATAAGGTTTTTAGGTAAGGTTTGTCAGTCTCTCTGTGCGCCGGCCTGGGGGCCGGCGCTACATACGTCTTGTGTGCTGCGTGCTACGTATTTGTTGCTTACTTCTTGCTTACTTTTTTGATGACATCTCGAGTCACCCGGGTACTGCTTAGAATTCTTCCCACTCGTCGGCGCCGGCGGTGGCGGCCTTCTTCGGCTTCGGCTGGCTTTGCGCTTCAGCCTCGGCTTTCGGCTTGGCCGCAGCCGGCTTCTTCAGTGCCGGCGGCGCAGTGCGCTTGGCCGGCTGGCGCGGCACCACCGCAACCGCGGTGACCGGTGCTGCGGCAGCTGCCGGGGCCACTGGAGCCGGCGCATCGAACTGGAACTGCTCGCCTTCTTCCAGCTTGAAGATGCTGACCACGCGTGCCAGTTCGGCGGCCTGGTCCTGCAGGCTCTGGGCGGCGGCGGCCGCTTCTTCGACCAGCGCGGCGTTCTGCTGGGTCATGCTGTCCATCTCGATGATCGAGGTGTTGACCTGGGCGATACCGGCGCTCTGCTCGGCGCTGGCGCTGGCGATGTCGCTCATGATGTCGGTCACGCGCTTGACGCTCGACACCACTTCGTCCATCGTCACGCCGGCCTGGCCGACCAGCTTGCTGCCGCGCTCGACCTTCTCGACCGAATCGCTGATCAGGGTCTTGATTTCTTTCGCTGCCGCAGCCGAACGCTGAGCCAGGTTGCGCACTTCGGAAGCGACCACCGCGAAGCCGCGGCCCTGCTCGCCGGCACGGGCTGCCTCGACGGCAGCGTTCAGCGCCAGGATGTTGGTCTGGAACGCGATGCCGTCGATCACGCCGATGATGTCGGCGATCTTGCTGGCCGAGGTGTTGATCTCGCCCATCGTGCCCACCACCTGCGACACCACTTCGCCACCCTTCAGCGCCACGCTCGACGCGGTCGCGGCCAGCGCGTTGGCTTCACGGGCGTTGTCGGCATTCTGTTTCACGGTCGAGGTCAGCTGCTCCATCGCCGAGGCGGTTTTTTCCAGCGAGCTGGCTTGCAGTTCGGTACGCGACGACAGGTCGATATTGCCGGCGGCGATTTCACGCGAGGCGGTGCCGATGGTCTCGGTGCCGCGGCGCACTTGCTGCACGATGCCGACCAGGCTGTTGCGCATTTCCTTCATTTCGACCAGCAGGCTGCCGCGGTCCGATTCCTTGGTGTCGATCGCGATCGACAGGTCGCCGTGGGCGATGCTGCCGGCGATCTTGGCGGTGTAGCCGGGCTCGCCGCCGAGCTGCTTGATCAGGCTGCGGGTGATGAACCAGGCTGCTGCAGCGCCCATCACGACCGCGATCACCAGCAGGGTCAGCATGAAGTTACGGGCATTCGAGAACGCGGCTTCGGCGTCGACCTTGCTCTGGGCGTTCTGCTTTTCTTCCTGGATCGCCAGCTGGTTCAGGGCGTCGGTCCACTTCTTTTGCACCGGGCGCACTTCGCGGATCATCACGCGGGTGGCGTCCATGGCATTGTTGGCCAGGTACAGTTCGGAAGCGCGGGCGATGGCCGGCATCGCGGTTGCTTCATGTTCCTTGATCTGCGCCAGCAGGGTCTTCTCTTTGTCGTTGGCGTATTTGGTGAAGATGCCGGCGAGCTTGTTCTGCGCTTCGGTGTACTTGGCGGTTTGTTCCTTGAACTTGGCCAGTTCCGGTTCCATGTCGGCCGGGTCGGTCATCAGGGTCAGCACGCGCAGCGACGCCAGGCGGTCGCTGACGTTGTTGCGCATTTCGATCACGAGGCCGGTCGAAACGTTGCTGACGCTGACCACGTGGTCGAGGCGATCCTGGATCTGCGCCATGCGCAGGATGCCGACCACAGCGACCGCTACCAGCAGCACCAGGACCAGTGCGAAACCGAGGGCCAGACGGGTGCCGACCTTCATGTTGTTCAAGTTCATTCGTGTTTTTCCCTGTAACTTTATTGATCGAAACTCGCGCGGAGAGCGTGGCGCCGTGCGAAGCGCGTGTGAAGGTGATGTTGCTCATCCCTTTCACTTGTTTCCTACAGGATAAATCAAAAGCTTCGCTTTATCGCCGGAAAATCTCTTGCTCTACCGAACTGTTTCAGCACTACAACAACGTTGACACTGCGCAACTGCTGGGACAGAGCCGCATTATCAGCGGAAGATTTCCATGCAGCAAGCTTCCTAACGGCAATAATGATTTCTTTGCCAATTAAATGTATCAATTTGTCGACAGGAAATGAAAAAAGGCGTGCTGCCGCACGCCTTTTCTTGTGTTTACGTCAAAGATTTTATGCTGCGACCGGCATTTTCGCGGCCGCTTCCAGCAACAGGCGCGGATCACCCGTCGCCAGCCGCTTGGAGTCAGACATTATTTGGCGGAAGGCACGTGCACCCGGCAAACCGGCCATCAGGCCGAGCATGTGGCGCGTGATGCTGTTCAGCTTCAGGCCCAGCGGTCCGTACAGGCGCAACTGTTCTTCGATGTAGGGAATCATCGCTTCCAGCACCTCGATACGCGAACGCGGCCTATGCTCGGCGCCATAGAAGCGCGCATCCCAGTCGGCCATCACCCACGGGTTGTGATATGCCTCGCGGCCCAGCATCACGCCATCGACGTGTTCCAGGTGCAGCGCGACTTCGTCGCTTGTCTTGATGCCGCCATTGATGATGATTTCCAGGTCCGGGAATTCGCGCTTGAGTTCATAGGCCACCGCATAGCGCAACGGCGGAATCTCGCGGTTTTCCTTGGGCGACAAGCCCTTGAGCACGGCATTGCGGGCGTGCACGATGAAGGTCTTGCAGCCGGCATCGGCGATCGTGCCGACGAAGTCGCGCACGAAACCATACTCGTCGTTGTAGTCGATGCCGATGCGGTGCTTGACCGTGACGTCGATCGACACCGCGTCGCGCATCGCCTTGACGCAGTCGGCCACCAGCTGCGGCTCGTTCATCAGGCAGGCGCCGAACGCGCCCTTCTGCACCCGCTCGGACGGGCAGCCGCAGTTCAGGTTGATCTCCTCGTAGCCCCATTGCTCACCGAGTTTCGCGCTGTGCGCCAGGTCGGCCGGATCGCTGCCGCCCAGCTGCAGCGCCACCGGGTGCTCGATGCCGTCGTAGCGCAGGTGGCGCTCGACGTCGCCATGGACCAGGGCGCCGGTGGTGACCATCTCGGTGTACAGCCAGGTGTGCTGGGTGATGTGGCGGTGGAAGACGCGGCAGTGGCGGTCGGTCCAGTCCATCATCGGGGCCACCGACAGGCGGCGCCCGGTGGCCGCCTTCGCAGGAACAGAAGTCATTGAATGCATAGGGAAAACGCGCCGCGCGGGCGAAGCCCGACATGATAGAGCAAAAGGTCGCTGGCGTCAGGTTGAGTACCGTTCGACCATGAATGCTGTTTGCTGCCGAGACGATGTCCGCATGTCGGACCTGAGGTAGTCCGGGTTTCTCGCACATCCATCGCGACACAGGACTGGGTGCACCGGCGCTGCCACATGCCCCCGCTGCACTCGGGTGCGCGCCGCCGCCGATTGACCTGCTACCATGCGTCGTATTTACGCAATGCGCCGCGTCACCGGCTTGTCCCATGCAGCCTAGCTCCCCGGCGGAGGTCCTGCGCCGCCTTCATGATCTGCACGACCATTTGCCGGCCGGGGTGGTGGCGCATGCCGCGGACGGACGCATCCTGTTCGCGAATCGGCTGGCGCAGGAATTGCTGGGCCGCACGCTCGAGCAGCTGATCGAGGCCGGGCCCGTGAATGAGGAGTGGACGTTCGTGCACGACGACGGCTCTCCCCTGTCGCCAGAGGAATTGCCAGTCAACATAGTGTTGCGTACCAAGGCCAAGCTGGCCGGCCTGGTCATCGGTCTCAAGCGGGATGCGACGAGTCGCTGGTTGCTGTGCAACGCCTATCCCGAATTCGACGGCGCCGGCACGCTGCAGCAGGTGGTGGTGTGTTTCACCGATTGCACCACCCTGAAGACCACCCAGCAATCGCTGGAAGAATCCGAGGAACGGCTGCGCCTGGTGCTCAAGGGCTCCACCGATGCGCCGTGGGACTGGCACCTGGCGAGCAGCGAGGTGTATTACTCGCAGCGCTGGTGGAACATGCTCGGCTACCGCGGCGACGAAGGCTATGCCAACCCCGACGGCTGGGTGCGCCTGCTGCACCCTGGGGACGTTCCGATGATCGAGCAATACGTCAACGAGCTGCTGCCCAGCACGCGCGACAGCTTCAGCGTGGAATTCCGGCTGCGCCACCGCGACGGCCACTACGTGCCGGTGCTGGCGCGCGGCTACGTCTCGCGCGACGCCACCGGCCTGGCCCTGCGCATCTCGGGCGTGAACACCGATCTCACCGAACGCAAGCGCACCGAAAAGCGCATCTATCAGCTGGCCTATTGCGATCACTTGACGGGGCTGCGCAACCGCCGCTTCCTGATCGAGGAATTGGAACACGTGCTGGCGCGCGGCCAACGTTCCGGACGCTATGGCGCGCTGCTGTACCTGGACCTGGACAACTTCAAGCTGCTCAACGACACCATGGGCCACGACATGGGCGACGCGCTGCTGCGCCAGGTGGCCCGGCGGCTGCGCTCCACGGTGCGCCACAGCGACGAACTGGCGCGCTTCGGCGGCGACGAGTTCGTGGTGGTGCTGGAAGACCTGCACGGCTCGCGCCAGGGCGCGGCGTCGGAAGCCGGGCGCATCGTCGCCAAGATCCTGGCCGTGCTGGACCAGCCCTACCAGTTGGATGCCTTCGTGTTCAAGAGCACGGCCAGCGTCGGCATCACGATCTTCGACGGCGACGCCACCAGCACCGAAACCCTGCTCAAGCAGGCCGACCTGGCCATGTACAACGCCAAGGCCGACGGGCGCAACGGCGCCTGCTTCTTCGACCCCGCCATGCAGGACGCCGCCAACCGCCGCGCCGCCTTCGAGGCGGCGATGGTCGATGGCTTGTCGATGGGGCAGTTCCGCCTGTTCTGCCAGCCGCAGTTCGATGGCGAAGGGCAGCTGGTCGGCGCCGAAGTGCTGGTGCGCTGGCAGCGCAGCGAGCGCGACCTGATCGGCCCCGACCACTTCATCGGCTTCGCCGAAGAGTCGGGCCTGATCCAGCCGCTCGGCGCCTGGGTGCTGCAGGAAAGCTGCCGCGCGCTGGCGCGCTGGAGAGAAGACGGAGCGCTCGGGCGCCTGAAACTGGCGGTGAATGTCAGCGTGCACCAGATGCGCGATCCGCAATTCCCGCTGGCGGTCGGCGAGATCCTCAGCGGCACCGGCGCGCCGCCGGAACGGCTGTACCTGGAACTGACCGAGAGCGTGTTCGCGGAAAACGTCGACGCCATCAGCGAACGCATGCACGCGCTGCGCGCGCGCGGCATCTGTTTTTCGCTCGACGATTTCGGCACCGACTACTCCTCGCTCGGCTACTTGATGCGCTTTCCGCTGGCGGCGCTGAAGATCGACCGCTCGTTCGTGCGCGACGTCGACCGCAGCCCCGGTTCGGCGCCGATCGTCGAAGCCATCATCGCGCTGGGCCGCAAGCTCGACCTCGAGATCGTGGCCGAAGGCGTCGAGCACGAGGCCCAGCGCAGCTTCCTGGTGCGCGGCGGCTGCTCGCTATTGCAGGGCTACCTGCTCGGGCGGCCGATGCCGCTGGCGCAGTTCGAACAGACCTATCGCGCCACGGCTGGCCACGCCTGAAGTGTGTCTGCAAGTGTCGAATTTCTTTACAGTAACCTTTCCGATTTGCCATAACAGCACACTATCTGACTGTTTTTCAAATGAATTTACTTTCTGGCACGCATATTGCTTCAACTGCAAGAATTCCAACTGAGGAGTTTCGCCTTGAATTTAAAGCACGCAGCCAGCGCCCTGTTCCTGGCCATCGCATCCGCCACGTCGGTCGCCCATGCAGGTGTCATCGGTTTCGATGACATCGTGTACGATCAGAGCGGTGACCCGGCCGCCATCGCCAACGGTTATCAAGGCTTTGACTGGACCAATTTCTGGTCGGCCCGTGCCAGCTATAACTTGCAGATGGGCAGTGGCCTGGTCTCCGGAGAAAACGTCGGCTTCATGCTCGCCGAGGCCAGTGTGACATCGTTCTCCAGCGCCACCGCGTTCACCTTCAACAGCATCAACATCGCCAAGATGTACTACGACGGCCTGACCCGTTTCGAAGGCTACGCCGGCGATACGCTGCTGTATTCGAAAGATGTGTTCTCCGCGGCGGGCGTCAGCAGTCTGGCGACCTTCGACTGGAGCGGCGTGACCCGCATCGCCATTTCGGTGCTGGACGGTTCGGAGCGCGTGGTGTTCGACGACCTGACCGTCAATGCGCAAGTCGCGCAGGTGCCGGAGCCGGCATCGATCGCCCTCGTTCTGGCTGGCCTCGGCCTGGCCGGCGTTGCGCGCAAACGCAAGAACAACAAGGCGTAACGCCGTCGGTTCACTTCCCAGGAGCTCGCGCGCGCCGGCCAGCTCGCACGACAGGCCGGCGCACACGCACACGGTGAGCGCGGGTGGCGCAGTCTCGCCTTCCTTGGCCACGTCGAAGTGGTGGTAGCAGGTGGCGACCCCGACCACCTCGGCCTGGGCCAGGCCCAATTTCTGCGCCAGCGCCGCCAGGTGCTGGCTCGACAGACAGCCATGGCGATCCTGGATGGCGTGCAGGTATTCGACCAGCAGGTCGCGCCGGCGCGGGGCCTGGCCCAGCAGGGCCTGCACCTCGCTAAGTGCCTGCGGCTCGACACGGCGACCTTTCGGCGCTTCGCGCTTGCGCGCGCGGCTGACGCCGACTGGCTGCGCTGCGCGCTGGCATGCGCGAGCGCTTCGTTTCGTCGGTGGTCGGCTAGCCGGGCGTCGTCGCGGCCGGGCTGGAAGTGGCACTGCGCAAGATGTGGGTGCAATGGTGTGAAGGCAAAGAACCGCAAGCGATCCGGATGGCCTGTCGGAACTGAGCAATGCAGCGGACAGCGAAGGCGCGCCGCCCCGCGCCATGACCTGGATGCGGCCGTCCGGGTGGGGCTGACGGCCAAATGTGACGGGTGCCGATAAAAAATAAAATAATTTCCGCACGGCACTTAATGAAGTGGTGAAAGCGGTCGCCTTGTACTTGTGAGAGCGAGTGACGCACTCGAAACACAGAATTCACCCCCAATATAATCAGGAGTTCACCATGCTGAGCCTTCACACCAACAACGCTGCGCTGTCCGCACAAAACGCCATCACGCGTAACCAAAGCGCGCTGTCGACCTCGATGACCCGTCTGTCGACCGGCTATCGCATCAACTCGGCAATGGACGATGCTGCAGGCCTGCAGATCGCAACCCGTCTGAAGGCACAGAGCAGCGGCATGGCTGTCGCAATGCGCAACACGCAGAACGCCACCTCGATGATGCAGACCGCCGAAGGCGCGCTGAGCGAAGCAAGCAATATTCTGGTCCGCATGAAGGACCTGGCTACTCAGGCTGCCGATGCATCGTCGAACGCCGCTGACAAGACTGCCATGCAGTCGGAATACGATGCACTGGCCAGTGAACTGACCAACATCATCGGCAATACGTCGTTTGGCGGTGCTAAATTGCTCAACAGCAAAGCCACCGCTGCCGATGTTGATGCTGCTGCGGCAAAATCGACCGCAGCCGCCGCAGCCAAGGTCAATGCAGACCTCATGCTCGGGTCCTCAACTCCTGGCGCTACCGCAGCCGATGCTCCGACAGGTACCGGTGCTGCGCAGGCATACATGCTTGCAGTACACAATTATAACAACGCGGCAAATGACGCTGACAAGTTAGCTGCATATGAGCCAATGAGAACTGCCAAGATCGCTTTTGACAAAGCGACCGAAGCGTCTGCAAAGGCCGATACGGCAGCAACATCGGCAGCAAACTATCTTGTGAGCGTTACCGCCTCGCAGGCGGCGGTCGGCGGAGCAGGTAAGTTCAGCGATAAGATGACTTTCCAGATCGGTGCGTCGAGCAGTGAAACGATGGAACTGGATCTGAAAGATCAAATGACCGGCATGCAAAGTGCGCTCGTAGCCGTCAGCGCGCGTTACAATTCTTTCGGCGTTGCGAATACCACGCCAGGCAGCGAACTGACCACCGACGGTAGTGCAAACCTGGCTGTCGACAGCCTGCAAGCCGCGATTGACTCGCTGGGCGCAGTTCGTTCCTCGCTCGGCGCAACCGCCAACCGCCTGGAGCACGCCAGTACTAACCTGGCGAACGTCAGCGCCAACACCCAGGCAGCCGCCGGCCGTATCATGGACGTCGACTTCGCCACCGAAAGCGCCGACATGACCTCGAACCAGATGCTGCTGCAAGCCGGCACTGCCATGCTGAAGCAGTCGAACAGCCTGTCGTCGATGGTCATGTCGCTGCTGCAGTAATGACCGCCCACCCAGGCCACTTGCCCGGGTAGACTGTGAAGGCCAGCCCTGCGGTTGGCCTTTTTTCATTCCTGAACCGGGTTCATCATGGCCAGCATCGCCTTCCCTGTCCTTACCTCACCAGCGGCGACACTGTCGCCGGTCCCGGCGGTCGCCGCGATCGCCCCGGCTGCCCTGCAGGCAGGCGCTACCGACGCGCTGCCGCTGCCCTATTCCCAGCCGCTGGCAGCCGGCAACGGCCCGGCCCAGGCGGCACCGGAAGGCGCTGCGGACGGTGCGGCGAGCGCGGCCATGCGTCCCGACCAGCTGCTGATGGCGCGCCAGCTCGCTTACCCGCAGCAGGACGGCGCCGGTCTGGCGCGTGCCTGGCGCAGCCAGGTGCGCAACCACGGCAGCCAGCTGACCAGGAGGGCGCTGGCCGCCAGCGCCGGCCAGCTGTCGCCGGCTCAGCTGATGGCGGCCCAGCAGGGCCAGGTCACGCAGCGCCCCGAACTGCTTGCCGCACACCAGGATGCCTGGCGCTTCACGGTGCATGCGAATGGCGCCGCGGCCCAACACCTGGAAGTCGTGGCCGAAGATGCGGACAAGCCGTCCGGCCGACGGCGCCGCCCACGCGCCGCGCTGCGTCTGGAACTGGAATTGGCCGACGGCAGCGCGGTGGTGATCCAGGTAGAGCCGCTGCCGCAAGGCGTGGCGCTCGAGATCTGCGCGCCCGACAGCCGCGCGCTGACGCGGCTGCGCTGGCTGCAGCCGCAACTCGATACGGTGCTGGCGCGGGCCGGAGTGCAGGTGCTGCGCTGGCACTACCGCGATCGCCTGCCGGCGGGCGCCAGCCACGCCATGCTGGCCAATGCGGAGCAGGCGGCGCAGGTGCTCACGCCGGCGGTGTTTCGCGCGGTGGCCGAACTGGCGCTGATGCTGCCGGCCCAGCCGGCCGACTGACGCCCGGACGCGGGCGGTCAGCCCACCGTGCCGACAATCGACACGTCGCGGTTCTCGGGAATCTCGTTATACGACAGCACGTGCAGGCCCGGCGCGAACAGGCGCGCATAGCGCGCCAGCAGCGGACGCACCTGCGGCAGCACGAGCAGCAGCGGCGGCGTATGCTGCCCTTTCATCTGCTCGCGCGCCACCGGCATGTTGATCTGCAGCTGCGACAGCAGTTGCGGGTCGATCGGGTAGTTATCCAGCGCCACCTTGCCGCCGCCGTTCTGGCGCGCCTGGTTGAGGGAACCGAGCAGCATGTTTTCCAGTTCCGCCGACAGGTTAAAGGCCGGCATGTCCTTCTTCTTGCCGTACAGGCTGGAGACGATCTGGCGCCGCAATGCGCAGCGCACCTCGGCCGCCAGCAGAATCGGATCCTTGGTGGTCTCCGCGCTGTCCAGCAGCGTGGTGGCGATCACCACGATATCCTTCAGCGACACGCCCTCGGCCAGGAGCACGCGGAACACCCGCAGCAGCTGGGTATGGGTCAGCGCCTTGTCCAGCGCCGCGGCCAGCTTGGGCGACAACGCCGCCAGGCGCTCCATGATGGCCGGTACGTCTTCGTGGCGGAACAGCTCGTGCAAGTAGTCGCGGATCACTTTCGAGGCGTGGGTGGCGATCGCCGACGGCGCCTCGACCACCTGGTAACCCAGGCCGAGCGCGTGCGCCTTCTGCTCGGGCGCGATCCAGGTGATCGCCATGCCGTAGGCCGGCTCGATGCCGGGGATGCCATCGAGTTCGCCGTACACGTTGGGCGACGGGATCGCCAGCAGGTGGTCGGGCACGATCTCGGCCTCGGCCACCACCACGCCCGACAGGCTGATCGCGTACTGGGTTGGGCGCAGCGCCAGGTCGTCGCGCACCGCGATCGCCGGCAGCAGCATGCCCATCTGCTCCGACAGGCTCTGGCGCACGCCCTTGATGCGTTTCGCCAGCGGCTCGCCCTGGGCCTTGTCCAGCATGCCGACCAGTTTATAACCCACCGCCACCGTCACCGGCTGCACCACGGGCAGCGCCTGCCAATCGAGTTCGGCCACCCGCTCCTCGCGCAGCGCGGCTTCGATCTTCGCCACGCCGGCGTCGTCGGGCGCCTTGACGCGCTGCGACAGCTTCCAGCCGGTGAATACCAGCACCCCGGCCGCGATCGTGAAGAACCACCACGGCATGCCCGGCACGATGGCCATGATGAACATCACGCCGGCCGCCGAGTACAGCACCGGCGGCTGGGCCAGCAGCTGGTCGCCGACCTGCTTGTCGAGGTCGCCCGATTCGCCGATGCGGGTCACCAGGATCGCCGCGGCGGCCGACAGCAGCAGCGCCGGAATCTGACCGACCAGGCCGTCGCCGATGGTCAGCAAGGCGTACACGCGGAACGCTTCGCCCATCGGCAGGCCGTGCATCAGGGCGCCGATGGCGACGCCGCCGATCAGGTTGATGATCAGGATCAGGATCGAGGCCACGGCGTCGCCGCGCACGAACTTGGAGGCGCCGTCCATGGCGCCATAGAAGTCGGCTTCCGAGGCGACGTCCTTGCGCCGCGTGGTGGCCTGCTCCTGGTTGATCAGGCCTGCATTCAGGTCGGCGTCGATCGCCATCTGCTTGCCCGGCAGCGCGTCCAGCGTGAAGCGCGCCGACACTTCCGAAATACGCTCGGCGCCCTTGGTGACGACGATGAAGTTGATGATCATGAGGATCACGAACACCACCAGGCCCACCACGAAATTGCCGCCGATGACGACGTTGCCGAACGACTCGATCACCTGGCCGGCCGCGTGCGTGCCTTCATGGCCGTGCAGCAGCACGACCCGGGTAGAGGCGACGTTGAGCGCCAGGCGCATCAGCGTCGTGCCCAAGATCACGGTCGGGAACACCGAGAAGTCGAGCGGACGCTTGGCCGTCACCGCGACCAGGATCACGATCAGCGCCAGCACGATGTTGAAGGTGAACAGGACGTCGAGCAGGATCGGCGGCAGCGGCAGGATGATCATTGCCAGCAGCGCGATCAGGAACGCCGGCGCTGCGAACTTCTGGCGCCGCAGTTCGCTCACAAAAGCGTTGAAGTTGTTCACGAAATTCATGCTTGGGCCTCACTCAGGTGAGATGGCACGGCCACCTCGTTGGGGAACCGCGGCGGCGCCTGGCGCCGTCCTGCGCGGAACGCATTCAGTTGTAAAACGTAGTTCAGCACCTGCGACACCGCCGCGTACAGCGCGGCCGGGATCTGTTGCTGCACCTGGCTGGTGTTGTAGATGGCGCGCGCCAGCGGCGGCAGCTCGAGCGTCTCGATCCGGTGCTCGCGCGCCACGCTCTTGATATAGAGCGCCATCTCGTCGACGCCCTTGGCCACCACGAACGGGGCTTCGGCGCGTTCGACGTCGTACTTGAGGGCGACCGCGTAGTGCTCGGGATTGACGATCACCACGTCGGCGGTCGGCACCGACTTGCGTACGCTGCGCTGGGCCAGCTGCTGCTGCAGCTGGCGGATGCGCTGCTTCACTTCCGGCTTGCCTTCGTTGCTCTTGTGTTCTTCTTTCAGGTCTTGCTTGCTCATGCGCTGGTTGCGCATGAACAGGAAATGCTGCACCGGCACGTCGATCAGGGCGAACACCACGAACACCGCCACCATCGCCATCAGGGCATCGAACATCAGGCCGGCGCCATGCGCCACCGCGTCGCCCAGGGCCATGCGCTGCAGTTCCAGGTAGCCCTTGGTGCCGCTGCTACATACGAACCACAGCACCAGTCCCAGCATGACGGCCTTGCCGGCGGAGGTGGCAAAGCCGATCCAGTGCTTTTGCCCGAACAGGTTGCCCAGATTGGTCATGGGACTCAGGCGGCTCATCTTCGGCTGCATGTTCTTGGTCGAGGCGATCCAGCCGCCCGGCACCAGGGACGCGACGATCACCGCGCCCGGCACCGCCAGCAGCGGCAGCACCATCTTCATCAACAGCACCAGGGCCGATCCGAACACGATCGACAAGGCGTTTTCCATCGACCCGGCTTCGCCCAGCGGCACGAACACCAGGCGGAACAGGCTGCGCAATTCTTCCAGGTAGCCGGGCAGCAGCAGCGCAAACAGCTTCAGGCTGATCAGGATGCCGACCGCCGTGGCCAGGTCGCGCGAACGCACCACCTGCCCTTCCTGGCGCGCCTTCTTCAGCTTCTGCGCTGAGGGCTTTTCGGTCTTGTCGCCGCCGCTGCCGTTGTCCGCCATCAGCGCCCTCCCCCACTATTGGCCATCTGCTGCTGCAGCATTTCCAGGATCTGGTTGGTCATCGCGATGTAGTGCTCGGGCACGAAGCGCACCAGCTGGATCAGCATCAACAGGCCGAAGATCGTCACCAGCGAAAAGCCGAGCGAGAACAGGTTCAGGCTCGGCGCCACCCGGTTCAGGAAACCGAAGCCCACCTGCACCACCATGGTCGAGAACACGATCGGCAGCGCCAGCAGCATCGCGGCCGAGAACACCCAACCCAGGTTCAGGGCCACCGCTTCCAGCAGCATCGGCTGCCAGCCGCCGCCCACCGGCCAGGCGCGGAAGCTCTGGCCCAGCACCGCGGTCAGGACCAGGTGGCCGTCGATGGCGAAGAACACCAGCATCGCCACCAGCGCCATCAGGCCCGAGATCACGTCCGACACCTGGCCGTTGACCGGGTCGTTCATCTGCGCCATCGAAAAGCCGATCTGGCTCGAGGCCAGGAAGCCGAGCATGGTGACGGCGGCCGTCGCGAACTGCAGCGCGAGGCCGATCACGGCGCCGATCACGGCCTGCTCGAACATCACCAGGACGCCGGCCAGCGAGAACGGGTCGGGCGCGGCGCCGCTGCGGGTCAGGGGCAGCATCAGGAACGACAGCACCAGCGCCAGCAGCGCGCGCACCGGAATCGGCACGTTGCCGTCGCCCAGCACCGGGGCGGTCGACAGCAGCGCCATGATGCGGCAGAACGGCCACCACAACGCGCCGATCAGGGGCAGCAGGAAGCCGGCCAGCTCCATCGCTTCAACCGACCAGCGTCGCGGCGCGCTGGAATACCGAGACGCAGTAATCCATCAGGGTGGTGGTCATCCAGTGGCCGGCCAGGATCACGGCCAGCAGCGTCACCAGCAGGCGCGGCAAAAAGCTCAGGGTCTGTTCGTTGATCTGGGTGGCGGCCTGGAACAGCGCCACCACCAGGCCCGTGATCAGTCCCGGGATGACCAGCGCCATCACCAGCAGCATCACGATCTGCAGGGCTTCGACCATCAGGTCGACCGCAATGTCGGGACTCATCGTCTGTCTCGATTCGTATTTAATATCCGTGGATGCTGCCGACCAGCGTGCTCACGGTGAGGGTCCAGCCGTCGACCAGCACGAACAGCAGCAGCTTGAACGGCAGCGAGATCACCAGCGGCGACAGCATCATCATCCCCATCGCCATCAGCACCGAGGACACCACCAGGTCGATGATCAAAAACGGGATGAACAGCATGGCGCCGATCTGGAACGCGGTCTTCAGCTCCGACAGCACGAAGGCCGCCAGCTTGACCGGGAAGCTGTGCAGCTCGGGGCGGGCCTGTTCGGCTTCGCCGGCCAGGCGCGCCACCTGGGCAAGCGAAGCCTTGCTGGTCTGGGCCAGCATGAAGCGCGACACCGGCACTTCGGCGATCTTCAAGGCCTGCTCGAGGCCGATCTGGTCGCGGTCGTAGGGCAGGAAGGCCTTGGTCCAGACTTCTTCGCCGACCGGGCGCATCACCAGCATGGTCAGGATCAGGGCGATGCCGGTGATCACCCGGCTCGGCAAGCCTTGCTGCAGGCCGAGGGCCTGGCGCAGCAGCGACAGCACGATCACGAAGCGGGTAAAGCTGGTCATCATCATGACCATCACGGGCAGCAGCCCGAGCAGGGTCATGAGCACCAGGATCTGCGACTTGACGCTCATCCCGTTGCTCGATGCGGTGGCGGTGCCCGACAGGACGTTGGACAGCACGTCCTGCTGCTGGGCGGCGGCGCTGAGCGGCGTCAGCGCCGCAAAGAGGATGGCCAGCGCCAGCGCGGCGCGGGGCGATGCGTCGCCCCGGGCGCCGCGGTCCAGATGCATCATGGTGCGAGCAGGTCCGAGTTCAATCCATCGAGGTCGATCACCTTCAGGCCGTACTGCTCGCCCGCGACCACCACTTCGGCGCGCCCGATCGGGGTGCCGTTGACCTTGATCACCAGCGGCTCGCCGGCCAGCGAATCGAGCGGCAGCACCGACGACGGCTGGATCGCCATCAACTCCTGCAGCGAGACACGGGTCGAACCGACTTCGAGGGTCAGGGTGACCGGAATGCGGCGCATCATCTGCGGCAGCGAGCGTCCCGCGTTGCGGGTGGCGGCGGCGGCGCCATCAAGGCCGAGGCCATCCAGGTCGTCGATGATCACGTCGCCGGTGAGTTGCTCGTTCAGGTTCATGTCCATTATTCGGCATCTTCAAATGAGGTTAAACACAGCTTGCCCTTGTGTTCGGCCACGGCGGCCGTGAACAGGCGGGCGTCGTCCAGCAGCACGTCGGCGCGCCCGACCGAGACCGGGATCACGTCGCCGACCTTCAGCGCGAACAGCGCGGCCAGCGTGACTTCCTTGCTCACCAGGCGGCCGTCGAGCTTGACGTTCAGGCTAGACTCCAGCGGCTCGCTCGGCCTGCGCGGCCCGCGACTACCCGTCCTCTTGTCCATCAGGCCCTGCAGCACGTGGGCCATCAGGGCGTGGTCGAGCGCGATCCAGATCTGGCCGTCCTGCGAGGCCGGCGCGGTCGCGGCAACCGGCGCCGCAGCCGCATCGTCCGCCGGCGCCACGCCGTCGGACGCGGGTTCCACCACCGCGGCGGCGGCCGGCGCGCCATACGGCGCGCGCAGCACGATGCGCAGCACCCATTCGGTCTTTCCGGGCGCGCTGGCCGGGGCCACCGCGGCGCGGCTGGCCTGGTTCGGGGTCAGTGGGGTCGGCTCGGCGCCGGCCGCCGCCAGGCCGTCGGCCACGCGCGTATCGAGCAACGCGGCCAGTTGCTGGGCCAGCGTCGCCGCCAGCCGTTCCTCGGTGGCGGTGACGCGCTCGGCCTGCGGGTCGCGCTGCGCCGCAGCAGGAGCGTTGCGCGCATAGCGCCCTTCCAGCAGGCCCAGCAGCAAGGCGCGCTCGAAGGCGACCGCCGCCATGCCATACGGACCGTTCACACCCAGCCAGCGCAGCTGGCGCTCGTCGGGGGCGCGCTCGAAGGACAAACCGGCCAGGCGCCAGGCGCCCCAGTAACGGCGTCCGCCGGGCGCGGCGATGGCGGCGCCCAGCGTTTCAGCCAGCCGGTTGGCAAAGGCCGGCAACAGGTGCACCGGACGCCCCAACAGGCAGGGGTCCAGGACCTGGAATTCGCGTGCTCGCGCAGGTGGATTGATGGGCATTTTTATTAACAAGGAATTAATAATGGATGATTTTTTTTCATTCCACACGGCAACTATTATACAGGGAACTTGCCCGCCAAAACCTTGACATTCTTCTTTGATTTATCACTTGCCCTACGGTAAGATTGCACTGTCGCATCGCAACAAATTGCTGTTGCCCTCTAGGTTCAGAGGTAAAAGCGCCTGCAGGGCCGCACCGGAAAACCTGGAATAAAACGGCCGTTCGTTGACAGAGATTTCACAATCACTTTGTCGACGCAGGCTTTTGCACGATAGAAATAGCAAGTTTCTGTCGCGATCAAACAACAACGCTGATATGGGAACCACGATGGCAACCGAACTCGCCGGCCTGATCCGGGCCGACCTGGCACAACTGACCAACGACGCAAATCGCCTGGCGATCGCGCCCGCCTTCGACATGCCGGCCGCAGGCGCCGGGGCGAACGGCGAGAATGCCTTCTCGTTCACCCAGACCATGAAGAACGCGCTCGACAGCGTCGACGCCGAAGACCGCGCCGCCAGCGCGCGCGTGGCCGCGGTCGATGCCGGCAAGAGCGACGACCTGGTCGGCGCCATGCTGGCCAGCCAGCAAGCCAGCCTGTCGTTCTCGATGCTGGTCCAGGTGCGCAACAAGGTGATGGGCGCCGTCGACGAACTGATCAAGCTGCCGGTCTGAGGGCCTCGGCCTGCATTCCGCCCGCTGTCGATCCCTCTCTCTCTAGGTCAATCTTTCCGTGATCTCTACCCTCAAGTCCGCCTTCGGCGGCAAGCTCGCGCTGCCGGCGCTGCCGCCCGCCGTGCGCAACAACCTGCCCCTGGTGCTGGGCCTGGCCGTGGCCCTGAGCGCCGCCGTCATGATGTACCTGTGGCAGGACCAGTCCAGCTACAAGCCGGTGTTCGGCGCGCGCGAGCGGGTCGCCGCCAGCGACATGATGAGCGTGCTGGAAGCCGAGCAGATTCCCTACCGCGTGCACCCGGACAGCGGCCAGGTGATGGTGCCGTCGGGCGAACTGGGCAAGGTGCGCATGCTGCTGGCGGCCAAGGGTGTGACCGCCCAGTTGCCGGCCGGCCTCGAGCTGATGGACCGCAACGACCCGCTCGGCGTGTCGCAGTTCGTGCAGGACGTGCGCTTCCGCCGCGGCCTGGAAGGCGAACTGGCGCAGAGCATCCTGACCATGGACGCGATCGCCAGCGCGCGCGTGCACCTGGCGATCGCCAAGTCGAGTTCCTTCGTGGCCGGCGCCGGCGTGTCGGACGGCTCCTCGGCCTCGGTGGTGGTGGCGATGAAGCCGGGCCGCCAGCTGTCGAACGAACAGATCGCCGCGATCGTCAACCTGGTCTCGGGCAGCGTCGCGGGCCTGAAGCCGCAGCGCGTGTCGCTGGTCGACCAGGCCGGCAACTACCTGTCCTCGCGCGTCGACCTGGCCGACGGCTTCGACGGATCCGCCCAGGGCGACGCCGCCGCCAAGCACTACAGCGACGACGTGCGCAGCAACGTCAACGACCTGCTGGCGCCGATCCTGGGCGCGGCCAACTACAAGGTCAGCGTCACCGCCGAGGTCGACAACGACCGCATCGAAGAAACGACCGAGAAATACGGCGAAGCGCCGAAAGTCACCAGCGAAGCGATGCGCGAAGAGATGGAGCGCAACCGCATGGCGCTGGGCGTGCCGGGCACGCTGTCGAACCGTCCGCCGCAGCAGGCCGAGGCCGGCCAGGATGCGAATGGCGAAGGCGGCGCCGCCAAGCCGGACGACGGCAGCGCGCGCAAGAACGCCACCACCCGCCAGTACGCCTACGACCGCGCCATCACCCAGATCAAGCGCTCGCGCGGCCGCCTGAAAAAACTGTCGGTGGCCGTGGTGCTGAACAACGCCAGCGCGGCCGACGCCAAGGCCTGGACCCCGGCCGAACTGGCCAACATCAAGACCATTCTGGCCGGCGGCCTTGGCATCAGCGCCGCGCGCGGCGACGTGCTGGCCGTGTCCAGCCTGAACTTCCCGGCCGCCCCGGTGGCCGAGGCCTGGTGGCAGGAACGCGACAACGTGGTCGACATGACGGGCTGGGCCATGACCATCCTGGGCGCGGTACTCGCTTACTTCTTGCTGCTGCGCCCGCTGCTGCGCGCAGTCACCGGCCGCCTGGCGCCGCAGCCGCCGCTGGCTCCTGCCGTGCCGGCGCTGCCGGGCGCGGGCGGCGCGACTGCCGCCGCCGGTGCCGCTGCTACCCCTGCCCTGCCGGCCGGCGTCGCCGCATTGGCCGCGCCGGAAGGCGCCACGGCCGCCGCCGCCGGCGGCCCGGGCGCGGTGGTCCCGCTGCTCGAGAACTACGACCTGCCGCCGAGCGGTTCGCCGGTCGACGTGATGGTCGACCACCTGAAAGTCCTGGCCGGCAAGGAGCCCGAGCGCGTTGCCGAAGTCGTCAAACAATGGGTACAGAAAAAACATGGCCGACCTGAATAACTACGACGAAGACGACAACGTCGTCCTCAGCCCGGTCGAACAGGCCGCCATCGTGCTGCTGTCGATCGGCGAAGAACAGGCCGCGGCGGTGCTGCGCTGCCTCGAACGCGACGAATTGATGGAGCTGACCCAGGTGATGTCGCGCATGAGCGGCATCAAGGTCGACACCGTCAAGTCGGCGCTGCAGAATTTCTTCGACGACTACCGCCAGCAAAGCGGCCTGCACGGCGCCTCGCGCAGCTACCTGAAGCGCTCGCTCGACCTGGCGCTGGGCAGCGACATCGCCAACAGCGTGCTCAATACCATCTACGGCGATGCGATCCGCCCGATGATGGCGCGCCTGCAGTACGCCTCGCCCAAGTGGCTGGCCGAATTCGTCTCCAGCGAACACGTCCAGATGCAGGCCGTGTTCCTGGCCTTCCTGCCGCCGGCGCTGGCTTCCCAGATCCTGGAAGCGCTGCCGCTCGAGGGTCGTGAACTGGTGCTGCTGAACATGGCGCGCCTGGACGAGATCGACCGTGACGTGCTGCAGGAGCTCGAGGAACTCGTCGCGCGCTGCCTGGCGGCGCTCGATACCCAGAGCGCCAGCGTCGAAGGCGTGCGCCAGGTGGCCGACATCCTCAATCGCCTGCAGGACAACCGCGTCGGCATGGTCGAACTGCTGCGCGCCCACGATCCGGACGTGGTCAACAAGATCGAGATGTCGATGTACGACTTCTTCATCCTGTCGCGCCAGACCGAACAGGTCATCACGCGCCTGCTGGACGAAGTGCCGCTCGAGCAGTGGGCGATCGCGCTGAAAGGCGCCGAGCCGCCGCTGCGCGATGCGGTGCTCAGCGCCATGCCGAAGCGCCAGGCGCAAAGCTTCGAAGACCTGATGCGCCGCTCCGGCCCGGTGCCGATGTCGCGCATCGAGCAGACCCGGCGCGAGATCATGGCCACCGTCAAGGAACTCGCCGACGCCGGCGAGATCGACATCCAGCTGTTTGCCGAGGCGACTGCCGAATGAAGCAGTTCCGGTCCTATCACTTCCCGCCGCTGCACCAGTTCAGCGCGGCGCGTCCCCAAGGCGCCGGCGCGGCCGGCGCACGCTCGGATGAAGAATGGCAGAGCGCACTGGCCGACGGCTACCGCCAGGGCCAGCGCGAAGGCTACGAGGTCGGCCTCGACCAGGGCCGCGCCGAAGGCGTGCCGCAGGGCCGGGCCGAAGGCCTGCAGCGCGGCATCGAGGAAGGCCGCGCCATGGCGCAGGAACAGTTCGCCCAGCTGGCGCAGCCGATCGACGCCATGCTCGACGGCCTCACCAAGCTCAAGGACGACCTGCGCGCGGCCCAGCGCAACGAAGTGGTCGAACTGGTCGGCAAGATCGCGCGCCAGGTGATCCGCGCCGAACTGGCCCTGCAGCCGGTGCAGCTGCTGGCCCTGGTCGAGGAAGCGCTGGCGGTGATGCCGCCGTCGCGCGAGCAGGTCGAGGTGTTCCTGAATCCCGAAGAACTGCGCCGCGTGCTGGAACTCGATCCGAAGCGCGCCGCCAAATGGACGCTGCTGCCCGACCCGGCCCTGGTGCCGGGCGAATGCCGCGTGCGTTCGGGAGACCATGAAGTCGACGCCGGCTGCCAGGGCCGCCTGGCGGCGGTGATGGAACAGGTCGAACAGCAGTTGCTGACCGAGGAGCCGCAGGCATGATGGCGCTGGCCGACTCGCTGCGCGCGCTCGATATCGGCGCGGTGCCGGTGGCCACGCCCACCGGACGCCTGGTCGGCGCCCAGGGCCTGCTGCTCGAGTCGAGCGGCTGCCGCCTGCACACCGGGCAGCGCTGCCGCATCGAGACCGTCGACGGCGAATGGCTCGACGCCCAGGTGGTCGGCTTTCGCGAAAAGATCTCGTACCTGATGCCGTTCAAGAAGGCCACGGGCCTGGCCACCGGCGCGCGCGTGCTGCCGGCGCCCGACAAGAACGAACTGATGATCGGCCCCAGCTGGCTGGGGCGCATGGTCAACGGCCTGGGCGAACCGATCGACGGCCTGGGCCGCCTGGGTGGCGACCAGCCCTTGTCCAGCACCCCGCCGCGCGTCAATCCCTTGAAGAAGACGCCGGTCGAAGAGCCGCTGGATGTCGGCGTACGCGCGATCAACAGCATGCTCACCATCGGCAAGGGCCAGCGGGTCGGCCTGATGGCCGGTTCCGGCGTCGGCAAGTCGGTGCTGCTCGGCCTGATCACGCGCCAGACCGTGGCCGACGTGATCGTGGTCGGCCTGATCGGCGAGCGTAACCGCGAGGTGCGCGAATTCGTCGAGCGTTCGCTTGGGGCCGAAGGCCTGAAGCGCGCGGTGCTGGTGGTTGCCCCGGCCGACGACAGCCCGCTGATGCGGGTGATGGCGACCGAGATGTGCCACGCGGTGGCCGCGCACTTCCGCGACCGCGGCCAGAACGTGCTGCTGCTGTGCGACTCGCTGACGCGCTACGCGATGGCGCTGCGCGAAGTCGCGCTGTCGCTGGGCGAGCCGCCGGCCACGCGCGGCTATCCGCCGTCGGTGTTCTCGAACCTGCCGCAGCTGGTCGAATCGGCCGGCAATGGCGAGAACCCGCAAGGCAGCATGAGCGCCATCTATACGGTGCTGGCCGAAGGCGACGACCAGCAGGATCCTGTGGTCGATTCGGCGCGCGCCATCCTCGACGGCCACATCGTGCTGACGCGCGAACTGGCCGAGCGTGGCCACTATCCGGCGATCGACGTCGCGCAGTCGATCTCGCGCTGCATGGCGCAGGTGGTGGGACAAGACCATGCGCTGGCCGCGCGCAAGCTGAAAGCCGCGCTGGCGAAACACGCACGCGTGCGCGACCTGATCCCGCTCGGTGCTTACGTGCCGGGCGCCGATCCCGAGACCGACCGCGCGGTGGCGCTGCAGCCGCAGATCGAGGCCTTCCTGTGCCAGGGCACGCGCGAAGCCGCGCCGCTGCAGGGCTGCGTCGACCAATTGAAAGCGATGATGGCATGAGCAAGCAGAACACCATCGACAGCCTCGGCACCCTCGTGCAGCTGCGTTCGACCCAGGTCGAGCGCCTGCAGCGCGAACTGGCCAGCCAGGAAGCGACCCGGGTACGCTACCAGAACAATCTGCAGCGCCTGACCAGTCTGGCGCTGGGAAGCGGCGCATCGGGTGCCAGCGTGGCCCTGGCGCCAGCGCTGGCCCTGAACTGCGGCGCCTACAAGCAGGGCGTGCTGGCGCTGGCCGACAGCCACCGGGTCGACCTGCAGCTGCACGAAGCGAACATGGCGGTCGCGCAGCGGCGCGTGCACGAAGCCTGGGCCAAACGCGAACTGCTGGGCAAGGTGCTCGAGCGCGCGCAGGACGCGCAGGCTTCGGTGCAGGAACGCGCGACCCGCAAGCGCGAAGACGAGATCGCCACCCAGTCGTGGATGGCGGGACGGGCGGCCTGACGCACGTCGTCACACCAAGGAGAAAGAAATGGCATCGGTAATCACTTCCCCCACCTATGACCCGATCACCACTGCGGCCGCGCTGGCCGACAAGTACGTGGCGGCACGACGTGACATCCTCGGCTCGCAAACGCTGCAGGCGAATGCCAGCGCACGTGGGCTGGCCGAACTGGGTTCAGCGATCTCGGCATTCCAGACCAGCCTGGCAACATTGACCGGCAGCGGCAAGACCATGTACGCACAATCGGTTGCGTTCAGCGACACGGCAATTGGTAGCGGCAGCGCCGACGCCACCGCTACATCCGGCACCTATGCCTTCTTTGTGAAGCAGTTGGCTACGGCCAGCCAGGTATCGATTGCTGGACTGACGAGCGACAAGGGCGTAGGTGGAGAACTGGCGCTCAACATGGGTGGCACGCTCGCCTTCAAGGTCGACCTCAATAAAGCAGACGCCAACAAGGACGGGTTCCTCACTCCGCGTGAACTTGCGGCGGCAATCAACTCCGCTCCGGGCAACGCATCGAAGGTTACTGCATCGGTGGTCGGCACGGGGACCACCGCAGAACTGGTTTTGACTGCCAAGGACACGGGTGCTAATAGTGCCATCACGCTCAATACCAGTGCCATCACCGGTCCCTCTAGCTTGAAAGCAAATGCAGGGGCCTTGCGTGTTCTGACCGTGGCCAAGGATGCGGTCGTGCACGTGGGCGCCGAAAGCGGCACCGCAATCGTCCAGGCCAGCAACACATTCACGAATATCGATGGCGTGACGATGACTTTTCGTAAGGAGCAAGCCGCTGGCTCGGCTCCGGTCACCGTCACCTCCGGGCCCAACAACTCAGCAACCACCGCCAATGTGCAGGCTTTCGTCGACGCCTACAACAAGCTGATGACGAGTCTGTCGGCCATGATTTATCCGGGCAATCCGTCAAGTGGCACCGTAGCCGGTACTTTTGCCACTGATGGCGGCGTGCGCGCCTTGCACGACCGTCTGGTAAGCATGATGCGCCCGGTGGGAGGGGCAAGCCTGGCTGCATACGGGATTGTCGCTACCAAAGACGGCACGCTTGAGGTGCGCTCCGATCGTTTGCTGGCTCAGCTCGCGATTACACCGAATGGTCTCGACAAGCTAATAGGCAGCAGCTCTGCCGCCAACCCCAGCGGTATTGCCAATGAAATGAACAATTATCTAAAGAGCTGGAATGATGCATCGAATGGTCAGATCAGCAAACGCTTGGCCGCCACCCAAGATCTGCAGGCATCGCTGACTGAGCGCGAAGCCCTGATCGACCAGCAATACGACGCCGCTTACCAGCGCTACCTGGCCCAATTCACGCAGCTTCAATCGGTACAAAGCATTATGAACAGCAATGTCTCGCTATTCGACGCCTTGTTCGGCAGCGATAAAGACTAGCGATTAACGGAATCCAAACATGTCCTATCAAGAAGCCTACGGCGAATACCACGCTGTCAACCTCGATGCGCAGACCTCGCACGCCTCGCCGGTGGAACTGGTCCTGCTGCTCACCGACGGCCTGCTCGACGAGCTGGCGCGGGCGCGCGCCCACATCGAAGCGCGCCGCTACGAGCAGAAGGCAGCCAGCATCGACAAGTGCGTCGAGATCATCAACGGCCTTTCCAGCTCGCTCGACTTCGACTCGGGCGGCGAGACCGTCGCCAACCTGGCGCGCATCTACGAATTCTGCGCCAACCACCTGAACGGCGCCGGCATCAAGCTCGATCCGACCATGGTCGACGAAGTGATCCGCATCCTGAGCACCATCCGCCAAGGCTGGAAAGGCGTCCAGGAACGCAATGGATAGAACCCGCATCATCGACCGGCTGGGACAACAGCTCGACGCGCGCCTGCAGGAAGCGGGCGCGCGCTCCGACTGGACCCTGCTGGAACCGAGCGTACGCGAACTGGCGCCGCAACTGCAGGCGCTGGCCGCACGCGGCCCGTGGAGCGGCACCGAACGCGCCGCATTGACGCGCCTGCGCGCGGCGCACGAACGCGCCGCCCAGGGTTGCGCCGTGGCTGCCGCCGGCATCGCCGCGCGCCTGGACGAGATGCGCAACAACAAGAAAGGCTGGATGGCCTATGCCCTCGCGGGCGAACACGATATGGACCGACCATGACTCTTTCGATGAACAGCGTTTCACTCAACACCGCCATGAACACGATCGGCCAGAGCGCCGTGGCGGCCGGCGCCGGCGTCGCGCCTGACGCCGGCGTGCCGGCCATCGACCCGCTGCTGGCCGGCCCCCTGCCCGCCGCCGCCGCACCAGCCCCGGTGCTGCCGTTCCAGCAGTGGATCGGCGTGGCTCCGGTCCTGCCCGACGCCGAAACACAGGCGCCGGCCGATCCGCTGCCCGCCGCCAACGACGCCGAGATGCTTGAAGCGCCCGAAACGGCGGAGCAGCCGGCCGACGCCTTGCTGCTGGCCGCCATGTCGGCGCCGCTGATGCCGGCCAGCCTGCCGTCGGCCATGCCAGCCATGATGAAGGCGATGCCGGGCGTGAAAACAACTCCCACCCAGGATGCCGCTGCCAATGCGGCGGCACCGGCGGCACCGGCGGCACCGGCAGTCGCTGCCGTGCTGTCGGCGCCGGCAAGCATCGCCCCGGCCAGCGCGCCGGCGGCGAATGAGCCGGCGCCGGCAGAGATCGTCCTGGCCGCCGCAACGCGCACCGAAGCCGCACTTGTAACGCAGGTACAAACGGCGGCAGCCGCGACCAAGAACGTGGCCGCCGCAGCAGCGCTGGCGCCCGACGCCGCGAACGCCGACAGCGGCACGGCAGACGCCGCTCCGACCGGCAGCAGCGTCGCCGTCGCGGCGCCCCAGCCGACCGCCGCGCGCGGCGCCGACAGCGTGGCGCTCTCGGGTCCACCGGCCGCATGGCGCCAGACCCTGCACGAAGCGCTGGGCGAACGCCTGCAATTGCAGGCCGGGCGCGGCGTCGAGCAGGCCACGATCCGCCTCGAGCCGCCGATGCTGGGCCGGATCGACATCGCGATCCGCCACAGCGCCGGCAGCCTCGAAGTGCACATCGCCGCCAGCAACGGCGAGGTGCTGCGCCAGCTGAACACGGTCAGCGACGCCCTGCGCAGCGACCTGGCCGGGCGCCAGTTCAGCAGCGTCTCGGTGAGCGTGAGCGAAACCCCGCGCGCCCAGGCCACGGCGCAAGCCGGCAACCAGCCAGGCCAGCAGAACCAGGCCGGCGCGGACGCCCAGGGCCGCGGGCGCCAGCCGGGCCAGGATGGGCGCAGCCCGGGCCTGGCCCTGAACGACGCCGGCGACGCCGACTCCCTCTTTTCCATGAACGGACGCGACTGAACCATCCATGAAAGCAAAACTGATCATCGCATTCGCCGGCGTCGCGCTGGCGGCAGCGGCCGCCGCGGGCGGCGCCATGTGGTACATGAAGCCGGCGCCAGCCGCCGGCGCGGTCGCGGCCAAGCCGGCGCCGGAAAAGTCGCTGACCAAGTACGTCACCCTGGACAAGGTGATCGTCATGCTGCGCCGCGCCCCGAACGAACAGGCCGCGCACTACCTGTCGGTCGACCTGGTGCTGGCCACCAGGCCGGAAGACGAAAAGACCACCAAGGAACACTTGCCGCTGCTGCGCAGTATCGTCGTGTCGGCGCTGTCGGCGCGCACCCTGGCGGAAGCGTCGAGCATGACGGTCGACCAGTATGCGGCCGAGCTGAACAAGACGTTCAACGCCAGCTACGAAAAGGAAAATCATGTGAAGCCGTTCACCGAAGTCATGATCGGCAAGCTGATCATCGAGTGATGCGGGACGCCACGTGGCCTACATGACCGACTACCTCGATCCCGCCGCCGCCGACTACGGCGACGCGGCCGCCAACGCCGGCATGAGCCCGGCCGAGGAAGGCCGCCACCTGCTGGCGTACGCGCCGCTGGTCAAGCGCATCGCGCGCCAGCTGTCGAGCCAGGCGTCGGGCGCGCTCGGGCGCGAGGACCTGGAACAGATCGGCCTGATGGGATTGCTGGAAGCGCTGCGCCGCTACGGCGCGCCGGACACCGGCTTTTCCAGCTACGCCGCGCTGCGCGTGCGCGGCGCCATCCTCGACGAGCTGCGGCGCCAGGACTGGCGCCCGCGCGCCGTGCGCCAGGACAGCCACCGCCAGCGCGACGCCCTGCGCGCCCTGACCCGCAAGCTGGGGCGCGAGCCGAACGAGAAGGAAGCGGCCGAGGCGCTGGGTCTCACGGCCGAGGAATACAACCAGTATCTGCTGGACGACAGCGCCGAAGAGATGCTGAGCTTCGACGAAGTGCTGCAGGAAGCGGTCAGCGAAGCGCATAGCACGCCCGGTCCCGAAGAAGGCTACCTGGTGCGGCGCAGCCTGGAACAGGTGCTGGGCAGCCTCAACGAAAAGGAGGGGCGCGTGATCCAGATGATCTACGAGTTCGAACTGAGCTACAAGGAAATCGCCGCCGTGCTCGACCTGTCCGACGCCCGCGTCTGCCAGCTGAACAAGAGCGCGCTGGCCAAGATGAAGGCCGCGCTGCAAGGCGCCTGACACCCCGACCAACAAGAGAAACAACAGAACTACCGCCAGAAAGGCATACGTCATGCAGCAATTACTCGGTATCGCCATCGTGCTCGGCGCCGTCTTCGGGGGCTTTACCCTGATGGGCGGCACCTTCGCCTCGATCTTCCACCCGGTCGAACTCCTGATCATCGGCGGCGCCGCCCTCGGCGCCCTGGTGCTGGGCAACCCGAAGCACGTGCTGGCCGAACTCGGCCACCAGCTGAAGAAGGTCGCCACGCGCAAGAAACACGATTCGGAATTCCAGCGCCAGCTGCTGCTCCTGATGTACGAACTGCTGCAGACCGCCGCCGGCGGCCTGAAGGCCCTCGACGCCCACGTCGAAGCCCCGAGCGAGAGCCCGCTGTTCCAGCGCTACCCGCGCATCCTCGAAGAGCCGAAGCTGCTGGCCTTCATCGTCGACAACTTCCGCCTGATGGCGATGGGCAAGATCAACGCCCACGAGCTGGAAGGCGTGCTGGAGCAGGAACTGGAAGCCATTCACGAAGAGCTGACCCAGCCGGCCAAGTCGCTGCAAAAGATCGCCGAAGCCATGCCGGGCTTCGGCATCCTGGCCGCGGTGCTGGGCATCGTGATGGCCATGTACTCGGTCTCGGGCGGCGCCGGTTCGGGCGAGATCGCCGAAAAGATCGGCGCCGCGATGGTCGGCACCTTCATCGGCATCTTCTTCTGCTACGGCCTGCTGGAGCCGCTGGCCAACATGATGAAGCAGAACGTGAATTCGGAAGCCTCGACCATGGAAACCGTGAAAGTGGTGCTGTGCACCCACGTGGCCGGCAAACCTGCGCTGCTGGCGATCGACGCCGGCCGCCGCCTGATCCAGCTGAACACCAAGCCCAGCTTCTCGCAGCTGGAGCAGTGGATCAACGCCATGGGCGGCGAAGACGAATCGCAGAACAAGCGGCGCCGCAGCGGCGACCGCATGGCGGGGTAACACGTGTCGAAGGCCAACGACAAACACGAATCGACCATCGTCAAGCGCGGCGGCGGCAAGCACCAGCACGACGAGCACGGCGGCGCCTGGAAGGTGGCGTTCGCCGACTTCTGCCTGGCGCTGATGGCGCTGTTCCTGGTGCTGTGGCTGATCGCCACGCGCGAGCAGCAGAACCTCGAGCAGATCGTGCGCGACGCCAACAACAGCGGCATGCTCGAGGGCCAGGGCCAGAAACCGGCCATCGCCACCGAGCAGAGCGGCAGCCTGATCGAACGCTTCGCCGTGCCGCGCACCGGCAACGGCGGCAGCGGCGATCCGGGCAGCCCGAGCGCGCCGAAAGTGGCCTACGAAACCCCGTCCGACCTGGCGGCGCTGTCCAAGGCGCTCACCGAGCTGTCCAGCAGCGCCGGCCTGGCCTCGAACCTGGCCACGGTGGTCACCCCCTACGGCCTGCGCGTGATGCTGCACGACACCGACCAGCAGGGCATGTTCATGCGCGGCAGCGCGCTGCCGACCGACCGCTTCGCGCTCCTGCTGCAAAAGATGGGCCCGCTGTTCGCGCAGATGCGCAACCAGATGCTGATCGTCGGCCACACCGACGCCAGCCGCTATGCGCGCGCCGACAAGGGCGGCTACTCCAACTGGACGCTGTCGACCGACCGCGCCCACGCCGCGCGCGCCAGGCTGCTGGCCGGCGGCATGCAATCGAGCAGCGTGCTGCAGGTGGTCGGCATGGCCGACCGCGGACCGCTGCATCCGGAAACGCCGCTCGACGGCCGCAACCGCCGCATCGAACTGCTGATCCTGACGACTGCCCAGTCGCGCGCCGTGTCGGCCATGTTCGGCGCCCCGGGCAGCCCGGGCACGGCGCTGGGCCCTGGCGCCACCGTCAGCCTGCCCGACGCGGCGGCGCTGGACACCCTGCGCGGCCAACTGCCGACCACACCATGACGATCCAATCGAAATCCCGAGGTAACCGCATGAAGATTACGGGTTCCCCAGTCTCCACCGTCAGCGTCGGCGCCGCGCGCGTCGACGTGTCCGCCGGCAGCGACGCCGCGCCAGCCGCAGCCGCCGCCGGCGCGCCGGCCGCGCTGCAGTCCGAAGTGCTCAAGCCGGCGGCCGAAGCGCTGCGCGCCATGCCCGACTTCGACGCCGCCCGCGTGGCCGAGCTGCGCGACGCGCTGGCACGCGGCGAGCTGCCGTTCGACCCGGCCCGCCTGGCCGGCCTGATCCAGAAATTCCACGGAGGACGCTGAGCATGGCCACCCTGACCCGCCAGCAGGCCAACGCCCTGCTCGCCAACGGCGTGCAGCTCGACCTGCGCGAAGCCGGCGCCGTGCATGCGCTGCTGGAACAGCAGTTCGAGGCCGCCGTGCGCCACCGCAGCAGCGAACTGTCGCTGCTGGCCGAACAGCTCGAGCCGCTGCTCGAAGGCATGGAAGCGCGCCGCAAGCAGCGCGTGTCGCTGGTGCGCGCGCTGGTCGGCGCCCAGGGCGGCATGGCGGATTATTTCGCCACGCTGCAGCCGGCGCCGCGCGCCACGCTGGAGAACGCCTGGGGTGAGCTTGAACGCATCGTGCGCGACTGCAAACAGGCCACGCTGCGCAACGGCAGCCTGCTGGCCGAACAATACTCGGTGATGCAGCGCGTGCTGCATGGCGAGGAGCAGATCTATGCGCCACGTTGATCTGTCGATGCCGTCGATCGCACCGACGGCGGCCACCAGCGCGACCAGCGCAACTCGCCCCACCGCCGCGATCGGCGGCGGCGAAGGCTTCGGGCGCACGTTCAGCGAGCTGCAGAGCGAGGTGATGCAGTTCATCGAAAGCGGCGACAGCGCCGCCAGTTCCCTGAACGCCGAAAGCGCCATGCTGCGCGCCCGCATTAGTGGCCTGCTGGGCAGCGAACCGGTCGGGCTCGAAGGAAAACTGGCCAGCGGCACCGGCGCGAATTCGCCCGCGCAGCAAGCTTTCCTGGACCGTATCGCGCCGTGGGCGCAGAAGGCGGCCGCGCGCCTGGGCGTGGCGCCGGAACTGGTATCGGCCCATGCCGCGCTGGAATCGGGCTGGGGCCAGCGTCCCCTGCGTGCGGGCGACGGCGCCGCCACCCACAACCTGTTCGGCATCAAGGCCGGCGCCGGCTGGGATGGCGCCACCAGCGATTCGGCCACCACCGAATACGTGAACGGCGCCGCCCTCAAGACGCGCGAACGCTTCCGTGCCTATCCGGACGCGGCTTCCGCCTTCGACGATTATGCGCGCATGCTGCTGGAAAACCCGCGCTACCGCGGCGCCCTGAACACCGGCAGCGACGCCCACGCCTTCGCGCAGGGACTGGCGCGCGGCGGCTACGCCACCGATCCGGCTTACGCGGCCAAGCTGGCCAAGGTGGCGGCCAGCCTGCAGGGCGGCGCCGAGTGAGCGCTTGGCCGGGCCATCACTCGCCCAGCGGCAGGTCGACCGGCTGCACCGCGCCGGCGCCGAGCACGCGCATGCGCACGATCTGGCCGCTGGCGCTGTTGCGCACCCGTACCACGGCGCCGCGCGCGCCGGCGTCCAGCGCCTCGCCCGCCATGCTGACCTCGATGCCGTCGTGGCTGGCCTGCATGATCACCTGGTCGCCGCGCTTGACCGCGATCGGCGCCGTCAGCTGGCTGGCGCGCAGCACTTCGCCCGCGCGCAGGCTGCGCCGCGTACTCTGGCCGACCGCCGCGTCGAGCACGCCGACCGGGTCGGAGATATTGGTCACATCGCGCCGCTCGAGCGTGACGTCGGCGTCGTTCAATGCCTGGTTGACGCCGACCGGCGCCGCCGTCACCGCCACCAGCGCCGAGATCCGCGCGCGCACCGTGAAGTCGTGGCGCCAGCCGCGCCCGTCCGGACAGCGCGCCGCGAAGCGCATGCGCGCCGGCTGGCGCGTATCGAGCGCCTCGACCGTGACCGGGGCGGTGCAGGCCGGCGCCGGACGCGCGCTGACGACGTTCAGTTCGAATGCCGGCTCGCCCAGCCCGCTGCCCGCCGCCTGGCGCTCGAGCTCCTCGCGCGCAGCATCTTCGATCTTCGACTCTATCTTTGCGGAAAGAGTTTGCGCCGACCATGCTGTCGTGCACAAGAGACAGGTTACAATACTTATTGTTGCCTTATGGAAAGCAATCATCGGACAATACGGATGGGGCGAAAAATCCCATTCTACCCGTTCACACTGCAGTTCACGGAGAAACGCCCATGTCGATTAATTTCAAAGAAGCCCTCGGCGTGCACGCCGACGCGCTGCAGCTGCGCGCCGAACGCACCCGCGTGCTGGCCGCGAACATCGCCAACGAGAGCACGCCCGGCTACACCGCGCGCGACATCGACTTCGCCTCCATGCTGCAGGAACGCATCGACGCCGAAGACGGCCTGCCGACCCTGTCGGAAGACGGCCCGCTGTTCCGCGTGCCCTACCAACCGAGCGCAGACGGCAACACCGTCGAGATCGGCGTGGAGCAAGCCGCCTTCTCGCAGAACGCCTCCGATTTCCAGACCAGCCTGACCTTCATCAACATGAAGCTGCGCGGCCTGAACAAAGCCATCACCGGCCAGTAACTGAACCGATAAGGAACGACAGAATGGGTTTCAAGGATATCTCCCAGATCGCCGGTTCGGCCATGGCCGCCCAGACCGTGCGCATGAACACGATCGCCAGTAACCTGGCCAACGCCAACGCCGTCGCCACCACCGAGGCCGATGGCTACCGCGCGCGCAAGCCGGTCTTCGCCGCCCTGGTCGGCGACGAAGGCGTGGCCCGCGTGCAGGTGCTGGACGTGGTGCAGTCGAGCGAACCGCTGCGCCGCGCGCACGAGCCGGACAATCCGCTGGCCGACGCCGACGGCATGGTGTACTACGCCAACGTCAACGAAGTGGCCGAGATGGCGGACATGATGGCCGCCTCGCGCGCTTTTGAAACCAACGTCGAAGTCATGGGCCGCATCAAGTCGATGCAGGCGTCGCTGCTGAAACTGGGAGAAGGCTGATCATGGTCACCGCCACCAACGCCTTCGGCCTCAACGGCAATTCGTCCAGCACCGTGAGCGACCAGGTCACGCCGAGCGCGGCCCCGGTCAGCGACAACAAGGACATGTTCACCAAGCTGCTGGTGGCCCAGATCCGCAACCAGGATCCGCTGGCCCCGTCCGACCCGAGCGAATTCGTCAATCAGCTGTCGCAGCTGTCGCAGACCGAAGCGCTGCAGCAGTTGAGCCAGACCACCGCCGCCAGCGCCAGCGTGCTGCAAAGCCTGCAGGTGCTGGCGATGGGCGCGCAGGTCGGCTCCGATGTCTCGGTGTCGACCAGCCGCGTGCAGCTCGACGGCGCGAAACTCTCCGGCACCATCCAGCTCGGCGGCGCCAGCACCCTGACCCACCTGGTGCTGACCGACGTGGCCGGCAAGCAGACCCGCATCGAACTGCCGCCGCACGGCGCCGGCGCCCAGGCGTTCACGATCGATCCAGGCGCGCTGGGCCTGCCGGCCGGCAAGTACAGCATCGCCGCCGAAGCCTCGGACGGCACCAAGCCGGGCGTCGAGATCGACGGCCGCCTGGACAGCGTACGGCTGTCGTCCTCGGGCGCGATCGTGATGCAGGTGTCCGGCGTCGGCGAAGTCGAGCCGGGCCTGATCACCGGATTCAAAGGCAAGACCACTCCCGCCGCGCTGGCGTCCCTGTCCACCGAAAACTAAAGGATTCCCCATGAGCTTCAATATCGCCCTGTCGGGCATCCAGGCCATCAACGAGCAGCTCAACGCGCTGTCGAACAACATCGCCAACGCCGGCACCTACGGTTTCAAGAGCAGCCGCGCCAACTTCGCGTCGGTGTATGCCGGCACCCAGGCCAACGGCGTGGAAGTGTCGTCGCTGACCCAGAACATCGGCCAGAACGGCAGCCTGTCGACCACCGGCCGCAGCATGGATGCGGCGATCCAGGGCCGCGGCTTCTTCACCAGCCGCGACGCCCAGGGCGTGATCTCGTACTCGCGCGTCGGCATCTTCTCGACCAACGCCGACGGCTACCTGGTCGACGCCACCGGCAAGAACGTGCAGGGCTATGGCCCGACCGTGGGCGGCGTGCTGGGCGTGATGGGCGACGTCAAGATCCCGACCGGCCAGATCCCGGCCCTGGCCAGCACCGGCGTCACGTACGTCGGCAACCTGTCGAATGACTGGACCAACCCGACCGTGGCCCCGTTCAACAAGGACAGCCAGAACAGCTACAACATGGTCAAGCAGTCGGTGGCCTACGATTCGCTGGGCACCCAGCACACGGTGTCGCAGTATTTCGTGCGCAGCGACGCCGATACCGTCAACGTCTACTACAGCGTCGACGGCCAGGCCACCACCGGCCCGCACGCCCTGGAATTCAGCGAGACCGGCCAGCTCGAAGCGGCATCGGTTACCGGCCCGGCAGTCACTCTGACGGTCGACGGCGCCGCGCCGCTGTCGGTCCGCTTCGACTACACCGGCACCACCAAGTTCGCCGGCGAAGCCACCACCACCACCAACCGCAGCAACGGCTACGCCTCGGGCACCTTTGTCGGCGTGGAGCTGGCCGAAGACGGTTCGATCGTCGCCAAGTACAGCAACGAACAGCAGCAGGTCGTGGGCACCGTGGCGATCGCCACCTTCCCCGACGAAGGCAGCCTGGTGCCGGTCAGCGACACGGCCTGGATCGCCAACAGCGCGTCCGGCGCGCCGCTGTACACCACCCCGGGCGTGGGCCTGGGCGGCAAGCTGTCGAAAGGCACGCTGGAAGGCTCGAACGTCGACATCACCTCGGAACTGGTCGGCCTGATGACATCGCAGCGCAACTACCAGGCCAACTCGAAGGTGATCACCGCCGAGAACCAGATGATGCAGTCGCTGATGCAGGCGCTGTAATCGAAAGACTGTCATGGACAAGCTGATCTTCACCGCCGTCAGCGGCGCCGAACGCACGCTGCGCGCGCAACAGGTGCGCGCCAACAACCTGGCCAACGCCGACACCCCGGGCTTTCGCGCCAACATCGAATTGGCGTCGGTGCAGGCCCTGGCCGGCTACGGCTACGACGACGTGCACCTGTCGCGCACCGAGGCCGACACCATCTCGACCCGCGCCGGCACGGTGCGCGAGACCGGCCGCGCGCTCGACGTGGCCTTGGCCGGCAACGGCTACCTGGCGGTCGACTATGACGGCGGCGAAGCCTACACCCGCGCCGGCGCGATCGACATCGACGCCACCGGCGCGCTGTCGGTCAACGGCCGCCCGCTGCTGGGCGAAGGCGGCCCGATCGTGCTGCCGCCGAACACCGCGGTCGACATCGCCCCGGACGGCACCATCTCGGTCATGCCGGAAGGCGCGACGCTGACCCAGGTGGTCGACCGCCTGCGCCTGGTGAGCGGCGCCGGCGCCGACCTGACCAAGAACGAAGCGGGCCTGATCGTGTCGCGCAACGGCGACCCGCTGCAGGCCGACCAGAACGTCACCGTGCGCAGCCGCGCCCTGGAAGGCAGCAATGTGTCGGCGGTCGAGGAAATGGTCGCCGTGATGAGCCTGAATCGCAGCTTCGAGATGCAGATGAAGATGTTCAAGGCCAGCGACAGCATGAACGAAAGCGGCAACCGCCTGCTCGGCGCGTAAGCGCGGGCCACTAACCAATACGGAGCAACCATGAATCCAGCAATGTGGATCAGCAAGACCGGCGTGCAGGCGCAAGACGCCAAGCTGCAGGCGATCGCCAACAACCTGGCCAACGTCAACACCGTCGGCTTCAAGCGCGACCGCGTCGTGTTCGAAGACCTGTTCTACCAGGTCGACGCCCAGCCGGGCGCGCAGAACGCCGACAACACCGTCAGCAACGGCGTCCAGCTCGGCAACGGCGTGCGCGTGGTCGGCACCCAGAAAGCCTTCACCAACGGCAGCCTGCAAACCACAAGCCAGCCGCTCGACGTGGCGATCTCCGGCGCCGGCTTCCTGCAGGTGCGCCGTCCCAACGGCGACCCGGCCTACACCCGCGCCGGCCAGCTGCAGGTCGACGCCAACGGCACCCTGACCAATGCCCAGGGCTTGCCGCTGGTGCCGCAGATCACGATTCCGCAGAACGCCAGCGCCGTCACCATCGGCGAAAACGGCATGGTCTCGGTGACCGTCCCGGGCCAGGCCGCGCCGCAGGAAGTCGGCCAGTTGAACCTGACCGCCTTCATCAACCCGGCCGGCCTGCTCGCCCTGGGCGACAACCTGTTCCAGGAAACCGCGGCCAGCGGCGCGCCCAACGAAGGCCGTCCGGGCGACGCCGCCTTCGGCAAGCTGAAACAGGGCGCGCTGGAAGGCTCGAACGTGCAGGTGGTCGAAGAGATGGTCGACATGATCGCGGCCCAGCGCACCTACGAGATGAACACCAAGGTGCTGTCGGCGGCCGACAATATGCTGCAATACCTGGCGCAGGCGGCGCGCTGATGAAAACCCTCGCCGCCGCGCTCCTGCTCGCGCTGCTGACGGGTTGTGCTTCGCGCGCGCCCGTGTCGATGCCGGACGACGACGACGCCATGCCATTGCAGCGCATGGCGCGCGGCGGCGTCTCGGGCGGCGTGTTCACCGCCGACACCGTGTCCCTGACCTCGGACAGCCGCGCCTACCGCGTCGGCGACGCCGTCACCGTGATCCTGCAAGAGACCACCCAGGCCAGCAAGCGCGCCGGCACCAGCATCTCCAAGGGCTCGTCGGTCGGCATCACGCCGCTGGCGGCTTTGGGCAAGGTGTACGACAAGGCGGCGATCGACATCTCGGCCGATCGCGATTTCCAGGGCGACGCCACCAGCACCCAGCAGAACGCTTTATCCGGCGCGCTGACCGTGATCGTGCAGGAAGTGCTGCCCAACGGCCTGTTGCGCGTGGCCGGCGAAAAGAACCTGATGCTGAACCAGGGCGAGGAATTCGTGCGCCTGAAGGGTTTCGTGCGCGCCGCCGACATCGACGCCGACAACCGCGTCTCGTCGCTGCGCGTGGCCAACGCCCGCATCGCCTATTCGGCGCGCGGCGCGCTGGCCGAAGCCAACACCCCGGGCTGGCTGACGCGCTTCTTCAACAGCCCCCTGATGCCGTTCTGAGGATTGCCATGAACTCCACCCGCCTCCTTCCCCCGCTGTTGGCCACTGTTCTGGCTGCCGTGCTGGCCGCCGGCGCCCTGCCCGCCCAGGCGGCGCAGGCGCTGCGCAACCTGGTCAGCGTCGAAGGCGTGCGCGAAAACCCGCTGGTCGGCTACGGCCTGGTGGTCGGCCTGAACGGCAGCGGCGACTCGACCCAGGTCAAGTTCGCCAGCCAGTCGGTGATCAACATGCTCAAGCAGTTCGGCGTGCGCCTGCCCGAAGGCGAAGACGCCAAGAACAAGAACGTGGCGGCCGTGATGGTCTCGGCCACCTTCCCGCCCGGCTACCGGCGCGGCCAGAGCATCGACGTCACCGTGTCGTCGCTGGGCGACGCCAAGAGCCTGCGCGGCGGCACCCTGCTGCTGACCCAATTGCGCGCGGCCGACAACGAAATCTACGCCCTGGCCCAGGGCAACGTGGTGGTGGGCGGCCTGAACGCCACCGGCCGCAGCGGCTCCTCGGTCACCGTGAATACCCCGACCGCCGGCCGCGTGCCGAACGGCGCCCTGATCGAACGCGAGATCGCCACCGACTTCGCCACCCGCCCGCAAGTGCTGCTGCGCCTGCGCCAGCCGCACTTCGAGACCGCCACCAACGTGGTCGAAGCGATCAACAAGCGCTTCGGCCAGATCGCCACCACCCAGGACGGCACCAGCGTCGAAGTCGTCGCGCCGGCCAATCCGACCGAGCGCGTCGCGTTCGTCGCGCGCCTGAACGCCCTGAGCGTGGAATCCGGCATCGAAGTGCCGAAGGTGGTGTTCAATTCGCGCACCGGCACCGTGGTCATCGCCGACGGCCTGCGCGTGAAAGCCGCCGCCGTGACCCACGGCTCGCTGAAAGTGATCATCTCGGAAAGCTCGCGCGTCAGCCAGCCGGGCCCGTTCTCGCGCGGCCAGACCGCGGTGACGCCGGAATCGAAACTGTCGGTGGACCAGGGCTCGGGCCAGATGTTCCGCTGGCCGCCGGGCGCGCGCCTGCAGACCATCATCGACACCGTCAACAGCCTGGGCGCTTCGCCCGACGACATCATGGCGATCCTGCAGGCGCTCGACCAGGCCGGCGCGATCGAAGGCGAACTGGTGGTGATCTGATGCGCATCGACGATTTCCGCAACCAGCTGGCCGCCCCGGCCGAGGCCTCGGTCGCCGCGGCCGCCGACCAGCCGTCGAACGACCCGGCGTACGTGGCGAAAGCCACCAAGGCCTCGGTCGAATTCGAACGCTTCTTCATCTCGCACATGCTGCGCACCATGCGCTCGTCGACGCGCGCCATGGCCGACGAAGACAGCGTGTTCAACAACCGCGTCAACCAGGACATGCAGGACATGGCCGACGACATCCTGGCCGGCAACCTGGCCGGACAGCGCGCCTTCGGCATCGCCGACGCCATCCTGCGCCAGTTGGCGCCGGACGCCAAGCCGGTCAAAAGCTGAGCCCGGGGCGCGCGTCGGCGCGTCATGACACTACTTCAGGCCCCGGACTTAATGAAAAGCAAGATCCGGTCGCCTTATCAGGTTAACCCTGTCTCCGAGAACGAACTCGCACCATGACGATCATCAATAATGCCCTGTCGGGCGCCCTCGCCGCCCAGATCGCCCTGTCGGCCAGCAGCCAGAACGTCGCCAACCTGCAGACCAAAGGCTATACGCGCCAGGCGGCGCTGTTGACCGCGGTCGGCCCGGACGCCAGCGGCAAGTCGCCCGGCAACGGTGTGCAGGTCAGCTCGCTGCTGCGCTTCTCGGACAACTACAAGAACCAGGCCATGTGGCGCGCCGCTTCCGAGCAAGGCGTGTACTCGCAGTCGCAGCCTTACCTGACCCAGCTCGAGAGCGTGATGGGCGACGCCTCGGCCAGCCTGTCGGCCGGCATCGACGACTTCTTCAAGGCGCTCAACGCGGTCGCCGGCGACCAGGGCTCGACCCCGCTGCGCGGCCAGGTCCTGACCGCCGCCGGCCTTCTGTCCGAACGCTTCAACGGCCTGAACAACGTGTTCAACGCCCAGCTGGCCTCGGTGCGCCAGCAGCGCAGCGCGCTGGTCGATTCGGCCAACGCCCAGATCGCCACCATCGCGCGCCTGAACCAGCAGATCGTCGAGACCCAGGCCGGCGGCGTGTCCGCCTCGAGCCTGATCGACACGCGTGACCAGGCGATCGACGAACTGGCCAGCAAGATGGCGCTCGAAGTGTCGGACAACCCGGACGGCAGCCGCGACGTGTCGCTGAAGACCGGTCAGGCGCTGGTGCTGGGCAGCGTGTACGGCACCCTCAAGGCAGCGGCGACCGCCGATTCGCCGCAGGAATTCAGCCTGTCGATCGCGGGCACCACCTTCGTGCTCGACGCCAACCGCATGGGCGGCCAGCTCGGCGGCCTGGCGCAGTACGAAACCAACACCCTGCTGCCGCTGCAGCAGGACATCGCCACCCTGGCCGAAGAGATCGCGAAACGCGTCAACGACCAGCTGGCGGACGGCTATACCGCGCCGGGCGTCAAGGGCACGGCACTGTTCGTCTACACTCCCGGCAGCGGCTCCGACATGCTGAAGGTCGTGACCGGCTTCAAGGCCGAAGATCTGGCGTTCTCGGGCGACGGCAATCCGGGCGACACCGGCAACCTGCAAAAACTGGTGGCGATCAAGAGCCAGCCGGTGACGCTGCCGGGCATCGGCACCGTCCTGCTGGGCGACGCCGACAGCCAGCTGCTGGGCAAGCTCGCCGTGGATAGCAAACTCAACAAGGCCGCGCTGAAGACCACCGAAACCATGCGCACCCAGTCGCTCGACGACTGGGCTTCGACCAGCGGCGTCAACGAAGACGAAGAAGCGGTCAAGCTGGTCGAATTCCAACGCATGTACCAGGCCAATATGCGCGTGATCTCGGTCGCCAACGCGCTGTTCGATTCCACCCTGGCGATGATGGGCTAAAGGAGACTGGCATGCGCATTGCAACTTCCCAATACCAGTCGACCATGAACCAGTCGCTCCAGATCAACCAGGAGCGCCTGTCGACGATCACCCAGCAGATGGCGACCAACAAGCGCATCCTGCTGCCGTCCGACGATCCGGTCGACAGCGTGCGCCTGGCGCGCCTGGCGCGCGAAGAAGCCACGGTGCAGCAGTACCGCGACAACATCGGCTCGCTGCAGCTGCGCCTGACCAAGTCGGAAGGCTACCTGAGCAATATGGTGGACGAGATGCTCAGCGGGCGCGACCTGCTGGTGTGGGCTTCCGACGGCGGCAACGCCCCGGACGACCTGAAGGCGATGATCGCGCCGCTGGAAACCCTGCGCGAAAGCCTGTTCTTCGCCGCCAATACCATCGACCAGGAAGGCAACTACCTGTTCTCGGGCACCGCGACCAAGACGGCGCCGCTGGCTTATGACAAGAATGCGGACCCCGGCGAGCGCTACAGCTACGTCGGCAACACCAATCCCCAGAACGTGGTGGTCGGCAACGGCATCACCCAGGCCGCCAACCAGAACCTGAAAGGCCTGGAAGACCTGCTGAACCACCTCGACCGCACCATCAGCACGCTGAAGAGCCCCGGCGCCTCGCCCAACGATCCCGCAGTGCGCGCCGTCCTGACTGGCGCCCTGGACGGCTTCGACAGCGCCCAAGCGCTGATCTCGGGCAAGGTCGCCAACCTGGGCGGCAGCCAGAACATCATCCGCTCGCTGGACGCCAACCACGCCAACATCAGCCTCTCGAACAAGATGGCGATCACCGACATCGGCCAGCTCGACGTCGGCGTCGCCGCCACCGAACTGAACGGCTATTCGACGGCGCTGCAGGCCACCTACAAGGCCTACGCCAAGATCGGCAATCTGTCCCTGTTCTCTGCAATCTGACGGCCATGGAAGCAGCTCTTCGCACCTCGTCTCTGACCTCGACCACGGCCACCGCCACCACCGGCAACGGCGCCCTGAACAGCGTCCTCAACAGCGCAGTCGTCAGCGGCAACACCGGCGCCCAGAGCACGCCGGCGACCGGACGCGCGGTCGCGGTGCGCACCCCCGACGCCGACAGCCGTCCGGTCACCCGCACCCCACCCGGCTCGGGCGCGCTCAAGCGCGGCATCGACTGGAACCAGAACCTGCAAAGCGAGGTCGCGCGCGCCCAGCAAGCGATCGACTACCTCGAACGCGTCGCCAGCCAGCTCGAAGCACTGAAGGCCGACCTCAGCAGCAGGATCTCGAACCGCGGCGGCAACGCACGCCAGCTCGAGGCCCGCGCCGCCCAGCTCGGCCGCACGCTGGACGCGCGCCGCAGCCAGGGCGGCGACGGCCTGGACGCCCAGCTCGAGTTCAACGACGGCCAGCCGGCGCAGCAGCGCTTCCGCATCGCCAGCCTCGACCTGGCCTCGCTGCAGGCAGCCGCGCCGCAGACGCTCGGCTTCTCGGTCGGCGCCGCCGGCGGCCCGCAGCTGTCGGCCACGATCGAACCCGGCATGACGGCGGAAGAAGTCGCCAAGCGCCTGGATCGCGCCCTGGCGCCGGTCAACGTGCGCGCCGGATTGGACCAGAACCGCCAGCTGGTGTTCACCACGCCGGAGTCGAGCTGGAGCGGCGTCAAGGACGCCATCGCCGTCACCGGCCGCGGCCGCGTCGACACGGCCGAAGTGCCGGCTTCGCTGGCGCCGCAGGAATGGGAACTGGGCAACGCTGACGCCCTGCGCCAGAGCCTGCGCGAAGTGGTGCAGGCGCTGGCGCGCGTGCGCCGCTCGCAGGACGCGGCCTCGATGGCGCTGAGCGCGGCGATGGCGCGTACCGCCCAGCCCGAGATTCCGACCGTCGAACTGGAACAGATCGCGCAAGACTTTTCGGCGACTGCCGCCAGCCATGACTACGAGTCGCTGCTGGCGATCACGTCGGCGCTGGTCGGCGTCAGCCGGGAGCGGGTGCAGGCGCTGCTCGGTCTGCGCTGATCCCACTCACGATCCCCAAAAAGCTCCGCGGCCCTGCCCCGGAGCTTTTTTTGTAGGGTTGGCGGCTTGCCGCCGACGCGTTCAACAGCGGTATGCGTTACTGCGATGCGTGCGCTGGCTGAACGCGTCGGCGGCAGAGCCGCCAACCCTACTCCCAATACTCTCGACGTAAAAAAAACCCGCTTGCAAAGCAGCGGGTTTTTCATTGGCAGGCAGCCGAAGCTGCCCATGCCACGGACGCTTACGCGCCTTCGCGGCTTGCCTTCTTGCGCTCGTGCTCTTTCAGGTAACGCTTGCGCAGACGGATCGATTTCGGGGTGATCTCGACCAGTTCGTCGTCCTCGATGAACTCGACGGCGTATTCCAGCGACATCTGGATCGGCGGCACCAGGCGCACGGCTTCGTCGGTACCCGACGAACGCACGTTGGTCAGCTGCTTGCCCTTGATCGGGTTGACGACCAGGTCGTTGTCGCGCGAGTGGATGCCGATGATCATGCCTTCGTACACCGGGGTGTTGTGCTCGACGAACATGCGGCCGCGGTCCTGCAGCTTCCAGATCGCGTAGGCGACGGCGGCGCCGTCATCCTGCGAGATCAGCACGCCGTTGCGACGGCCGGCCAGTTCGCCCTTGCTGTTGTCGACGGCGGCGTATTCGTGGAACACGTGGCTCATCAGGCCGGTGCCGCGGGTCAGGGTCATGAATTCGCCCTGGAAGCCGATCAGGCCACGGGCCGGGATCAGGTATTCCAGACGAACACGGCCTTTACCGTCGGATTCCATGTTCTGCAGGTCGCCACGGCGGCGGCCCAGTTCTTCCATCACGCCACCCTGGTTGGCTTCTTCGACGTCGACGGTCAGGTTTTCGTACGGCTCATGGCGCACGCCATCGACCATCTTGTACACCACGCGTGGACGCGACACCGCCAGCTCGAAGCCTTCGCGACGCATGTTTTCCAGCAGAATGGTCAGGTGCAGTTCGCCGCGGCCCGACACTTCGAAGGTGGTGTCGTCGTCGGTCGGCGACACGCGCAGCGCGACGTTGGCCTTCAGTTCACGCTCCAGGCGCTCGCGCAGCTGGCGGCTGGTGACGAACTTGCCTTCGCGGCCGGCCAGCGGCGAGTTGTTGACCATGAAGTTCATGGTCAGGGTCGGCTCGTCGACGGTCAGCATCGGCAGCGCTTCCGGGGTGTCCACGGCGCACACTGTCGAACCGATGCCGATTTCTTCGATACCGTTGATCAGACAGATGTCGCCGGCAACGGCTTCGTCGACCAGCACGCGCTCCAGGCCCTTGAAGTTCAGCACCTGGTTGATGCGGCCTTTGATCGGGGTCGAATCAGGGCCGTTCAGGACGATCACGTCCTGGCCGGTCTTGACGCGGCCACGGTTGACGCGGCCGATGCCGATCTTGCCGACGTACGACGAGTAGTCCAGCGAGGTGATCTGCATCTGCAGCGGGCCGTCGGGATTGTCGTCACGCACCGGCACGTATTTCAGGATGGCGTCGAACAGCGGCTTCATGTCGCCGCCGCGCACGCTTTCGTCCATGCCGGCGTAGCCGTTCAGGCCCGACGCGTAGACGATCGGGAAGTCCAGCTGCTCGTCGGTCGCGCCCAGCTTGTCGAACAGTTCGAAGGTCTGGTTGATCGCCCAGTCGGCGCGCGCGCCCGGACGGTCGATCTTGTTGACCACGACGATCGGCTTCAGACCCAGTGCCAGCGCCTTGCGGGTCACGAAGCGGGTCTGCGGCATCGGGCCTTCCTGCGCATCGACCAGCAGCAGCACCGAGTCGACCATCGACAGCACGCGTTCCACTTCGCCGCCGAAGTCGGCGTGGCCCGGGGTGTCGACGATGTTGATGTGGGTGCCTTCGTACTCGACCGCGCAGTTCTTCGACAGAATCGTAATGCCGCGCTCTTTTTCGAGGTCGTTCGAGTCCATGACGCGGGTGTCCACGGCCTGGTTCTCACGGAAGGTGCCCGACTGACGCAGCAGTTGGTCCACCAGGGTGGTCTTGCCGTGGTCAACGTGGGCAATGATTGCGATATTACGAATCGCGCGTTTGGTGTTTGACATGGTCTTATGAAAGTTGCGTGGTGTACGAAGGTGTACGTGACTGCCGTACGAAAGTCCGATACTGCCGACTAGTGCGATGTTTGCGATTTCGGAAACCGACTAGTATAGCATGGATAGTTTGTGCTCTTGCCGGAGAATAGCCGCAGCCTGTGACAGGCTGGTGACACTGCCGGGGCCGTGTCACCAGGATGTGGTTGTTGCGTCAAGGCGCGGTCGAAATCAGGCGCTCCGGGGCCAGGATCGCATATTCGCCCAATTGCCCGGTGCCGAGCAGGCGGCCATCGTGGTAGATGCGCACCCTGCCCTGCTGCTGCGGCACCTCGATCGCTTCCTTGCCCAGCGCCAGGCGCTGGCCCTGCAGGAAGCGCTTGGCCAGTTCGGCCGTGAGCTCGACCGATGGGAAGGTCGACAGCAGCGCATCGACCGGCCGCAACAGCGACAGCGGATCGGGATGGGCCAGCAGCGCGTCGAGCGTGATCATGCCGGTCACGTCCAGCGCGCCGACTTCGATGCGGCGCAGCGCGTTCAGGTGCGCGCCGCAACCGAGCGCGGCGCCGATGTCCTCGCCCAGCACGCGCACGTAGGTGCCCTTGCTGCACGTGACGCGGATCTTCAGGAACGGCGCGGCGTACTCGACCAGCGACAGCGCATGGATGGTGACCGGACGCGCTTCGCGCTCCAGCACGATGCCTTCGCGTGCGTATTCGTACAGCGCCTTGCCGTCGCGCTTGAGCGCGGAATACATCGGCGGCACTTGGTTAATCGGGCCACGGAAGCGCGCCAGCGCCGCTTCGATCTGCTCGGGCGTGACGTCGACCTCGCGCGTTTCGACCGCTTCGCCTTCGGTATCGCCGGTGGTGGTGACGATGCCCAGGTGGACAGTCGCCTCGTAGGTTTTATCGGCTTCCAGCAAGTCCTGCGAGAACTTGGTTGCCTCGCCAAAGCACAGCGGTAGCAGGCCGGTGGCGAACGGGTCCAGCGTGCCGGTGTGGCCGGCCTTTTTCGCGTTCAGCACGCGCTTGGCCTTGATCAGGGCGTCGTTCGACGACAGGCCGACCGGCTTGTCGAGCAGCAGCACGCCGTCGACCAGGTCGCGCGGCTTCTTCGGTGGGCGAGCGCTCACTTGCTTGTTCACTCCCGCTCTTCCTTGCTGCCTGCCTGGTCCTGGTTTTCTTCGTAGTCGGCGGCGCGGGTCGCGTTTGCCTGGTCGATCAGGGCCGACATCGCCATGCCGCGCACCGTGGAGGTGTCGTGGTGGAAGTGCAGCGACGGCAGCGTGTGGATGTGCAGGCGCTTGCCCAGCATGTTGCGCAGGTAGCCGGAGGCCTTGTTCAGGCCTTCCAGGGTCTGGCGCACTTCTTCCGGACTGTCCTTCAGCAGGGTGAAGTAGATCTTGGCGTGGGCGTAATCGGGGGTCAGCTGCACTTCGCTGATGGTGACCATGCCGACGCGCGGGTCCTTGAGTTCGAAGGCGATCAGTTCCGACAGGTCTTTCTGGATCTGGTCGGCGACGCGCAGGCCGCGCTGGGGAATGCTTTTGCTGTGTTTTGCCATGATGTTGCTCGGTCTATTCTTATCGTGAATCCGGGCGCCGTCGGGTACGGAGCCAAATAAAAGGGCCAGGCCCTTCGCGACATTCGCCGCAAAGCGTCCTGGCCCTATCGTACGCCAACCGAATGGGTTACAGCGTACGCGCCACTTCCTGCACTTCGAACACTTCCAGGACGTCGCCGACCTGGATTTCGTTGTTGCCCTTCAGCGACAGGCCGCATTCCAGACCGGCGCGCACTTCTTTCGCGTCGTCCTTGAAGCGCTTGAGCGAGTCGATCTCGCCGGTCCAGACCACGATGTTGTTGCGCAGCAGGCGAACCGAGGAGGAACGCTTGACCACGCCATCGGTGACCAGGCAGCCCGCGATCGCGCCGACTTTCGAGACCAGGATGACCTGGCGAATCTCGACCTGGCCGGTGATGGTCTCGCGCTTCTCCGGCGCCAGCATGCCCGACAGTGCGGTCTTGATCTCGTCGATCGCATCGTAAATGATGCTGTAGTAGCGGATGTCGACACCGTTGGCTTCGGCCAGCTTGCGCGCCTGGGCGTCGGCACGGGCGTTGAAGCCGATGATGACTGCCTTCGACGCGGTCGCCAGGTTGACGTCCGACTCGGTGATGCCGCCGACCGCCGCGTGCACGATCTGGACCCGCACTTCCGAAGTCGACAGCTTCTGCAGCGAACCGACCAGCGCTTCCTGCGAACCCTGCACGTCGGTCTTGACGATCAGCGGCAGGTTCTTGACTTCGCCTTCGGCCATCTGCTCGAACATGTTCTCGAGCTTCGCGGCTTGCTGCTTGGCCAGTTTCACGTCGCGGAACTTACCTTGACGGAACAGGGCGATTTCACGCGCCTTGCGCTCGTCGGCCATGACCATGACTTCTTCGCCGGCGCTCGGCACTTCGGTCAGGCCCTGGATCTCCACGGGAATCGACGGACCGGCGTTGGCGATCGCCTTGCCGTTCTCGTCCAGCATGGCACGGACGCGGCCGAACGAGGAACCTGCCAGCACGACGTCGCCGCGCTTCAGGGTACCCGACTGCACCAGAATCGTCGCGACCGGGCCGCGGCCCTTGTCCAGACGGGCTTCGACCACCAGGCCACGCGCCAGCGACTCGGTCGGCGCCTTCAGTTCCAGCACTTCGGCCTGCAGCAGCACGTTCTCGAGCAGGTCGTCGATGCCGGTGCCGACTTTCGCCGACACTGGCACGAATGGCGACTCGCCACCGTATTCTTCCGGCACCACGCCTTCGGCGACCAGTTCCTGGGTCACGCGATCCGGGTTGGCGCCCTGCTTGTCGATCTTGTTGATCGCCACCACCAGCGGCACGCCGGCCGCTTTCGCGTGGGCGATCGCCTCTTTCGTCTGCGGCATCACGCCGTCGTCCGCCGCCACCACCAGGATGACAATGTCGGTCGCTTTCGCGCCGCGGGCACGCATTGCCGTAAAGGCTTCGTGGCCCGGGGTATCCAGGAAGGTGATCATGCCGCGCGGGGTGTCCACGTGGTACGCACCGATGTGCTGGGTAATGCCGCCGGCTTCGCCCGAGGCGACTTTGGCGCGACGGATATAGTCCAGCAGCGAGGTCTTGCCGTGGTCGACGTGGCCCATGACGGTCACGACCGGCGCACGCGGCGTCGATTCGAACTCGGTATGCTCGCCCTGGTCGGCCAGGATCGCTTCCGGATCGTCCTCGGCGGCAGCGAAGGCCTTGTGGCCCATCTCTTCCACCAGGATCATCGCGGTTTCCTGGTCCAGCACCTGGTTGATGGTGCACATCTGGCCCAGCTTCATCAGCTGCTTGATGACCTCGGATGCCTTGACCGACATCTTGTGCGCCAGTTCCGCGACCGTGATGGTCTCGGGAACGTGCACGTCCTTCACGATCGCCTCGGTCGGGGCCTGGAAGTTCGATTCGCGGTCGTCGCCATGACCGCGGCGACCGCCACGGCCACCGCTGCGCCAGCCGTCACGGCCACCGCCGCCGGCAGGTGCGCCACGGGTCTTCAGACCCTGGCCGCCACGCTTCTTGTCATCCGACCAGGTCGACGACACATTGGCCGACTTGATCGACTTCTTGTCGCCCGGCTTCTTGGCGTCGTCCTTCTTGACTTCGCCCGGCTTCTTGTCGGCAGGCTTGTGCAGCGTGCCGGCAGGCGCGGCGGCCGGAGCGGCCGGCTTCGGCGCCGGTTCCGGCGCCTTGATCACGCGGCGCGGCTGGCTCATCATGGCCTTGATCTGCGCCACTTCGTCGGCCACGGCCTTGCGTGCGCGCTCGGTGGCGGCAGCGCGTTCGGCGGCTTCCTTGGCGGCGGCTTCGTTGCGCGCCTTCAGTTCGTCGGCAACGCGCTTGGCTTCGGCATTGACCTGCTCGTTGGCAGCGGTCGCGGCGCCGGCGGCGGCCGCTTCCTTGGCCGCGCCCGCAGCAGCGGCGGCAGCCTTCTCGGCCGCAGCCTTGTCGGCGGCGTCGCGCTTGGCTTGCTCTTCGGCTTCGCGCTTAGCCTGCTCTTCAGCGGCCTTGGCTTGCGCCTTTTCTTCGGCTTCCAGCTTGGCCAGGCGTTCCTGCTTTTCACGCAGGTCGGCTTCCTGACGCGCGATCAGCTCGGTCTGACGGCGTGCGTCTTCCTCGCGGCGCGCCTGTTCGGCGGCGTCGACGACCGGTGCTTCCGGCGCCTTGTTGGTGACCAGATCGTCGCGCTGGACGAAGGTGCGCTTCTTGCGCACTTCGACCTGGATCGTGCGCGACTTGCCCGACGAATCCGCCTGCTTGATCTCGCTGGTTTCCTTGCGCGTCACCGTGATCTTTTTCTTCTCGCCGGTGTCGCTTGCGCCGTGGGTACGGCGCAGGTGGTTCAGCAGCTTGTCCTTATCATCTTTCGACAAGGGATCTGACGTCGAGCTTTTCTCGACGCCGGCCGAACGCAGCTGGGTCAGCAGCAGGTCTGCAGGCATCTTCAGCTCGGTGGCAAATTGGGCTACGTTGTTACTCGCCATTCAGTCCTCTTTTCTACGTGTCGCGACAGATGATAAGAAATTACTCAAGCTTTGGCCGTTTCCACCAGGCTCCAGGCTTTCGCCTGCAGTGCTTTCGCCCGGTCGTCATACTTGCCATCGACCAGTTTCATCTCGTCGTCGGTCACATCATTAAATTCACTCTTGATCAGTTCGCGTGCACGGTCCGACGACAACGCCAGGATGGCGCCGAATTCGTCATAGGCGAGTGCCGCGAATGCTTCGACCGTCTTGATACCAGCCAGGCCAAGCTTGCCGGCAACGGTACGGTCCATGCCTTCCAGATTGACCAGGGCTTCTTCCATGCCCTCGAGGCCTTCTTCGGAAGCGATCGCTTCGGTCACCAGCGCGTCGCGAGCGCGGGTGCGAAGTTCGTTGACGGTGTCTTCGTCGAACGATTCGATTTCCAGCATCTCGGAAATTGGTACATAAGCGATTTCTTCAAGGCTCGAGAAGCCTTCTTCCACCAGGATGTCGGCCACTTCCTGGTCGACGTCCAGTTTTTCCATGAACAGCACGCGGATCGCTGCCGTTTCCTGGGCCACCTTGTTGGCCGATTCCTCGGCCGTCATGATGTTGATCTTCCAGCCGGTCAGCTCGGACGCCAGGCGCACGTTCTGGCCCGAACGGCCGATCGCGATCGCCAGGTTTTCTTCGTCCACGACGACGTCCATCGCGTGCTTTTCTTCATCGACCATGATCGACGACACATTGGCCGGAGCCAGCGCGCCGATCACGAACTGGGCCGGATCGTCCGACCACAGCACGATGTCCACGCGCTCGCCGCCCAGCTCGCCGGTCACGGCCTGCACGCGCGAACCGCGCATGCCGACGCAGGTGCCGATCGGGTCGATGCGCTTGTCGGCCGTGAACACGGCGATCTTGGCGCGCACGCCGGCATCGCGGGCCGCCGATTTGATCTGCAGCAGGCCTTGCTCGATCTCTGGCACTTCCAGTTCGAACAGCTTCATGATGAATTCCGGCGCGGTGCGCGACAGAATCACCTGCGGGCCGCGCATATTGCGGTCCACGCGCAGGATGTAGGCACGCACGCGGTCGCCGATACGCAGGTTTTCTTTCGGGATCATCTGGTCGCGCGGCAGGCGCGCTTCGATCTTGCCCGACTCGACGATCGCATCGCCGCGTTCCATGCGCTTGATGGTGCCGGTGACCAGCGAGTCGCCGCGCTCCAGGAAGTCTTGCAGGATCTGCTCGCGCTCGGCATCGCGCACGCGCTGCAGCACGACCTGCTTGGTGTCCTGGGCGAAACGACGACCGAACTCGACCGACTCGATCGGCTCTTCGATGTATTCGTCGACTTCGATGTCCGGAATCTGTTCCTTGGCTTCGAAGTGCAGGATTTCCTGGTCAGGCAGCTGCAGGCCGGCTTCGTCGGGAACGACGTGCCAGCGGCGGAAAGTCTCGAATTCGCCGGTGTCGCGGTCGATCGATACGCGAATGTCGACCTCGCCTTCATAGCGCTTTTTCGTGGCTTGCGCCAGCGCGAACTCGAGCGCTCCGAAAACGACTTCCTTGTCGACGTTCTTTTCGCGCGCGAGCGCATCCACCAGCAATAAAATTTCGCGACTCATGCTTTGCGACTCCTAAAATCCACCTGCGGCACCAAACGTGCCTTGTCCAATTCGGCCAGCGTAAATTCCAACAACGCCGCGCCATCTTTATCATCAAATTCCAGCCCGACCTTGTCGCCTTCGACGCCGCGCAGGATACCGGTATAGGTTTTCCGGTTGGCGGTGCCGGGCATGGCGACGCGCAGCTTGACCGTGCACTCGAGGCCGGCAAAGCGCGCAAAGTCGGCCAGGGTCCGCACCGGGCGATCGAGGCCCGGCGACGAAATTTCCAACCGTTCGTAATCGATGTTCTCCACCGTCAGCACGTGCGACAGCTGGTGGCTCACCGTGGCGCAGTCCTCGACCGTGATCGGGCCCTTCTCTTCCACCATGTCGGCCGGAAAATCGATGTACACGCGCAGAATCCCGCGCTCGCCCCGTTCGACTTCAACGAGTTCGTAGCCAAGGCCAGCCACCGTCGTGGCGATCAAATCAAACTGCTGCACGGTCCTTCTCCAGGGCTTTAAAACGATTTACCAAAAAAAAAATGGGCATCTGCCCATCTTTTTGTATTCACAACCCAACCAGATGAAAGCACTTGCACCAGATACACGCGTATTCGATACGCTGGATACCACGTTGGGAAGGACTTCGATTAGGCTGCAAATTATACGGCTTTTTCACTTATCCCGCAATCGCCGCACTAAAAATGAACAGCTAAACAACAGTTAACGCAACGTCATTGCCTAGCTACATTTTTATAACAATGTGGCACCAACAGCGGCGTAAATCGGGCACTCCGGCGCAGACCTGCGCCGAAGAAACCGATCAGTACGACCGTGAGCTCTGCCGGGCCGGTTTAGCCGCGGCGACCGCGGCGCGGCAGGCCGTGCTCGGAACCGCGCGGACCCTGGCCGCCACGGCGACCGCCGCCGCCGGCGCCGGCATAGCCGAAGGTGGTCTGCAGCGGATCCGGCTGGCGCGGACGGCTGGAGGTCGGACGGCCGCTCTGGCCGCCGGCACTGGCGTTACCGCCGAAACCACCCTTGCCCTTGCCGCCCTGGCCGCCGCCGTTCGGACGACCGCCCTGGCGTGGACCGGCAGGCTGCTTCACGCCCGGCAGCGGACCGTTCAGGATGCCCTGGCCGCGCTGCGCACCGACGCGCGCCACCGGCGGACCGAAAGGATCGACGTTGCGGTTGGCGTCGGCGCGGTCGATGCGGTTGCCGTCGGCACGGTCGCGGTTGCCGTCGCGCTGACCCTGCTCGCGCGCCTTGGCCGCCTTGGCGCCCTTGGCCTGCGCCTTCTCGCTCGGACCGCTCTTCTTCTCGATGCCGAACGCCGCCATGAAGTTGCGCACGTCGTTCTCTTCCAGCTCTTCCCAGCGGCCGCGCTTGAGCCCGGTCGGCAGGGTCATGGCGCCGTAGCGGGTACGGATCAGGCGCGAGACGGTCAGGCCGACCGCTTCGAACATGCGGCGCACCTCGCGGTTGCGGCCTTCGCCGATCACCACGCGGTACCACTTGTTGATGCCTTCGCCGCCGCCGTCCTGGACTTTCGAGAAGTTGGCCTTGCCGTCGTCGAGCTCGACGCCGGCGAGCAACTTCTGGCGCATGCCTTCTTCCAGCTCGCCCAGCGTGCGCACCGCGTATTCGCGGTCGATGCTGTAGCGCGGGTGCATCAGCCGGTTGGCCAGGTCGCCCGAGGTGGTGAACAGCAGCAAGCCTTCGGTATTGAAGTCAAGGCGGCCGACGGCCAGCCATTTGCCGGTCTTCATGGTCGGCAGGCGGTCGAACACCGACGGACGGCCTTCCGGATCGTCGTGGCTGACGATCTCGCCGGCCGGCTTGTGGTACACCAGCACGCGCGGCGGCTTGCTGCTCACGCGGCGCTGGATCAGCTTGCCGTTGATGCGCACCGCGTCGGTCGGCAGGATGCGCTGGCCGATGTGGGCCGGCTCGCCGTTCACCGACACGCGGCCGGCGACGATCAGTTCTTCCATGTCGCGGCGCGAACCCAGGCCGGCTTCGGCCAGCACCTTGTGCAGCTTCGGCGCGTCGTCGTCGGCGGTCAGGTCGCGGCGCGCGGCCTTCGGCGCATTGCCGCGGCCGCCTTCGCTGGCGTCGAACGCGTCCGAGGTGACGAACGAGAACACGGCGTCGGCCTCATTGCCCTTGCCCGGCTTGCCTTTGGCTTGCTGCTTGCCCTTGCCTTGCTGCTGGCGGCCGTTCTGCTGGCCCTGACCTTGGGCCTGGCCCTGGCCTTGCTGCTGGCCCGGCCTGGCGTTCTGCTGGCCACGCTTGCCCTGCTTCTGGTTGCGGCCACGGCTTTCGGGCTTGCCTTCCTGCGGCGCTTCGGCGGCCGGCGCCACGTCCTGCTGCGCGGCCTGGACCGGCTCCTCGGCGGCGACGGCGGGCGCGGCGGCCTGCTGCAGCGCTTCGCGCACGGCGCGCTGCTCGCGCATCTGGCGCGGGCCGCGCGGCTTGCGGGTTTCGGTCGAGGTCGCTTCAACGGCCGGCGCTTCAATGGCGGCTGGTGCGCTCTCGACCGGTGCTGCGGCCTGCTCTTCCCTGGCGGCCTTGGTGGCGCGCGGCTTGCGCGGCTTGGCGGCCGGCTTCTCGACGGCTTCTGCCGGAGCGGCAGCCGGCGCTTCTGCGGCAGGCGCGTCGGCGGTGTCGGCAGCGGCGGTCTTGCGGGTGCGCTTCGGCTTGGCCGGCGCTTCGGCGACGCCTTCCGCTGCAGGTGCAGCAGCGGTTTCGGCGGCGATTGCGGCCTTGGTGCGGCGCTTCGGCTTGGCGGCGGCGGTTGCGCCGGCGTCGACAGGCGTCGTCTCGGTTGGTTCAGTTGGATTCATCATTCGTGTCTTTATTGTGCAGACCCGTCTCGGCAATTCCGTCTCCTGTCGGGTCATGAATCGGCACTTCAACGGGTGAAGTATCTGTATCTGGTGCAATATCGGCGATGGCCGCGCCGGCATCCGCCTTGTCAAAGTTGTCGTTCAATGCCGCCTCCAGCGCTTCCAGGCTGCGGCTGTCGGGGCCTTCGGCCAGCGGCTGCAGCGGCGGCAGCTGGGACAGCGCATTCAAGCCCAGGTCGTCCAGGAACTGGCGCGTGGTGCCCAGCAGCGCCGGGCGCCCCACCACTTCGCGGTGGCCAACCACATCGATCCAGCCGCGGTCTTCCAGCATCTTGATGGTCTGCGAATTGACCGCCACGCCGCGGATCTCTTCGATGTCGCCGCGCGTGACCGGCTGACGGTAGGCGATGATCGCCAGCGTTTCCAGCGTTGCGCGCGAATACTTCGGCGGCTTCTCGGGCGACAGGCGGTCGAGATAGGGCTTCATCTCGGGCCGGCTCTGGAAGCGCCAGCCGGATGCCAGGCTGACGATCTCGATGCCGCGCCCATCCCAGTCCTGGCGCAATTCTTCCAGCAAGATCTTGATCGTGTCGGCGCCGACACCGGCGCCGACCGGGCGACCGCCCGCATCGACCTCGGCGAACAGACGCTTCATGCCATGGATCGTCATCGGCTCGCGGGCGCACAACAAGGCGGTTTCGAGGACGCGCTTGGCCTCGTCAGTATTCATATCGCAATGAAAGTCACATCAAACAAAACCGGTTCGGCCGGCATTTCCACAGGCAGGCGGTGCGGATCGGCACGTGCCGGCAACCATGGCATCTGGCCGCCGTCGTTTCGACGCTCTCTGTCGACCACCTGAAACCGGAAATCCAAGGCCCGGGCATGGACGCGCCGGGCTGACATACCATGACGGGCAAGGAACCCGCCGGAGGCGGCCCGCTTTGCGCGGCGGGCTGCTAGCTACTGATTTTGAAGCGGTTGATTTTAACGCGCATGCTCTTGTTCATGCCAGTGCAGACGCGGAACTCGGGCACCGCCGCGGACCAGGGGCCCCGGGGCGCGCGGCCTGGTGCGGCACGCGAGTGGAAGGCGTCTTTCTTGCAACTGGCGGCCATTGTAACCGATAAAACCGGCCAGTGGACAAGCGGGCGGCGGCGTCAAGCGCGATTCGCCCGATTGAATGGCGTCAGTCGGACAGTTTTTCCGACAAAATCGCCGACACGCCAAGAAACGCCGGGTACTCGGCGGTGATGACGTACACCGGCACGCCGGCCAGGTAATCCTTGAAGCGGCCCTTCTGTTCGAAGCGGGCGCGGAAGCACGAGTCGTGGAAACGCTGACCCAGGCGCGGCACGATGCCGCCGCCGATATAGATGCCACCCGAGGCGCCCAGCGTCACCGCCAGGTTGCCGGCCACGGTGCCGAGCATGCCGCAGAAAGCTTCCAGCACCTCGTTGCACAGGGCACATTCGCCACCCAGCGCGCGGCGCGCGATCTCGGGCGCGTCCAGGCGCTCGCCCGGACGGCCGGCACGATCGGCCAGGGCGCGGTAGATCAGCTCGATGCCGGCGCCGGACAGGAAGCGCTCGGCCGAAACGTGCTCGAACTCGCGCCAGGCGTATTGCAGGATCGCGACTTCCTGCTCGTTGGCGGGCGAAAAGGTGACGTGGCCGCCTTCGCTACGCAGCGCGGTCCAGCTTCCATTGCACGGGATCAGCCCGGAGACGCCAAGACCGGTACCGGCGCCGAGCAGGCCCAGCGGCGAATCCGGCTGCGCCGCACCGCCGCCGACCTGCACCTTCTGCGCGCCCAGATGCGGCAGCGAACGCGCCAGCGCCGAAAAGTCATTCACCACCAGCAGCGTCTCGAGGCCGCATTCCTGGCGCAGCGCTTCGGTCGAGAATTCCCAGTGGTGATTGGTCATGCGCACGTAGTCGCCGTTGACCGGATTGGCGATGGCGATCGCCGCGTGGCGGATCGCGCCGCCGTTGTCGGCCGCTGCCTGCAGGACCGCCGGCAGCGCCAGGTAGGCGCGCATGGCGTGGCCCAGCGTCTCGTGGGCCTTGCAGGCCAGCACTTCGACGTGGGCGATCCGGCCCGGCCCCAGCTCCAGCGCGAGACGGCAATTGGTGCCGCCGATATCGGCGAGCAGGCGGGCGCCGCCGGCGTGCTGGCGCGGTGCGGTCGAAGAGCTGGGCGAGAAAGCGGTCATTGCAAAACGTGTAAAAGCGATGGGGGCCAAGCTTACACAAGTTTCTGCATGCACAGCAAATGATTTTTGTAGTTTAGGTACAGGGTGCGCAACAGATTCGGTCCTGAGTAGCTAGCCGCAGTGCCACAGCGCGTAGTAGAACTACTAAACACCCTTGCCTTGGTGGGTCAGCAAGTCGCCGGATCGAGTTCCGGATCGGCCGGACGGCGCCCGTTCCACGCATCCAGCCCGCCCTTGAGCGGCCGCGCACGGTGGAAGCCGTTGGACACGAACTGGCGCGCCACCTCCGCCGCGGTGACGTCGTTGGGGCAGCTGCAGTAGACGACGATGTGGCGATCGCGGTCGAGCGAAGCCATCAGGTGCTCGGGCTGGCACGCCTTGAACACCAGCGCGCCGGGAATCGCCGCTTCCATCTGCTGCGCGCTCAGGCTGCGCGCGTCGATGATCAACGGGTCGCGCCCGCTGTCGATCAGGTCCAGCAGTTCGCCGACCTCGATCCGCTCCATCGCGTTGCGTGCGCGGTGGCGGCGGCGCTCGGCGTACTTGAAGGCGACGAACAGGCCAAGCAGGCCGGCCACCACCACCAGCGCCGTGCTGCCGGTGGTCGAGAGCGTGTCGAGCACGCCGTCGACGCTGTTGTGGAACCAGACCCCGAGCAGGATGCCGGTGCCGCTCCACAGCGCCGCGCCGGTAATCGAATACAGCAGGAATTCGCGCTTGCCGGTGCCGATCGCGCCCGACAGCGGCGTGGCCACGGTATTGAAGCCGGGGATGAATTTCGACACCAGCAGCGACTTGACGCCGAACTTGCGGAAGCGGTCTTCGGTCTGGTTGACGCAGGAATCGGGCGACAGCGAGATCTTGCACAGCAGCCGCAGGATACGCTTGCCGTAGAAGCGCCCGGCGCGGAACCAGAAATAGTCGCAGATCAGGCAGGCGCCGATCGCTGCCAGCCACACCAGGTGCCACGAGACATCGGCATCGACCGACAGCGCGCCGGCCACGATCAGGACCGGATAGGCAGGAATCGGCAGGCCGAACTGTTCGACCAGGACGATGGCGAACACGATCAGCACACCATACAGCTGAATCAATTCGGCTAAGTGGGGCATCCATGTAGTTTATCCCAATTCCCCGGCGCCGGCAGGACGCGCCCCAGGGCTTTGGCGGATGTGCAACGCCGCCGTTTTTTTGACCGGATCACCCCACTTTCGGGATGGCGGCCAGCAGCGAACGGGTGTAGGGATGACGCGGATCGCGGTATAACTGGTCCGCGTCGGCCAGCTCGACCACGCGCCCGGCCTGCATCACCATCACCTGGTCCGAGATGTACTTGACCACCGACAGATCGTGCGAGATGAAGATGTAGCTCATGCCGTATTCGTCCTGCAGGTCTTGCAGCAGGTTCAGCACCTGGGCCTGCACCGACACGTCCAGCGCCGACACCGATTCGTCGCACACCAGGATCTCGGGCCGCATGGTCAGGCAGCGCGCGATCGCGATGCGCTGGCGCTGGCCGCCCGAGAATTCGTGCGGGTAGCGGCCATAGGCGGCGTCCGGCAGCCCGACCCGGCCCAGCAGGCGGCGCGCCATGTCGATGCGCTCGGCGTCGCTGGTCCCGATGCGGTGGATGCGCATCGGTTCCAGCAGGATCTGGCCGACCGTGAAGCGGGGATTGAGCGAGGCGTACGGATTCTGGAAGATGATCTGGATCCGCCGCTTGTACGGCTGATAGTCGCGCGCGGACAAGGCCAGCAGGTCACGGCCCTCGAACATGGCCGTGCCGCCGGTCGCGCGGTGCAGGCGCAGCAGGGTCAATCCGACCGTGGTCTTGCCGGAGCCGGATTCGCCCACCACACCCAGCGTCTTGGCGCGTCCCAGCGTGAACGACACGTCCTTTACCGCCTGGAATTCGCGCTTGCCGAACAAGCCCTGGCGCAACCAGAAACTCTTGGACAGCTTGTTCACCACCAGCAGCGGCGGCTCGCCGGGCGTCGTGCCGCGCTCGCGCTGGGGCAGGTCCGTGACACTCCGCCCCGCCAGCACGTCGTCGATCACCGGCAGGCGCAGCGGCCGTGCATCGAGCCGCGGCCGGCACTGCAGCAATGCGCGCGTATAAGCGTCGCGCGGGGCGCCGAACACTTGCACCGCGCTGCCCTCTTCCCGCACTTCGCCATGGCGCATCACGATCACGCGGTCGGCGATCTCGGCCACCAGCCCCAGGTCATGAGTGATGAACAGCACCGCCATCCGCCGCGTCTTTTGCAGGCGCGCGATCAGCGCCATGATCTGCTGCTGGATGGTCACGTCGAGCGCGGTGGTCGGCTCGTCGGCGATCAGCAGTTTGGGTTCGCAGGCGATCGCCATCGCGATCATCACGCGCTGCTGCTGGCCGCCCGACATCTGGCTCGGATAGGCGTCGATCCTGGTAGCAGGATCGGGAATGCCGACCTCTTCCAGCAGTTGCAGCGTGCGCGCGCGCGCCGCGCGCCGGTCCATGCCGATGTGCAGGCGCAGCACTTCTCCGATCTGGAAGCCGATCGTGAACACCGGATTGAGCGAGGACATCGGCTCCTGGAAGATCATGGCGATGTCCTTGCCGCACAGCGCGCGCCGTTCCGCCTCCGGCAAGCCGAGCAGCTCACGGCCCTCGAAGCGGATGCTGGAGCCGGGATCGATGATCGTGGTCTGCGCCGGCAGCAGCCCCATCACGGCCAGCGAGCCGACCGACTTGCCGCTGCCCGACTCGCCCACCAGCGCCACGGTGGCGTCCTGCGGCACGTCGAACGATACGCCTTTCAGGGCCTCGACCGTGCTGGTCTTGCCGGTGCGGAAGGCAATGCGCAGGTCGCGCACCTGCAGCAGCGGTTCGTTTTGCTGGCTCATTTGATCTTTGGATCCAGTGCATCGCGCAGCGCGTCGGCGAACAGCGAGAAAGCCGTCACCAGGGTCGCCATCGCGCCGGCCGCGGCCGCCATCTGCCACCACTTGCCAAGAATCAGCTCGTTCTGCGCTTCGTTCAGCATGCTGCCCCACGAGACGGTCCCGACCGGCACGCCGAAGCCGAGGAAAGACAGGATCACCTCGGCCTTGATGAAGCCGACCGTCAGGATCGACAGCTGCACCAGCGCCACGTGCGCCACGTTCGGCAGGATGTGGCCGAACATGCGGCGCAGGCTGGAAGCGCCGATGGCGTCGGCCGCCATCACGTATTCGCGCGCCGTGTGCTTGATGTACTCGGCGCGCATCAGGCGGTACGGCCCGGTCCAGCCGGTCAGGCCCAGGATCAGCACGATGGTGGCCACGCCCTTCTGCTGCAGCACCGCGGCCACCGCCAGGATCATCAGGATCGCCGGAATCGCCGTGAAGATGCTGTAGAACCAGTTGAACAGATCATCGACCCAGCCGCCGTAGAACCCCGACACGGCGCCGAACAATGTGCCCAGCGTCACCGCCAGCAGCGCCGCCACCAGGCCGACCACGATCGAGGTCTCGCCACCCTTGATGGTCTTCTTGACGATGTCGTGGCCCCATTTATCCGCGCCGAACGGCAGCGTGGTCAATTTCTCCACCGGCGGATGGGTGGCCGCCAGCTGCGCCTTGAGTTCGGCCAGATCAGCCGCCAGCGGATCGAAGGCGTTCGGCGGCGTCGCGCGCGGCAATTGCGCCTGCGCCAGTGCGCGACCGGCGGCGTCGGCCCCGACGAAGGTCGGCGGCGCGTAGTTGACCGCCACCTCTTGCTCCCAGTCGTCGGCCACCAGGCCCATGCCGGACAGCAGCACCAGCAGCAGGCAGGCGGCCACGGTCGCCAGCGCCGCCATCGCGACACGGTCCGCGCGCAGGCGGCGCCAGGCCAGCAGCCACAGTCCGGCCGAATCGTGGGGCGCCGAATCATGGCGTGCGTTCATGGCGTCCTCATTTCAGCTGCACGCGCGGATCGACAGCCCGGTACAGCAGGTCGGCCAGCAGGTTGAATACCATGGTCGCGGCGGCCACGTACACCGTGATCGCCTTGATCACCGGAAAATCGCTGCGTTCGACCGCCAGGATCACCTCGCGCCCGATGCCGGGAATGCCGAAGAATCGCTCCAGCAGAAAGGCGCCGATCAGGAGCGCCGGCAGGCTGGCCATGACGTGGGTGATGATCGGGATCGCGGCGTTGCGCAGCACGTGCACCCACACCACGCGCCGCTCGCTCAATCCCTTGGCGCGCGCAGTACGCACGTAGTCCTGCCCGGTTTCGTCCAGCACGAAGCTGCGGTACAGGCGCAAGGTCGGCGCGATCGACACCGCCAGCCCGATGACGATCGGCAGCAGCGCATAGTGCAGCAGGTTCTGGCCGAGGCTGTCGCCCCAGCCCTGCACCGGGAACAGCCCGAGCCGATAGGCAAATACGTACTGGAACACCGAGATATACACCAGGATCGAGATCGACATCCCGACCGTGCACGCCACCATCACCGCGCGGTCGGTGAGCGAGCCGCGCACGAAGGCGATCGCCAGCGCCAGCGCGATGCCGAACAACGTTTCAAGCAAAGTGAGCGGCACCAGCACCGTCAGGGACGGCCCCAGGCGGCTGGCGATGATGTGCGACACCGGCTCGCCCGTGCTCCAGGCGTTGCCGAAGTCGAAGGTCAGGATCTGCTTGACGAAGATCCACAGCTGCACGTAATACGGCTCATCCAGGCCGAGCTGGCGCCGGATGTTCTCGATCGCCGCCGTGTCCGCCATCTTGCCGGCCAGCAGGTAGGCCGGATCGCCGCCGACCCAGTTGAACAGCACGAACACCAGCAGCACCACGCCGCCCATGGTCGGCAGCATCTGCCACAGCCGGCGCAGGACGTAGGGCAGCATGGCGTGGCGCCGGCCCGCGCGTCAGTCCTGGCGCAGGCGGCGCTGGCGCACGGCGGCGGCCAGGTTTTCCAGCACCTGCACGCTGGTGTCCCAGTCGATGCAGCCGTCGGTGACCGACTGGCCGTAGGTCAGCTCCTTGCCCGGCACCAGATCCTGGCGCCCTGCCACCAGGTGCGATTCGACCATCACGCCGACGATGCGGTCGTCGCCGGCCGCGACCTGAGCCGCGATGTCGGCGCACACCGGCACCTGGTTTTCCGGCTTCTTGGAGCTGTTGGCGTGCGAAGCGTCGATCATCAGGCGGCTGGCCAGACCGAGCGCCGCGATCTGCTTGCAGGCTTCGTCGACGCTGGCGGCGTCGTAGTTCGGCGCCTTGCCGCCGCGCAGGATGATGTGGCAATCCTCGTTGCCGGCGGTCGAGACGATCGCCGAGTGGCCGCCCTTGGTCACCGACAGGAAGTGGTGCGGCTGCGAAGCGGCCTTGATCGCCTCGGTCGCGATTCGGATGTTGCCGTCGGTGCCGTTCTTGAAGCCGACCGGGCACGACAGGCCGGAGGCCAGTTCGCGGTGCACCTGCGACTCGGTGGTGCGGGCGCCGATCGCGCCCCAGCTCATCAGGTCGGCGATGTACTGCGGGCTGATCACGTCCAGGAACTCGGTGCCGGCCGGCAGGCCCAGCTCGTTGATGTCGCGCAGCAGCTCGCGCGCCATGCGCAGGCCGTCGTTGATGCGGAAGCTGTTGTCCATGTACGGGTCGTTGATCAGCCCTTTCCAGCCGACCGTGGTGCGCGGCTTTTCGAAATACACCCGCATCACGATCTCGAGTTCGCCGGCGAAGCGCTTGCGCTGTTCGGCCAGGCGGTGGGCGTATTCCATCGCGGCCCTGGTGTCGTGGATCGAGCACGGGCCGATCACCACCATCAGGCGGTCGTCCTGGCCGTGCAGGATGCGGTGCAGGGCGACGCGGGCGCCGGCCGCGGTCTGTTCGGCGGCCGGCGTCACCGGGAATTCGCGGATCAGGTGCGAGGGCGGCGTCAGTTCCTTCATTTCGCGGATGCGGAGGTCGTCGGTACGCGGCATGCTGGTTCCTCTTGTCTTGGTGTTGCCTTGCTGTTGCTGGGCCTGAAAATAAAAAACCGCCATCGCTGGCGGTTTGTCTGGATGTTGCCGGGACCGTTACTGCGCGTACCCGCCGCTGTTCCACCGCCAGGGGCTGGAATGGCTAAAGTAAAAATAACGGGTAAAAAAAGCGTGGCGCATGGGCGTGGTCCGGTTAGGTCGAATTGACTATAACAACAACCCATGAACCTTGGCAAGCGCTTTGTCGGCCAACAAAAGCTTGTACAGACAACAATCGGTTGTACAAAAAGCACGCCCTACCCCCAGCTTGGCTGCGCCCTTGTGATACATCAGTCCCGTCCTGCGCTCGGATGCAACAGTCGATCCAGCCCCCGGCCGCGCCGCGCTATCCGGGAACCACCCATCCACCTGGAGTCAGGACCATGACTGAAACCCTGCTTTCCCGTACCGTGCGCCGCCTGTTCGCCGGCGGCGGCGCCGTCGGCCTTGCACTGGTCGGCCCCGTGCTGGTCGGCCCCGTACTTCTCGCCACCCCGGCGCCGTCGCAGGCGCAGGAGGCCGCCCAGGGCCCGGTCGCACGGGTCCAGATCACCGGCTCGAACATCCGCCGCGCCCAGGCCGAAACCGCCTCGAGCGTGCTGACCGTGAACCGCGCCGACATCGAGCGCTCGGGCAAGACCAGCGTCGCCGAGCTGCTGCAGACGCTGGCGGTCGACAACCAGGGCTCGGTGCCGATGACCTTCGGCAGCGGCTTCGCGGCCGGCGCCTCGGGCATCTCGCTGCGCGGCCTTGGCACGGCCTCGACCCTGGTGCTGCTCAACGGCCGCCGCATGGCGCCCTACGGCCTGGCCGACGACGGCCAGAAGGTGTTCGCCGACCTCAACGTGATCCCGACCGACGCCGTCGAACGGGTCGAGATCCTCAAGGACGGCGCCTCGGCCATCTATGGTTCCGACGCCATCGCCGGCGTGGTCAACATCATCCTGCGGCGCGACTTCCAGGGCAGCAGCGCGCGCGTGCTGGGCGGCACCGGCGAATCGGGCGACGGCCAGCAGCACAACGTCGCGCTGGCCTGGGGCTTCGGCGACCTCGACACCGACCGCTACAACCTGCTGTTCAACGTCGAGTACAAGCACACGCAAGAACTGCGCTACCGCGACCGCGCCGACCGCGACTACATCGGCCGGGTCGACCTGCGGCCATGGGGCTATTCGGCCCAGGAATTCCTGGGCGGCACCGGCGCCATCACCGGCAACAACGCGGCCGGCAACGCCATCAACGGCAACGTGCGCAACCCGGTCACGCTCGACTACTACAACCGCGGCAACCTGGCCGGCACCGGCTTCACCCGCACCTTCCCCGGCGCCGCCTGCAGCAACTTCACCAATCAGCCGCAGGGCGACCCCGGCGGCGGCTGCCTGGTCGACTCGTCCCTGCTGTACAACGAGATCCAGCCCGACAGCGAATACGTGTCGCTGTACAGCCGCGGCACGCTCAAGCTGCAGGGCGAGACCGAGGCCTATGCCGAGGTCAACGTGTACAACAGCCTGGCCCAGTCGCAAACCACGCCGAACCCGATCGCCGGCAGCGTCGGCTATCCGGGCGGGCCGGTCAGCAATGCCGGCGTCCAGCTCGGCGCCAGCCACCCGGACAACCCGTATTTCGGCACGGCTGCGCGGCTGCGCTACCTGCCGTTCGACGTCGGCCCGCGCACGTCCGACATCTCCTCGACCTTCGTGCGCGCCCTGATCGGCGCACGCGGCACCGAGGGTCCGTGGGAATGGGACAGCTCGCTGCTCTACTCGCGCAGCAAGGTCAGCAACGATCGCGACGGCTACCTGCAGCGCGACGCCACCTTCGCCCTGCTCGATCCGTCGCCCGCCAACGTGGCGGCGGCCCAGGCCAACCCCGGCTATCGCGCGCTGCCGCCCGGCACCTTCTGGCGCATCGCCGAGAACGCCGGCCTGAACGCGCCGGGCGTGTACGCGGCCCTGTCGCCGACCATCTCGAACGACGCCGAAACCGAGATCGCGCAAGTCGACTTCAAGGCCACGCGCGAGTTCGGCAAGCTGGCCGGCGGCGCGCTGGGGGTGGCGCTGGGCGCCGAATTCCGCCACGAATCGGCGTGGCTGGAGCCCACCGCCGGCACCGAGCGCGGCAACATCATCGGCCTCGGCTATTCGGCCTACGACGGCCAGCGCAACGTGACCGGCATCTATGGCGAAGTGCTGGCGCCGGTGCTGCCGGGCCTCGAACTCACCGGCGCCATGCGCTACGACCACTTCACCGACGTCGGCGACGCCTGGACGCCGAAGGTCGGCGTCAAGTGGAACCCGCGGCGCGAGCTGGCGCTACGCGCGACCTGGGCCAAGGGCTTCCGCGCCCCGAGCCCGGCCGAGAACGGCGTCGGCGGCCTGGCCGCGTTCGCCAGCGCCGCCGATCCGCTGCGCTGCGGACTCGGCGTGCAGCTGGCCTGCAGCGCCGGCTCGCTGGCGGTGATCACCTCGCCCAACCAGGACCTGAGCCCGGAACGCTCGAAGAGCTGGAACGTCGGCGCGATCTGGGACCCGCTGCCGCGCACCAGCATCTCGCTCGACTTCTGGCAGATCCGGCGCAAGAACGAGATCAACCAGCAGCAGATCGACGCCTCGATCGCCGCCGGCAACGTGGCGCGCGATCCGTCCACGGCCGACCCGAACATCCCGGGCGACCCGGGCGCGATCACGGCGGTGCTGGCGCGCTACGTCAACTCGGCCGAGACCGAAGTGCGCGGCATCGACCTCGACGCGCGCCAGGGCTTCGTGCTGCCTAGCGGCTGGGGCAACCTTACTTTTGATGCCAAGTACACCTACCTCGACAAGTGGGAGCGCACCGAGCAGGACGGCACCCGGCGCGACTATGCCGGCACCCACGGCAACTGCGACGTCAGCAATTGCATGGGCACGCCCGACCACAAGGTCAACCTGCGCGCCACCTGGGACCGCGACAACTGGCGCCTGTCGGCCAACCTCAACTACCGCGGGCCGATCGACAACACCTTCTTCAAGGACGATCCGGAAGGCTGCGCCAGCCACTTCGCCAACGGCCAGGACGCGCTGACCGATTGCGAACTGGCCTCGTTCACGACGGTCGACCTGGTGTTCCGCTGGAAGCCGCAGCCACGCTGGGAAGTGTACGGCTCGATCCAGAACGTGTTCGACAAGCAGGCGCCGCTCGATCCGCTGACCTATGGCGCGGTGTCGTACAACCCGCTGGACTACTACGGTGCGATCGGCCGTTTCTTCACGCTGGGGGCGCGTTACTCGTTCTGAATGCGGATGTCAGCTGATAGATGATCGCAGGGTGGACGGCTCTGCCGTCCACCCTGCGATCGTGGCGGTGGGATAGCTGCCCGATGAGGCTTCAGTGGCCCTCAGCCACCGAAGTGGTAGTTCAGCTCCACATACCCGGTCCGTCCCGCCGGGCTGTAGCTGCCGACCGCATAGTTGGGCCAGCCGCCCGTGGTGTCGTGCTTGATGCGGTCGAACACGTTGTTGACGATGGCCGACAAGGTCAGGCGGTCGCTGAAGCGGTACACGACGCTGGTGTTGACCAGGGTGGTCGGCGTCAGGTAGTCGGTCTGGGCCTGGTTCGGGATCTTGCCGTAACGGGTCGCGAACAGGGTGGCCGACCAGGCGTCGCGGTTCCAGTTCAGGCTGGCGGCCAGCTTGTCCGGCCAGTCCGAGCTGGTGAGCGAATTGAGTTCGTCGCGCAAGGTATCGGCGGCGAACTGCCTGGTACGGCGGGTCAACGTCTTCGAGTAATTGCCGCGCAAGGTAAAGGTGCCGAAGCCGGCTGTGCGCAAGGCATAACGCGCGCTGACGTCGATGCCGCTGCTTTCTTCCTGCGCCGCGTTGATCGGGTTGACGCGGATTTCGCGGATTTCGCCCGGACGCACCGGCGAATTGGCGGCGTAGCGGGTGATGCGCGAGATCGTGTCGACGCAGGTCGGCGAGCCGGCGTCGAGCGTCCCCAGGCGGCAGGCGGCTTCGTCGCGCAACAGCTGGTCGGCCGACAGATTGGTCACCAGGTCGTCGATGCGGATGTTCCAGTAGTCGACCGAGGCGTCGAAGCTGCTGGTTGGCGACCAGACGATGCCCGCGCCGTAGGATTTGCCCTGTTCCGGCTTGAGATCGGTGCTGCCGTATTGCACATAGTCGGCGCCCGGCGACACGTTGGCGAACTCGCAGCTGGCCAGCGGCTGGCCGCTCTGGCCGCAACGGTAGTAGTCGGTGGTGGACGAGTAATAGCCGGTGCCGCGCGCCTTGTAGATGTAGTTCATGTCCGGAGCGCGGAAGCTGGTGGCGTAGTTGGCGCGCACCAGCACCTCGCGCGTCGGACGCAGTTCCAGGCCGCCGTTGTAGGTGAACTTGCCGCTATCGCGCTCGGCGAACTCGTAGCGGTCGTAGCGGCCGGCCACGGTGGCGGTCAGGATGCGGTGCAGCGGGATATTCGCTTCGGCGCCGATGGCGTAGCGGTTGCGGGTGCCGGCGGTGACGGTGCTGTTCGGCGCCAGGTTGAAATAGCCTTGGTTGATGCGCTCGTCCGGCGCGTTGGTGAAGCCCTGGCGGCCGGCCTCGGCCACCACCGCCAGCTGCAGCGGACCGGCCGGCAGTTGCAGCAGTTCGCCGTTGGCGCTGGCCGACAGCGTGTGGGTCCACGACTCGTCGTCGCTCTCGGTATAGCCGGTGATGCCGCGGAACTCTTCCGGCGTCAGGCGCGTGGCCAGACGCGCCGGATCGGGCGCGTGGATGGCGACGCCGCTGGCGTCCACGCCCAGCTGCGGGCCGAGGAAGAAGCTGTCGATATTGGCCAGTGCGCGCGGCGTGCGGCCTTTGCTTTCATACCACGAGGCGCTATAGCCGGCTTCCCATTTCCAGCTGGTGCCGGGCACGATGCCGCGCGCGCCGAGCGAGGCGGCAACGGCGCCGTCTTCCCAGAAACGGTTGTAGTTGGCCAGGCCGCCCATTTCTTCCGGCGAGATATAGCGGGTCCAGGCTTCGTAGTGGCCGGTGTTCTGGTTCAGGAAGTAGCTGTTGCCGGTCGACTTCGAGGTCCATGATGGGCCGCGCGTATTGTTGACGGTGTCGTTGCGGCCCAGCAGGACGTCGGCGAACAGCGTGGTGTTCTGGTCCAGCTCGAAGTTGGCGCTGCCGAAGGCGTTCTTGCTGCGGTTCTGGGTCTGCACCGACCAGTAAGTGGGGCTGACCTTGTTGCTCGCGCAGTAGTTGCCGGTGCGCGAAGCGTAGTTGACCACGCTGCCGCCGAACAGGTCGCCCAGCGCCGCGCAATCCGGCGTGATGTAGCGGCCGACCGTGGCGTCGCGCCGCGACAGCAGGTTGGTCGGGGTGCCGGAACGCTCGGCCATGAAGTCGCGCTGGTAGGCGCCGATCGGATTGCGCTCGGAGAATTCGAGCGCGAACACGGTGTTCAGGCGCCCCGATTGCTGGCCACCCGTCAATTGCACGCGGCGCTCGGCGCCACCACCACGGCTGGTACCGCCCAGCTTGACGTTGACGTCGACGCCTTCAGCTTTTTTCTTGAGGATGATGTTGACCACGCCGGCGATCGCGTCCGAGCCGTAGATGGCCGAGGCGCCGCCGGACAGGATCTCGATGCGCTCGACGATCGACGACGGGATATTCGCCAGGTTGGTAAAGTTGACCGTGCCTTCGTAGGCAATCGGGAAATCGGCCAGGCGGCGACCGTTGAGCAGGATCAGCGTGTGGTTCGGGCCCAGGCCGCGCAGGCTGATGGTGTTGGCCGACGGCGTGAAGGTGTTGCCGAAGTCGGCGCCCTGCACGAAACCGCTGTTCTGCACCTGGTTGCTGAGCGCGTCGAACACGTTCTTGTAGCCCTGGCGCGTGATGTCGTCGCCGCTGATCACGGTGACGGCGGACGGGCCTTCGAGGGTGGTGCGGGCGATGCGCGAGCCGGTGACGACGACGGCGGCCGGCGCGGCGCCGCGCGCCGTCGCGGCCGCTCCAGTTGAAGACGACGCGCTCGCGCTATCGGTGGTGGCCGGCACATCGGTCGACGTCGGCGCGCTCTGGCCATGCGCCAGTGGCGCGGCGCCGAACATTGCGGCGGACAGGGCGGCGAAAAGTGTGGTGTGTTTCATGGTTGGCTTGTTGTTCTTGGGGGGACGCGAACTCTAACAAGCCGGTGCTGCGGGACGAACGAATTATTCTGAGCAACTTTATAAGATTTACGCACGAGAATGGTGCGCGCGCTATTTTTCGCTGCAGGAGCCCCAACAACGACAACGCCCGGCATGCAGCCGGGCGTCCTGTACGCGAACGCGCAAGGAAATCAGGCGGTGCCGCCCACCGTCACGCCGTCGATGCGCAGGGTCGGCTGGCCCACGCCTACCGGCACGCTCTGGCCTTCCTTGCCGCACACGCCCACGCCCGAATCCAGGCGCATGTCGTTGCCGATCATCGAGATCCGGTTCATCACGTCCGGACCGTTGCCGATCAGGGTCGCGCCCTTGACCGGATAGGTGATCTTGCCGTCCTCGATCATGTAGGCTTCGCTGGCCGAGAACACGAACTTGCCGTTGGTGATGTCGACCTGGCCGCCGCCGAAGTTCACCGCGTACAGGCCGTTCTTGACCGAGGCCAGGATCTCCTGCGGGTCCTTGTCGCCGGCGCGCATATAGGTGTTGGTCATGCGCGGCATCGGCAGGTGGGCGAACGATTCGCGCCGGGCGTTGCCGGTGATCGGCATCTTCATCAGGCGCGCATTCATCGTGTCCTGGATGTAGCCCTTCAGGATGCCGTCCTCGATCAGCGTGGTGCACTGGGTCGGGTTGCCTTCGTCGTCCATGTTGAGCGAGCCGCGGCGGTCCTGCAGGGTGCCGTCGTCGACCACGGTCACGCCCTTGGCCGCCACCCGCTGGCCGATCATGCCGGCATACGAGGACGAGCCCTTGCGGTTGAAGTCGCCTTCCAGGCCGTGGCCAACCGCCTCGTGCAGCAGCACGCCGGGCCAGCCCGGTCCCAGCACGATGGTCATCGGCCCTGCCGGGGCCGGACGCGCTTCCAGGTTGACGCAGGCCGCTTTCACCGCGTCGGCCGCATACTGGTCCAGCACTTCATCGGTGAAATAGGCGTAGTCGTAGCGTCCGCCGCCGCCCGAGGAGCCGACTTCGCGTCGGCCGTTCTGCTCGGCGATCACGGTCACCGACACGCGCACCAGCGGCCGGATGTCGGCCGCCAGCACGCCGTCGCTGCGCACTACCAGCACCACGTCGTATTCGCCGGCCAGGCCGGCCATCACCTGCACCACGCGCGGATCCTTGGCGCGCGCCATCTTCTCGACGCGCTCCAGCAACTTGACCTTGGCGGTGGCGTCGAGCGAGGCCAGCGGGTCGTGCGGCAGGTACAGCGAGCGTCCGCCGGTGTGCTTGGTGGCGGCCGCGATCTTGATGCGGCCGGCGCCGGCGCGGGCGATGGTGCGGGTGGCCGATGCCGCGTCCAGCAGGGCGCTTTCGGAAATCTCGTCGGAATACGAAAAGGCGGTCTTGTCGCCCGAGATGGCGCGCACGCCGACGCCCTGGTCGATCGAGAAGCTGCCGGTCTTGACGATGCCCTCTTCCAGGCTCCAGCCTTCGCTCTTGGTGAACTGGAAGTACAGGTCGGCGTAGTCGACCTTGTGCGTGAACATCGTCCCCAGTGCGCGCAGCAGCTTGCCCTCGTCGAGGCCAAACGGCGTCAACAGCACGTCGCGGGCGACGGCGATGGAGGAAAGATTCGGTTCGAATGGAGTCATGGTCGGTAAGCGGTCGTCAATAAGCGTTCGATTGGAAAGGTCATTGTGCCATATCCGCGCCATTCATACCGGCCATGCCCCATAGTAGGGCATGGAACAGGGCGGGCAACAGGCCAGGCAAGCCGCCCTGCAATATTTACATCTTGCGATGACGCAATGCCGGCAGGCTCTCGCGCACGCCGGCCAGGAAGTCCTCGTCGAGCGTGCCGCTGATCACGCCTTCGCCTTCCGGCAGCACCGCCTTGACCTCGCCCCACGGGTCGACCAGCATGCTGTGGCCGAAGGTGCGCCGTCCGTTGGCGTGCTTGCCGCCCTGGGCCGAGGCCAGCACGTAGCACTGGTTCTCGATGGCGCGCGCCCTCAACAGCACTTCCCAGTGCGCCAGGCCCGTGGTGTGGGTGAACGCGGCCGGCACCACGATCAGCGCGCACTCGCCCATCGCCCGGTACAGTTCCGGAAAACGCAGGTCGTAGCACACCGACAGGCCGACGCGGCCGAACGGCGCCTCGAACGTGCCGACGTTCTCGCCCGGCACGATGGTGCGCGCCTCGTCATACGATTCGCTGCCCTTGTTGAAACCGAACAGGTGGATCTTGTCGTAGCGGCTCACGCTGCGCCCTTGCGGGTCGTAGACCAGCGTGGTGTTGAGCACCTTGCCGTCCTGCGGCGACACCATCGGCAGCGTGCCGCCGACCAGCCACACGCCGTGTTCGCGCGCCAGCGCCATCATGCAATCCTGGATCGGACCGCTGCCGGGATGCTCGGCATGCGCCACCTTGTCGCTGTCGCTCATGCCCATGATCGGCCAGTATTCGGGCAAGGCAATGAAGCCGGCGCCTTCGGCGGCGGCCTGCGCGACCAGGCGGCGCACGGCGGCCAGGTTGTCGGCAACGTGCGGGGTCGACACCATCTGTACGGCGGCAACCGTCGTGTTCTCGATGCTCATCTCATTCCTTTCTGGCGTTGGCGGCCGGCTGCGGCGGCGCATCCGGCGGGGTGGCAAGCTTGGTGATGGTGGGCGACTTCCACGGCCCCGTGATCTGCATCTGGTACGTGAGCGCCTTCATCACCGGCGCACGCAGGAACAGCTGGGCCAAAAAGCCGGTCAGTCCGATCACCGGATTGACCGCCAGCCCGTACACCAGCGGCCCGGTGCCGAGATTGAATTCCGGGATCACCACCACCCGCAGGTTGGTCGATTCGTTGGCGATGTCGGCGGTGCCGTTCATCAGGACCGTGGCCGCCACGCCGTGCATCTTGAGGTTCTCGGTGCGCACCACCCCGCGCTCGATCACGGCGTCGGCGCTGATGCCGTCGAACGCCAGGCCTTCCGAGAACACGTCGTGGAAGTCCAGTTTCAACAGGCGCGGCAGCGCTTGCAGGCTGAGCACGCCCAGCAGCTTGGCCGCGCCCGGGTCCTGCTTCAGGAATTGTCCCGATGCGACGTCCATCTCGATCTGTCCCGACAGGCTCGGAATGTCCATCGCATACGGCAGCCCGGCCCACGAGATGTCGCCCGCCAGCTTGCCCTTGCCGCGCCCGATCGTGCCCGGGAAGCCGAGCCGGTCGAGCAGGCGTCCGGCGTTGTCGATGTCGAGCGCGAAGTTCAGGCTGGTATTGCTCTTGCCGTCCTTGGTCACCCAGCGCCCACTGGCCTTCAACTGGCCATCCGGGTTGCTCAGCGCCAGGCGCTCGATGCGCCACTCGCGCCCGGCGCGCGCGCGCACGTTGCTGGCGCGCAGGTCGAGGCGGCCGAACGGCTTGTTGAACAGCTCGAAGTTGTCGGCCACGATGTCGAGCGAGGGGATGGTGGCGGTAGCGCCGCGATTGGACTCGAGCAGGTCCTTGACCTCGGCCTCGGCCGACTCGGGAATCACGAGCGACGCCAGGCGCGCGGTCACCTTGCCCAGGCCGCTCGGGGTCTCGGCCCAGGTCACGTAGCCGCTGGCCTGGCGCGAATGCAGGTTGGCCTGCCAGGTGTCCTTCACATGGCTGGCGCCGACCACCACGTCGGCCATGCGCCGCTCGCCGATGGTCAGTTCGCCGACGCGCCCGGCCACCATGGTCGGCAGCACGTACTGGGCGAAGCCGGCGCCGTCGGCGGCAGAGGCTTCGGCAGCAGCGGCGTCATCCTCGCCGGCCGCCTCGCCCAGCCCGGCGATGGCGCGTCCGGCCGCGATCCAGGCGTCGACGTTCAGCGCCTTCATGTCGGCATGGATCATCATGCCTTCGTCCGGCTGCGGCGCCGGCGCGTTGACGCCGATGCCGCCACTGAGCAGGCGCCACGGAGCGCGGCCCTGTTTTTCGCGCACGTAGCGCGCCGCCACGGCCTTGCTTTCACCCAGCTCGATCCGGATCTCGTCACGGCCCAGGCCGTTGACGGTGGGTTCGCCCTCCAGCGTGAAGCGCAGCGGCAGCGCATCCGGCGCCGGCTTGTTCAATGGCGCCGGCAGTTCCAGCCCCAGGCCACTGAGGCTGGAGTCGACCGTGATCGTGCGCCGGCCCTCGCGCACCACGATCGCCCCGGTGTAACGCGCCTCGCCCGACAGTTTCTCGGCCAGGCGCCGCAGCGGCGCCATCGGCGCGGTGCGGCGCATGCCGTCAGCCGACAGCGTGCCGTCCAGCCGCACCACGGTGGCGCCGTCGCGCGCGGTGCCGCCGCTGACCGACAGCGGCGCGCCCAGGAAGCTGGCGCCGACGCCGTTCAGGTTGAAGCCGTGCTCGTGGAATTCGATCTTGCCCAGCGCCGCCTGCAGCGGCGGCAGTTCCGGGAACAGCGTCAGGTCGTTGTTCAGCAGTTGCAGGCTGCCACTGACCTTGGTGTCGTGCAGGTGCGACAGCGGCATGCGCAGCTTGAGGCCGAGCCTGGCGTTGCCGCTGGCGCGCGACTCTTCCGTGAAGTGGCCGATCCAATCCAGCACCGGCGTCGCCGCCACGTAGCCCAGGAATTCCTGTAGCGGACCGTTGCCGTTGCCGTCGATCTCGAGCGACATGTTTTCGTGCGCCAGCAGGTCGGGAATCACCGCCTTCACGTTGGACAGCGCCACGCCCAGCGTGCGCAGGGTCTTGCCGTGGATTTCCATGCGCGCGCGGTCGAACTCGATGCTGCCGTCGATCGCCTCGGCCAGCGGCCATAGCGGCGTGCCGTCCGGATGGCGGTGGCCCGGCGCATATTCCAGGCGCGCCGCTTCCAGCCGCCCGGCGACATTGAATTCGCCATCCCCCGACTTGAACGGGAAGCCGGCCAGGTCGCCGCGCAGGCGCAGGCGCGCGTCGCGCAGGCGCCCGCCCTGCAGCGCGCCGGCCAGCCAGTCATGCAGGCCAGGTGGCGTGGCCAGCGGCAGGAAGCGTCCGACCTGGCCGATCTCGAAGCCGTCCAGCTCGCCGGTGAAATCGGCCGTGCCCGGACCATGGCCGGGGGTGAGCGGCAGCACGTGGCGGCCCGATACTTCGCCGCTGAAACCGCCCTGGCGGAACGCCAGCTCCTCGACCTCCACCGTCACCTGTTTCTTCGGCTCGATGTTCCAGCGCGCGTTCAGGGCCAGGCGGTCGAACGGCATGCGCGCCTCGGCAAACCACGATGGCAGCAGCAACGCCATGCGCTCGGACTCGACCTTGATGCTGCCGCCGTCCTGGCTGGCGTCGACGCTGCCGCTCAGGTTCTCGAAGCCGGGCGTGGCCGGACGCGCCGGCAAGGCCGGCAAGCCCCCCGCGGCCGCCTGCGCCGGGCGCGCCGGCTGCGCATTCAGCGCCAGCGCGGCGACCTCGCCCTTGAGGCGGTAGCCGCTCACGTCCGGATAGCGGCCATCCCATTCGGCGCGCACGTCGACCAGGCGCCCGCGCGGCGCATAGTCGGCCAGCAGCTGGCGTTGCACCGCCGTGATCGGCAGGTACTGGGCCAGCGCCGCCAGCGCGCCCAGATCGAGCTGGCGCGCCTGCAGCACGGCGTGCTCCGGGCGTCCGGCGCGCGCCGGGCGCCAGCTTTGTTCGACGGTGGCCGGCGGCAGCGCGCGGCCATTGCGCGCCACCACGGCGAACTTTTCCAGACGGATGGTGTGGCCGTTGGCGCCGAAGGTCGGCTTGCCGTCCTGCGGGCCCGGCAGCAGTTCCTCGCGCGCCGACAGCCGTCCGCTGACGCGCGCCAGCGCCAGCGGCGCGATGTCCTTGCCGAGGCGCGCATGGACGTTGGCCAGCGCCAGGTCGGCGGTGAAGCCGGCCAGGCGCGCCTGGTCGACGCCCAGCCACAGGCGCAACGAGCCGCGGCCGCGCTGGACCTGGATCGGATAGTCGATGTGGCGGCGCCAGGCCGCCAGGTCGACCTCGCGCAGGTCGGCGTACAGTTCGCCCTTCCAGCGCGAGACGTCCGACGGCGCGCCGCCGAAGCGGTGGCGGAACTGGGCGCGCACGTCGATCGGACGCGCGAGCGCGCGCGGCGGCGTGGCCTTCAACGCGAAATGGTGGGTGCCCCAGCGATTGAGCAGGGCCAGGGTGACGTCATGCAGCGCCAGCGTGGGCGCGCCGCGTAATTCATCGGTCCAGTCGACGCGGCCGCCGCGGATCACGATCTCGCGCTGGCGCAGCAGCCAGTCGGCGCCGCCGCCCTTGCTTTCCTGGCGCGGGTCGATGCGCACCCCGGCCACCTCGAACACGCCGTCGCGTCCGCGCCGCACCGCCAGCCGCGGTCCAGTGATCTCGAGCGAAGCGAAGCGCGGCTCGAGCGCGGCTACGCTCCACCAGCCCAGCGTTGCTTCGACCTTCGGCAGCACCAGCGCCGGACGGGCGCGCGCATCGTGCAGGCGCACCCCGCTCAGCGACAGCGCCGGGCGCAGGCCGTGCCAGGAGGCGGCGATCCGTTCGATGGTGACCTTGCCGCCGATGGCGTGGCCGGCGGCCCGTTCGATGTCGTCCTTGTACAGGCCGATATTCGGCAGGATGGCGTAGCGCAGCACCAGGAACAGCACGGCCAGCGCGAAATAGACCAGCAGGACCAGCTTGACGGTGAAGCCGAGCACGTGGTGCGACGCCAGGTTCGCCATGCGATAAGCGGCGCGCGCCCTCCCCCAGCGCGTGGCTGGCGGGACGGATGCGGACGCCGCCTGCGGATCCGGGTTGTGCATCAAGGTGCTAATAACAAAGGCTCGCCGTAAATTTAACTCTTCAATGCCAACGCGCTCAAACAGGTCGCTTGCAACAGGCGCGGCGTCTACCTTACCATCGGTGCTGACCCAGGCAGCAAAGCGGGCCATTCTACCGCATCGACGGCGCGGCACAGCCGTTTTGACGCTGCTTTACAGCCAGTTCGGTGCGCCTTGCGGCCTGTTCGCCGCAGCTTTGGCGCAAGTTCGCCGCCGCGCGCCGCCTGCCGCCCCCAACCAATCCAGGACGACGATGACCCCAGCTTCCCCGGCCGCACCCGCCTCCAGCCCCGCTCCCGCTTCTGTCCAAGCTTCTGTCCCGGCTTCTGTCCCCGCTTCGGTCCCACTCCAGGCTGCCGCCGCCTCGCGCTTCGCCCAGCGCTGGCTCGACGCCGCACCGGAACGGCCGGCGCAGCTGGCCGCCCTGTCGGCATTATCGCTGGGCGGCGTCGATTTCCGCGTCCTGTTGGATCGCGAGCTGAGCCTCGGCCTGCCCCTTGAACGCGCCATGCGCCGGGTCCGCAACCTGTTGGTTAGTTCCATTATTGGTCGCGACCTGGCCGGCCTGGCCGACCTCGACGAGGTGGTGGCGGCGATGACCGCTTTCGCCGACTTCGCCATCCGCACCCACGTCGACACCCTGATGGGCGAGATGGTGGCCGCGCACGGCATGCCGCTCGGCGAAGAATCCGGCCGCCCGCAGCAGCTGATGGTGCTGGCAATGGGCAAGCAGGGCGGCGGCGAGCTCAACGTCTCGTCCGACATCGACCTGATTTTCGTCTACCCGGAGGACGGCGAAACGGCAGCCCAGCTTGACCTCGGCCAGCGCCAGCTGTCGAACCACGAATTCTTCGTGCGCCTGGGGCGGCGCCTGAACACCGCCCTGTCCGAGGTGATCGAGGACGGCTTCACCTTCCGCGTCGACATGGCGCTGCGCCCCAACGGCAAGTCGGGTCCGCTGGCGGCGAGCCTGAACATGGTCGAGGAATACCTGATCGTGCAGGGCCGCGAATGGGAGCGCTATGCCTGGGTCAAGGCGCGCGCGGTCACCGGCGAGCTTGACGACATCGCCGCGCTCGACGCGATCGTGCGTCCCTTCGTGTTCCGGCGCTACCTCGACTTCGGCGTGATCGACGCGATCCGCAACATGCACGCCCAGATCCGCGCCGAGGTCAAGCGCCAGGAGCGCCAGCATCCGGAGCGCAGCCACAACGTCAAGCTCGGCCGCGGCGGCATCCGCGAGATCGAATTCCTGGCCCAGGTGTTCCAGCTGATCCGTGGCGGACGCGACCCGGCGCTGCGCGAAAAATCGACCCGCAAGACGCTGCGCCTCCTGGCCGAGCGCGAACTGCTGGCGCCCGATACCGTGGAGCAGCTGTTGGAGGCTTACACCTTCCTGCGCAACCTCGAGCACCGCGTGCAATACCTGGAAGACGCCCAGACCCACACCCTGCCGACGGGCGAGGCCGACCGGCTGGCGGTGGCGCGCATGATGGGGTGCGCGGACGAAGCTGCGCTGCTGGCGCAGCTGGAACGGCAGCGCACCTTCGTCGCCCAGCAGTTCGACGCCATCTTCGCCGACAAGGAAACGCCGGAGCAGGACCCGGACGCCCCGGCCCTGGACGACGAGCTGGACAACCTGGATGCGCTCGCGGCGCGGCTGGCGCAACTGGGCTTCGACGACGCCCGCGCCGGCGCCGCGCGCCTGGCCGCGACACTGCAGGGCCCGCGCCTGGCCAGCCTGCCGGATGCCAGCCGCGCGCGCCTGACCACGCTGCTCGAATCGGCCCTGCCCCAGGTCGCCACCGTGGTGGGCGAGGCCGGCATCGGCAGCCACGCCGCCACCCTGGGCCGCCTGCTCGACCTGTTCGAGGCGATCGCGCGCCGCTCGGCCTACCTGGCGCTGCTGACCGAATATCCGCACACGCTCGAGCGCGTGATCCGCATGATCAACGCCAGCGGCTGGGCCGCCACCTTCCTCACCCAGCACCCGATCCTGCTCGACGAGCTGCTGGACGACCGCAACGAGGGCGCCGGCGACCTCTCGCAATTGGCCAGGCTGCTCGACGAGCATCTGAGCGAAGCCCAGGGAGACACCGAGCGCCAGCTCGACATCCTGCGCGAAGCCCATCACGCCCAGCTGTTCCGCCTGCTTGCGCTGGACCTGGCCGGCGAGTTGTCGGTCGAGCGCCTGGCCGACCACCTGTCGGCGCTGGCCGACACCATCGTCGGCGCCAGCGTCAAGCACGCCTGGAACACGGTGGCCAACCGCCACCGCGATGCGCCGCGCTTCGCCGTCATTGCCTATGGCAAGCTGGGCGGCAAGGAACTGGGCTATGTGTCCGACCTGGACGTGATCTTCCTGTTCGAGGACGACGACCAGGACGCGCCGCCGCTGTACGCGAAACTGGCGCAGCGCTTCATCACCTGGATGACGGCGCACACCGCGGCCGGCATCCTGTTCGACGTCGACACCGCCCTGCGCCCGGACGGCGCCAGCGGCATGCTGGTTTCCTCCGTCAACGCCTTCGAGCGCTACCAGAACGGCGCGGCCTGGATCTGGGAACACCAGGCCCTGACCCGGGCGCGCTTCTGCGCGGGCGAGCCCACCATCGGCGCGCGCTTCGAGGCGATCCGCGAACAGGTGCTGCGCAAGGACCGCTCGCAGCAGGAAGCGCAGCTGAAGGATGAGGTGACCGGCATGCGCAAACGGATGCGCGAGGCCAACGTCAACCGCAGCGCCCAGTTCGACCTGAAGCAGGACCCGGGCGGCATGATCGACATCGAGTTCATCGTCCAATACCTGGTGCTGCGCCACGCCCACGCCTACCCGCAGCTGACGGCGAACGCCGGCAACATCGCCCTGCTGCGCCTGTGCGGCGAGCTGGGCCTGATTGATGGGCAACAAGCAGCAGCGGTGGCCGACGCCTACCGGGCGATGCGCAAGCTGCAGCACGCGGTGCGCCTGCAGGGCCAGGACAAGACCCGGGTCGAGCCGGCGCTGGTCGGGCACCATCCGGACAGCGTGCTCGGGTTGTGGAAGGCGTGCTTTTCGAGCACAGAAAATTGACACTGTAATGACGCCGTTTCACAACGGTTGATCATATTTACCGTATGCACAATTGACACTATTCCATTGTCTCGGAAGAATGAAACATTGGTTTTTCTGAAACCAACGCAGCGGTTGCGCGCAGTCGGCGCAGCTTGTTCATTCCCCAAGGAGCATAACTAAAATGATGGAAACAGTCCTGTCCCGCTCGATCCGGCTGATTTGCCTGGGCGGTGTCGCAATGAGCATGCAAGCGGCCTACGCGCAGAACGCGCCGGCCACGGGCGCCACACAAACCGTGCAGGTGACCGGTTCGCGCATCAACGCACCGGGCGCCGAATCGCCGTCCCCGCTGCAGGTGCTGAGCGCAGCCGACATCGCGGCGTCGGGCGCCACCAACCTGCAGGAACTGCTGCTGGAAAACCCGACCCTCGGCACGCCGACCTACAGCCGCACCAACTCCAACTTCCTGACCTCGAGCGCCGGCGTCTCCACCGTCGACCTGCGCAACCTGGGCACCTCGCGCACCCTGGTGCTGGTCAACGGCCGCCGCTTCGTGGCCGGCGTGCCGGGCGAGACCGCGGTCGACCTGAACACCATCCCGACCGACTTCATCGAGCGCGTCGAACTGCTGACCGGCGGCGCCTCGGCGGCCTATGGCTCGGACGCGGTGGCCGGCGTGATCAACATCATCACCAAGCGCAACTTCAACGGTTTCCTGGCCGACGCCCAGATCGGCGAAACCTACGAACAGGGCGACGACCAGAAGCGCAAGGTCGGCCTGACCTTCGGCACCAGCAACGCCGACGGCACCGCCAACGTCATGGGTCACCTGGGCTACTCGCGCCAGGGCTCGGTGATGTCGCGCGACCGCGCCGCCTCGGCCTTCGACCAGTACACGCGCCTGGCCCGCACCGGCAACCCGGCCGATGCCTTCATCGCCGACCGACCCTACAACTCGAGCTTCGCGCCGCAGGGCACCTTCTTCCACGACACCGGCAGCTTCACCTACGACGCCGCCGGCAACCCGATCCCGGTCGCGACCAACGGCACCGCCACCCAGGCCGCCACCGGCTTCAACCGTTCGGCCTACCGCTCGATCGCGGTGCCGACCGAACGCTTCCTGATGGCGCTCAACGGCGACCTGCAGCTGAACCAGAACCACTCGGCCTTCTTCGAAAGCACCTACGCCTCGACCAAGGTCTCGACCACCATCGAGCCGTACCCGCTGGGCGCCGAAGACATCTACCCGGCCAGCGGCGGCCAGGTGCCGGCCGAATCGTTCGTGAACGGCGTCGCGGTGCGCAACCCGCTGGTGCCGCAATACCTGTACGACCGCATCAGCGACACCGACGGCGACGGCCTGCGCGACTATTACTTCACGCGCCGCATGGCCGACTTCGGCAACCGCACCAGCCGCGCCGAGCGCGACACCTTCCGCCTGGTCACCGGCCTGAAGGGCAATATCCTCAACAGCAGCTGGAACTACGAGGTGTACGGCGCCTACGGCAAGACCAAGGAAGCGCAGGATTCGAGCGGCCAGGTCAACGTGCTGAACTTCCGCAACGCGCTGGAAGCGGTGCCGGGCCCGAACGGCTCGGTGGTCTGCCGCGACGCCAACGCGGTGGCCCAGGGCTGCGTGCCGGCCAGCGTGTTCGGCTTCAACGCCCTGAGCCCGGAAGCGATCAAGTACATCGCCGCCCCGGGTTCGCTGCAAACTTCCACCACCCAGAAACTGGCGGGCGGTTCCGTCACCGGCGACCTGTTCGAGCTGCCGGCCGGCGCCGTGTCGATCGCGACCGGCTTCGAATGGCGCAAGGAAGAGTCGCGCGCCACCCCGGACGTGCTGACCCAGGCCGGCCTGAACGGCGGCAACGCGATCCCTGAAACCGCCGGCTCGTTCAGCGTCAAGGAACTGTTCATCGAAAGCCGCGTGCCGCTGCTGAAGGACGTCGCCTTCGCCAAGTCGCTGAGCTTCCTGGGCGCCTTCCGCGCCGGCGACTACTCGACCGTGGGCCGCACCAACAGCTGGAACGGCGGCTTCGAATGGCAGCCGACCAGCGACATCAAGCTGCGCGCCACCCGCGCCCTGTCGACCCGCGCGCCGAACATCAACGAGCTGTTCCTGTCGCCGAGCCAGGACTTCCCGAGCGGCCTGGTCGACCCATGCGTGGGCGTGACCGCCACCTCGACCGGCCAGTTCGATGCGGCCTGCCGCGCGGCGCCGGGCGTGCTGGCCAACATCAACGCCAACGGTTCGTTCACCCTGAACCAGTCGGACATCCAGGGCATCAGCGGCTTCAATCGCGGCAACCCGAACCTGATGGAAGAGAAAGGCCGCTCGACCACGGTCGGCCTGGTGCTCACCCCGCGTTCGATCCCGATGCTCAGCCGCATGAGCTTCACGGCCGACTACTTCAAGATCGACATCGCCGACGCCATCGTCAGCACCCCGCGCCAGTACGCGCTGCAGAACTGCTACAGCGGTTCCAACACCGCGTTCTGCGACTTCATCCGCCGCCGTCCGGCCGCGGTCGGCGCCAACAGCGCCGGTTCGCTGGACGAGATCGATACCGCCGTCAGCAACAGCGGCGGCCTGGGCACCGAGGGCGTCGATGTCACCGCCTCGTGGAACGACCAGGTCGGTCCTGGCCGCATGAACGCGCGCCTGGCCTACACCTACGTACGCGAACTGTGGAACCGTCCGCTGCCGGACAGCGAGATCGATCCGCAGGAAGGCGAAATCGGCTCGGCCAAGAACAAGGCCACCCTGAACCTGGGCTACCGCTGGAACGGGTTCAACATCCAGTCGACCGTCAGCTACATCGGCAAGTCGTACCTGGACGACCAGTTCCTGTTGCAGAACGAACTGGCGCCGCGTTCGATCGGCATCGGTTCGCGCACCTACACCGACCTGCAGGTGACCTACGCGCTGCACCGCACGACCGAGCTGTACTTCGGCCTCGACAACGTGTTCGACACCAAGGCGCCGCCGATCATCAGCGGCCTGCCGGGCAGCGACACCGGCACCGAGACCGATGCCGGCACCTACGACGCCATCGGCCGCCGCTTCTACGTCGGCCTGCGCGTGCGCCTGTAACGGTCTGCGCAGTCCTGTCGAAAACGCCCTGCGGGGCGTTTTCTTTGGCGCTGTCACCGCTTGGTGTTGAAAACACCGATCGCCGCTCGCAGCAAGTCATCCGCCGAGCCAATGCGCTCGCCGTCCAGGGCCCAGCGCCAGCCGAGATAATTCGGCAGGTAGCGCGAGGCCACGCCATTGACGCGCGCCAGCCAGTGCCGGAACCGCCTGTGATAACCGTTCACGTTCTGCACGTGCACGGCGCCGCGCACCCGCTCGCCCTGGCGCAGGTTAACGGCCTCATGAGAAATGCCGGCTTCGCGGGCAAAGGCGCGGTAGGCGCCATGGCTATCGGTCACCAGCAAGACGCTGGCATCGAGCACCGGCAGCAGGTGCCGGTGCAGTTGCGCCGCCGTGACGGCGCCGCGCCCGGGCACGAAATCGAAGGTCCGCCCGTCGCGGTCGCGCGCCACCAGCACGCAGTCGTGCTCCTTGCCGATGCCGCGGCGACCGGCGGCGCCTCCGCGCTTGCGTGCCGGACGCGTCATCTGGCGTGCGCCCTTCTGCGACTCGAGCAGGAACAGCTCATCGGCCTCGGCGATGCCGCGCAAGCCGTCGGGTCGATCGTGCTTGCCCAGGTGAAGAAAGCGGTGGCGCCAGCGAAAGCTGGTGTTGCGGTGTATGCCGACCGCCCTGGCGCCGGCGCGGACCGAACTCGAGTCGAGCATCTTGCCGAGGTAGTCGAGCCATTTGGAACGATGCCGCAGCCTGGCCAGCGGCGTGCCGGTCAGCGCCGTGAAGGTCTTGCCGCAAGCGCGGCAGCGATAGCGCTGCAGGCCACGATGCAAGCCATGCCGGTAGCATTTGGCGGCGCCGCAGTACGCGCAGTCGCAGGAGGCTGCGCGAGTGGCGTTGATCAGTGTGCAGACGCGGTCGAGGCCGACCGCCGGCTGGATCAGCGCCAGCAAATGCGCCCGCTGCTGCCTGCTCAGTTGCGACAATTGCGCCGACCATCGTTTGAAGGCTGCCGCTTTCATCATCGCTCCATCTGGTCCCGATACTCGTCAGACCACTTGGCCCCTCAGCAGTTCAATCAATTCAACACGCAACGGTGACAGCGCCTTTTCTTTTTTCCTTCGCGGTATGATGGCGGTTTTGCCGCGCGCGCGGCCCGTACGAAACAACAATGACCATCAAACTCAAGAACGACAAGGACATCGCCAAGATGCGCGTCGCCGGCCGCCTGGCCGCCGAGGTGCTGGCGATGATCAGGGAACACGTGGTGCCGGGCGTCTCCACCGAGGAGCTCGACCGCCGCTGCAACGAATACATCCGCAAGGTGCAGAAGGCCACGCCGGCCAATGTCGGCTACCACGGCTTTCCCAAGACCCTGTGCACCTCGATCAACGGCGTGGTCTGCCACGGCATCCCGAGCGACAAAGAGATTTTGCAGGACGGCGACATCGTCAACATCGACGTCACCGTGATCAAGGACGGCTGGCACGGCGACACCAGCCGCATGTACTACGCCGGGACGCCCTCGCCTGAAGCGAAAAAGCTGGTCGACACCACCTACGAGGCGATGATGGCCGGGATCCGCGCCGTGCGCCCCGGCGCGCGCCTGGGCGACGTCGGCCACGCGATCCAGAAGCTGGCCGAAGGCGCCGGCTTCTCGGTGGTGCGCGACTACTGCGGCCACGGCATCGGCCGCGTCTACCACGAAGAGCCGCAGGTGCTGCACTACGGCCGCCCGAACACCGGCCTGCTGCTCAAGGAAGGCATGACCTTCACCGTGGAGCCGATGATCAACGCCGGCGCCGACGACGTGATCTGCCTCGAGGACGGCTGGACCGTCAAGACCCGCGACGGCTCGCTGTCGGCGCAGTGGGAACACATGATCGTGGTGACCAGGAACGGCTTCGAGATCCTGACGCCGTGGCCTGACCAGAACTAAGCGGCTGATCGTCCATGCATGAAAAAGGGCCGGACCCCGCGAGGGATCCGGCCCTTTTTTCTGCCCGGCCAACAACGGCCGGGCAAGGCATCTACCAGGCTTAGAACTTGTAGTTGCCGGTCACGTAGATCTGGCGGCCCAGCGGATCGGCGTAGCGCGGGTCGAAGCCAACTTGATGGCCCGACGACGAACGCAGCGACAGTGGCGGCTTGCGGTCGAAGATGTTCTTCATGCCGGCGCGCAGCGTGAAGTTCTCGGTGAACGCGTAGCGGCCCTGCCAGTCGAAGGTCGTGAACGACGGCACTTCCAGGCGGAAGTTGCGCACGTTGGCGCCGGTGTTGAAGTTGAACACGGTCGCCGCCGCATCGGTGTAGCCGTTGCGGTAGTTGGCGATCAGGGTGTTCGACAGCTTGCCGGTATCCAGCGAGGTCGACAGGCGAATCACGTGGCGGAACACCACCTCGTTGTTCAGGCCGAAGAAGTTCAGGCTGGTGGTCCACTGGTCGGTGGTGCCCGGCACGGTGTAGTCCGACTTCAGCATGTAGGTGCCGTTCAGGGTCGTGGTCCAGGTGCCGATGGCGAGGCGCTGGCGGCTGGTCACGTCCCAGTCGATACCGCGGTAGTGCGATTGGCCGATGTTGAGCGGCGCGCGCAGGAAGGCCCAGTAGGTGTTGCCGGTCGCCGGTTCGGTGTAGGTGCTGAACAGCTCAGGCACCGACGCCGGGTTGGCCCAGGCCTGCTGCTCGCTGACCGAACCCACACGGTCCTTCATCTTGATGTCCCACAGGTCGAGGCCGGCCGACAGGCGCGCCGACGGTTCCCAGCGCGCACCGATGGTGTACTGCTTCGAGGTTTCCGGACGCAGGTCGGCGTTACCCGACGACAGCACGTTGTACTGGGTGGTGCCCGGACGGCACAGGGTCGCGTCGGCGATCGGGCAGCCCCACGAGGCGGCGGTGAAGCCGGCGTTGACCACCGGCTGGGCGATGTCGAGCATCGACGGCGCCTTGAAGCCGGTGCCGTATGAACCACGGAACAACAGCTGCGGCACCGGCTGGTAGCGGGCCGAGACCTTGTAGGTGGTCTTCGACTGATCCTTGCCGACCTTGCGACCGCTCAGCGCGTCGTCGATGGCGGCGATGTCGTCGTAGCGCAGGGCTGCCGTCAGTTCCAGTTCCTTGGTGATCGGGGCCAGCACTTCGGCGAACACGCCGATGTTCTCGCGCGTCATGTCATACGCGGCCGGCGCGTTGAAGTTGTAGATCACGCCGTTCACGGCATCGCTCGACGGCGTCTGCTCGTAGGCGTATTCGCGGTAGTCGCCGCCGACGGCCAGCTGGGCCGCGCCGCCGCCGAGGGCAAACAGTTCGCGCGAACCGCGCACGTCGAAGGCCTTCAGGGTGGTCGAGGCTTCACGGATCGAGCCGTGATAGACCGAGTTGTCGATGCGCTGCTGGGTCTCGGGGCTGAGCGTGGTGATCGGCGCGAACGGGTTGACGGTGCCGTCGGCCAGCAATGCGCGGAACTCGGTGTTGCGCATGTAGCCGCCGACGTAGCGTTCGTCGATCGAGTTCTGCGACCAGGTCAGCGCGGTGTTGACGTTCCAGCCGGCCACTTCGCCTTCGACGCCGATCACGGCGTGCTTCGATTCGGTGATGGTCTGGCTGTCGCGGGTGCCCCAGTCATACGCGCGGTAGTTGCCGGCGACGCTGCTGACCCGGTCGATCTGCGCCTGGGTCAGGTAGGGGCGCACGTACCGGTCGAACTGGGCCGAATTGGTGGCGACGGTAAACGGCGCGGTATTCGGCGCGATGCGCGCGGTCAGGTCGAAGCGCGAATAGGCGATGTCGGTGAATGCTTCCCAGTTGTCGCCGAGTTTCTTGGTGCCCTTGACGAAGAAGCTGTCACGCTTGTTCTCCGGCAGGATCTCGATGGTCGCGACCGAGTCGAAGGTGCAGTTCCGGGTGGTGGCGGTGTTGTTCGAGCTGACCACGTTCATGGTCGGGCAGTTGCCGTTGGCCAGCAGGTACGGCGAGAAGCCGACCGAGTCCATGCGCGGCACGCCGGCCGGATTGCGGAACGCCACCGTGACGTTGCCTGGCACCGAGGCAGTGCTGGTGTTGTCGTAGACGTAGTTGGCGCCGTTGTACGAGAAGCGGCGGTAGCCGGTGTTGGCGAAGTCGCGGTCGATCGCCTTGATCTGGTCCTGCTCGTCGCGGCGGTAGCTGGCCAGCACGTTCCAGCCGTCGGTGTCGATATCGCCCCAGCCGTAGGTGGCCGCGATGTAGCGCGAGCCGCCGGCGCGGCCGGCGGTCGGCTGGCTGTAGTTGGCTTCGATGTCGCCGCCCTGCTGATTCTTCTTCAGGACGAAGTTGATCACGCCGGCGATCGCGTCCGAACCGTACAGGGCCGAAGCGCCGTCGGTCAGGATCTCGACGCGCTCGACCGCGCTCATCGGGATTGCCTGCAGGTTGACTTCGTTGCCCGAACCTTGCGGCGCCAGGCGGCGGCCGTTGAGCAGCACCAGGGTATAGGATTCGCCGATGCCGTGGATCGAGGCCGAGACGCGGCCACCCGAGTTGGTGCCGGCGGCAACCGCGCCGATAGTGAAGCCCTGCATCGCCGGCAGGGTCTGGACCAGTTCGGCCACGCTGGTGGCGCCGGTCTTGGCGATGGCTTCCTGCGACAGGGGCTGGATCGGCAGTGCGCCTTCCACATTGATCCGCTTGATGGCGGAACCGGTCACTTCGACACGCTGGATCGGCGCGTCTTGTGCGATAGCTTGAGTCACTGCAAGGCCGGTCACCAGGCCGAAGGCGAGCCGCACTGCGCGGGCACCCATCTTCTCTTTCAACATCATTGCACTCTTTCTCTAGTATCAAGGTAAGGCGCGACGCGCTGCCAAGGCCGGACCGCCCCCGTCGTCACGACGCCGTTTGATTATGGCAAGAGTAGTAATGATGGAATAGCGCAACTTTTACGCGCAGATCGCCTGCATGTTTTGGTAAAAAATTAACTTTGTTCGTTTATGCACCCAGAATTGGCGCATCCTCGCCCAATATTGCCCTAACCTGCGTACATGTCGCCAATCGCGGACGCGTAAATATGTGAAAATTTAGCGCAAGAGTCTGTTGTGGAATCACAACTAAATCACGCTTTATTCGGCGGAAAGCCATTCGAAATGCATGAAATTCCACGCTCGGCACATCCAAGAAAAAATAGAGTGTCGCTCTCAAGCGCCATGAATTCTCTCCCGTACGACCATTTCTGGGGGCACAAACGGGAAAAATGCAGGAAAAGAAGTATATTTACACTTGTAAAGCCCACACCGGGGCTGTGTTACAAGCGCGCCCATGGGGAAGAAAAGACGGCGCAGGAGGGGTGTGAAAATGCGCATGGCGCAGCGTCCTTGCGGACACTGCGCCATGCCGGGAAGGCCACAGCCTTCCCGCCAACCCGCCGGCCGCAGCGTCCGGGACGGCGCGGCGGCGGGGCCGGTCAACTTAGAACTTGTAGTTGCCGGTGATGTACAGCTGACGGCCCAGCGGGTCGGCGTAACGCGCATCGTAGCCGACCTGGTGGCCCGACGAGGCGCGCAGCGACAGCGGCGGCTTGCGGTTGAACGCGTTCTTCAGGCCGGCGCGCAGCGTGAAGTTCTCGGTGAACGCGTAGCGGCCCTGCCAGTCGACGGTCAGGTACGACGGCACGTCCAGGCGGATGTCTTCCAGGCCACCGGTATTGGTGTTGAGCACGGTCGCTTCCGCATCGACGTAGCCGTTGCGGTAGTTGACGATGACCGAGTTCGACAGCTTGCCGGTGTCCAGCGTGGTGGCCAGGCGGATGATGTGACGGAAGGTCACGGCATCGTTGTCGCCGAAGCGGTTCAGGCTGTTGGTCATCAGCGCGCTGTTGGACGGATCGCTGTAGTCGGCCTTCAGCATGTAGGTGCCGTTCAGGGTCGCGCTCAAGGTGCCGATGCCGAGGCGCTGGCGGCCGGTCAGGTCCCAGTCGATGCCGCGGTTATGCGCCTTGCCGATGTTCAGCGGCGACTCGATGAAGGCCCAGTAGGTCTTGCCGGTGCCCGGTTCGGTGTAGGTCGTGAACAGCTCGCGGTAGGTATCGACGTTGTCCCAGGCCTGCTGCTCGCTGACATAGCTCACCGCGTCGCTGATCTTCACGTCCCACAGGTCGAGGCCGGCCGAGAATTTCGGCGACGGCTCGAAACGCATGCCGATGGTGAACTGCTTCGAGGTTTCCGGACGCAGGTTCTCGTTACCGCGCGACCATACGTTGTACTGGGTGGTGCCTGGACGGCACAGGGTCGCGTCGGCGATCGGGCACAGGCGTGGCGAGGCGGTGAAGCCGGCGTTGACCTGCGGCGAAGCGATGTCCAGCATGTCCGGGGCCTTGAAGCCGGTGCCGTACGAACCGCGGAACAGCCACACCGGCGACGGCTGGAAGCGCGCCGAGACCTTATAGGTGGTCTTCGATGCGTCCTGGCCAACCTTGCGGCCGAGCACGTCGTCGTCGATCGCCGAGATGCTGTCGTAGCGCAGCGCAGCCGACAGTTCCAGCTGCTTGGTGACCGGCATCAGCAATTCGGCGAAGGCGCCGACGTTGTCGCGCTTCATGTCGTAGGTGGCCGGGGCGTCGAAGTTGTAGATCACGCCATTCAGGGCGTCGCTCGACGGGGTCTGCTCGTAGTGGTACTCGCGGTAGTCCGCGCCGACTGCCAGCTGGGCCGCGCCGCCGGTCAGGGAGAACAGCTCGCGCGAGCCGCGCACGTCGGCCGCCTTCAGGGTGGTCGAAGCCTTGCGGATCGAGCCGTTGTAGACCGAGTCGCGGATCTGCTGCTGGACCGATGGCGAGCGCGCGCCGTCCGGTTCGAACGGGTTGATGGCGCCGCTGCCGATCAGGTTGCGGAATTCGGTGTCGCGCACGTAGCCGCCGACGTAGCGCTCGTCGATCGAGTTTTCCGACCAGGTCAGGGCGCTGTTCACGCTCCAGTCGCCCAGTTGGCCTTCGACGCCGGCCACCGCGTGCTTCGATTCGGTGATGGTCTGGCTGGCGCGGGTGCCCCAGTCATAGGCGCGGTAGCTGCCCGAGACTTCGTCGACGTTGGCCAGCTGGTCGGCGCTCAGGAACGGCGCCACGTACTGGTTGAAGTTGGCCGAGCCGAGCGGCACGCTGAACGGCACCGGGTTGGCGGCGATACGCGCGGTCAGGTCGAAGCGCGAATAGGCGATGTCGGTGAACGCTTCCCAGTTGTCGCCGAGCTTCTTGGTGCCCTTGACGAAGAAGCTGTCACGCTTGTTTTCCGGAACGATTTCCATCGCCTGGACGAAGTCGAAGGTGCAGTTGCGCGAGGTGGCGTCGTTGTAGATGCCCTTGTAGGTCATCGGCGCGCAGTTGCCGTTGCGCAGGCCATACGGCGAGAAGCTGATCGGCTCGCGGCCCGGCTGGTCCGGGTTCAGGAAGCTGACCGCGACGTTGGCCGGGTTGCCGTAGCTGCTGGTGGTGTCGTAGATGTAGCTGTTGCCGTTGCGGTTGAACGGAACCCAGGCCGACGAGGCGAACTTGCGCTCGGTGGCGCGGATCTGGTCCTGCTCGTCGCGGCGGTAGCTGGCCAACACGTTCCAGCCGTCGGTGTCCAGGTCGCCCCAGCCGTAGGTGGCCGCGATGTAGCGCGAGCCGCCGGCCTGGCCGGCGGTCGGCTGGCTGTAGTTGGCTTCGATGTCGCCGCCCTGCTGGTTCTTCTTGAGGACGAAGTTGATCACGCCGGCGATCGCGTCCGAACCGTACAGGGCCGAAGCGCCGTCGGTCAGGATCTCGACGCGCTCGACCGCGCTCATCGGGATCGCCTGCAGGTTGACCGCGCTGCCCGAACCTTGCGGCGCCAGGCGGCGGCCGTTGAGCAGCACCAGGGTATAGGCTTCGCCGATGTCGTGGATCGAGGCCGAGACGCGGCCGCCCGAGTCGGTGCCGGCGGCGGTGGCGGCGACGGTGAAGCCCTGCATCGCAGGCAGGGTCTGGATCAGTTCGGCAACGCTGGTGGCGCCGGTCTTGGCGATGGCTTCCTGCGACAGGGTCTGGATCGGCAGTGCGCCTTCCACGTTGATCCGCTTGATGGCGGAGCCGGTGACTTCGACGCGCTGGATCGGTGCATCCTGGGCGACGGCTTGCGCCGCGGCGACGCCGGCCACCAGGCCGAAGGCGATCCGCACTGCGCGGGCGCCCATCTTCTCTTTCAACATCATTACGCTCTTTCTATAGTTTCAACGGTAAGACCGATGCAGATCGGAAGACGATTTCGTCCCTTCGGCACGGCCCCGAAAATTGATTATGGCAAGAGCGTCAAAGATGCAATAGGGTAAGTTTGTAAGGAAACACGCGGACAGAAGCATGCGACAGGCATGAAAATACGCGAATTCTCACTTAAAAATATGTCTTCTCCGGCGAACAACTGTTTATCTTGCAGCTACATGCAATTTATATTGATGTCAATACAATGGTGGGAAAAAGCGAGAAAACGTTGCGGAGGTACAACTTAAGTGTGGTTTATTCGGTACAAGGTCACGCTACAGATCGTCTTTAAGCCGCCAGGCGCGAAAAAAAACGGCCCGGCGCCAGCCGGACCGCTTCCATGCAGCACTCAGAATGTATAACGTGCCGACACCGTGAAGTAACGTCCATACGGGTTATGCAGGCCTTCGTTGTAGCCGGCCAGAGGCGCGCCCGACGAGGCGCCATAGCGCGGGTCGAACGGCGCCGCCTTGTCGAACAGGTTCTGGATGTTCAGCGTCAGGGCCAGGTTTTTGATGCCGGTATAGGTATAGCCGACACCGACGCGCCACCATTCCTTCACTTTGCAGTCCGGGAAGAACTCGAGGTAGCGCGGCACCGCAATGCTGGCGCTCGGCATGGCGGCATTGGTGGCCGGCTGGTAGTGGCAGAACGGCCGCTCGTACTCGGTCTCGCCGTCGTACAGGCGCAGCAGCGACACCGGGCCGGTGTAGTTCAGGTTGGCGCTGAAGCTGTGCGCGCCTTGCTGCAGCGAGGCCGAGAAGTTGGTCTTCCAGCGCGGCAGGCCGATCGAGATCACGCTCCAGTCGGCGTAGCCGGCGTCATAGCCGACCAGGTTGCGCTCGGGCAGGCCATGTTCCGCCGTCGCCGTGTACGAGTGCATGTAGGCGGTGGTCAGCTTGGCGCTGAAGTTGCCCCAGTCGCCCAGATTCTTGCGCCAGCCGACGTCGATGTCGACCCCGCGCACTTCGATCGAGCCCTTGTTCAGCCACGGTTCGCGGATCATCAGGAGCGGACCGGTGCCGGGGATCGGATTGCCGGCAGCGTCCGTCACCCAGTTGAGCGGGTTGGTGTCGCGCACCACCAGGCCCGGATTGCTGTCTTCGTTGCGCAAGGCGTCGCTGGCCGAGCCCAGCGCCACTTCGTCCTCCTTGCGGATCTTGTAGAAGTCCAGGCCGATGTCGAGGTTGTTGAGCGGCGACAGCAGGATACCGAAGGTATAGCTCTTCGCGGTCTCGGGTTTCAGGTCGGGATTGGCGCCGCCGGTGCCCGAGGCCGACTTGTTGCAGTCGGCTTCGACCGCGCCCGGCTTCGGAGTTTCCTCGTCGGGCTCGCAGCGTTTCGGATCGTACAGGCCGGACAGGAAGAACTGGGCGCCGCCCGGCGTCACCTGCGACAGCGCCGGCGCGCGGAAGCCTTCCGAATAGGTGCCGCGCAGGGCCAGCAGCGGGGTCACGGTCCACTTGGCGCCGACTTTCGGCACGAAGTTGGTCTTGATGCCCGGGTACTTGTCCCAGCGGCCGGCGAAATCCATCTCGAAGTTCTTCAGGAACGGCGTGCGCATCTCGATGAAGGCCGATTTGACGTCGCGCTCGCCGTCGATGACGGTGTTCGCCAGGCCATATATCTGGCCGGTGGCGAGCAGCTCGTCGGGACGCATGATCAGCTTTTCGCGGCGCGCCTCGGCGCCCAGCGCCACCCCGATCGCGCCGCCGCCCAACTGGCCGAACTCGGTGCTGGCCTTGACGTCGAACTGCAGGATCGAGGATTTGTCCTTGCTCATGGTGCTGCGGAACAGGTCCGGATTGGCCGATACTTCCGCCAGCGTGGCGCCCGTGTTCAGGGTACGCAGCACCGGCAGGTAGAGGCGGCCATGGTAGCCGTCCTCGCGCCGCGCCTCGTTGTACAGCACCGCCGTTTCCCAGTCCCAGCCCAGGTTGGTGCCCTGCAGGCCGGCCATCAGGCGGCCGTTCTCGTTGATGGTCTCGCTGCCCGAGGGCGCGTTCTCGAAGCGGTAGGCGACCGAGGCGCGCGCGTTCGGGAATGGATTGTCCGGATGGCCGGCCGGCAGGATGGTCTGGTAGCTGGGGGCGATGCCGGTGGCGGTGAAGTTGGTCACCGGGGTGGTGCCGATCGTGATCGGCGCCAGGGTGTACTGGCGCTCGCTGCGCGCATACGCCGCTTCGGCGAAGGCGCGCACGTTATCGCCCAGCTTGAGCACGCCGCGGCTGATCAGGCTGGCGTCCTTGCCGGCGCCGGTGCCCTCAAGATATTGGTTGGTGTCGAAATTGCAGAAGGTGCGGCCGATGAACACGCTCTGGGCCGACAGGCCCATGGCGGTCGAGCCGACCAGCTGGCGCGACGGGTCGCAATTGGCGTTGTACACCAGGCGCTGGGCGGCGTTGGCCTGGGTGGCATTGAACACACCCGACCCCGGCGCCGTTTCGCGGTACACCGCCGGGACGCCCGAGACCGTGCTGCCGTAGGGCGTGGCATAGCGGTTGCTGAGCAGCCGGTACTGTTCGAACTCGATGTCCTTGACGTCTTCGCGCAGCACGCGGTCGCGCTCGGAGATGTCGCCGGTGATGAACACATTGTAGCCGTCGTTCTCGACGTCGCCGGCGCCGAGGAAGAAGTTGGCGCCCTTGCGGCGGAACTGGCCGTCGTCGTTGGCGCTGGCGCGCGCCGAGATTTCGCGGCCCTGGTAGTTGGACTTGGTGATGAAGTTGATCACGCCGCCGATCGCATCCGAGCCGTACACGGCCGAAGCGCCGTCGCGCAAAATCTCGACCCGGTCGATCGCGGCCAGCGGGATCGCGTTCAGGTCGTACAGGGTCGAGTTGCCGGCGTTCGGGTCGGCGTAGGCGGCCGGGGTCATGCGGCGGCCGTTGAGCAGGATCAGGGTCGAGCTCGAAGACAGGCCGCGCAGCGAGGCGGTCGAGACGCCGCGCGAGAAGCCGCCGTCGTTGGTGTCGAGATTGACGTCGGTGCCCATCGACGGCACCAGCCGCATCAGTTCGGTGACGGTGGCGGCGCCGGTCTCGCGGATCTCCTTCTCGCTGATCACCTGGATCGGCTGGGTGCCCTCTTTCTCGGTGCGCTTCAGGTTGGAACCGGTGACGTGGACGGTCTGGGCGCCGGCGCCGGCATCTTGCGCCAGCGCGGCAGGGAGCGGCGCGATGGCCAGCGATACGGCAATCACGCCCGTTTTCAACAGTGGCTTGTGCATGGTTTTCCTCTTGGCTTCGTTTTAGTTTTGAGACTGCTTCATGTACGCACGAAGTACATACATCAACTTAGTCTCGCAAACTTATGCCTACGAAGAAACAATTTTCTTAACAAAACCACATGGCGACTACAATTCTGTTGTAAATAGATAACATCACATGTTGTTTGCTGTTTTCCTCATAAACCCAATTATTATTTGCATTAAATGGATATTCTCCACGCATAAGACGAAAATCGCGCTTGCATATACATCGAGGAGAGGTGCCAAGTTAGTGCGTTCTTGCGCAACGGATACATACGATTGTGAACTTTCGCGCCGATTCCGACCTGGTCCGGTGCAGCAGCATTCAGCTTGCATGCGCCCTGCCCCGAACCTGTGCAACCATGAAAAAAGCCGCCCGGCTTGCACCGGGCGGCTTCTGGTCACGTCGACCGGATCGTTCGCGCGTCAGAAGGTGTAGCGCGCCGAGACGGAGAAGTAACGGCCGTACGGGTTATGCAAGCCTTCGTTGTAGCCGGCCAGCGGTGCGCCCGACGACGCGCCATAACGCGGATCGAACGGCGCCTTTTCGTCGAACAGGTTCTGGATGTTCAGCGTCAGGGCCAGGTTCTGGAAGCCGGTGTAGGTATAGCCCACGCCGACACGCCACCATTCCTTCACTTTGCAACCCGGGAACTCGCTCAGGTAGCCCGGCACCGCGACGCTGGCGCTCGGCATGCTGGCGCTGGTGGCCGGCTGGTAGTGGCAGAACTGCTGCGCATATTCCGTCTGGTTGTCGTAGCGGCGCGCCAGCGACACCGTGCCGGTGTAGTTCAGGTTGGCGCTGAAGGCGTGCGGACCGCGGGTCAGCGATCCCGACAGGCTGGTCTTCCAGCGCGGCAGGTCGATGCCGCTCGACAGGTTCCAGTCGAGCAGGCCGGCGTTGTAGCCCACCAGGTTGTGCTCGGCGTCGCCCGGCTCCTGCTGCAGCGTGTACGAGTGCATGTAGGCGCTGGTCAGCTTGGCGCTCAGGTTGCCCCACGCGCCCAGGTTCTTGCGGAAGGCGACGTCGATGTCGACGCCCTGCACTTCGACCGAGCCCTGGTTGGTCCATGGCTGGCGCACCATCAACAGCGGGCCGGTGCCGGGAATCGGATTGCCGTTGGCGTCCGTCACGAAGTTGGCCGGATTGGTGTCGCGCACCACCAGGCCCGGGTTGCTGTCTTCGTTGCGCAGTGCATCGAACGCGCTGCCCAGCGCGACTTCGCCTTCCTTGCGGATCTTGTAGAAGTCGAAGCCGAAATCCCAGTTGGCGGTTGGCGAGAACAGGATGCCGAACGAATAGCTCTTCGAGGTTTCCGGCTTCAGGTCCGGATTGGCGCCGCCGGTGCCGGATGCGGACTTGTTGCAGTCGATTTCGGTCGCGCCCGGACGCGGGGTTTCCTCGTCGGTCTCGCAGCGCTTCGGATCGTACAGGCCGGACAGGAAGAACTGGGCGCCGCCCGGGGTCACCTGCGACAGCGCCGGGGCGCGGAAGCCTTCGGCGTAGGTGCCGCGCAAGGCCAGGCTGTTGGTGACGGTCCACTTGGCGCCGACCTTCGGCACGAAATTGGTCTTGATGCCCGGGTACTTGTCCCAGCGGCCGGCGAAGTCCATCTCGAAGTTCTTCAGGAACGGCGTGCGCATCTCGATGAAGGCCGACTTCACGTCGCGCTCGCCGTCGATGATGGTGTTGGCCAGGCCAAAGATCTGGCCGCTGGCGAGCAGCTCGTCGGGACGCATGATCAGCTTTTCGCGGCGCGCTTCGGCGCCCACGGCCAGGCCGATGGCGCCGCCCGGCAGCTGGCCGAACTCGGTGTTGGCCTTGACGTCGAACTGCAGGATCGAGGCCTTGTCGTCGGTCGAGGTGCTGCGGAACAGGTCCGGATTGGCCGACAGTTCGGCCAGCGTGGCGCCCGCGTTCAGGGTGCGCAGGGTCGGCAGATACAGGCGGCCCTGATACGTGTCTTCGCGCCGCGCTTCGTTATACAGCACGCCGGTTTCCCAGTCCCAGCTGCCGGCGCTGCCCTGCAGGCCGGCCAGCAGGCGGCCGTTCTGGTTGATGGTCTCGGTGCCGCTCGGGGCGTTCTCGAAGCGGTAGGCGACCGAGGCGCGCGCATCCGGGAATGGATTGTCCGGGTGGCCGGCCGGCAAAATCGTCTGGTAGCTCGGCGCGATGCCGGCCGCGGTGAAGTTGGTGGTGACGCCGGTGCTGATGCCGATCGGCGCCGCGGTGTACTGGCGCTCGGTGCGGGCGTAGGCCACTTCGGCGAAGGCGCGCACGTTCTGGCTCAGCTTGAGCACGCCGCGGCTCATCAGGCTGGCGTCCTTGCCGGCGCCGGTGCCTTCCAGGTACTGGTTGGTGTCGAAGTTGCAGAAGGTGCGGCCGATCCACACGCTGGAGGCCGACAGGCCCATGCCGGTCGAGCCGACCAGCTGGCGCGACGGGTCGCAATCGGCGTTGTACACCAGGCGCTGGGCGGCGTTGGCCTGGGTCGCGGTGAACTGGCCCGAGCCGGGCGCGGTCTCGCGGTAGAACGCCGGCGTGCCGGAGACGGTGCTGCCGTACGGCGTGGCGTAGCGGTTCGAGAGGCGCTGGTACTGGTTGAACTTGATGTCGCGCACTTCGTCGCGCTGGACCCGGTCGCGCTCGGAGAAGTCGCCGGTGACGAACACGTTGTAGCCGTCTTGTTCCAGGTCGCCGGTGCCGGCGAAGAAGTTCACGCCCTTGCGCTTGAAGTTGGCGTCGTCGTTGGCGCTGGCGCGCGCCGAGATCTCGCGGCCCTGGTAATTGGACTTGGTGATGAAGTTGATCACGCCGCCGATCGCGTCCGAGCCGTACACGGCCGAGGCGCCGTCGCGCAGGATCTCGACCCGCTCGAGGGCGGCGATCGGGATCGAGTTCAGGTCGTACAGGGTCGAGTTGCCGTTGTTCGGGTCGGCGTAGGCGGACGGCGTCATGCGCCGGCCGTTCAGCAGGATCAGGGTCGAGGTCGACGACAGGCCGCGCAGCGAGGCGGTCGAGACGCCGCGCGAGAAGCCGCCGTCATTGGTGTCGAGATTGGTATCGGTGCCCATCGACGGCACCAGGCGGATCAGCTCGGTCACCGTGGTGGCGCCGGTCTCGCGGATGTCCTTGGCGGTGATGGTCTGGATCGGCTGGGTGCCCTCCTTGTCGGTGCGCTTCAGGTTGGAACCCGTGACGTACACGGTCTGGGCGGCTTCCGCGCCGGCGGTTTGCGCCGTGGCGAATGGTGTCGCGGCAAGCGCCAGGGCGACCGCGATCACGCTCTGCTTCAGGTGTGGAGTGTTCAAGTTTTTCCTCTCGGTGCAATGTCGTTTTCCCGGATCTGTGTCCGATATGCATGTTATGCATGCCGAATCAGTCTCTCAGACGAGTGCACGAAAAGAAATGTTTTTCCTATCGAAACCGTGAAAAATCACACTTTTGTTGTAAAAGCAAAACACTGAATATTATTCTCATGAATCTGAATATAGATATATGAAATTCTGCATCCTGACGAGAGTTTTCGACTTTCAGTCATTTTTTTACACAAAAATACGATACTCAAGTCGGTAAAAATATGGCATGCATACGTCATAAAACCATGAACTCGTGACATTTTCATCTCGTAGACACGGGTTCGGCTATCGCCCGATAGCGGCGCCACGGCTGCACGGCGCGAAAAAAAGCCCCGGACGCCTTGGCGGCGTCCGGGGCTGTACGAGCGACCGGAAGTCGTGCTCGAATGCGCTTATTTCGCGTTCATCAGCGCCACGGTGGTGTCCAGCATGCGGTTCGAGAAGCCCCACTCGTTGTCGTACCACGAGGTGACTTTCACCAGGCGGCCCGAGACTTTGGTCAGGGTCGCGTCGAAGTTCGACGATGCCGGGTTGTGGTTGAAGTCGACCGAAACCAGCGGATCGGTGTTGTAGGTCAGGATGCCTTTCAGGGCGCCTTCCGATGCGGCCTTCTTCATGATCTCGTTGATTTCTTCAACGGTGGTGTCGCGCTTGGCGATGAACGACAGGTCGACGATCGAGACGTTGATGGTCGGCACGCGGATCGCGAAGCCGTCCAGCTTGCCGTTCAGTTCCGGCAGCACCAGGCCGACCGCGGCGGCGGCGCCGGTCTTGGTCGGGATCATCGACTGGGTCGCCGAACGGGCGCGGCGCAGGTCTTCGTGCATCACGTCGGTCAGCACCTGGTCGTTGGTGTAGGCGTGCACGGTGGTCATCAGGCCGGTTTCCAGGCCGATCGCTTCGTTCAGCGGCTTGACCAGCGGCGCCAGGCAGTTGGTGGTGCACGAGGCGTTCGAGATCACGGTGTCGCTGGCTTTCAGCACGTCCTGGTTCACGCCGAACACGACGGTGGCGTCGACGTCCTTGCCGCCCGGGGCCGAGATGATGACTTTCTTGGCGCCGCCCTTCAGGTGGGCCGAGGCCTTCTCTTTGGTGGTGAAGAAGCCGGTGCACTCCAGCACCACGTCCACGCCCAGCTCGCCCCATGGGATCTCGGCCGGGTTGCGCTGCGCGAACACGCGGATCTTGTCGCCGTTGACGATCATGTTGTCGCCCTCGACCGTGACGGTGCCCGGGAACTTGCCGTGGGCGGTGTCGTAGCGGGTCAGGTGGGCGTTCGACTCGGCATTGCCGAGGTCGTTGATCGCCACGATCTCGATGTCCTGCTTCTTGCCGCCTTCGTAGAAGGCGCGCAGCACATTGCGGCCGATGCGGCCATAACCATTGATTGCAACTTTGATCGTCATGCTCTGCTCCTGATTTAGAAAAAAACTTTTTTGGAAACGAACAGTGTAGAACGGGCTGCCCCGAGGGGCAGCCCGTATCCGGCAAACCTTATGCGATCACCGCTTTGGCTTTCGCCACGACGTTCTCGACGGTGAAGCCGAAGTGCTTGAACAGCACCGGCGCCGGCGCCGATTCGCCGAAGGTGTCGATGCCGACCACGGCGCCTTCCAGGCCCACGTACTTGTACCAGAAGGCGGTCACGCCGGCTTCGATCGCGACACGCGGGGTGCCTTTGGTCAGCACACTTGCCTTGTAGGCGGCGTCCTGGCGGTCGAACACGTCGGTCGACGGCATCGAGACCACGCGCGCGGCGATGCCTTCCGCGGCCAGCGCGTCGAAGGCCTTCACGGCCAGTTCGACTTCGGAACCGGTGGCGATCAGGATCACTTTCGCATCGGCGCTGTCGCGCAGCACGTAGCCGCCCTTGGCGATGTCGGCCACCTGCGCCGCTTCACGCGCCATGAACGGCAGGTTCTGGCGCGAGAAGATCAGGGTCGACGGACCGTCCTTGCGCTGGACTGCCGCGCCCCATGCCACCGCCGATTCGACGGTGTCGCACGGACGCCAGTTGTCCAGGCCCGGGATCAGGCGCAGCGACGAGACGTGCTCGATCGACTGGTGGGTAGGACCGTCTTCGCCCAGGCCGATCGAGTCGTGGGTGAACACCGAGATCGAACGCACCTTCATCAGGGACGCCATGCGCAGCGCGTTGCGGCTGTAGTCCGAGAAGGTCAGGAAGGTGGCGCCGAACGGGATGAAGCCGCCGTGCAGGGCGACGCCGTTCTGGATCGCCGACATGCCGAATTCGCGCACGCCGTAGTTGATGTGGTTGCCCGCGATGCCCGAACGCACCGGCACCGATTCCTTCCAGTTGGTCAGGTTCGAGCCGGTCAGGTCGGCCGAGCCGCCCAGGAATTCCGGCAGGGTCGGCGCCAGCGCCTGGATCGCGTTTTGCGAGGCCTTGCGGGTGGCGATGGTTTCGGCTTTGCTCACGCAATTGGCGATCGCGGCGTCCAGCGCTTGCTGGAAATCGGCCGGCAGCTCGCCCTTCATGCGGCGTTCGAGTTCGGCGGCCAGTTCAGGGTAGGCGCCACGGTAGCCGTCGAACAGGGTGGTCCATTCGGACTCGGCGCGCGCGCCGCGTTCTTTCGCGTCCCATGCTTCGTACAGTTCGGCAGGAATGTCGAACGGGATCGGGTCCCAGATCAGGTGCTTGCGCACGGCCGCGATCTCGGCGTCGCCCAGCGGCGCGCCGTGGACCTTGTCGCCGCCTTCCAGGTTCGGCGAACCCTTGCCGATGATGGTCTTGCAGCAGATCAGGGTCGGACGGTCCGACTGCTTTGCTTTCTCGATGGCGGCATCGATGTCGGCGACGCTGTGGCCGTCGACTTTCGGGATCACGTTCCAGCCATACGCCTCGAAGCGCTTCTGGGTATCGTCGGTGAACCAGCCTTCGACGCGGCCGTCGATCGAGATGCCGTTGTCGTCGTACAGCCAGATCAGCTTGTTCAGGCGCAGGGTGCCGGCCAGCGACGCCACTTCGTGCGAGATGCCTTCCATCAGGCAGCCGTCGCCCAGGAAGGCGTAGGTGTAGTGGTCCACCACGTCGTAGCCCGGACGGTTGAATTCGTTACCCAGCAGCCATTCTGCCAGCGCCATGCCGACCGAGTTGGCGATGCCCTGGCCCAGCGGACCGGTGGTGGTTTCCACGCCCGGGGTGATGCCGACTTCCGGGTGGCCCGGGGTCTTCGAGTGCATCTGGCGGAAGTCGCGCAGGTCGTCCATGCTCAGGTCGTAACCGGCCAGGTGCAGCAGCGCGTAGTGCAGCATCGAACCGTGGCCGTTCGACAGCAGGAAGCGGTCGCGGTTGATCCAGCCCGGATTGGCCGGATTGTGGCGATAGTGCTTGTCCCACAGGGCAACGGCGATTTCCGCCATGCCCATCGGCATGCCCGGGTGGCCCGAGTTGGCCTTTTGCACAGCGTCCATCGCCAGCGCGCGGATCGCGTTGGCCATCAGGGTGGTGGTTTGCGTAGATTTCATGGAGATCGAGGATCAGGGATTGGAAGGCAGTGGGCCTGCGGCGGGCCGTAGCCCGTTATTTTACCAGAGCATGCGCGGCCGAAGCCGAAAGCGGTCTTCGCCGCAGTTGCATCTCCTGCCGTCATAAAAGAAAAAAGCCCGGTGCACGGGCACCGGGCTTTCGGGGTCGACGCGCCGATCAGAACCGGACGTTTGCACCCAGGGTGATGTAACGGCCGATCACGTCGTAGGTCTGCGGGAAGGTATTGCCCGCATTGACGCTGGTCGAACCGATCGAGCCGCCCACGATCGGCGGCTTCTTGTCGCCCAGGTTGTTCACCGACAGGGTCAGGCGCACGTTTTCGTTGAAGCGCCAGTTGGCGTTCAGGTCGACGTAGTGGTAAGCCTTGATGCTGGCGTAGGCCGGGAAGAAGTCGGTACCGCCCGGTTCTTCGATCACCGCGCTCTGGTAACGCCAGTTGTAGCCGACCGAGAAGGCGCCGACGTTCCAGGTCGTACGCTGGATGAACTTGCGCTTGAACATCGGACCGCTGACCACGTTGTTGCAGGCCACGCTGTAGTAACCGAGGCAGTCGCGCTCGAGCGAGGTCGGGGTGGCCTGGAACTTGTAGTCGGTGACGAAGTTCGCGCCCAGGCTCAGGTCGAGGCTGCCATAACGGCTGTCGAGACCCAGCTGGCTCATGTTGGCGCGGTAGGCCACGTTCAGGTCGAAGCCGGCGGTGCTCTGGGTGCCCAGGTTCGACTGCGGGGTCAGCACGCCGCGCGCCTCATTGCCGTTCAGGGTGCCGTTGATCGTGTTACGGCCGATCATTTCGCAATAGCTGTTGAACGTCAGGCCCGGGTTCAGGCCCGGGTTGTAGCAGCCGTCCAGGATGTCGGTGGTCGACGGCGACGAGACCGCGTCCTCGATCTCGATCTTGTAGTAGTCGACCGACATCGCCAGGCGCGGCAGCGGTTCGAGCACGAAGCCGAAGGTCCTGGTCTTGGCCGATTCCGGCCCCAGTTCCGGGTTGCCGCCGCCCAGGTTGTTGATCTGGCCCGACGACGGACCCGGCAGGCTGCCGATCTCGGACAGCGGCACGCCGGTCAGGCGGCACAGGTTGGCCAGGGTGCCGGCGGTATTCGCATCGCCCGCGCTGATGTTGCGGCCCTGGCACGGGTCGGTCGCCAGGTTCGACAGGCCGGTGACGCGCGGTGCGAACAGTTCGTTGACGTTCGGCGCGCGGGTCGCTTTCTGCAGCATGCCGCGTACGCGGAAGCTCTGCACCGGCGCCCATTCGCCGCCCGCTTTCCAGCTGCCGTAATTGGTCTTGCTGTTGGTCTTGAAGCTGGTTTCGCGGTAGCCCAGCTCGGCATTCAGCGAACGCATGAACGGCTTGTTCTTGACCAGCGGCACGAACATCTCGACCGCGTATTCCATCAGCTTGAACTCGCCGCGGCGATCCGGGGTCGGCGCGCCGGTGCCGAGCACCTCGCCCTGGATCTGCGAGGCGGCGTCGGACTGGGTATTGGCGGAGACCTTGCGGTGCTCGGCCATCAGCGACACGGCGATCGGGTCTTCGGCGAACGGGCTGCGGATGGTTTCGCCCAGATTGCCCGACACGGCCAGCTGGCCCACGTCCTGCTGCACTTTCTGGCGCAGCATGGTGGTCTGGTTGATGAAGGCGATCTGTTCCGGCGTGATGGTGCCTTCGGCGCCGAACACGTTCAGCGGCACGCAGCCGTTGGCCGGATTCACGCAGGCGGTGGTCGACAGCGCGTTCAGGGCCTGCTGCACGCGCGTGCCCGAACCCCAGTTGATGCGGGTCTGGGTCTGCTCGGCGGTGCCGCGGCTCCAGTAGGTGTCGTAGGTCCAGTCGCCGATCAGGTCGCCCTTCAGGCCGATCGTGTACTGCAGCGTCTTGTTTTCGAAATTGCTGTAGCGCGGACCCATCTCGGTGAAGCGGCGGTTGACCAGCAGCGGCACGTTGGTGGCGTTGCCGGCCACGCAATTGGCCAGCGGGATGCCACGGCGCAGGCACAACTGCTCGCGCATCGGCTGCGGAATGTACGGGTTGCCGATCGGGACGTTGTAGGTGTTGCCGAAAGTGCCGGTCTGGGCCAGCGCCGACATCACTTCGCTGCCGGTGTAGAACACGTCGGTATATACCTCGGCGTGGTCGTTGATGCGGAAGTTGGCCAGCGAGGTGACCTGTGTACTGTCGAGGCCGGTCTGGTAGTAGTTCGACGGGTTGGTGTTCCATGGCACTGCCGGCGACACCAGGGCGCCGGTGGCCGGGTTGATCTGCCAGTTGCCCGCCAGGGTGGTGGTGCCGCCCGGGCCGATGCCGGTCGAGAACACGCCCGGCACGGCGGTGAACGAGCCGGTCGGCTGGCCGGTCACGGAATTGAGGTTGATGACGCTGAAATCGCGCTCGCCCTGGGTCACCGGATCGGACTTGGTCTTGCCGATGCTCAGCACCACGTTGCCGCGGCCATCTGCCAGCGAGCTGCCCATGGTGAGGTCGGTGCGGCGGCGCTTGGTGTCGTGCTCGTCGGCGGTGGCGCCGTAGGTGGTGGTCAGGTCGACGCCGGTGAAGTTGCGGCGCAGATTGAAGTTGGCCACGCCGGCGACGGCGTCGGCGCCGTACACCACCGAGGCGCCGCCGGTCAGCACGTCGACGCGGTTGATCAGCGCGAGGGGAATCGAGTTGGTGTCGACCGTGCCGTTCAGGTTGAACGGCACGATGCGGCGACCGTTGATCAGCACCAGCGAGCGGTTCGCGCCCAGGCCACGCAGGTCGATCGAGGCGCCGCCGCCGGTGCCGTTGTTGGTGCCGGGGCCGGTGGCCGGGGTCGCCGAAGGCAGGGTCTTGAAGAATTCTTCGACCGCGATCGGCTGGGTGCTGCGGATTTCTTCCGCCGTGACCGACGAGATCGGGCTGTTGGAGGTAATGCCGGGCGAAGTGATGCGGGTACCCGTGACTTGCACGACGTTGGCGGATTGCTGCGCCAGGACAGGCAGCGAGGTCAGGCCCGCGACGACCAGGGTGAGACGTACAGCTCGCGTGATTGCTTTCTCTTTAATCATTCTTATATTCCCACGTATTGAACAACATGAAATGCGGCCAAACTTGGTGCTACGCTCTACGGCGATTCGAATGCCTTGCAACCTCCTTTCGACGGTGTCCCGGTGACGTATTGATGAGTATGTACGTACATCCATAGGACCATTTTTAATTGATTTATGTCAATGACATATAGCAATGTGTCGGAAAAATGACACGCACTTTTTGCCATATGCATATGCCTTGACTGCCGGCTTTTTTCAGGCCGTCTGTTCCATCGCGGACGGGCACACTACAATGCGCCGTTACCGATCTTTTCCAGGCCCCGCATGCCCCGCTTTTACTGCCCCCAGGCGCTCGTTCCCGGCGCCACCGTCGAACTGCCGGCCGACGTTGCCCACCACCTGCATGTGGTCCGGCTCCAGCCGGGCGCCACGCTCACACTGTTCAATGGTGATGGCGGTCAATACGTCGTTACCCTTGTTGAGTTATGCAAAAAGCGGGCCAACGTACATATCGACGCCTTCGAGGCGGTCGAGGTCGAGACCCCGTACGCGGTGACGCTGGCCCAGGCCCTGCCGGAAGGATCGAAGATGGACTGGATCGTCGAGAAGGCGGTCGAGCTGGGCGCGAGCGCGATCCAGCCGCTGGCGGCGCAGCGCAGCGTGGTGCGGCTGTCTGGCGAGCGTCTTGACAAGCGTCTGGCGCATTGGCAAGGCGTAATAGTTTCCGCATCAGAACAGTGCGGCCGCAACCGCCTGGTGCAGTTGCACGCACTGGCCGAGATCAAGCCGTGGCTGGCGGCACCCTCCCCGTCGCCACGGATTCTGCTTACGCCGCGCGCCACGCAATCGCTGGCCGGCTGGGCAAAGGCCAATCCGCCGCAGGCGGTGACGCTGATGGTAGGGCCGGAAGGCGGCTTCACGCCGGAAGAAGAAGACGCGGCACGGGCGGCCGGCGCGATTGCGCTGTCGATGGGGCTGCGCGTACTGCGCACCGAGACCGCCGGGCTGGCGGCGCTGACGCTACTGGCAGGTGCATGGGGCGGGATCTGATCCGCCTGTATCGGGGATGGTCAGAATTCGATTCTATTTGATGATCGAATGTCTTATTTATAAGCGCTGTTTTTCGAAAAAGGCCTAATCGAAGCCTCGATCAGGCCGCCGGGCATCGATATACATAATCACAGGACTGCTACGCACGCCTTTCCGGCAATTAAATAACATTGAGCGAAGTAAATGAATAGCCGTTTTTTAAATCACCCTTGGAGCGGATGAGATGTTCAAGATATATTAAGTTCTGATTTCTTCATGTCACACCCAGTTTGCAGATTCGATCTTAAAAGCGACTGCCACTCTTTCAGCCCCATGGATAAGGGTCGACAGGCGGTGGTGGCCCCTCCGGTGCTGTTGGATTTCCGCAAGAATAGTTCTCGATAACATAATTTTCTGTTCTTACACCCCATGACGTGAACATGCCATTGCATCCCAAATGCTCGTAGCCTACCCTGATCCCATGCTCGTCATAATAGTGAATAATCTCTCTTTCGGCTGGTGCCGTGTAGGCAGCGGTAGCAAAGAGCGCACCTGCTAATGCTAGACCACCCATGATTCCGTAACGATTTTTCATAATCCCTCACGCAAGGTTTGCATCGACAATCACTTTACACTTCCGATGGAAGAATTTCATCCTATCAATCGGCTAAAAACGAGTCAATGCAGCACTCATAGAGTGCCACTACAATCGAAAAAAAGATGCAGACATTGGCAGTACATAAATAATGATTTGCTGATCTAAGCCAAGATAAAATACTTTTCATTACTATGAGTACGGGATATTGCACTTGCTCCGGTTTGGGATCGATCACGAAAAGTTGATTTTTCGACATCGCCCCCACCAAACGCACTGAGGGATTTTCTGCGTCTATCAAGCATGATTAGATTATGGCGTCTGTCACAAAGATTCTTCGAACAGAGGTCGCTTTAGGTAATGTACCGAGGCGCATTTCTATCACTGTCGTCAACTCAAAATAAAACGACTCGGCTATCAACCTACTATTTTCACTTCAAGACCAGCACGTCCCTCGGTCGAACGCGCAAGCGTGCACGGCACTTCCTTTCGTTGGCGCCGTCGGTTTCGGCATAGGGTGAAGCTAAATCGACGGTACTTCTACCGTCACTACCGAGGCCAGTGTAAATGTCCCACGGATAATTCTTACGGACCGCAAGCTGGACCGCTCAGAAAGGAAACGTGTTGAATGGACAGAAGAATGAGGTATCTCACGTGAGCTAAATTGCACGTTAATCACGTGCAACTGCAGTGGACAAACTATCGCTGAGGTGAAGAGATGGACCGAGATCTGTCATCGAAACTAGATCCGCAAGCCCTAATATTAGCCATTCACACGCCATTTATCCCGCCTCCACTCGCCGTCATGGTATTAAGAATGGAGCCGGCAGTTGCGGGCCAGCAAGCGAGCGACCGGTTAGCGGACAAGGCAATACAAGTGCATAACGTGAATTCTTATCCCCAGGGCTTTCTGCAATCCATATCGCCAGCAAAGATGTGGCATCGTGCCAATTATCGAATTTTCTAGCACAGGCCGGGCTGGACATGGGTCGCCTCATCAGCTCCAAGCAATTGCTATGCAACACGATTAAACTCATCCATCTATGTTGGTGACAACGTAAACGAAAACGGCCCGGCCGAAAAATCGACCGAGCCGCATTGTGCAACGTTGCGGCCAGACAGCGCCGCAACAATTGCAATGCTCGCTTAGTTGAAGCGCTTGTTGTACTCGACCGTAAAGCGAGCCGCACGCGGCGCGGTGAAGTAGGTTGGCATTTCGTACTGTGCGTAACGTGCCAGGCCAGTGTTGTAACGCTCGTTGACCTTCGAGATCGATTGGTCGTTGAACACGTTGAACACGTCAACGCGCAGCGACAAGCCATCCACGATTGCCGGACGATAGGTTACGTTCAGGTCCAGGGTCTTCTCCCATGGCAGGCGGCCCAGGGTACCGCGCGGGACCAGCACATTCTGTTCGCCGGTGGCGCCCAGGCAGTAGCGCGAAGCCGAGTTGTAGTTAGGACCGTCGTGGCCGACTGCGCTGGTGATCGGGCTCGCGCCCAGGCACGAACGCGGACGACCCGATGCCAGCAGCAGGTTGGCGCCAACGTTGATTTCCTTGGTCACTTCGACGAAGCCGAATGCCTTGATCTGGTGCTTGCGGTCGTTCGGCAGCAGGCCGTCGGCGCCGACCATCAGCTCTGGATAATCCCAGGTCTGGGTAGCGGCCACGTCACCCTGGGCAGTCGCGGTATCCGACAGGGTCTGGCCTTCGGTGTTGCCGCGGCTGCGCGCCAGGGTGTAGTTCACCTTTGCGTACCAGCCATCGCGGAAAGCATGTTCCAAGAAGAAGTCCAGTGCGGCGTAGGTACGCTTCGGCTTGTCAAAGCCCAGCTCTTCCTTGCTCAGGTGGACTTCGGTGTAGGTGCCGTTGCCCGCGTAGTCGACCAGGAAGTCGTTGTCTTCGCCCGGGTTGAAGGTAGCGCAACCGAAACCTGCATAGTTCGAGGTGTCGATGTTGTTACGCGCGGCATATGCGTCGAATGGACGGTAGTCGCAGGTATCGTCGATGGTCGAACGCAGCTTGCGGTAGGTGAACTTGGCACCGAAGTTGTAGTTCGGCGTCAGCTGACGCTCCAGGCCCAGGGTGATTTCGTCCTGGTAAGCCGGCTTCATGTCTTGCGCAGCAACGGTCTTCGGATCCTTCGCCTGGCCGAATTCGTTGTTGGACGAACCCAGGCCGGTCAGCTGAGTAATGCCGGTCGGCTGGCCGTTGGCGTCGGTGCCGGTGTAGGCAAAGTACTGGGTGGTGTTTTGCGAACCGTTGGCGCCGCGCAGGGCCACCAGGCTCGGGATCGGCACCGTGTAGCGGCCGGCGCTACCGTAGATCTTGAACGAGCTGTCGCCGTTCACGTCCCACGCCACGTTCAGGCGCGGAGCGATCTGGTTCTTCATTTCGATGTACTTCACGCCGTCCTGGTTGGCGTTGTAGAAGCCTTCACGACGCACGCCGACGGTGACCAGGAGGTCCTTGGTCGCTTGCCAGCGGTCTTCCAGGTATTGCGCATCCTGGCCTGAGAAGGCATCCGAGACGGTCGAAACGATGGTACGGCTGACGTAGTAGCCTTGGCCTGCCAGGCCGCCATACTGTCCGAGCGCAGGGATGACGACGCCGTTGTCGCTGATCGGGCGGGTGATCTGCGGCGAGCCGTCCGCGTTGGTCGCGCGCAGGTAGGTCCAGAGACCGCCGCCCGCATAGGCGTCACCCGCGTTCATCGATGCGGCCTTGTTGTTGTCGAGACCGGCGCGCAGGGTGTGGTTGCCGAGCTTGTATTCCAGGTCCAGGCGCTTGGAGGTCACTTCATCGGTTGCGCCACTGTATGGGATGCTGCCGCTGACGCGCTGGCCGCCGACGTAGCTCAGGCCTGGTGCGCGGTTTTCCGGCGATGCGGTCACCTGCAGGATGCTTGGATCGTAACCGGTCGGCACATAGATGTGGTCGGCCTTCATCTTGCCGTACAAGACGTTGACGGTCAGGTCTTCGGTGATGTTGCCAATATAGCGCAGGCTGTTCAGCTTACCGCCGTTGGCGTGGAAGGGACCGAACTCCTGGTGGATCGACGAAGCGACGTTGGCACCAACTTCGCGGGTAGTGTAGTTGTAGGAACGGTAGGTCAGGTCCGACTCAGGCAGGTCGCCGATGGCAGTGAATTCCAGGCGATGATTGTCGTTGATGTTCCAGTCCAGCTTGCCGAAGTAGCGCTTGGTCGTGGTCTCGGCTTCGCGGAAGCCATTGCTGCCAAGGGTGGTCGACGCGGTCGAACCGTTGACCAGCTTCTGGTCACGCTCGTTTTGCTCGATCGCGGCGTACATGAACACCTTGTCTTCGATGATCGGACCGCCGACCCATGCCGCGTACTGCTTCTCGGTCAGTTCGTTGTCTTCGCGGCGCTGGAACAGCGTGCCGTCAGTGCGCGGGAACGCGCCGGTATTCGAATAGTACTGGTCGCGGTACTTGGCGCGGGTCGATTTCGGGGTGATCGACGCGTAGCCGCCTGCTTCCCAGACGTTGGTACCCGACTTGGTGGTGATGTTGATGATGCCACCGGTCGAACGGCCGAATTCGGCGCCGAAGCCGCCGGTCAGGATCTGTGCCTGCTCGATCGCGCCGTACGGCAGTTCCATGCCGCCCAGCTGGGTCAGCGAGTTGGTCACGGTCATGCCGTTGATGTAGTACGAGTTCTCCGATGCCGCGCCGCCGCCCAGGCTAGGACCGGCCGGGTAGCTCGGGTCGCTGCGGGTGGTGTTCGGTGCCAGCTGGACGATCGACTCGACCGAGCGGCCGACCGGCAGGCGTGCCAGTTCGCGCGAGGTGAAGGTCGCGCCATTGTTCGAGTTCGACACGTCGATACGGTTGCGGCGGCCGCTCACCTGGACGGTAGCGGTGCCGGCAGCAGGCGCTGCTGCTGCTGCGAAGTCGGCTTCGACGCCCTGACCGGCCAGGACTTCGACCTGGGTGGTGCCGACGGTTGCGCCGCCCTTGGTCAGGGTCACGGTATAGATACCGATCGGCAGGCTCGTAACACGGAAGTTGCCGTTCGCATCCAGGGTTGCGGTACGGGTTGCGTTGGTGCCGTTGTTACGGAGGGTAACGGTATCGGCGGTGCCTGCGGCGACCTTGCCGTAAGCAACACCCGAGGCGTTGGATTGCGCCATGGCGGTCGGCGTCATCGCTACGGTAATAGCACCAGTTGCAAAAGCCAACTGCAACGCACGAACCAAAACAGTATTTCTAAACATGTGATTTCCTATTAATTGTTAGCCTGCCGGCCTACACATCTCTCTGAACCAGGCTCTTTCGGCCCTGAGCTCCACCGCCGCCTAACCTCCACGACGCACAGCAACTTCTACATAGAAATGTTACTGAAGTTACAAATAAAAACACGTGGTGCATGCGAGTGTCAACGCTAAAAGTTACATTTGTGCATTTCTGCAACGATACGTTAACGATATGCAACGAATTGATATCTAGTGGTGCGCAAATGTGCAATTATGTGGCAGGGCTGCACCAAAAAAGACGGCATCCAAACAGCATGAAAAATCAAAAAAATGTGCGACTGCAAAATTTTCGTGTGGAAAATCTCGGAAAATTTTCGCAAGGATGGGTGCAGTCATCCGTTTGAAATATCTCCTGCCTGTGCTGCAGAGCACGGAAAACGATCACTCAGCGCATTAAGATATTCACGAAACAGCAGTAGACATCAAATGGCATTCCATATTCCGCTGTCGACACGGCGGCGTCAGACATGGAAACCGGCCCGTCATGTCACAGACGCCAGCATGGCCCACAAATAAAAAAACCGCCGGTTTCCCGGCGGTTTTCAGAGGTAACGGCAGACTGCCGGCACTGTCAGGACACTGTCGTCCCGATCAGAATTTGCCGTCGTACATCACCGATATGCGCGCATAGCGTGGCGTGCTGTACGACAGCGGCAGTTCGTACGTCGAGCTGATCTCGGTGCCCGAGTTGTACGCTTCGCTCACGCTTTCGATTTCCTGGCGGTTGAACACGTTGAACACGTCCAGGCGCACCTGCAGCCCTTTCAGGAACGACGGCTTGTAGGCCAGGTTCAGGTCGAGCGTGCGCTCCCATGGCAGGTTGCCCAGGGTGCCGCGGCCGACGACACGGTTCTCGGTTACCACGCTGCCCAGGCAGTAGAAGGTCTGGTTCTCGTAGTTCGGCGAGTCGCCCGGCTCCGGTTCGCTGCCGATGCAGCTGCGTGGACGGCCCGAGGCCAGCACGGCATTGGCGCCGACCGTCAACTCCTTGGTGATATCGAAGAAGCCGAAGGCCTTGATCTGGTGCTCGCGATCGTTCGGCAGACGGCCATAGGCGCCCAGCATCAGTTCCGGATAATCCCAGGTCGAGGTCACCGCCACGTCGGCCTGGCCGTTATCCGAGCGCACCTGGCCTTCAGTATTGCCCTTGTTGCGCGACCAGGTGTAGTTGACCCGGCCGTACCAGCCGTCGCGGTAAGGATGTTCGGCGAACAGGTCGACCGCGGCGTAGGTGCGTTTCGGTTTCGGGAAGCCCTGCTCGGCGGCGGTCAGCGACACTTCGGTCAGGCGCGACGGATCGCCGTAGAAGTCCACCATGAAGGTGTTGTCGCGGCCCGGATTGAACGTCTGGCAGGCATTGCCCCACAGTGGGTTGGTGATGGTGATGCCGCGCGCCTCGGCCCAGCGCGCGAATGGACGGCCATCGCAGAAGTCGTCGATGGTTTCCTTCAGTTCGCGGTACATGATCTTGCCGCCGAAGTTGAGGGTCGGCGACCAAGCGCGCTCGAAGCCGAGCGTGACTTCGTCCTGGTAGGACGGCTTCATGTCGAGCGCCGCCAGCGCCGCCACCACCTTTTCCTGGCCGTATTCGTTGTTCGCCGACAGCGGCTGGCTGAGCTGGGTCAGGCCGGTCGGATTGCCCTTGGCATCGATGCCGCTGTACGTGAAGTACTGGCTGGTGAAGGTCGAGCGGCCGGCGCCGCGCACCGAGATGTGGGTCGGGATCGGCACCGAATAGCGGCCGGCGGTGCCGAAGATCTTGAGGCTGGCATCGCCGTTCACGTCCCAGGCCGCTGCGAGGCGCGGCTGGATCTGGTTCTTCATCTCGAGGAAGGTGACCTTGCTCTCGTTCTGGTTCTTGAACGATTCGCTGCGCACGCCCAGCGTCAGCAACAGGTTCGGGGTTGTCTGCCAGCGGTCTTCAAGGTAGAACGCGCTTTGCTCGCCGAACGAATCGGTGACGCTGGTGAAGATGCCCTTGACCACGTAAAAGCCTTGCGGACCGTAGCCGCCGCCGGTCGCCACCGCCGGTACGGTATTTCCGCCCGGTCCGCTGATCGGACGGTTCGGGGTGCTGGTGAAGGAATAGGTCCAGCGGCCGCCGCCTGCGCGGTCGTCACCCGCGTTCTTCGACTCGATCTTGGTCTGGTCCCAGCCGCCGCGCAGCATGTGGTCGCCCAGGCGGTATTCGAGGTCGATACGTGCCGAATCGACGATGTCCTTGGATCCTGGCGCCAGGATGTTGGTCATTACCGATTGCGGATTGGTGTAGGTCAGGCCGGGCACCTGGGCAGTCGGCGTGAACACGATCTGGTACTGGTTCGGATCATAGCCTTCGAAGGTGTTTTCGTGCTTGGCTTCGGAGCGGCCATACAGCGCGGTCAGGGTCAGGTCCTGGGTCAGGTTGCCGACGTAGCGCAGGGTAGCGCTTTCGCCGCCGTTGTTGGCGACATTGACGCGTTTCTGGCGTGCGGTGACGACGCCGTTGCGCGAGCGGTCGGCATAATTGAAGCCGCTGTCCGCGTATTCCACCGTCGGGGTGTCGCCCAGGGCGGTCAGTTCGAGGCGGTGGTTGTCGGTGATGTTGAAGTCGATCTTGCCCATGTAGCGCTCGAGCTCGGTGTCGCGGTCACGCCAGCCGAAGGCGGTGTTCGAGGCCGCCGACGCAGTGCGGGTACCGTTGACGTAGCCTTCCTCGCGCTCGGTCATTTCGGCCGACAGGAACATGAACAGCTTGTCCTTGATGATCGGGCCGCCGACATAGGCGCCATAGATCTTCTGTTCGCGCGTGTTGTCGCGGCGCGCCTCGTTGAGCGTGCCGTCGGTAAGCGGATTGGCGCCGGTATTGGCATAGTAGAAGTCCTTCGGGCTGGCGCGCCACTTCTTCGGTTCATAGGCGACGATGCCGCCGGCTTCCCAGTTGTTGGTGCCGCTCTTGGTGATGATGTTCACCACCCCGCCGATCGAGCGGCCGAATTCGGCGCCGAAGCCGCCGGTCAGGATCTGCGCCTCGGCGATCGCGCCGAACGGCAGCTGCGCCGCGCCCAGGCCGGTCAATGGATTGGTGACCGGGAAGCCGTTGATGTAGTACGAGTTTTCGGACGCTGCACCGCCACCGAACGAGGCGCCGCCGGCGAAGCGGCTGTCGGCGCGGGTCGTGTTCGGCGCCAGCTGGATGATGGCGTCGAGGGTGCGCGCGATTGGAAGCGCGGCCAGCTGGCGCGCATTGAAGGTCGCGCCGCTGTTGACGCTGCTGACGTCGATGGTGCGCCGGGTGCCGGTCACTTCCACGGTCTGGACGCCGCTGGCCGGGAAGATTGCCTCGGCGTTGGCGCCAATACTGGTTTCGACTTCGACAGTCGAAATCACCTGGCCATCGCGCAACTGCGAGACACGGTAGACACCGGTCGGCAGCGAAGTCGCATTGAAGCGTCCCTGCGCATCGGGCGTCAGGGTGCGGCGCAGGCCGATGGCAGGGTTCTCGATCAGAACCTGGACGTTGCCGCCTGGCGCCACGGTGCCATACACCGAAGCGGTGGCGTTCGATTGCGCCATGGCCGGCGCCATCACGGCGACAGTCAGCGCAGCACTACTGAATGCCAATCCCAGCGCATGGACTAAAACGGTCTTTTTGAACATTGTGATTTCCTGTCTTGTGTCGGCGATTCTTGTGAAACGGCCGATCGTGGTTTTTGTTTGCGAATCACTGCTGCCAGCTTATTTCCTGCTTCTCTCTCGACTTCAACGAATCAATATTCACAAAATTGATAATTCGCAAAAGACGTATGGACATAAAACCATGAGGAAACTTGCAATGTCAACGCACTGAAATATAAATGTGTCCATAAACAACAGATCATGCAACACAGATAAATACACTAAATTTTCGTTGGTCGATACGGTGCTCGACTGCACTTTTTTGGCAATCTATCGCACCGTTTTGGCTATTTATGAAATTTTCTATCAGAGTGAAGCTTTTCTGATGAAAGGTTCGTTACATTGTTTCGACTCATACGATGTGCATTCAAACCATCTCATGCTGAATAGCTGACGGATAGATGATCAGGTAATATTTTGGCGACAATATAATTTTTACTTATAATGGATAATTGGAAGCCGCCAGCTTTCTGCATCCGAAAAGCAACGCTTTCTCTTGAAACTCTGCCGTCAGGGTCATGGAATGAAAGGCCGGCTGAAGTAAAATAGCGGTTTGCCCGTCACTTTTGTCGCCTCACCAGCGACCACCTCCATGCTCCGAATTAACGAACTCAAACTCCCCCTGAACCATCCGGAACCCGCCCTGCGCGAAGCCATCCTGGCGCGCCTGGGCGTGGCGGAAGCCGACCTGATCGACTTCACCGTCTTCAAGCGCAGCTACGACGCGCGCAAGAAATCCAGCATCGTGCTGATCTACTCGATCGACGCCGAAGTGCGCGGCGAAGCGGCCGTGCTGGCACGCCTGAAAGACCAGCACGTGATGCCCTCGCCCGACACCGGCTACAAATTCGTCGACGCCGCCAGGCCGGCGCCCGGCACGCCGCGTCCGATCGTGGTCGGCACCGGCCCCTGCGGCCTGTTCATCGCCCTGATCCTGGCCCAGATGGGCCTGAACCCCTTGGTGCTCGAACGCGGCAAGATCGTGCGCGAGCGTACCGTCGACACCTTCGGCTTCTGGCGCAAGCGCAAACTGAATACCGAGTCGAACGTGCAGTTCGGCGAAGGCGGCGCCGGCACCTTCTCGGACGGCAAGCTGTACAGCCAGATCAAGGACACCAAGCATTACGGCCGCAAGGTGCTGACCGAATTCGTGAAGGCCGGTGCGCCGGAAGAGATCATGTACGTCAGCAAGCCGCACATCGGCACCTTCCGCCTGGTGAAAATGGTGGAACAGATGCGCGCCGAGATCCAGCAACTGGGCGGCGAGATCCGTTTCGAGACGCGCGTCGACGACGTCTTGATCAGCGAAGAAAACGGCGTGCGCCAGGTGGTCGGCGTGCGCCTGGCCAGCGGCGAGGAGATTCCCACCCGCCACCTGGCGATGGCGGTCGGCCACAGCGCGCGCGACACCTTCCAGATGCTGTACGACCGCGGCGTGTACGTCGAAGCCAAGCCGTTCTCGATCGGCTTCCGGGTCGAGCATCCGCAGTCGCTGATCGACGTCTGCCGCTTCGGCCCCAACGCCGGCAACAAGCTGCTGGGCGCGGCCGACTACAAGATCGTGCACCACGCCTCGAATGGCCGTTCGGTGTACAGCTTCTGCATGTGCCCGGGCGGCACCGTGGTCGCGGCGTCGAGCGAAGAAGGCCGCGTGGTCACCAACGGCATGAGCCAGTACTCGCGCGCCGAGCGCAACGCCAACAGCGCGATCGTGGTCGGCATCACGCCGGAAGACTATCCGGGCCACCCGCTGGCCGGCATCGCCTTCCAGCGCGAGCTGGAGTCGCGCGCGTTTGTCCTGGGCGGCTCGACCTACGACGCGCCGGGCCAGCTGATGGGCGACTTCGTGGCAGGCAGGGCGTCGAAAGAATTCGGTTCGGTGACGCCGTCGTTCCGCCCGGCCGTGCACCTGACCGACCTGGCGCCGTCGCTGCCCGACTACGCGATCGTGGCGCTGCGCGAAGCCTTCGTCGCTTTCGACAAGCAGATCAAGGGCTACTACAAGGAAGACGCGGTGCTGACCGGCGTCGAGACCCGCACCTCGTCGCCGATCCGCATCAAGCGGGGCGAACAAGACCTGCAAAGCCTGAACACGCGCGGCCTGTTCCCGGCCGGCGAGGGCGCCGGCTACGCGGGCGGCATCATGTCGGCGGCAGTGGACGGCATCCGCGTCGCCGAAGCCGTGGCCACCGCGATGGCCGCCAAGTGATGCCCGCCGGGCGCCAGGGCGACGCTGCAACGGCACTCGGTCCGGGCCTGGCGATCCTGGCTTCGATGGTGTCGGTGAATGCCGGCGCCGCCTGGGCCAAGGGACTGTTCCCGGTCGTCGGCAGCGAAGGCCTGACCGCGCTGCGCGTCGGCCTGGCCGCCCTGTTGCTGCTGGCCGTAGTACGGCCCTGGCGCACCCGCGTCACGCGTCTCGACGCACGCAACCTGCTGGTGTATGGCCTGATGCTGGGCATGATGAACCTGTGTATCTACCGTGCGTTCGAACGCATCCCGCTCGGGATCGCGGTGGCGATCGAGGTCACCGGGCCGCTGGCGGTGGTGATCCTGGCCTCGCGCCACCTGCGCGACTTCGTGTGGGTGGCGTGCGCAGGACTCGGCCTGTGGCTGCTGCTCCCCTTGCGCGAAGGCGCGGCTGTTCTCGATCCGGTCGGGGTGCTGTACGCCCTGGCCGCTGCCTTCTGCTGGGCGATGTACATCGTGTTCGGCAAGCGTGTCTCGACCCTGAAAGGCGGCCAGGCGGTGGCGTGGGGAATGCTGGCGGCGAGCCTGTTCGCGGTGCCGTTCGGCGTCGCGCACGCGGGTGCGGCGCTGTTCACGCCGTCGATGCTGATGGGCGGGCTGGCGGTGGCGCTGCTGTCGAGCGCCCTGCCCTACACGCTCGAGATGATGGCGCTGGCGCGCCTGCCGCAGCGGGTATTCGGGATTTTGGTCAGCGCCGGGCCCGCGATCGCGGCGCTGGCCGGGTTCTTCATGCTGAATGAACGCTTGAGCACGGTGCAGTGGCTGGCGATCGCGCTGGTGATCATGGCATCCGGCGGCGCTGCGGCAACGGCCGACCGCCGCGCGTAGGGTTGGCGGCTACGCCGCCGACGCGGTGATGGTTGGCGGTGAGATCATCCGGCTCGAAATCGGAGCCGATACCGATCACCGCGTCGGCGGCGTAGCGCGGGGCCGCCTAGGCCAACCCTACAGCCACCCTGCCCGCTTGAAGCGCCGGTACAGGTAAGCGCACACGCCCACCATCACCAGCATCGCCATCGGATAGCCGTACTTCCATTTCAGCTCGGGCATGAACTCGAAGTTCATCCCCCACACGCCGGCGAATGCGGTGAACACGGCGAAGATCGCCGCGTACGACGCCAGCTTCTTGCTGACCTCATTCTCTTCGATCGCCACCATCGACAGCGTCACCTGGATCGCGGTGTTGATGGTGTCGCGCACCGCATCGAGGCGGCCGGCGATGCGGTACAGGTGGTCGTGCACGTCGCGGAAGTAGTCTTCGGTCTCGCGCACCACGTTCGGCACGCGCCCGCCATACAGGCGTCCCACCGCATCCATCAGCGGCACCACCGCGTGGCGCAGCGTCTGCGCCTTGCGCTTGAGTTCATACAGGCGCTCGACGTTGGCGCGCTGCTTGCCCTGCATGCCGAAGATGTGGTCCTCGATCGACTCGAGTTCGGATTCGAGCATGTCGACCACCGGGAAGTAGCGGTCGACCACTGCGTCGACCAGCGCATACAGCACGAAGCCGGCGCCCTTTTTCAATTGATGCGGCTCGCGTTCGGCGCGCGCACGCACGCCGAGGAAGCCCTGGTTGGCGTCGCGCCGCACCGACAGCACGTAGTTCTCGCCGGCGAACACGGCCAGCTGGCCGACGTTCAGTTCATCGCCCGCCAGCTCCACGATCTGGACCACGACGAACAGCGAGTCGCCATACTCTTCCAGCTTGGGACGCTGGTGGCCGCGCAGCGCGTCTTCCACCGCCAGCTCGTGCAGGCCGAATTCTTCCTGCATCAGCATGATGTCGGCCGGCGCCGGATCGCGCTGGGCGACCCAGACGAAGGTATCGGGTTGTTTCAGGTATTCGCTGATATCCTCGACCGGGATATCGGACAGCTTCTTGCCTTCCTGGTAGGCGACGCAGTTGATCAGCATTGCATTGGCTTGAGACAGGCGCGGCGCGCCGATGCAAGAGCTTACACCAAACGCGCCGCGTTCCCCATCTCGGCAGTACCAGGCTACTCGTCGCGCGCGCCGTCGATCCCCAGCTCCACGATCTTGCGCGTGATGGTATTGCGCCCGATCCCGAGCCGCATCGCGGCGTCGTTCTTGCGGCCGTGCGTGTGCTTCAGGGCCGTGCGGATCAGCGCCGATTCGAACTGGCGGCCGAGGATGTCCATCACGTCCATCTGCCCCGCGCTGAGCATGCCGGCCGCCTGCAGCTCCAGCAGGCCGATCCAGCCTTCCGGCGACAGCGCCGGCGCGGCCGGCGTGGCAAAGCCGGCCGCGGCCTGCATCACCACGCCGCCGCCGGACGCCACCGGCAGCGCACCGACCATGCCGTCGGCCAGCGGGACCGGATTGAGCGAACCGGGCGCCGAGCCCTGGGTCAGGTCGCGCGGCAGGTCCTTGATCTCGACCGTCTGGCCGGGCGCCATCACGGTGATCCAGTTGCACAGGTTTTCCAGCTGGCGCACGTTGCCCGGCAATTCGAGGCCGGACAGGAAGCGCATCGCCTGCTCGCTCATGCGCTTCGGTTCGACGCCCAATTGGTGTGCGCTCTGCACCAGGAAGTGGCGCGTCAGGATCGGGATGTCTTCGCTGCGCTCGCGCAGCGACGGCAGGCGCAGGCGGATCACGTTCAGGCGGTGATACAAATCTTCGCGGAACAGGCCGTCGCGCACGCGCTGCTCGAGGTTCTGGTGCGTTGCCGCGATCACGCGCACATTGGCCTTCACCGGCTGGTGGCCGCCGACGCGGTAGAAGTGGCCGTCGGACAGCACGCGCAGCAGGCGGGTTTGCAGGTCGAACGGCATGTCGCCGATTTCGTCGAGGAACAGCGTGCCGTCTTCGGCCTGCTCGAAGCGGCCGCGCCGCATCGCCTGCGCGCCCGTAAACGCGCCGCGCTCGTGGCCGAACAGTTCCGATTCCAGCAGGTCTTTCGGGATCGCCGCCGTGTTCAGCGCGATGAACGGCTGCTGCGCGCGCGGGCTGTGTTTATGCAGGGCGCGCGCCACCAGCTCCTTGCCGGTGCCGCTCTCCCCGGTGATCAGGACCGTCACGTTCGACTGCGACAGGCGGCCGATGGCGCGGAACACTTCCTGCATCGCCGGCGCATGGCCCAGGATCTCGGGCGTCTCGGCCGGCGCGGCTTCGACGCTGGCTTCGCGCAGGCTTTCTTCCAGCGCGCGCCGGATCAGGGACACCGCCTTGTCGATGTCGAACGGCTTGGCCAGGTAGTCGAAGGCGCCGCCCTGGAACGAGGACACGGCGGAGTCGAGGTCGGAAAAAGCGGTGATGATGATCACCGGCAGGCCGGGATGGCGCGCCTTGACCGCCTGCAGCAGGTCGATGCCGGATTCGCCCGGCATGCGGATGTCCGACACCAGCACTTGCGGGGTCTCGGTCTCGAACGCGGTGAGTGCGTCGCGCGCGTTGGCGAAGCTGCGGGTCTCCAGGCTTTCGCGGGCCAGGGCTTTTTCGAGGACCCAGCGGATCGATGCATCGTCGTCGACAATCCAGATTGGTTTCATGTATTCGTGCTTCCCGCAACTTGGATTCAATAATGGACTGACGCCCTCGCCCCGCCCTGCCTGATTTGCTTATGGCAGGGGCAGCAGGATCCGGAAATCCGTCAGTCCAGGCCGGCTTTCGCACTCGATCACGCCCAGGTGCTGCTGCACGAAGGTTTGCGCCAGCGTGAGCCCCAGGCCGCTGCCGCCTTCGCGCCCGGAGACGAGCGGATAGAAGATGCGGTCGCGGATGTCGGGTGCGATGCCCGGTCCATTGTCAATGATATGCAAGTCTAGTGCCAGCCCGTAACGGACCTTCGCCAGGGTGACCTGGCGCGCCACCCGGGTGCGCAAGGTGATCTCGGCGTCGCCCTGCGCGATGCGTCCCGCCAGCGCTTGCGCGGCGTTATGGGCGATGTTCAGCACCACCTGGATCAGCTGCTCGAAGTCGCCGCGGAATTCGGGAATCGAGGCGTCGTAGTCGCGCCGGATGGTCAGGCCTTGCGGGAATTCGGCCAGGATCAGGCTGCGCACCCGCTCGCACACTTCGTGGATATTGACGTCGCCGACGATGTGCGGCTTCCTGTGCGGCGCCAGCAGGCGGTCGACCAGGGTCTGCAGGCGGTCGGCTTCCTTGATGATCACCTGCGTGTATTCCTGCAGATCGGCCAGATGGTGCGGCGGCAGCTCGAGTTCGAGCAGCTGCGCGGCGCCGCGGATGCCGCCCAGCGGGTTCTTGATCTCGTGCGCCAGGTTGCGGATCAGTTCCTTGTTGGCCTGGCTCTGGTCGAGGATGCGCTCCTCGCGGTCGAGCTTCAACTGCTGCACGTTCTCGCGCAGCTCGATCAGCAAGGTAGCGTCGCCCAGCGCGCTGACGATGCCGTTCACGTGCAGCGGCTCACGTCCGAGGCGCAGCAGGGTCAGGTCCTGGCGCAGGTCGGCGTACTGGTGCGCCAGCGCCTGGGTGGCCAGCTGACTGAGCTCGGCGCCGTTGGTGAACAGCTCGTACAGGCAGTGGCGCTGCAGGGATTTCAGCGACAGCTCCATCATGTTCTCGGCCGCCGGATTGGCATAGTGCACGTGGCCGTCGGCGTCGAGCAGCAGCACGGCCGAGGCCAGCAGGTCGAGGCCGGTGAAGCGGGCCGGGTCGTTCGCTTCGTGGGCGGAGACGGTGACGTTGGGCGGGACGTTCATGGTGGTGGTATTTGTGTAAGAGAGGCTTACCGGATATTGCCGATCTCGCGCCGCAGGGCTTCGATATTGCGCTCGGTGCGGCCGATCTCGTCGCGCATCGAAGCCACACGCTCCTGGTACTTGGCGTAGTTGCGCTCGTTGCCCTGGCGCTCCGGCTCGCCGTTGTTGAAGGTGCGTTTCAGGTCGGCCAGCTTCTTTTCTTCGATGCGCAGTTCGTCGCCCAGGATCTCGCGCCGTTCGTCGTCGCGCGCGCGCTGCTGCGAGGTTTCCACGCGCGGGAAATTGGCCGGCGAGGTGCTCGGCGCCGGCGCGCTTGAACTACTGGAGCTGCTCGGCGGACGCGGCGCCGGTATCGGCGGCGACGATGCCGGCATCGACGGGCCGGTATCGATCAGCTGGCACTTGCCGACCTTGACGTCGGTGTACAGCGGGCGGCCGTTGGCGTCGACGCAGCGGTAGATCTGGGCCTGGGCGAGATTCGATAATGGCAGCGCCAGCGCGGCCAGCGCTGGCAGCAAGACACGGCGGAATACGGTGTTTGTCATTCGGATCACTCGAGAAGCTGCACACGCAGCGTGCAGGCATTGTAGTCGCGCCCGACTATACCCGAAGCAACAAAAAAAGCGGGGAAAGCCATGGCTTTCCCCGCTTTGATCACCTTGCCGCAACGCGAACGACGTTCTTAAACAACGCCCGCGTTGGCAATGGATTACGACCGAATCTTACGACGAATAGTACATGTCGAATTCAGCCGGGTGCGGGGTCATGCGCAGACGCTGCACTTCGTTCATCTTCAGCTCGATGTAGGCATCGATCATGCTGTCGCTGAACACGCCGCCGCGGGTCAGGAACTCGCGGTCCTTGTCCAGGGCTTCCAGCGCTTCTTCCAGCGAGGCGCACACCGTCGGGATCAGCTTGTCTTCTTCCGGCGGCAGGTGGTACAGGTCCTTGGTGGCGGCTTCGCCCGGGTGGATCTTGTTCTGGATGCCGTCCAGGCCGGCCATCATCAGCGCGGCGAAGCACAGGTACACGTTGGCCAGCGGATCCGGGAAGCGGGTCTCGATGCGGCGGCCTTTCGGGTTCGCCACGTGCGGGATGCGGATCGAGGCCGAACGGTTGCGGGCCGAGTAGGCCAGCTTGACCGGGGCTTCGTAGCCCGGCACCAGGCGCTTGTACGAGTTGGTGCCCGGGTTGGTGATCGCGTTCAGCGCGCGGGCGTGCTTGATGATGCCGCCGATGTAGAACAGCGCGGTTTCCGACAGGCCGGCATAGCCGTCGCCGGCGAACAGGTTCTTGCCGTCTTTCCAGATCGACTGGTGCACGTGCATGCCCGAGCCGTTGTCGCCGTTGATCGGCTTCGGCATGAAGGTCGCGGTCTTGCCGTAGCTGTGGGCCACGTTCCAGATCACGTACTTCATGTTCTGGGTCCAGTCGGCGCGCTCGACCAGGGTCGAGAACTTGGTGCCGATTTCGTTCTGGCCGGCGCCGGCCACTTCGTGGTGGTGCACTTCGACCGGGATGCCCATCGATTCCAGGATCAGCGACATTTCCGAACGCATGTCCTGGAAGCTGTCGACCGGCGGGACCGGGAAGTAGCCGCCCTTGACGGTCGGACGGTGGCCGCTGTTGCCGCCTTCGATTTCCTTGTCGGTGGCCCACGACGACTCGTCCGAATCGATCTTGACGAAGCAGCCCGACATGTCGATCTTCCAGCGGATCGAGTCGAAGATGAAGAATTCTGGTTCCGGGCCGAAGTAGGCGGTGTCGCCGATGCCCGACGACTTCAGGTAGGCTTCGGCGCGTTTCGCGATCGAGCGCGGGTCGCGGTCATAGCCCTTGCCGTCCGACGGTTCGATCACGTCGCACTGCATGAAGATGGTGGTCTCTTCCATGAACGGGTCGAGATTGGCGGTGTTCGGATCCGGGATCAGGAGCATGTCCGAGGCTTCGATGCCTTTCCAGCCGGCGATCGACGAACCGTCGAAGGCGTGACCGGATTCGAATTTGTCCAGGTCGAAGTGCGACACCGGCACCGTCACGTGCTGTTCCTTGCCGCGGGTATCGGCGAAGCGTAAATCAACGAACTTGACTTCGTTGTCCTTAACCATTTGCATTACATCTGCGGCCGACTTTGCCATTCGGAATCTCCTAATTGAAAAAGGGATGTCGGATCATGCGGTCCGACAACTTATATCCTATTGAAGCATGAAGCGTGCCAAGCCTGCGGCAACGCCGTGCCCACCGTTGCGCATGAGCTCATGCACAAATCATTCTTGGGGAAAAAACCAGTTTACCCATAAAATCGCGCCAACCGGGGTGTTGGGCGAGATTTTTGCTCAGCCCGCTTGATCGCACCACCTTGGTGCAAATCACCATCAGCGCACCATCGCAGCGCAGGATACACTGATCCACGATGGTGCACCGCCAGCCAGTGCTCGAAAACGGAACAGAACTCATGACCAAAGAAACTATTTTAGACGTGGCGCGCGAACGTGGTGCCGGCCTGCCCTATGCCGGGGCGGTCACGCCGCAGGAAGCGTTTGCATTGCTGCAGGCCGATCCGAACGTGAAATTGGTCGATGTGCGTACCAATGCCGAACGTGACTGGGTGGGACGGGTGGCGTTGCCCGAGCAGCAACATGTGGCGGTGGAATGGGCCACCTATCCGGGTGGCCAGCCGAATCCGGGATTCGGGCCCCAGCTCGAGCAGCAGGTCGCGGACAAGGACCAGCCGCTGCTGTTCCTGTGCCGCTCCGGGGTGCGCTCGCGCCACAGTGCACGCGTGGCGACTGAGCTCGGCTACAAGAACGCGTTCGACATCCTGGAAGGCTTCGAGGGCGACCGCGACGGCGAAGGCCATCGCAAGACGATCGGGGGATGGTGCAAGGCGGGCCTGCCCTGGGTCGGCGCTTGATCATCCATTAACCAAAAAACCGTCGTTCCCGCGCAGGCGGGAACCTCAGTTTGCATGTATCGTTGCCTACTTATGCATGAGAGGCAGCGCAACGAACTTGGGTTCCCGCCTGCGCGGGAACGACGGTCTTCAGGCTGACAAAAAAACGGGCTTGCCAATAACCCTCTTCAGCGGGCCGGCAATACCATCAGCTGCAGCCCGGACGCGTTGTCCGGCGCACGATATACACGCTGGGTCGCCTTGCGGAAGTCTTCCGGCTTGGCTTCCGGAATGCGCATGAAGGTCTGCGGATTCAGGTCGATCAGCGGGAACCACGAACTCTGCACCTGCACCATGATCCGGTGTCCGCGGCGGAAGGTGTGATTCACGTCGCCCAGGCCGTAGCTGATCGCTTCCACCTTGCCCGGCACGAACGGCTCGGGCTTCTCGTAGCTGTTGCGGAACTTGCCGCGCAGCGGATTGCCGCGCACCAGTTGCTGGAAGCCGCCCAGGTTCACGGCCGGCGGGCCGACGTCCTTGCGGCTGCGCTCAGCTTGTTCACTGGGATAGGCGGCCGGATACACGTCGATCAGTTTCACCACCCAGTCGGCGTCGGTGCCGCTGGTCGACACGAACAGCTTCGGAATCACGCTGCCCGCCACCGTCACGTCTTCTTCCAGCACCTCGCTCTGGTACACCAGCACGTCGGGACGGGTGGCGGCGAAGCGCTGGTCGGACACCATGTATTCCTTCGGCACACCAAGGGCCGGATAGCCGATGTACGGCACCGGGCGGCGCGGGTCGGCCACGTATTCGTCGTAGCCGGCGCCGCTGCTCGCTGCGGGCTGGGTCCAGCTCAGGCTGCCGTTGGCGCCGAAGTACAGCGTGCGCGCCCTGGCCGGCTTCGGCGGCCAGGCGGCGTAGCTGCGCCAGACGTTGGAACCGGTCTCGAACACGGTCACCGGCGCCAGCGCCCTGGCCGGCTTGACGCCCTTCAGGTGCTGCTCGAAGAACGGGAACTGGATCTCGCGCCGGAAGTATTCGCTGGTTTTCGCGTCGAAGCGCACATGGCCCAGGCGGGCGCCATCGCCGCGCGCCCAGCCGCCGTGCACCCAGGGGCCGATCACCAGCGAGTTGCTGGTATTCGGGTTGTGGCGCGCGATCGCGTCGTGGATGGTGAACGGTCCGTGGAAATCCTCGGCGTCGTACCAGCCGCCCACGGTCAGCACCGCCGCCTTGACGTTCTTCATGTGCGGGCCGATGGCGCGCGACTGCCAGAACCCGTCGTAGGTGTCGTGCTCGATGTTCGGCATGAACAGTTCGCGCTGCTTGGCGCTCATGGCGGCGGCAATGTTCGACAGCGTCAGGCGCTTGAGGAAGAAGTCGTAGCCATCCGCTTCGCCGTAGTCGAAGTCGGCCCAGGTCTTGGGCAGCGGGGTCGGGTTCTCGACCGCGGTAAAGGCGGCGTAGAAGTCGAAATTGCCGGCCAGCTTGAAGGCGCCGCCGTGGTAGGAATCGTCGCCCATGTACAGGTCGGCAATCGGCGCCTGCGGCGAGGCGGCCTTGATCGCCGGGTGCGAGTCGATGATGCTGGCGGCGGTATAGAAGCCGGGATAGCTGATGCCGAGGATGCCGACCTTGCCGTTGTTGTTGGGGACGTTTTTCAGCAGCCAGGCCACGGTGTCGTGCATGTCCTCGCTCTCGCGGCCCTCGCCTTTTTCCAGCCTGGCCTTGCCGTGCGGCGTCATTTCCTGCCACCTGCCCTCGGACATATAGCGTCCGCGCACGTCCTGCTCGACGAAGATGTAGCCGGCCTGCTCGAACTCGGGCGACGGGCCGAGCGACTCGGGCATCCAGTCCACGCCGTAACGCAGCTCGCCCTGGGCATGGGTGCCGGCGCTGTACGGGGTGCGTTCCATCAGGAAGGGATAGGCGCGCGAACCGTCCTTCGGCACGTAGACCGTGGTGAACAGGCGCACGCCGTCGCGCATCGGGATCCGGAATTCGTACTTGGTGTAGTGCTCGCGCACGCTGCGTTTGGCGGCAGGCGCTTCATCGGCAGCGTCCCTGGCGACGGCCAATGGCGCAGTTGCGCAGGCGAGCAGGCTGCTCAGGACGAGAACGGAAAACGGACGGCGGATCATGGCTTCCTTCGAAACGGAGAACTGGGCCGCCAGTGTAATCCGATTCCTCAAGGAATGACCATGCTGGAATGCCCAGCCGCTCAGCTCGCTACTTCGGCGATGCAAGGTTCGGCCGCGCGCCAGGCCACGCGGTTGCGCCCCGCGGTCTTGGCCTCGTACAGCAAGCCATCGGCCGCTTCGACCCAGGTCGAGGCGCTGCAATCGTCCTGCGCCGGCCGCGCGGTGAACACGCCCAGGCTGGCGGTGACGTGGCCATACGGACTGTCGGCATGCTCGGTGCCGATGGCGGCGACCGCGCTGCGGATGTTCTCGGCAACCAGGCGCGCGCCCTCCAGGTCGGTGTCGGGCAGGATCACCACGAATTCCTCGCCGCCATAGCGCGCCGCCAGGTCGGTCGGGCGGCGCGTGCCGCCGTCGATCGCACGCGCCACCCGGCGCAGGCATTCGTCGCCGGCCACGTGACCGTAGCGGTCGTTGAACTTCTTGAAGTGGTCGACGTCGATCAGGATCAGCGAACACGGCTGGCCGTTGCGGCGCGCCCGCTCGCGCTCGGCGCCCAGGGTGATCTCGAAGTGGCGCCGGTTGGCCATGCCGGTCAGGCCGTCGCTGTCGGCCAGCACCTGCAGTTCTTCGTTCTGCTGCTCCAGCTTGATGCGCGCGCGGCGCAGCTGGTCTTCCAGCGCCTCGCGCACCTTCAGCTGGCGCACCATGCGCAGCGCGCCCCAGCCCAGCAGCGCCAGCGCCACCAGCACCACGCCGCTCATCTTGACCACCACGATCCACCATTCGTGCAGGATTTCCTCGCGCGAGATGGCGATCGCCACCACCAGCGGGAAACCTTCGACCTTGCGATAGCTGTACAGGCGCTCGACGCCGTCGATCCTGGCGACCCGCATCGCGGTGCCGGCCACGCCCATGGTGCGGTACATGTCGAAGATGGCGATATTGCTGACGTTGGTGCCGACCATCGATTCCTTGAACGGGCGGCGGTACAGCAGCGTGCCGTCGTCGATCGCCAGCACGATGGTGCCGGTCTGGCCGACGTCGAAACTGTCGTAGAAATTGCCAAAGAAACTCAGCTTGAGCGAGGCCATCGCCACGCCGCCAAAGCTGCCGTCCGGGCGGTCGATGCGGCGCGACAGCGGGATGGTAAGAATGCCGGTCGAACGGCTGCGGATCGGCTTGCCGATATAGGTGCCGCGCCCGGCATGGGTCTGGTGGTAGCGGAAATACTCGCGGTCGGCATTGCTGCCCTCGAGCAGGTGCGGCAGCGAGGTAGCCAGCCGTTCGCCGTCGGCGCCGTAGATGAACAGTTCCTGGATCTGCGGCGTCACGGTGGCGATATGGGTCAGGCGCGCGTGCAGGTGCACGGCCGGGGTGCCGTCCGGGCTGCCGGCCATCTCGCCGTTCTCGGCGCGCTCGACCATTTCATCGAGCACCGCATCGCCCAGCTCGATCGTGCGTTCGGCATGCGAGGCCAGCGCCCGCGCCATATTGGCGGTGCTGGTGCCGGTGCCGTCGATCTCGGCCTGGCGCGCGGCGAACAGGCTCCACATGTGCAGGCACACCAGCAGCAGCGAGATACCGCCGATCAACGTGATCGTACGCTTGACCATCGGTTTGCACATCTGGTCCAGACGATCGATATGGGATTGGGAAAAATCTAGCATGGGCGCGGTCGATTATGAGAGGAACGGCGCGGGCCACGTCGATCACTATCGGTCGACCAACTCACGCAACATCCATTTCCACACAGCAAGCAAACACTGTATCACATCCTTTGCCGACTTTTCGCATTTTGCTGATTGCGTGGAATGAATACAACGTTCCTGGACAAGCGCCCTGCCCGGCGCCTTCAGCCCGGAGATGCCGAAGCCTGCGGATCGACCGCCGGGTGAACCGGCACATCCTCGACCTGCGCTCCACCACGTACGCGCTCGCGCACCAGGTGAATATGGCTGCGCAGGCGGTACAGCTCGTCGGCATAGGCGAGCGGCACCGAAATGTGGTTGACCCGGTCTTCCAGCCCGTCCAGGCGCCGGCCCAGGTCCTTGCGTACCGCGTCGCCGGGCGCGGCGCCGCTGTCTTCATAGGCCTGCTCGATGGCGCGCAATTCGCCATACCAGCGATACACGCGCGAGCGCACGCGCCAGACATAGATCGGCGGCACGATCTTGGAGAGCGGGATCAGCAGCGCGGTCAGCGCCACCACCACCACCCACAGCCGCTCGGCAAGGTTCGCCAGCCAGAAGCGCATGTAGCGCTGCAGCAGCGGCGGACCGTCGCGGTAGTAGCGCGCCGCCTCGGGCGCGACCGGAATCTCGGTGTACTTGGGCGATGGGAATTGTCCCTGCTGCTGGAACCAGCCGGCGCCGCCATGGATCTCGCCGGCCGACTTCACCAGCAGGCCCACCAGCGCCGGATGCAATTCCTCGCGCGCCACCAGCGTGGCGGTGGGCGCGATCAGGTGGTAATCCTGGGCCGGGATGTTGCGCCCCAGGTCGACGATCCCGCGCGGCAGCACCACGTGGGTCAGGAACGGCAGGCGCCGGGTATAGGCTTCGGCCTGGGAAAAGTCGAACAGCCGGATGCCGGGCGTTTGCAGCAGCATCTGGATCAGCGGCGCTTCCGGCGCCGAGCTGAACACCAGGCCGTCGATGCGGCCGGCCAGCAGTTCGACCGTGGCCGGGGTGTCGGCCAGGTCGCCGGTCTTCAGGTCTTGCGGGGCAATGCCGTTGGCGTCCAGCACCTGCCGGATCAGGCGCGGCACGCCGGTGCCTTCCGGGCCCAGGTTGATGCGCTTGCCGCGCAGGTCGGTCAATTGGCGTACGTTCGCCCCTTCGCGCAGGAACAGCCACACCGGCTCGGTGAACAGGCTGCCAAGCGAAACCAGGCCAGCGCTTTCGATGTCGTCTTGCCCTGCCTGGTCGGGATCGGTCGAGCCGCTCTGCACGAAGGCGACGTCGGCTTCGCCGCGGCGCAGGCGTTCCAGGTTCTCGCGCGAGCCGAGCGAGCTCTGCAGCGTGACCCGGATCTCGTCCCGGGCCAGCAGTGCCGCATAGCGCTTGCCGAACTGTTCGTAGGCGGAATTTTCCTGGCCGCCCGCCAGGCGCAGGCTGCGCGGCGGGGCCGGGTCGACCCACCAGTAGGCCAGCAATACCGCACCGATCACCAGCAGGATGGTGGGGCCGGAGGCGACGATCAGGTCACGCAGCGAGACGATGCTGAAGTTCTGCAGGCGCGAGGAAACGGCGTTGCGGGCGCGGCCGATGTATCTGGACGCGCCCTGCTCTTTCTTGCTCAACGCACGCACTGGCGCGGCGCCGCCGCGCCTGGCGCCGGGACCGGCGGTTCGATCATCGGCATCAGGCTCGGCGCCAGCGTCACCAGCAATTGCACCGGCAGCGCGCTGGTGAAGTCGTAGTGCTCGGACTGCGGACCGTGCACGTAGGCGGTCATGCTGCCGTAGAAGCGCTCGCCGATGTTGAACACGAAGGCGGCCGAGCGGTTCACGTAGCGCGACTCGATCAGACGGCCGCCGCGCGCATACACGTCGAAGCGCTGGTCGCCGGTGCCGGTCTTGCCGCCCAGCGCGATCACCTGGCCGTCGGCCTGCACGAAGGCGGTTTTCACGCGCTTGGCGGTGCCGTCCGAGACCACGCCCTGGATGGCGTCGGCCACCGTGCGCGCGACTTCCGGCGCCAGCACCTGCTCCTTGCCGCCGCCCTTGTTACGGCGCACCAGGGTTTCGTACGGCGTGTCCTTGGCGAAGTGCAGCGAGTCGATGCGCTCGACCGGTTTGCGCACGCCGCCGTTGACGATGATGCCCATCAGCTCGGCCAGCGCGGCCGGACGGTCGGCCGAGGCGCCCAGCGTGGTCGCGAACGACGGCACCAGCGAGTCGAACGGGTAGCCCATCTTCTTCCACTGGGCGTGGATCTTGAGGAAGGCTTCCACCTCCAAGAGGCCCGCGATGCGCTTGTCCTGGGCGTTCTTGCGGCTGGTCTTGAACAGCCACTGGTAGACCTCCTGGCGCTCCTTGACGCTGGCGGCCGTGACTTCGGACCAGGTCGCCTTCGGATGGGTGCGCAGGTAGCTCACCAGCCACAGTTCGAGCGGGTGCACCGAGGCCACGTAGCCGCGGTCGGCCAGCGACATATTGCGCGGGTCGTACATCTCGTACATCTTCGGGATGCGTTCCGGATCGACTTCGTTGGCGGATGGCAGGGTGGCGTTGATGAAGGCGCCGAACTGGTCCAGCGTGGCGTTCGGCACCACGGTACGGTGTGCCGCCGCCAGCTTGGAAGCCAGCGGACGCACGCCGGAGAACAGCAACTGGTCCACTTCGGCCGGGGTCTTGCCCTTGTACTTGTTCCAGAACTTGGCCAGGAAGTCCTTGCCCTCGTTGTCGGCGAAGCGCGCCAGGTAGGCCGCGCGGCGCGGATCGTTGGCGTCGGCCAGCAGCTGCGCGGACGAGCCCGGCAGCTGGAACATGTAGTAGCGCACCACGTCGCGCATCATGCGCACGAACACCAGGTTGGTCGAATTGCGCAGCGCCTGGTGCACGTCCATGATGCGGCTGTCGTCGAGCTTGCTGAAGTTGCCGAAGGTGTGCAGGCCGCCGCCGGTCATGAAGCGCTCGCCCGGGCTGGCCGAATACTTGCGTTCCATCGCCGCGTGCAGCATCGGCGTGAGGCCGCGATCGGCACCGTCGGGGAGCGCCTTGAAATACTCGAGCGCCCATTGCGACATGCGGTCCTTGGCGTCGACTTCCACGCCCATCAGGCCGATCCGGTCCATCGGCTCGAAGCGCTTGTGCAGCTGGTCGACGATGTCGAGGTAGGTCACCAGGGTGCGCAGCTTGGCGGTCGAGCCGAGATCGAGCTTGGCGCCTTCGTTGATGTCCAGTGGCTGGTCGTAGTTGTCGGTCTGCACCCGCAGGTAATTGACGTGCTCGCCGCGCTCCATCAACGTGAAGCTGTACACCACTTGCGCCGGGTCGCCGTTGCCGAGCAGGCCCTTGCCGGTCAGGCCGGCCTGCTTGGCGTGCTCGGCATCGGTCAGGGCGCGCAGCGCCGCCGTCACCGCCTGCTGGGCGTTGCCGTCCAGGGTCGAGACCACCGACAGATCCAGGCGGTCGACGTTGTACAGGCGCGAGTCGCCGATCAGGTAACCGAGGTGGTTGCGCACCGCGTTGGCGGCCTTGCGCGACACGAACGCGTCGGCCGGCGGCGCCGCCACGCCGCTGTGCAGCGCCGGCTTCAGGCGCGCGCCCAGCGCGGCGTCACGCAATTGCGGCGAGATCACGCCGGCCTGGGCCAGCACGCGCAGGTGGCTGTTGGTCAGCGTTTCCAGGTCTTGCTCGCCGGCGCCCAGGTAATAGGCAGGACGGCGCTGGGCGATCATCAGCGACAGCGCTTCCTTGTAGGCCAGCACTGCATCCGGGCTGGTCATCGGGCCCTTGAGCATGCCGTTGACCTTGTCGAAGTCGCGCCCGTACCAGACCCACAGGCCGTCGCCGATGCCGTTGACTTCGCCATAGCCGCCCTTGGCCGACAGCGGCACCGTGTTCAGGTAGTCGAGCACGATCTGGCGCCGCGCCCTGGACGTGTCTTCGCCGTCCTGGTAGGCGCGCAGCGTGGCCGACGACATCTGGATGATCTTGTCGGTCAGCGAACCGGTGCGCCCTTCCGGCGAGTGGCGGTATTTCTCGATCTGGGTCGCCAGCGTGCTGCCGCCGGCGACGCGCCCGGCGCCGCCCAGGCCGACGCTGGACAGGGTCTTGTCGAACACGGCTTTCGAGAAGCGGTCCCACTCGACTGCCGGGTTGCGGCGCGGGTTGCTCGGGTCGAGCAGTTCGCGGTTCTCGATGAACAGCAGGCTCTGCACCAGCAGCGGCGGCGCGGCGTTGAAGTCGTGGTAGAAGCGCTCCGGGAAGCGCGAAGTGAACAGGGGCTGGGCGCGGCAATCGAGGATCTCGAGGCCGACCTTGGTCTTTTCGTGATAGGTCGCGTACAGGCCGAGGTCGTGCATCTTGACCATCTTGGGCGAGATACGCGCCTGCGCCGCCACCGCGTAGTCGCGCTGGCCGAGGCGTTCCAGGTAGTGCGGCAGGCCGGCGTAGCCGAGGCGGGTGTCGTAGGGGCTGGCGTCCGGGAAGCGGATCGAATCGCTGGGGCCATTGCCCATGCGATAGGTCAGCTCGCTGGCCATGTCGGAGAAGATTTTCGCTTGCAGCCTGGACGTGCGCGTCTCGAGCATTGCCCAGCCGGCCAGCAGCAGGAGCAGCAACAGCAGGCCGAGCGCGAGCCACAGCTTGAAGCGGCGCTTGCGCGGACGCGGTTCCCCGGACGGGTCGGACGGGCCGCCCGGTTCGCCCGGCGCACCGCCGCCCGGCGCCAGGTGCGGGAAGGCTTCGTACAGCGGGACGTCGTTGCCGGCGGCCGGTGCGGCAGCGGACGCGGAAGCGGCCGCACCGGCGGCGAGCGCAGGCGCGCCTGCCGCCGTTTCGCTGGCGGCGTCGATCGACGGCTCGCGGCGCGCGGAGGCTGCGCGTTTGCCGAACACATTACTAGGCCGTGCTAGACGGCGAATACTTTCCATGATGGCTTAACCGGTCTGAATCAAAATGCTTTGCAATCCCCGCCAACCTGCTCGCCATCGGTGTTTGCTGCTGGTCCGTTCGAGTGATTGTGGTCTCTTTAGTTCGCACAATCGGCAGGGCAATCGAACTCCGGATCATGCCCTCCGTAGGCAATATTCCACCACATCAATACGACCGGCGCGAGACGCCGTTTAACATATTTGACGAACACAGAATATTTTCGCAAAAAAACAACGGGCGCCCCGGGCGCAGGGGAACAAGACTTGGCTGGGTGACATCCCTTCTTGCAAATGCGCTATCGCATCTCGGTGCGAGCCTCGCTCAGCGCGTGCCACCATCGCGGTCCAGTGCGTTCAACGCGCCAGCCGCGGCATCGGTGCACAAGCGCGGCAATGCGACGGATCGCCGTTACGGCGCCGGCACTGCTTCCTGCGCGCGCAGCTGTTCCAGTGCCTGCAGGCAGTAATACTGGAACCACAGCCCAGCGAACAGGAAGATCATGATGTACAGCCACACCGACACCATGGCCAGCACCGGGAACAGCAGGATCGAGAAGATCGCGCCGCCCATCCAGGCGATGCCGGGCAGCGCCCCGGCCAGGCCGGAAGCGAAACCGATCGCCAGCAACGGCGTGCGATGGCGCCGCATCAGGGCCTGGCGCTCGGCCGCGCTGGCGTGCGCCGCCAGCGCGTCGTAGCTCATCACGCGCGAGGTCACCCAGGCCCACAGCGCCGCCTGCACCAGCCAGGCCAGCGGCGGCACCGCGTACAGCGGCAGCGTCAGCAGCCACAGCAGGGCAAAGACGATGGTACTGCCGAGGTTGATCCCGAGGCTGCCGAAGAAGCTGCCGCCCTCCTTCTTTTCCAGCTTCGGAAACTGGCGCCGGCCGACGTGGCGCTCGATCGCCGGCATCGCGATCACGCCCATGAACAGCAGGTTGGACGCGATCATCAGCGGCAGCAGCAGCGCGATCGCCAGGAGCGGCACCACCATCACCTTCAGCATGCCCATGCCGAGCATGGCCAGCACGCTGTTGCTGGTCTCGTGGGCGCCGTAGGCTTCGAACGTGCCTTGCAGCCAGTCGATCAGCGGCTGCGCCCCCAGCCACAGCAGCACGCCCCACAGCGCCAGCGACAGCAGCAGCGGGGCCAGCGACAGCAGCAGCATGCCGCCGCTGAACTGCGCACGCAGTGCGCGCCGGTAGGCAGCGAGCACGCCTTTCATGGCGACACCTCGGGCGCGTGGGTGGCTAAGCGGGCGGCGGCGGACATGCGGGCTCCTGATGAGGATGTCGGGATTGTCATTTTACGCACAACTTCGCCGCCGGCAGCCATGGGCTTGCCGCGAACACGATGGCGCCAGCGGGACACGCATGGCGCTTTGGAGACCCATGGACTACAATCGCCGTTCAATCTGAACAACAAGGAAGACCATGTCCACCACCACTACCGATTCTGGCCTGCAATACGAAGAACTGATCGCCGGCAGCGGCGACGAAGCCAAGGCCGGCCAGCACGTCACCGTGCACTACACCGGCTGGCTGCGCAACGACGACGGCACCCAGGGCGCCAAGTTCGATTCGAGCAAGGACCGCAACGACCCGTTCCAGTTCGCGCTGGGCGCCGGCCACGTGATCCGCGGCTGGGACGAAGGCGTGCAGGGCATGAAGGTCGGCGGCCTGCGCCGCCTGACCATCCCGGCCAGCCTGGGCTACGGCGCGCGCGGCGCGGGCGGCGTGATTCCGCCGAACGCGACCCTGATCTTCGACGTCGAACTGCTGGCTGTCTAAGCTTCGCACTGCAGCCGCCGCTGCAGTGTCGACCAATGCGCGCGCCTGCTTCGGGCACGGCGCGTGCATTTGAACTTCCCTTCTAAAATGCGGCCGTTTCAGCCGCCCGCGCGCCCCTCCTGCGCTAAGATGCCTGCCACATTGTCCAAGCGACAATATCGCAATCAACCATCATCACGGGAGTTTCCATGAGCTTGCAGGAACAGTTCAACCAGGCGCAAATCGATTCCAAGAACCTGTCCGAGCGTCCGGACAACATGACCTTGCTGAAGATCTACGCCCTGTTCAAGCAGGGTTCGAGCGGCGACGCCAGCGGCGAGCGTCCGGGCATGACCGATTTCGTGGCGCGCGCCAAGTACGACGCCTGGGCCAACCTGAAGGGCACCTCGCAGGAAGAGGCGCAACAGCAGTATGTCGATCTGATCGAAGAGCTGAAGGGCTGATTGCCGGAAGCTCGGTCGCCTGTACTGTTCAGTCAGGCGCCAGCACATGACTGTCGTCCCCTGCGCGCGGGACGACCTTGTTCACGCCGCCGTAAATACCCGCCGCATCTTGTCCGCCACCTTGGCCTCGATCGCCGGCGCGAACGCCCCCATGAAGAAGCCGAGGCGGATCCGCATCGCCGCACGCTGGTGTTCCAGCGTCAGCGCCCCTTCCACGCCGCTGCGCTCGAAGCGCAATACGTCGCCGTCCCATTTGCAGTCCAGTCCATATTCCGCAGCGATGCGCTGCGCCACCTGCTCGGCCGCCGAACGCGCCGCGTCCGGGCTCAGGCTGTGTTGCTGGACGATGCTAATTTCCGCCATCTAAACAATCCTTCCTAGTCGATTCCACACAATCCGCCATGATGCCACTCGAAGCCGCCTCATGCCAGAGCTCGCTACTCTTGAAGGTGTCGAGCGGCATCAATTGATGAGTCTCAAGGCGTGCCCGGCCCGGCGCGCGACCATGAAAACGCATCCCGTCATTACGCGAGGAGTCGACATGGAATTGCCCGCCTTGATGCCCCATCAGTTGATGCCTGATCCGCTGATGCCCGATCCCCGAATCTCCGACAACGGGGCCGACGACGGCCCGCCGGTCGAGGCCGAGCCGCTGCCGCACGCCTTCGGTGCGCGCGTCCTGATGTGGAAGCAGGACCCGTCGGTGGACGAGATCGGCACCCGCAAGGCTTACCTGCCCGGGGTGGTGCTGGCCGGTCCGCGCGACGCCCGCATCGCGCCCGGCGAACCGGGCATCGCGGCGGTCGAGCCGAACGCCTTCGGCGATTTCGTGCCCCAGCCCGACACGCCCGGCTTCGACGCCGTGCACACCTTCGCCGTGGTGCGCCAGACCCTGACCATGTACCAGCGCGCGCTGGGCGCGGCCGGCGTCGCCATGCCGCTGCCGTGGCAATGGAACAGCAGCGTCGACACCAGTCCGCTGCGGGTGTTCCCGCACGGCCTGCCGGACGTGATGAACGCCTTCTACAGCCGCGCCCAGGGCTGCCTCAAGTTCGGCGATTTCGTTCCCGCCGGCGGCGGCGAGCGCGTCTACATCTGCCGCTCGTTCGACATCGTGGCCCACGAGACCGCGCACGCGGTGCTGGACGGCATCAAGCCGCGCTGGCTGCAGGCCGACGCCCCGCCCCAGACCGGCGGCCTGCACGAATCCTTCGGCGACCTGAGCGCGATCTTCCTGGCCCTGTCCCAGTTCGACCAGTGCGAAGCGATCGTGGCCCAGACCAAGGCCAGCCTGCACGACAAATCCTACCTGACCGACATCGCCGAGCAGTTCGGCGTGGCGCTCGGCACCGGCACCGGCCTGCGCAACGCCGACAACGACCTGCGCCTGGGCCAGGCCGGCACCCAGGTGCACGCCATCTCGCAGGTGTTCACCGGCGCCGTGTACGACGTGCTGGCCGACCTGTTCGCCTACGAGCGCGCGCCCGAACGCGAGGACGACGCCGCCGTGCTGCACCGGGTGGCCGGCTACCTGGCCGGGGTGCTGCTGCGCGCCCTGATTGCGTCCCCCGAAGAAGCCGCCACCTTCGCCGACGTGGTCAACGCCATGCTGCAGGCGGTGGCGCAGGACGGCAAGCCGCCCGCCTACAGCGGCTTCATCCGCAACCAGTTCAGCCGCCGCGACGTGGTCGAGGCCGGGCATGGTGCGGCCCTGGGTGCGGGAATCGGCGGCACGGTCGGCGCCCCCCTCGGGGCCGCGCTCGGCGCCGGCGCCGACTTCCTGTCCTGCATCCCGCTGGCGGCCAAGGTGTGCGACGCGCCCGGCGCGCGTCAGGACCGGCGCGCCTGCTGCGGCACCATGCAGCTGGCCGAGTACGCCAACGCCGAAAGCCTGCTGGCCGGCGAGGCGCGCCTGCTGGCGCGCTGGTGCGCCGAGCACGGCCGGCATGGGCCGGCGCTGCCGGGGATCTCTCCGGGCAGCCGGCCGGGAATGGCGCCGGGCGCGGCCGCCGCCGTGCCCGCATCGGGCCTGCCGGCGGCGGCGGGCGCGCTGGACGGGACGCTGCTGGCATGAAGATCAGCGCCCGCGCCAGCGGCGGCTTCGCCGGCCGCGATCAGACGGTCGAGCTCGATACCACCGCCCGCCCCGACGGCGCCGCGCTCGAAGCGCTGCTGGGGCGGCTCGACTTCTTCTCGGCCGCGCCCGCATGCGCGGTCGGCGCCGACCTGCCGCGCTGGGAAATCACGGTCGAGGACGGTGCGCGCTGCCACACCGTGTTCCTGAGCGACGATGGCGGCACCGCCAGTGAGGCCGGCAGCCATGTCGGCGACAGCGCCGGCAATCGTGCAGACCTCATCGCAGGCAATGGCGCCGGCAATAGCGCCGGCACCAGCGCCGACTGGCAAACGCTGCTCGGCCACCTGCGCCGGCTCGCCTGAAACGGTAGCGCGCGCCCTGTTCGGGGGACGCTGCGCTACCATTCCACGGCGCCGGAACCGCACGCCCGTGCGGCTGGGCCATCATTTGCTTATGTGGAATGTATATATAGGCGAATTTGTGGGAAAACCTGAATTGCCCTAAAATACAGTGCTTTGCCATGTCCGGCCGGCCTATTCACGCATCTGCGCCCGGCGACGCGACACTCCACCAATTGATAGGACTGTTATGACCCACGTTGTCACCGAATCGTGCATCCGTTGTCGTTACACCGACTGCGTCGATGTATGCCCGGTAGATTGTTTCCGGGAAGGCCCGAATTTCCTCGCCATCGATCCCGACGAGTGCATCGACTGCGCCGTCTGCGTGGCCGAATGCCCGGTGAATGCAATCTACGCCGAGGAAGACGTGCCTGGCGACCAGCAGCAGTTCATCAAGCTCAACGCCGACCTGGCCCGTTTCTGGCCTTCGATCACCAAGACGAAGCCGGCCCTGCCAGACGCGGAAGAGTGGAAAGACGTCAAGGACAAGCTCGACCAACTGGCCCGCTGATGCGCCTTCGCGCAACCCGTCCGGCGCCGGCGGCGCGCGGACGCTCGCGGCGCCCGCACAGGGTCGTTTTGCATGGCAGTGCTGGCTGCCATCGCCTCACCAATCAAAAAACACAGGAAGCTTAGCGCATGACTATCAATGCCACCCAGGACGCGGGCAGCATCGCTCCCAACAGTTCCTTCGCCGGCGCCATCGAAGCCGATGCCGTGATCATCGGCGCCGGCCCGGTCGGCCTGTTCCAGGTCTTCGAACTCGGCCTGCTCGAGATCAAGGCCCACGTCATCGATTCGCTGGCGGCCGTCGGCGGCCAGTGCGTGGAACTGTACCCGGACAAGCCGATCTATGACATCCCGGCGGTGCCGATCTGTACCGGCCAGGAACTGACCGACAACCTGCTCAAGCAGATCGAGCCGTTCGAGCCGACCTTCCACCTGGGCCAGGAAGTGACCACCGTGCAGCGCCGCGAAGACCAGCGCTTCAACGTCGAGACCACGCTGGGCACCCGTTTCATCACCAAGACCATCTTCATCGCCGCCGGCGTCGGTTCGTTCCAGGCGCGCACGATCAAGGTCGACGGCATCGACAAGTTCGAGAACGAGCAGCTGTTCTACCGCGTCAAGGATCCGGCACTGTTCGAAGGCAAGAACCTGGTCATCTGCGGCGGCGGCGACTCGGCCCTGGACTGGGCCCTGAACTTCGTCGGCAAGGCCGAATCGGTGGTGCTGGTGCACCGCCGCGACGACTTCCGTGCGGCCCCGGCATCGGTGGCCAAGATGAAGGCGCTGTGCGACGAGTACGAGATGCAGCTGATCACCGGCCAGGTCACCGGCTTCGACGAGAAAGACGGCCAGCTGAGCGAAGTGAAGGTCACCGGCGCCGACGGCGTCACCCGCCGCGTGCCGCTGGACATGCTGCTGGTATTCTTCGGCCTGTCGCCGAAGCTGGGTCCGATCGCCGAATGGGGCCTGGACATCGAGCGCAAGCAGCTGAAGGTGATGGACACCGAGAAGTTCGAGACCAACGTGCCGGGCATCTTCGCCGTGGGTGATATCAACACCTACCCGGGCAAGAAGAAGCTGATCCTGTCGGGCTTCCACGAAGCCGCGCTGGCCGCCTTCGGCGCCGCGCCGTACATCTTCCCGGACAAGAAGATCCACATGCAGTACACGACGACCTCGCCGAAGCTGCACAAGATCCTGGGCGTCGAAACCCCGGTCTTCGACTGATTTCCAGTCTGCAGTGCGTAGTCCGCATCGTCGTGCCGAGCGTTCAGTAACTTCGGCACGACGAAGCCCCCTCGAATGCCCCGCCCAGCGGGGCATTTTTGTTTATGTGGGGCGGCCCACCAACGGCGGGCGGGCAAATATGCTACAAGTGCAGCATACATAAGGGATGCCTAAGTCCTTGTTTCCACAGGCCAACGCAATTCCCCTATAATGATTTGAAGCAAGCCGCAATTGTTTGCGACGCGCTGTCACCCCGAAGGAATACCCTATGCTTTATCAACTGCACGAGATGCAACGCTCCTTCCTGACCCCGCTGATGCAGTGGGCCGATGCGTCCTCCAAGCTGTTTTCGAATCCCGTGTCGCCGTTCGCGCACACCCCGTTTTCCCAACGTATCGCCGCCGGTTACGAGCTGATGTACCGCCTCGGCAAGGAATACCAGAAGCCGGCCTTTGGCCTGGACACCACCACCATCGCCGGCAAGGAAGTCGCGATCCACGAGCGCACCGTGCTCGAGAAACCGTTCTGCAAGCTGCTGCACTTCAGGAAAGACCTGCCGGACGCCGAATTCGCCGCCCTCAACCAGCCGAGCGTGCTGGTGGTGGCGCCGCTGTCCGGCCACCACGCGACCCTGCTGCGCGACACCGTGCGCGCGCTGCTGGTCGAGCATGACGTCTACATCACCGACTGGACCGACGCGCGCATGGTGCCGCTGGCCGCCGGCCCGTTCCACCTCGACGACTACATCTTCTACGTGCAGGACTTCATCCGCCACCTGGGCCCGGAAGTGCACGTGATCTCGGTGTGCCAGCCGACCGTGCCGGTGCTGGCCGCGATCGCCCTGATGGCCAGCAACGACGACCCCAAGCTGCCGCGCACGATGACGATGATGGGCGGCCCGATCGACCCGCGCAAGTCGCCCACCGCGGTCAACGACCTGGCCATCGAGAAGCCGTTCTCGTGGTTCGAGAACACCGTGATCTATGCGGTGCCGGGCAATTACCCGGGCTTCGGGCGCAAGGTGTATCCGGGCTTCCTGCAGCACGCCGGCTTCATCGCCATGAACCCGGGCCGCCACGCCCAGTCGCACCGCGAGTTCTACCAGCACCTGGTGCGCGGCGACGACGATTCGGCCGAGGCGCACCGCCAGTTCTACGACGAATACAACGCCGTGCTCGACATGCCGGCCGAATACTACCTGGACACCATCAAGACCGTGTTCCAGGACTTCAGCCTGCCGAAAGGCACCTGGGAAGTCGGCGGCCAGCTGGTGCGTCCGCAGGACATCAAGAATGTCGCCCTGCTTACCGTCGAAGGCGAGCTAGACGACATCTCGGGCCTGGGCCAGACCAGCGCCGCGCACGGCCTGTGCAGCAGCATCCCGCCAGAGAAGAAGCTGGAGTTCGTGGTGCCGAAGGCCGGCCACTACGGCATCTTCTCGGGCCGCCGCTGGCGCGAGATCGTGTGTCCGAAGATTACCGGGTTCATCCAGGCGAACCGCTGACCGGGAGCGCCGGTCATGAAAGATGCCGTGGTACGCCACGGCATTTTTTTATCCCTGGTTCGTGCATCGCCTGTCAGCGCGTCCAGATGCTTGCCAGATTACAATCGACATACACCGTACCGGGCGATGTTGTCATGGACGGGTTGGCAATGATCTTCCCGGTGTAGCCCGGGGCGACCTTGCCATGCAGTGATATGCGATCCCAGGTGCGCGCGGTTGTTCTCTGTACGCGATCCACTTCGTGATCGAATAAAAACAAAGTCCCCGTAGAATTTGAATCGATCACATTCACGGTAGCATCGACGTCCCGTATATAACCTTCGGCCTCGGCGCCTTGGTGGTAGAAATGGACATAGGCACTGTGTATGCAATCGCCGGACACGTCCACCCGTACCCGTACGTTCTCCACATTACCGGTACTGGCGCCATTCGTAGCGAGAGACACCAGCCCATTGCTTCCGGGCCAATTCAGGCTGTTGGACGTCGTGATCGCGATGTCGCCCTTCCGTAACGAACATGCAATGAAGGCGCGCCTGACATTATGGCAAACCAGATCGACGTTGACGTTCTTCATGATGAAGCTCGCTCCCACGCCATAGTACGCATGGCGTACTTCGCCTTGTACGCTGATATCCGAAAGATGTCGCTGACTCGATGCATTGTTATTGGACGCGAATAGCCCGACAACGCTTTCGGCATAGCAGTCGACCATGCGCAAGCCGCTGCTGGCCTGGTCTGCCTGGATGCCGACGCAATACATCCCTCTCCAGTTAAGCCATGGACTGAATCCCGGATCCATAAAGCTGGCGCCGGCAATAGTGACGTTGGAGAAATTGAAGAAATAAAACATATTGGGCACGACCCGTGCCGACGTCGTTGCCATGAACGTGGCGCCATAGGCCGAGATGGCGACGTTGCGCACATTACGGCACAAGATGATGTAAGCCGGGTCGGCGTGGCTGCCAAAATCATAGAGGCCGGGCGGAACGAACAAGATGCCGCCGCCGCGGCGTTCGAGCGCAGCCAGGGCCCGACGGAAGGCGCCGGCGAGGATGGTCCGTCCGGTGCCGGGTACGCCGCCAAAGTCGGCCAGGCTCACGCGATTGGACGGCACCGCAGCGCCGCCGGTATCGCCCACCTTGCCGCGCTTCCTGATCCTCGGCGGCGCATCCTGCAAACGCAGCGGCCACAGGCATGCCGCGCCCGCGCTCGCACCGCCGATCAGAAAACGGCGTCGCCCGCGCGCATATCCGGTTCCAATCCTCATCTGCCGCCTCCGTCTGGCCACCCGACACTACCGCGTCCACTTTGACAGAGAACTGCAGTCTTTTCATGCCATCGGCACAGGCTCTTGATCTGTCAGTAGCGTGCAAAGAGGACAGGTTCGGGCAGCGCGGCATCGACCGTCCGCCGGCGGACGTGATTGGCAGCGCAGAAGGCGGGATGCGAGACGGCCGCTAGCGCACCACCTGCGCTACCCGGCCGGTAGCGATCGCTACCAGCGCATAACTGCCGCCGGTCTGCACCCACTGGTGCCCGCGCGGCGGCTTGGCCAGGCGCAGCGAGCGCCAGTTCTCGACTACGTATTGATGCGTCTGGTAGCGTGCCGGCAGGCGTTCGCCACGGCGCAGCTCACCATCCGATTCGACGCTGCGGTACGGCCCCGCCTTCAGCGCCGCCGGCTGCACCTGGGCCGGCGCGCCCGGGTTCGCCGCACTGGCCGGTGCGCCGCCCGTGCGCGGCTGCAAGCCATCCCCGGCCGACATCAGCGCGGCGAAGATCAGCGGCGCAATCAACTCGTTCATCTCGGCCCCCTCGGTCAGTGAGCCGCCAGTACACCAGCGTATCGGGGCCGCGTCTGTTAGCTCGAACACGTACATTACAAACGGCTGAGCTCGAGTCGATCGAAACGGATCGCCTTTGCGCAAGCTCAAGCCACGCCGAGTGCCGCGCGCCGACGACTGTTTTGGCGGATAATGTCGGCTTATCAGATTTGAATCGCCGATTTTCTCCGCCGTGACCAAGCCCCTCGCCGACCAGCTCGAAGACCTGCTGCCGCAGACCCAGTGCACCAAATGCGGTTATCCCGCCTGCCGTCCGTACGCCGAAGCGATGGCGCGCGGCGAAGCGGAGATCAACCAGTGCCCGCCGGGCGGCATCGAAGGCGTGCGCCGCCTGGCGGCCGCCACCGGGCGCCCGGTGATCCCGATCAACCCGGCCAACGGCGTCGAGCGTCCGCGCCCGGTCGCCTTCATCGACGAGTCGCTGTGCATCGGCTGCACGCTGTGCATCCAGGCCTGCCCGGTCGACGCCATCCTGGGCGCGGCCAAGCAGATGCACACCATCCTGCCCAGCCTGTGCACCGGCTGCGACCTGTGCGTGGCGCCGTGCCCGGTCGACTGCATCGCCATGGTGCCGGTCACCGGCGCCGCCACCGGCTGGGACGCCTGGTCGCAGGCGGACGCCGACGCCGCAAGAAGCCGCCACGACTTCCGCAGCGCGCGCCTGCAGCGCGAGCGCGAAGAGAACGATGCGCGGCTGGCCGCCAAGGCGGTGGAGAAGATGCGCGCCGTCACCGCCGAAGCCACCAATACCCCGGAAGAACTGGCCGAGAAGGAGCGCAAGCGCGCCATCATCGCCGCCGCCATGGAACGCGCGCGCCTGAAGGCCGCCGGCAACCCAGACAAGACCTGAACGATGAACCCCGCCAAACGCCTCGAGATCTTCACCCGTTTCCGCGAAGCCAATCCCCATCCCACGACCGAACTCGAATTCACGACGCCGTTCGAACTCCTGATCGCGGTGCTGCTGTCGGCGCAGGCCACCGACGTCGGCGTCAACAAGGCGATGCGGCGCCTGTTCCCGGTGGCGAACACGCCGCAGGCGATCCTGGATCTCGGCATCGACGAACTGAAAAGCTATATCGCGACCATCGGTCTGTACAACACCAAGGCCAAGAACGTGATGGCCACCTGCCAGATCCTGGTCGAGCAGCACGGCGGCGAAGTGCCGCCGCTGCGCGAAGCGCTGGAAGCCTTGCCGGGCGTGGGCCGCAAGACCGCCAACGTGGTGCTGAACACGGCGTTCGGCCAGCCGACCATGGCGGTCGACACCCACATCTTCCGCGTGTCCAACCGCACCAAGATCGCGCCGGGCAAGAACGTCGACATCGTCGAGCAGAAGCTGCTGAAATTCGTGCCCAAAGACTTTTTGCAAGACGCCCATCACTGGCTGATCCTGCACGGGCGCTACACCTGCGTAGCGCGCAAGCCCAAATGCTGGAACTGCCTGATCGCCGACCTGTGCGAATTCAAGGACAAGACCCCGGCGCCGAGCGGGGTGCACGACCCGGCGCTGGACGCTCAGGTCGATGCCGCCGTTGCGGCAGTCTCTGCCGCAAGCTGAACGCTAGAGGCGGGTTTCCCCGGTCGCGAACGAGGCGCGCGCGATGCGCCCGTCGACCACTTCATACACGCACAGCATTTCCACAGTCCCCTTCCCTTCAGGGAAGTTGCGGGTGACGATCTCGAGGTCGGTGACGAAGTTGTCGAGCACCGTGCGCGACAGCAGGCGCGCATGCAGGTCCGGTTCCACGAAGCGCGCTTCGTAGCGCGGGCGGATCTGGTCGTGGCCCGTGGCCAGCAGCGCGCCGTGCAGGGCGAATTGCTGCGCATCCGGCGCATAGGTGGCCATCAGGGCGTCGAGGTCCTTGGCGTTGTAGGCGTCGAGCTGGGCCTGGACCACGGCGAGTGGAGACATCGGCATACGTTCTTTCGATAAAAAAGTCGCACCGATTCTACAACAGCACCAGGTTGTCGCGATGGATCAGTTCATGGCCTTCGACGAAACCGAGGATGCTTTCGATCTCGCCCGATGAATGGCGCATGATGCGCCGCACTTCGCCGCTGGCGTAGTTGCTCAGCCCGCGTGCCAGCGGCCGGCCCGCCTCATCGACGCAGGTCACCACCTGGCCGCGTCCGAATTCGCCCTTCACCGCCAGCACCCCGATCGGCAGCAGCGACTTGCCGTCGCGCGTGAGCTTCGCGGCGGCGCCGGCGTCGATCACCACTTCGCCGGCCGTGTGCAGGTGGTCGACCATCCATTGGCGCCGTGCGGTCAGGCGCCCGGTGGCGGCGCGCAGTTCGGTGCCGATCGCTTCGCCGCCGGCAAGCCGGGTCAGCACGTCGGGCTCGCGGCCCCAGGCGATGATGGTATGCGCGCCCGAGCGCGCCGCGCGGCGCGCCGCCAGCACCTTGGTCAGCATGCCGCCGCGCCCGATGCTGCTGCCGGCGCCGCCGGCCATCGCTTCCAGCTGCGGATCGCCCGCCTCGGCCTGCCCGATGAGTTGCGCGTCCGGGTCCTTGCGCGGGTCGCTCGAGAACAGGCCGCGCTGGTCGGTCAGGATCACCAGCGCATCGGCCTCGATCAGGTTGGCTACCAGCGCGCCGAGGGTGTCGTTGTCGCCGAACTTGATCTCGTCGGTAACGACCGTGTCGTTCTCGTTGATGATCGGGACCACTTTCAGGCGCAGCAGCGTGCTCAGGGTCGAGCGCGCGTTCAGGTAGCGCTCGCGGTCGGCCAGGTCGGCGTGGGTCAGCAGCACTTGCGCGGTGGCGACGTCGTGGGCGCGAAAGCTCGACTCGTAGATCTGGGCCAGGCCCATCTGGCCGCAGGCGGCGCAGGCCTGCAGTTCATGGATGTCGGTCGGGCGCTTGCTGAAGCCGAGGCGCAGCATGCCTTCGGCGATCGCGCCCGAGCTGACCAGGATGACTTCCTTGCCGAGCGCGCGCAGGGCGGCGATCTGCTGCGCCCAGCGGGCGATGGCGGCGTGGTCGAGGCCCCTTCCCTCGTCGGTGACGAGCGAGGAGCCGACCTTGACGATGATGCGGTTGGCTTGCTGAAGTACGGAGTGAGCGGAGTTGGCTGGATTCATGGCGACAGGATTTTCCCTCGCGGGCGCAGCGCCAGCAGGGAAAGTCCTGCCAGCAGCTCGACCGCGCAGACGACGAATAATACCCCCGTGGGCAAGCCGATCGCGAAGGCCGCCACCAGGCGGCCGGCCGGCTGGGCCAGGAGGAACAGGGCAACGAGGTCGCCGAGCAGCGGCTGGTCGCCGTGCCGGGAAGCCAACAGCGCCAGTCCCGCGGTAGCGAGACGGATGCCGACATAGATGGCGTAGAACTGGCTGTAGCCGTTCACGCCGACGAGAAACAGGCCCATCGCCGACGCGACGCGGTCGGGATCGAGCATGGCCACCAGGGCGGCCAGGGAACTGACGGTGGCGACCAGCGACAACAGCCGGGCGCGCAGCCCGGCACGCGACCACGGACCGTCGGCGCTTGCTGCGGCGGCAGTTGCCGTGGCCTTGGCAGTGCGTGGAACGCCGGCGCTCAAATCAGTCTTCGAGGATCTTGAAACGAGGATCGTCCGGATCGATCGACGAAATGCCGCGTGCTTCCTCGGTCATCGAGACTTCTTCGGCACGCTGTTCCGAGTGGCGCTTTTCTTCCAGGTGCAGGTAGATCGCGTTGATCAGGTCCTGGCAGCCTTCGCGGTTCAGCGCAGAGATCTCGAACACCGGGCCCTTCCACGCCATGCGCTTGACGAAGTCCTTGACGACCTTCTTGCGCTCGGACTCTTCCACCACGTCGAGCTTGTTCAGCACCAGCCAGCGCGGCTTGTTGAGCAGCTCTTCGTCGTACTTCTCGAGTTCCTTGACCAGGGCCTTGGCTTCCTTGACCGGATCGGCCTTGGCATCGAAGCCCGACAGGTCGACGATGTGCAGCAGCAAGCCGGTGCGCGCCAGGTGGCGCAGGAACTGGTGGCCCAGGCCGGCGCCTTCGGCCGCGCCTTCGATCAGGCCCGGGATGTCGGCGATCACGAAACTCTTTTCGTGCGACACGCGCACCACGCCCAGGTTCGGGTGCAGGGTGGTGAACGGATAGTCGGCGATCTTCGGCTTGGCGTTCGACACGGCCGTGATGAAGGTCGACTTGCCGGCATTCGGCATGCCCAGCAGGCCGACGTCGGCCAGCACCTTCAGTTCCAGGCGCAGGGTGCGGCGCTCGCCATCCTTGCCCTCGGTCTTCTGGCGCGGTGCGCGGTTGGTCGAGGTTTTAAAATGGATATTGCCCCAACCGCCCTCGCCGCCTTTGGCCAGCAGTTCGGTCTGGCCGTGTTCGGTCAGGTCGGCGACGATCTCGCCGTTCAGGTCGTCGACGATCAGGGTGCCGACCGGCATCCGGATGGTGACGTCTTCCGCGCCCTTGCCGTAGCAGTCCGAGCCGCGGCCCGGTTCGCCGTTGCGGGCGGTGTGGGTTTTCGAGTAACGGAAGTCGACCAGGGTGTTCACGTTGCGGTCGGCAACCACGTAGATCGAGCCGCCCTTGCCGCCGTCGCCGCCGTCCGGACCGCCGAATGGGCGGAACTTTTCGCGACGGAACGAGGCGCACCCGTTGCCGCCGTCGCCAGCGATGACTTCAATTCTTGCTTCGTCAATAAACTTCATGATTGTGACCGCTTAAAAACTAAAAAGGCCCTACCGTGGGCAGAGCCTTTCGATGGAAGGCTTACGCCTTGCAAAGAAGCGCCGCATGATGCGGCGCTGAGTGCTATTACGCTGCGACTGCTTCGTTGGCAACGACGGTCACGAATTGCTTCGAGCCCACGCCTTGCTTGACGAACTTGACGGTACCGTCGACCAGCGCGAACAGGGTGTGATCCTTGCCGGTGCCGACGTTGGCGCCAGCGCGCACCGGGGTGCCGCGTTGACGGATGATGATGCCGCCGGCGTTGATCGCCTGGCCGCCGTAGACTTTCACGCCGAGGCGTTTGCTTTCTGAGTCACGGCCGTTGCGGGTAGTACCGCCGCCTTTTTTGTGTGCCATTGTATTACTCCTTGATGACTATGCTGGGAACCGGACGGCGATTAGCCGTTGATCGAAACGATCTGGATTTCGGTGAAGTTCTGGCGATGGCCCTGACGCTTCTGGTAGTGCTTACGACGGCGCATCTTGAAGATACGGACCTTGTCGTGACGACCATGCGAAACCACTTTCACCAGCACCGTTGCACCTTCGACCAGCGGAGCACCAAACTTGATGCTGTCGCCCGCGCCAACGGCGAGGACCTGATCGATCGTGAGTTCGGAACCAATGTCAGCCGGTATCTGTTCTACTTTAAGTTTTTCACCAGCGACAACTTTGTATTGCTTGCCACCGGTTTTTATGACCGCGTACATGATTTGAAACCTCATCAAATGTTAAAAGAATCCCTGGCGCAGATGAGCCGCACTGCTGCGCTGAACTGTTTGAAAGCCGGGGAACAGGGGATTATACATGGGACAGGCATGTGCGTCAAAGCCGATTGCGCTTTGCGCCGGCGCCTGTTGCAACGGCGGCGTAAGGACGGTGCGCGCCCCGCCGCGCCATAGGGAGAACGCGGCCGCGGCATAGGACGCATTTCCCTTGCATGTCGTATAATCGCCGCACTCATATACAATCCATCGCCTGCAGGTTCGCCTTGTCCGCCGCCAATCAACACGCCCAACAGAACACCATCGTCCAATCGATCGCGCCCGACATGGAGGCCGTCAACACGGTGATCCGCCAGCGGCTGCATTCCGAAGTCACCCTGGTGAACCAGATCGCCGAGTACATCATCAGCGCCGGCGGCAAGCGTATCCGCCCGGTGCTGGTGCTGCTGCTGGCCAATGCCTACGGCTACAAGGGCGAGGACCACCACGAACTGGCGGCGGTGGTCGAATTCATCCATACCGCGACGCTGCTGCACGACGACGTGGTCGACGAATCGTCGATGCGGCGCGGGCGCCAGACCGCCAACGCCTTGTTCGGCAACGCAGCCTCGGTGCTGGTCGGCGACTTCTTGTACTCGCGTTCGTTCCAGATGATGGTCGGCCTGGACAATATGCGCGTGATGCGCATCCTGTCCGACGCCACCAACGTGATCGCCGAAGGCGAAGTGCTGCAGCTGCTGAACATGCACGATCCGGACGTGACCGAAGCGGCCTACCTCTTGGTGATCCGCTCCAAGACCGCCAAGCTGTTCGAAGCCGCCGCCGAACTCGGCGCGCTGGTGGCCGGCGCCAACGATGAACAGATTGCCGCGGCCGGCGAATACGGCCGCTCGCTCGGCACCGCCTTCCAGCTGATCGACGATGTGCTCGACTACGCCGGCGACGCCGCCGAGATCGGCAAGAATCTGGGCGACGACCTGCGCGAAGGCAAACCTACCCTGCCGCTGATCTGGCTGATGGAGCACGGCAGCGCGCAGCAGCGCGAGCTGGTGCGCAGCTGCATCGAGCAAGGCGACGAGCAGCAGTTCGACGCGGTGCTGGCGGCGGTGACCTCGAGCGGCGCCCTGGATTACACCCGTTCGCAGGCCGAACAGGCGGCGCGGCGCGCGTCGGCGTCCATCGCCGATCTGCCCGACAGCATCTACAAAAACAGCCTGCTCCAGCTCTGCAGCTTCGCTGTTGACAGGAACCATTAAGATTATTATAGTAATGCCTTCCCGGGATGGCTGTAATGACGTCCCGAACCGTCGGGGTGTAGCTTAGCCCGGTAGAGCGCTACGTTCGGGACGTAGAGGCCGGAGGTTCGAATCCTCTCACCCCGACCACAGAATTTATCACACGACAGCGGCCGCCGGGCCGCTGTTTTCGTTTACGCCTGCGCTATCGAATATTTCCCTGAAAATGAGTCTACGGACCGAAGAGTGCGGGGTCTCTGCATTAACCGGGGTTTGGCACACTTCATCTTGCGCGGCTCGTTTACACCACCAACTGCCGTGCTGATGTGAGCATTAGACTTATTACCCTTTTTTTTGGATAAGGATCTCTACCGACAATCACAAATTTGGCATATCCTAGCGGTAGACATGGTTAAGAAGGATGTGCATGGCGGGCGAAATTATTCGGTTAGGTGACAAGACAAGCCAAGACGGTACCGTGGTGGAAGGATCACTGACTGATATCTGCATGGGCAAGCCGATCGCGTACATCGGCCACCAGACCTACTGCCCCAAGTGCAAGGGAAACTATCCGATCATAGAAGGTGTACTCACCACCACCTTTTATGGCAAAGGCGTAGCGGTAGCTGGTATGAAGACGGCTTGTGGTGCTGTGTTGCTGGCCAGTCAATTTACCGACGTTGTCGAATGCGGATCGGGCACCAGTGCCAGCTCTAGCGTGACTGCCCAAAAAAGGGCTGACGCGGCAACAGCGAGGGCGGCGCAAGCAATTCCTTCACACAATGCCGCGCAGAGTGGCAGTGAGGACGACGAAATTGAAATCGAGCATTTTTATAGCCTGGTCGGTGAAGATGGCAAGCCAGTCGATGCCTACTGTTACGACCTGCGCATGGCCGATGTCTTACACACCAAAGCGGGCATTTATACAGATGGAGAAACGGTCAAGATCACCGGCGCCGGACAGTCTTGCCTTATCACGTGGCTCGACAGGGATGGTGGATTGCGGGGATGAGTGACACTAACACCATCAGTAAAGAAATGCGTATTCTGGCAGCCATGGCTTATGGCGAGGCCTCGCCGAAGGATGTGCCAGAAGAGATCAGCGCCATCGCGTATGTGCTAGTACGCCAGCGAAATGCGCGCGGGTATTCGGATATGAGCACCTTCGTTACGTCCGACAAAACGTTTTCCTTCGTCGTCAAGGACGGCAACGCGCGCTACAAGAAATTCACGAATGCCAGCGAAGCAGAGATCGCCAAGGATGCTGGCATGAGCGCTGCGCTTGACGCAGCGAAGAAGGCACTCGCATACGAGGGTGCGGATTTTTCGAACGGCGGCTATTTCTGGGATGGCGCCGATATCAAGTCCAATTACAAAAATCATTTTAAAGTGAAACATGGGATCCAGTTTTCCGATCCTACACATAACATCTATGACATCAAGGAATCGACCAAGCTGGTTATCATCACCAAGACGATAGTCAAGAAGAAAAAAGGCAAGGTGATCAGTTCGGAAACAGTGGAAGTAGCCAGGTACGACCACATCTATGTTTCCACCGCCGCATATGGCGGCACAATCTTCTGGAAGCACAATCCGGCCTATATGAAAGCCACCGGCGCAAAGGAATACAAGTGAAAGCACTCTTTGCTGGACTACTACTGGGCGTCCTCACCGCGCAGGCCTGTGCCAGGCCCAGTCCTGCTGTCGTAGACGCCTGCCTGCGCACCGAGAGCGTGTCGCCCAAGGTGCGTTACACTTCGATAACAGCAGACGCCTTCCAGGTAACCGAAGATGAAGAAGCGGGGAAAACCGATATCACACTGCAACACGGCCCCGACACCGTCGGGACCTGGGAAATAAAAAAACCGCAAGCGTTCGGCTTGGTATTCAATGGGAAGGAAACGCCTCTGTCACGTGTCACGCGCCTTGACAAGCGCAAGCCGCCTGCAGTGTTCAATCCGTATGAAGCGATATGGGGCGAGGCGCGCGAAGGCAGCAAGTCATACATTTGCGCCACCTTCAACTTCGACGGTTTGGGAAAGAGCGGCAGTTTCCAGAACATGCGCGGATTGTATCTGATCGAGCGTAAGGCGCATGACGGTGCTACGTTCTATGCGTCAGGCAATATAGCCGTGAGCGAAAAATAATACTATCGCCAGGTATGTATGCGGTATGCGGCCGTCACCTACGAGGTAGAAGCGCCCCGCCAGGCGGTCATCAGCCGAGTGATTCTCTGCGTTTCGGATGCTACACGGGAAGTCGGTTTATGTGACCGTCCAGCAATATCGTGCATAGTGTAGTACTGCTTTTAAAAAAAAGCCATAACTCGCATGCCTTCAGGCTTTCGAATCTCGCGTTTATTATTCGGGACGTAGAGGCCGGAGGTTCGAATCCTCTCACCCCGACCACAGAATTCTACGCGATCTCGAGGTCGCAAAAAAACAGCCGGCAATGCCGGCTGTTTTGTTTTGCGCGTCTGCTTTCTCTGCGCACCCATTCCTGAATGACGTACTGCGCGCCCTCCGCGGGTTGGCGGCGGCATGCCGCCGCCAACCCGTGTCAGGTCGCGGAACCGCTTACGGCGCGATGCCGACGGTGTGGTTCAGGTTGTTGAAGCCGGTCGACGCTTCCCAGGTGTTGGTGTTGGCCATCTGGATCGCGTATTCCGGACGATCGCGCAGCGACGATGCGGCATCAGGCAGGTGCAGCATCACCGAGTACGAACCGCGCGGCATGTTGGCCGGCAGGGTGACGGTCTCGCTGATGTTCACCGTCTGGCCCGACAGCCAGCGGCGCGCATCGGCATTCAGCTTGACGCGGTACAGGGCGCCGCCGGAAGTGTTGCGGAACACCAGTTCCACCGGACGGCTGTTGAACGGCGAAGCCCAACCCTGGTTCTGCACTTGCAGGTTGATGCTGAAGGCGCCGCCCGGCTTGGCGCTGCCCGAGTAGGAACCGTTCTTCATCACGAAGCGGTAGCCGAGCTTCTGGTCGACCTGGGTGAAGCAACCCTGCGAACGCCACTTGTCCAGCACCGCGGTGTTGTAGTCCATGTTCAGGTACGCCCAGTGGAAGCGCGTCATTTCGCTGACCGCGGTCGGGCAATCGCTGCGCGGCGCGGTATAGGCACAGGTCTCGCCGCCCGAGGCTACGTAGTTGGTCTCGGCTTGCAGGTACGGGAACTCGACCGACGGGTTGATGTAGGTGCCGTAGTCAGACGAGTTCGACAGGAAGCAATCGTTGTGGTGGCCCAGGCGTGCCTTGGCAGTGCCGGTATACGCTTCGCCCGCGGTCAGCGCGGTCGGGCTGTACAGCTTGGTCTTGAACAGCGGCATGCGCAGCTGCACCTGGCGGTCAGCCGGCACCACTTGCAGCAGCTTGTCGACCACCGACTTGCGGTCGGCCTGGTTCTTGGCGGTCATGTTGTAGCTGTCGCCATAGTTCTGGGTGTTGCCCCATTCGCCCCAGCTACCGATCAGGCCGGCTTGCACGATGGCGATTACGTCCTTGTTGTTCGAGAGGTAGGGCGCCAGCTGGGTCAGGTGGGTGTTGACCATGGCCGGGGTGGCGTCGACCGGCGAATTGTTGTCGTTGTAGGCGAAGCGCACGATCGCTTTCAGGCCCGACTTGCGCACCGTGTCCATCTGTTGCTGGAACAGGCTCAGGGTCTGCTGGTTGATCGGTTGGTTCACGAAGTTACGCAGGTAGAACACGCACAGCATCAGCGATTCGCCGCCCGAGGTACGGAAACCCGTCAGCTGCGACTGGCTGAGCGGGGTTTCGCAACCGACGTGGCGATAGAAGCCGCGCTCGGGGTTGGTGATGACGGCGTTGCTGGCGGTATAGTTGACCGTGGCGCCGCCCGGGTTCGGTGCCGGGGTCGGCGTCGGCGTCGGCGTCGGCGTCGGGGTTGGGGTTGGCGTCGGGGTAGGCGCCGGCGTCGGGTTGGTGAAGCTCACGCGCAGGATCGGCGACACATAGGTCGGCGCATCGGTTTGCGCCATGGCGGTGATGGCGCCGATGTTGCCGATGTCGGCGCGGGCCACGGTGACCGAGGCGACGCCATTGGCGGTGGTGTTGGCCACGGTCTTGACGAAGGTCCAGCCCCAGGCGCCGTTGTTACCGGTGTACTGGTACAGGTTGCCGTTTTCGATCAGGTAGCCGGCGCCGATGCCGTTGATCGGGTAGCCGCTGGTGGCGATGCGGTCAGTGTCGATGTAGATGCGCACCCAGGTCGGCTTGGCGGTATAGGGAATCTTGAAATAGGCATTCCTGGTGTCGCTGCTGGCAACCGTCTGGACTGCCGTGGCCGATGCCACCGGGGCAGCCGCAGCCTCCGACATGGCGAAGGAGCTGGATGCGAGACCGGCGCAGAGGAGCATGACGCTGAGCGGACGGCGAGCGAAGGAGGCGGAAGATGTTTGAGCTTGGAACATGAAAACAATCGCTTTTCAAAAAAAATGACGAACACTGGGTGCGAGACGTCCCGACCGCCCTTGCAATGCAATGGCAGGGATTACCCGCAGAAAATCAGCGCGAACCGTCCCGCCGCCGCTTGCAGAGCAAATGGCGGGAACAGACCCGCAGGAATGACGTAAAAGGAACTGACCGGACCAGGTCAGCGTGTGACGGGGATAGCGCTACAACGAGCGCTACGGTAAATGATCGACAAGGCGGGACAGAAGCATCGGTTCACCACAACGTACAAGAAAGACCACCAACGAAGACCCCTGAAAAGATTTCTCCTTCCACTAAGTTAAATTGCGTTCTGTCATATGAACTCCTCGATGTCCAGATTACGTACCGTTAGAATTTCCTCGCATCATTAAGTTCCCCGGATAAAGATATTTATTTGAGGAAGTCTGATGTCTCGTCGGTGATTCCATCCTGCGTAAGGTATATGTTCGGATCCTAATTCCCGCTAAGCTCTTTGATCTCTGTCATAGAACTCGCCGAAAATTTCGGATAAAGGAGCACGTTGGAGCGGGTTTCTTCGCGGTTAGTTCCTCAAAATAAGAAAAATTTTTTCTTGGGGAAAATGAAATGTTGCAAGAACGGCTCAGTGGGTTGCAATGAATCAATACGCAAGGTGAATTGCACCTCATGCATATCGAATCAAGAGTTTCAGTGGGGATATTGGAATAAGGAAACTAATCGCTCGCGCGCATGCCTTAGATAATCCTGCGCTTGCTGCGGAATGGAAAGACGTGGGTGGTCGGCCTATTCAAGCTCGGCCAGTGTGGAACGCGCAATGCCTGTTGAATCGATCACTCGGAAGCCGGCCCGGCCGGCTGGTGCATGCAGGCATGCCTTGTATCTACCAGCATCAGCGCGGGGAGTCGGCCACGGATGCAGGGCTCTGGCGCGGCGTGGCAGACTGCGGTCGGGCGCTGAACAAGTCTTCCCACATGTGCGAAATCCTGATGATCGAAAACCGTTGGCGCGCCTCGACGGCGCGGGAGGCGAACGCCGAGCGCAGCGCTGCATCGCGCATCAGCCGGTCGAGTTCGCCGTGCAAGGCCCCGGCATCGCCCGCCGCCACCAGCAAGCCATCGATCTGGTGCCGGATGATGTCGCGCGGTCCGGTATCGCAATCAAAACTTACCGCCGGCAAACCATAGGCCATGGCCTCGACCAGCGTATTGGGAAAGCCTTCGAAGTGCGAGCTCATCGCGTACAGGTCGGCGCGCGCGTACCAGTCGCCGACATTGCCGACCGAACCTGGCAGCAAAACACGATCCTGCAGTCCCAGCGCGCGTGCCTGCGCCGCCAGCTCGGCGCGTAGCGGCCCGTCGCCGACGATGACCAGGTCCCAGTCCGGATGGGCGGGCGCCAGCCGCGCGAACACGGCGATCAGGGCGGCGAAATTCTTTTCCGCGCTGAGGCGCCCGACACCGAGCACGATGCGGCGCCCTGCCCCGCACAAGGCCGCAGGATCGACGTGCGGCACGTGTTGCGCCAGGGGCCAGGACACGGGATTCGGAATGACCAGGATCTTGCGCGCCAGCGAATGCGCCGCCAGCCAGGCCGCACACTCCTGGGTCAGCGCCACCACCGCGTCCAGCCGCCCATAGGCGTGGCGGCGCAGCGTTTCCCAGATGATGCCCATCGGCGACTTTGGCGGGAAATTGTGTTCGGAACCGATCGTGCGCAGGCGCGCCATGCCGCGCGCCGCCAGCGCCAGCACGACGTTGGCGGTATGCATCGCCGACAAGGCCACGTCCGGGCGCACCGCGCGCAGCACCCGGCGCAGGGCGTGCACCCGGCGCGCGGTGCGCCAGAATCCGGCCAGCACGTTGCGCCGGTTGCCGGGCAGGTCGAGCGCGATGCGGCGCACCGCCGGGTCGAGCGCATAGAAGTCGCGCGCCCGCGACGCCACCGTCACCAGCGTGATGTCCCAGCCAAGCGCCACCCAGTGGTTGGCCAGGTTGGCGACGACGCGCTCGGCGCCGCCGTTTTCGAGGGAATGAATATAGATCAGCAATCGCATAGGAAATCCGCTTTCTCGGTGCCGGCCATGCGGCCATCCGCTGGCTTGTGCGCGCCTGGCGCGGCCGTGCGGTTCAAGGTGGCGAAGGTGGCGACGGTGGCGCCTCCATCATCGCGCGACCGCTGACGGCGCTGTTCGCGGCCGCCGTGACGGCGCAGCGGCGCGATCAATCCGCGATTTTGTTCTTGAAAAAGTAAAACGACTTGAATGCATATCTGGCCCACGCTTTCTGCTTGTGACGGTGCAGGACGTTCTTGAGGTAGCCAAGGTATCCGCTGGCCGCGGATGTCAACACCCGGTCCAGGTTGCGCAGCATCCTGGGATAGGAGCGGTAAATGGTCAGTTCATCCATACAGAGCGGCACGCCGAGCATGCGCTTCTTGAAATCGAATACGCCGCCGCCGAGATAGAATTTCCTGGCGCCGCGCCGGATGCTTTCGCAAATCGTCTGGTGCACCGACAACTTGCCCAAGCCGTATTTTTCGTACCTTGGGTCGTACCCGGTCACTTCGCCAAAACAGCTGGTCCCGACACGGTAATTGATGGAGCCGGCGCAGATGCGGCCGTCGATCAGGAACACATTGACGAACCCGCAAGCCCGGACCAGCGCCAGGATACGGTCGATATCGTGCGCGATGTTGACGCCCTGAGCATGGAGCTTTTGTTCGCTGAAGCGAATGATGTCGCGAACATATTGCTCATCCACATCTTCATTCACAAAGAATTCGGATTTGAACGTCAGAAAATCCCTGACCACGTTGTTCATCTGATGCCTGAGTCCGGCCCGCGTCGACTTTCCTATACTCGCGGTATATTCCTCCGGCTTGCCGGGCAGTGTGATGACGTAGGTTGATTTCGAATCATGTTTTTGTACTGGAAAAGCGAAGCCGCCGATCTCGGCTTTTACTGCCTTGAAACTGATGACGTCAATGCGTGCGAACCGGCTGAAAACGTAGCGCGCGAAGCGATCCAGTTCGGCCTGCTCGACCTCGATCATTTCGTTCAGGACCTCGACGCTGCGGCCCTGGCAGGTAAATAACAGGATCGTGTGCGGATGGCCCGGGCGCCGCGCGACATAGCAATTGGCGTGAAGCAGCGACCTGAATATCCTGAAGAACGGCAGGGACGCGTGCAGGGTTTCATAGGAACGGACGAGTTCCTTCTCAACAAAAGGAGGAATCTCGTACATATAGCAGGAAACAGATTCTTCATTCGATTGAACCAAATCACGGGTATTCATGTTTCTGGTCTCGGTTGACATCCATCCCGTTGCGCGCGCGGCCGCAAGCTAAAGCACGCGCTTCTTCGCTAAAACCGCAGGTCTCCATCACCGTGCGCAAGGCGTCATCGAGGACGCCGCGGTAGTACACGCTCACATCGGATTTTCGCCCGTGCAGATCGGTCACGATCTGGAGCAGGAAATCCCGTATCAGGCCGTCTTTTCCCAGGTCGCGATGGACGTACAGGTTCGACAGCACGATGGCGTCCGCTGCCGGCGCCCTGTCCATGCCGGCGTCTGCCATCTCGGCACCAGGAAAACCCGCCTGAGCCCAGCAACAGATCTGCAGTTTTCCGTCCCGGACATGGCTGTATACATCGCACGACCTTTCCATGCGCCGCATTGCGGCGCTCAGGAATTCGCGGTAATCGAACGATGCGCCAAGCGCGTCGAATCTCATCACATCGTGCAATCTGTTTCGGGAAATTGACAGATCGTTTTCCGGACCAGACGCAACCATGCCGCCGTGCCTGAATAGCTTTGCCTGAACCGGCGCGCGGCGGCGCAAGGCCGCATACAAGACTTTCATTCCACCCCGATGCTTCAGCTTCTGGATGGCGGCCATGATCGCGTCCGGACGATAACCTGCGTTCTGCAACTTGTCTTTCACTACGCCAGTCGCCGCCAGGACCGTTTCATCGCGCCAGCGCCGCGTTTGATTTGCATACACGGTGAGCCCGAATACGACATCGTGATCGGTCGCAAAATGCTCCTTGTAGCGGTCTCCTCCCGGCGTCAAATCGAGCCACGGGATATGTTCGTCAGCCAGATGCACGCCCAGCATCGCCAACAGCAGATTGCCGGGCGAGTGCGCGGCACATGCCGGATCGTGGGTATTGATGCCCAGATGGACCGCGCGCCCGTGGGTCAACAATCCGATATGCGATGCGGCAATCGCCTCGCCCACGCGCAAGACCGACACGTGCAGCATGCCTTTCTCGTGCAGCCCGATATAGAACGGCTTTTTTGCAGGGTCGTCGGTGAACGGCATGCTGCGATACAGTGCGGCCTGCCTGAAGTCGTACTGCATGCACATCTCGTCGAACGCGGCGACGAATTCGCCGTGCCCGACCACGTGCTCGAAGCGCACCGCCGCACCCCGTCCCAGCCGGTTGAAATTCTGGCGGTGATTCTTTTTATTGCGCTGGCGCGCCATGGCGGCCGCCTCGATCCTCATCAGCGGCCGCCGGTACCGGTGCAGGGAAAACGGCGCGCCAACGTTGCCTCCCGCTTGAAACGCATCGAGCGGCATGCCGGGCGGCAGATAACGCAGCTGCAGATCGGCAGCCGGATACGCGCTGCGCAGCGCGCGTATCGCCGCCAGGATAAAGGACGCATCCCGGTCCGGGCGCTGCATCCAGCCCTGGTATTCGGCCTGGTGGTCTCCTGCCCCGCTCAGCTTTCGACCGCCCCGGTGCAGGGCCAGCGTCAGCAGGCCGGACAAGGCGCCGCCGTCGTCTTCGTCGAACACCACCACCGGCAGGTAGCGCGCGCGATAACAGCGGTACCAGGTGAGGACGAAGTCCGGATGCTGGCACGCCGTGACCCAGGGGCAGGCCGCGTACAGCGTCCGCCACCTCGACTGGAAGGCGTCGGTGCCGATACGTTCAAGCGCATCCGCTCCCGTCAGCAGCGTCACTCCCATAGTTTCTCCACGACGAGCCTCAACCATCATCCGCATGGCGCATCAGTCCCGTTCCAGCCGGTCCACCGTCGTCTTCACGCGCTGCACCGAGCGCTCCCTGCCGGCCGCCTCGAGCTGTCCGATGGTGCTCAGGTACTTGGCGATCACGATGTTCTCGTCGAACTGCGCCATCACCTTGTCCCGGCCGGCCATCCCCATCCGCAGGCGCTGCTCGTCCGAAAGGCGCAGCATGGCCAGCATCTTTTCCGCCAGGTCGGCCGCGTCGCGCACCTTGCACAGCAAGCCGTTCGACTGGTGATCGACCACGTCCCTGCAACCGGCGACGTCGGTGGCGATGATCGGGCGCGCCATCGCCGCCGCTTCCAGCAGCGAATGGGACACGCCCTCGCGGTAGGACGGCAGCACGATGCAATCGGCGTTGCCCAGGTAGGGCCGGACGTCGTCGGCCTCTTTCAGGTACTGGACCAGGCCGTTCCTTTCCCAGTCCATGATGCGCGCCAGCGGAATCGAATTCGGATTCTTCGTGTCGACCGGGCCCAGCAGTTGAAACTGGACCGCGGGCAGGTACTGGCGCACGATCTTCGCCGCGGCCGCGAATTCCTCGACTCCTTTATCCCTGAGCATTCTCGACACCAGCAGGAAGCGGAACGGGCGCCCGCTCCCCGCCGGCGCCAGCGGCACGAAATGCTGCAGGTCGATCCCCGAGCCGGGCAGCACGTCCGCCACGCCGGGCTGGGCCAGGCCTTCCTGCACGAACAGGTTGCGGTCGTCCACGTTCTGGAAGAACACCCGGCGCGACTTGCGCAGCGACAGCCGGTACAGGCGCTTGACCAGGCTCGTCAGCAGTGTGTTCCTGATGAAGGTTGCGCCCAGCCCCGCAATATTGTTGATCACCGGGATCTCGAGCCCGTGCGCCGCGATCGATCCGTACACGTTCGGCTTGATGGTGTAGCCCAGGTAGGCCAGCGGGCGCACCGATTGCAGCACGCGCCAGTACTTGATCAACAGCGCCAGGTCGCGTCCCGGACTGGTGCCGTTGTTGTCCATCGCCAGCATCTTGAAGCGACAGCCGAGCGCGGCCAGGCGATGCGCGTAGCCATCCTCGGGCGCCATCACCATCACGTCATAGCCCTGCCGGATCAGCGCCTTGACCAGCCCGGCACGAAAATTGTGAATATTCCATGCAGTGTTCACCGACATAACGATTTTCTTGTTCATCATCTTGCATCCTCGATCATGTTGCTGGTCTCACGCTCATGCGCTTTCATGCGGTTCGCTCCGATCGTGTGCGTCATCCGGCAGCTGTCCGCGCCGACGGCGGCGCCTTGCCGCGCGGTCGCCATGCCAGGCGTCCGGTGCGGTGTTCAAGACGCAGATTGCTGCGCAGCTTGCTGCGCTGTCAGCTGGGATAACAGGAGGCCAGCGCCGCCGGCTCGCGCTGGCCAGGGGCGCCGGTCGATTGCTGTTCGAGCCAGGACTGGAACATCAGCACGTCCCACAAGTGGTATTGCCAATTGCGCTGGCCGGACAGGTGTTCGTGCCACTTCTGGCGCAATTGGATCGGGTCGAAATAGCCTTCGCTGCGCAGGCGGGATTCGTCCAGCAGGTCTTGCGCCCACTCGCGCAGCGGTCCGCGCAGCCAGTTGCCGATCGGCACCCCGAAGCCCATCTTCGGCCGCTCGATCAGGGCCGGCGGCACGTACTTGTAGAGCACCTGGCGCAAGGCCCATTTACTGACGCCATCGCGCAGCTTCAGCGACTGCGGCAGCTGCCAGGCGAACTCGACCACCCGGTGGTCGAGGAAGGGAATGCGCGTCTCGAGCGACACGCTCATCGCCGCGCGGTCGACCTTGACCAGGATGTCGTCCGGCAGATAGGTGAGCAGGTCGAGCGCCATCATGCGCTGGATGCCGTCCAGGCCCGGCAAGGCCGGCGTATCACCGCGCAGCAGGGTCGGCGCCTCGCGCGCGCCGATCACCAGCGCGGCCGGGTCTTCCCAGTGCGACACCAGGCCCAGGTACAGCTGGTCGAGGGTGGCGTTGGACAGCACCTGGGCGCCCTTGTGCAGCTTGTCGCCGGTGTTGGCGAAGCGCAGCGATTGCGGCAGGAAGCGCGCCGTCCTGCGCGCCAGCCGGTTCCAGGTCTCGACCGGCACCCGGGCAATGCCCCTGGCCGCCAGCCGGCGCAGCGGCAGCGGCGCGGCATCCACGGTTTTCCAGAGTCTGGCCGCGAACTGGTAGCGGTTGTAGCCACAGAACAGCTCGTCGCCGGCGTCGCCCGACAGCGACACGGTGACGTGCTGGCGCGCCAGCTGCGACACCAGGATGGTCGGCAGCTGGGACGAATCCGAAAACGGCTCGTCATACACCGACTGCAGGCGCGGGATCAGCGCGCGCGCCCCCTCGGCCTGCACGTACAGCTCGGTATGCTCGGTGCCCAGGTGGGCCGCGACCGCCTTGGCATATTCGGCTTCGTTGTAGCCTTCTTCATGAAAACCGATCGAGAAGGTCTTGACCGGGCGCGCCGACTGCGCCTGCATCAGCGCCACCACGGTCGACGAATCGACCCCGCCCGACAGGAAGGCGCCAAGCGGGACATCGGCGATCATCTGGTCCTGCACGGCCTGGCGCAGCAAGCCTTCCAGGGTGTCGACCGCCTGCGCCGCGCTGCCGGCGAACGGCGCCGCCGCGCCGGCCACGGCCTGGCGCGCGCCCGACCAGTAGGTGGTCAAGCGCGGCTCGCGCGCCTGCGCCGACACGGTGAGCAGGCTGCCCGGCGCCAGCTTGGCGATGCCGCGGTAGATCGAATACGGCGCCGGGATATAGCTGTAGCGCAGCTGCAGGCACAGGGCATCGCGGTCGATGCGACCCTCGAACGCCGGGTGCGCGCGCAGGGCCTTGAGTTCCGATCCGAACAGGAAAGCGGCGTTGGCGCCGCGTCCCTGCCAGCCGTAGTACAGCGGCTTTTCGCCGATCCGGTCGCGCCCCAGCGTCAGGACGCCGGCGTGCCGGTCCCATACCGCGAAGGCGAACATGCCGACGGCGCGCTCGACCGTCTCCTGGATGCCCCAGGCGTCGAAACCGGCCAGCAGCGTCTCGGTGTCGGAGCGGCCGCGCCAGTCCGGCGCGCGGGCGCCGGACTCGAGCTGGCGCCGCATCTGCAGGTGGTTGTAGATCTCGCCGTTGAATACCATCACGTAGCGCCCGGACGGCGAATGCATCGGCTGGTGGCCGGCCGGCGACAGGTCGAGGATCGACAGCCGGCGATGGCCGAGCGCGACGCCGCGTTCGACGTCGCACCAGTAGCCGGCGTCGTCCGGGCCACGGTGGCTGATGGTGTCGGTCATGCGCCTGACCAGGGCCTGCTGTTTGCCACGCTCGTGCAGCGGCGCCGCCGCCAGAAATCCACTCAGTCCGCACATCAGAATTCCCCTCTCGCGATGACGTTTTCGTAAATGCGCTCGAAGCGCTCGCGCACGTGGCGCATGTCGAACATGGCGCGGATGCGTTCGCGCGCCCGTTGTCCCAGCTGGGCGCGGTAGTCGGCGCCGAGCACCATCAATCCGGTCACACCGCGCGCCAGCGCATCGGGATCGGCCTTCGGCACCAGCACGCCGGTGTCGGCCATCAGGACGGCGACGTCGCCGACGTCGGTGGCGACGCACGGCAGCCCCATCGCCATCGCCTCGCCCACCGCGTTCGGAAACGCTTCGGTGCGCGACGACAGGCAGAAGATGTCCATCGCCGCCAGGCACACCGCCACGTCGGCGCGTTCGCCCAGCAGCACGAAGCGCCCGGCATGGCCGGTGGCCGCGATCCAGCGCATCAGGTCGGCGTTGTCGGCGTCCAGGTTCTTGCCGACCATCAGGAAGCGCAGGCGCTCATGGCGCGCCGCCAGCTTGCCGGCCGCGGCCACGAAGTTGGCGTGGTCCTTGTCGAGGTTGAAGCGGCCCAGCGTGCCGAGCACGATGTCGTCGGCCGCGAAGCCGAACTGGCGGCGCAGGCTGCTGCGCTGCGAGCGGTGCGGGGTCAGCAGCGACAGGTCGAATCCATTGCCCACCACCACCATGCGCGCCGCGTCGTAGCCGGCCAGCGAATGCGAGCGCCGCGCCGCCTCGGCCACGCAGACGATGGTGTGCGGCACCCAGCGCGACAGCGTCGCGCACAGCTGGCGGATGAAGGAGGTGGCGCGCGCGCAGCCGCCGTCGACATCGGTGGTGCGGATGCCCCAGATCACGTTGCGGTTGCCGGCGATGCGCGCCGCCAGTCCGCCCAGGAAGTCGGCGTGGTACAGCCAGGTCTGGACGATGTCCGGGCGCAGCGTGCGCACCAGGCGCACCAGCTGCAGGGCGTGCGACAGCGGCGAACGGCGCAGGTCGAGCACGATCAGCTTGATGCCGGCCTCGGCGAAACGCGCGTACATGCCGCCGCCGGGCGTCAGCGCGATCACCGTGTGCTGGTACTGGCTGCCGCGAAACGCCAGGATCAGGCGGTAGAGCGCGTTTTCCGCCCCGCCGACCGCCAGACCGGTGATCACGTGCAGGATATGGCGCTTCATCGGGCGTGTCATTGCGGATCCCGTCCCTGCGCACGGTGGATGGATGCGGCCGGCGGCGCGGCGAAGTCGCCCATGCTGCGGCTCTGCATGCCGTAGGTGTCGGCCAGCACGTGGTAGTGCCCCAGCACGCCGTCGAGCAGGGCCAGGTTCTGTTCGAGGTTGGCGCCGAAATTGTGCGGATGCCACCACAGGTGGAACACGCCGCCGGAACGGGCCGCCGACGTCATCTCGCGCTTGAGCCGGCGCACGCACAGCGCCATCAGCGGGCGCCGCCGCGCCGTCCATGGATACAGGAACAGGCTGGCCGGCAGGTTCACCAGCGCGCCGTGCCGGCGTTCGCGCACGGCGCGCGCGCCGCTCAGGGGCAGGCAGGCGTCGGCAAAGCGGGCGATGCGGCCGGCGATGCCGCCGATTACGGCGTCGCCGTTGCGGTACAGCCAGTGCTCGGCGTTACCCCGGTACACCTTGATGCCGGCCTCCGGCAACACCGACAAAAAGTCGCCGACGATCTGGTTGCGCGGCAGTACCAGGCTGCGCAGGCTGGCGCCCATCTCCCCGGCCATCGACTGGGCGCAGGCCAGGTCGGCGGCGAAGTGGGCGGGCGTGGCGCCCGCTTCGTTGCAATAGAAGTGGCTGTAGGTGTGCGAGGCGAGTTCCTGGCCGTCGGTGGCCAGGATGCGCTCGACCAGCGGCCGGGCGAAGAACAGCTTGTCATGCTCCTTGACCAGGCTGTCCAGGGCATACGGCGAGACGCCGGGTCGCGCGTAGGCCGGCAGGACGGACGGCCGCACTTCGCGCCAATGCTTGTAGTTGCGGCACATGATCATCCCGACGGTGGCCCAGGTCACCCTGAGCCGGTGGCGGTCGAACAGCGCCAGCAGCCGCGGGATCGCCTGCCATTCGCCCAGCACGTTGCGGCCATAACTGGCAACCGTCTGCGTATTGCTGACTCCCCAGAACAGCTCGAAGTCGAGGGAGATCACAAATTTTGCACTAGTCATGAAGTCGCACCGAATACGGCTCCGTTGAAGTTGCGTTGTTCAGGCTTGCCCGCGCGGCGGGCCATCGGTCCATGGAATCGGCCCCTTCCTGTGCCTAGTTGAAATCAAGGCGAAAGTGGCCAGCCAGTAGGTTGCGGAATCGAACATCAGGTGCGTGAACAGCGTCATGAACACGAACAGGAAGACCATCGCGATTTGCAAGCCGCGCTCTTCGAAAAAATTCCCCTTCCACAAAATCACCACCAGCCAGAGCCACGCGCCAATCCCGAACAAGCCGTATTCGGCGGCCAGCAACAGCAGCTGGTTATGGGTGCTGCCGCGGTGCGACCAGAACAGGGTTGCTCCCGCACCGGCACCAAAAATCGGGTTTTGTAAAAACATTTCCCAGCTGGCGCGAATGACATCGGCGCGTTCCTCCGAGCTGTCATCATCGAACGTAAAACTGAAGAAGAAATTGAGACGAGCCAGAAGATTGTTCGAGGCGTCTTCGAATTCCTGGCGCGAATGGAGATAACTTTCGAAATGGCCGACGAATGCCAGCGCTATTGCCAATACAACCCCCGCGGTAATCAGGGAAGACCGGGGCAATACTTTCTTCACCACCAGAATAAACAGCAGCAAACCCCAGGCGATGATCGAGGAACGCGAGAATGTCGTGAGCACCGCACCCCCGGACAACAGGAACAGCGGCAACCGGTAGCGCATCGCGGTGACTGCGCAGCCAAGCAGGAACACGTGCAGGATCGCCTCGCCGGCCATGGTGGGATTGATGAACATCGCCGCGGCGCGTCCGAGTACCGCGCCATTGGTATCGACGGCATACCATTGCCCCGGGTTGAAGAAATCGACCATGACGGCGCACGGCAACGCGATCATCAGGATCGTAAATACGTAAAGATAGGTTTTCCGGGCCGACAAATAGATCGCGAATCCGAGAAAGATGGCGAACAGCACATATTGCGCGCGCGTTGACACCAGCGATTGCCGTGCCTCCCCGACGTTATCGGACAAGTTCACGCCCGCCAATTCGCCGCTGGCGTTGAAACCCATCATGTGGATGAGATTCAATAACAGGAACATCGACGCCCATGCCACGAAAGGCGTCATCAGGTAATTGCCGAACGCCCGGTAATGCCAGGCCATCAGCGGCGCAATCAACAAGAACACCGCAAAGAAAATGTATTTGGGAAGCAAAGCCGCATTCAACACGTACAGATAAATCGGCAGGTTCAGGTAAATCGCACCCAGCGCCCCGCCCAGCAACAGGGTCTGGTACCAGACCAGCAAGCGCGCGCCGCGCGCCGACGTCGCAGCAGCGCTCGCCTGCGGCTTAAAGCTTCCCGGATGAGCGGACGTCGTCGACCCCATGCTTCACCTGTCCGCCATCGACGCCTTGCCCAGCGCGTTCGCCCTGGCCGGGCTGGCCGCCAGCTCGTCGAACAGCGCTTCCCACCTGGCGGCCACCTGTTCGATCGAAAAGCGTCTCCTGGCATCGCGCGCCCTGGCGCCGAAGGCCTGGCGCAGCGGCGCGTCTGCCATCAGGCGGCCGAGCGCCGCCGCCAGCGCCACCGGATCGCCGGGAGGCAGCAGCAAGCCGTCGACCTCATGCCGGATGATGTCGCGCGGGCCGGTGTCGCAATCGAAGCTGACCGCCGCCAGCCCATGCGTCAGCGCCTCGGCCAATGTGTTCGGGAACCCCTCCGAGTGCGAGGTCATCACGTACAGGTCGGCACGCGCATACCACGCGCCGACATTGCCGGCGATGCCCGGCATGAGCACCCGTTCGGACAGTCCGCACTGGCGCACCATCGCTTCCAGCGAAGCACGCTCCGGCCCTTCTCCCAGGATCACCAGGCTCCAGTCGGCGTGCTCTCTGGCGAGCTGGGAAAAGGCGCGCACCAGCAGCGTGTAGCCTTTCACCGCATCCAGGCGGCCCACCGCCAGCAAGACATTGCGCCCGGCCAGCGGCAGCGCATCCGGGCTGATGCGCGGCGGATGGTCGGGCAAGGGCCAGACCGTGGCGTTCGGGATCACCGCCACCCGCCGCGCCGACGAATTGTGCTCGATCCAGCGCGCGCATTCCCGGGTCAGGGCCACCATCGCGCCAAGCCGGCCGTACATCGTCCGGCGCAGCCGGGTCCAGATGACGCCGAGCGGGGCATGCGGCGGGTAATCGCGTTCGGAGCCGACCGTGACCAGGTGCGGCAGGCCGCGCGCCGCCAGCGCCAGCAAGACGTTTGGCGTACTCATCAGCGACAAGGCGACGGCGGGCCGCAGCCGCGCCAGGACCGCCCGCAGCGCGCGCACCCGGCGTGCGTTCTGCAGCACGGCGTGCAGGAGATTGCTGCTGTTGCCCGCCAGCTCCAGGCAGATCCGCCGCACCTGGACATCGAGCACGTGGAAGTCGTCGGCGCGCGACTGCAGGGTGACGAGCGTGACGTCCCAGCCGCGCCGCGCCCAGAAATTGGCCAGCGTCGCAGCCGTTCTCTCGGCGCCGCCCCCGGCCAGGCTATTGGTGAACAGCAGGATCTTCAATTGACACGCCTCACATGAAAAATCAGCTCACTGACGGGTCACTGCCGCCGCCCAGCGCGCAGGACCAGCCAGAAGAAGGAAGCATTCAGCCCATACACGAACATGGTCGCGAGGGCGATGCCGTTGATGCCGAGCAGCGGCACCAGGGCGATGTTGCCGGCCACCTTGCCGATGCAGCCGAGGATGCCGGACCAGAAGATCAGTCCGTACCTCCGCTGGCTCAGCGCATAGCTCACCAGCACCATCGACGAGAAATAGAACGGCAGTTGCGGCAAGCCGTAGCGCAGCACCTCGGCCACGATGCGGGTGTCGTCGGCGCTGAACTGGCCGCGCTCGAACAGCAGGCGGATGATGGCGGGCGCCAGTACGTAGCCGGCCAGCATCGCCGCGATGCCGGCCATGAACATCAGGCGCGCCCAATGGGCAGCCACCCCGTACACGCTGCCGTCGCGATCGGCCTTGGAGCGCGAGAACACCGGCAGCGTGGCGCGCGACACCGCGATCGCCGCCAGGCTCAGGATCAGCGACAACACGCGGTTGGCGTAGCCGAGCGTGGCGACCGAGCCGGTGCCGAGCCGCACCGCGTAGAACTGGTCGATGATCACGGTGAAGCTCATCAAGGCCTGGCCGGCCAGCATGATGCCGAAGCCCTGCCAGAACGGGCGCCATTCGGGCGCCGCGCGTGTGAACGCGGGCGCCTCCACTTCGTTGCGGCGCGCCGTCGCCACCAGCAGCGCCAGCAGGTGGAAGGCGCCGCCGACCACGGTGCCCCAGACCAGCGGCCCGATGCCGGGATTGGCGAACGCCAGCACCGCGGCGGCGATGAAAATGGTCGGCACGCAATCGAGCAGCGTGTTCACATGGCGGCTGGCAGACAGCATCCAGGCCGACTGCAGCGCAATCAGCAAACCCAGCGGCAGCAACAGGACCAGTCCTGGCAGCGCGGCCAGCGCCAGCTGCGCCGACTGCGGCGGCAAGCCGCTCTTGCCCGTGACCAGCATGGCGTGCATGCCGAGCCAGGCCAGCACCGCCAGCACCAGCCCCGCCAGCAAGGCGAATCCGAACAGCTCAGCGCGAAAGCGCGGGATAGCGCCTGGCTCGAGCGTGCGCATGCGCGCCGCCAGCGGCACCAGGGCGGCGGTGAGCACGCTGGTCCAGATGCCGATCGGCCACGACAGCAGGTTGTAGATGAACCCATAGGCATCGACCTCGGCCGCCAGGCCATAGCGCCAGGCCACCGCCATTTCCTTGGCCGCGCTCATCATCTTGCCGAGCAAGGTGAACAGCACGACCGTCAGCATGCCCCTGAAGATGGCCGCGTGCTGCGGATCGGCGACCCTGAATCGCGCGCCCAGAGCGTTCAGCGGATTCACATCAACCCCTTGGGCCGCCATTGCCGAGTCACCATGCGCTCGCTTCACGCATTGCTCGACACGGACCCGCGCGCGGCAAGCAGCCCGGCGTCGACCGGCAGGTAATCGGCTGCGGTAGCGCGGTCGTGCATGGCCTGCGCCGGCGCTGCCTGGCGCATCCTGTCGATGTACCAGGGCACGGTGACCCTGAGGCCGTCATACAGGCGGTAGCCGGGCGCGTAGCCCAGCTGGCGGCGGGCCTTGCCGATGTCGGCCTGCGAGTGGCGCACGTCGCCGGGCCGGAACGCGGTGTACACCGGGTTGCGGCTGACGTCGACGCCGTTCGCTTCCAGGATCTGCTTCAGGTATTCGAACAAGCCGTTCAGCGTGGTGGCATCGCTGACGGCCACGTTGTAGATCTCGCTGCCGGTCTCCCTACCCTCCTCGCGCGACACCGTCGCGGCCAGCAGGTTGGCCTGCACCGCATTGTCGACGTAGCAGAAATCGCGGCTGGTATTGCCGTCGCCATTGATGATCACCGGCTTGTCCTCGATCATCGCCGCGATCCATTTCGGGATCACCGCCGCATAGCCGCCATTCGGATCCTGGCGCTTGCCGAAGACGTTGAAATAACGCAGGCCGGTGGCGCGGAAGCCATAGCAGCGCGCGAACACGTCGGCATACAGCTCGTTGACGTACTTGGTCACGGCATACGGCGACAGCGGCCGGCCGATGTTCGGTTCCACCTTGGGCAGGGCCGGATGGTCGCCATAGGTCGAACTCGATGCCGCGTACACGAATGACGCAACCCGCGCATCGCGCGCCGCGACCAGCATGTTGAGGAAGCCGTTGACGTTGGAGTCGTTGCTCACGACCGGATCCTGGATCGAGCGCGGCACCGAGCCGAGGGCGGCCTGGTGCAGGACGTTGTCGACCCCGGCCACCGCGTCCCGGCAGGCGCCGGCATCGCGCACGTCGCCGCGGATGAAACGAAAGCGCCGCCACTGGCTTTCGCTGACCTGGGCGCGCACTTGATCGAGGTTGTGGGCGTAACCGGTCGACAGGTTGTCCAGCCCGACCACTGTCTGATCCAGGCGCAGCAAGGCCTCGAGCAGGTTGGAACCGATGAAGCCGGCGCACCCCGTCACCAGCCATGTTTTCGGATTGCTTCGCAGGTTTGATTGAATCCATTCAAATTTGGTCATGAATTTCTTCCTGTCAGGTTTGCGCTTCGGACCAACAACTCCAGCCGGAACAGGGCTCGGTCAGATCGCCCTGCTCCGGGTTTGCGGCCGCAGGCCGAGGATCACCGCCGGATTGCGGCAGCGTCCCCAGTGCCCGCGCACCAGCCGCATGTACACCGCCACGTAGGCCACGACCTGGACCAGCACCAGCAGCACCGCCATGACCGTGCTGCCGCCGACCAGGATGGCGCTGGTGGTAGCGATCGCGAGCCAGCCGGTGACGAAACAGGCGACGCCGGCATTGCGCATCCAGGGATACCTGTCGGCGCTGATGCGGTGGCAGGCGATGCGGCGATAGAACAGCGAATGCAGGTGCAGACGGTCCGGGGCGCCGACCAGCGCACTGCGCAGCAGCTTGCGGCGATACATGCTGAACAGCACTTCGATCACCGGATAGGCGTAGATCGCCAGGATCTGCCAGGCATTGATCCCGGGATTGCGCACGATGGTGAGCACCGCGATCTCGGCGGCCCAGAAACCGATGAAATAGGCGCCGCCGTCACCCATGAACAGGCGCCCGGTCGGGTAATTGAGCAGCAGGAAGCCGACCGTGGCGCCCATCCCGGCCAACGCCAGCTGCGCCACCAGCAGGTCGCCGCCCTGCCATGCCAGGAACGCGGCGCCGGCCAGCATCACGAACACGGTGCCCCCGGCCACGCCATGGAAACCGTCGACGATATTGATCGAATTTGTGACCCCGACCACGGCGAAGGCGGTCACTGCCAGCGACAGCGGCACCCAGCCGAGCACGCCGTCGAGCACCCAGACGTCGAGCCGCGGCAGGTGCGCGCCCAGCAGCCAGGCGGCCAGCACCGCGCTGACGAACACCGAGCACAGGCGCGTTCGCACCGACACCCGCTTGGTCAGGTCTTCGATGATCCCGGCCAGGAAAGCGGGCGTGGCCGCCAGCACGAACTTGAGGATGATCAGCCGGGTTTCGTCGCGCACGGCGTCCGGGTAGTCGTTGAAACTGCCGAACAGGGCGACCGCGAGCACGCCGCACAGCAAGGCGATGCCGCCGGTGCGCGGCACCAGCATCTTGTGCACTTTCTGGATGCCGCGGACATCGACATCGAACGAAAAGCGTCCGTGCCAGCGTTCGGTGGCGATATTCAGATAACAGACGGCCAGGCTGACCAGCAGTGCAATTGAAAATGTTTCCAGAAGATCCGATGGAAACCACCTTGAAAATGCGAATTCATACCCACGGTAAATCACGCCCTCAACCGCCATGACAAGCTCCAATGGTTAAATCGCCCATGCACAACTACTTTAGCAAAATCGCTGAAGTAAAAAGGTGGGAAAATTCGATCGGTATTGGGCAAGCCAGCGATGTCACATGCCTTTTTATAATCGGTTCATTCAAGAAAATATTCTCGTCCAAAAAAAAATGCCTGCAATATGCAGGCCAATCGGGAATATGAATAAGGACGGTATAAAGAGAGAAATAATGCAGCGCCGTTTGAGGCGCGTGAAACGGCAAGCCGAAACCATTACGGCCGCGGTCAGCTTTCCGTGGATTTTTTCTCTCGCCCATCGTCGCCGGATTCGGTGAGTCCGGCGCCCGCCATCAAGCGCCGCACGCTGTCGAATTCGCGTGCGCCTTGATGGCGTCCGACGATGGCGTTCTTCAACATCGACGCGGCGACGCCCAGCAGCAAGCCGAGGAAGACGGCCATGATGATCCGGGTCGTCAAGCCCATCGTCACCGCCTGGGTCGGCACCTCGGCCTGGTCCACCAGGCGCACGTTGACGTTGTTCGACAGCGCCAGCGCATCGAGCTTGTGGCGCGCATTGAGCAGCGCGATGTTCATTTCGTTGTTGATCTGCTTGTCGCGGTTGACGATCACGATCTCCTGCTGGGCCGAGGCGATGGTCTTGCGCTTGGCCTCGATCGCTTCCAGGTCGCGGTGCAGTTCGGCGATGTGGCGGTTGACGGTCACCACTTCCGGGTGCAGCTCGGCGAAGCGGCTCGACAGCTCCACCCTTCTCTGCTCGCGTTCGGCCAGCTTGGCCTGCAGCGCCACTGCCTGCTGCGCCAGCAAACGGGTTTCCTCGCCCAGGTCGGAGGTGCCGTGCAGGCGCAGCACCTCGTTCAGGCGCGCATCGAGCTTCTGCAGGCGCTGCTTCGATTCCGCCACCTGCTGGTCGTAGAACTGCAGCTGGTTCTTGGCGTCAAACGTCTTTTGCGCCACCTGCTGCTGTATGTATTCCTTGCCGACCGCATTCAGGATGGCGCTGATCAGCTCCGGCCTGGAGCCGCGCAGCGACACCCCGATCACGTTCGACTGCTTGCCGCGTTCGGAAATCGTCAGCGAGCGCTGCAGCTGTTCGACCACCTGGAAGGTGGAGCTGCGCGTGATCACGAACTGCGCGCCCGGCCGTGCGTGGACGGCCGACACCAGCAGCACAATCGGTCCATAGCGGGTCGAGACTTGCGCCACCTGGCCGACCCGCCCTGTCAATCGCACGCCGAGCTCCTCCTGGCCAAGGGTGAACGCGTCGCGCCCGGTGACGCTCAAGACGAACGGCCGCTGCAGCATGGCCTTGGGCACCTCGAACGAAGCCACCTGCACATTGTCCGCGCCCCAGACGTAGCCGCCCTGGCCGAACAGGCCCGGGGTCGAGATGTTGCGGTTCTGCCCGGCGATGCAGGCGCCGACCACGGGAAAGCGTTTCGGTTCCACGCTCATGTCGAGCCGCAGCGAACTGACCACCCGGGTCAGGATCGAGCGCGAGCGCAGGATTTCCACTTCGGTGGCGGCCGGCACGTCGACCTGGAACTCGCCCGAGGGCGGCGCGTTGCGCTTGATCTGGATCAGGATGTTTGCTTCGTACATCGGCGTCTGGATCAGCGCGTAGACGATGCCGAGCGCCGTCACCAGCGCCGCCACGCCCGCGATCAGCCAGCCGTTCCTCAGTATCTCGGCGTAGTGAAAAAAGGAGTCGGACAAGCCGCCGCCGTCCCTGCCCTTCTTGCGCAAGTGTTGCAGATATCGGTTCATGGCGCCGGCTCACGCATGCGGCTGGGCAAAGCGTTCGCTGCAGGAGCGCAGCGCCTCGGCAAACCCGCGCGCCGCCGAGTCCGCAGGCGACGGCCGGCCGAAGTTGAGATACAGGGGCGTGCGGTAACTGCAGCCGCCAGCGACCGGGAGAACGCGCAGTCCCTTGCCGTCGATCTGTTGCTGCACCTGGTGGCGCGGCAGCCAGGCATAGCCGACGCCCTGGCCGAGCACGCTGATGGCGCGCTCGAGACTGCTCACGCTCCAGGAGCGCGCATGGCGCGCCGGATGGCTGGCGGCGTCGGCCGGGAAGTAATCGTTGGCGTCGGAAATCACCAGTTGGCATTGGGTATTCAGGTCATGCAGGGTCAGTTCGCGGCGCAGGCCGAACAGGGGGTTGTCGGGATGCGCCACCGCCACATGCTCGATCTCGATCAGTTCGTCGCCGACGAAGCCGAATGCCATACGGGTGCTGATCGCCATGTCGACCGTGTTGTCGCGCAGGGCCTGGGTGGCCTGCTCGGGCGTGGCTTCCTTGACCCGCAGCCGGATGCCGCGCGCCAGCGCCGAGGTCTTGCGCAGCGCCAGCGTCAGCAGGTCGGCCGGGAAGCTGGGGTCGACCGCCAGCCGGATCTCGGGGCCCCAGCCCTGGCGCAGGTGGTCGGCCAGCTCTTCCAGTTCGATCGCATGCCGCACCAGGTCGCGCGAGCGTTCCAGCAGGATCTTGCCTTCCTCGGTGATGTGGGCCTTGCGGCCTTTGAGCTCGAGCAGCGGCACGCCCAGTTGCTCCTGCAGCTTGGTGACGGCATGGCTGATGGTCGACTGGGTGACGTGCAGGCTGTCCGCCGCGCCGAAAAAGCCGTCGAAGTCGATCACCGCATTGAACATCTTCCATTGCTTGAGGCTGATCCGCAGATTCCTGGCCTTGCCCGCGGCGGATTCCATGGGCGCAGGCAGCGCCATGGCGTCGATCAGTTTTTCGGAATTCAAGGTTCTGCCTAATGGATCATTCATTTTCATGTCGACACCAACCATCCATGAACATACATTGAATATATTGATCTATTAATACTATGCGGATTGAGCGCATGCCATCCGACGAAAACCAGTCGCCGAGTCTTGACACTGCGGGAAAGTGCACCGTTAATGAATATTCCGTGTGATATTTTATTCGCCGATCATTCGGAAAAACTGACCGACATGATCTACTGAGCGGTTCGGCAATTTCCTATTACCAACAACACCGAGGCGGGAATTGCGCGAATGTTTTTCACGACGCGGAGATACCATGAAGTCCATTCCGTTGAACTCATATTAAGAACTACGGCATTCAAACGTCTGCGCACGCTCAAATGATGAATTCAATTGGACTGAATGCGACATAAATTCCTATAAGCAGGAGATTTATGGGAACGTTTTAATTTGAAAACTGCGCGATAAGGCAAGCGGCGTCGCGCACGGCCAGCCGGACTGTCCCTGCGACCGATCAGCATGCAGGACAACGCCACTGGCCTTATCATAGGAGGGCTTCGGCCGGCCTCATTCATCTTTGCCGGCTGGCATCTCAACCTCCAACAAAGGAACACCATGTCCGAAAAACTCGTCATCTCCACCGCCGAAGGCAGCTTCGACTGTTACGTGGCCCGTCCCGACGTCGTCGGCACCTATCCCGTCATCATTGTTCTGCAAGAAATCTTTGGCGTGAACGAAGGCATCCGCAGCATCGCCGACGGCTATGCCGCCAAGGGCTATATCGCGGTGGCGCCGGACCTGTTCTGGCGTAATGCGCCGGGCGTGCAGCTGTGGGAAGGCAACGAGGCCGATGTGGCCAAGGCCTTCGAACTGTACAAGAGCTATGACTTCGACCACGGCGTGCGCGACATCGCCGCCACCATCAGCGCCGCACGCACGCTGGAAGGCGCCAGCGGCAAGGTCGGCGTCACCGGCTACTGCCTGGGCGGCCTGATGACCTGGCTGAGCGCGACGCGCACCGATGGCGACGCCTTCGCCGCTTATTATGGCGGCGGCATCGACCAGTACCTGTCGGAAGCCAACGACATCGGCGCGCCGATCCTGGTCCACCTGGCCGGCGACGACGCCTACATCAAGCCGGATGCCCAGGAGCAGATCAAGGCGGCACTGGCCGGCAAGGCCGACGCCGAAGTGCACATCTATCCGGGCTGCGACCATGCATTCGCGCGTCCGGGCGGCAGCCACCACGACGCAGCCGCGACCCAGCTGGCCAACAGCCGCACCGACGAGTTCTTCGCGCGCACCCTGCGCTGACCGCGCCGTACCGCCTGACGGAAACGGGATGTCCCGGACTGTCAGGCGGCGACGCTGCTGCGCACATTCAGCAGCAGCGTCCTGATCTCCGGCAGGCACGAGCCGCAATTGCCGCCCGCGCGCAGGCAGGCGGTGACGTCCTGCGTGGTCTTGAGCTCCTTGTCGCGGATCGCGGCGCAGATGGTATTGCGCCCGACGCCGAAGCAGGAGCACACGGTCGGCCCCGGATCGGCGCCCTGCGCTGGGGGATGCCCTGCCAGCAGCGTGGCGCGCTCGCGCGGGCCCAGCGTCTCTTGCGCGAACAGTCCGCCCAGCCAGGCGCGCGCCGGCAGGTCCGGCCGGCGCGCCACGAACAGGCAAGCCTGCAACCGTCCCTCCACCAGCAGCGCCGCGCGCAACATCCCTTCCGAGCGGTCCTGGTATTCGATCCAGTCGCTGTCCTCGTCCGCCCCCAGCAGTGCGCGCGCCGCTTCGAACGTCATCGGCTCGCGCCCGCCCAGCTCATAGCGCACGAAACCGCTGCCGCGCACCCGGGTCCAGTGCGCAACCCGTCCCATGTCCAGATCCTCGCGGCTCAACACGAAGCCGTACCAGGCCACGCCGAACGGCTCCACCCGCACCGGCGTGTGCTTGAATTCCGGCTCGCCCGAAACCGGGTCGACTTCAGGATTGACCAACGCGCCGACGCGCGCGTCCGACGCATTGGCGCCGTTCCAGTGGATCGGCACGAAGGCCGCGCCGCGCGCGATGCCGCCGCCGTGCGCCACGCGCGCCACCATCGCGCCCCAGCGCGACGTCACGCGCGCCAGCTCGCCCTCGCGCACACCGGCCAGCAGGGCGTCGTGCGGATGCAGGTCGACGAACGGTTCTGGCGCGTGGCCGGCCAGACGTGGCGACTTGCCGGTGCGCGTCATGGTGTGCCACTGGTCGCGCAGGCGGCCGGTGTTCAGGACCAGCGGATACTCGCCGCCGGGCGCGTGCGCGGGCAGGCGCGGCGCGCTGGCGATGAAGCGCGCCTTGCCGTCCGGGTGGGAGAAGCGGCCGTCGCCGAACAGGCGCGCTGTGCCTGCGCCCTGCGCCAGCACCGGCCACTGCATCGGCGCCAGCGCATCGTAGGCGGCGCGGTCCATGCCGATCAGCGCATCGAGCCGGAACAGCCGATGACAATCGTCTTCTGCATTGCGCCAGGCCGACAGGCGCGCATGCTCGTCGAAGATCTCGTGCGCGCCCGTGTAGTCGAAGCCGGCATGGCCCATGCGCCCCGCCACGCCGCACAGCGCCTGCCAGTCGGCGCGCGCCTCGCCCGGCGCAGGCAGGAAGGCGCGCTGGCGCGAGATACGGCGCTCGGAATTGGTCACCGTGCCGTCCTTCTCGCCCCAGGCCAGCGCCGGCAGCAACACGTGCGCGTACGGCGCCAGGTCGGCGTGCGCGCTCACGTCGGACACCACCACCAGTTCGCAGGCGGCCAGCGCGCGCCGCACCTGGTCGGCGTCCGGCATGCTGACCACCGGATTGGTGGCCATGATCCACACCGCCTTCACCGTGCCCGCCTCGATCGCGCGGAACAGGTCGACCGCCTTCAGGCCCGGCTGGTCGGCCATGCGCGGCGCGCTCCAGAAGCTGCGCACGGCCTCGCGGTGACGCGGATTGTCGAGGTCCAGGTGGCTGGCCAGCATATTGGCCAGGCCGCCCACTTCGCGCCCGCCCATCGCGTTCGGCTGGCCGGTCAGCGAGAACGGGCCCATGCCCGGCTTGCCGATGCGGCCGGTCAGCAGGTGGCAGTTGATGATGGCGTTGACCTTGTCGGTGCCGCTGGTGGACTGGTTCACGCCCATCGAGAACGCGGTGACGATTTTTTCGGTGCGCGCGAACAGGTCATAGAATGCGCGCATCTGGCCGGGGTCGACGCCGCAGGCGCGCGCTACTTCATCGACGTCGCCGCCGGCACGGGCACCCTCCAGCGCCGCGTCGAACCCATTCGTGTGGGCGTCGATGAAGGCGCGATCCGCAACGCCGGCATCGGCCAGGTAAGCCAGCAGCCCGTTGAACAGGCGCACGTCGCTGCCGGGTTTCAACGGCAGGTGCAGGTCGGCCAGTTCGCAGGTCGCGGTGCGGCGCGGGTCGAGCACCACGATGCGCAGCTCGGGCCGCGCCTCCTTGGCTTTGGCGATACGCTGGAACAGCGTCGGATGGCACCAGGCCGCGTTCGAGCCGACCAGCACGATCGCATCGGCCAGCTCGAAGTCTTCGTAGCAGCCCGGCACCACGTCTTCGCCGAAGGCGCGCTTGTGGCCGGCCACGGCGGACGACATGCACAGGCGCGAATTGGTGTCGATGTTGGCGCTGCCGACGTAGCCCTTCATGAACTTGTTGGCGACGTAGTAGTCCTCGGTCAGGATCTGGCCCGAGACGTACAGCGCCACCGCGTCCGGCCCATGTTCGGCGATGATGCGCGCGAAGCCGGCGGCCACCGTGTCCAGCGCCTCATCCCAGCCGGCGCGTTCCAAAGCACCGTCGCGGCGCAGCTGCGGATATAGCAGGCGTCCGTCCAGGCTGAGCGTCTCGCCCAGGGCAGAACCCTTGACGCACAGGCGCCCCGCATTGGCCGCGTGCTCGCCATCGCCTTCGATCAGCGCGCCGCCGCCCTCCAACGGCGTGGCCTTGACGCCGCAGCCGACGCCGCAATAGGGACAGGTGGTGCGGACCGCTTGCGGGATGATCGGCATGAACATGGGGCGTCTTCTTTCTTCAGGCGGCCTGCGCCTCGCATAGCGCGGGACCGAACAACAATCGATCGCGCAGCGCCGAGACGTCGGCGCCGCGCTGAATCAGGTCGAAATACCAGGGGCCGTCAGCGACGTCGCCGTACAGCACCGCACCGGTCAGGCGCGCACCGTCCAGCACCAGCCGCTTGTAGACGCCGGCACGGCGGTCGCGCAGCACCAGGTCTTCAGTGCCGGGGCCACCGACGATGTCGCCGGCCGAGTACAGGTCGATGCCGGTGACTTTCAGCTTGGTGGCGGTGGCCTGCTGCACGTAGCGGCGGTGGCCGCAGCCGGCCAGGTGGGCGGCGCACACGCGTGCCTGGTCCCAGATCGGCGCCACCAGGCCGAAGGTGGCCTTGCGGTGCTGCACGCACTCGCCCACCGCGTACACGCGCGGGTCGTAGCTTTGCAGGGTGTCGTCGACCACGATGGCGCGCTCGACGTGCAGGCCGCAGTCGCGCGCCAGCGCCACGTTGGGGCGCACGCCGGCCGCCATCACGATCAGCTCGGCCGGCAGCTCGTCGCCGTTGGTGAAGCGCACGCCGGTGACTTCATCTTCGCCAAGGATGGCGGCGGTCTGCACGCCCAACAGGATGCGCAGGCCACGATGTTCGAGCGCGGCTTTCAGCAGCAGCGAAGCGTCGCCGTCGAGCTGCTGGTTGAGCAGGCTGCCGGTCAGGTGCACCACCGTGACGTCCATGCCGCGCTTGAGCAGGCCGTTGGCCGCCTCCAGTCCCAGCAGGCCGCCGCCGATCACCACCGCGCGTCCGCCGCGTTGCGCGGCCGCCAGCATGATGTCGACGTCATCCAGGTCGCGAAAACCCACCACGCCCGGCAGCTGCGCGCCCGGCACCGGCACGATGAAGGGTTGCGAGCCGGTCGCCAGCAGCAGGCGGTCGTAGGCGACTTCGCGCCCCGAGCGTGCACGCACGACGCGGCGGCGGCGGTCGATCGCCACGACCGGGTCGCCCGCATAGAGCGTGATGCCGTGCTGTTCATACCAGCTGCGCGGATGCAGCACGATCTCGTCCGCCGTCTTTTCTCCGGCCAGCACCGGCGACAGCAGGATGCGGTTGTAGTTGACGCGCGGCTCGGCGCCGAACACGGTGATGTCGTACATGTCCGCGTCCAGCGCCAGCAGTTCTTCGACCGTGCGCATGCCGGCCATGCCGTTGCCGACCACCACCAGGGAAGGCTTCAGGCCGCGACCCATACCCTGCCCCCGTCGATGCGCGCCGGATAGCTGGCCACCGAGTGCGCCGGCGCTTCCAGGCATTCGCCGCTCTGCAGGTCGAAGTGCTGCTTGTAGATCGGCGACGCCACCACGATGCGCTCGCCGATGCTGCCGACCAGGCCGCGCGACAGCACGGCCGCGTCCGAGATCGGGTCATAATTGTCGATCGCGAACACGCGCGGCGCGGCGTCGCCGACGCGGAACACGGCCACCTGGCGGCCGTTCAGCAAGGCGCAGACGCCGGTGTCGGGCACGATCTCGTCCAGGCTGCAGACGGCGGTCCAGTTGTCGAGTTGAAGATCACGGTGCATGTCGTTCTCCTGAGATTTAGGCGGCGCTGGCGATGGAGATCACGCGGCGGCGTTCTTCGCCCGTGGCCGGACGCACCTGTCCGCGCTCGGGCACGAACACCACGTTGCTGTCGCCCTCCGCGCTGTTGACGAAATGGCGGAAGCGGCGCCGCACTTCCGGATTGGTAACGGCTTCCTTCCACTCGCAGGCGTAGGTGTCGACCACGTGCTGCATCTGCGCCTCGAGTTCGTGCGCGATGCCCAGGCTGTCGTCGACCACCACCGCCTTCAGGTAGTCCAGGCCACCTTCAAGGTTCTCGCGCCAGGTGCTGGTGCGCTGCAGGCGTTCGGCGGTGCGCACGTAGAACATCAGGAAGCGGTCGGTGAGGCGCACCACTTCTTCCTCGGTGAGATTGGAGGCGATGAGTTCTGCGTGACGCGGCTTCATGCCGCCGTTGCCGCACACGTACAGATTCCAGCCCTTGTCGGTGGCGATCAGGCCGACGTCCTTGCCCTGCGCCTCGGCGCATTCGCGGGTGCATCCTGAGACGCCGAACTTGATCTTGTGCGGCGCGCGCAAGCCCTTGTAGCGGTTCTCCAGGGCGATGGCAAAGCCCACGCTGTCGCCCACGCCGAAGCGGCACCAGGTCGAGCCGACGCAGGATTTCACCGTGCGTAGCGACTTGCCGTAGGCGTGGCCGGACTCGAAGCCGGCGGCAATCAGCTCTTCCCAGATGCTTGGCAGCTGCTCGACGCGGGCGCCGAACAGGTCGACCCGCTGGCCGCCCGTGATCTTGGTGTACAGGCCGTATTTCTTGGCCACCATGCCGACCGCGATCAGGCCGTCGGCCGTGACTTCGCCGCCCGGCATGCGCGGCACCACGGAATAGGTGCCGTCCTTCTGGATGTTGCCGAGGAAGTAGTCGTTCGAATCCTGCAGGCTGGCGTGCTTCGGTTTCAACACGAAGTCGTTCCATACCGAAGCCAGGATGTTGGCAGCGGTCGGCTTGCAGATATCGCAGCCCAAACCTTTGCCGTGGCGCGCCAGCAGTTCGCCGAAGTCCTTGATGCCTCCAACGCGCACCAGGTGGTACAGCTCCTGGCGCGAGTACGCGAAATGTTCGCACAGGTGGTTGTTGACCGCCACGCCCAGCTTCTTCAGTTCCGCGTTGAGCACCTGGGTTACCAGCGGCACGCAGCCGCCGCAGGCGGTGCCGGCCGTGGTGCAGCTTTTCAGTGCGGCGACGGTGGTAGCGCCGCCGGCCACCGCTTCGCACAGCGCGCCTTTGCTAATGTCGTTGCACGAGCAGACCTGGGCCGTCGCCGGCAGCTTGTCGACACCAATGGCAGGCCGCGCCGTGCCGGTCTCCGGCAGGATCAGGTATTCCGGCGCTTCCGGCAGCTCGATCCGGTTCAGCATCGTCTGCAGCAGCGTGCCGTAGGCCGCCGCGTCGCCCACCAGCACGCCGCCCAGCAGGTACTTGCCGCAGCTGGAGACCACGATTTTGCGGTAGGTTTGACGACGTTCATCAAGGAACTGATAGCTGCGGCTGCCCGGCGTGACGCCATGAGCGTCGCCGATGCTGGCCACGTCCACGCCCATCAGTTTCAACTTGGTGCTCATGTCGGCGCCCGCGAAGCTTCCTTCCGCGCCCAGCATGTGGCGGGCGGCGGTACGCGCCATGTCGTAGCCCGGCGCGACCAGGCCAAACAACTGGCCATTCCACAGGGCGCATTCACCAATCGCGTAAATAAGAGGGTCCGACGTCAGGCAGCGCTCGTCGATGGCGATGCCCCCGCGCGCACCGATCTGCAGAGCGCAAGCGCGCGCCAGTTCGTCGCGCGGGCGGATGCCGGCCGAGAACACGATCATGTCGGTGTCCAGGTGGCTGCCGTCGGCGAACTGCATGCGGTGCGTGCCGCCCTCGCCATCGACGATGGCCAGGGTGTTCTTCCCGGTGTGCACGCCGACGCCCAGTTCCTCGATGCGGGTGCGCAGCACGCGCGCGCCAAGGTCGTCGACCTGCACCGCCATCAGGCGCGGCGCGAACTCCACCACGTGCGCGTCCAGGCCCAGGTCGCGCAGCGCCTTGGCGCATTCCAGCCCGAGCAGGCCGCCGCCGATCACGACGCCGGTACGCGCGCGCGCTCCACACTCCCGCATCGCTTCCAGGTCTTCGATGGTGCGGTACACGAAGCAGTCCTTGCGATCCGCGCCCGGCACCGGCGGCACGAACGGGTAGGAGCCGGTGGCCAGCACCAGGCGATCGTAAGCGACAGACGAGCCGTCCGCCAGCGTCACGCTGCGCGCCGCACGGTCGATCGCCACCACCTTGCTGCTCAGGCGCAGCACCAGGTCCTCGCGCTCGAAGAATCCGGGCGTCACCAGCGACAGGTCGTCGGCGCTCTTCCCGGCGAAGAATTCGGACAGGTGCACGCGGTCGTAGGCCGGGCGCGGTTCCTCGCCCAGCACCGTCACGCGCAGGTCGCTACGGCCGCTGGCGGCCAGGGTTTCGACGAATTTGTGGCCCACCATGCCGTGGCCGATGACGACGATATGCATTTCGCTGCTCCTTGTGTTCATGCCGCGGCCGGGGCGCCGATGGCCGCCTTGCTGCCGAAACGCGCCGCCACCGCGCACAGGCTGGCCACCAGCACCAGGCCGCCCAGGATGGACAGCGTCTGCTTGATGTCGCCGGTGCCCTTCATCAGGAAGCCGGCCGCCACCGCGCCGACGTTGCCGCCGGCGCCGACGATGCCGGCCACGCCGCCCAGCGCCTTGGGCGCCACGAACGGCACCAGCGCATAGGTGGCGCCGCAGGCCATGTGGGTGAACAGGCCGAACACCAGCATCGCGATCACGGCGAACGCCACGCCATCGGCCCCGGCGAACCACAGCAGGCCGAGGCCCTCGCCGATCATCAGCACGAACAGCACGGTGACGCGGCGATTCAGGTCGCCGTTGGCGGCGGCGCGGTCCGACAGCCAGCCACCCAGGGCGCGCGCGAACAGCGCCAGCAGGCCGAAGCTGCCGGCCGCCATGCCGGCCTGCGCCAGCGACAGGTCGAAGTGCTCGACGTAGTACACGGCGGCGATGTTGTGGATGAAGATCTCGATGCCGAAGCAGGCGCCGTAGGTGACGAACAGCAGCCAGGCGCGGTGGTTGCGGCAGCCCTCGACGAAGCTGGCCCAGCCCCCCTTGCTGCCGCCCTCCGGCATCTGGCCTTTTTTGCGCAGCTCGTCGTAGTTGCCGGCCGGGCAGTCCTGCGTATAGCGCCAGTAGAAGAACGCCATCACGATCATCATCACGCCCGGCACCACCAGCGCCACGCGCCAGCTCATGGCCTGGCTCACGCCCAGCATCACCACGGCGGTGAGCAGCAGCGGCATGATCGCCTGCGCCGCGCCGCCGCCGGCGTTGCCCCAGCCGGCGGCGGCCGCGTTGGCGGTGCCCACCACCTTGGGTCCGAACATGACCGAGGTGTGGTACTGGGTGATCACGAAGCTGGCGCCGACCGCGCCGATGCCGAGGCGCGCCAGCAGGAAGGTTTCGTAGCTCTGCGCCATCGCCACACCCAGCACCGGGATCGATCCGAGCAGGAGCAAACCGGTGTAGGTCTTGCGCGGCCCGTAGCGGTCGCACAGCGGCCCCACCAGCAGCCGCACGAAGATGGTGATCGCCACCGCCGCGATGTTGATGTTGGCGATCTGCTCCACGCTCAGGCCGAACTCGCCCTTGATGACCGGCATCAGGGGCGCGCAGGCGAACCAGGCGAAGAAACAGATGAAGAAGGCCACCCAGGTCAGGTGGAAGGCGCGCATCGGTGCGCCCGTGAACGAGAAGAGCTTGATGCTGTCCGCTTTGCCGGCCATGTCGTTTCCTTTGAAGGATGCACGTAAATAAGCACTGCACGTCGAAAACAAAAAGGCGTCCGCGCTCCTGCCGTAAGAAGCAGAGAGCTGCGGACGCCTTTGTCCTGTGCCGGCCCCTCGTTAGGCCGGCGCTGAATTGAAGAGGATCGCCGTTGATCCTGTCAGGAATAAGTGCAAGAGCCGTGCCAGCGAACGGTTACTGGGACCGTACTGGCAACGCACGGCCGGCATGCTGCATCGCGGTGCACCATTCCCCAGAATGATGCACGCGCGCGCACCGGTTCAAGATCCGGGCGCGCCCGGGTCAACCGAATGCGCCGGTTGAATACGCCGCCGGATCGCTGCCGTCCCACACCCGTCCGTCGATCAGGGTCGAGCTGCGCAACACCTCGCCTGGCAGCGCCACGCCGGCGCGCTCGGCCGCCTCGCGGTACAGGTCGATGCGGTTGACCTGCCCGGCCACCGCGCGGTAGTCCGGCGCTTCGTCCTGGGACAGTCCCCAGCGCCGGTGCTGGGTCATGAACCACATGCCGTCCGACAGCCACGGGAAGTTGGCTTCGCCGTCGGCGTGGAAGCGCAGGCCGTTGTGGCCCCGGCCTTGCCAGTGGGCGTCATCGGCATGGCGCCCGGCCAGGCAGAACTGCAGCGTCTCGCGCGACGCGTTGACGTAGGCCGGGCTGGCCAGCACCTCGGCCGCCGCCTCGCGGTTGGCGCGCGAGGCGTCCAGCCAGCGCGCCGCTTCCAGCAAGGCGGCGATCACGGCGCGGCAAGTGTTGGGATGGGTCGCGGCGAAATCGGCGCGGACGCCGAGCGCCTTGCCCGGATGGTTCGGCCATACCTGTTCGCTGGATGCGGCCAGGATTCCGGCGCCGTCGCGCAGCGCGCGCTGGCCCCACGGCTCACCGGCGCAGAAGCCATCCATGTGGCCGGCCGCCAGGCTGGCCGCCATCTGGTTCGGCGGCACCGTCACCAGCCGGCAGTCGCGCAGCGGATCGACGCCGGCGGCGGCCAGCCAGTAGGACAGGAACATCGCGTGGTTCCCGGTCGGGAAGGTATGGGCCAGCGTCAGGCGCCGCTGCTCTCCGTGCGCTTCTTGCACCAGGCGCGCCAGCGCCGCCGGGTCCTGGGCCGCCGCCGCCAGCGCGCGCGACAAGGTGATGCCCTGCCCGTTCTGGTTCAGGTTCATCAGCACCGCCATGTCGCACTGCTGGGTGCCGATGCCTGCCTGGACGCCGTACAGCAGGCCATACAGCACCTGGGCCGCATCGAGCTGCTGGCCCAGCAGGCGGTCGCGCATGCCGGTCCAGGACATCTCGCGGCTGAGCGCGAAGCGCACGCCATATTGTTCGTCGAAGCCCAGTACCGACGCCATCACCAGCGGCGCGCAGTCGGCGAGCGGCATGAAGCCGATGCGCACGGTTTCCAGTTCGGGACGGTCGGTGCCGGCGATCCAGGCGCCTTTGCCTGCCAGTGTCATAAGTCTCCTTTTGTTATATAGAGGCGGTGCGTTCAGCCCAGCAGGTCTTCCACATCGATCAGGCGCTGGGCGACCTCGGCCAGCTTCAAATTCTTGTTCATCGCCAGCGTGCGCAGGCGCGCGAAGGCCTGCTCCTCGGTCAAGCCGTGACGCGCCATCAACAGCCCTTTGGCGCGGTCGAGCACCTTGCGCTCCGCCAGCTTCTGGCGCGCGTCGCTCAATTCGTCCAGCAGGCGCTGTTCGCGCCGGAAGCGCGCCAGCGCCACGTCCAGCACCGGTTTCACCCGTTCGGCCTGCAGCCCGGCCACGATATACGCCGACACGCCGGCTTCCAGCGCCGCATCCATGCTGCTCGGCGCGTCGTCCTCGGTGAACATCACGATCGGCCGGCGCGCGGCGCGGGTGGCGATCACGATGTGCTCCAGCACGTCGCGCGCGTCGGACTCGCTGTCGGCGATGATCAGGTCCGGCTGCAGCTGGGCGATGCGCTCGGGCAGGAACACGTCGGCCGGCAGCGAAGCGACCAGGTCGTAGCCCGATTCCAGCAGGCCGATGCGCAATGCCGTGCTGCGCCGGGCCTGGGCGGCCTGGGCCTGATCCGGGTCTGCGCCCACGAGTGTGGCGGAAAACACGACAACGATCCGCAAGGGTGGCGAGGGCTTGTCTGGCGATTTCATGTCCTTCTGTTATGCAAGATTCGCACCACCTACCGGCGGTCACAATCGACCATGCCCTTCTTATATATTTACCGATGCTCAAGATATACGCCGGAAGCATATCTTGCTCGAGAGCAACTTAACAATTATTCGCGATGGTGATCGTAGGAATCATCAATGGAAAGTTCGTTTATGACGCGGGCCTCCCTATACTGCAACGCAACAACGACATTATTCATTTAGGAGGTCAATCATGACTGCAGCCATCAAACGCATCAGCTTCTTCGCCGCCGCCATCGCGGCCGTCAGCAGCTTCTCGCAAGAACTCTACGTCGCCCACGGCGGCTACGCTCCGGCAGTGCGGGGTTAATCACATGCACCCGCTCGAATACCTCACCGTTGCTCTGGCTGTCGTCGCCGTCGCCGCTCGCGTCGCCATGTTCCTGCCGCGTCCGCCGAAAGGCCCGTTCAAGGCAATCTAAGCTGTTCGGAACTACCTGACGCTGCAGCGCAACACGCTGCTCCGCGTCCGCATTCTTCTCGCGCCGGCCGTACGCACGTACCGCCGGCGCTTGTGTTTACAGCAAAAAAAACCTTCCCCGATCCGCTCGTCGCGTTGGCAGCCTGCGCTAGAATGCACCTCGCATTTCTGGCAAGAAAGCCATCCTTCCATTGAGAGACCCGACGATGCGACCACCTGCTTTGACCTTATCGACCCTGTTCGCCGCGCTGATCGCGCTGCCGGCAGCGGCCGCCCCCACGCCGATCACCCTCGACCAGGCCATGTCCAACCCCGACTGGATCGGCACCCCGGTGGAAGCCGCCTGGTGGAGCTGGGACGGCAAGCAGGTGTACTACAAGCAGAAGCGCACCGGCTCGCCCGTGCGCGACACCTGGCTGGCCGCGGCCGGCAAGCCGCGCCTGGTGGCGGACGCCGAACTGGGCAAGATCGACAGCGCCGACGTCACCTATGACCGCGACCACAAGCGCATGCTGGTGCTGCGCAACGGCGACCTGTTCGAACGCGACCTGAAAAGCGGCGCCCTGACCCAGGTCACGCGCGGCGCCGCGCGCCTGGAAGCGGTGCAGTATTCGAGCGACGAGCGCGCCGTGCAATACCGTATCGGCAGCGACTGGTACGTGTGGGACCGCGCCACCAGGGTGGTCGGCCCGGCCGCCCTGCCGCGCGCCGCCAAGGACCCGAACGCGCCGGAAGACGATAGCTACCGCGCCACCGAACTGCGCCTGATCGGCCACCTGCAGCGCCAGAAGGACGACCGCGACGCCCTGCGCGCCCGCAGCGACGAACTGCGCCGCGTCGACGCCTCGATGGCCCCGACCCCGGTCTACTTCGGCGACAAGGTCACCATCGAAGGCAGCTCGCTGTCGCCCGACGGCCGCTGGCTGCTGGTGGTCACCCAGGCCAAGGGCGCCGACAAGGGCCGCGCCGGCAAGATGCCGCGCTACGTGACCGAATCGGGCTACGAGGAAACCGAAGACGTGCGCGTGCGCGTCGGCCGCAACATGCCGGTGGCGCAGCAACTGAAACTGGTCGACCTGCGCACGAATCGCGTGCAGGACATCGCGTTCGATGCACTGCCGGGCATCGCCGTCGATCCACTGGCCGACCTGCGCGCCGCCGCAAAAAAAGACCCGCTGAAGGGCAACCGCCCGGTGCGCATCGCCGACGGCGCCGACGCCATCGAATGGAGCGCTAACGGCGCCAGGGTCGCCGTGATGGTGCGCGCGGTCGACAACAAGGACCGCTGGATCGCCGGCGTCGACCTGGCCGCCGCCAAACTGCAGCCGCTGCACCGCCTGAGCGACAAGGCGTGGGTCAACTACGACAACGCCGAGTTCGGCTGGCTGCCGGACAACCGCACGCTGTGGTACCTGTCCGAGGAGAGCGGCTACTCGCACCTGTACACCCAGGACACCGCCGGCAGCAACGCCGCACGCGCCCTCACCAGCGGCAAGTGGGAAGCCAGCGACGTGCGCTGGACTCACGACGGCGGCACCGCCTACATGCTGTGCAACCGCGCCACCCCGGGCGACTATGAAGTCTGCGCCGTCAACGCCAAGTCGGGCGCGCTGCGCGAAGTGACGCAACTGGACGGCGTCGAGAAATACACCTTGTCGCCGAACGAGAACCAGCTGCTGGTGCACTGGTCGGCCAGCTACATCCCGGTGCAGATCGCGACCGTGCCGGCATCCGGCGGCGCCGCGACCAAGCTGACCGACACCCGCTCGCCCGAATTCAAGGCGCGCGAGTGGATCGAGCCGCAGTACGTGGCGGTGCCGTCCAGCGCCGGCGGCGACCCGGTATGGGCCAAGCTGTATCGTCCGGCCCAGCTGGATCCGAACAAGAAGTACCCGATCGTGATGTTCGTGCACGGCGCCGGCTACCTGCAGAACGTCAGCCGCCGCTACTCGAACTACTTCCGCGAGCAGATGTTCCACAACCTGCTGGTGCAGAAGGGCTACGTGGTGCTGGACATGGACTACCGCGCCTCGAAGGGCTACGGCAGCGCATGGCGTACCGCGATCTACCGCCAGATGGGCCACCCGGAACTGGACGACTACCTGGACGGCGTCAAGTACATGGTGGGTCAGCAGCAGGGCGACGCGGCCAACGTCGGCGTGTACGGCGGCAGCTATGGCGGCTTCATGACCTTCATGGCGCTGATGCGCGCACCCGAGGTGTTCAAGGCCGGCGCCGCGCTGCGCCCGGTCACCGACTGGACCACCTACAACCACGGCTACACCGCCAATATCCTGAACACACCCGACATCGATCCGGAGGCGTACAAAAAATCGTCGCCGATCGAGTACGCCGCCAACCTGAAGGGCCACCTGTTGATCGCGCACGGCATGATCGACGATAACGTGTTCTACCAGGACTCGGTGCGCATGGCGCAGCGCCTGATCGAGATGAAGAAGGACCACTGGGAGCTGGCCAGCTACCCGCTCGAGCGCCACGGCTACGTGCAGCCGGAAGCGTGGTACGACCAGTACCGCCGCATCTACCAGCTGTTCGAGCGCACGCTGAAACAGCCCGCCGGGCAGTAACAAGGTAAGATCGAGGCGCCCCGCGGGGCGCCTTTTTTCATTGCCAATCGTTGTTACGCATGCCGATGCCACGCTCGAACACCACCATCTTCGTCGCCACCCTGCTTGCCGCCACCCTGCCGGCGCACGCCTTCCAGACCGCGGATCCGAACTTCAAGGGCTTGCCCGGCGGCGGCGGACTCGATGCGCAGCGGGTGATGGAAATGCGCTATGGCGAAGCCGCCAAGGCGGCGCCTGAAGTTTCAAAGCCCTCATCATCGGCGCCTGAATCGTCGGACGCGCCGTCCGCGCCAACGCCATCGTCAGCAGCGCCTGCGCGCGAAGCGCCGGCCTCGCGGCCGATGCCGGCCGCCACGGCGGCGCGCGTGAAAGGCGCGCTCGCCACCGTCTGGATCGAGCGCAGCGGCAAGGCCGACGAGGCCCGCGTCCCGGTCACCTTCGGCCAGGTCTTCGCACCCGGCGCCCTGCCGCGCGGCGCGCGCCTGGCCGGCAAGCTGGCCGACGGCGACTCGGTAGCCCTGCAGACCGACGTCAAGGCGCGCCACGCGGATGGCTCGGTACGGCACGCGATCGTGTCCGCCATTCTGCCGGCGCCGAAGGACAAGCCGATTGCGCTGGGACTGATGAAGGTCGACGGCGCAGCGAATGCATCGAAAGACGACGCCAACGTCGCTGCCCTGCTGCGCGCCGGTCTCACCGCCAGCGTGAAAGCGACCGTCGACGGCATGGCCTACGGCGCCTCGCTCGACAAGCTGCTGGCGCGCGGCAAGCCGGTGGCCTGGCTGGCCGGCCCGGTGGCGCACGAATGGCAGGCCAGCGCGCCGCTGGCGACAAGCGACGGCAAGGAACACCCGCACCTGGCGGCGCGCTTCGCGGTGCGCTGGTATCCGGCGCTGAAGAAAGCGCGGGTCGACGTCACGGTCGAGAACAACTGGGCCTTCGAGCCGGCCCCGCAAGCCTTCACCTACGACACCGAAGTCACGGTGGGCGACAAGCGGGTGTACGCGAAGAGCGGCCTGAAACACTTCCACCACGCGCGCTGGCGCAAGGTGGCGTGGTGGGGCGGCGAACCGGCGCTGTACCTGCGCCACGACCCGCGCCAGCTGATCGACACGCTGGCGCTGCCCAACTACGACCCGGCGCTGCGCATCAGCGACCGCGCGCTGGCCAACCTGTCCTCGCGCTGGGAAGGCGAACGGATCGAGCCGATGGGCGTCGGCCTGGCGCTGCCGGGCATGCCGACCACGGGCGGACGCATCGATATCGGCCTGCTGCCAGGCTGGGCGGTGATGCATTTGCTGAGCATGGACCCGCGCGCGGCCACCGTCAGCATGGGCACCGCCGACCTGGCCGGCAGCTGGTCGATCCACTACCGCGACCGCCGCACCGGCAATCCGGTCAGCCTGCTCGATTATCCGTACATGACCATCGTCGGCAACATGTCGGACACGCGCAATCCGGCCACCGGCAAGCACGAGAAATTCCCGGCCTGCGCCCGGCCGGACGCCTGCAAGAGCGCCAACTTCCATGACACCTCGCACCAGCCGAATTTCGCCTACTTGCCCTATCTGCTCAGCGGCGACTACTACTATCTCGAAGAGCTGCAGTTCTGGGCCCAGTACAACGCGTTCTGGTCGAATCCCAACTACCGCGAGCACCGCAAGGGGCTGCTGAAACCGGGCCAGGTGCGCGGCCAGGCCTGGTCGCTGCGTTCGCTGGCGGAGGCGGCCTACATCACGCCCGACGGCCATCCGCTCAAGCCGCACTTCACCGAGATCGTCAACAGCAACCTGGATTGGTACAACGCCGAATACCCGAACAACCCGGACGCCAATGCGCTCGGCTTCATCGCCGGCGGGCCCGCCATCGTGTACCGCAAGGCCACCGCCCTGGCGCCGTGGCAGGACGACTTCTTCACCCAGGCCGTCGGCCACGCGGCCGATCTCGGCTTCGCCAAAGCCAGGCCGCTGCTGCGCTGGAAAGCAAAATTCCCGGTGGCGCGCATGACCGGCGAAGGCTTCTGCTGGATCGACGCCGCCAACTACAACCTGCCGGTGCGCGAGGCGGCCAAGGCGCCCTACTTCAAGACCATCGCCGAAGTATTCCGCGCCAACCGTGCGCCGGAAGTCGTGTCGCTGCCCTGCGGCAGCGGCGAGATGGCCGCGGCGCTCAAGCTGAAGGTCGGCGAAATGAGCGGCTATGCCAGCTCGGCGATCGGCTATCCGTCCAACATGCAGCCGGCGCTGGCGTATGCGGCCGATGCGCTGGGCGAACCGGGCCGCAAGGCATGGAGCAAGTTCATGGCACGCGCGGTGAAGCCGGATTACAGCGGGGCGCCGCAGTTTGCAATCGTGCCGCGGGGTGAAGCGGATGCCGACTGAGGTTCCACAGTTTTTCCAAGCCTGCGTGGGTTGGGCCGCGGATTCATCGAGACCCTGGATCAATATGAAATTCATCGTCAATCACCGCCTGGCTGTTCTCTTTGCCGGATGCGTGTTGCAGTCGGTAGCCACGGCCGCCGATGTCGTTCCCCTCACCTTCATCAATTCGCTTCCTTTCGCCACCGTCAAGATCGGCGCCACGGCGTCGCAGCTCATGATCGATTCGGGCGGCTCGCTCGGCATCTCGATCCCGGAGCAGACGATCAAGGACGCGGGCTCGGTGCAACTGCTGGAGCAAACGACCAGGTTCCGCGACCTGGGTGGACAGGTATACGAGGTCCAGAACCTGGTCGCCAGACAGGTCACGGTCGGAAAGACCGAACTTGGCCCGGTCGAAGGCCGGGTCCATGTCCAGTGGGGCGGTGCGCCGGAGGGACAGGACGCGGCACTGACGAAGGCGCGGCAAGCCGGCGCGATGGATCTTGCGGCATTCGGAAAGCGCCCGGTCATGTTCGATTACCGTCTGGGGTCGCTGTCGGTGTATGAGCCGGGCGAAGGGCCGCAGACCGGTCAGCCAGGCTGACAGGAATTACGCCTCGAATCCGGGAGAATCGGCCCCAACATCACACTGATCGTGAACGGCAAGCCGCTCAGGTTCGTGCTGGATACGGGAGCGCAGATCAATCTCGTCAATGCGAGCAGTCTTGCAGCTGTCGCCACGGAAACGGCGTGCCAGGCTGCGCCGGCGGAAAGTCAGCCCTGCGATCCCGGGGAACTGGGAACGGTCCAGGATGGCAATGGCCGGTCGCTCGGGAAATTGACGGCGCAACGGATTGATTTGCATGGCGCCCCCTTCGACGGCATCCTGGGCGCGCCGTTTTTCCAAAGCCATACAGTGCTGTTCGATCTGGCCGGGAACCGTTTGCTGATTGCGCCTGCCGATGCCGGGTGCATGAAGTCGCACTGATCAGCTATTCAATCTCTCGCGCTGGCTTTTTTTGCTGGCCATGGGATGGAAGAATCGAGATGTCGTCTTGCGGCAACCGATGCGACCGTGACATTCCGTGAGCGTTTCAAGGCAGCAAAGGTGCTATCTTGCCTGGCAACAATAATGGGCCACCTGTAGCTGCAATGGCTCGACTGCATGAAAACGAAACTGGCATGGAAATCTCAATTCTGATCCTGGTCCTTCTGGTCGTGGCGATGCTCTTCGTTGCGCCAATGATCAAGGGTGCTCCTCGCACTGACAACTATCAAGCGCGCGAGCTGATGACGGAGAATGAAGCCGAGTTCTTCGGGCGTCTGGTCGTCGCGCTACCGGACCATTACATCTTCCCTCAGGTCGCCATGACCGCCCTCATCGAGGCAGCCAGCCGCGACAAGAAACAGGCGCATGCCGACCGCTTGCGGATCGCGCAACAGCGTGCCGATTACGTCGTGTGCGACAGACGGTGCAATGTGGTGGCCGTGGTCGAACTGGATGACCGCACCCACTCGCGCCACAAGGACAGGATGCGCGACGCGCGACTGCGCAGGGCAGGGATTCGCACGGTACGATTCGAATCGAAAAGCAAGCCAAGCGCCCAGGCAGTGCGCACTGCCGTGCTCGCGGCCGGCGCCGTCGCGGAAGCCGCCCAACCCCGCCTGGCCGCATAAGCGAACAATCCGGCTGCTGCCACGAACTGTAATGACAGGCTGATACCATGCTGCGTTCCGCCAACTTCATATTCCGTCCATTCACGCCCGACGATGCGCCAGGCTTTGTGGATGCGGTAGTCGAATCGTCTTCAACATTGACGCCATGGATGCCATGGGCGACCCCGCACTATTCTGCGGCCGAAGCGCACGCCTGGATAGCGCGATGCCAGCAAGGATGGCAGGATCGAAGCGGTTTCGAATTCGGCATCTTCGATGTCGCATCCGGCGTATTCGTCGGCGGATGTGGCCTGAACCAGCTCCATCGCCTGCACGAATTCTGCAATCTCGGGTATTGGGTACGCCAATCCTTCCATCGGCGCGGCGCGGCGACCGATGCGGTGCGCACGCTCGCGCGCTTCGGCTTCGAGGAACTCAAGCTTGGCCGCATCGAAATCGTCATCGGCGTGGGCAATACGGCCAGCCTGGGCACCGCAAGAAAAGCCGGCGCCATCGAAGAAGGCGTGGCGCGCAACAGGCTCAAGCTGGGCGAGCGCTTCGTCGATGCTCACATGCTGGCACTGGTACCGCCCTTGAAGCCTGGCTGACCCGGTCCGAGAAAATCGAGCAGCGTCAGCGCCACCACCTTGGTCGCGCGCCGCAAGTCTTCCAGCAGCAAGCGTTCGTCCGCCTTCTTGGCATTCGCCTCTTCCACCGTGCGATCAGGCTCAGTGCCGACAAGTGGACACGAACTGGACGCTAGCTGCTGCTCGGCCCGTGTCCGCTTGTCGGCACTGATCTTTGAACCCGAGGCGTTGGCGATCGTCGGCGCTTATCTGCCCGGCTACCGAAGACAAGGGATGCATGTACTCCAGTTGCCTGAGGATCTCCTGCCTGATCTGCCAGCATAGCGTGCCGGGATCCTTCCAGAAAGGCCAGAGCCCAGTGTTCTCGATCGCATGCCTCCAGGCGTCGAGCGCACCCTGCGCCCTGAACTGTACCGGATAGGGGCGGCCAAAAATCCACGTTATGGGGCTGCGTACCAGCGCTGACCCGATGTTAACGAATCCATTCAACGACGCTGGCTGTCGGCCAAGCGTGCCTGTCGCACGCGCTTGCCCTTGCCGTTTCAGGTCCTTCGGCATTGCCAGCCTCCTCAAAATAATTGCCAGAAAACTTTAGACATGGCACAAGGAAACGTGTTGATGGGGGACAAATTCTGCTTGGCAGCCTCAAGGTAACGTGTCCGCTGAACTTTCATGCGCGCTACGGCCGCGGACCATCGGAGGTAATCAATGGGCGAAAGCCAGAAAATCGCGGTCGATGCCGCGCTGTCGGCATTCAGCGGCGCATCGCAACACAACCGGCTCATGCGGCTCGACTTTCCATTCAAGGACGGGCCACCGGCGATCCTTCTGCCTAACAAGCTGGTCGCTCATGAGGAAGTCTCGCGCAGTTTCCGCTTTGACGTCGAGGTGCTGTCAGACGATCCGCGCATCCCTTTGAAGAAACTGATGGGCCGCATGGTGACCGTCTCCCTGGTGCGGGACGACGGATCACTGCGCTACTTCAACGGCTACATCACTGAGTTCCGTTTCCTGCGCAGCGATGGGGGTTTCGCCTTTTACCAGATGGTGCTCGAACCGTGGCTCGCGTTTGCCCGCCTGCGCAAGGATAGTAGGTCGTTCCACAATAAAAACGTGCTCAAGGTCACCGAGGATACCCTCAAGCATTATTCCCAGGCCGAATGGGACATGAAACTGACTGGCGACGATCCGCAGCTTACCGTCGCGAACCAGTACAACGAGACCGACTACAACCACCTGCACCGGCGCTGGGAAGCGCTGGGATTGCACTACTGGTACGAACACAGGTTCGACGGCCACAAGCTCATGATCTCGGATGACAGCTTCCTGGCCAAGCCAATCGACGAGGAAGCGTACTGGATTTCGTTCCACGACAAGGGCGGCTCGCGCGAAGACGACGGCATCCATACGTGGACGGCAATCCGGCGGCTCGGCTCCGGCAAGACCACGCTCGCCTCGTTTGACTACAAGAATCCCAGGGCGCAACGCGTTGAAGCCGCTTCGATGAACCAGCAAGGCGACGTCTTCCCCTACGAAATCTACGAGGACCTTGGTGCCTATGGATTTCGCCTGTACGCCGACGGTGCACAGCTGGCGGGCCGGCGCATGGACGAAGCGGAGAAGGACACGCAATATTTCGAGGCGGCGGGCAACGAACGGTGCGTGCTGCCCGGCCGCGCGTTCAAGCTCAGCGGCCACTTCAGCGCCGAGGCGCGCTCGCGTCGATACGATGCCAAACCGCGCAGCAGCATCGAGAACCGTTTCTACCTGATCCTGGCCGCCGACCATGAGGTATCGAATAATTATCAGGCCGGTCCTGATGCACCCTCGCATTACGAAAACCGCTTTACGTGCATCCGCCAGGATATTCGATGGCGTCCCGGTCGCAACTTCAACAGCGAGCCTGTCATCTATACGGGGCTGCATACCGCCATCGTCGTCGGCCCGGCAGGCGCCGATATCCATACGGACGGCTACGGACGCATCAAGCTGCAGCCTCACTGGGACCGGCTGGGCAACTACGACGAAAAGAGCTCACCCTGGATCCGGGTATTGAGCCCGGCGGCTGGCAGCGAATTCGGGCAGATCCGGTTGTCCCGCGTCGGCGAGGAAGTAGCCGTCGTCTACCCAAATGGGAATATCGACCATCCGCTAGTACTCGGCGCGCTCTACAACCAGGCACACATGCCGCCGTGGTCGCTGCCGGAACAGCAGTCGCTGGCCGGCCTGCGCAGCCGAGAGCTTGGGGGCGGAAGGCGGGGCAATCACCTTGTTCTCGATGACACCAAGGAGAAGATTCAGGCGCAGCTGAAAAGCGACCATCAGTGCAGCCAGCTGTCGCTCGGGCACATCACGCGCATCGAAGACACCAGCGGGCGCAAGGACGCACGCGGCGAAGGTTGGGAGTTGCGCACTGATGGGCATGGCGTGGCGCGCGCCGCCAAAGGGCTATTGATCACAACTGAAGCGCGGCAGACAGCACGCGGCCCGATCAAGGACATGGGCGAAACGGCAAGGCGACTGGATGCAGCGCACAAGCTGCACGATGACCAGGCGACAGCCGCACTGCAGGGCCTGGCCCAGGAAAGTGGGCAGCAGCATGACGTTGCCGATGTGCTCAAAGCGCAGAACGACGACGTGCACGGCACTGGCGAGCCTTTCCCCGAGCTATCCCAACCCCATCTGGTCCTTGCCAGCCCGACCGGCATCGAGACCACGTCCGCACAGTCGACCCACATCGCCAGCGCCGAGCACACGGCGCTAACGGCCGGACACAGCCTCTCGATCGCAACGGGCGAGAGCCTGTTCGCAAGCATCAGGCAGACCTTCCGCCTGTTCGTCCACAAGGCGGGCATGAAGCTGATTGCGGCGTCCGGCAAGATCACCGTGCAGGCGCATGACGACGACATCCAAGTCATCGCCAACAAGGTCCTGTCCCTGATCAGCCAGTCTGACTGGGTCGACATCAGGGGAAAGAAAGGGGTGCGGCTGCACGGCCCCGGCGCCATGGTTGAAATTACCGACCGCATGCAGGTGTTCGCGCCCAAGCCGGCACTATTCCACGGCAACCTCGAAACACTCGCTCCGCAGAATCGGCCGCAACCATCGACCGAGCACAAGGTCACCATCACGGAGCCGAAGACGCCGGACGATCCGAAGCAGCTCCTGTTCATGCTGCAAACCCATCCTGGAAGCGGACGCCCGTTTGCGAACGTCCCTTACACCCTCTACAAGAACGGCAGTCAGGTCGACGAAGGCATCACCGACGACCTCGGCCGTATCGCCATCGAGCATAGGAGCGGGACACCGGGCTACTCAGTCGAGCTGGCAAACGGCGAAAAGTTCGATCTCAAGGCTTGGGAAAAGTTTGACCCCAAGGACAAAGCCTTGCACACCGAGCAGCTTCTCTCGAACCAGGGCGCGCGTGCGCTCGATGATTCGGCGGAAGGCCGTACTTACTCCTGAATTGGCAGCGAACTGAAGAGGAAATCTCATGAGCTCTGAAAAGTATCTGCGAACTGAAAAGGTTCACATCGACGAAGTCAGCTGCAAAGCGACAAGCACTATTCAATGGTTTGCGGAAGACAAGAACAAAAACGGAAATACCACCCATCCCATCACGCACAACAACAAGCTCAGCCTGCTGATATGCGGCCAGGAAGGCTTCGCAGCGATCGCGAAGGACATAGCGGAAGCAAAGGAAAGCATTGACCTGGTGTGCTGGGGTTTCGATCCAGGAATGGAACTATCGCGAAACGAATACAAGTGGATCTGGCCACGGTCCGAGACCTATGGAGATCTCCTGATTGCAGCAGGAAGACGGGGTGTACGTGTCCGCTTGCTGATCTGGTATAGCTGGCTCGGTGGCAAGAAGCAGAAACACATGCCGGGTCACACCCATGACAAGAACCCTTGGTGTACTCAGGAGGGGGATGTCGCAGCTCAAAAAATAAATGCCAAAGCCAGCGTTCAACTGATACGCGAGCACGCACGGGAGAAACGCCATAAAAAGGAGTGGAACATTTCGGGCGACAAACTCGCCGCAATGGCACGAGAAGAGTATTGCTGCAGCTGGTACAAGGCGGCATTCAAGAATCAGCTGCAAGGCATCAGTATCCGTCTGCGTGATGGAGATTGCAACAAGAACGAAGCATCGCTCGGGCGCGAACTCAACAAGCCGGATTTTTCTGAAAATTACCTGATGGAGCATCACGGGACCCATCACCAAAAACCGATACTCATCGATTTCGCCTACAACAAAGGAGAAAAAGCAGTCGGTTACGTGATGGGATTGAACTCCCTGACCGGCTATTGGGATACCGAAGAGCATTCCGTCGAAAATCCCCTGCGCGAACAGGGTGGAGCCAAGACGCTAAAAGAGAAAACGCAGGGTGTAAAAGACTTGCATGATTTCGAGACGCAAAAGCCCTACCGTGATTACGCTTGCCGGATCGAGGGTGGACGGGCACTGATACCCCTTCACGAGAATTTCGAGAGTGCCTGGGAGCGTGCAGGCGGCGGTGCCAGGACGAAGCCATACGTGTGTACCACCCCACCGACCGCTCTGCTGCGCAAGGCAGCAAGCGGTGACTCGACGGTACAAATCGTCCGGACCCAACCCGAAGAAGACGATTTCACCATCAAGGACATCTACTTCAATGCGACCCGAGTTGCCGCAGGGGGGACGGGCTACCTGTACCTCGAGAACCAGTATTTCCAGTACCAGGAGTGGGCCGAACAGCTGCTTGCGGTGCGCAAAAAGGTGATCGCCGGGTGGAACCGCAACTGCGCGAAGATCGGTAAGGGCGCTGAAGACATCCCGATCATGCATGTCTTCGTCGTCATCCCGGCCCCGGAAGCGAAGGAGATGATTCCCCGTACCTATGAGACTCTGGCTCCCCTGGGTCAACAAGAGGGCCTGACCGGGCAGGTCAACATGATCGACCAAGCCAATCAGAAGGCCAAACTTCAGCAAGGCGCGTCGAAGCACTCCTTCGGGGTCATCGACAGGGGGGCACCCGCGCAGCAGGCCTTACCTGAAGTTGTCTCGGCTGCCAACAAGATTGACAAGCCTTCCGAGCTTATCCTCAAAGAGACATACGGCTTACGAGTGTGCGTCGCCGTCCTCAACGCCTGCGAATTCAATCAGGCGCGGCGCCAGTGGCGCTATCGCGAGATCTACATTCATTCCAAATTGCTACTAGTCGACGATGGCTTTTTCACGCTCGGCAGTGCGAACCTGAACCAGCGCAGCATGGTGGTGGACAGCGAGATCAACCTTGCCACCAATGACCCGCGCCATGCGACTGCACTGCGTAAACGAGTCTGGTCGCAACTCGCGACCGAAAAAAATAATGGTGGAAATGCGACGCCCCAAGAAATCAAGGAAACCTTCAAGGAATGGGTAAAGCTCATGAAAAAAAACAAGGACAGACAGAAGGCGGACCCGACCGATCCGATTGGCAAACAGATGAAGGGCTTCATCGTCCCACTGGACGATGGACGAAGCTCGACCATACGAGTTGCTTGAACCATGCCTATTCATGCCGCCTTTTCCCCGCCGCGTTGCTGCCATTTGGCAACTCTTCTTCTCACACTTACTCTTCTGACGGCCTGCGACATGGACAAGAACAAGGTTTCTGGATACATGCAAGAATTGGCGCCCTTCGATCCCCACATTGCTTCCTTCGACTGCCAGACCGAAGCGAGAAAGGTGCCGCCGGTCGATGCCCAAGCCGAGGACTGGTTCCTCGAGGCACGCGCGCTGGAAGATCATTCGACCTTCTATGCAGATCGCGACTACAAAAAGATCGTCCGGTTGACCCGCCAGGCCGCCGATCGGCATCATTGGAAGGCGATGCTGAACCTGGCCAGCCTGTACGTGGAAGGGCGCGATCCGCCGCATGGCAAAGACGCGGCGCTGATGCTGGTGTCGCAGGCCGTGGAATTGGGCATTCCAGCCGCCTATGACCGGATGGGCACCTATTATCTTAATGGCACAGGCGTAAGCGCCAATGCCGACCGCGCCTATGCCTTTTTCCAAAAGGCGGCCCAGATGGGCAACCCGCAGGCGATGGCCTTCCTTGGCGAGAAAATGGATGCCGGCGCAGACGGTCTCAAGCCTGGCTACTGGGGCAACATCCCGATTGCGATCAAAATGTTCGAATGCGCGCTGGCCCAGGGTTACGGCCCGGCCGCGGTGGAGATGGAGCCTATGTATGCAATCCCGCGGGCACCGAACGGAAAGGGACTTGGCAGGGAAACCCCGGAAACCCGCGACCGGGTGATGCGTGCCCTGCATGAGGGCGTGAAGGGCGGCTGCAAGTACTGTGCGGATAGATTGTTCCTTGAGTTCGCTCGTCCGGACGAGCTGGAAAATATGTTCGTTCCCTTCATCGACAAAGCACGCGGCCAACGCTATGACATGCTTGGTGACGCACTCAGTTTCAATCCCGACCGCCGCTTCCCCAACCTCGACAAGATCCTGCCGCTGCCGCCAGCTGCGCTGCCGCCCTGGGATGGCACACGCGAAAGCCTGCTCGCGGCAGCCATGGCTGTCGTGCCCGCGCCAAATACCCCGGCACCTACCGAAGCCTCGCTCAGGAAGGGGCGCTACTTCCTCGACAGTGCCTATGTCCTCCGGCCGATAGCGGAAACAACGGGCGCAGCTCAGGCGCCAGTCGCCAGCTACTGGCAACCAACTGCGCCGCAAGAAGCGGCCGAGGTGCGCGCCTTCCTTGCCGGCATCCCGCCCGGCCTCTACGGCAAGGGCGAAGCGTTCGAGCAGCCTCGCTTCCCGAACGGCATGGAATTGAAAGCCAGCGACGGCATCGTCTGGCAGCGCGTGCTCACCGTACGGAATGACAACGGCGCGGTCACACCGCGCACCGCGCTCAGGCTGTCGCGTCAAGTCACACGGCTCGAACCGCCGGCCGAATGTAACGGGAACAAGGAGTGCCGGATCACGGGTACTTGGCAACCATGGCTTGCACCAGGCCATCCTCTAGAACAGGAAGTCAATCAAGCGTGGCGGCAGCGCTGGCTAACTGCCGGACAGCCGTTTCCGGACCCGAGGCGTGATTGGATGCTACCTTTGGACAGTGCGGAATTAAAGTGGCACCTGCTGGAGGCGGAGACGCCAGTAGAGAAGTAACTTACGCTAGCCATGTCGAAAGGTCGCGCTCGCGCAACTTCTTTGCTCCGGGCAAGGTAGCGCAGCGAGCCGGCTCATCAATTAGTATTGGGAGGTAACTGAGCATGAAGCATGAGAGGCGTGGTGTAATTCGATTGAATGACAAGACGGACCACGGTGGCCAGGTTGTTTCCGTTTCGTCCGGTACTATCGTGATGGGTACTGAAGCAGCACTTGCCGACGATGTTACCTTCTGCCCCAAATGCAAGGGGCAGTTTCCTATCAAGCCGGACGGTGCCGGCGCCAAACACAAGGGGCGGCCCTATGCGTATAACAACGACCTCACCGCTTGCGGTGCGAAGTTGATTTCGTCGATATGAGCGGCCTGGCCACCCTTGAATCTCCCCGGATTTTGAGGAGCGTCCATTGTTAAGCGCCGTGCACGCTCGACCAGGTGAATTGTCAATTCAAGGCACAGCGGCCGAACCAGCTGTGGGTGAGCGATTTTATGTATGTCTCTACATGTCGGGGCTTCGTGTACGTCGCCTTCGTCATCGACGTCTTTGCCCGCCGGATTGTGGGTTGGCGAGTGAGCAGTTCGATGCGGACCGACTTCGTGCTCGACGCGTTGGAGCAGGCACTGTACGACCGTCAGCCCGAGCGCAGCGACGCCCTGGTCCACCACAGCGACCGCGACTCTCAATACGTCTCTATCCGGTACAGTGAGCGTCTTGCAGAGGCCAGCGTAGAGCCGTCTGTGGGCAGCAAGGGCGACAGCTACGATAACGCCCTGGCCGAGACCATTAACGGGTTCTACAAGGCTGAGCTGATCCACCGCCGCGCTCCGTGGAAGACGCGCGAAGCCGTGGAACTGGCCACGCTGGAATAGGTATCCTGGTTCAACCACCATCGCCTGCTGGAGCCACTCGGCTATATACCGCCGGCGGAAGCTGAGGCAAACTATTACAAGCAGTTGAGAAGTCAGGCTATCCCGGCCTGACTCACACTCACCGGCCTCCACGAAAGCCGGGGCGATTCATTGCGTCGTCTACCGGCCAGAGACATTCTGTTGTCATGTGCCTTGCCGCTTAGCCAAAACTCCTACTATCGGGAATGAAAATACAGCGCCTGCCTTTTCGCTTACCTCGGTCGATACCTCACTACTGACGCCGTTCGCAATCGCTAGAAAACCTGGCTGCTTATAAAGCCGAATAACTACTCCGAATTAAGAAAATCGAGCAGCGTCAACGCCACCACCTTGGTCGCGCGCCGCAAGTCCTCCAGCAGCAAGCGTTCGTCCGCCTTCTTGGCATTCGCTTCTTGCACCGTGCGCGGCCCGGCGCCGTACAGCACCGCCGGGATCCCGCGCTCGCCGTACAAGCGCGCATCCGCATACAGCGGCGTGCCGACGGCAGGAATCGCCTCGCCGATGACGGCGCGGCCGTGACGCTGCAAACTCGCCACCAGCGGCGCCACGCCCGGCAACGGACGCAAGGCCTGCGACAGCAGCAGGCGCCGGATCGACAGCGTGATGCCGGGAATGTCACGCACCGCATCCTCGATCAGCGCGCGCGCCTGCGCTTCCACCTGCACCGGATCTTCTTCCGGAATCATGCGCCGGTCGAGTTTGAGCGTCACCGTGCCCGGCACCACGTTGGTATTGGTGCCGCCGTCGATGCGCCCGACGATCATGGTCGGCGAACCAATGCCGGCCACGCTGCTGCGGATCTTCTTCAACGCCGGCAGCTCGCCGTAGATCGCATTCAGGATGCGCGTGGCCGCCTGCAGCGCGTCGACCGCCAGTTCCGGCATCGCGCCATGCCCGGCCTTGCCGTGCACCGTGACTTCGAGCTGCAGGCAGGCGTTGTGGGCGGTGACGATGGCGTAGCTGAAACCGGCCGCGATCACGTAGTCGGGCCGCGTGACGCCCTGCTCCAGCAGCCACTCCGGCCCCAGCAGGCCGCCGACTTCTTCGTCGTAAGTGAAGTGCAGTTCCACCGCGCCGGCCAGCGGCACGCCCAGCGCTTCCAGCGCGCGCACCGCAAACACATAGGTGGCGAAGTCGCTTTTCGAAACCGCCGCCGCGCGCCCGTACAGGTAGCCGCCTTCGATCTCGGCGCCGTACGGCGGATGGGTCCAGCCCGCGCCCGGCGGCACCACGTCGCCATGGGCATTGAGCGCCAGCGTCGGCCCGCCGGCGCCATACGGCCGGCGCACGATCAGGTTGACGATGCTGGCCATGCCGTAGTCGCGCACCTGTTGCGCCGGCGGCGCATGGCGCTCGACCGGCCAGCCGGCGCCCTCCAGCAGTGCCGCCACCGCCTCGGCATGCGGCGCGGTGTCGCCCGGCGGATTGTCGGTGGGGATGCGCACCACCTGCTGCAGAAAGGCCACCTGCTGGTCGAAGTGCGCGTCGATCCAGGCCAGCAGCCGCGCGTGCAGGGTCGTGTTCATGGCGCGTCTCCGGTGTGCGCGCCGGCCTCGAACCAGGCGCCAACCTGGGCCCGCTCGGCGTCGGTCATGTGGGTCAGGTTCGCCAGCGGCATGGCCTTCAGTTGCACGGTCTGCTGGTAGATGCGCGCCGCGTGCTGGCTGACCAGCGCGGGTGTGTGCAGCATCACGCCGGCGGGCGGCGCGGCGAAGCCGGGCTGGGTCGGCTGCGCGGCGTGGCACGACACGCAGCGCTGGTCCATGATGGTGCGCACCCGGGCGAAGCGGGCGGCGTCGCCACCGGCGGGCGACGCCGCCTCGATCCGGGCCGGTGCGCCAGGCGCCAGCAGCACTGCCAGCGCCAGGAGCACGGCCACGCCGGCCGCCGGATACTGCCATGCGATGCGGCCGCGATGGCGCAGGTTGAAGAAGTGGCGGATCAACACGCCGGCCAGCATGATCGCGCCCAGCACCGCCCAAGCGTGCGCGTGGTTGTAAGTCATCGCATAGTGGTTGCTGATCATGATGAACAGCACCGGCAGCGTGAAATAGTTATTGTGGACGCTGCGCTGCTTGGCCTTGATGCCGTGGACCGGGTCGGGCTTGTGCCCGGCCAGCATGGCATTGACCATCTTGCGCTGGCCCGGGATGATCAGCATCGCCACGTTGGCCACCATCATGGTGCCGATCATCGCGCCCACGTGCAGGTAGGCTGCGCGCCCGCTCAGGAGCTGGGTCAGCACCCAGCTGCTGCCAACCAAAAACAGCCAGATCACGCCGCCAAACATCAGTGGCCGCTGGCCCAGCGGCGAACGGCACAGCAGATCGTAGACGATCCAGCCGGCCACCAGGCTGCCCAGGCCGATGCCCACCGCCTGCAACGACGTCAGGTCGGCCACGCTGCGGTCGACCATCATCGCGCGCGCGTTCAGGTAGTAGACGATCACCAGCAGCGCGAAGCCGGACAGCCAGGTGGTGTAGGCCTCCCACTTGAACCAGTGCAGCTCCGTTGGCAGTTCGCCTGGGGCCACCAGGTACTTCTGCGGGTTGTAGAAACCGCCCCCGTGCACCGCCCACAGTTCGCCCGACACGCCCTTCTTCGCCAGATCGGAATCCGGGGCCGGCGGGCGGATCGAGTTATCGAGCCAGACGAAATAGAACGAGGCGCCGATCCAGGCGATGCCGGCGACGATGTGCAGCCAGCGCACCAGCAGGTTGAGCCACTCGAGACCGTACGGCGCCAGGTATGCGAAATCCATGCGTTTCCTTTGAATGCGAATGCGATGACACTGAGGTGAGCGATGTGCTGCGTGATGCCGCCTGCATGGCGCGCGCGGGGGGCTTGCCGTGCCTTGAAGATACGCCGATTTCAATTTCTGCAACATGAAAACTAGCGTATATTCGACATATCCCCCACGATATACACACCGCCTTTACCGCCATGGCCAGCCTGCCCCAGCACCTCGACCTGCACCTGATCCGCATCCTGTACCTGCTGCTGGTGGAGAAGAACGTGTCGCGCGTGGCGCTGAAGCTGAACCAGCCGCAGCCCTCGATCTCGGCCTCGCTGCGCAAACTGCGCGAGCTGACCGGCGACCCGCTTTTGGTGCGCGGCGCGCGCGGCATGGTGCCGACCCAGCACGGCGAGAGCCTGCTCAAGCCCGCCAAGCGCATCCTGGACGAAGCCGAGAGCCTGTTCGTGCGCAAGGCGCCGTTCCTGCCCGAGGAGGCCGCGCGCACCTTCCACATCGCCGCGCCCGACTACCTCGACATGCGCTTCCTGCCCAACGTGGTGGCGGCGGTGCGGCGCGGTTCGCCCAACAGCAAGGTCGTGATCCACAGCCTGGGACCGGGCAGCGACTACCTGCGCATGCTGTCCGACGGCGAGATGGACCTGGTTGTCGCCAACTGGGACGAGCCGCCCGCGCACCTGCACATCTCGAAGCTGTTCGAAGACCCGATCATCTGCACCATGCGCGCCGACAGCCCCTACGCCAAGCGCACCGCCGCCGACGCGATGACGCTCGACGACTACCTCGGCCTGCCGCACGTGGCGCCGACCCAGATGCTGCCCGGCTACCACGGCGTGATCGACGCCTTCCTCGAACGCCAGGGCCTGCAGCGCAAGGTGGCGGTGGAGTCGCCCTACTTCGGCGTGATCCCGTACATGCTGACCCAGAGCGACCTGGTGCTGACCACCGGCCGCCAGTTCATCCGCGCGTTCGAGAAGACCCTGCCGCTGAAAAGCTTCACGCTGCCGCTCAAGTTTCCGCCGATGCGCTTCTACCAGCTGTGGCACCAGCGCGTGCACGGATCGACCGAACACAAATGGCTGCGCGACCAGGTCAGCGGCGCGGCGCGCGCGCTGACGCAGGACTAGCAACAGGTATATCCGCGCGCCGAGTGCGGTCATGCCGGCGCCGATATGCCGGCCTGGTTGACCAGGACGTATCATCGAATGCTTCGACTGCGGAGGTGCCATGACCACGATCCAGAGCCTGAACGATTGCGACGCCGCCGGCTTCGTCGACGCGCTACGCGGCATCTACGAGCACTCGCCCTGGATCGCCGAGCGGGCCGCCGCGCGCCGGCCGTTCGCCAGCCTGGCCGCGCTCAAGCTGGCGTTGCAGGATGCCGTCGATGGCGCCGCCCCCGCCGAACGCCTGGTCCTGCTACGCGCCCATCCCGAACTGGCCGGCAAGGCCGCCATCGCCGGCCGGCTGACGGCGGAATCGACCGGCGAACAGGCCGGCTCGGGCCTGGACCGCTGCTCGCCCGACGAATATGCGCGCCTGCACGATCTCAACGCGCGCTACAACGAACGCTTCGGCTTTCCCTTCATCCTCGCGGTCAGGGGCCCCACCGGACGCGGCCTGACGCGGCAAGCCATCATCGACACCTTCGCCCGCCGCGTGACCAATCAGCCGGCCGACGAACTGGCCGAAGCCCTGCGCCAGGTGCACCGCATCGCCGAGATCCGCCTGAACGCGCTGCTCGGCGCCGAGCCGGCACTGGGCGCGCTCGTGATGGACTGGGCCGAGCAGCTCGGCGCCGTCAGCGACGACGAATCCGGCCTGACCTGCGCCTACATGACGCCGGCGCACCGGCGCACGGCGGCACTGATCGCAGGGTGGATGGAGGATAGCGGCATGACGGTCCACGTCGACGCCGTCGGCAACGTGGTCGGGCGCCATGCCGCAGCCGACGCCGGCGCGCGCACCCTGGTCACCGGCTCGCACTACGACACCGTCCGCAATGGCGGCAAGTACGACGGCCGCCTCGGCGTCCTGCTGCCGATCGCGCTGGTACGCCAGCTGCACGCGCGCGGCGAGCGCCTGCCCTATCACCTGGAAGTGATCGCCTTTTCCGAAGAAGAAGGCGTGCGCTTCCGCAGCACCTTCCTCGGCAGCAGCGCGGTAGCAGGCAGTTTCGACCCCGCGCTGCTCGATGCAGTCGATGCCGACGGCACCAGCTTGCGCGCCGCGCTGGAAGCGGCCGGCCACGATCCGGCGGCGATCCGCGCCATCGCGCGCGATCCGGCCAGCCTGCTCGGCTTCGTCGAAGTGCACATCGAACAGGGCCCGGTGCTGCTCGAACGCGGCCTGCCGCTGGGCGTGGTGAGCGCGATCGCCGGCAGCTCGCGCTACGTGGTCGAGCTGAGCGGCGTCGCCGGCCACGCCGGCACCACGCCGATGGCCATGCGGCGCGACGCCGCCGCGGCCGCCGCCGAGATCGTGCTGCTGGTCGAGCGGCGCTGCAGCGGAAACGGCTCGCTGGTCGGCACCGTCGGCCAGCTCGAGGTGCCGGGCGGCTCGGTCAACGTCATCCCCGGCCGCTGCCGCCTGTCGCTCGACATCCGCGCCGGCGACGACGCGCTGCGCCTGGCCGCGGTGGACGACATCCTGGACGGGATCTCCGCCATCTGCGCCCGGCGCGGCATCGATGAACGATTGTGGAAGCTGCTCGAGATCGACGCCGTGCCGTGCGCGCCGCGCCTGATGGACGGCCTGGGCGCGGCGATGGCACGCGCCGGCCTGCCGCGCTTCGACCTGGCCTCGGGCGCCGGCCACGACGCCATGCGCATGGCCTCGATCACCGACGTCGCCATGCTGTTCGTCCGCTGCGGCAACGGCGGCATCAGCCACAACCCGCTCGAGACCATGACCGCCGACGATGCCGACATCGCCGGCCGCGTGCTGCTCGACTTCCTCAAGACATTAGGCTGACCGTCAGCGTCGCGCACGTCCCATCATCAGCGCACCATATACGAGGGCCGCGATCGCGACGCCGACGAACCAGGCATAGGTATAAATCGTCTGGAACGCCTCGCCCACGTCGGGGAAAGCGCTCGGGAAGGCCGCGTTCAGGAAGCCCGGGATGTTGGGCGCGACGCCGGCCACGAAGGCCACGATGGCGGCCATGTTCCAGCCGTTGCCGAAGCCGTAGGCGCCGTCGTGGCGATACAGCTGCTCGACCTCGAGCACGGTCTTGCGAACGGCATAGTAGTCGACGATCAGGATGCCGGCGATCGGTCCCAGCAGCGCCGAATAGCCGACCAGCCAGGTGAAGATGTAGTTCTGGGTCGATTCCAGGATCTTCCACGGCATCATCACCAGCGCCAGCCCGGCCGTGATGTAGCCGCCAGTGCGGTAGCTGATGCGGCGCGGCGCCAGCGCCGAGAAGTCGTAGGCCGGCCCGACCAGGTTGGCGGCCAGGTTGACGCTGACGGTGTCGACCAGCAGCACGATCAGCGCCACCAGCACCGCGATGCCGATCATGCGGCTGGCCAGGTCGACCGGATCCCACAGCGCCTTGCCGTACAGGACCACGGTGGCCGAGGTGACGATCACCGCCAGCGCCGCCAGCAAACCCATCGGCGCCGGCAGGCCGATCGCCTGGCCCAGCACCTGGTCGCGCTGCGACCTGGCGAAGCGGGTGAAGTCGGGAATGTTCAGCGCCAGCGTGGCCCAGAAACCGATCATGGCCGTGAGCGAAGGCCAGAACGCGGACCAGAACTGGCCTTCGCGCCGGCCGCCCGGCGCAAACTGCGAGGGCTGATCGAGCAGCGGGCCGAAGCCGACCGCCCGTATTTCCAATTCCTTGTGCACCCACCACAGCAACACGAAGCAGATCGCGATCTTCAGCGGCGCGGTCCAGGTCTCGAGCTTGCGGATCGACTCCATGCCGTGCACCACGAAATACAGCTGGATCGCCCAGAACGCCAGGAAGCAGCCCAGCTGTGCGCCGTTGACGCCGAGCCAGGCCAGCGGCGCGCCGCCGATCGGGGCGCCGTTCATCACACCCAGCAGCGTGTAGATCATGCTGCCGCCGAACCAGGTCTGGATGCCGTACCAGCCGCAGGCGACGATGGCGCGCATCAGCGCCGGCAGCCGGGCGCCGCGGGTGCCGAACGAGGTGCGCGCCAGCACCGCATAGGGAATGCCGTACTTGGCGCCGGCGTGGCCGATCAGGAGCATCGGCAACAGCACGATGGCGTTGGCGAGGAACACCGTCAGCACCGCCTGGCGGCCCGACATGCCCTCCTCGACCAGGCTGGCGGACAAGGTATAGGCCGGGATGCACATCACCATGCCGACCCACAGCGCGGCGAAGTGGTACCAGCGCCAGGTGCGCTGGGCGGCCGTGGTGGGGGCGAGGTCGTCGTTCCAGAGGTCGGGATCGGTGTCGGGTTGCTGTTGCGTGGTCACGGGCGCGGGCCTTTCAAAAACGGTGCGCGCGAGTGTACCGGAATGCTAGCGACGGCGCGCCTCGTTGGCCGACTGCGCCGCCGCGGCCCGTCAAGCCTGCAGGTCGGCGTGGATGGCCTGGGCCGCGCGCTCGCCGTGGCGCAGCGCGTCGCCGATCCCGAGCCGCGCCGCCACGCAATCGCCGCCGGCATAGATGCCCGGCAGCGCGCTGCGGAAGCACCCGTCGACCTGGATCCGCTCGCCTTCGTGCGACAGGCTGCGCAGCGCGTCGTCCGGCGCCAGCCCGGCCGCCGGCGCGCGCCCGACCGCCTTGAATACGGCGTGCGCGGCGATCTCGGTGAAGCCGCCGGTGTGGACCAGGCAGCCGTCCAGCATGCGGGTCTGCTCGAAGCGCACCGCCTCGACCGCGCCGTGCGCGTCACGCAGCACCTCCAGCGGCGCCAGCCACGGCCGCACGCGCACGAAGTGTTCGCGCGCGGCCTGCATGGCGTCGTCCGGCGGCAGCGCGTGGCGCAGCGCCAGCGTCACGTCCCGGGCGCCGAGCGTCTTCAGGCGCGCCGCCAGCGCCACCGCGCCGTCGCCCGAGCCGATCACCACCGCGCGCTGTGGAACTGACTGTACCGCCGGCTCGTCGCCGGCCACCACGGCGGCAACCGCGCGCGCCGCGTCGCTCAGGCCGGCCGGCGCCGGACCGCTCAAGCCCAGCACGCGCGCCATCGCCAGGCCGATGCCGAGATACACGGCGTCGTGGCTCAGGTGCAGCGCGGACAGGTCGAGGTTCTCGCCCAGCTTGCGGCCATATTCGACGCGGATGCGCCCGACGGCCAGCAGTTGCGCGAACGCGTCCTGCTCGGGCAAAGCCAGCACCGACAGCGTCTCCAGCATGCGCTCGCGCGAACGCGCCTCGTACAGCACCACGCCGTTGCCGAGCATGGCCAGGCGGTGCGCGCAGGCGACGCCGGACGGGCCGGCGCCGACCACGGCCACCAGCCTGCCGGTCGGCGCGGCCGCTTCGGCGTCCAGCCACGCGGCAGTCTGCGCCAGCACGGCGCGCGGGTCGGTCAATGCGTTCATCTTCTTCTCTCTCTTTATTGTTGATGTTGGCCGGAGATGTGTGGGGAGCCGTTCACTGCGGCTCCTTTTACCTTGCTGCCCTGCTAGCCCAGGCGCCTGAGCACCGCCGCCAGCTTGCCGAACAGTTCGTCGACGTGGCGGCGCTCCAGCACCAGCGGCGGCGACAGCGCGATGATGTCGCCGGTGGTGCGGATCAACAGGCCGTCGGCGAAGGCCGCCTTCAGCGCGGCGTAGCCACGCGCACCCGGCTTGCCTGGGATCGGTTCAAGTTCGACGGCCCCGATCATGCCGATCGAGCGCAGATCGATTACGTACGGCAGGCCGCGCAGCGCATGCAGCGCATCCTCGAAATACGGCTGCAGGGCGCGCGCATTCTCCAGCACCGCCTGTTCGCGGAACACCTCCAGCGTGGCCAGCGCGGCGGCGCAGGCCAGCGGGTGGCCGGAATAGGTGTAGCCGTGGAACAGCTCGATGCCCGGCGGCGCATCCATGAAGGCGTCGTGGATGAAGCCCTTGCTGAACACGGCGCCCATCGGCACCGCGCCGTTGGTGATGCCCTTGGCGGCGCACATCATGTCCGGCTCGACGCCGAAACAGTCGCCCGCGAACGGCGTGGTGAGGCGTCCGAAGCCGGTGATGACTTCGTCGAAGATCAGGAGGATGCCATGGCGGTCGCAGATGTCGCGCAGGCGCTGCAGGTAGCCCTTCGGCGGAATCAAGACGCCGGTCGAGCCGGACACCGGTTCGACGATCACGGCGGCGATGGTGGACGGGTCGTGCAGCGCCACCATGCGCTCCAGGTCGTCGGCCAGCTCGGCGCCGAACTCCGGTTCGCCGCGCGCGTAAGCATTGCGCTCCAGGTCGTGGGTGTGGCGCAGGTGATCGGCGCCCGGCAGCAGCGGGCCGAAGTTTTTCCGGTTGGCGCCGATGCCGCCCACGCTCAGGCCGCCGAAGCCGACCCCGTGGTAGCCGCGCTCGCGCCCGATCAGGCGCGTGCGGCCGCCCTCGCCGCGCGCCTTGTGGTAGGCCAGCGCGATCTTGAGCGCGGTGTCCACCGCCTCCGATCCGGAGCCGGTGTAGAACACGTGGCCGAAGCGGTGGCCGGAAAATTCCATCAGCTGCTCGGCCAGGTCGAAGGCGGCCGGGTGGCCCATCTGGAAGGTCGGCGCGTAATCGAGCTGGCCGGCCATGGCGGCGATCGCGGCCGTGATCCTGGGCTGGCCGTGCCCGCACGGCACGCACCACAGGCCGGCGGCGCCGTCGAGGATCTGGCGGCCGTCGACGTCGCGGTAATACATGCCTTCGGCCGACACCAACAGGCGCGGGTCGCGCTTGAAGTCGCGGTTGTTGGTGAACGGCATCCAGAAGGATGACATCGAGCGCGGCCTGGACTGGTTCATGTTGATCTCCTCGACTCGGTGACACCGACATCAATGCAGTTTGAACAATATTCGGGCTTCTGGCAACCACAACGGCGCTGCAACCGGCCGGCGCTCTCGCACACCGTTGTTCACATGGCGCACAGCAATGGTATGCTACCGCTTACCACATTGACAACGCCGAGCATGTCGACCTATTTCACCCCTGTCCTGACCACCGATCGCCTGGTGCTGCGCCCGCTGAAGACGGAAGACGCCGCCGGCCTGTTCGCCATCTTTTCCGACCCCGCCGTGGTGCGCTTCTGGAGCACCGAGGCGTGGACCGACATCTCGTTCGCCGAGACCGCCATCGCCCGGGCGCAGGAAGGCTACCGCGACGAAACCGACATCCACTTCGCGGTCGAACTGGTGCGTGGCGGACAGCTGATCGGCACCGTCAAGCTGCACCACTTCTTCAACCAGAACAATCGCTGCGAGCTGGGTTACGCCATCGCCAGCGCGCACTGGGGCCAGGGGTATGCGAGCGAGGCGATCGGCGCGGCGCTCGAGCACGGCTTCCGCGAGGTTGGGCTGAACCGGGTGGAAGCCGACATCGACCCGCGCAACCAAGCCTCCGCCCGGGTGCTGGAAAAACTCGGCTTCCGCAAGGAAGGCTACATGCCGCAGCGCTGGCTGGTGCACGGCCAGTATGCCGACACGGTGAACTACGGCCTGCTGCGCAGCTACTGGGACGAGCGCACGACGGTGCGCGGATGACGATGCGGAGCGGGACGATGAAGACCTTGACGGCATGCGCGGCACTGACCCTGGCGGGCCTGGCCGGCGCCTCGCCCTCGGTGGCGGCCCAGGCCACGGTGCCGGCCTGGCGCGACGTGACCGTGTATGCGGCCGACGCCGCCTACCCGGCCGCGCTGGCGCGCCGCGGCGTGCAGGGCGAAGCGGTGGTCGAACTCACCGTCGACGCCGAGGCGCGCGAGCGCACGGCCACGGTACGCACCTCGTCGCGCTCGGCCGAGCTGGATGCGCTGGCAGTGACGATGGCCAAGCGCATGGACATCGCCGCCCTCGATGGCGCCAGCGGCCTGGTGCGCGTGCGCTTCTTGAAGGACCACAGCACCACGGTGGCCACCAAGACCTGCGCCGACTTCAACGTCGACGCGGCCTACCAGGCCGCTACCTTTCCCGAGCGCAGGCTGCGCGAGATGCCGATCATGATGGACAGCATCGGCATGCTGATCCACAGCCTGCACCGCGCCGGCACGCCGCGCACCTTCCCCGCGGTCGAGCCGCTGATCGACGCCACGGTGGCGGCCTGCGCGCGCACGCCGTCGTCGGGCATGCTGGACGTGATGCGCCAGGAAGCGCTCAAGCTGATCGAACAGTAGGCGCGCAGGCCGTATTGACGGCGCCGCGCGTTACCGTTCATCCTCCGGCACGACCGTTCGACCCAGCCGGCATGCACTTCGTCGGATCGCCGTTGGCGCCGGCGCCGCGCGCGCCTACAGTAGACGCGTCAATCACCGAGAAGGATACGCTCGCATGAAAACCATCCATACGCCCTCCAGCCGCTTCAAATCGATCCTGCGCGACATGGAAGTCGCCGGCCGCGCCGGCTGGCGCCTGGCCAGGTCCGGCGCCCGCACGCTCAGCCGCATGCCGTGGCCGGTGCTGCTGGTGGCCGCGGTCGCGCTGGCCGCCCTGCTGACCATCGTGCCGCTGGTTCTCGGCCTGTTCATCGCGCTGCTGGTGCTGAAGTTCGTCGCCGGCATCGTGTTCAACCGCGGGCCGCGCGATATCGAGGTCTACAAGCCGCACGATCCGCAGTCGCAGGGATAAGCGGCATGCCTGCAACCCAGATCAACCGCGCCCTCGACTTCGTGCGCGACGCCGTGCGCGAAGCCGGCGCGCTGTGGTGGCGCTTCTTTGACTGGCTGGCGCTGGTCGAATGGCGCCAGCTGTACCTGATCTGGTTCCTGGCGCTGGTCACCGGCTTCTTCTTCGCCGTCTCCGAGCCGGCGATCTGGTTCGTGCTGATCTCGTTCGGCGTCAAGGTGCTGGCCGGCGGCAAGCGCCGCGCCGAACTGCTGGCGCGCGAAGCGTCGGACAAGGCGAACGTCGCCACGCTGGAACGGCGGCTGATGGAAGCGCAGATGGCCACGCTGCAGGCCCAGGTCGAACCGCACTTCCTGTTCAACACCCTGGCCCTGATCGGCCAGCTGATCGAGACCGACCAGAAAGAAGCCGCGCGCGTGCACGGCTACCTGATCGAATACCTGCGCGCCTCCCTGCCGCAGATGCGCAGCAAAAATGGCAAAGGCAGCGGCGGCACGCTCGGCAAGCAGGTCGAGCTTTCGCGCGCCTACCTGGCCATCATGCAGGCGAGGATGAAGGAGCGACTGGCGGTGCGCTTCGAAGTGCCCGACTTCCTCGGCAGCGCACCGTTTCCGCCGATGATGCTGCAGACCCTGATCGAGAACGCCATCAAGCACGGCCTGGAACCGAAGATCAGCGGCGGCACGATCGTGGTGCGGGCGCGGGTGGAAGGCGCGACGCTGCACGTCGACGTGTGCGACGACGGCGTCGGCATCGACCTGCATGCCGGCGAAGGCGTGGGCCTGGCCAACATCCGCGAGCGCCTGGCGCTGTTGTACGGCAAGGCGGCCGAGCTGGCGATCGAGATCCCGCCCGGCGGCGGCGCCTGCGTGTCGATCCGGCTGCCGTACCGCATGACCGAGGACGATTGAATTGAACCCGACCGCCCTGATTGCCGACGACGAGGCGCCGATGCGCGACCAGCTGCGCACGCGGCTGCAGCAGGCCTGGCCCGGACTGCGCATCGTCGCCGAAGCGGCCAACGGCCTGGACGCGGTGACGCTGGCCGGCGAACACCGGCCGGACATCGTCTTCCTCGACATCCGCATGCCCGGCATGGGCGGCATCGACGCCGCGCGCCAGCTCTATGACCGCTGCCACATCGTGTTCGTCACCGCCTACGACCAGTATGCGATCGACGCCTTCGAGCACGGCGCGATCGACTACCTGCTCAAACCCGTAACACCGGACCGGCTGGCGACCACGGTGGAACGCCTGCAGCGGCGCCTGGAACGGCAGCCGCAGGACATCGGCGCCCAGCTGGCGCAGTTGGCGCAACTGAGCGACCGCCTGCTGGGTGGGAACGCGCCGGCGGCGCGCCCTGCGTACCTGCGCTGGATCCAGGCCCAGTCCGGCCAGAGCCTGCGCATGGTGAGCACGCGCGAAGTGCTGTTCTTCCAGTCGGACGAAAAGTATACGCGGGTGCAGACCGCCACCGCCCAGCACCTGATCCGCAAGACGCTCAAGGAGCTGGAAGAAGAGCTCGATCCGGACGAGTTCTGGCGCATTCACCGCTCGACGCTGGTGCGGGTCGACGCCATTCTCGAAGTGCGGCGCGACCTACGCGGACGCCAGATGCTGCGACTGCGCGATTACGCGGAAGAGCTGGAAGTGAGCCGTAATCACGGGGCGCTGTTCCAGCAGATGTAGGCCAAGCCTCAACCCTAACCCTGTGCGGTAGGACGGACGATGACTTCGCCGACGTCAATATCGTCGGGTTGGGCAATCGCGAATGCAATGGCGTTCGCGATTGCCGCCGGCGGCATGGCGATTTTTTCCATCGCGGCAACGATGGGCGCTTTGGCATCGGCGTCCGCGATCGACTCGGCGAAATTGGTGCGGGTGAAGCCGGGCGAAACAACGGTGACGCGCAGGTGTTCTCCCGCCTCTTGCCGCAAGCCCTCCGAGATCGCACGCACGGCGGATTTGGTCGCACAATACACCGCCATGTTCGGCACAACCCGGTAGGCCGCCGTCGAACATAGATTGATGACATGCCCGAAGCCCTGACGCCGGAACACCGGCAATGCGGCGGCAATGCCGTTCAGGACGCCTTTCACGTTCACATCGATCATCTCATTCCATTCGTCGACGCGCAGCGCGTCGAGCGGCGCCAGCGGGCCAATGCCGGCGTTGTTGACGCAGACATCGAGCTTGCCGAAGCGCTCCACTGCCAGAGCGACGATCGCGCTCAGATCGGCGTGGCGCCTGACGTCGATGCTGGCGTGAACCGCCTGCCCGCCCGCGTCGTTGATGCGCTGCGCCAGGGCCGCCAGCTTGCCGGCATGGCGCGCGCCCAGCACCACCCGGCACCCTTCGCTGGCGAGCAGCAATGCGGTGGCTTCGCCGATTCCGCTGCTGGCGCCCGTGATCATGATGACCTTGTCCTGAATGTGCATGTTTCCCCCCGGCGTGAGTAGATGACGGTATTGGCGCGACCATTGGCCAACGCGCTGGAGACGTGATCTTCGCACCGGGTGCCTGGTCGATATATGATGTATCCACCCGAATTATTCATTGATCGTACATATCCATGGATCCGCTTTCCGGTATCTTTTCCTTGCTGACGGTACAAAGCGCACTGACAGCCCGCATCGAGCTGCGCGGCCCATGGGCACTGCGCTTTCCCGAGTACCGGCATGTCAAGTTCACGGGGGTCCTGGAAGGGCAATTCTGGCTGTGGTTCGACGATGGCTCGCCGCCACTGAAGCTGGAAACCGGCGACTTTTATCTGATGACGCGCGGACTGCCTTACTGCGTCGGCAGCGATCCGACCCTGACACCCGAGGATGGGCGGGCCTTCCTGGCCCGGCATGCAGGGCCGGACGGGATCGTGCGTTCTGGTGACAGCGGCCAGACAGCCATCGCGACCGGCGGCCGCTTCACGTTCGAGGGCGACGGCAGCGATCTTCTCTTGAACCTGCTGCCACCGCTGGTCCATGTCCAGGCTGGCGCGCCGGGTGCGGCGCCATTGCGCGCGGTGCTGGAATTGCTGCGGCTGGAGTCGGCGGCAGCGCTGCCGGGAGCATCGGTCGTGTCTGCCAGCCTGGCGAGCCTGATCCTGATGCAGATCCTGCGCGCACAGCTGGCAACAGCAGTCCCGGCTGCAGGATGGCTGGGGGCGCTGGCCGATCCCCGGATCGGCAAGGCCTTGAGCCTGATGCATGCGCAATTCGCGCGATGCTGGAAGGTGGAAGAGCTGGCGTCGGAGGTGGCCATGTCGCGCACCGCGTTCGCCGAGCGCTTCCGGCGCCTGGTGGGCGTGCCGCCGCTCGCCTACCTGATCGACTGGCGCATGTCGGTGGCGGGCGCCGCACTAAAGACGGGCGCCAGTCTGTCGCAAGTGGCGGAACATGTCGGCTACGGTTCAGAGGCTGCCTTCAGTGCCGCGTTCAAGCGGGCTACCGGGCAAAGTCCCGGGCAGTACCGGTCGCGGCGGGCCGGGCAGCAGGTGCCGTCAGTCGATCCGGAGCGCCGGATCTTGCCCCTGGCACTCAACGCTGGTGCGGATTGCCCCGATTTGTGAAGTGCGGCGTGATATGCGTGAGCGGCCGATGCTGCGACTGCGCGCAGAGCGAACGTCAGGGCCCCGGCAGCCGAGCCCGTTCGTGAGGCTGCTCGCCCAGGCGGTTTTCCTTTACTTCTCGCCCAAGAAAACGACAAGTTCGTCATATCCGCCTATACGCTGCCCGTCGATATAGGTCTGCGGCGTGGTCTGGACGCCCTCGTCCTGCATGAAGGCATCGACTTCGCTTCGGGTAGTCAACTGATGATCCTCGACCTGGTAACCCGCCCGTTTTAATAATGTCAGCGACTCGACGCCAAATGGACAAATATGTTCTGGGGTGACCATGCGGTGCAGTACAGCTTGTTTCGATTCGATTGTCATGTTTACCTGTTTCCTTAAAGGCTAAGTTTTTTGTGGCAATGAGACGAGCCAGCAGATCGTGGACTTGAGGTTAGGCCGCTAGTGCCGGCGGCGCCGTGCGTCACCGCACGCACGGCTGTGATCACGTGGTCAAGCGCTGGAAGCCCCCTTCCGCCCTCGCCGTTCAGTTGGCGATTTCATCGTCACGTCATATTAAAAAAATAAGCTGGCTCGCACTCAAATAATCGGAGCCAGGCATGACTTCATCGATTTCGCGTCGCAATTTCCTGTCCCAGGGCGGGGCCTTGGTGGGCAGTTCGGCATTGGGCGGTTCCCTGCTGCTCGAAGGTTGCGGCGGCAGCAGCAACCCTGTGTCGATCGGTGTCAGCGAGAGTGAACGGCCCAAGATGCCGTCGGGAATACAGTTCGGCGACATCACGGACAACCGGGCGATCATCTGGAGCCGAAGCGACCGCACTGCGCAGATGATGGTCGAATACGATACCAGCGACCGTTTCAGCAATCCGAGCCGCATCGTTGGTCCTACTGCCAGCGACGCCGCCGATTTCACGACCCGTGTCGACCTGAGCGGCTTGCCCGCCGGCCAGACGGTATTCGTCCGCGTGCGCTATGTGGATCCCCACAATCCAAAAATCGAAAGCGAAACCATCTCGGGTCAATTCAGGACCACGCCGCCGGCCGATGCCACCCGGCCCGTGCGTTTTCACTGGAGCGGCGACCAGTGCGGCCAGGGCTGGGGCATCAACACGGATTTCGGCGGCATGAAAATCTATGAAGCGATGCGTTTGCGCGACCCGGACTTTTTCATCCACAACGGCGACACGATTTATGCCGACGGCCCGATCCTGGCCCAGGTAACCGCGGAAAACGGAAAGATATGGCGTAATCTGGTCACCGAAGAAGTCAGCAAGGTCGCGGAAACGCTGAAGGAATACCGTGGGCGCCATGCCTACAACATGATGGACGCGAACTTCCGCAAGTTCGCGGCCCAGGTGCCGCAGATCTGGCAATGGGACGATCACGAAGTGACGAACAACTACAGCGCCGCCAAGGATTTATCGAGCGATGCGCGTTACACCGAAAAAAGCATCGCCACCCTCACCACCCGCGGCCGACGCGCCTTCCTCGAATATGCGCCCATGCGTTATTACAAGCAAAGCGAACCGCAGCGCATTTATCGCACCATCTCGCACGGTCCGCTGCTGGACGTATTCGTCCTGGACATGCGCACCTACCGTGGTCCGAACAGCACCAACCTGCAAACCGTGGAAGACGCCAGTTCGGCGTTCCTGGGGAGGGAACAGGTGGAATGGCTGATCGCCAGGCTGAAGGCCTCGAAAGCAACCTGGAAAGTCATCTCCGCCGACATGCCCATCGGCCTGAATGTCGGCGACGGCAGCAACGCCCAGGGTGAAGCCGTGTGGGAAGCGCTCGCCAACGGCAACGACGGCGCTGCGCTCGGCCGCGAACTCGAAATGGCCCGCCTGCTCAGCAGTATCAAGGCAGTTCCGAACGTGGTCTGGATTACCACCGACGTCCACTATTGCGCCGCCCACTACTACGATCCGGCCCAAGCGCGGTTCACGAACTTTTCGCCATTCTGGGAATTCGTCGCAGGCCCGATGAATGCAGGAACCTTCGGTCCGGGCGTGCTCGACAAAACCTTCGGGTCCACCGCGGTATTTTCGAAAAGCCCGCTGATCCAGAACTCCTCGCCATTTGCTGGCTACCAGTTCTTTGGTGAGATCAATATCGACCCTCGCACCAAGGCGATGAAGGTCGAGCTGTTCAACCTCGACGGCATCTCGCAGTTTGCGCAGACGCTACCGGCGGCGGGCGTGTAAGGTCCAGGCGTTCTACGCCTGATTGGCTGGATTCGGATAGTTGTTCTTGACCCGCACATAATGTTCGGCCGAGTAGCGCAGCCAGGCCTTCTCTGCATCGGTCAACGGCCGCACTTTTTCGGCCGGCCGTCCCATGTACAGGAAGCCGCTTTCCAGCGTCTTGCCCGGCGGGACCAGGCTGCCTGCGCCGAGCATGACGAGGTCTTGCACGACCACGTCATCCATCAGAATGCTGCCCATGCCGATCAGGCAGTCGTTGCCGATGCGGCAGCCGTGCAGGATCGCCGAGTGGCCGACCGTGACATAGTCGCCGATGATCAATGGCGAGCCCTGCGGCTTGTGCGGCGTACGATGGGCGACGTGGCCCATCGTCAGGTCCTGGATATTGGTCGAGTGGCCGATGACGATGTCGTTGACGTCGCCGCGCAGGACGGCATTGCACCAGACCGACGAATCGGGACCGATGCGGACATTGCCGATGACCTGGGCTGAGTCGTGAAGGTAGACGCCGTCACCGATTTCCGGAATGGCGTCGAGGTAAGGAGAGATTGGCATAGCCGAGAATATTGCCAAACAAACAGACTCAGTACAAGCTCCCTTTCCGCGTGCTCAAGGCAGCTGCCGCGCGGAGCGCAGCCGTTCGATCGCCGTCACCATCGTCGCCTCGGTCTGCACCGCCTCGGTAAACCCGGCACGCCGGATCTTGCCCATGTCCGACACCATGTCGAACTCGGTATTGAACACGAAGTCGCCGAACCACCACCCCACCAGCTTCTCGTAAGGCAGCGACTGCAGCCCGTGCCGCTGCACCAGCCGCTGCCATGCATCCGCCTTGAGCGGCATCTGCTTGGCCAGCGAGAACGGCTGCGGCGCGCCGACTTCCATGTCGAATGCCGCAGCCACGTGCTTCCACACACGCTCCCAGCGGAACGGTTCGTTGACCAGGTTGAAGGCTTCGCCTGCCGCCATCGGATCGAGCGCCGCCCAAACGCTGGCGCGCGCCATCCAGTCGGCGTCGGTGGTCTGCGCCAGCACGCCCGAATACACCTTCTCGCTGCCCGGAAAACGCAGCGGCACGCCGACCGCCTTGCTGAGCGCCGCAAACACCCCCATCACCATCACGATGTTCATCGGGTTGCCGGCAATGTCGCCCACCACCACGTCCGGTCGCAGGATCGACCATTCGAAATCGCCGGCGGCGCCGCGCTCGCGCAGCAGGTCTTCCTGGACGTAATAGAAATTGGGCGTCATGTGGCGCGGATCGTCCTCGTAGAACGGCGCGCGGGTCGGCCCCAGGTGCACGCCATACACCTTGGCGCCCTGGTAGTGCACCACGCGCTGCAGCGGCGCGCCGACCGCCTTCAGGCCGTCGAGCAGGTTGCGCAGCATGCCGCCGTTGATGCGCTCTTCGTCGAGCAGGTCGGCGCCGCCCTTCAGGGCCGCATAGAACACGTGGGTGGTGTCGCGCGCCGCTTCCAGTGCGCGCGCGGTGGCTTGCGCGTCGAGCAGGTCGACCTTGATCGTCTCGACGCCGTCGACGAAAGTGCGTGGCAAGGCGCGCACCTGCCAGTCCGGACGCCCTTTCAGCTCGCGCACGACCGCGTTGCCGATGATGCCGCTCGCGCCGACCACCAGCGCAGTGTATTGACCAGCCATGTTGTGCTCCCCTTGATAACAAGCGCAACAGCATAGCGCTCTATGGCGAAACGCGTCGGCCAGCAGCGGCTTTCAGCTGGAAAGCACGATTTTCACAATCAGGCTAGAATCCTCGAAGTTTCTATAGCGCACTATATATTGCATTTATGACATCCCTTGCTATCCCTCCCCTGTCCATCGTCGATGGCGCTACCGTGCGTCTGTCCGAACTGATGAGCGCATTCAGTTACGCGCTCGATATTACCGAGGGCCAGCCCGAGGGACATTGCATGCGTGCCTGCTGGATCGGCGTGCACATCGGCCGCGAAGCCGGCCTGTCGCCGTCGCAGCTGCGCGAGCTGTACTACACGATCCTGCTGAAAGACCTGGGCTGCAGCAGCAACGCGGCGCGCATCTTCGAGCTGTACATGAGCGACGACCGCCAGTTCAAGCACGACTACATGAGCATGGGCGACAGCCTGCCCGAGGCGCTGTCGTTCGTGCTGTCGCACGCCGGACTGCAGGCGCCGCTGGCGCAGCGCTTCCGCAGCATCCTGAAGGTGGTCGCCGGCGGCGAGCGCCTGGCCTGCGAACTGGTCAGCACGCGCTGCCAGCGTGGCGCCGAGATCGCGCGCCTGCTGCGCTTTCCGGAAAGCGTGGCCGAAGGCATCTTCGGCCTGGACGAGCACTACAACGGCAAGGGCCGTCCCAACCGGGTGCGCGGCGACGACATTCCGCTGTATTCGCGCATCGCCCTGCTGGCCCAGGTGGTGGACGTGTTCCACACCTCGGGCGGACGCGATGCCGCGATGGCCGAAGTCAGGCGCCGCGACGGCCGCTGGTTCGATCCGCGCCTGGTGCAGGCATTCGAGGCGGTGGCGACGAGCAATGGGTTGTGGGCCGGCCTGGCCGATCCTGAACTCGAACGCGCCGTGGCCGATCTGGTACAGGCCGAGCACGAGTTGCCGGTCGACGACGACTACCTCGACGACATCGCCGCCGCCTTCGGCCAGGTAGTCGATGCCAAGAGTCCATATACCAGCGGCCACAGTGCGCGCGTGGCGCGCTACACCGACCTGATCGCCGAAGGCTTGGGCTTGCCACCGGCACGCCGGCGCTGGCTGCGCCGTGGCGCCCTGCTGCACGATGTCGGCAAGCTCGGCGTGAGCAACAGCGTGCTCGACAAACCGGGCGCGCTCGACCGCAACGAGTGGGACGCAGTCAAGCAGCACGCCATCTACAGCGAACGCATCCTGGCGCGGGTGCGCGCCTTCGCCGAGCTGGCGACCATCGCCGGCGCCCACCACGAACGGCTCGACGGCAACGGCTATCCGCGCGGCCTGGCGGCGCCGGACATCGCGCTCGAGACGCGCATCATCACCACCGCCGACATCTTCGACGCCATCACCGCCGAGCGTCCGTATCGCGCGGCGATTCCCGTGCCGCAGGCGCTGGAGATGATGGAAAAGACGGTCGGCACGGCGCTCGATCCGGACTGCTTTGCGGCGCTCAAGCGCGCGCTGGCGCCCGAAGCCCTCGCCGCCTGAAGCGCGCCTGCGTCAGCCGAACAAGCCTTCGTCCGAACCGTCGCCATCGAAAAAGCCGCCCGGACTGTCGTCCACGTTGTCGGCCACGCTGTCGTCAAGCGCGCTGTTGGGTTCGTCGATCGCGCCCAATCCGGCCTGGTCGGCCAGTGAGCTGCCGGACTGGTCGGCCACACTGTCCGCTCCCGCGCCAGCGGCCGCATTATCGGCCAGCAAGTGGTTCGAGGCATCATGGCCGTTGTTGCCGAGCAGATTGCCGATCCCGTGGAACAAGAAGCTGCCGGCTGCCACGCCGGCCGCCGTCGCCGCCACCGTCCCCAGCATGCTGCCGGCGCCGCCGCGCATGAAGCCGCCCTGAGCCGGTGCCGCGGGCGCTGCCTGCTGGACCGGCGCGGCTCCCTGATAGCGCCCGCCTTCCATGCCCGGCACCGGATTCGACGGACGGCTCTGCGCCGAGTTGCCCCAGGCATTCGGATCGAGGAAGCCGCCGGCGCTCTTGCCGCCCTGGCTCTCGAGCTCGGCGATACGGTTCTGGGCATTGCCCAGCGCTTGTTCCACCAGCAAGGCGCGCTGCACCAGCAGGTAGGCCGCGTCCGGCTGCTGGGCCACGGCGCGCTGGATCAGCGCATCGGCTTCCGGGTCTTTCGCCACGCCGCGCGCCTGGACCAGCTGGTTCAGGAAATCTTGCAACTTTTGTGTGTCGGATGCATTCATGGTGGAACTCCTGTTGGACGGTTCGGATAGACCCTATGTTGTGGATCAGTCATCGCGATTTCAAGTTCAGCGGCGCACTGTTACCATTGGTTTACGATCCACCGTTCCAGGAGATGCGATGAATTCGACCGTGGTTCCCAGCCTGCGCTACCGCGATATGCCGGCGTTGATCGACTGGCTGTGCAGCAACTTTGGATTCGAACGGCGGCTGGTGGTGCCGGGCGCGGACGGCTCGGTCGTCCATGCCGAGCTGGCGCTGGGCGGCGGCCTCCTGATGCTCGGTACCCACGCCGACGACGCCTACGGCGCCCTGCTGACCACGCCCGAGAAGACGGGCGGACTGCAGACGCAGACCATCTGGCTGCACGTGGAGAACGCGGACGAGGTGTATTCGCGGGTGGTGGAAAGCGGCGCCGCCATCCTGCAGACCATCGACGACGTGGCGCAAGGCGGGCGCGCTTTTACTTGCCGCGATCCGGAAGGCCATGTGTGGCAGGTCGGCACCTACGATCCCTGGGCCGGCTGAAAGGCGGCCGGAAGTCGGGCCGAGACTCGCTTGCAGCGGCGCTTGTTTGCTATGCTAGCGCCCTGGCGCCGCTCCCTGCGAGCGGCCGGATACATTTCGAAGGAAGCAGAATATGGTCTCGCTGCAAGAGCAGTTACTGAAAGCCGGCCTGGTCGACAAGAAAAAGGTCAAGCTGGCCAACCAGGACAAGAGCAAGCAACACAAGGAAGCGCTGCGCACCGGCGTCGACAAGGTCAACGAGTCGCGTGAAGCGGCGCTGGAAATGCAGCGCAAGAACGCCGAACGCGCGCGCGAGCTGAACGCCCAGCGCGATGCCGCCGCGACGCAAAAGGCGATCCTGGCGCAGATCGCCCAGCTGGTGCAGCAGAACAAGCAGCCCAAGGGCAAGGGCGACGTGCCCTACAACTTCACCTTCGGCACCAAGATCGAGCGCATCCACGTAACGTCGCAGATCGTCGAGCACCTGGTGGCCGGCCGCCTGGTGATCGTGCACATGAACGGCAGCTTCGAGCTGGTGCCGCGCGTGATCGGCGAAAAGATCGCCCAGCGCGACGCGTCGATCGTGGTGCAGATCAAGAAAAAAGTGCAGGAAGTGGAAGAGGACGATCCGTACGCGGACTTCAAGATTCCGGACGATCTGATGTGGTGATGCCTGCGGTGCGCGACCAGCTATCGGCGCGCGCACCGCATCATTGAACCGTTACGGGTTCAGATCACGTCCGCCAAACGCATTCGGCAGCTGCTCGGCAGCCGTGGTCTCGAACACATCCCCTTTCAGGTTGGTCAGCACCACCGGCAGTTCATTCCCACCCAACTCCAGGATCACCTGGCGGCACGCGCCGCACGGTGCGATCGGGCCTTCGGTCTGGCCGATCACGGCCAGCGCCGCGAAGTCACCCGGCCGGTAGCCGGCCGCGATGGCGCTGAACAGCGCCGTGCGTTCGGCGCAGTTGCACAGGCCATAGGCTGCGTTCTCCACGTTACAGCCGCGGAACACGCGGCCATCCTTGCATTCCAGCGCCGCGCCCACCTTGAACTTCGAGTAGGGGGCGTAGGCCAGTTCGCGCGCGGCGCGCGCTTCGTCGATCAGTTTTGCGTATTTCATGTGTCACCTCTTACGGACGGATGGTGCGGTGGATCATCGGCTCGGCCGCCGGTTTCTCGAGCGCGATCACGTACGCGGCCTGCACCGCGCGGATCGCGCGCTCGGCCGCTTCGTGCGAGCGCGCATGGACCAGCGCCAGTGGCTGGCCGACGGCGATCTGATCGCCCAGTTCCACCAGATCGGTGAGACCGACCGCGAAGTCGATCGTATCCTGCGGACGCACACGCCCGCCGCCCAGCGCCACTACCGCCAGGCCCAGTTCGCGGGTGTCGACCGACGCCGCGTAGCCCGCCTGAAGGCTCGGTACCGGCACGATCACGGGCGCGGTTTCCAGGTACGCGTCCGGCTTGTCCATCAGGTCGGCCGGTCCGCCCAGGGCCGTGACCATGCGCGCGAAACGCTCGGCCGCTTCGCCCGAATCCAGCGCCGCCTGTAACTTGGCGCGCGCTTCCTCGTCGCTAGACGCCAGGCCCGAAATCACCAGCATCTCGGCGCACAGCGCCATCGTCACTTCATGCAGGCGCGCGGGACGCGATTTGCCGGTCAGGTAGTCGATCGCGACGCGCACTTCGACCGCATTGCCAGCCGCGTGGCACAGCGACTCGTTCATGCCGGTCAGGATCGCCGAGGTGCGCGTGCCGGCGCCGTTGCCGACGGTGACGATGCTCTCGGCCAGTTCGAGCGACTTTTCCGGGGTCGGCATGAAGGCGCCGCTGCCGACTTTCACGTCCATCACCAGCGCGTCCAGGCCGGCGGACAGCTTCTTCGACAGGATCGAGCCGGTGATCATGGCCACCGATTCGACGGTCGCCGTGGTGTCGCGGATGCTGTAGAAGCGCTTGTCGGCCGGCGCCAGCTGGGCGGTCTGGCCGATGATGGCCACGCCCACGTCTTTCACCACCTGGCGGAACTTGTCGGGATCGGGCACGGTGCTGTAGCCCGGGATCGAATCGAATTTATCGAGGGTGCCGCCGGTGTGGCCCAGGCCGCGGCCCGAGATCATCGGCACGAAGCCGCCGCAGGCCGCGATCATCGGCCCCAGCATCAGAGAGACCACGTCGCCGACGCCGCCGGTCGAGTGCTTGTCGACCACCGGGCCCGGGAGATTCAGCGACTTCCACTCCATGACCTGGCCCGAATCGCGCATCGCCAGGGTGAAGGCAACGCGTTCGTCCATCGTCATGTCGTTGAAGTAGACGGCCATCGCCAGCGCGGCGATCTGGCCTTCGGTGACGCTGCCGTCAGGGATGCCGCGCACGAAGAACTGGATTTCCTCGGCGGAGAGGATGCCGCCGTCGCGCTTCTTGCGGACGATTTCTTGGGGAAGGAACATATACGTATCTTTCAAAAACGTAGGGTTGGCGGGTCCCCCGCCGACGCGGTGATAGTTACAGGCAAGATCATCGAAAACGATATCGGAGCCACCACCAATCACCGCGTCGGCGGCAAAGCCGCCAACCCTACGTACAACAATATTTTCTAACGCCGTCGTTACACGCCGTACGGAATCCAGACGTTCTTGACCTGGCTCGCATGCTGCAGCACCGTGCGGCCGCACGCCTGCTTGGCATCGAACCAGTCGCGGCCCTTGGCGCCGCCGACCCAGGTGCGCTTCAACGACTCCGCCGACAGACGCTCGACTTCCGCGCAACCTTCCGCCGAACCATCGTGACGCCACACCGCATCCACGTCATGGTGCGACGCCAGCGTGCGCGCCAGTTCGTCGGCCGAGCCAGTAACGATGTTCAGCGCCCCACCCGGCAGGTCCGACGTATCCAGCACCTGGTACAGGTCGGTGGCCGACAGCGGATACGCTTCCGACGGCACCGCCACCACGCGGTTGCCCAGCGCCAGCGCAGGCGCCACCAGCGAGATGAAGCCCAGCAGCGGGTTCTCGTTCGGGCACACGACGCCGATCACGCCGACCGGTTCGTTCAGCGCCACGGTGATGCCGTGCATCGGCGGCTGGTGCGCCGCGCCGTCGTACTTGTCGCACCACGCGGCCCAGTAGAACAGGCGCTCGATCGAGGCTTGCACTTCACGTGCAGCATCCTTCGAGCCGGTCTGCTGGGCGATGCGCCCGGCGAATTCGTCGGCGCGGATCGCCAGGTTCTCGGCGATGTAGTACAGCACCTGGGCGCGGTTGTGCGCGGTCGCCTTGGCCCAGCCGGACGCCTTGTGCGCCGCTTCCACGGCGTTGCGGATGTCCTTGCGGCTGCCCTCGCCCACGTCGGCCAGGAACTCGCCATTGGCGCCGTTGATCGCGCGGCTGTAGGCGCCGTCAGGGCGGGCCTGCTTGCCGCCGATGTAGATCTTGGCAGTGCGGTCGACCGCGAACGGGTTGTCGCCTTCGGCCTGCTTGACGCGGCCTTTTTCTGCGATCACTGGCGCAGCCGGGCGTGCGTCTTCCGACAGCGGCACCAGGTACTCGACCATGCCTTCCTTGCCGCCTTCGCGACCAAAGCCCGATTCCTTCACGCCGCCGAAGCCGCATGCCGCGTCGAACTGGTTGGCGGTGTTGATCCACACCACGCCGGCCTTGATCTGCGGCGCCACGTCCAGCGCCAGGCTGATCGACTCGCTCCACACGCAGGCGGCCAGGCCGTACACGGTGTTGTTCGCCAGTTGAACCGCTTCGCCCGGAGTGCGGAAGCTCATCGCCACCAGCACCGGTCCGAAGATCTCGGCCTGGGCCACGGCGGCCGAGGTCGAGGCGCCGGTGATCAGGGTCGGCAGATACCACGAACCGGTGGTCGACAGCTCGACATTCGGCTGCCACACTTCGCACCCTTCGGCGCGGGCCGATTCGACCAGCCCGTGGATGCGCTGCTGCTGCACCGGATCGACCAGCGCGCCGATGTCGTTCGATTTATCCAGCGGCGAGCCGACGCGCAGGTTCTGCATGCGCGCCTTGACCTTGGCGATGAAGCGCTCGTAGATCGACTCCTGCACCAGCAGGCGCGAACCGGCACAGCACACCTGCCCCTGGTTGAACCAGATCGAATCGACCAGGCCCTCGACCGCCGCATCCAGGTCGGCGTCGTCGAACACGATGAACGGCGACTTGCCGCCCAGTTCCAGCGACAGCTTCTTGCCGCTGCCGGCCGTGGCCTTGCGGATCAGGCGGCCGACTTCGGTCGAGCCGGTGAAGGCCAGCTTGTCGATGCCCGGGTGATTCACGATCGCTTCGCCCACGCGGCCGTCGCCGGTGACGATGTTCACGACGCCCGCCGGCACGCCGGCGCGCTGGCAGATCTCGGCGAACAGCAGTGCGGTCAGCGGCGTGTACTCGGCCGGCTTGAACACGACCGTGTTACCGGCGGCCAGCGCCGGCGCGATCTTCCACGCCAACATCAACAGCGGGAAGTTCCACGGCACGATCTGGCCGACCACGCCGACGGCGCGATAGTCGGCGAATTCTTCCGACTGCAGCTGGGCCCAGCCGGCGTGATGGTAGAAGTGGCGCGCGGCCAGCGGCAGGTCGGCATCGCGCGTTTCGCGGATGGTCTTGCCGTTGTCGAGCGTCTCGAGCACCGCGAACAGGCGCGCGTGCTTCTGCAGAAGGCGCGACAGCGCGTACATGATCTTGGCGCGGCCATGGCCGCCCAGTGCCACCCAGCCCGGCTGGGCGCGGCGGGCGGCGGCGACGGCGCGTTCGACGTCGTCATTGGTGGCTTGCGTTACCTGCGCCAGTTCGGCGCCGTCGGCCGGGTTATTGGTGGCGAAGGTCTCGCCGGCCTCGCTCCAGGCGTTGTCGATGAACAGGCCGAAACGGCGGCCGTGCTGATCCAGCCACGCGAGCGCTTCCTTGGTGGTCTCGAGAGCGGGGCCGTAATCCATGGTCTGAAGAATCTCTTTAATTGTTGGCATGACGAATCCGGAAAATTAGGGTTGCGCGTGGCGGTGAGCGGCCGAGTAATTCCCGGTCACGTAGTGCTCCAGCTGGCGCTCGATGTCGGTCAGCAGGCTCGAAGCGCCGATGCGGAACAGGTGCGGCTGCAGCCAGTCGTTGCCCAGTTCTTCCTTCATCACGGTCAGGTATTGCAGCGCCGACTTGGCGGTCGAGACGCCGCCGGCCGGCTTGTAGCCGACCTGGAAGCCGGTCTGCTCGTAGTAATCGCGGATCGCGCGCACCATCACCAGCGACACGGGAATAGTGGCGTTGACGCCTTCCTTGCCGGTCGAGGTCTTGATGAAGTCGGCGCCGGCCATCATGCACACCCACGAGGCTTTCGCCACGTTTTCCAGCATCACCAGGTCGCCGGTGGCCAGGATCGCCTTCACGTGGGCGTCGCCGCAAGCCTGGCGGTAGGCCACCATCTCGTCGTACAGCGCCTGCCAGTTACCCGTCAGCACGTGCTGGCGCGTGATGACGATATCGATCTCGCTTGCGCCGGCGGCCACCGACAGCTCGATCTCGCGCAGCTTGGTTTCCATGCTCGACAGGCCGGCCGGGAATGCGGTCGACACGGCGGCGATCGGAAGACGACCCTGCAGCACCTTGACGGCCGGGGTGATCATTTCGTGATACACGCAGACGGCGCCGGTGCTCAGGCTATCGAGGCCGAGAGCCTGCATCAGATCCGCGCGCAGCGGGCGCATCGCCTTCATGCACAGGCGCTCGACACGGCCCGGGGTGTCGTCGCCCGACAGCGTGGTCAGGTCCATGCACTCGATGGCGCGCACCAGCCAGGCGGCCTGGTATTCCTTCTTGACCGTGCGGCGGTTGGCCAGGCTGGCGGCGCGGCGGTCGGCGGCATTGCGGTTGATCTTGATGCTGTTGACCAGGCCCAGGTCCAGGCCCTGGGCGACGTTGCGTTTGAAGTCCAGCGGCTGGCTCATAACAGTGCGGTTCCGTTCGAAAGTGGTTTGACGCCAAGGTGCTTGGCCAGCGTGGCGCCGATGTCCGAGAAGGTGTTTGCCGTCGGCAGTTCCTGCGGCTTGACGCTCGGACCGAAGAAGATCATCGGGATGTGTTCGCGGGTGTGGTCCGAGCCCGGCGCGGTCGGGTCGCAGCCATGGTCGGCGGTGATCACGACCAGGTCGTCGGGCTGCAGCTTGGCCATGAATTCCGGCAGGCGCGCGTCGAGTTCGTGCAGCGCATTCGAATAGCCGGCGACGTCGCGGCGGTGACCGAAGTGCATGTCGAAGTCGACGAAGTTCACGAACGTCAGCGATTTCGAAGGCGCCTCGTCCGCGACTTCCAGCAGGCGGTCGAACAGCGCCATATTGTCCGGGCCCTTCACCAGGCGCGTGACGCCCTGGCCGGCGAAGATGTCGCTGATCTTGCCGAGGGCGATCATCTCGCCGCCGGCTTCTTTCACATGGTCGAGCAGCGTCGGCGCGGTCGGCGGCACGGCGTAGTCGTGGCGGTTCGACGTGCGCTTGTAGTCGCCATTGGCGCCCGTGAACGGACGCGCGATCACGCGGCCGATGTTGTACGGCTTGACCAGCTCATACGCCGCTTCGCACACCTGGTACAGGCGCTCGAGGCCGAAGTGCTCTTCGTGCGCGGCGATCTGCAGCACCGAGTCGGCCGAGGTGTACAGGATCGGTTTGCCGGTCGCGACGTGCTCGTCGCCCAGCTCGTTGATGATGGTGGTGCCCGAGGCGTGGCAGTTGCCCAGCCAGCCCGGCACGCCGGTCAACTCTTGCAGTTTGTCGGTCAGCTCTTGCGGAAAGGTCGGCACCGTCTTCGGGAAGTAGCCCCAGTCGAACAGCACCGGCACGCCGGCGATTTCCCAGTGGCCGCTCTGCGTGTCCTTGCCGGTCGACTGCTCGCGCGCGACGCCCCAGGCACCCAGGAAGCCGTCGCGCTGCTCAAAACCGGCGGCCCACTCGCCGCTGGCCTTGTGCGCGGCCGCGGCCAGGCCCAGTTTCTCGAGATTCGGCAGCGACATCGGCTTGCCCTCTTTCGCCGCCCATTCGGCGATGTGGCCGAAGGTGTTGGCGCCCGTGTCGCCGTATTTGTCGGCATCGGGCAGCGCGCCCAGGCCGAAGGAATCAAGCAGGAGGATGAATGCGCGTGACATGGTCTTCGCTCTCTCGTCTGAATGGTTTAAGCGGCGGCGCGTGGGGTCTTGCCGAAGCGCTCGATGAAGGCCGGGATCAGCGCCACCATGTCCTGGGCCGCGATTGCCGCGTACTTCAGGGTCTGGTCGTGCGACAGCGCGAACGGCGAGAGGCCTTCGGCCAGGTTGGTGATGGCCGACACGGCGGTCACTTTCAGGCCGCAGTGGCGTGCGGCAATCACTTCCGGAATCAAGGACATGCCGACCACGTCGGCGCCCAGCGTTTTGAAAGCGCGGATTTCGGCGACGGTCTCGAAGTGCGGACCGGCGGCGGCCAGGTACACGCCTTCGTGCAGGGTGATGCCCTTCTCTTGCGCGGCCGCCTTCACTTCGGCGCGGGTGTCGGCGTCGTAGGCGTTGGACATGCTGAAGAAGCGCGGGCCGAAGCGGTCGTCGTTCGGGCCGGCCATCGGGCTGCCCGGCAGGAAGTTGATGTGATCGGTGATCGCGACCAGGCTGCCGGCGTCGGCTTCGACGTTCAGCGAGCCGGCGGCATTCGTCACGAACAGCAGTTCGCAGCCGATTTCCTTCAGCGTGCGGATCGCCGAGGTCATCACGCCCGGGCCGTAGCCTTCGTAGAAGTGGCCGCGGCCCTTCATGCAGGCGACCGGCACGCCGTTCATCTCACCCAGCACCAATTCGCCGGCGTGGCCGTGCACGGTGCTGATCGGGAAGCCCGGCAGCTCGGCGTAGCCGATCGACACGGCATCAGTCAGTTGCTCGGCCAGCACGCCCAGGCCGGAACCGAGGATCAGCGCCACGCGCGGCGTGAAGCCCGGCTTGCGGGCGCGGATGATGTCGGCGGCTTCGAATGGGGTATTGCTGGACATGATATTCCTTGTCGATGAATGTGTTGGGGACGTTGCGGAGAGGGTGGCCTGGAAATTGCGAGGCCGTAAGTCTGAGGTCAGCTAACTATTATAACTATGCATGAAGGCCGATATGTATGGCAAATACCCTTTTTCTTGCCGATTTATATCTTTTTTAGATAAGTCTATTCAGAAATTATTGCTATGCATACACTGCTTCATGCAGGTCGCCTGCAGCTGCACCGGGTCGTTGACACAAATCAAACAAATGTCTAGGATGGACAAACAAATGTCAGAAAGCCGAGCTTGAGCGCGATGCCAAAAAAAGAACAATTATTCGAGCTGATCCGCTCCAATCCCTTCATCTCGCAGCAAGACCTGGCCGCCCAGCTCGGCCTGTCGCGCTCCGCCGTGGCCAATTACATCGCCACCCTGGTGCGCGAACGCCGCATCCTCGGGCGCGCCTACGTGCTGCCCGACCACCGTCCGATCCTGTGCATCGGCGCCGCCAACCTCGATCGCAAGCTGCGCACGCTCGGCCCGCTGGCCCTCGGCACTTCCAATCCTGCGCGACAAAGCGAATCGTTCGGCGGCGTGGCGCGCAACATCGCCGAGAACCTGGTGCGCCTGGGCGCGCCGGCGGCCCTGATCACGGCCGTGGGCAGCGACGCCTCCGGCCGCTCGCTGCTGTCGCACGCCGACCAGGCCGGGATCGACACCCGCGGCGCGCTGCGCATCGACGGCGCCGCCAGCGGCACCTATACCGCGGTGCTGGACCAGGATGGCGAGATGCGCGTGGCGCTGGCCGACATGGCGATCTACGACGCCCTCACCCCGGACTTCTTCGCCACCCGCGAGCAGCAGCGCGCCGGCGCGGCCCTGATCGTGGCCGACCTCAACCTGCCGCGCGACGGCGTCGCCGCCCTGCTCGACGGCGCGCGCGATGACGGCGTGCCGATGGTGATCGTGGCCGTGTCGGAACCGAAGATCGAGCGCCTGCCCAAGGACTTGCGCGGCCTGCGCCTGTTGATCCTGAACGAAGGCGAACTGGCCGCGCGCGTCGGCCGCACCCTGAACAACAACGCCGACATCGCGCGCGCCTGCGATCAGCTGCGCAAGGACGGCGTGCAGGACGTGATCGTCACGCGCGGCGCGGCCGGCGTCAGCTTCACGATTCCCGGCGGCCTGAATACCCTGGCGGCAGCGCCGGTGCGCGTGGTGGACGTCACCGGCGCCGGCGACGCCTTCGCCGCCGCCGTGGCGTGGTCGCTGTACGAAGGCGACACCGACCTCGCGCGCGCCTGCCGTCGCGGCCTGGCCTTGTCCAGCATGACCATCGCCTGCGAACACACCGTCTGTCCGCACCCCGACTTCAGCCGTCTCGACGGCTTCAACGAACCTCTTTTCACGAATTGACCATGCAATCCTTCCTCCTGTTCTCGCCCGAAGTGGCGGCCGCGCGCGCTGCCGGCAAGCCGGTCGTCGCGCTCGAATCGACCATCATCTCGCACGGCATGCCGTACCCGCAGAACGTGCAGACCGCGCGCGAAGTGGAACAGGTGATCCGCGACGCCGGCGCGGTGCCGGCCACCATCGCCATCATCGACGGCAAGATCTGCGTCGGCCTGTCGGAAGAGCAGCTCGAGACGCTCGGCTCCTCGCCCGACGCGCTCAAAGTCAGCCGCCGCGACCTGCCGTTCGTGCTGGCGCAGCGCCGCCTGGGCGCCACCACGGTGGCCGCCACCATGATCTGCGCCCAGCTGGCCGGCATCGAGGTGTTCGTCACCGGCGGCATCGGCGGCGTGCACCGCGGCGCCGAGACCAGCTTCGACATCTCGGCCGACCTGCAGGAGCTGGCGCAAACCAGCGTGGCGGTGGTGTGCGCCGGCGTGAAGTCGATCCTCGACATCGGCCTGACGCTGGAATACCTCGAGACCCACGGCGTGCCGGTGATCAGCGTTGGCCAGCCCGGCTTCCCGGCCTTCTTCACCCGCGAGAGCGGCTTCAAGGCAGACTTCCAGCTGGACGAGCCGGAAGCGCAGGCAGCCTTCATCCGCACCAAGTGGCAGCTCGGCCTGGCCGGCGGCGTGGTGGTGTCGAACCCGGTGCCGGCGCAATTCGCGATGGAACCGGGCGAGATCGACGGCATCATCGCCCAGGCGCTAGCCGAGGCGGAGCAGCAGAACGTGACCGGCAAATCGGTGACGCCGTTCCTGCTGGCGCGCATCAAGGAGCTGACCGGCGGGCGCAGCCTGGCCACCAATATCGCGCTGGTCAAGCACAACGCCCTGGTCGGCGCGCGCCTGGCCGTCGCCCTCAACCACAAGGCCGCCTGACTTCGCGACGGCGCAGCGCACATGTCGATCGACCTGAAACAGCTGAAATACTTCCTGGCGGTGGCCGAAGAAAAAAGCTTCAGCCGCGCCGCCGAGCGCCTGCACATCTCGCAGCCGCCCTTGAGCCAGCAGATCATGAAGCTGGAAAGCGAGCTTGGCGTGCGGCTGTTTACGCGCACCACGCGCAGCTTCGAACTCACCGTGGCCGGGCGCGCGCTGATGGTGGAAGCGGCCGAACTGCTGGGCAAGATGCGCATGACCATCGAGACCATCCGCCAGATCGACCGCGGCGAGGTGGGACGGCTGCGCGTCGGCATCGTCGGCTCGGCGATGTGGGGACCGATTCCCGGCTTGCTGGAACAGTTCCAGACCCAGTTTCCGCGCGTGACCTGGACCATCCACGAACTCGGCCCCAACGACCAGTGGGAAGCGCTGCGCAATAAACAGATCGACGTCGGCTTCTGGCGCGAGCCGCGCATCGAGGCCGACGTGCTGAAACAGGCCAACCTGCGCCAGGAACTGTGCTTCCGCGAGAACGTGTGCGTGGCGGTCAACGAGCGCCATCCGCTGGCCGCGCGCGAGTCGATCGCCCTCACCGAGATCGCCGGCGAGCCCTTGCTGACGCTGCACCTGGACCAGTCGGCCGAGCCGCGCTACCTGATCCAGTGCTGCGTGAACGCCGGCTTCGAGCCGACCATCTTCCAGGAAGCGGCCGAGCCGCAGACGCTGCTGGCCATGGTCGGCGCCGGCCTGGGCGTGGCCTTGATGCCGGAGACCACCAGCCGCATCGGCTGGCCAGGCGTGCGCTTCCTGCCGATCCACGCCAATGCGCCGTCGGCCAACCTGTACATCAGCTATCCCTCGCAGGACGACGCGCCGGTGGTGCGCGCCTTCCTCAAGATCCTGTTCCCCGACGATCCGCCGGCCTAGGTCAGCCATCTCCTCCACGCCCATGATTCGACCCGCCTTGAGCGGGTCGTTGTGCATTTTCTGCACCGCAATTGTCCCGTTGTTGCCGTAGAAACTCGGTATCAAGAGCGTCGAAACCCTCGCACGATTGAGTTCAATTAACTATTTTTAAACATTGCCTCCGGTATGATGGTTATCAAATTCATCAATTTTCACGGGATTCCGTATGACTACAGCGACGCGGCGGTACGGTGGGCTCGACATCGACACATACGAAGGTGCCCGCGATTACTCGGATGAGCTGAACACGATGCGCGACGAACTGGAAGCGCGCATCGACACCCTGCTGGCCGGCGGCGAACGCAACGACCCCCTGAAGGCCGCCATGCGCGCCTCGGCCCTGAGCGCCGGCAAGCGCATGCGCCCGCTGCTGCTGATGCTGGTGGCGCGCGACCTCGGCTGCAATTCACCGGCCCTGGTCGACGTCGCCTGCGCGGTAGAACTGGTGCATGCGGCGTCGCTGATCCTGGACGACATGCCGTGCATGGACAACGCCAGCCTGCGCCGCGGCAAACCGGCGATCCACGTCCAGTTCGGCGAAGACGTCGCCATCCTGGCTTCGGTCGCCCTGCTCAGCCGCGCCTTCGGCATCCTGGCCCAGGCCCAGGACATCACCCCGGCCACCCGCTCGCGCCTGGTCGCGGCGCTGGCCCAGACCGTGGGCGACCAGGGCCTGGTGCGCGGCCAGTTCGAAGACTTGCATGGTGGCGCACGCACGCCCGCGCAGATCGCCACCACCAACGAACTCAAGACCGGCCTGCTGCTCGGCGTCGCGGTCGACATGGCCTCGATCATCTGCCACGCCGACGAGCGCGTGGCGCAGCAGCTGCGCGCCTTCGCGCTGGCCGCCGGCCAGGCGTTCCAGATCAAGGACGACCTGCTCGACGGCCCCGGCAACGACAGCGCCGTCACCGGCAAGGACACCGGCAAGGATGTCGGCAAGGCCACCCTGATCAATACCCTGGGCCAGGACGAAGCCAAACGGCGCCTGATGGACTGCCTGCAGGAAGCCGACCGCTGCCTGGGCGCGGCCGTCGGCGCCAAGGGCCGCACGCGCGCTTTCGTGAGCGGCCTGTTTGCGCAAGGCGCCAAAAAGCGCGCGGCGCTAGAGGCCAAGCCCGAGGTGCCGGTGGCGCGCGAGCTGCGCGTGGCCGAGCTGCGCGTCTGAACGCTCCCGGCGGCGCTTCGCCACGTCACGAAAGAGGAATCCGCATGGCGCATTTCGCCGTGGTCGCACCCGCGTTCTACAGCCACTTCAACTCGCTCTCGAAACTCGCGCTGGCGCTGGTCGAACGCGGGCACCGCGTCACCTTCATTCATCGTCCCGATGCGGCGGTCTACGTGCGCGACGCGCGCATCGGCTTTCACGCGGTCGGCGCCGCTACCCACCCGCAAGGCTCGCTCGGCGAATCGCTGCAGCGCGCGGCCAATCCCGGCAGCCCGCTGGGCCTGCGGCGCGTGATCCTCGACATGGCCGACAGCACCGCCATGCTGTGCCGCGAACTGCCGGCCGCGCTGCGCCTGCTCGAGGTCGACTACCTGATCGCCGACCAGATGGAAGCGGCCGGCGGCCTGGTCGCCGAAGGCATCGACATGCCGTTCGTCTCGGTCGCCTGCGCGCTGCCGGTCAACCGCGAGCCGGGCATCCCGCTGCCGGTGATGCCCTTCGTGTACGAGGACAGCGAACGCGCGCGCAAGATGGTCGAGGGCAGCACGCTGGTGTATGACTGGATGATGGGGCCGCACCGGCGCGTGATCGCCGAGCAGGCGCGCAACTTCGGCCTCAGTCCACGCGACAACCTGCACCAATGTCTGTCGCCGCTGGCGCAGATCAGCCAGACGGTGGCCGGCTTCGACTTCCCGCGCCGTGAACTGCCACCGCACTTCCATCACGTCGGACCACTGAACGGCGGCGCGGCCGCGCCGACCCACGCGGGGCTGCCGCCGATCGACCACGATCGTCCCTTCGTGTTCGCCTCGCTCGGCACGCTGCAGGGCCAGCGCTACGGGCTGTTCCGCCGCATCGCCCATGCCTGCCGCCAGCTTGACGTGCAGCTCCTGATTGCTCACTGCGGCGGCCTCGATGAACGCCAGGCGCGTGCGCTGGAACGCATCGGCAGCACCCGCGTGTGCGCTTTCGCCCCGCAGCTCGAAGTGCTCAAGCGCGCCGACGCCATCGTCTCGCACGGCGGCTCGAACACGGTGATGGAAGCGATCGCCGCAGGGGTGCCGATCCTGGCACTGCCGGTCGCCTTCGACCAGCCGGGCGCCGCGGCGCGCATCGAGCACGCCGGCATCGGCCTGCGCGCCTCGGCACGCGTCTCGACGACGTCCCGCATCCGCGACCAGCTGCGCCGGCTACTGCACGAACCCCTGTTCGCCCAGCGCATGGCGCCGCTCGCCGAAGAGATCCGCCAGGCAGGCGGCGTGGAACGCGCGGCCGACATCGTCGAAGCGGCATTCGGACTTCAGCCACTGATGGCCAGCCATGGGTGACGCCGCTACTGCCTACGACCTGATCCTGGTCGGCGCCGGCCTGGCCAATGGGCTTGTCGCCCTGCGCCTGCGCGAGTTGCGCCCCGAACTGCGCATCCTGATGCTCGAACAGGGCGAGCAGGCCGGCGGCAACCACACCTGGTCGTTCCATGACAGCGACCTGACGAACGCGCAGAACGACTGGATCGCGCCGCTGGTGTCGCACCGCTGGCCGCGCTACGACGTGGTGTTCCCGGAATTGACGCGCACCCTGCACGGCGGCTATGCCAGCATCGAATCGCGCGATTTCGCGCGCGTGCTGACGCCGACGATGGCGGAGGCCTTGCGCACCGGCGTACAGGTGGCGTCGCTCAGCCCGACCCAGGTCACGCTGGCCGATGGCCAGACCCTGCACGCGCGCGCCGTCATCGACGGCCGCGGCATGCGCGCCAGCAGCCACCTGGCGCTGGGCTATCAAACCTTCCTCGGCCAGGAAGTGCGCCTGGCCGCGCCCCACGGCTTGAACGGACCGACCATCATGGACGCCAGCGTGGCCCAGCAAGGCGGCTACCGCTTCGTCTACCTGCTGCCGTTCGGCCCGGACCGGGTGCTGATCGAAGACACCCATTACGTCGACAGCGCCGCCTGGGAACCGCAGCGGCTGCGCGCCAACATCGGCGCCTACGCCGCCGGGCGCGGCTGGCACATCGACGAAATCGTGCGCGAAGAACAGGGCTCGCTGCCGATCGTGCTGGCCGGCGACTTCGAGCGCTACTGGGACGAGCTGGAAGGCGTGCCCACGGTCGGCCTGCGCGCCGGCCTGTTCCACGCCACCACCGGCTATTCGCTGCCGCACGCGGTGCGCCTGGCCGAGCACATCGCCGGGCTGCCCGATGTATCGGCGCCGAGCCTGTTCGCCGCCGTCCGCGACCATGCGCGCCAGGAATGGCAGACGCAAGGCTTCTTCCGCATGCTCAACCGCATGCTGTTTTTGGCCGGCAGCCCCGACAACCGCTGGCGCGTGATGCAGCGTTTCTACAGCCTGCACGCGCGCCTGATCGCCCGCTTCTACGCGGCCGAACTGACCTTCGCCGACAAGGCGCGCCTGTTGACCGGCAAGCCGCCGGTCCCCGTGCTCGAAGCCTTCACCGCGGTCCGCAAAACACACCCTTACCAGATCAGGAAAGCAGCATGAACCAGATGAGAATCGATCCCAAGACTGCGGTCGTGGTCGGCGCCGGCTTCGGCGGACTGGCCCTGGCCATCCGGCTGCAGGCGGCCGGCGTGCAGACCACCCTGCTCGAAAAGCGCGACAAGCCGGGCGGCCGCGCCTACGTGTATGAAGACCAGGGCTTCACGTTCGACGCCGGCCCCACCGTGATCACCGATCCGTCGGCGATCGAGGAACTGTTCACGCTGTGCGGCAAACGCATGGCCGACTATGTCGAGATGCTGCCGGTGGCGCCGTTCTACCGCCTGTGCTGGGAAGACGGCAGCCACTTCGACTACGCCAACGACCAGGAAGCGCTGGACCGCCAGATCCACGCGCGCAATCCGGACGACGTGGCCGGCTACCAGCGCTTCCTGGCGTATTCGAAGGCGGTGTTCGACGAAGGCTACCTGAAGCTGGGCGCCGTGCCCTTCCTGTCGTTTCGCGACATGATCCAGGCCGGCCCGCAGCTGGCGCGCCTGGAAGCGTGGAAGAGCGTGTACGGCATGGTGTCGCGCTTCGTCAAGGACGAGCAGCTGCGCCAGGCGTTCTCGTTCCATTCGCTGCTGGTGGGCGGCAACCCGTTCGCCACCAGCTCGATCTATACGCTGATCCACGCGCTCGAGCGGCGCTGGGGCGTGTGGTTCCCGCGCGGCGGCACCGGCGCCCTGGTCAAGGGCCTGGTGCGCCTGTTCCAGGACATGGGCGGCAAGATCGAACTGAACGCCCCGGTAGCGCGCATCGAGACCCAGGGCAACCGCGTCACCGGCGTGCGCGTCGAGGATGGCCGCCTGTTCGGGGCCGATAGCGTGGCGTCGAACGCCGACGTGATGCACACCTACGACAAACTGCTCGGCCAGCACCCGCGCGGCGTGAGCCAGGCGGCGTCGATGGACAAGAAACGCTGGAGCAATTCGCTGTTCGTGCTGTACTTCGGCCTGGACAAACACCACGCGCAGCTGCAGCACCACACGGTCTGCTTCGGCGCGCGCTACAAGGGCCTGATCAAGGACATCTTCAACGGCCCGCGCCTGGCCGACGACTTCTCGCTGTACCTGCACGCCCCGTGCGTGACCGATCCGTCGCTGGCGCCGCCGGGCTGCGGCAGCCACTACGTGCTGTCGCCGGTGCCGCATCTGGGCAATGCGCCGATCGACTGGGCAGTCGAGGGTCCGCGCTACCGCGACCGCATCTTCGACTATCTCGAGAAGCGCTACATGCCGGGCCTGCGCAGCCAGCTGGTCACCAGCCGCTTCTTCACCCCGGTCGACTTCCGCGACCAGCTCAACGCGCACCTGGGCTCGGCCTTCTCGCTGGAGCCGATCCTGACCCAGAGCGCCTGGTTCCGCCCGCACAACCGCGACGCCGAATTGTCGAACCTGTACCTGGTCGGAGCCGGGACGCACCCGGGCGCCGGCGTGCCGGGCGTGATCGGCTCGGCCAAGGCCACCGCCGGCCTGATGCTGCAGGAGGTGCACGCATGAGCGAAGCGCTGATGGCGCACGCGACCCAGACCATCGAGGTCGGCTCGAAAAGCTTTGCGGCCGCGGCCAAACTGTTCCCGCCCGCGACGCGGCGCAGCGTGCTGATGCTGTACGCCTGGTGCCGCCATTGCGACGACGTGGTCGACGGCCAGGAGCTGGGCTTCGGTATTACCGCGCCAGTGGCGCACGATCCGCGCGCCGAACTCGATCGCCTGGTCGACCAGACCCGGCGCGCCTACGCGGGCGAACCGATGCACGACCCCGCCTTCGCCGCCTTCCAGGAAGTGGCGCTCGGCAGCCAGATCGCGCCACGCTACGCCTTCGACCACCTGGCCGGCTTCGCCATGGACGTGGGCCAGGCGCGCTACGAGACCATCGACGACACGCTGCGCTACTGCTACCACGTGGCCGGCGTGGTTGGGCTGATGATGGCCTCGATCATGGGCGCACGCGAAGGTGGATTCAATGAGCGGGTACTGGACCGCGCCTGCGACCTGGGCCTGGCCTTCCAGCTAACGAACATCGCGCGCGACATCGTCGACGACGCCGCCATCGGCCGCTGCTACCTGCCGGCGCAATGGCTGCGCGAAGCCGGCATCCCTCCCGCCGAAATCGGCCTGCCGCAGCACCGAGCGGTGCTGGCGCGGGTGGCGGCGCGCCTGGTCGACCATGCCGAGCCGTACTACGACTCGGCCATGACCGGCATCGCCGCCCTGCCGCTGCGCAGCGCGTGGGCGATCGCCACCGCGCGCAACGTGTACCGCCAGATCGGGGTGGAAGTGAAGCGGCGCGGCGCGCGCGCCTGGGACGAGCGGGTCGGCACCTCGAAAGCGGCCAAACTGCGCCTGCTGGCGCTGGGCGGCGCCCAGGCGCTCAGTTCGCGTCTTCGAGCGAGGTCGCCGGCGCGGCGCGATGGCCTGTGGCTGCGTCCCGGTCGCGCCGATGAAGCGATGCCGGTTGGCGGTCTTGCAGCTGACGCTTGAGCTTGGCCACCGGCGGCGCGTACAGGAAGCCGAACGACACCGCGCCGTCCTTGCCCGGCACCGCGTGGTGCATGCGGTGCGCCTGGTACAGCCGCTTGAAGTAGCCGCTCTTCGGCACGTAGCGGAACGGCCAGCGCTGGTGCACCAGACCGTCGTGGGCGACGAAGTACAGGGCGCCGTAGGCGGTCATGCCGGCGCCGATCCACTCCAGTGGATGCGCGCCGCGGGTGCCGAACCAGATCAGGGCGATGGCCACGCCCGCGAAGACGACCGCGAACAGGTCGTTCTTCTCGAACCAGCCGGTGCGCGGCTCGTGGTGCGAGCGGTGCCAGCCCCAGCCGAAGCCATGCATCACGTACTTGTGCGCGACGATGGAAAACACTTCCATGAAGGCGATGGTGGCAAGGACGATGAGCGTGTTGGTCAGCACGGTGGGCATGATGAGGTGGTTAAAAGGCAAGAATCAGGAATGGCTACAGCCTAGCACGGACGCCCCCGCGCACGGGCCGGCAGCACGACAACAAACGCCGTCAAAGGCGATACACGAACAATTCAGTCAACCATTGGAGTCTTCATGAAGGTCTTTCGTTCTTTCAGCCGTCCCCTGCTCTGCTCGGCCCTGCTCGCCGCCTGCGCGTGCGCATCGGCCGCCAACGTCGAGGTGCGCGTCACGGGCGTGGTCGCCGGCAAAGGCAAGGTGGCGGTGGCCGTGTGCGACAAGGACACCTTCCTGAAAGACTGCAAGTATTCGGCCAAGGCGCCGGCCAGGGAGGGCGAGAACGTCATCACGGTGAAGGAGGTGCCGGCCGGCACCTGGGCCGTGCTGTCCTACCAGGACGAGAACGATAACGGTGAGCTGGACCGCAACATCGTCGGCATCCCGAAAGAGAACTACGGCTTCAGCCGCGATGCGCGCGGCCAGTTCGGCCCGCCGAGCTTCGAGGAGGCGGCGTTCACGGTGAACGGCGACACGGCGCATGCCGCGATCAGGCTGCGCTGACCGTCCGCACGCATCGGTCTGCCGTCTGCTGTCGGGTTGTGCCATGATATGCTCCCAACCTATTTGCCAGAAAAATAATGTCTCTTGCGCCAGCTCCTCACGAACCAGCGGTTGACAGCGCCACCGGCTCCAATCTGCGGTTCAAGGAACTGTTCGAACAATCCCCGCTCAGCCTGCAGCTATTGGCGCCCGATGGACGTACGATGCGGGTCAACACGGCGTGGGAAAAACTGTGGCAGATCCATGAGGGTTCGGCGCTGAAGCAATTCGTGCTGAGTCCCGATTACAACGTCCTGCGCGATCCCCAGCTGGTCGAGAGCGGCATCGCGGCACTGCTGGAACAGGCGGTCAGGGGCGAGCCGGTCCTCATTCCGGCCGTGCACTACGACGTGGCGGCACTGGATGGCCGGGGCCCCGCGCGCTGGGTGACGGCGCGCGCGCATCCGATCAAGGACGAGGCTGGCAATGTCTTCGAAGTCTTGCTGATGCACGAAGACATCACCGACAAGCTGGAAGCGGAAAACGCCCTGCGCATGCGCGAGGAACGGTTCCGCTCGCTGGTAATGGCAACCTCGCAAATCGTCTGGAGCAATACTCCGGACGGCCGCGTCGACGAAGACTCGCCCTCGTGGCGCGCGTTTACCGGGCAGACCTACGAGGAGTGGCGCGAATTCGGCTGGCTGGAAGCGGTTCATCCGGACGACCGCGACGCCACCAGACGCCTGTGGCTGGCCTGCGTGGCCAGCAAGTCGCTGTTCGAAACGCGCTATCGCCTGCGTCGCGCGGACGGCGCTTACCGCTGGACCGAAGTGCGCGGCGTGCCGATCGTCGATGCGACCGGGTCGATCCGCGAGTGGATCGGCACCAATACCGATATCCATGAAACCGTCATGGCCGAAGCCGAACTGGCGCAGCGCCTGGAGCGCGAACAGCGCAACGCCGCCCTGCTGGCCAAGGTCGCGCACGCGGCGCGCAAACTGCAGACGGTGCTGTGGGACGGCGACATCGCCGAGGTTCTGGTCAGCGAAGTGCGCGACATCCTGCAGGTACACCAGGCAGTGGTGTCGATCACCGAGGGCGCCAACTGGTCGCAGGCGATCAACGCGGTGTCGCTGTCGGACAAATACGCCCCCTACCGCGCCTATGCCGAAAGCACCGACGGCAGCGGCATCTATGCCGAGGTATGCCGCACCAACCAGCCGCTGCGGCTGACCCAGCAGCAACTCGAAGCGCATCCGCAATGGAAAGGCTTCGGCAGGCATGCGGCTGCCCATCCGCCGATCCGCGGCTGGCTGGCGGTGCCCCTGATCGACCGCACCGGCAAGAACATCGGGCTGATCCAGGCATCGGACAAGATCGAGGGCGAATTCTCGGCCGAGGACGAAGCGATCCTGGTGCAGCTGGCGTCGATCGCGGCCAACGGCTTCGAGAATGCGCGCCTCTACCAATCGCTGCAGGAACAGGACCGGCGCAAGGACGAATTCCTGGCGATGCTGGCCCACGAGCTGCGCAATCCGCTGGCGCCGATCGCGGCCGCCTCCGAAATGCTCAAGCTCGGCACCGCCAGCGAAGAACGGATCCGCCGCTCGAGCGAAGTGATCGGCCGCCAGGTGCGGCACCTGACGTCGCTGATCGACGACCTGCTCGACGTCTCGCGCGTGACGCGCGGCTTGATCGAGCTCGACCGTGCGCTGCTGGACCCGATGGCCCTGGTCGCCAGTGCGGTCGAGCAATCCCAGCCGCTGATGACGGCGCGCGGCCACAGCTTCGCGATCGAAGGAGACGCCAATGGGGCGCGGGTCGTTGGCGACGCCAACCGGCTGGTGCAGGTCATCGCCAACCTGCTCAACAATGCCGCGAAGTACACGCCGAACGGCGGCGCGATCGTGCTGACGGTGGCGCGCGACGGCGACGTCCTCGCGATCAGCGTGCGCGACAACGGCACCGGCATCGACGCCAGCCTGCTGCCGCGCATCTTCGACCTGTTCACGCAGGCCGAGCGAACGCCCGACCGCGCCCAGGGCGGACTCGGGATCGGCCTGGCGCTGGTGAAGACGATCGTTTCGCTGCACGATGGACAGGTCAGCGCGCACAGCGGCGGCCCGGGCGCCGGCAGTGTGTTCACGGTCACGCTGAAGGCGGCCTGACTTCACGCCTCACGCCAAGGCGGGTGCCGCCGTTTCACAGGTAGAATCCGGCTTCGATTCACGCGATACGAAAGCAAACGATGAAAAAGACCGACCTGGCAAAGAGCGACGCCAAGAAAATCATGAACCAGATGGCGGCCAAGGGCGCCGCGTTCGGCGCCGCCGCCAAACCGTTCGACCGGCGCGAGCAGCGCGAACGCGAACGCGCGCTGGGCCTGGTGCCGTTCGCCGTCAAACTCAATGGCGACCTGGTGGCGCAACTGCAGGCGCTCGCCAGGGAACGCAATGTCGAGATGAACGATCTGGTGGCCGAACTGCTGCAAAAAGGCCTGGCTGCCTGAGGACAAACCAGGCACGGCCCATCAACAATACGGAAAAAGTCATGGAAAGCACGGACCAGCGTTACCTCATCCAGCAAAACAAGCGCGTCGCAGAGGGCCAGTCGGCGCCGGTATTTGCCAAGGTCATGCGCAGCAAGGACGGCAAATTCGAAGGCGTCTCCTTCATCAAGAACAAGGAAAAAGCGACTGTCCTGACCATCGCCGAAGCCGAGGAAGCGATTGCCTGGGCCACGAAAAAGAAAGGCAACGCCCACGAATATGATACCAAGATCATCTGCGTCGGCCAGTAACGGCGCGAGGTCGTCTGGAACACGTGCGCAGTGCCAGCCATGTTAAATTGTTTGCAATAGTTCATTCTTTTTCAGGAGAGCACATGCAACGATATTCAGCAGCGATCGTGGGTGGATTGATTGCCGGCGTGGTGACCACGGCCGTCATGAAAGCGGGCCGCAACAGCGGCCTGCTGACAAAGACGCTCGACCGCGACGCCGTCGACTGGATCGACGACGTTACCGGCTCGCGCGCGGTGATCGGCGACAGCGGCACAAGCGCCGTCGAATTCGTTAATCACCTGGGCGCATCGGCCGCATTTGCCGCCGCCATTCCGGTGCTGCGCGATCTGGCCCCGTCGCTCTCGCCAGTGGCGCTCGGCACCCTGTATGGCACGGGGCTGTACGCCGTGAATATCGGCGCCATCGCGCCGGTACTCGGCATTACCGAAGGTGAAGTCAAGGCCGGTCCGCGCAAGGCGGCCGAGCGCTGGGCGATTCACGTCCTGCAGGCCGTGGTCACCGCCGTCATTGCCGAGCGCTTGACCGACACGCCACGCCGCTGATGCGGTACGCGTGGCGTTCAAGCCACGCTAGGCCTGGTTCAGCGTGCGCGAATTGGCATTGGTGCGAAACACGATCGGTTGCTCGATCACCTGCGCCTTGTCCAGCCCTGCCCCGGGCTGGCTGGCGAAACGGATCACCTGATCCACTTGGCCGCGCTTGGGCGACTTGCTGCACACGGGATCGGTGGCCGCCGCGTCGCCGGCCAACATGAACGCCTGGCAGCGGCAGCCGCCCAGGTCGCGTCCCTTTTCGTCGCAACTGCGGCACGGTTCCTGCATCCAGTCATTGCCGCGATAGGCATTGAAGCCGTGGCTGGTGCGCCAGATCTCGGCCAACGCCATATCGCGCACGTTCGGCAGGTTCAATCCGGGCAGGTCGCGCGCGTTATGGCACGGCAGCGCCACGCCATCGGGCGCCACGCCAAGAAACACCGAACCCCAGCCATTCATGCAGGCCTTGGGCCGGTCTTCGAAATAATCCGGCACCACGAACAGCAGCTTGCACGCCGCACCGATGCGTTCGCGGTACTCCTCCACCACGCGCTCGGCCTCGCGCACCTGATCGCGCGTCGGCATCAGCTGAGCGCGGTTCTTCATCGCCCAGCCATAATATTGCGTATTGGCCAGCTCCAGGTATTCGGCGCCGAGCGCCAGCGCCATGTCGATGATCTTGCCGACGTGCGGCAGGTTATAGCGATGCAGCACGCAATTCATCACCATCGGGTAATCGTATTGCTTGATCAGCTTCGCCACTTTCATCTTGAGGTCGAAGGTGCGGGTGCTGCTCAGGAAGTCGTTCAGTTCGCGCGTCGAATCCTGGAACGACAACTGGATATGATCCAGCCCCGCGTTCTTCAGTGCCGCGATGCGCGTTTCATTCAGCCCGACGCCCGAGGTGATCAGGTTGCTGTAGAAGCCGAGCCGGCGCGCTTCAGCAACCAGTTCTTCCAGGTCGTCGCGCATCAACGGTTCGCCACCGGAAAAACCCAGCTGCACCGCGCCCAATGCGCGCGCCTCGCGCATCACGCGCACCCACTCACCGGTGCTGAGTTCATTGCGCACCGCGTCGTAATTGAGCGGGTTGTAGCAGAACGCGCAATGCAGCGGGCATTGATAGGTCAGTTCGGCCAGCAGCCAGAATGGCGGCGACACCGTCGGCGCGCCCGGGGTGGCTTGGTTCGGCAGCATCACTCGATCCATTGATGCTGGTAGGCGTGGGCCAGCAAGCCCTCGATATCCGGTCGCAGATTGGTGGCCTGGAATTTGGTTTCCAGGTCGCTGACGATCTGGTCGACCGGCGTGTTGCCGTCGCAGCACTTGAGGATCTCGGCGGCGCTGTTATTCAGCTTGACCATGCCTTCCGGATACAGCAGCACGTGGCATTGCTGGGCCTCTTCCCATTGCAGGCGAAAGCGGCGGTTCAGCGCCGGGGTAGCGGGAAATCGCGGTTGGTTCATGTCGGATAGGCTTTTTCGATGGCGTCCAGCATGGCCCACAGGATGTCCAGCTTGAACTTCAGGATGTCGAGCGCGCGCTGCTGTTGCTCGCGCGTGGTGAAATAGTCGAGGGTCACGCTCAAGCCATGCTCGACGTCGCGCTGGGCCAGTGGAATGCGGCTGCGGAAATACGTCAGGCCTTCCGATTCGACCCACGGATAATGGGTCGGCCAGCCGGCCAGCCGGTCCTTGTGGATCTGCGGCGCGAACATTTCGGTCAGCGACGAACACACCGCTTCCTGCCACGGCGAACGGCGCGCGAAATCGACGTAGGCGTCGCAGGCGAAACGCACCGCCGGCACCACGTGCTGCAGCGACCACAATTCGGCGCGTGGAATACCAGCCGCTTCGCCCAACTGGGTCCAGGCTTCCATGCCGCCCTGGGCGTCGCCCTGGTAATCGTCGTAGCCGTCGTGATCCAAAATGCGCGCGATCCACAGCCGGCGCGTGGCGCGGTCGTCGCAATTGGACAGGATCGCCGCATCCTTTTTCGGAATGATGAACTGGTAATAGAAGCGGTTGGCGATCCAGCCGCGGATCTGCTCCGGCGAGCACAGGCCGGCATTCATGCGCAGGTTGAATGGATGGTGGATATGGTAGGCCTTGCCCATCGCGCGCAATTCGCGTTCGAATTCCTCGCGCGACCAGGGTTCCAATCCGGCCGCGCTGTTATTGAATGCGGACGTCATAGATCGATTTCCATCCCGTCGAAAGCGACCTCGATGCCATGCGCGGCCAGTTCGGCGCGTTCGCGCGAATCCTCGCGCAGAATCGGGTTGCTGTTGTTGATGTGAATGAGGATCTTGCGGCGCGCCGGCATGCGATCGAGCACCTCGATCATGCCGCCCGGTCCCGACTGCGGCAGGTGGCCCATCATGTGCGTGGTCTTTTTCGACAGGCCGAGCGTGATCATCTCGTCGTCGCTCCAGCAGGTGCCGTCGACCAGCAGCACGTCGGCCTGGCGCATGGCCTCTTCCACGGCGTCGGTCATGTGGCCCAGGCCCGGCGCATAGAACACGCGCGCGCCGCTGGCGGCGTCATGCAGCATGAGTCCGATGTTGTCGCCCGGGTGCGGGTCTTCGCGGTGCGAGGAATACGGCGGCGCCTTGCTCAGCAGCGGGATCGGGAGCAAGCTCGTGTCGCGCAGCGGCGCGATCGAGAGCGCCGCGCCATCGAGCGCCAGCGGGCGCGCGTCGACGCCGCAATAGTGGCCGAGCACGCGGGTCAGCGGCAAGGCCTGCGACAGGTCGGCCAGCACTTCCTGGGTGGCGTACAGGGGTAAGGGCGAGCCGCGCTCGCGCAGCATCAGCAAGCCGGTGACGTGGTCGATCTGGGCGTCCATCAGCAGCACCGCGGCGATGCCGGTGTCGCGCACGGCGCGGGCCGGCTGCAAGACAGGGTTGGCGCGGATCTGCATCAGCACGTCGGGCGAGGCATTCACCAGCAGCCAGTCGACGCCGTCGTCGCTGACGGCGATCGACGATTGGGTACGGCTCACCGCCTGGATCGTGCCTTTGCGCACGCCATCGCAGTTCAGACAATTACAGTTCCACTGAGGAAAACCTCCCCCGGCGGCGGAACCAAGTACACGGATTTTCAACGGCGCATCCAACCTTTCGAAACGACCGGCGCACGATAAAAGCAAGTGCCGACCAGGCTCGCACCTGTCGGCACTTGCCGGCGTTACGCATTAACGATTGAAGACATACATCGTGATTTCAAAACCCCAACGAAAGTCGATTGCCTGAGGTGTTTCCCAGCTCATAGAAGCCTCCTGTTGAATGGATGGTGATGTCAAAGATGCGACCGTAGCCGCTCACAACGGCTACGCTTTATTGTGACTTAGTATTAATTATTTTGCACAAGATCGCGCTGCTGTTGTGTGGGCGTACTTACTGCAGGTAGCCGGCCAGCCAGGCATCGGTGGCGATGCTCGGTCGCGCTTGCAAAGTCGCGCGCAACGGCGCACGATGAGATCGACCAGCCGAGCCACTTCAACCAGGAGACGGATGATGATCAAGGTGAGCGTGATGTACCCGAACGGCCCCGACGCCCATTTCGACGAAGCGTACTACCGGGACCGGCACATGCCGATGGTGAAGGAACTGATGGGAGACTATTGCAAGTACTACACGGTCGACCGGGCGCTCGCCGCCGGCACGCCCGAGACGAATGCGCCCTACATCGCCATGGGCCACTTGTTCTGCGAGTCGGTCGATGCGTTCCAGGCCGGATTCGGCCCGCATACGAAACAGATCATGGGCGATATTCCCAACTACACCAACCAGAAACCGATCATCCAGATCAGCGAAGTGCTGGTGGGTTGAGTTGATTGGACGGTGTGGTCAAGCGGACCGTATCGAACCGGTCGACTCAGTGCGTCGCTCCGCCGACCTCGACCACATCGTCCGCCACGCCCAGCGTCATCTCGACGGCAATGCGGATACCGGCCACGATATCGTCCAGCGCCATCGACGGCGGCGAGTCAAGCCGGCCCTCCACCTGCTCCGGCAGGAACGGCACGTGAATGAAGCCAGCCTTGATCGGCAATGCCGCGACGTGATGCATCAGCCCGTAAAACACGTGATTGCACACGAAGGTGCCGGCAGTCTGCGACACCCCGGCAATCAGGCCGCGGTCGCGTAATGCACGCACGATCGCCTTGATTGGCAGCGTCGAAAAATAGGCCGCCGGACCATCGTCGACAATCCGCACATCGACCGGCTGCTGCCCGTCGTTATCGACAATCGACGCATCGTCGACATTGATCGCCACCCGCTCGACCGAGATCTCGGCCCGCCCGCCGGCCTGTCCCACTGCGATCACGACGTCGGGATGCAGTTCCGTGACCAGCGCCGCGATCGCCTCGTTGGCGTCGCCGAACACGCACGGCAACTGCCGCACCTCGACCCGGAAGTGATGGCCGCCGGCCTCCCCTTGCCAGCCTTCCAGTGCGCGCACCGCCTCCCACGCCGGGTTGATGGTCGCCTTGTTGAACGGCTCGAAGCCGGTAAGCAGAACGGTCTTGATCATAGGTTCATCAGGAAGTAGAGCAGGAAGATGTTCGCCACCAGCAGCGGCAGTGCGGTCGGAATCTGGGCGCGGATCACCGCGTTCTTGTCCGGCAGTTCGAGCAGCGCCGCCGGGACGATGTTGAAGTTGGCGGCCATCGGCGTCATCAGGGTGCCGCAGTAGGCGCTGAACATGCCGATCGCCGCCATCACGGCCGGATTGGCGCCGTACACGCCGACCAGCACCGGGATGCCGACCCCGCCCGCCATCACCGGAAAGGCCGCGAAGCCGTTGCCCATCACCACCGTGAACAGCGCCATGCCGAGACAGAACACCGCCACCGCGACAAAGCGCAGGTCGAGCCCGATGTACGAGGTGGTCAGGTGCGCCACCGCCTTGCCGACGCCGGCTTCGGAAAACAGCAATCCCAGCACCGCCAGCACGTGCGGCAGCACCACCGCCCAGCCCATGGCGTCGATCAGGCGCCGCGCCTCGCGCACGCCCTGCAGCGGCGTGGCGCGCGTCAGCCAGCAGGCGGTGAGCAGCGCCACCAGCGCGCCGCAGCCCAGGCTGGCCAGGGTCAGGTGGGCCGGGTCGAGCAGCGGCAGGCCGCCGACGTGCACGTCCTTGAGCACGGTGGCGCAGGCCACCGTCACCAGCGGCAGCAGCAGCGCCGGGATGAACAGGCGGTTGCCCAGGCGCGCGGCGCTGGCGCGGCGGGCGTCGTCGGACAGCGGCACAGGTTTACCGGCACGCACGCCGCCGAAGCCGGCCAGCAGCGCCATCGCGATCATCAGCGCGCCGATCCAGGCCGGCGCGATGCGTTCGCCAGCCAGGTACAGGGTGGCGTACAAGCTCCAGAACAGCGCCGTGGTGAAGCGGCGCGGGTTGCTGCGGTCGAGCAGGTTCATCACGCCGACCGCGCCCAGCAACAGGCCGACGACGATGTACAGATGGTCGATGGTCAGCGTCATGCGGCGGCCTTCTCCGCATTGGTGTGCGTACCCAGTTCGCGCCGCAGCTGGGCGTCGAGCCGGCGCAGGTTCCAGGCGTGGATGACGAAGGCGCTGATCGCGGTGGGGATGCCCCACAGCGCGATGTGCAGCGGATTCACCTCGATGCCTTCGGCCTGCAGGATGGTGTGCATCAGGACGATGGCGCCAAAAGCGACAAAGATGTCTTCGCCGAAGAACAGGCCGACGTTGTCGGTGGCGGCCGACATGGCGCGGATGCGGTGGCGCAGGCGTTCGGGCAGCGCGCCGTATTGCGCTTCGGCGGCCGCCTCGGCCATCGGCGCCACCAGCGGGCGCACCATGTTCGGGTGGCCGCCCAGGCTGGTCAGACCCATGGCGGCGGTGCTTTCGCGCGCGAACAGGTAGACGATCAACAGGCGCCCGGCGGTGGCGGATTTCACGCCGGCGATCACGGCCTGGGCGCGGTCGCGCAGGCCGAAGCGTTCCAGCAGGCCGATGGCGGCCACCGGCAGCAGCAGGATCAGGGGCAGGTTGCGGGTCTTGACGAAGGCGTTGCCGAGCGACTCGAGCAGCGCCACCAAGGGCATGGCGGCGGCAACGCCGGTGACGCCGCAGGCCGCCACGGCGACCAGCACCGGATTGGCCCGCAACAAGAAGCCCGCGACCACGACTGCCACACCGAGCAGCGGCCACAGGTTGACGCTCGAATCCATGCACTCTCCGGCTGGTTATGTAAGCCGGGCAATCTTACCGCATGTTCACGGACGCCCTGGGGCGGTTTTTCAGTCCGGGCGGACCGGGTTGGTGGCGAGGTCGCCCACCACCGTGTTCCATGGACGCACGTGGAAGGCGCGCACCAGGCCGTGGGTGACGTAGGGATCCCGGGCGGCAAACAGCTGCACGGTTTCGGCGCTGTCGGCCTGGAACACCAGCACCGCCTGGTCGGCGGGGTCGGCCACCGCGCCTGCCAGGATCAGCTCGCCGCGTTCCTGCGCTTCCCAGGCCAGTTTCAGGTGGGCGTCGCGGAACTCGCCGCGGCGTTCGAGGTAGTCGGGGGCGAGGTCGTACATCAGCAGGAAGTGCACTGGAGTCTCCAAAGGTGGCGGCGATCGGGGCCGGGGTTGTGTGGATGGTACTGGAATTGGGACGGAGTATGCCGTCTGCTTGCGTTGGGCAATCGTGGGGGTGCGCTGGTGCAGTCCGTTCGCCCGTTCGGGTGCTGCGGAGGAACTTGAATCCCCGCCCGACCACCACCGTTCCGCGCACCTAAAATGTTGGATTAAAACAACTTTTTACCCACCACGCATCGCCGATCCGGCAGTGATACATGCCGCACACAACAAAACTGCTGAGCAGGCGTAGACTACTTCCATGGACACCTCGAAGAAAATGGCGGCAGGGATCACCGGATTTGCCAGCATGCTCTGGCTGGGGCTGACGGCTGCCGTCGCGGCCAACCAGCGCCGCCTGGTGTTCAACCCGACGCTGGAACGCGAGGTCAAGAGTCCACGCTCGAGCGGCCACCGCACCCGCCCGGTGGTGCTGCGCGCCAAGGACGGCACCCGCCTGTGCGGCTGGCTGATGACGCCGACCATTCCCGGCCCACGTCCCGCCGTGCTGTATTTCGGCGGCCGTTCCGAAGAAGTCTCGTGGGTGGTGCGCGATGCCGGCAAGCTGTTCCCCAACATGACCGTGCTGGCGATGAACTACCGCGGCTACGGCGAGTCGCAAGGCATCCCGGCCGAGATCCACATGATCGAGGACGGCTGCCTGCTGTTCGACTGGCTGGCCACGCGCGGCCAGGTCGATGCGCGCCGCATCGCGGTGGTCGGCCGCAGCCTGGGCTCCGGCGTCGCGGTACAGGTGGCCAAGGAGCGCCCGGCCCATTCGGTGGTCCTGATCACGCCCTACGATTCGATCCTGGCGATCGCCAAGCGGCGCTTCCGCGTGATGCCGATCGAGTACATGCTGCGCCACCGCTTCGAGTCGATCAAGCACGCTCCTGCTCTCAAGGCGCCGACCTACGTGCTGCGCGCCGCCAGCGACGACGTGGTGCCGCACGCGAATACCGACCTGCTGGTGGCCAAGCTGGGCCGGCTGGTGGCGGACGATACCGTCCCCGAGTCGGACCACATGAACATCCCTTACCTGGACAGCACCCAGGACATGATCGCCGGCTTCCTCACCCGCCAGTTCGCCCAGCCGGTCGAGCCGGCGATCGCCGCGGCCGCTGATGCCGCCGCTGCCGCACCGGCCACCGTATTGACCGAAGAGCCCGCAATCGCGGCGGCCAGCGCCGTGCCGATCACCGTCACCGATACCCCGCCTGCAGCCAACGGTCCGATCCTCCCCGCCCCTAACCTGCCCGAAAAAGCCTCCGCCTGACAAAATAATTGCAAAAGTTGTCAGCAGTTATATTTCCATCGAATAAATTGGCAAGTAAAATCGTATTTGTCATCAACTTGTAGATTGATGCATATTTGACAGCTTGCGCTGTGATAACCCGTGTTCGCCTTGAAAACAGGCGCGCCGGTCGCCCAGTGCCCCGTAGGTTCGCCGGAAGCCTTGTTGCTGACATGCGACATGGGCTTGTTTCCGCCGAAAGAATTGGTCGCCAGATACAAATCGTAACCCCCAGCGGTCCCTTGGGCTGACACAATCGCGCAGCGCGGTGCAGCCCGGTGCAGCAGCCTGCCTTGCCGTCGCGCGCTGTCGCAGCAGGTGCAGCAGGTGCAGCCCATCCCATCGCCAGCCGCGTGGCGGGTACAATATCGCTATTCCAGGAGCTCATACATGAAATTCAAGCAACTCAGCGTGACCATTGCGGCGCTGTGCGTCGCCGGCAGTGCGATGTCGGCGCCGGCAGCAGGTCCGATCGCCGCGCCCAAGCTGGGCGTGGTCTACGATGCTGGCGGCAAGTTCGACAAGTCGTTCAACCAGTCGGCCTACGAAGGCCTGCAGCGCTTCACCAAGGAAACCGGCGTCAAGGTGCTGGAAGTGCAGGCCAACAGCGATACCCAGGCCGAACAGGTGATGCGTGGCCTGGCGCGCAAGAAGATCGACCTGATCGCGGCGATCGGCTTCTCGCAGACCCAGGCCGTGCAAAAAGTTGCCAAGGAATTCCCGAACGTGCGCTTCGTGCTGATCGACAGCATCGCCCAAGGCGCCAACGTCAATTCGGTGATGTTCAAGGAACAGGAAGGCTCCTACCTGGTCGGCACCGCCGCCGCGATGGCGTCCAAGACCAAGAAGCTGGGCTTCGTCGGCGGCATGGACATTCCGCTGATCCGCGCCTTCGCCTGCGGTTACGCGCAAGGCATCAAGGCCACCGCGCCGAAGGCCGAGATCGTCCAGAACATGGTCGGCACCACCGCCGCCGCCTGGAACGACCCGGCCAAGGGTGGCGAACTGGCGCGTGCCCAGTTCGACCGCGGCGTCGACGTGGTGTTCGCGGTGGCCGGCGGCAGCGGCATGGGCGCGCTGCAGATGGCCAAAGAGAAAGGCAAGCTGGCGATCGGCGTCGATTCGAACCAGAACTACCTGCACCCGGGCACGATGCTGACCTCGATGGTCAAGCGCGTCGACGTGGCGATCTACGATTCGTTCAAGTCGGTGCAGAACGGCACCTGGAAAGGCGGCGTCACCTATAAAGGCCTGAAAGAAGGCGGCGTCGACTGGGTGCTGGACAAGGACAACCGCAAGGTCGTCACGCCGGACATCGAAAAGCGCGTGATGGGCGTGCGCAACGATATCATCAACGGCAAGATCAAGGTGATCGACTACCGCGCCGGCAGCAGCTGCCCGGTCTGATCTTTTAACATCCCATGACGAAGCGCGCCGCACCGGTTGCTCCGGTCCGGCGCGCTTTTGAATGATGCAACCTCCACATTACGACAGACCGCAATGCAGCCAGCCGTAGAATTTCGCAACATTAGCAAGGCCTTCGGGCCGGTGCAGGCGAACGCCGACGTCAGCTTCTCGATCGCCAAGGGCTCGATCCATGGCGTGATCGGCGAAAATGGCGCCGGCAAATCCACCCTGATGAGCATTCTGTACGGCTATTACCACGCCGACAGTGGCCAGCTCGTCATCAATGGCGCCGAGCAAAAAATCCGCTCCAGCCAGGAAGCGATCGGCCTCGGCATCGGCATGGTCCACCAGCACTTCATGCTGGTCGAGAACATGACCGTGCTCGACAACGTGATGCTGGGCACCGAGGGTGGCTTCAAGCTGTCGAAAAAGCGCGCCGAGACCGAAGCCAAGCTGCGCGAGATCTGCACCCGCTACCACCTCGACGTCGATCCGCTGGCCGTCATTTCCGACCTGTCGGTCGGCGCCCAGCAGCGCGTTGAAATCCTGAAACAGATCTACCGCAGCGCCGAGATCCTGATCCTGGACGAGCCGACCGCCGTGCTCACCACGCAAGAGATCGCGTCGCTGTTCGACATCCTGCGCCTGTTCAAGGAACAGGGCAAGACCATCATCCTGATCACCCACAAGCTGGGCGAGATCATGGAGATCACCGACCAGGTGACCGTGATGCGCGCGGGCCGCGTGGCCGGCGCCGTCGCCACCGCCGATACCTCGAAGGAGCAGCTGGCCAATATGATGGTCGGCCGTCCGATCGAGGGCAACCTGCCGCGCAAGCCCTACTCGCCGGGTGCGTCGGTGCTGGCCGTGGAAAACCTGCAGCTGAAAGATGCCAACGGCGTCCAGCTGCTGGCCGACATCGCACTGAACGTGCGCGCGGGCGAGATCGTCGCCATTGCCGGCGTCTCCGGCAACGGCCAGAGCGAACTGATGGAAATCCTGTCCGGCATGCGCCTGCCGACCTCCGGCACGGTGACGATGGAGGGCAAGCCCCTGCCCTTCGCCGGCCGCTTGAACGCCGACGGCCTGCCCGCCACCTTCCGCAATCTCGGCATCGGCCACGTGCCGGAAGACCGCCTGCGCGACGGCGTGATCAAGGATTTCTCGGTGATGCAGAACACCGTGTTCGGCTACCAGGACCGCGTCACCAACGGCGCCGGCCTGTTCGACTTCAAGGCCATCGCCGCGCGCTGCGCCCACTTGCTGGAAGAATTCGACGTCCGTCCGAAAGACCCCAACGTGCGCATCGGTTTGCTGTCCGGCGGCAACCAGCAGAAGGTCGTGATCGCGCGCGAAGTCTCGGCCGCACCGAAGCTGATGCTGGTCGGCCAGCCGACCCGCGGCGTCGACATCGGCACCATCGAAAGCATCCACACCCAGCTGCTGCGCCTGCGCGACGAAGGCGTGGCGATCCTGCTGGTGTCGACCGAGCTGGAAGAAGTGCGCGCCCTGGCCGACCGCATCGTCGTGATGTCGGGCGGCCGCGTCACCGGCGAGCTGAATATTGACGAATTCGACACCACCCGCATCGGCCTCTTGATGGGCGGGATGCACAAATCATGAAAACCACTGAACTCCCACGCTGGGCCTCGGGCTTCGTCCTGCCGGTCCTGAACCTGCTGTCCGCGCTCCTGGTCGCGGCCCTGGTGATCCACCTGCTGGGCGAAAGCCCGGTCGAGTCGCTGCAGATCCTGGTCAACAGCGCCGTGCTCAATCCGGAAGGCCTGAGCTACACGCTGTTCTACGCCTCGACGTTTGTGTTCACCGGCCTGGCCGTGTCGATCGCGATGAAGGCCGGCCTGTTCAACATCGGCGCCGAAGGCCAGATGTACCTGGGCGGCCTGGGCCTGACCCTGGCCATGCTGAGTTTCGATGCGACGCTGTCGCCGTGGCTGCTGATCCCGCTGGCGATCGTCGCGTCCGCCGTGTTCGGCGCCGGCTGGGCCTTCCTGCCCGGCTACCTGCAGGCCAAGCGCGGCAGCCACGTGGTGGTCACCACCATCATGTTCAACTTCATCGCCGCCGGCCTGATGAACTTCATCATCGTCAAGTACCTGATTCCGGAAGGCGACCAGAACCCGGCCAGCCGCACCTTCAGCGAAGCGGCCATGATGCCGACCCTGTACAACTGGTTCCCGGCGCTGGGCGACACGCCGCTGAACATTTCCTTCCTCCTGGCCCTGGTGGCGCTGGCCATCTACGGCGTGGTGGTGTCGCGCTCGAGCTGGGGCTACAAGCTGCAGGCCACGGGCCTGAACGCCCACGCCGCCCACTACGCGGGCGTGCGCATCAGCCGCACCATCATCGTGGCGATGCTGATCTCGGGCGCCCTGGCCGGCCTGGCAGCGGTGAACTCGATCCTCGGCTCGACCCACTACCTGAGCCTGAACTTCCCGGCCGGCGCCGGCTTCATCGGCATCGCGATCGCCCTGATGGGGCGCCAGAATCCGATCGGCATCCTGCTGTCGGCGGTGCTGTTCGGCGCCCTGATCCAGGGCGGCTTCGATCTGTCGCTGGAAAAGCCGAACATCCCGCAAGAAACCATCGTCTTCATCCAGGGCCTGATCATCCTGTTCTGCGGCGCCATGGAAAACATGTATGGCCCGGCAGTCCTGAAAATGATCAACGCAACACGTAGCAACAAGGGTTAAGCCATGGAAGACTTCCAGTTCGCCAGCATCGTCGTCTCCACCATCCGCAATGCGCCGGTGCTGATCTTCGCGGCCATGGCCGGCCTGTTTGCCGAGCGCAGCGGCGTGGTCGACATCGGCCTCGAGGGCAAGATCCTGGCCTCGGCCTTCGTCTCGGCCGGCGTCGCGTATACCTATCAAGACCCGTGGCTGGGCATCGCCGCCGGCATCCTGGCCTCGATGGCCCTGGCACTGGTGCAGGCTTTCGTCTCGATCACCCAGAAGGGCAACCAGCTGGTGGCCGGCATCGCCATCAACATCGCCATGAGCGGCCTGACCTTCGTGGTGGCGCAGTACTTCTTCCAGCAGGGCGGCCGCACGCCCGACCTGGGCGAGGCGCGCCTGACCGACATCGTGCTGCCGGGGACCGAACTGGTGGCCGGCGTGCCGGGCCTGGGCTGGTTCTACGGCCACGTGATCGGCGGCCATTCGGCGCTGGTCTACTTTGCCTTTTTGCTGATCCCGGTCGTGCACTGGACCCTGTACCACACCCGCTTCGGCCTGCGCCTGCGCGCCTGCGGCGAGAACCCGCACGCGGCCGACGCCGCCGGCATCCCGGTCCAGCGCACCCGCTACACGGCGATGATCATCGCCGGCGTGCTGTGCTCGTTCTCGGGCGCCTACCTGTCGATCGTGCAGAGCGGCTTCTTCTTGCGCGACATGTCAGCCGGCGCCGGCTACCTGGCCTTGACGGCGCTGGTGTTCGGCAACTGGCGTCCGCTGTACACGGCGCTGGGCTGCATGATGTTCGGCTTCTTCTCGGCGGTGCAGATCCAGATCGAAGGCGTCGACCTGCCGGTGGTGGGCCGCATCCCGGGGTCGCTGATCCAGATGATCCCGTACGTCGTGACCGTGATCGTGCTGGCCGGCCTGATGGCCAAATCGGTGGCGCCGAAAGCGCTCGGCAAGCCGTTCGTCAAGTCGCGCTAAGCGCGTCGTTGTCTCGCTATACCGTCCTGCCCGCGCCCGCGGGCAGGAAGCGTTCCCCCCTCTCTGCCCTGCTTCCTCCGCTCCCGGCGCCCTGAACGTCGATCCTGCGCCACAAAAGTTCAAATATTGCCGTAGCAAAAACACAAAAAACGGCACTTTTTGGTGATTCATCTGAGAAAATCACCAATTTCCACGCGGCAATTCGGCAAACGCTGCACCATCCGGCCGGCCTGCACTTCTTAGACGACACCATGCAACTTCAGAATCTCAAGATCCGCACTCTCCTGTTCGGCGGTTTCGCCGCCATCCTGGCCCTCATGCTGCTGCTGGTCGGCACCGGCCTGGTCCAGATGAAGAACGCCGAGACCAGGACCGACCGCCTGACCGGCGAAAGCATGCAGCGCCTGGCCATGCTGCAGGAATGGCAGGCGATCATCGAAACCAACGCCGCGCGCACCCTGGCCGCGATCAAGATGGCCGACGCCAACGACGAAAAATTCTTCACCGATGCGATCGCCACGTCGTCCAAGCGTTCCGACGTGCTGCAAAAGGAACTCAAGGAAAGCCTGTCGACCGACCCTGCCGCTTCGGCCCTGTTCGAACAGGTCGACGCGCAGCGCGAAGGCTACCGCGCCGCGCGCAAGGCCGTGATGGCGCAAAAGGCCGCCGGCGAAACCGAAGCGGTGCGCAAATTCCTGGACACCGACATGTTGCCGCGCGTGCGCGCCTATGTCGATTCGCTGGGCGCGATCGTCAAGTACCAGCAGGACGTGGTGAACAAGGACGCCGAAGAGATCGACGCCGGCTTCCAGACCAACCTGATGCTGCAGACCACCCTGACCGTGATCGCCCTGCTGGCCGGCGCCGGCTTCGCCTGGTGGATCAGCCGCCGCATCAGCGCGCCGCTGACCGAAGCGGTGGCCGTGGCCCAGACCGTGGCCCAGGGCGACCTGACCAGCCGCATCGTGGCGCAGGGCAGCAACGAAACCGGCGCCCTGATGGCTGCGCTGCGCGACATGAACGACAACCTGGTCAGCATCGTCGGCCAGGTGCGCACCGGCACCGAGACCATTGGCGAAGCGGCCAGCCAGATCTCGGCCGGCAACCTGGAACTGTCGGTCCGCACCGAACAGCAGGCCAGCGCGCTGGAAGAAACCGCGTCGTCGATGGAAGAACTGACCTCGACCGTGCGCCAGAACGCCGAGAATGCGCGTGAAGCCAACGGGCTGGCCCAGGTCGCCTCGCAGGTGGCCGGCCGCGGCGGCGAGACCGTCGGCCGCGTGGTCAACACCATGAATGCGATCGCCGATTCGTCGAAGAAGATCGCCGACATCACCGGCGTCATCGACGGCATCGCGTTCCAGACCAATATCCTGGCGCTGAACGCCGCGGTGGAAGCGGCGCGCGCCGGCGAACAGGGCCGCGGCTTCGCCGTGGTGGCCTCGGAAGTGCGCAACCTGGCGCAGCGCTCGGCCGCCGCCGCCAAGGAAATCAAGACCCTGATCGGCGACTCGACCGGCAAGGTCGAGGAAGGCAGCCGCCTGGTGTCGGACGCCGGCACCACCATGCAGGAAATCGTGGACAGCATCAACCGCGTGACCACCATCATGTCCGACATCGCGATGGCCAGCCAGGAGCAGTCGGCCGGCATCGAGCAGGTCAATGGCGCGATCGCGCAGATGGACCAGGTGACGCAGCAGAACGCGGCGCTGGTGGAAGAAGCGGCGGCCGCCTCGAGCGCGATGCGCGAGCAGGCCGACGCGCTGGCGGCGCTGGTGTCGACCTTCCGCTTCGAAGCCGCGCAGGCGCACGGCGGCCGTCCGGCGCTGCGCAACACTGCGCGTCCGGCGCTGACCGCGTAAGGTTGATCCGGGCGGCGCATGGCCGCCTTGCTGTCGAACGAACGCCGGGATTTCCCGGCGTTTTTTATGGCGTGACCGGATCTATCGGTTCGTAGACGGCGGCGCGGCGGCTGGAGCGGGCCAGCGTCCAGGCGAAGCCGATGCCGGCCGAGGCGCCGCTGTTCTTCAGGTGCAGCGGGCTGTCGTTGTTGGCGCTGCCAGCGTAGGACTCATAGCGCACGAAGCCGAACACGCGCACATCCGGATTCATCTGGCGCGTGGCGAACAGGCCCACGCGCGCCAGCACCAGGCCGACGTCGGCCTCGTAGGACGGGCGCGACGCGCTGGCGTACTGCGGCGCCACTTCATAGAAGTAGCGGTTCAGGCGCTTGTCGCCGAACACCACCGAGGCATTCGCTTCGAACGACCATGGCGCCGTGGCCCTGCCCGGCAGGCCGCGCATTTCATAGGCCAGCTTCGGCTCGAAGGTCCAGCCCTGGCGCCGCAGGCCGCCCCTGGCCTCGATCACCGCGCGCAGCGGCAGTTCGGCGCGCAGGCGGCTGGTGGGGCTGAGGTCGGCCAGCTTGATCTTCAGGCGCGGGCCGAACTCGAACAGCGTGCCCAGGTCGGGCATGCCCCGTCTCGCGTCGACATCGTCGGAGTCGGACGGCAAGGCCCCGGCCAGGCCGATGTCGAATTCGGCGCGCTCGGAGCGGAACAGGCGCGCGCCCACGCCGTTCTGGTCGGCGCGCAGCACTTCGCCGCGGTACAGCAGGTAGGGCAAGGCCAGCACGCGGCCGTTGCGGTCGTCGGCGCCGGGGTAGGCCGGGGTGGTGACGCCGAAGGCGCCGACGCCGAATTCCCACAGGGGCAATCTGCTTTCGTCGCCCGACTGGGCGACGGCCGGGAGCGACAGGAGTGTGCAGGCGCAGGCCAGGACGGCCTTCAGGGGTGGCGACATGGGACCTCGAACCGGTTCAGGAAGATGAACACGATTCTATCGGAGTTCGCGCGCGCCCTGCACGTGCGAGGGCGCGCATCAAGGACGCCGCGTCACGGCGCCCTGCCCGATGCTCACGGCCAGATCGTCGTCAGCATCGCCGCCAGGTTGTAGCCGCCCTTGATCAGCTGCGTCTTTGCCACCGCCGAGCTCGGTACTGGGTAGTTGTCCGGCACTTCCAGCGCGAAGGTGTAATAGGTCTCGCCCTTCTTGCCCGTCTGCGGCGTCAGCTTGCCCGGCGTCACGTCGGCGTAGGCCAGCTTGGCCGCCACCAGACCGTCGTTGGCCCACTGCACCGGCCAGGTCGCGACGTCGCCCTTCGGCGTGGCGACGTGCGGATGGCTGTCGATCGCCACCTGCGCGAACTGCTCCGGAGTGCGGGTCTTGATGCGGCGGAAGGCGTAATCCACCGTGGTGCTGTCCCAGTACGAGTGGAACGGCTTGGTCAGCGCCCTGGGCACGCCTTCCTTGATCGCCACGGGCTCGCCGGCCGGAATCAGCTTCGACGACAGCATGCCCAGGCGCTCGTCGTCGAGCAGCAGGTTGTTGCCGCCGCGCGAATCGAACACCAGCGTCTCGTCGACTTCGGCGCGGTTCTTCGGCACCACGAACTTGCCGTCCTTGCTCACAAAAGCCGAACCGACGTGCAGCGGCTGGTGGATGTCGCCGGCGAAGTGGGTCAAGAGAATCAAGGCCTGGCGCTTGCTGAAGTTGTGCGGGTTCAGCGCCGGATCGGTTTTACCTTGCAGGACGGCGATGCACTGCTCCAGCGTCTGCACGATGTCGACGTCGCTGGTGCCCACGCCGTGCTCGTGGTAGTGGTCGAGCTGGAACGGCGTGTTTGTGTAGTGGTACTCGCTGTGGCGCGGATTGCCGGCCACGTAGTCGACCATTTCCTGCGTCTGCGGGCCGCAATAAGTGCCCTTCACGCAGTCGGCCCAGTTGGCGATCGACTCCAGCGTCTCGCCCGGCTGCAGCAGCCTGGCGATCTCTTTCTGCGCATTGCTGCCCTTGAGCAGCTTGTCGGCAATGGCGCCCACGGCGCGGTGGCCGTCGCGGCCCCAGGCGGCGGCGTCCGGCGCCGCCATCGATGCGAAGGCGGCGGTCAAGGCCAGCGCGCATGCAAGTTTCTTCATGATGATTCCTTATCTTTACTGACGCTCAGTCGGCCTTGCGGATACGCGGCGTCGTCTTCGGCGCGCCCTGCCCTTCGATCTTCTTCAGGTAGGCGGTAAAGCCTTCCAGGTCGATCATGCCGGTGTCGTTGCGGTTGGTGCCCTGGGCGAATTCAGGATAGCCGTCGCTGCCTTCGGCCAGGAAGTTGTTGGCGGCGATGCGGTAGGTGGCGCCGTCCTGCACTTCCTTGCCATTGATCCTGACGCTGCCCGGCACCAGGCGGCTGCCGACTGGACGCTTGGCGTCCCAGGCGTAGCTGAAGCCTTCCGACACGTGCATGATGGCGTCGCTGGTGGCTTGCGGCTGGTTCCACTGGCGCTCCAGCAGGCGCTTGATCTGGGCGCCGGTCAGGTCCATCACCACCATCGTGTTGCCGAACGGGAGAACGGCCTGGGCCTGGCCGAAATTGACGGTGCCGTCAGGACCGGCTTCGAGGTCGCGCCGCACGCCGCCATTGTTCATGAAGGCGATTTGCGCGCCCAGGTGGCGGGTCGAATCCAGCGCCGCATCGGCCACCAGGCGACCGATGGTCGACTCGCCGTTGTCGTCGCGCTTGCGCAGCAGCGGCGTGTTGGCCACCTTGGCGACCGGACGCACCAGTGCCGCCTGGCTGCGCTGCTTCACTTCGGCCACGAACGCGGCCATCTTCTCGTCGGCCGGGAATTCACCCGGCTTCATCACCACGTTGCTGACCTTCAGGTCGCGCACCGCGCCGCTCTCCGGCTCGACCTGCATGGAAACGCGCGTGAGCAGGTGGCCGGCAGTGTCGGCCTGGGTCACGACGCGGCCGTCGACCTGGCACAGGTAGCCCTGGTGCGAGTGGCCGGTCAGCACCAGCTTGACCGACGGGTCGATCTTCTTGGTGACGTCGACGATGTCGCCGGTCAGCTGCGAGCAATCGGTCTTGAGTGGCGATTCGACCGTGCGTCCGCCCTGGTGTACCAGGGCCACGATCACCTTGGCGCCGGCGGCGCGCATCTGCGGCAGCAGCGCGTTGATGGCGTCGGCCTCGTCGCCGAACGTCAGGCCAGCGACGCCGGAGGCGACCACCATGTTCGGGGTGTCGCGCAGCACCACGCCGACCAGGCCGACCTTGATGCCTTTGACGTCTTCGATGGTGTAGCCCGGGATGAAGGTTTTACCGGTGGCGGCGTCGATCACGTTCGCGCCCAGGTAAGTGAATTTGGCGCCGCCGAAGGTAGGCGCGTACTTGCAGGCCTTGGCCGGACGCGACGAGTCGCAGCCGCCGTGCTGCTGGCGCAGCAGTTCCTTGCGGCCGCCGTCGAATTCGTGGTTGCCGACCGCGCTCGCGCGCAGGCCCAGCATGTTCATGGCCTGGATGGTCGGCTCGTCGGCCCACAGCGAGGACAGCGCCGGGCTGGCGCCGACGATGTCGCCGGTCGAGACCAGCAGCAGGTCCTTGTCTTCCTTGCGCCAGGCCTGCAGCGCGGCGGCCACCGCTTCGGCGCCGCCGGCGCGCAGCACGTGTTCCTTGCCGTCGACGTCTTTCATGGTGTAGCGGCTCGGCTCGAGGTTGCCGTGGAAATCGTTCAGCGACACCAGGTTGATGGTGACGGGGGCCTGGGGAGTGCTGGCGCAGGCCGACAGCAGCAGCGCCATGGTGAGAGCGGACAGGCCGGCGGTTGCGCGACGCGAAGCGATCATGGGGAAATACCTTTATTGAATGCGGACCACCGTGGCGGTGGTAGAAAAGCGAAGTGCGAGCGACCTCGGCAGCCGGGATTATCCCATGCGCCGCGACTGCGGGAAATCCTTACAGCGACTGGCTTGCTCACCGATCGGGCAAATTCGCCACGAAAAAACGGCCGGTGTTTCCACCGGCCGTTCTGGCTCAACTCATGTTGCGTGTCCAGCGATTAGAACTCGTAACGCAGGGTTGCCTGGATGGCCCACTGCGACTCGCCCTTCGACTGCTTCAGGTCTTGACGCTCGACGTCGTTGCGCACGACGTAGCGGTAACGGCCCTGCTCGTCCACACCGGCGTAGTCGACGAAGCTGCGTGCCATGCCACCGTTCGACTGGAAGCTGACTTCTTCGGTACGGCCCCACTTCTTGTTCAGCAGGTTGCCGAAGTTCATGAAGTCGAGCGTGAAGGTTGCCTTGTTGCGCGCGAAGATGCCCGGGATTTCCTGGCTGATACGCACGTCGAAGGTGTTGACCCATTCCGAGGTGCTGTTGTTACGCTTCACGACACCGCCGGCCGAACCATGCAGGCCCTTGTTGGCGTTGACCACGTCCCAGAAACGCTGCTCGTTGGCGCGGTTGGTCGCGGTATCGCCCACGAACACGACTTCGCCGGAACCGAACGCGGTCGGGATGTACATCAGGTCGTTGCCGGCCAGGCCGTCGCCGTTCAGGTCATTGTTGATCGTCCAGCTGTACGGACGGCCTTCACGACCTTCGTAGAACACGCCCAGGCGGGTGTTGTAGTTCTCGAAGAACTTCTTCTGGAAGTTCATCAAGGCGTTCACACGGTTCTTGATGGCGTAGCTCGAGGTCGCGGCAACTTCCTCGTTCGGGTTGAACACCGAACGGCCGTTGAAGTTCGAGTTCGACACCGACGAGGTCAGCGGCGAGACTTCGGTCGAATCGGTGTAGGTGTAGGCCACCGACCAGCCAAAGCCCTTCGTCAGCGGCTTCGACAGCGACATGGTCAGCACTTTCGCATCGCCCTTGTCGGTATCGCGCGCCACCAGCACGTTGCCGTAGCTGCGGTTGCTCAGCGCCTTGCTGGTCGCGCAGTTGTTGACCAGGGTCGCGGCGTTGCGGGCCACGTTGTAGCAGGCGGCGCTGCGGCCGGCGGCGTCCCAGAACAGCTGACGGCCATCGCTACCGGTGGCGGTCGCTGCGCCCAGGTTCAGGTGCTCGTAATAGATGCCGTTCTTGTTCTTGGTGTACAGGGCTTCGGCGCCAAACACCAGGCCGTACCATGGCAGTTCGGTGTCGAACGCCAGGTTGGCTTTCCAGATCGAAGGCTGACGCAGGCCCGGATCCAGGAAGTCGACGTTGGCTGCCGGGATGGCGCCGGCGACGACCGGCTGGCCATCCGGGTTGAAGCTGATCAGGCCGCCAGTGGTCGGGCAGCGGGTCGCGCCGCTACCCGAGCAGCTGATGGTCTGTGCGGCCACGCCCGGGTTCGAGAATGGGTTCGACATCCACACGGCTGCCGCCGCGCCCTGGAACAGGCCGAAACCACCGCGCAGCTGGGCTGGACGCGGCGACTTGTCGAAGCGGTAGTTGAAGCCGAAACGCGGCTGGACCAGGTCGGTGCCGTCGATGGTGCGGGTATTGTCCAGACCGAAGCCGCCGCTCTGGCGGGTGTTGGTTGCCGGATTGCCAGGCACCAGCGGGCGTGCCGCGGCGGCGTTGGCCAGCGGCGTGCCGCCGACGTCGTTACGGTCGTAACGCACGCCGTAGGTCAGGGTCAGCTGGTCGTTGACGCTCCAGGTATCCTGCAGGAACAGGCCAGTGTTCTTCAGTTCGAACTGGGCAACGGCGTTGTCCAGCGAACCGCCAGGCACGGCGCGCTGCACGCTGTAGCTGGTAGGACGGCCGAGGCGGAAGTTCTCCAGCACCGACGCTTCGATCTGTGCGGCGCTTGCGGTGGCGCAGTTCGCCAGCGTGCAGCCGAAGGTGTAGTTGCCGTAGACGTCTTGCAGGAAGGCGTTGTAGATCTTGTTTTCGGTACGATCGACACCGAACTTCACTTCGTGGTCGCCCAGGATCCAGTTGGCGCCGGCGTAGTAGTCTTTGGTCTTGTTGCGCAGCACGTTGTTGTGACGGCTACGCTCGGTACCGAAGCGCAGGAAGCGGTCGCGGTCCGAGGTGCCCGACGGTGCGCCTTCCGGCAGGGCGCCGGTGAACTGCAGGCTCATTGCCGGAGTACGGGTGGCGTTGCTCGGCACCGAATCGTAGTCGCGGGTCGAGAATTTCAGCTCGGTCGAGAAGTTCGGGGTCCAGTCCGAGAACAGCTGGCCGACCACGGTCTCGATCGACTTGCCCTGGTTGTAGAAGCTCGACGACAGGCCGACTTCGGTGGCCGAGTAGCCCGGGTAGAACGGCTCTGCCTGTTCGGTCTTGGCGTAACGCAGGTTGGCGCGGTGCTCGTCGGTGATGTTCCAGTCAAACTTGACCATGCGCTCTTTCGAGGTCAGCAGCGAGCCGCCGGCAGCGACGCCGCCGATGTCGATGCCGTACACATCGCGGGCGATGTTCTGGGCGCTGGTGATGGCCGACTGGGTAATGCCGACGGTGGTGCCGAGGCCGGCGCCGACCGGTCCGAAGTCCGGGCTCGAACGCGAGCTCTCGAAGTTTTCGGCCAGGGCGTAGATGAACAGCTTGTCCTCGATCAGCGGACCCGATGCCCAGATACCCTTGGTGGTTTCCTTCGACTTCGGCGGGTTGCTGTAGGTGTCGGTGATCGGGTCGTAACGGTCGCCCGACATGGTGTCGTTGCGGAACACGTAGTACACGCCGCCACGATAGGTGTTGGTGCCCGACTTGGTCACGGCGTTGATGTTGGCGCCGGTGTAGCCCTTCTGGGTGACGTCGTAGTTGGCGACGTTGACCTGCACCGACTGGATCGCTTCGATCGAGATCGGCTGACGTGCGGTCGGGCTGCCGTTCGATTCCAGGCCGAAGGTGTCGTTGATGGCGACGCCGTCGATGGTCATCGAGTTGTAGCGCGAGTTCTGGCCGGCGACCGAGATTTCGCCGCGGTCCTTGTCGGTCTGCGACACGCGCGGGTCGATACGGGCGTAATCCTGCAGGTTACGCTGGATCGATGCCTGGGTCTGCAGTTCGGTGTTGCTGATCGCGGTGCCGGCGCCCATGGCGCTGCGCGAAAAGACCTCGGCGCGCGCGGCGTTGCCGGTCACGGCCACGGTCTGGATCTTCTGGCCCAGGGTGGCGTCGATTTCGGCGGTTTGCGCCAGGTCGGTGAAGACGTTGTCACGGGTTTCGGTGACGCCATCCTTGGTGATGGTAATCGTGTAAGGACCACCCACGCGCAGGCCGCGCGCGACGTAACGGCCTTCGTTGTCGGTGACGACATTGCTGACAGAACCGGACTCGACGTGCGTGATCGTCACCTGGGCGCCGGCGGCTGGCGCGCCGCTCGATGCCGAAATACGGCCGCCGATCGCCGAAGTGGTGTTCTGTGCAAACGACGGCGCAGCCGCCAGTGCAACGGACAAAGCCAGCGCCAACTTGGTGAGCCGGATCTGTTGTTGAGTGATCATTGATAACCCCAAAAAGAACTTCAAGTTATTGTTGGGCGCCCGAAAGGACGCCTTCCCCTACGATTTACAGCTTATTTTTTGCTCTGGTGCGCCGGCGATTCAGCCGACAAGCGGCTGCGATTGTATCGTTGCAATGTTTCAACAAAATGACGCGGTGAAGTGATGGGTTACAGCGGAATTCCGCCAATATGCATGACCTTTGAACAAGCCGACAAATTCGTTTTGCCTTACTTATTCAGAGGTTTTGGATATAAATCACCGCGCAAGTGTTGTCCTTACGCGACACAATCCTGACATTTCAAGCCCGGAATATGACAAGGCGGGATTATATGGGCGGCATGCTTCATTGGAATTTTTTCGCAAAAAATTCGGCTGAAGTCAGGGGAAAGCGAAGATTTTTGTAGCAAGAAGGCGACATAAGTTAATTTTGAATTAACTTATTACCAAAAAGTCGCTGAAGATTTATGACAGGGAAGACGGTCCGGCAGGGCCGGACCGGGGTGCGCAGACTTTATTTGGCCGGCACGGCGCGCGCGTCCAAAGCGGCCATTGCAGCTTCGAAATCGGCGAAACGTCCATCCAACTGACGGGTCAGCCGTTGCTTTTCCGCGACGGGGAGGAATGCATAGCGGATACTGGCGTACGAGGTTTTTTTCACTTCCGCGTAGCTTGGCTTGAACTGGCTGGCGAACTGCACGTATTCCTGGCTCAGCGTATGGCGGGTCACGCCGGCATCGTCGGTCGAGATCACGTACGGCACGCCGTAGCGGCGGTACAGGTTGAGCGGGTGGCTGGCGCCGGCGACGCCGCTGATGAAGGCGTTCGAGGTCAGGTTGATCTCGACCGGGATGTCCTTGTCACGCATGGTCTTCATGATCGCCGGCGCGTTGGCTTCATGCGCCAGGTCGAGGCCGTGGCCGATACGGTGCGCGCCGGCCACGCTGACGGCCTGGTCGATGTGGAACTTCAGGCCTTCCGGCGGCACCTCGCCCAGCGCCAGTTCGCCGGCGTGCATCGCCACCTTCACGTCCGGATACTTGGCCTTCATGAAGCGGAACATCTTCATGTGGAGCAGGTAGTCGCGCATCGGCACGTGCTGGCTTTCCTGGCCGACGATGTTGACGCCGACGATGCGCGGGTTCTTCTGCGCGGCCTTGAAGCTCGACACCATCGACGAGAACACCATCGATGGATTCAGCAGGCGCAGCACGTAGTTCTGGTAGCGCATGGTGAAGCGCTCGTCGTCGATGCCGTCCGACGCCTTGACGATATTGGCGACGAAATCGTCGATCGTCTTGTTGAAGGCCGGGTCCGCGTCCAGTTTGGCGAAGGCGGCGCGCATGGCGGCGTCGAGCGCCTTGTCGTCGTCGACATTCTTCCACGCCTGGGTGTCGAAGTCGGCGTTCGGCACGAACGGCGACAGCAGGAACATGGTTTCGATGTAGCCGACGTTCTCGGCGATGGCGCGCGTCTTGATCTCTTGCAGGCCTTCGCGCAGGTTGTCGTTGGCGACCGGGCCGAAGTAGCCGAAGGTATGGAAGAAGCGGCGGTCCGGGGCGATCTGCTCGGAGAAGTGGTTGTAGAAATCCTTGTTCGACCAGCGCTTGACCAGCTCGCGCCAAGTGTTTTCGTCGGCGTTGACCTCGGCGCCCGACAGGCAGGTGCGCTGCGCGGCCGGCTTGGCGCGTTCGGCGGCGATGACTGCCTTGTCGGTCTCGATGCGGTAGCTGTTCTTGTCGATGCAGAAGCCCTGCTTGTCGACGAAGTCGACATAGCTCTCGGCATAGATCGCGCCCGAGTAGTGGTGATGCAGGTCGCCGCCCTTCGGCATCTGGGTGAAGAACATGGTCAGGCCGGCCAGGTTCGGCTGGTCGCCGGCGATCAGCGCGGCGTAGTGGCGCGCGGTCTTCGCTTCGTTGGCGCCGGTGGCCGGTTCTTTCGCCACCGCCGGAGCGCCGGCAACGGCAAGCGCCAGCAAGGCGCCGGCGGTCAAGGTCTTGTGCATGGTGTGCTTTCTGGATGAATGACGTCCGCTCGTGCGGGCGGACGTTCGCGCCACTGTAACGCCTTCACTCATCGTTTGCAATCTTGCCACTTGCCCTCAACCGGCCCGGACGTGCACCCGGCGGCCGGCCGAATAGGTCGCGGCCACGGTGCGGTCGTCGCCCAGCAGCGCCAGCGCGAACAGCAGTTCTTCCAGAGCGTTGCAGTGGCCGGTCCGGCGCGCCAGCAGCGGCGTCGCCTGCGGGTCGAGCACCACGAAGTCCGCTTCCAGGCCGGCGGCGAAGCTGCCGATCGTGTCGTCCAGGCGCATGGCGCGCGCCGCGCCGAGCGTGGCGAGATAAAACATGCGCAGCGCCGGCAGGTAGCTGCCCTTCAGGCGCGCCACTTTATAGGCTTCGTTCATGGTCTGCAGCATCGAGAACGAGGTGCCGGCGCCGACGTCGGTGCCAAGCGAGAGCAGCATCCCGGCCTGGTCGGCGCGCTCGAAGTCGAACAGGCCGCTGCCCAGGAACAGGTTCGAGGTCGGGCACACGCTGGCGGCCGAACCCGTGGCCGCCATGCGCGCCATGTCCGCGTCATCGAGCCAGATGCAGTGGCCGAACATGGCGCGCGGGCGCATCAGGCCGAAGCGTTCGTACACGTCGAGGTAGCTGCGCGCCTGCGGGAACAGCTCACCGACCCACTGGCATTCGTCCCGGTTTTCCGAGACGTGGGTCTGGATGAAGGTGTCCGGGTGGCGCGCCGCCAGTTCGCCGGTCAGGCGCAGCTGGACGTCGGTCGAGGTCGGGGCGAAGCGCGGCGTGATCGCGTACAGCGCGCGGCCGCGCTTGTGCCATTTGTCGATCAGGGCTTCGCTCTGTCCCAGGTCGCCTTCGAGGTCGCGCAGGAAATCCGGGCAGTGGCGGTCCATCAGCACCTTGCCGGCCACCATGCGCAGGTTGCGCGCTTCGCTGGCCTCGAAGAATTCGTCGACCGATTGCGGATGCACGGTGCAGTACACCATGGCGGTGGTGGTGCCGCAGCGCAGCAGCTCGTCGAGGAAGAAGTCGGCGGTCGAGCGCGCGTGCGGCGCGTCGTGGAAGCGGCCTTCGCTCGGGAAGGTATACGTTTCCAGCCACGGCAGCAGGCCTGGCGCCGGCGAGGCGATCATGTCGGTCTGCGGGTAATGCAGGTGGGTGTCGATGAAGCCGGGGGCGATCACCTTGCCGCGGTAATCCAGCGGTTCGACGCCGGGCGGCAGCGTGCCGCTCAGGGCGGCGTAGTCGCCGGCGGCTTTTACGCGGCCGTCTTCGACGACCAGCAGGCCGTCTTCGTGCCACAGCGTGGCGCCGTCGTCGAACGCCGGATCGGCGCGGAAGTGCAGCAAGCTCGCACGGTAGGCTTGCACGTTGTATGGTGCGGTGGACATCAATGGAATTCCGGTTGTTCTTCGGGAGTGGCTGCTTCCCATACAGAGAGCAGCTGGGCCGCGACCGACGCTGCGATCACGGCCGGGGCCTTGCCGGCGATGCCGGGCAGGCCGATCGGGCATACCATACCAGCAAGCCGCGTTTCAGGCACGCCGCGTTCGCGCAGGCGCGCCTCGAACTGGCTGCGCTTGGTGGCGGATCCGATCAGGCCGAACCAGTCGGCGCTCGAGCGCGACAGGATCGCGTGGCACAGGCGCAGGTCGAGCGCGTGGCTGTGGGTCATGACCAGGAAGCTGGTGCCGGGAGCGGCGTTGTCGACCAGCGCTTCCGGGGTGTCGGTGGCTTCGACCGTCACGTTGGCCGGGATCTGTGGCGGGAACAGGTCGTCGCGCTGGTCGACCCAGGTGACGCGGCATGGCAGTTCGCTTAGCGCGCGCACGATGGCGGCGCCGACGTGGCCGGCGCCGAACAGCATCAGGTGGGCGCGCGGGGCCAGCACGGCATCGACCAGCCAGCGGCAACCGCCCTCGCCTTCGGTCACGCGGGTGGCGCGCTCGTTGCCGAATGCAGGAGTGTCGGCGCTGCCGGCCAGCCGCGCGCCGGCCGCATCGAACAGCGCCGAATCGTGGACGCCGTCGAGGGCGACCACGCGCCAGGTATCGTCGTTGCGGCGCGCGCGCAGCACGGCCATCTGGTCGGCATCGGCGGGTTCGAACGCCAGCCAGGCGACGCCGCCGCAGCACTGGCCCAGGCTCGGGCCGAGCGCAAAGCGCTCGAAGCGGTGGGTGGCGCCGGCCTGCAGCATGGCGCGCGCGATCTCCAGCGCGCGGTGCTCCAGGTGGCCGCCGCCGATGGTGCCGTCAAAACCATCGGCGCGCACCAGCATCCGGGCGCCCGGTTCGCGCGGCACCGAGCCCTTGCTCGCAGCCACCGTCACCAGCACTCCGCCCGCTTCGCTGAGCCAGTCGTTCATCATGCGCGCGCCACCGCTTGTTCCACGAACGAGACCGCGTCCAGGATCGCTTCGCAGGTCGCCGGGGCGTTCAGCGGCGGATTGATCTTGTGTTCGCCGACCGCCGAGATGGCGTCGCGGATCGCGAAGAACACCGAGAACGGCAGCAGCAGTGGCGGCTCGCCCACCGCCTTCGAGCGGTGGATGCTGTCCTCGACATTGGCGTTGTCGAACAGGCGCACGCGGAAGTCCTCCGGACAGTCCGAGACACCCGGTATCTTGTAGGTCGACGGCGCGTGCGTCATGAGTTTACCGGCCGCGTTCCACCACAGTTCCTCGGTGGTGAGCCAGCCCATGCCCTGGATGAAGGCGCCCTCGACCTGGCCGATGTCGATCGCCGGATTGAGCGAGCGGCCGGCGTCGTACAGCGCGTCCACGCGCAAGAGCTTGAATTCGCCGGTAAGCGTGTCGACCACCACTTCCGACACCGCCGCGCCATAGGCAAAGTAGGAGAACGGATGGCCGGTCATGGTCTTCGCATCCCAGGACAGACCGGGCGTGGCATAGAAGCCGTCCGACCACAGCTGCACCCGCGCCAGGTAGGCCTTGGCCACCAGCTCCTCGAAGGGCAGCGCCAGTCCGGCAACGAACACTGTGCCGGCCGCGAAGCGCACCTCATTGGCCGCGCCGCCGTACTGCTGCGCGGCGAAGCTGGCCAGCCGTTCGCGGATGGTGCGCGCCGCATCCTGCGCCGCCTTGCCGTTCAGGTCCGCGCCAGTGGAGGCGGCGGTGGCCGAGGTGTTCGACACTTTCGAGGTGTTGGTGGCGGTGGCGCGCACGCGCGCCAGCTCCACGCCCAGTTCGTGCGCCACCACCTGCATCACCTTGGTGTTGATGCCCTGCCCCATCTCGGTGCCGCCGTGATTGACCAGGATCGAGCCGTCGACGTACACGTGCACCAGTGCGCCGGCCTGGTTCAGGTGGCTGACGTTGAAGGCGATGCCGAACTTCAGCGGCGTGAGCGCCAGGCCTTTTTTCAGCACCGGGCTGCCGCGGTTGTAGTCGGCGATCGCGGCGCGGCGGGCGCGGTAGTCGCTGCTCGCTTCCAGTTCGTCCACCAGCTTGCCGATCACGTTGTCGACGATGGTCTGGCCATACGGCGTGACGTTGCGCTCCTGGGTGCCGTAGAAATTCAGGCGCCGGATGTCGAGCGGGTCGCGGCCAAGATTGCGCGCGATCTCGTCGAGCACGTACTCGATCGCGATCGCGCCCTGCGGCCCGCCGAAGCCGCGGAATGCGGTGTTCGACTGGGTGTTGGTCTTGCCGCAGGCGGCGCGGATCTCGACGTCGGACAGGTAATAGGCGTTGTCGAAGTGGCAGACGGCGCGCGTCGCGACCGGGCCGGACAGGTCGGCCGAGAAGCCGGCGCGGGTGACCATGTCGACGCGCGCGGCCAGGATGCGGCCCTCGACGTCGTAGCCGACTTCGTACAGGTAGTGGAAGCAGTGGCGTTTTCCCGTGACCAGCATGTCGTCGTCGCGGTCGGCGCGCAGCTTGACCGGGCGGCCCGTACGCACGGCGGCGATCGCGGCGGCCGAGGCCCACAGGGCCGACTGCGACTCCTTGCCGCCGAAGCCGCCGCCCATGCGCCGGCATTCGACCGTGACGTGGTGCGAGTGCAGGCCGAGCGCATGCGCCACCACGTGCTGCATCTCGCTCGGATGCTGGGTCGAGCAATAGACATGCATGCCGCGGTCCTCGCCGGGGATGGCGTAGGCGATCTGGCCTTCGAGGTAGAACTGTTCCTGGCCGCCGACCGACAGCTCGCCCTTGACCACGTGCGCGGCACGAGTGAAAGCCTCGGCGGCGTCGCCCCGCGCCAGGTGCATCGGCGGCAGCACGTACGATGCGGCGGCGCGCGCCGCTTGCGGGGTCAGGATCGCCGGCAGTTCTTCGTACTCGACCCGCGCCAGGCGCGCGGCGCGGCGCGCGTTGTCGTGGCTGTCGGCGACGACGATGAAGACCGGCTGGCCGACGTACTGGACCAGGCCGTCGGCCAGGATCGGATCGTCGTGGATGATCGGACCGCAATCATTCAGGCCAGGGATGTCGGACGCCAGCAGCACCGCCACCACGCCGCGCGCGGCGCGTACGGGGTCGAGGTCGATGGCGGTGATGCGCGCATGCGCGCGCGCCGACAGGCCGAGGGCGGCGTGCAGCGTGCCGGCCAGCTCCGCGATGTCGTCGGTATAGGTAGCCTGGCCGCGCACGTGCAGCTCGGCCGATTCGTGCTTGCGCGCGCGGCCGACTTCGGCCCAGTCGTTCGAGACCGGGATCTCCATCTCTGCCCTTGCGCGTGCGATGCCTGCGTCGTTCATGCGGTTCTCCTCAGGCGCCGGCAAACACGTTGACAGCATATGCCGGCAGCGGATTGTCGCTGCGGGTTTCAAGCCAGAAGCGGCGCAGCAGGTTCTGCGCGGTGCGCAGCCGATAATTGCTGGAGGCGCGCATGTCGCTCAGCGGCGCGTAGTCGTGCGCCAGCGCGTCCATGGCGGCGCGCAGCGTGGCTTCGGTCCACGGCTGGCCGATCAAAGCGGCTTCGGCTTGCGCGGCGCGCTTCGGCGTGGCGGCCATGCCGCCGAAGGCGATGCGCGCGTCGATGATCGTGTCGCCACCCAGCGTCACGGCAAACGCGGCGCAGACGGCCGAGATATCCTGGTCGAAGCGCTTGGCCAGCTTCCAGGTGCGCATGCGCACATCGGAGCGCGGCAACGGCACGCGCAGCGCCTGCACGAATTCACCCGGCTGCAAGTCCTTCTGCTGGTAGCCCAGATAGAAGTCTTCCAGCGCCAGCTCGCGCGTGCCGGCCACGCTACCCAGCACGATGCGGGCGCCGAGCGCGATCAACCACGGCATCGAGTCGCCGATCGGGGAACCGTTGGCGACGTTGCCGCCCAGCGTGCCGGCATTGCGGATCGGCAGCGAGGCGAAGCGCTGCCACAGTTCCGACAGCTCTTGCGGGTAGTGGCGGCACAGCGCCGCATAGGCGTCCTGAAGCGACACGCCAGCGCCGATCTCGATGGCGCCGTCAAGCTCGCGCACGGCCTGCAATTGCGCGACCTGGCCCAGGTAGATCACGTCGCCCAGCACGCGCAGCCCCTTGGTCACCCACAGGCCGACGTCGGTGGAACCGGCCAGCAGCAGCGCCTGCGGATACTCGGCGCGCAGCCGCGCCAGTTCTTCCAGCGTGCGCGGCGCGTGGAAGCGCCGGCCGTCGGCTTCGTATGTGAAGCCTTGTTCGCGCTGCAGCGGCGCCAGTTGGCGCGCCAGCGCTGCGCGGTCGAAGTACGCCGGCGGCAGTTCGGTCATGCGGCGCGCGGCGTCGATGATCGGGCGGTAGCCGGTGCAGCGGCACAGGTTGCCCGAGAGCGCGTCGTCGATCTGGCAGCGCGACGGCGCCTGCATGTCTTGTTCATTTTCCTGTTTCAGGTACATGCCCCACAGCGACATCGCGAAGCCCGGCGTGCAGAAGCCGCACTGCGAGCCGTGGCACTCGACCAGCGCCTGCTGCACCGGGTGCAGGCTGCCGTCCGGCGCCGCCAGGTCTTCCACCGTGAACAGCGCCTTGCCGTCCAGCGTCGGGGTGAACTGGATGCAGGCGTTGACCGCCTTGAGCCTGACTTCGCCGTTCTCGAGCGAACCGACCACCACCGTGCAGGCGCCGCAGTCGCCCTCGGCGCAGCCTTCCTTGGTGCCGGTGCAGCGCAAGTCCTCCCGCAGGTGCTGCAGGATAGTTTGCGTCGGGTCGGTCGCGCGCAGTTCGCGCACCTGGCCGCGGTGGAAGAAACGGATCGGTTCTGACATGGTGTCGGTGTTGTGGAGTTGTCGCCGCGACGGCGATCGGCCAAGGGCGGAAGGCTACCATTTCCAGCCGCCCCTCTTATAACCCATCTCTAATATTGCTTATCATCGAATTACAATAACAGAAATGCGATTCACATGAACCTACCGCTTCATTCTACGCACGGATGCACGGCTTTCCAGTGATTGGCGATGTCGATCCGGCGCGTTACCCACACCCGCTCGTGCCGCATCACGTAATCGAGGAAGCGCGCCAGCGCCGCCGTGCGCCCGGGCCGCCCCGCCAGGCGGCAGTGCAGGCCGACCGACAGCATCTTGGGCCGGTCCAGGCCGTCCGGGTCGCCCTCGCGGTACAGCACGTCGAAGGCATCCTTCAGGTAGTCGTAGAACTGCGTGCCCGAATTGAAACCCTGGGCGGTGGCGAAGCGCATGTCGTTGGTGTCGAGCGTGTACGGCACCACCAGGTGCGGCGTCGTGCGCGGCTGCCCGTCCGGCCCGCTTGTTGCGACCTTCTGCCAGAACGGCAGGTCGTCGCCGTAGTGGTCGGCGTCGTAGGCAAACCCGCCGTGCTCGACCACCAGGCGCCGCGTGTTCGGCGAATCGCGCCCGGTGTACCAGCCCAGCGGCGCGGCGCCTGTCAACGCGCGCAGGATCTCGACCGCCTGCGCCATGTGGGCGCGCTCGGTGGCCTCGTCCACGTTCTGGTACGAGATCCACTTCAGGCCGTGGCAGGCGATCTCGTGGCCCAGTTCGCGAAACGCCGCCACCGCCTCGCGGTTGCGCTCCAGCGCCTGCGCCACCCCGAACACGGTCAGCGGCAGCTTGCGTTCCTCGAACAGGCGCAGCAGGCGCCACAGCCCGGCGCGCGAACCGTATTCGTAGAGCGACTCCATGCTCATGTGACGCATCGGGAAGGCGGACGCGCCGACGATCTCGGAGAGGAAGGTTTCCGACGCCGGATCGCCATGCAGCACGCAATTCTCGGCGCCCTCCTCGTAGTTCAGCACGAACTGCAGCGCGACGCGGGCGCCGCCCGGCCAGCGCGGGTGCGGGGGATTGCGGCCGTAGCCGGTCAGGTCGCGCGGGTAAGGAGTGTCCATGGCAGCCGTCCGTGATGACAATACGGCTGATAATATATTGCAGGAACAGCAACGGCATATCGCATGGCGCATATCGAAGTGCGTGTGCGGCGTATAGGAATCATGCGGGCTGGGAAGTTGGAAAAAGGCCAGGCTGAATCGACGTCCACAATGCGGGGAGTCGATCGCTCGGGGCCAGCCAGATTGTGAGCTGAGGATCGAGCCAACCGATGACCTCGATACCTTTATCGTGTAGTTCAATCAACGAGGGATGAAGCCAGAGAAGCTGCTCATGATGAAATACGCGATTTCTCAGGTCGCGAATTTGATTGAGCGAAGACGAGATGGTGTGCCGCTGCCGCTGTGACTTCGGGCACCGCGGAAACACCAGACGGAGTTCTTTCCACAGCAGTGCCTGAAACTGCACGTTGAACAAGGCGCTCCAAAAGCCGAAGGCGAGCTCCGCAATAATTTTGTCTGGCGTAACCGCTTCCATACGTCGCTTCAACTTCGCGATCGCGTTCGAAACCTCATGTAATTGCCATTTGAACGAGGGATCACCAGCCCAGCTTTCCCACCAATCGCTGCGCTTGTACATCACGCCCAGGCGCCGGTGGATGCCATTTTTCAGCGCAATTTCTAGCACGCTCAACATTGGCATCATCGCTTCGGCCACCAGCATATTTGCCACATAAGCATGCGCCGCCGCGACCTCATCGCCGCCGCAGGCGGCACGGTAACGCCCAAGGCGTGCTGCAGAAAAATGTTGCTCGAGTTCGCTCCAGTTCATTGCGCGTCAGCTTTGATTGGATGAACGATGATGATATACTCTGCAAGCAGCCCTGGATTCTGTCCTCTCCCAACCTCCATACTGGTGAAGACGTCAGGTCAGTTTTGGCCCCGCACTCGGGGCCACCCTAATTCAAAACAAACCCGCCTTTCGGCGGGTTTGTTGTTTTTAGCCTGAGTTTTGTCAGCATGGCCCATGAGGTCACATGCTCATGGCTTTCAATCCCGCCACCAGCCGGTCCACCTGCGCTTCCGACGTGAAGATCGCCGGCGTCACCCGCACGCAGGCGCCCGACGCCAGGCCGTCGCGCAGCACGGCGAACACGCCGTGCTCCTTGAGCAGCCGTTTCGACAGCGCCGCATTCTCGGCCACCGAGGTCTTGCCGCGCAGCCGGAACGAAGCGATCGCGCTGGTCAGGCGCGGATCGTTCGAGGCCAGCACCTGCAGCCCGCCGATGTCGCGCGCCGCCTCCACCCAGCGGTTGCGCAGGCGCTGCAGGCGCGCCGCCTTGTTGGCCACGCCGATCCGTTCGTGGATCTGCAGCGCCAGCGGCAAGGCCAGGTAGGCGGCGAAGTTGACGGTGCCGGTATGCACCCGGGTGCGGATGTCGTCGCCGTCCGGTTCGCCCATATGGGGATCGATGTCGCGCACCCGGCCGCGCCGGATGTAGAGCGCGCCCACGCCCACCGGCGCGCCGATCCACTTGTGCAGGTTGATGCCGGCGAAGTCGGCATCCAGGTCGGGCAACCGCATGTCGAGCTGGCCGAAACCGTGCGCGGTGTCGACGATGGCGTCGATGCCGCGCGCGCGCGCCATGCGCACGATCTCGGCCACCGGCAGCACCATGCCGTTGCGGTGGTTGACGTGGGTGAGCAGCATCATGCGCAGCTTCGGATGCTGCGCCATCGCCTGCGCATAGGCGTCGATCAACGACCCGTGCGTGGCCGGCTCCGGCAGCGCGAGGCGCACCACGTCGACGCCGCGCCGCGTCCGCAGCCAGCCCATGACCGTGAGCATATTGTCGTAGTCGACGTCGGCGCACAGCACCGTGTCGCCGGCACGCAAACGGTTGTAGCCGGAGATGAGCGCCTGCAGCGCCTCGGTGGCGCCACGCGTGAGCACGATCTCGTCACGCTCGACGCCCAGCGCACGCGCCGCCGCCGCGCGCGCAGCCTCGAACTCGGGCGGAAAGCGCAGGCGGCCGTAATAAGCGTTGCCGTGGTTGACCGTGGCCAGGTGCTGCTGGCAGGCCGCCAGCACCGGTCGCGCCATCGAACCCCAGTAACCGTTGTCGAGCATCGCGACGTCCTGCGTGACGTCGTACTGCGCGGCCACGCGTTGCCAATAGCCGCTGTCGGCGGCCAGCGCGGCGGGCGACAGCGCCGGCGGCGCCAGGCTGTCCATGACCGCCGCCAGCGACGCCGGTTCGAACGGCGCAGCTGCAGCTGCGGTTGCAGATGCGGATGCAGCTGCCGCCGGCGCCAGCGTCAGCGCCGCCCCGCCGCGCAGCCAGGCGCGGCGCTTCAAGTCAGGCTGGCTCAAAACTTCACCGTGTAGTCGAGATACAGGTTGCGGCCATCGGTATCGTACGGCGCGTTGCGCGAGTAGATCAGGCCACGGCTGGCCTGGAACACGGCTTCGTCCGGATACTTGTCGAACAGGTTGTCGACGCCGAAGCGCAGCGTCTGCTTCGAGGTGACCCGGTAGCTGAGTGCCGCGTCGAAGAAGCGCATCGCGCCGAAGCGCTGGAAGATGTCGCCGGTCGCGTTGCCAGTGCTGTCGGTCCAGGCGCCGTAGTGGCGCATGCGGCCCATGCCGCTCCAGGCGCCGCGCTCGTAGACCGCGCTCAGCGTCGCCTTCTGGCGCGGCAGGCGGTCTTCGAAGATGGTGCGCTGGGTGGCGTTGGCGGCGACGCTGGTGCGCCCGCCATCGACCTCGGTGCGGTTGTAGTTGTAGGCCAGCGTCAGGTTCAGGCGGCCGTCGGCGACCCGGCTCAGGTGGCTGGCGACGACGTCGATGCCCTCGGTGGTGGTGTCGAAGTCGTTGGTGAAGTAGTTGACCGAGGTGTAGCGCAGCGGATTGGCCATCCCGGCCGGCACCGCGAACGATGCTGACGTACTGAATCGGTCACGCAGCTTGATGCGGTACAGGTCGATCGATCCCGACAAGCCCATCGCGCTCTTGAAGGTCAGGCCGAGCGACAGGTTGTTGGATTTTTCCGGCGTCAGCGGCTGGGCGCCGAGCGCCAGCGCCAGCGGGTCGCTCGTGGACAGGCGGCCGCTGGTGAACACCAGCAGGGTCCTGGTGTCGAGACCCTGGCTGGTGCTGCTGGTATTGAGCTGGCCCGGGGTCGGCGCACGGAAACCGGTCGAATACGAGCCGCGCAGGGCGAAGTCGGGCGTCACCTCGTAGCGCGCCGACAGCTTGCCGGTGGTGCTGTCGCCGAACTCCGAATAATCCTCGTAGCGCGCGGCGGCGCCGATCGACAGGCGCGCGCTCAGCGGCACTTCGACGTCGACGTAGGAGGCATAGCTGTCCTGGTCCCAGCGTCCGGCCTGGCGGTCGCTGAAGCCGGGCGCGCCGTTGGCGGCCGGATCGAGGCCGAAGGCGGCGCCCGGCCCCACCTGGTACGAAGCGAGGTCGCCGGCGCGCACGCCATAGCGCTCGTTGCGGTATTCCACGCCGAAACCCACGTTGACCGGTTGCGCCAGCGCGGCCACGCCCCAGGTGTAGTTGAAGTTGGCGTTGACCAGCTTTTCTTCCTGGGTCAGGCGGCCCAGGTCGAACGCGGTCGGGCTCTGCGGCCCGAGCGAGGCGTTGATCGAATTATGCAGGCGGTAGTCGATGCGGTTGCGGCTGTACGAGGCGCTCAGGTCCCACGACAGGTTGTCGCTGAAGTGGCCGCGCAGCCCTCCCAGCAGGTGCAGGTCGTCCTGCTCGTTGCCGTACTGCGGACTGAAGCCGAGCGGATAGATGCTGCGCACGTCCCAGCCCGGGAACAGCGCCACGCGCTTGTAGACACTGCCGCTGGCGTCGGGATTGCGCCAGTTGAAGTCGGACGTGCCGTCGCTGTGGCCGAACAGGCCGTAGCCATAGGCCGTGACGTCGTTGGCCAGGCCGACGCTGGCGTTGAAGCCGAGGCGCTGGCTTTCCAGTTCGGGCTGGCCCTAGCGCTGCACCGGGTCCGGCACCTGCAGCTCCGGGTGCGCGTTCTGGAAGGCGATGGCGTCCGGACGCTGGCGCGTGCGCGAGGTCGGATCGGATTTGGCCGCTTCGGCGAACAGGTTCAGGCGGCCGTTGTCGCCGAAGGCGAAGCCGTAGCGGGCGCGCAGCGTGTTCGACTTGCCGTCGCCTTCGCCGTACTGTGCATGCTGGGCGTTGATCTCGCCGCCGATCGTATCGTCGAGGATGATGTTGATCACGCCGGCGATCGCGTCCGACCCGTACTGGGCCGAGGCGCCGTCGCGCAGCACTTCGATGCGCTTGACAGCGCTGGTGGGAATCGCGGCCATGTCGGCCGCCTGCGAGCCGCGCGCGCCGAGGAAGGCGCTGCGGTGGAAACGCTTGCCGTTGACCAGCACCAGGGTCTGGTCCGGCGACAGGCCGCGCAGCGTGGCGGGACGCACGAACACCTGGCCGTCGGCCATCGGCAGGCGCTGCACCACGTAGGACGGGACCAGCTGCGCCAGCACGTCGTTCAGGTCGGACGACTCGACGGCGGCGATTTCTTCGCGGGTGAACACGTCGACCGGGGCCAGCGTGTCGAACTGGGTGCGGTTGCCGGCGCGGGTGCCGGTGACGATCACCGCTTGCGCGGCCGGGGCATCTACGCCCAGCGGCGCGCCGGACGCAGGGATGTTCTGGGCATGCACACCAACCAGTGCATGGCATGCGCACAGCGCGGCGGCGCTGGCGATCTGGCTTCGTTTCAAATTCATTGCGACTCGTGAAGTTGGTAAAAAAGGCTGCCCGCTGCCGCCGTGTGTGGCGCAGTTGACAAGGCGCTAGCCTAAAGATGCAATATTTCGTGAAGATGAATCCGGCCATCGCATGACGAAATCACCTGCTTTGTCACGCCGCGCAGCCCGGCCGATCCGGGTTATGATTTCTGCAATGTCAATATCGGCCACGGCCGGGAGGCTTCATGGGAAAACTGAGCACGCACGTCCTCGACACCGCACACGGCTGCCCGGCGGCCGGCGTCAAACTTGCGCTGTACGTGATCGACGCCGACCGGCGCACCCTGCTCAGGGATGACGTGACGGACGCCGACGGCCGCTGCGCCGCCCCCCTGCTCGAAGGCGAGGCGCTGCGCCCCGGCAGCTACGAACTGGTGTTCGGGGCCGGCGACTACTACGCGGCGCGCGGCGTCGCGCTGCCGGCGCCGCGCTTCCTGGACCGCATCGTGATCGCCTTCGGCGTCGCCGACCCGGCCCAGAACTACCACGTGCCGCTGGTGATGACGCCGTGGTCGTACTCCACCTACCGCGGCAGCTGACCATGCACGCCGCCGCACTCGCCGATCCGGACCTCTCCGACACCGCCCCCGCCCCCGCCTGGCTGGGCCCGGCCCGCATCGCCATCGGCCTGGCGCAGGGCCTCGTGCTGTACCTGCTGTACACCGCGGCCAAGGACAAGCTGTGGCCGGCGACGCTGCCGCTGCTGTTCACGCCACTGTTGCTGGCCGCCGTGCTGGCGCCGGTGATCGCGATCAACGCCCTGGGGCACCTGACACGGCGCCAGCTGACTCTGTGGACCGGCGCCGCGCTGGCCATCATCGCCGCGCTCGGCGTCTACGACGCCTGGCGCAGTCTCGGCCTGGTCCCCGAACGGGCCGGCGCGCCCTCGCCGGCGCTGGCGGTATGCCTCACGGCCGGCCTGTTCATCGCCCATGCGCTGGTGCTGGCCGGCGCGCGCGAGCATCGCCGCATCGCCTCCTACCCCAGCTATTTCGACGTCGCCTGGAAGCTGGGCCTGCAGCTGGCCTTCTGCGGCCTGTTCGTGGGCGCGACCTGGCTGGTGCTGCAGCTGGGCGCGGCGCTGTTCGACCTGGTCAAGCTCGACTTCCTGCGCAGCGCCATCGAGCAATCCTGGTTCGCGATTCCGGTCACCGCCTTCGCCTTCGCGGTGGCGATGCACCTGACCGATGTGAAACCGGGCATCGTGCGCGGCATCCGCAACCTGGTGCACGTGCTGCTGTCGTGGATCCTGCCGGTATTGACCTTGCTGGTGGCCTGCTTCCTGGCCAGCCTGCCCTTCACCGGCCTGGCGCCGCTGTGGGCCACGCGCAGCGCGGCCGGCCTGCTGCTGACCGCCGCCGGCGCCTTCGTGGTGCTGGTCAACGCCGCCTGGCAGGACGGGCACACCCCGGCGCCGAGCGCGGTCGCGCTGGCGGCGCGCGGCGCCGGCCTGCTGCTGGCGCCGCTGACGCTGCTGGCCGGCTACGCGCTGGCGCTGCGCGTGATCGAACACGGCTGGAGCGTGGACCGGATCGTGGCCGCCGCCTGCCTGGCGCTGGCGGCCTGCTACGCCGGCGGCTACGCGGCGGCGGCGCGGCGGCGCGGCTGGCTGCCGACGCTGGCCGGGGTCAACGTCGCCGCCGCCTTCGTGGCGCTCGGCGTGCTGGCGCTGCTGTTCTCGCCGCTGTGCGATCCGGCGCGGCTGTCGGTGAACAGCCAGATGGCGCGCCTGGAGGCCGGCCGCATCACGCTGCGCCAGCTCGACGTCGCCTACCTGCACCACCACGGCGCGCGCTACGGCCGCGCCGCCATTGATCGCCTGCAGGCCCGCACCAGGGGCGACGATGCCGTCTGGCTGGGCCAGGAAGTGGCGCGGCTGCGCGCGAACGTGCCCGACGTCGACGATCCGTCGGTCGACGTGGCGGCCAACCTGCGGGTGTGGCCGTCCGGCGCGCGTCTGCCGGACGGCTTCGCCGGCGCCGCCTGGCGGGCGCATCGCGAAACGCAGCGCTTGCCGCGCTGCCTGCGCCAGCGCGGCAAGCAGTGCGACGCCTTCATGATCGACCTCGACGGTGATACCAGGCCCGAGGTGATCGTGGTCGATAGCGCCGATGGAACCAATGCCATCCTGCGCCAGGGGCGCGAGGGCTGGGAATTCGCGGGCAGCAGCCTGTCCCTGGTAACGTGCCGGTCGCTGGTGCAAGCCATGCGGGAAGGAAAAATGCGAGCACTCGCACCGCGGATCGCCGATCTGGAAATCGCCGGACAGCGCGTCGAGATCCGCGGTGATGCCGGGATGATGGACTGCACGGAAGAGTAAAACGGTGCAGCCCGTATCCTGGCAGCGATCCCCTGCCATGACAACAAGACCTCTAAGCATTGTTCAATGTATTTATGGAAATTTTTCTCACTGTTTAGCGATTTGGGATTCTGTTTAGCAACGGAATGTGACTATTCATCCACAGAATCTGGCGAATCGTCTCGAAATGTCACGCATTGTCAAAAATTGTCTTCTGTAAATATTTATCGGTGGATAGAATAAATTCCATGTAGTACCGGCGCGCCTGCCTGCTGCCCTTGCCCGCGCCGTCTTCCCAAGCAGCTCACGCAACGACCGCAACACAACCCCGCAATGAATAAAAAGATTCTCGCCAGCCTGCTGGCGCTGCCACTGGTCGCGCCTGTCGCCCTGGCCCAAGACAACGCCGTCAAGATCAGCGGCTTCGGCACCGCCGCCCTCACCTGGTCGGACGACGACCGCGCCCAGTTCGGCCGTCCGAACCAGGCCAGCGGCGCCGCCGACAATTTCCGCACCGGCGTCGACTCCAACCTCGGCCTGCAGGCAGACTACGCCGTCAACAGCTGGCTGTCGCTGACCGCCCAGGGCCTGGTGCGCCAGGATGCCGAAGAACACTATGGCGCCGAGCTGAGCTGGGCATTCGCCAAGTTCCGCATCAACGACGAACTGAGCGTGCGCGTGGGCCGCGTCGGCCTGCCGGTGTTCATGATCTCGGACTACCGCAATGTCGGCTATGCCAACACCATGCTGCGTCCACCGGTCGAGCTGTATTCGCAGGTGCCGTTCAACAGCGTCGACGGTCTGGATGCGACCTGGCGCCGCGATTTCGGCAACACCAGCGTGACGACGCAGCTGGCGCTCGGCCAGATCAAGACCCCGCTGACCGGCTTCCATGCGCGCGGCAAGGACATCGTGGCGCTGAACGTGATGGCCGAGAACGGCCCGTTCACGGTGCGCGCCGGCCACGCCCGGGTCAAGGTCACGATCGACGACCTGGCCTCGCTCAACACCCTGGTCGGCAGCCTGCGCGCCGCCGGCACCGGCTACCGCCTGCCGCAAGTGAACGCGCTGGCCGACGAGATCCAGGCCGATGGCGCCAAGGGCACCTTCAATTCGCTGGGCCTGGCCATGGACTGGAACAACTTCGTGGTCCAGACCGAATACGCCAAGCGCAAGACCGACACCTACATCAACGACACCACCTCGTGGTACGTGATGGGAGGCTACCGCATCGGCAAGTTCCTGCCCTACTACACCCGTTCGGAACTGAAGATCGACAGCGCGGTGAGCGCGTCGGCGCTGGGCGCCTGCCCGGCCGGCTATCCGGCCGCCTGCACGCCGACCCTGCGGCAGCTGGGCAGCGCGGTGCGCCGCGTCTCGGTCTCGGGCATCGGCCAGGGCGAGCAGACCACCGACACCATTGGCGTGCGCTGGGACTTCGCGCGCTCGGTGGCGCTGAAGGTGCAGATCGACCGCGTTAAGCCGGTCGGCAACGGCCTGTTCATTAACGCCAAGCCGGGCTTTGCCGGCCCGGTCACCGTGGGCGCCGTCGCCCTCGACTTCATCTTCTAAGGGAGCGACGCATGAAGAAACTGTTCATCGCCGCCGTCGCGGCATCGTCGTTGACCGCGCTGTCGCTGCCGGCATGCGCCGAAGTGGCCGTGGTCGTCAGCGCCAAGGCGGCCGAATCGTCGCTGACCAAGGAGCAGGTGGCCCAGGTCTTCCTGGGTAAATCGACGGCCATGACGCCGATCGACCAGGCCGACAGCGCCGCCGTGCGTGCCGAGTTCTACAAGAAAGTGGCGGACAAGGACGCGGCCCAGGCCAAGGCCCTGTGGTCGAAGCTGGTGTTCACCGGCAAGGCCACGATGCCGAAAGAGGTCGCCGACAACGCCGCCGTCAAGGCCGCCGTCGCCGCCAACCCGAAGGCGATCGGCTACATCGACAAGAGCGCCGTCGACTCCACGGTCAAGGTCGTCTACACGGCGCCATAAGGCCGTATCAGGCACATCGTCGCAAGCACGTCGGCCGCCGGTTGCATACCGCCGGCCGACGCACGTCATCTGGAGACAAGAACATGAGCATCAAGCGCAGGATCTGGGCACTGCCCGTCATTTCCGCGATCATCTTCGGCCTCGGCGCCGGCGCCAGCGCCTATATCGCCAGCGGTGCGCTGAAATCGATCACCACCACCGAGAGTGTCGACTATCCGCTGCTCGACGCCTCCAAGGCCCTGGCGCTGGACGTCGCCGCCGTCACCGGCGCGCTGACCGATGCCGTCACCGAAGGCGACAAGGCCCTGATCGACGAGGCCGGCAAGCGCGCCGGGCAGATCCGCGCGCGCCTCGACCAGCTCGGCCGGCTCGCCGGCCAGCAGGAGACCGCCACGCGCCTGGCGGGCGAATTCGACGCTTATTACGCGCCGGCCCTGTCGTCGGCGCGCATCATGCTCGAGATCGAACAAGGCGATCCACAGGCAGCGGTAGGCAAGATGCAGGCCGCGCTCGCCGTATTGAATACCGACCTGGCCAAGACCGCCGAAGCGGCCCAGGCCCAGTTCACCGCCGGCATCGCGCACAGCGGAGACAGCGTGCGCCAGGTGGTGGTGGCGATGATCGTCACCGCGCTGATCGTGATCGCGGTGCTGGCGCTGGTGTCGTGGTTCGTGGTGCGCGCCATCTGGCGCCAGCTGGGCGGCGAGCCGGAATACGCGCGCACCATCGCCCAGGGCGTGGCGGCAGGCGACCTGTCGATGGACATCCGCATCGAGGCCGGCGACGACGCCAGCCTGCTGGTGGCATTGAAAGAGATGCGGGCGCGCCTGGCCGGCCTGGTGGCCGGCATCAAGGGCTCGGCCGACACCATCGCCAGCGCCAGCAGCGAGATCGCCAGCGGCAACGCCGACCTGGCGCAGCGCACCGAATCGCAGGCGGCCAACCTGGACCGCACCACGCGCGCGATGGAAGAGCTCACCGGCGCGGTGCGCCAGAACGCCGCCAACGCCGGCCAGGCCAGCGCGCTGGTCGAATCGGCCACCAGCATCGCCACCCGCGGCGGCGACGTGGTGGGCGGCGTGGTGAGCACCATGGGCGACATCAACGCCTCGGCGCGCAAGATCGTGGACATCATCTCGGTGATCGACGGCATCGCCTTCCAGACCAATATCCTGGCGCTGAACGCGGCGGTGGAAGCGGCGCGCGCCGGCGAGCAGGGCCGCGGCTTCGCGGTGGTGGCGGGCGAAGTGCGCACGCTGGCGCACCGCTCGGCGGCGGCGGCCAAGGAAATCAAGGAACTGATCGGCGACTCGGTGGCCAAGGTCGACGCCGGCAGCGCGCTGGTCGACGAGGCCGGCGCCACCATGGAACAGATCGTGGAAGCGGTGCGCAAGGTGCAGGCCATCATGACCGAGATCCGCGACGCCGGCGTGCGCCAGAGCAGCGGCATCGACGACATCGGCCGCGCCATCGGCAGCATCGACGAGATGACCCAGCAGAACGCGGCGCTGGTCGAGGAAGCGTCGGCGGCGGCGGAATCGCTGACGGTGCAGACCGGTCACCTGACCGAGGCGCTGGCGGTGTTCAAGCTCGACAGCCGGCCCGCAGTCGGCGCCGGCAAGGCGCGCCTGGCCTTGATGGGCTAAACCCGGCACGCCACACATTGAAACGCCGGCAAGCCCGCCTTTACAAAAATTGACGGGCTTGCCGATTCGGCCACCATGCTGATCGTTCCGGCAACTCCGTTTTCGATTCGCTAATGCGCCGATCCGCTTATTCCCTCTACGCACCTCAACACGCGCTCATCCATTCGGCGCGATCCTGCCGCCATGCCATTTCGGCTACGTGGTAAGCACGCATCTCCCGATACAGCAAACGCTTTACAAAAGTAGTGCCCATGGGCATCATCCCTTTGAATATGCCGGATGGTTAGTCCACGCCGGCGCTCGTCGTTTCCAATCGCTCTAGTCGTTACTAGTTGCTTCCACCGAGGTCTTACAACACCGCGCCCATGTCAGCAGTCCTTCCCAACAACACGACGGTCGGCGCCCCGCTTGCGGGGTTGGCGCGGGCATTGGTGCAAGCCAATCGCCTGAGCGCCGTGCAGGCCGATATGTTGAACAGGAAGGCAGCGCAAGAGAAGACCTTCTTCATCGACGTGCTGCTGGCCAGCGGCGCGATCGAGCCGCGCGCGCTGGCCGCGTTCTGCGCCGAGACCTTCGGCTATCCGCTACTCGACCTGTCGGCGTTCTCTCCCGAGTCGCTGCCGACCGCCGCCATCGACGCCAGGCTGATGCAGGCGCAGCGCGTGATCGCGCTGGCCAAGCGCGGCAACAAGCTGTCGGTGGCGCTGTCCGACCCGACCAATAACGGGGCGCTGGACCAGATCAAGTTCCAGAGCGAGGCGACGGTGGAGCCGGTGATCGTGCCGCACGACGCCCTGCTGGTGCTGCTGGCCGCGATCGCCAAGGGCGCCGAGCAGGACCTGAGCGAACTGGCCGGCGACGAGGCCGAGATCGAGTTCGCCGACGACGACAAGCAGCCGGCCGCGGTCGAGCCGAGCGCCGACGTCGAGGACGCGCCGATCGTGCGCTTCCTGAACAAGATCCTGATGGACGCGGTGCAGATGGGCGCCTCGGACATCCACTTCGAGCCCTACGAAAAGTATTACCGGATCCGCCTGCGGGTCGACGGCGTGCTGCGCGACCACGCTTCGCCGCCGCTGTCGATCCGCGAGAAGCTGGTGTCGCGCATCAAGGTGCTGGCGCGCCTTGACATCGCCGAAAAGCGGGTGCCGCAGGACGGCCGCATGCGATTGCTGCTGTCGCCCACGCGCGCGATCGACTTCCGCGTCAGCACGCTGCCGACGCTGTTCGGCGAAAAGACCGTGATGCGTATCCTGGACGCGACCCAGGCGCAGATGGGCATCGACGCGCTCGGCTACGAGCCGGAACAGAAGGCGCTGCTGCTGGACGCGATCACCCGCCCCTACGGCATGGTGCTGGTGACCGGCCCCACCGGTTCCGGCAAGACGGTGTCGCTGTACAGCTGCCTGAACCTGCTGAACAAGCCGGGCATCAACATCTCGACGGCGGAAGACCCGGCCGAGATCAACCTGCCGGGCGTGAACCAGGTCAACGTCAACGACAAGGCCGGGCTGACCTTCCCGGTGGCGCTGAAATCGTTCCTGCGCCAGGATCCCGACATCATCATGGTCGGCGAGATCCGCGACCTGGAAACCGCCGACATCGCGATCAAGGCGGCGCAGACCGGCCACATGGTGTTCTCGACGCTACACACCAACGACGCGCCGTCGACGCTGACGCGCCTGATGAACATGGGCGTGGCGCCGTTCAACATCGCTTCGTCGGTGATCCTGATCACGGCCCAGCGCCTGGCGCGCCGCCTGTGCAGCTGCAAGCAGCCGCTCGAGATCAGCATTGATGGGCTGCTGGCGGCCGGCTACCGCGCGAGCGACGTCGACGGATCATGGCGCCCGTACGGCCCGGTGGGGTGTGACCGCTGCCTCGGCTCCGGCTACAAGGGCCGGGTCGGCATCTACCAGATCATGCCGATCTCGCCGGCGATCGAGGCGCTGATCCTGGCCCACGGCAACTCGATGGAAATCGCGGCCCAGGCCGAGAAGGAAGGCGTGAATTCGCTGCGCCGCTCGGGCTTGATGAAAGTGATGCAAGGCATGACCAGCCTGGAAGAAGTGCTCGGCTGTACCAACGAATAACGACCACAACGACGACAGCGTCCTCGCGACCACGACAGGAACAGCAAAACCACATGGCAACCTCCCCCCAACCCAAGAGCAGCCGCGGCGCCCAGGTCAAGGAGTCCGTGTACGCCTGGGAAGGCAAGGACAAGAACGGCCGCACCATCCGCGGCGAAGTGCGCGCCGGCGGCCAGGCGATCGTCAACGTGACCCTGCGCCGCCAGGGCATCATGGTCACCAAGGTCAAGAAGAAGGTCTATCGCAGCGGCAAGAAGATCACCGACAAGGACCTGACCATGTTCACGCGCCAGCTGGCGACGATGATGAAGGCCGGCGTGCCGCTGCTGCAATCGTTCGACATCGTCGGCAAGGGCCACGCCAACCCGGCCATGGCCAAGCTGATCCAGGACCTGCGCAACGACGTCGAGACCGGCACCAGCCTGAACCGCGCGTTCCGCAAGTTCCCGCTGTACTTCGACCCGCTGTTCTGCAACCTGGTGGGCGCCGGCGAACAGGCCGGCATCCTGGAAGACCTGCTGACGCGCCTGGCGATCTACAAGGAAAAGACGCTCGCGCTCAAGGGCAAGATCAAGTCGGCCATGACCTATCCGATCGCGATCCTGGCGGTGGCGCTGATCGTGACCGCCGTGATCATGATCTGGGTGGTGCCGGCCTTCAAGCAGGTGTTCGAGAGCTTCGGCGCCGACCTGCCGACGCCGACCCTGATCGTAATGGCGATCTCGGCCTTCTTCGTCGAATGGTGGTACCTGATCTTCGGCTCGCTGTTCGCCGCAATCTATTTCTTCTTCCAGGCCTGGCGCCGCTCGCCGAAGATGCAGGCGACCATGGACCGCCTGCTGCTGCGCCTGCCGATCTTCGGCGAGGTGATCCGCAAGGCCACCATCGCACGCTGGACCCGCACCCTGTCGACCATGTTCGCGGCCGGCGTGCCGTTGGTGGAAGCACTGGATTCGGTCGGCGGCGCCTCGGGCAACGCGGTGTACCTGGAAGCGACGCGCAAGATCCAGACCGAGGTCAGCACCGGCACCAGCCTGACCGCATCGATGCAGAACACCGACGTGTTCCCGAACCTGGTGATCCAGATGGTGCAGATCGGCGAAGAATCGGGCTCGCTCGACGCGATGCTGGGCAAGGTGGCGGATTTCTTCGAGGAAGAAGTGGATGAGGCGGTGGCGGCATTGTCGTCGCTGATGGAGCCGCTGATCATGGTGATCCTGGGGGTGCTGATCGGCGGGCTGGTGATTGCGATGTATTTGCCGATCTTTAAGCTGGGTTCGGTGGTGTAGCCACTAGGACGTCGGAAGGACGGCTGCGGCGTCTGCCGTCTCAACGAATTTGCAATCACACAGCCGTTTCTAATCATTTTTAATCAAATTCAGCTTTTTTTTAACGTTTTTTTCATAACAAAAACGTTTTTGTGCGAAACTCAGCTCGTTTAAACGCTTTTTGATCGCGTCATGGCAAGCACAATGGATACGAATAACCGTCCTGTCGGCTACACATGGCTGAGGCAAGAGTACGGGCTCAGTGCGTCTCCACTATCACACGAGTCTTATGTGGGGGGACGCGCCAGTGCGACCAGAACTCAACATGGCATTGTTCAGGAGGTCTTTGTCCAATCGTATTGGCCGGGAGACAACGCACTCGAACATGTCGTCTTTGCCCTGAAATATGATCATCTGAATCTGGATATACTGCGGCAGGTGTTCATAAGGCTTGGCGCCGATCAAGTCTTGCAATATGTCGAAAAACTTCCGAATGGCAGATACGCACGCCAGATTGGCTACCTCTACGAATTCTTGACTGGCGATACGCTGTCCTTGTCCGTGTCCATGGGCGGGACGTATATCGACTTGCTGGACTCCGATATCTATCTGGTGAGTGCCCGGCCACGCAGAGACAGCCGCTGGCGCATTACGGACAACCTGCTTGGATCGCGGCATTTCTGCCCGATTGTGCGTAGAACTCCGGAGCTCAAGGAGCTGCTGACCAGGGAATTCACGCGCGACCTCCAGACATTCAGGCAACAGATAGAACCGGCGTTGTTTCAGCGGGCGGTCGACTACCTGTACTTCAAAGAGACCAAATCATCTTACGACATCGAGCGCGAAGTTCCCACGGCGGACCGAGAGCAGCGCTTTGTCGCCGCTCTCAGGAATGCTGGCCAGGACACGGTCACTCAGGTGCTGTCCGAGACTTCACTGACCCAGTTACAGAATCTGATCGTCGAACCACGCTACGCCCAGCAGGGTTTTCGCCGACACCAGAACTACGTCGGCGAATCGCCGCCAGGCAGACCGACCATCGTGCACTACGTTTGCCCTCCCGGGTCGATGGTGCAGGATCTCATGCAAGGCCTGCTCGACTGCGCCCACAGAACAGAGGGATTGCATCCGGTGGTGCGTGCGGCCATGATCGCTTTCGGCTTTGTATTCGTTCACCCGTTCGAAGATGGTAATGGTCGAATCCACCGCTACCTGATCCATGACTTCCTGAGCCGCGATGGCCTTGTTCCGGAAGGGATGATACTTCCCGTGTCGGCCTACATGCTGCATCATCCGCGCGAATACGAAGGTGTATTGGAGAGTTTCTCCAAACCGCTACGTCGGGTTGTGCGTTTCGAACTGGACGATGAAGAAACGCTGACGATCCGTAATCCGGACCAGGTCGCCGGTTATTATCAGTATCCCGACCTGACTGCCCATGCCACCTACCTGCTGCATGCCGTCGAGCAAACCATCAGTACGGAACTCGCATCCGAGATCCTATTCATCCGCAATTACGACCAGGCGCGAGAAGCGATTCGGGAGATTGTCGACATGCCGGATCGACGTCTCGACAAGCTGATCAAGTTGTTGCATCAGAATCGTGGCGTACTATCCAAATCAAAACGTAACCTGTACCGGGAACTCGACGACGACGAACTAAAACGGATCGAGACCGCCTACCAGGATGCGTTCGGACAGCTGGAATTCGAATTTGCGGGCGGATCGGCAACGCAGGATGCCTGATACGGTCAGCGCAGCGCCATTCGTACACCGCGCATCGCCCGCTCCAGCAGCGCCCTGAACAGCATCGCGCCCGCCGCCCACGGCCGGCGCCGGTCCAGCCCGCGCCGTCCCATGCGCTGCGGCAGGAAGAACCGCCCGAACGCCGACAGGCCGCTCTCGCGCAATACCCAGAAGCAGCCGCCTGCATAGGTGGCGTCGAACCCATCGTCCGCCCGCAGGAGGTACAGCGCCGTGCCCGAGGACAGCGCCACGTCGGCAGCTGCGTCCGGCCCCAGCGCGCGCAGGCCGCGCCGGTATGACAGCTCGATGTTCTGGCGCAGGTCGGGCAGGCTGAGCACCAGTGGCCGCAGCAGGCGCGACCATTCGAGCAGGCGCGGCAAGCCGTGCAGGCCGGACGTCACCCGCAGCCGGTATTTGAAAAAGGCCGAGCGCAGTTCGGACAGCGCCGCCTGCGGCGGACGTGGCAGCGCGTCGGGGCGCTCGCGCCAGCAGCGCATCCAGTGCGCCAGCGCGTGTTCGTGCTTGGCCAGCAGGCTGGCCGGGCCGTCGAATTCGAGGTCGATGCTGTTGCCCGGCTGGAGGAAGCGGATCAGGTTGCGCTGGGCTTCCAGGCGCGGCGCGTCCAGCACGCCTGCCGGACTGCGCCGGCCGTTGTTGAGCCAGGCGTTGTCGACCCGGCTGAAGCGCGCGAACGAGGCGACCGGCACGATCAGGCGCGGCTTGAAGGCTTCGGCCTGCAGCGCCATCCGTTCGATGCCGTGGCCGGCCGCCGATTCGCGCCGCGCGAAGTGTTCCGGGTTGCCGCACCAGGCCATGTCGGCGAAGCCGGTCAGCAGCAGGTCGATGCGCGGCGCCAGGCGGCGCACGCGGGCTGCGGCGACGCGGCAGGCGGCGCGTGAGCCCAGCGCGCGCTCGCCCAGGTGCAGGATCGCGCGCCGCCCGCAGTCGATCAGGCAATACGAGTCGCCCTCGCCGCTGGCGAAGGCGGTCAGGTGCAGGTCGGGCGCCAGCGTGCGCGGCTGGCCGGCGGCGCATTCGGCCAGCGTAAAGCGGTGGCGGCGCAGCTCGTCAGGCAGGCGCCAGTCGCGTCCCGGGCGGTACAGGAAGGTGGCGATGCCGCGGAACTCGGCGCGAAAGCGGCGCAGGAAGGCCGTCGATACGCGGTCGGGCTGGGCGCGCGAGCACCACACGAACAGCGGCAGGCCGCTGGCGTTGAGTTCGGCGATCAGGCGCGCACTGCTGGTGGATGGGTCGACCAGGCTCCAGGCATCGTTCAACACGCCGCCTTCGAGCCACGGGTCGGCCAGCAGCAGCGCGTGGTCGGTGCGCAGCAAGAAGCCGGCATGGTTCAAAAACGTGAAGGTCGGGTTGGACATGATTGGGTTGCGATCGCATTGTCGGCGGATCGACTCGCCTTCAGCCTAGCGAGGCATTTTGCGCGGCGCATGAGGCATCGCAATCGTACCGCGCTGTGGCGGTTACGCCGCGGCGCCGCGTTGCCGCGGCCGATTGGCCGACAGCCTTCGCCAAACAGAACGAAAACCCCTACAATGAGGTTGATGTAGAGAATCATCTTGCTGAGGCATGCATCTGCCTGGCGCGATTCAACCGAACCCGAACGAACCGAACCGTCAAGCCCATGGAATCACTGTTGTTCGCGCCTCCCGCCAGCCTTGGCCCCACCCTGGTCGCCGCCCTGCTCGGCCTGTTGATCGGCAGCTTCCTGAACGTGGTCATCTACCGCATGCCGAAGATGATGCAGCGCGAGTCCGACAACTACGTGGCGCAGGAAAGCGGCAAGGAACTGCCGCACCAGGACCGCTTCAACCTGATGGTGCCGCGATCGAGCTGCCCGTGCTGCGGGCACCAGATCACGGCGCTCGAGAACATTCCGGTGATCAGTTACATCGCCCTCGGCGGCAAATGCCGCAAGTGCAAGGCGCGCATCTCGCCGCGCTATCCGGCGATCGAGCTGCTGACGGCGGGCCTGTCGGGACTGATGGTATGGACGTTCGGCAGCGGCGCCGCAGGCCTGTCCACGCTGCTGTTCGCGTGGCTGCTGGTGGCGATGACCTTCATCGACTTCGATACCGAGCTGCTGCCGGACGACCTCACCTATCCGCTGCTGTGGGCCGGCCTGATCATGAACATCAACGGCACCTTCGTGCCTCTGCAGGACGCCGTGATCGGCGCCGTGGCCGGCTACCTGGTGCTATGGGCCGTGTACTGGCTGTTCAAGCTGGTGACGGGCAAGGAAGGCATGGGCTACGGCGACTTCAAGCTGCTGGCGGGACTGTTGGCGTGGATGGGCTGGACCATGCTGCCGACCATCATCCTGCTGTCGTCGCTGGTCGGCGCCGTGGTCGGCATCAGCATGATCCTGTTCGCCAACCACGAACGCAACAAACCGATCCCGTTCGGCCCTTACCTGGCTGGCGCCGGCATCATCGCCATGCTGTATGGCGACCAGCTGGTGTTCCTGACCAGTAGCCTGGTTGGCAATTTCACGCGCATCTTCGCGGGGTGAACGTGCACACCCCGATCCAGCCAGCAGCGTTCTCGGTCGGCCTCACCGGCGGCATCGGCTGCGGCAAGAGCACCGTGGCCGACCTGTTCGCCGAACTGGGCGCCTCGATCGTCGATACCGACGTTATCGCTCACAGCCTTACCGCCCCGCACGGACCGGCGATGCCGGCCATCCTGGCTGAGTTCGGTCCCGACTTCGCCACGCCCGACGGGGCGCTCGACCGCGCGCGCATGCGCACGCTGGTGTTCTCGGATGCGACCGCGCGCACGCGGCTGGAAGCGATCCTGCACCCGCGCATCCGCGACGCCACCGCCGCCGCCGCGGCCATCGCCACCGGACCCTACGTGATCTACGTGGTGCCGCTGCTGATCGAGTCCGGCGCCTGGCGCGAACGGGTGTCGCGCGTGCTGGCGATCGACTGTTCGGAAGACACGCAAGTGGCGCGCGTGATGCGCCGCAGCGGCCTCACGGCCGACGCGGTGCGCGCCATCATGGCGGCCCAGGTCACGCGCCAGCAGCGCCTGGCGGCGGCCGACGACGTCATCGGGAATGACGACGGCGTGGAGGCCTTGCGGCCCCAGGTCGAGCGCTTGCACAAACGATATCTTGCATTGAGTGTGTAACAAGAGTCATGCAGGGTTTGTAATTTTGCTCCGCATGGTTCAGAATCACATAGTTGCCATCCAGCCTACATTCAGAGGAATGTCATTTTGATCGTCTACGAATATCCTTTCAACGAGCGGATTCGCACGTTGTTGCGGCTGGAAGATCTGTACGAGAAGTTCAAGTTCTTTGTGCGCCAGGAACACCCGATGCAGCACCACGTGGCGCTGTCCACGATTTTCGACATGCTGGAAGTGGCCGGCCGCGCCGACCTGAAGTCCGACCTGCTGCAGGAACTCGAGCGCCAGAAGCAAAGCCTGCTGGCCTACCGCAGCAATCCGGCGGTCGAAGCCGACACGCTCGACGCCGTGCTGGAAGAACTGGACGCCGCCAGCAGCGCGCTGGTCGCGAGCCAGGGCAAGACCGGCCAGAACGTGCGCGAGAACGAATGGCTGATGAGCATCCGCGGGCGCACCATCATCCCCGGCGGCGCCTGCGAATTCGACCTGCCCTCCTACTACGCCTGGCAGAAGCGCCCGGCCGAGCAGCGCCATGCCGACATCATGGGCTGGTTCGGCCCGCTGGCGCCGCTGCTGGAAGCGCTGGCGCTGGTGCTGCGCCTGCTGCGCAACTCGGGCCTGCCTGTGAAGATGATCGCCACCGCGGGCAGCTACCAGCAGATGTTACAGGGTAAAATCTACCAGATGCTGCGCCTGACCCTGGACGAATCGCTCGGCGCGATTCCCGAGATCTCGGCCAACAAGTACATGCTGTGGGTGCGTTTCACCAGCCATGACGGCGACTGCAAGCCGAAAGCGCTGGAAGAAGACGTGCCGTTTGACCTGACCCTGTGTAATTTCTGATAGACCGTACCATGACCGTTGTAGCCTGCCCCACCTGTTCCAAGAAAGTCGAATGGACGGAGGCAAACAAGTTCCGCCCGTTCTGCAGCGAGCGCTGCAAGCAGATCGACCTGGGCGCCTGGGCCGAAGAGAAGTACGCCATTCCCGGCGCGGCGCCGCTCGATTCGCAGGACGAGCCGTCCAACGACCGGTAACGGTTCGAACGTAGGGTTGGCGGCTTCGCCGCCGACGCGTCGATTGTTATCGGCTCCGCTCTCGCGCCGGATGAATCTGATGCTAACTACCACCGCGTCGGCGGCGTAGCGCGGGGCCGCCGAGGCCGACCCTACGGACCATCCACCAGCTACGCGCGCTCGGGATAGCGCACCCGATCCAGCCACTCCAGCAGCGGAATCGTCGCCGGCAACAGCGGGCTGACGCCGTACGCGCCCTGCCAGGCAAACGCCTGGCCTTCCAGGCTTTGCGGCTCGCCGGTCCACTCGCGGCAGATGTAGAAATACAGGCGCACGTGCGCGTGTTCGTACACGTGCTCGACGCAGCACCAGGCTTCGCCGCTCACCACCTGCACGCCCAGTTCTTCCATGAACTCGCGCTGCAGGGCGGCGAAGACGTCCTCGCCCTGCTCCACTTTCCCGCCCGGGAATTCCCAGTAGCCGGCGTACGGCTTGCCCTGCGGGCGCTGGCCGAGCAGCACGTCGCCGTTGGCTTGCATCAGGATGCCGACGGCGACGTCGACCGGTTTCGCTTTCACTTCCACGTCCACTTCGGTTTCACGCATTGCTTGCATCATCCGGCAGCCTGCCGGCATAGTCCTTCGCGAATTGCCACGCCACCCGGCCCGAACGCGAGCCGCGCTGCAGCGCCCATTGCAAGGCTTCCGGGCGCGCGGCGGCGATTTGTTCCGGCGTGCAGCCGAAGCTGGCCAGCCAGTGTCCGGTGATCTCCAGGTAGTCGTCCTGTTTGAACGGATAAAACGACAGCCACAATCCAAAGCGCTCGGACAGCGAGATCTTCTCTTCGACCGTCTCGCCCGGATGCAGGTCGCCATCCTCACCGTGCCTGTAGCCGGCGTTGTCCGACATCTTTTCCGGCATCAGGTGACGCCGGTTGGAGGTCGCGTAGATCAGCACATTGTCTGACTGCGCGGCGATGCTGCCGTCGAGCGCCACCTTCAGCGCCTTGTAGCCCGCCTCGCCCTCCTCGAACGACAGGTCGTCGCAGAAGATCACGAAGCGCTCGGGCCGGCCGGCGACCAGGTCGACGATGTCGGGCAGGTCGGCCAGGTCGGCTTTATCCACCTCGATCAGGCGCAGGCCCTGGTCGGCGAATGCGTTCAGGCAGGCCTTGATCAGGGAAGACTTGCCGGTGCCGCGCGCGCCGGTCAGCAGCACGTTGTTGGCCGGACGGCGCAGCACGAACTGGCGCGTGTTCTGCTCGATCTGGCGCTTCTGGGCCTCGACGTGATGCAGGTCGCCCAGCGCGATGCCGGACGCGTGCAGCACTGGTTGCAAGAAGCTGCCGCTGCCATTCGGCTTGCGGCGCCAGCGGAAGGCGAAGCTGCGCTTCCAGTCCGGCTCGCGCGGATGCGCCGGCGGCAGCACGGCCTCCAGGCGCTCGAGCAGGCCCTCGGCGCGGCGCAGGAATCGCTCCAGATGCTGATCCAGCGTCGTCATCGGATCAGGAACGGTAGTCGGCGTTGATCGACACGTAATCGTGCGACAGGTCGCAGGTCCAGACGGTGGCGGTCGCATCGCCGCGCGCCAGCTTCACGCGCACGGTGATCTCGGACTGCTTCATCACGCGCTGGCCGTCTTCTTCCTTGTAGTCCGGATTGCGGCCGCCGGCCTTGGCCACCCAGACGTCGTCCAGGTACAGGTCGAGCTTGGTCACGTCCAGGTCGTCCACGCCGGCGTAGCCGACGGCGGCCAGGATGCGGCCAAGGTTCGGGTCCGACGCGAAGAAGGCGGTCTTGACCAGCGGCGAGTGGGCGATCGCGTAGGCGATCTTGCGGCACTCGGCCACATCGCGGCCTTCGTCGACGGTGATGGTCATGAACTTGGTCGCGCCTTCGCCGTCGCGGATGATCTGCTGCGCCAGGTTGCGCGAGATGTCGGTGACGGCTTCCTTCAGCGCCTCGTACTCGGGGCCTTCGGCGCTGTCGATCTGCAGGCTGCCCGCGCCGGTGGCGATCAGGATGAACGAATCGTTGGTCGAGGTGTCGCCGTCGATGGTGATGGCGTTGAACGAATGGTCGGCCGCGTGCTTGACCAGTTGATCCAGCACCGGCTGCGCGACCTTGGCGTCGAACGCCAGGTAGCCGAGCATGGTCGCCATGTTCGGCTTGATCATGCCGGCGCCCTTGCTGATGCCGGTCATGGTGACGCTGTGGCCGCCGATGGTGACGCTACGCGACGCGGCCTTCGGCTGGGTGTCGGTGGTCATGATCGCCTCGGCGGCGTTGAACCAGTTATCCGCCTTCAGGTTGGCCACCGCGGCCGGCAGACCGGCGACGATCTTCTGGATCGGCAGCTGTTCCAGGATCACGCCGGTGGAAAACGGCAGCACCTGGCCCGGTTCGATGTTCAACAGCCTGGCCAGTTCGGCGCAGGTGGCGTTGGCATTGGCCAGGCCCTGCTCGCCGGTGCCGGCGTTGGCGTTGCCGGTGTTGACCACCAGCGCGCGGATCGGCGCGCCGCCCTTGTTCACGGCTTCCAGATTGGCCTTGCTGACCTGGACCGGCGCGGCGCAGAAGCGGTTCAGCGTGAACACGCCGGAGACGGTCGCGGTCTCAGGCAGTTTCATGACCAGCACGTCCTTGCGGTTGGGCTTCTTGATGCCGGCTTCGGCGAAACCGATCTCGATGCCGGCGACCGGCTTCAAATCAGCAGCGATGGGCAGAGGGGAATTGACGGCCATGGTGATCTCGTTGGAAAAATTGTCGAATTCGTTATTGTAACGCCAGCGGCGGGCGACGAGAGCCGGACTGATTGTCGGAAAAGATTACAGGCCATGACACCGCAAGAGCGGACTTTATTATTTCTTCAAATTAATCAATCACCTGAAGACGACGGAGAACCGGGCATGTTACTTGCTCATCCATACAAGCCAGACTCGCCAACCGGGAACGGCTTCCAGTCACCCATCACTCAGGAGTTCTCATGCTGACCACCTTGCTGAAGATGTTGAGGAACGTTGCTGTTGTTGCGCTACTGTGTTCCGCCGGCGCCGCCCATGCCGGCCTGTACCAGTTCAACCTGACCGGCGACTACACGGCCAGCTGGCAAATGGAGTCGACCGTCCAGTCGGACGATAGCGCGGACGGTGTCGCCTTCGTGATGTATGACGTCGTGGGATCGTTCCCGGGCACGCTGCTCGGCCTGGCCGATCTGTACTTCTACAACGGCGAACAGGACGGTGGCTTCGAAATCTACGACTACTACAACGACTTCAGCCTGATCGTCGTCGACGGCCCACAGCTGTACAGCGGTTCCGAATTCATGCCGACCTTCCTGCTCGGGACGTTCAGCCTGGTCGACTCCTTCGGCGGCGCGGGCAGCTATACCCTGACCGTGACCGACCTCGACGCCGGCCCGGTCGACGTGCCCGAACCCGCCACCGCTGCCATGCTGATCGGCGGCCTGGGCCTGCTGGCCGCAGCCCGCAAACGCCGCCGCAACGGCTAAGCGCCCACCGAATCGCCCCAGCCCGGTGTCAGTGCCGACAAGTGGACACGGGCTGGACAGTGGCACAGCTGGCGCGCAACGCCCGCCACCGAAAACGGCTACCATGGGCCGTCATTCACTCATCCGCCAAGCGCCATGCCCGCTATCCAATCGCGCGTCCTGCGCCACGTCGTCCTGTTCTCGTTCAAGCCCGATGCCGATGCCGCCCAGGTCGACGCGGTGGTGGCCGGCTTCGCCGCCCTGCCCGAGCTGGTGCCCGGCATCCAGGCCTACGAATGGGGCACCAACGTCAGCCCCGAAGGCCTGAACGACGGCTTCACCCACTGCTTCACCTTGAGCTTCGCCAGCAACGAGGCGCGCGATACCTATCTGGAGCATCCGGAGCACCAGCGCTTCGTGGGCACGCTGGGCGGCTGCCTGGCGCGTTCGCTGGTGGTCGATTACTGGGCGGGCTGAAACGCGCTTGCCAGATACAAAAGGCGCGGGATAAGCGGCGCCGGTTGCCCGCTGCCCTCACCGCGTCATCACCGCGTCACAGACGCTGCCTAAGATGCGCTTCAATTTTGACGTCTCATCAACATTGAAGGGTTTCTCATGCACCACGCCGCACCGCTTCGCCGCCTCCCTCTCGCCATCGCCATCGGCGCCGCCCTCGCGCTGAGTGCCTGCGGCGGCTCTGACCACGACGACGGCGTCGGCGAAGTCGCCACCGTCATCCCGGCCGCTCCCGCCGACCAGGGCGCGGCCGACACGGCGCCGGTGCCGAACGTGACCGCCTTCGTCGACAGCGCCGCCACCAACCAGCGCGGCGACGCCCGCTACGCCACCCTGGCCACCAACGCCGGCGTGCGCGTATTGGGCGGCATGCTCGAGATCTGGAAGCCGCTGACCGAGATCGTCGACGCCGGCCAGAGCGCGCCGGCGGTGGACGGCTTCCCCGCCGTGGTGCAATCCACCTGGACCGGCGTGCCGAACGACGGCACCAATGGCGGCACGATCGTCAACGCCCAGGTCCACAACGCCAACATCGACTACGTGGTGCAGGCCACCCGCAACCGCACCCCGGAACAGACCCTGCTGGCCTACCTCGACGACCGCCGCGGCAAGGGCTACAGCGTCACCGCCGGCATGGGCCCGTTGACCGCCGCCTGGCGCACCGCCGCGCGCCAGACCACTACCATCAACGACATGCCGGTCGACGCCACCACCGTCAAGTACGAGGACGGCGGCAACAACAACGGCGTCGGCGGCGCCGCCAACGCCGACTTCGGCAAGGTGATCGACTTCGTCAACTCGATGGGCAACAACGGCTCGACCGAGCCGGCCAAGCGCTTCTACAAGTACGCGCGCCCCTACCGCTGGAGCAGCGCGGTGGCCGTGGTGCCGCAGCTGGAACCGGCCAAGAGCACGACGCCCGCCACCGACGGCGGCTTCACCAGCGGCCACTCGGCCGAAGCCACCCGCAACGCCATGGCCATGGCCTACGTGCTGCCCGAGCGCTACCAGGAACTGGTGGGACGCGGCCTGGAACTGGGCGAGAGCCGCATCCTGGCCGGCATGCACTCGCCGCTGGACGTGATCAGCGGCCGTGTCCAGGCGCAGGCGGTGGCGGCATCGAACATGATCGCCGCCGGCGCTTCGGTGCGCGCCGACGCCGTGGTCCAGGCCCACGCCACCCTGATGAAGCTGACGGGCACCACGGCCGCCACCTTCCCGGCGTATGCCACCTCGGGCACGCCCGCCACCGACCGCTTCGCCGACTATGCCGCCAGCCGCGCCAACTACGTGCGCCGCATGACCTATGGCCTGCCGCAGATCGGCGCCGCCAACAAGCCGGCCGTGGTGCCGAAGGGCGCCGAGGTGCTGCTCGAAACCCGCCTGCCCTACCTGAGCGACGCGCAGCGCCGCGTGGTGCTGAAAACCACGGCGATCGCCTCCGGCTACCCGACCCTGGACGATGCCGAAGGCTGGGGGCGCCTGAACCTGTTCACCGCCGCGGACGGTTACGGAGCCTTCAATGGCAACGTCGTCGTCAACATGGACGCCGCCAAGGGCGGCTTCCACGCGAGCGATCGCTGGCGCAACGACATCACCGGCAGCGGCAAGCTGGTCAAGCAGGGCAGCGGCGCTCTCAAGCTGGGCGGCAAGAACAGCTGGACCGGCGGCACCCAGCTCGAGGCAGGTACGCTGGAAGCGCTGTCGACCAGCGCCTTCGGCAACGGCGACGTCCACGTCGCCGGCGGCGCCAGCGTCATCGTCAACGCACCGGCGGCCTGGTCGTAGGCGGCAAGTACACCCAGTTGAGCGGCGCCACGCTGGAACTGCGCGTCGGCGCTTCGCAAGGCCAGCTGAACGCCACCGGCGCCGTCACCATCGGCGGCGGCGCCCTGCGCATCAAGTTCGTGGACGGCTACAAGCCGGCCGCCGGCGCCACCCTCACCGTCATCAGCGCCGGCAGCCTGAGCGGCAAGTTCGACAGCATCACGGTCGACGGCTTCAGCGTGACGCCGACCTACAGCGCCAAGGGCCTGCAGCTGCGCCTGGGCGCATAAGCGGCAACACGTCGTACCGAGGCCGGCGCCGAGCACAGCGCCGGCCTCTTTTTTTCGTGGTCGCCTTTAGTTTCCGTTGTGATATCTTTCCAAGGATTATCAAAAGCGGAAGACGATCAATGAAACGCATCGCCCTTGTATGTACCAGCAGCCTGCTGGCCGCCTGCGCCACCCAGCCAAAGCCGATCACCGACTACACCGCCAGTTCCGGCGGCGAGCGTAGCGCCGACCAATTGCAGCTCGACTTCGAAAAAGCCGACCTCAAGCTGCGCATCGAACCGGCCACGCGCACCATCCGCGGCGACGTGGCGCTGACCTTCGGCGCGCGCGCCGCGGTCGACCGCATCGAACTGGACCTGGACCGCAACCTGCCGATCGACGCGATCGAGGTCGACGGCCGGCCGGTGGCCGCGACCCAATGGCGCAACCCGGAAGGCAAGCTGACGGTCGACCTGCCGCAGCGCCTGCAGGCCGGGCGCCGGACCACGGTGCGGGTGCAGTATCACGGCACCCCGCACGTGGCCAAGCGCGCGCCGTGGGACGGTGGCTTCGTGTGGTCGAAGACGGCCGACGGCCAGCCCTGGGTCGCCACCGCGGTGCAGGGCGAAGGCTGCGACCTGTTCTGGCCGTGTATCGACCACCCGACCGGTAAAGCAAGAATCGTCGAATCGCACATCACGGTGCCGGCGCCGCTGGTCGCGGCCGGCAACGGCGTCCCGCTCGGCATGGACGAGAAGGACGGCTGGCGCACCTGGCACTGGCGCGCCAGGAACCCCAGCACCTACGGCATCTCGATCAACGTCGGCCCCTATAAACTGCTGGAGGGCGACTACAAGAGCCGCTACGGCAACACCATCCCGCTGCGCATGTGGTACCTGCCGCAAAGCGAAGGCAAGGTGCGCGAGCTGTTCGCCGAGATCACGCCGATGCTCGACTTCTTCGAGAGCACAGTGGGGCCTTATCCATTCGGCGACGAAAAGATGGGCGTGGTCGAGACCCCGCACAAGGGCATGGAACACCAGACCATCAACGCCTACGGCAACGAGTACGCCAAGACCTCGTTCGGCTACGACGACCTGATGCAGCACGAGTTCGCCCACGAGTGGTTCGGCAACCAGCTCACCAACGCAAACTGGGACGACATGTGGCTGCACGAGGGTCTCGGCACCTACATGCAGCCGCTGTACATGCAGTACCTGCGTGGCGACCAGGAATATTTCGCCTCACTGCAGCAGCACCGCGCCGCGATCCGCAACAAGGCGCCGATCGTGACCGGCAAGCCGATGACCGAAGAACAAGTGTATGACCTCGACAAGGGCGGCCCAGGCCTGGACATCTACATGAAAGGCTCGCTCGTGATGCACACGCTGCGCGGCCTGGTCGGCGACGCCGTGTTCCTGCGCACGGTGCGCGAGATCGTGTACGGCACGCCGGACCCGCGTCCCGGCTCGCTGGCGCCGCGCTACGGCACCACGCGCGAATTCATCGACATCGCCAACCGCAACAGCGGCAAGGACTTGAACTGGTTCTTCCAGGCTTACCTGTACCAGGCCGCCCTGCCCGAGCTGAAGGCGACGCGCCAGGGCGACACCCTGCAGCTGGCGTGGACCACCGAGAAGAACACGCCGTTCCCGATGCCGGTGGACGTGCGCGTCGGCGGCAAGATCGTGACGGTGCCAATGGTCGACGGCCGCGGCAGCATCACGGTGCCGGCCGGCGCCACGTACACGCTAGATCCGCATTCGAAGGTGCTGCGCCGCGAAGAGCACATCGAGCGCTTCCAGCAGTACCAGGAAGAGCAGAAGAAGAAGAAAAAGGCGTAGGGTTGGCGGCTCTGCCGCCGACGCGGTGATGGTTGGCCGCGAGATCATCCGGCACGATACCGGAACCGATCACAATCACCGCGTCGGCGGCCGAGCCACCAACCCTACGTTGAAACGTATGTGGGGCACAGAAATGGTGAAACACACGTGAACCCAACACGTTGACGCATACCCAAATAAAAAACGGCCGGATCGCTCCGGCCGTTTTTTTACGTCCCTGCCAACCCGGCTTACGCCAGCTTGCCGTGGCACGCCTTGAACTTCTTGCCGCTGCCGCATGGGCATGGGTCGTTGCGGCCGACCTTGATGCCCATGTAGGTGCTGTGGTCCTCGGCCGCCACCGGGGCGCCGCCGGCGTTCGGGGCCGGGTTCGGATTGAGCAGCTCTTCCGGCGCGGCCGACGGGTTGAAGTCGGCGTGCTGGTAGTTGACGTTTTCCAGCGCCGCGACCTGCGCCGCCATCGCCGCTTCGGCCGCTTCGACTTCCTCGCGGGTCTGGATGCGCACGGTCATCACGGTGCGGATCACTTCGTTCTTGATCTGGTCCAGCATGCCGCCGAACAGCTCGAACGCTTCGCGCTTGTATTCCTGCTTCGGGTTCTTCTGGGCGTAGCCGCGCAGGTGGATGCCCTGGCGCAGGTGGTCGAGCGCCGCGAGGTGCTCGCGCCAGTGGGTGTCGACGCTTTGCAGCATCACGTTGCGCTCGAAGCCGCCGAACGACTCCTTGCCCACCACGCCGACCTTGCCGTTGTACGAGTCGTCGGCAGCCGCCAGCACGCGCTCGAGGATGTCGTCGTCGTTCAGGTTCGGCTCGTCCTGCAGCATCTGCTGCAGCGGCACCACCAGGTTCCATTCGCCGGCCAGGGTCGCTTCCAGGCCCTTGATGTCCCACTGCTCTTCGACCGATTCGGCCGGCACGTAGCTGCGCACCACGTCGGTGAACACGCCGGCGCGCAGGCTGGTGATCATCTCGCTGATGTCGGTCGACTCCAGCAGTTCGTTACGCTGGGTGTAGATCACCTTGCGCTGGTCGTTGGCGACGTCGTCGTATTCCAGCAGCTGCTTGCGGATGTCGAAGTTGCGCGCCTCGACCTTGCGCTGGGCCGATTCGATCGAGCGGGTCACGATGCCCGCTTCGATCGGTTCGCCTTCCGGCATCTTGAGGCGGTCCATCACCGCGCGCACACGGTCGCCGGCGAAGATGCGCAGCAGCGCGTCGTCCAGGCACAGGTAGAAGCGCGAGGAACCCGGGTCGCCCTGGCGGCCGGAACGGCCGCGCAGCTGGTTGTCGACGCGGCGCGATTCGTGGCGCTCGGTGCCGATGATGTGCAGGCCGCCGGCGTTCACCACGTGGTCGTGCAGCGACTGCCATTCGTCACGCAGGGTTTGCGACTGGGCCGCTTTCTGCGCGTCCGACAGGTTCAGGTCGGCTTCGATGATCTGGATCTGCTTGCCGACGTTGCCGCCCAGGACGATGTCGGTACCGCGGCCCGCCATATTGGTGGCGATGGTGATCATCTTCGGACGGCCGGCCTGGGCCACGATCTCGGCTTCGCGCGCGTGCTGCTTGGCGTTCAGGACGTTGTGCGGCAGGTTCGCCTTGGTGAGAATGCCGGACAGCAGTTCGGAGTTCTCGATCGAGGTGGTACCCACCAGCACCGGCTGGCCGCGCTCGTAGCAGTCGCGGATGTCGATCAGCATCGCGTTGTACTTCTCTTGCGACGTCTTATAGACCTGGTCTTGGCGGTCCTTGCGCTGCGACGGACGGTTCGGCGGCACCACCACGGTTTCCAGGCTGTAGATTTCCTGGAATTCGTAGGCTTCGGTGTCGGCGGTGCCGGTCATGCCGCCGAGTTTGGCGTACATGCGGAAGTAGTTCTGGAAGGTGATCGAGGCCAGGGTCTGGTTCTCGTTCTGGATCTTGACGCCTTCCTTCGATTCCACGGCCTGGTGCAGGCCGTCGGACCAGCGGCGGCCGGTCATCAGGCGGCCGGTGAATTCGTCGACGATCACCACTTCGCCGTTCTGCACCACGTAGTGCTGGTCCTTGTGGTACAGCACGTGCGCGCGCAGGGCGGCGTACAGGTGGTGGATCAGGGTGATGTTGGCGGCGTCATACAGCGAGGCGCCTTCCGGCAGCAGGCCCATTTGCGTCAGGATCGCTTCCGCCTTTTCGTGGCCGGCCTCGGTGAGCAGCACGGTGTGCGCTTTTTCGTCCTTGGTATAGTCGCCCGGGACTTCGATCTTGCCCTTGCCGTCCGGCGTTTCTTCGCCGATCTGCAGGGTCAGCTGCGGCGGCAGCGAGTTGATCTTGTGGTACAGGTCGGTATGGTTCTCGGCCTGGCCGGAAATGATCAGCGGCGTACGCGCTTCGTCGATCAGGATCGAGTCGACTTCGTCGACCACGGCGAAGTTCAGGCCGCGCTGCACCCGTTCGCGCAGGTCGTAGACCATGTTGTCGCGCAGGTAGTCGAAGCCGAATTCGTTGTTGGTGCCGTAGGTAATGTCCGAGCCGTAGGCGCTTTGCTTGCTGCCGTGGTCCAGCTGCGACAGGTTGACGCCGGTGGTGAGACCCAGCCAGCCGTACAGCTGACCCATCTGTTCGGCGTCGCGCTGGGCCAGGTAATCGTTGACGGTGATGACGTGCACGCCCTTACCGGCCAGTGCGTTCAGGTAGACCGCCAGCGTCGCCATCAGGGTCTTGCCTTCGCCGGTTCCCATTTCGGCGATCTTGCCTTGGTGCAGGACCATGCCGCCGATCAGCTGGACGTCGAAGTGGCGCATCTTCATCACGCGCTTGGCCGCTTCGCGGCAGACGGCGAAGGCTTCCACCATGATGTCGTCCAGGGTCGCGCCCTTGGCCAGGCGGTCCTTGAATTCCGGGGTCTTGGCTTGCAGTTCGGCGTCCGACAGCTGCTCCATCTGCGGCTCGAGCGCGTTGATCTGACGCACGGTCTTTTGATATTGCTTGAGCAGTCGCTGATTACGGCTGCCGAAAATCTGGGTCAGGAATGACATGCTTAGTTTCTAAAAAATACGCCGCAAAGGCAGCCAGGATGGGAGCCAAGATGATATCAAACTGATACGCACCAAAGACCGCGTTAGGCAAATAACTACTGATTTTATCATGCGATCCGGCCACACTTGGGGATGATGGGCAGGATAACAAGACGTGTCCGTGTGAAAATGTTATCAGTATGCATCATGCACGGACATCGTGCGCCGGGGCTGCGGGTCATGGCGGCGCGACCCGGCGCGGCGCTGCGGCGCGCGGCAACGATGCGCCGGGGCGACATCCCCGGCTGCGCCTCCTTGCAAATGGCGCGCGCTGTGGTAAGGTCCCGCCATGCAGCAATCTCCTCCCAAGCGCCCCTTCCATATCTTCGGTACCAGGAACCGGGTGACTTCGCACGTCGCCACCGATTTCCTGCGCGCCAACGACCGCATGGCCAGCCTGCTGCCGGCGGCCAACCGCATGGCGCGCCTGCAGGCCGACTGCGCCGCCGCGCTGCCGGCGATCTTCAATAACTGCGACGTGCTGTCGTTCCAGGAAGGCGTGCTGACCATGGCCGTGCCCAGCTCGGCGCTGGCGGCGCGGCTCAAGCAGAATCTGCCAAAGCTGCAGGCGACGCTGCAGGGGCGCGGCTGGCAGGTGGAATCGATGCGGATCAAGGTGCAGGTGACGCGCGCGCTGCCGGACAAGCCGCAGATGCGCAACCTGGAATTGCCGCCGACGGCGGTGCGGGCGTTCGAGGAACTGGCGGAATCACTGCCGGATAACAAGCAGAACCGGGATCTGGTGGCGGCGCTCAGGGCGCTGGCGGCGAAGCGCAAGTGAGGGGGCTTGCTTGCCCGCGATGTTGCTTGCGGTGCGAGTGATGAAACGAATCGTGTGCGGCTTCGGTTGGGGAACTTGGATTCCCGCGCAGGCGGGGATCCAAGTTCGCACCACAGCCACCTGCGCGCGCAGCAGCCACCAACCGTCGCCAACCCGGCGCAGAATCAGCTGAGCGCCCACTCCCGCGTCACCTGCTGCACATACGACACCGGCGCCGCCTGCAGCGAATCAAACGTCACGATCTCGTACGAATCCGGCTGCGCCAACAAGGCGCGCAGCAGTTCGTTGTTGAGCGCATGCCCCGACTTGTGCGCCGTATAGCTGGCCAACAGCGGATGCCCGACCAGATACAGGTCGCCAATCGCGTCCAGGATCTTGTGGCGCACGAACTCGTCTTCGTAACGCAGCCCGTCCGCGTTCAGAATCCGGTATTCGTCCATCACGATCGCATTTTCCAGCGAGCCGCCGCGCGCCAGCCCCATGCCGCGCAGGCTCTCGACGTCCTGCATGAAGCCGAAGGTGCGCGCGCGCGCCACGTCGCGCACGTAGGTGATGTCGCCGAAATCGACGGTGGCGCGCTGCATGGTGCCGTCCACCGCCGGATGGTTGAATTCGATGAAGAAGTCGAGCTTGTAGCCGTCGTGCGGCGACAGGCGCGCCCACTTCTCGTTGTTGCCGCTGCCCTGGCGCACCTCGACGTCTTTTAGAACGCGGATGAACTTGCGCAGGGCCGGCTGGTCTTCGACCCCGGCCTGCTGCAGCAGGAACACGAACGAGGACGCCGAACCGTCCATGATCGGGATCTCTTCGGCGGTGACGTCGATATACAGGTTGTCGATCCCGAGGCCAGCGCAGGCCGACATCACGTGCTCGACGGTCGAGACGCGCACGCCGTCCTTCATCACGACCGAGGCCATGCGCGTGTCGCCGACCACGTCGGCGCTGCTCGGAATTTCGACGATCGGATCGACGTCGACGCGGCGGAAGATGATGCCCGTGTCGGGCGCGGCCGGACGCAGGGTGAGCTCGACCTTGCGGCCCGAGTGCAGGCCCACACCCGTGGTGCGGACCAGTTCCTTGATGGTTCGTTGTTTCAGCATGCGCCGATTATAGCCCAGCGTTTTACGGCGTGCTGACGGCCCCTATTCCCTGGCGGAAACGATCGTGGCAAGGGCGCCACGCCGGCCGATCATGCCCTCCCGATCGCGCTCGCGCGCATTGTCTGGATGTCATCGCTCCGTCATGCAGGAAAGCTACATTGGCGACGTTCGCAGCGTTAGCTGCGCGACAACAAACGCTTGCCGATCAACGTCCCGCACCGGAACACGCCATGACTTCACGCCGCAGATTCCTGCACAACAGCGCCCGCGCCGGCATCGCCGCCGCTACCTACGCCGCCTTCCCGCCCGCCATCCAGCGCGCGCTCGCGATCCCCGCCAACAACGCCACCGGCACCATCCGCGACGTCGAGCACGTCGTGATCCTGATGCAGGAAAACCGCGCCTTCGACCATTACTTCGGCACCCTGGCCGGCGTGCGCGGCTTCGGCGACCGTTTTCCGATCCCGCTGCCGGAAGGCCGCAGCGTATGGCAGCAGCGCAAGGCCGACGGCAGCGTGATGACGCCGTTCCACCTCGACGGCAGCCGCGGCAACGCCCAGCGCGCCAACGGCACCCCGCACGATTGGCTCGACAGCCAGCTGGCCTGGGACAACGGCCGCATGGACCAGTGGCCGCGCTACAAGAACCCGATCTCGATGGGCTACTTCAAGGAAGCCGAGATCCCGTTCGCCTTCGCGCTGGCCAACGCCTTCACCGTGTGCGACGCCTATCACTGCGCGATGCACACCGGCACCGACGCGAACCGCTCGTTCTTCCTGACCGGCACCAACGGCGCCGTGCCGACCGGCACCGCCTTCGTCACCAACGAATGGGATGCGATCGACGGCACGGCGAGCGGCGTCAACACCGGCTACACCTGGACCACCTACGCCGAACGTCTGGAAGCGGCCGGCGTGAGCTGGATCAGCTACCAGAACATGCCCGACGAATGGGGCGACAACATGCTCGGCGCGTTCAGGCAGTTCAAGCGCGCCAACCTCGCCTCCGGCTTCCCGGTCTCGAGCGGCGGCGCGCCGAACCAGCCCTACACCAACACCGGTCAGGCCCTGCCCTACCACGCCTACGACGCCGCCACCGACAACCCCGGCAACCCGCTGTACAAAGGCATCGCCAACACCCTGCCCGGCAGCACGCCCGAGCAGTACCTGGACGCCTTCAAGCGCGACATCCGCGACGGCAAGCTGCCGCAGGTCTCGTGGATCAACGCACCCTCGATCTATTGCGAGCATCCCGGCCCATCGAGCCCGGTGCAGGGCTCCTGGTTCCTGCAGGAGGTGCTGGACGCGCTGACGGCGAACCCCGAGGTCTGGAGCAAGACAGTCCTGATCGTCAACTTCGACGAGAACGACGGCTATTTCGACCACGTGCCTTCGCCTTCCGCGCCGTCGCCCGACGGCAAGGGCGGCTATGCCGGCAAGACCACGCTGGCGGCCGCCGACCTGGGTCCCGAGTACTACACCCATCCGCGCCCGCTAGGTAGCACCAAGCAGCCGGCGCCGGACGGCCGCGTCTACGGGCCGGGGCCGCGCGTGCCGATGTACGTGATCTCGCCATGGAGCCGTGGCGGCTGGGTCAATTCGCAGGTGTTCGACCACACCTCGGTGCTGCGCTTCCTGGAAGCGCGCTTCGGCGTGCGCGAGCCGAACATCGGCCCGTTCCGGCGCGCCGTGTGCGGCGACCTGACCAGCACCTTCAACTTCAAGACGCCCAACGACGAAGTGCTGCCGGCGCTCGCCGGCCGCAGAAGCCGCAGCCAGGCCGACGCCCTGCGCGCCGCCCAGCAGCGCCTGGCGCAGATCGCGCCACCGAGCGCGCCGCAGATGCCGCAGCAGGCAGTCGGCACCCGGCCCTCGCGCGCGCTGCCGTACGAGCTGGCGACCACCTGCGAAGTGCAGCCCGGCGCTACCATGGCGGCGGCGCGGGTGGCGCTCACCTTCCTCAATACCGGCCGCCAGGGCGCCGTATTCCACGTGTATGACCGCAAGAACCTGGCGGCGGTGCCGCGCCGCTACACGGTCGAAGCGGGCAAGTCGCTGGCGGACGTGTGGACGCCGGCGCCCGGCGGCGCCTACGACCTGTGGGTGCTGGGGCCGAACGGCTATCACCGCCACTTCACGGGCAGCGCGCTGCGCGCCGTGGCGGCCGGCCAGCCACGTCCGGACGTGCAGGTGCGCTGCGACGCCGCCAGCGGCGAACTGGTGCTGCGATTGGTGAATGCCGGCGCGGCGCCGTGCACTTTCATCCTGGATGCGAATGCCTACGCGGCGCTGCGCCAGCAGCACACGCTGGCAGCGCGCACCGAACTGACGTTGCGCATTCCGGTGGCCGCCAACGGCTACTGGTACGACTTCAGCGCCACGGTGGCCGGCCAGCCCGACTACCTGCGGCGCTTCGCTGGCCGCGTCGAAACCGGCCGCCACACGGTCAGCGACCCGGCACTGGGCCGCGTCTGAATCATCTTATATAAAGGAATGCCATGTCTGCCATCTTCCGCAACGTCGCACTGAGCGCCGTCCTCGCCCTGTGCGCGCCCTTCGCTTCGGCCACCGTGCTGACCTTCGACGACATCGTCGGTCCCGACGCCAATGCCTCCGTGCCCACCAACTACGGTGGACTGGACTGGTCGAACGCCGGCCTGTCGGTGTTCACCGGCGCGCAGGATCCGTTCACGCCGCACTCCGGCCAGGGCCGGGTCACCACCGACTGGAGCGACAGCTGGCCGGTCGCCAGCACCATCCGCTTCCTGGCGCCGACCGTCTTCAACGGCGCCTGGTTCGCCGGCTACGCCGACAGCAGCGTGCAGCTCGACCTGTACTTCGGCGGCCAGCTGGTGGCCAGTTCGGCGTTGCTGCAGCTCTCCAGCACCCCGGCCTTCCTGGCCGCCGGCTGGGGCAGCGCGATCGACACGGTGGTCGTGACCACCGGCGTGCCGGGGTCGTACGTGATGGACGACTTCAGCTTCGACGGCGCGGCCGAGGTGCCGGAACCGGGCTCGCTGGCGCTGGTGCTGGCCGGCTTCGGCCTGGCCGGCGCGGTACGCCTGCGCCGCAGCTAGTCGTCAGGGATGCTCCGCCTCGACGTGTTCTTTCTCGTGGCGGATCAGGTACAGGCCGCTGCCGATGATGATGGCGGCCCCCAGCATGGTCCAGCTGTCCGGCAGTGCGCGCCACAGCAGCCAGTCCATGCCGACGCCCCAGGCCAGCGCCGAATACTCGAACGGCGCCACGCTCGACGCTTCGCCGCGCGAGAACGCCTCGGTGATCGCCAGCTGGCCGATGAAGCCCGACAGCGCCAGGCCGGTCAGGAGTGGAATCTCGCTGGCCGGGATCGGCACCCAATCTGGCGCCGCCAGCGCCGTGCCGCCGACCGCGATCAGCACGATCAGCCAGAACACGGTGTGTTCGTTGCGGTCGGTGCGCGCCAGCACGCGCACCGTGATGGCGGAAATCGCATAGCAGCTGGCCGAGGCCAATATCGCCAGTCCGCCCACCGTCAGGAAGCCCGCGCCGCTCGGACGCAGCACCACCAGCACCCCGCACATGCCGACGCCGATCGCGATCCAGCGCGCCAGATCCACGCGCTCCTTCAGCAGCAGCACCGACAGCGCCGTGATCAGGGCCGGCGCGATGAAGAAGATCGAATACGCTTCGGCCAGCGACAGCTGGCGCAGGCCGTAGGCGAACAGCGCCAGCATCAGGATCCCGAGCACGCCGCGCAGCAGGTGCATCGGCCAGCGCACCCGGAATATCCCCCTGAAGGCGCCGCGCCAGGCCACGTAGGCCGCCACCAATGGCAGCGAACACAGGGCGCGCAGCGCCGCCACCTGCAGCGCCGGATAGCGCGCCGACAGCAGCTTCATCGCCGTGTCCATCAGGGCGAACATGAAGACGGCGAGCAGCATGGCGTAGATGCTGTACAGGTTTCCGGATGGGCGCTTCACGATGCGGGTCCTATATAACGGTGAGAACAAAAACGGCGCCGCAGCGCCGTTCGGATTGCGACGCGGGCGAAAGAATCAGCCGAGCTTTTGCAGCATCGCTTCGGCGCTGGAAGCTTCGACACCCTTGGCGTCGATGTCCAGGCTCTTGACCACGCCGTCTTCGACCAGCATCGAATAGCGCTTCGAGCGGGTGCCCATGCCGTGTTGCGAGAAATCGTTGTCCAGGCCCAGGGCCTTGGTGAAAGTGGCGTTGCCGTCGGCCAGCATGCGCACGATGCCGGTGGCTTTCTGGTCGCGGCCCCAGGCGCCCATCACGAAGGCGTCGTTGACCGAGATGCACCAGATTTCGTCGACGCCTTTAGCCTTGATGGCGTCGGCATGCTTGACGTAGCCCGGCACGTGCTGCACCGAGCAGCCCGGGGTGAATGCGCCCGGCAGGCCGAAGATGACGATCTTCTTGCCCCGCACCAGGTCCGCCACCTGGAAAGTATTTGGACCCAGGGTGCAGCCTTCGGTTTCGGTCTCGATGAATTCGGCCAGGGTGCCTTCAGGCAGGCGTTCGCCGATCTGGATGGTCATGTGTGCTCCTTGTTGATATTTTGGGAATCTTGTCATTATCGCCGATCCGGGAATGGCGTGCTGAGGATCGCCGGCGGGCGCATAAAACAAAAGGCCAGCTTGCGCTGGCCTTTTCACTCATGGGCAAGTCGCGGCTCAGTCAGCCTGCTTGCGCAGGAATGCCGGAATATCGTACGTCTCGACGCCGTTGCGCTGCATCGCCTGCACCTGCTCGGATGCCTGCTCGCGGCGCCACACGGCCGGCTGCTTCATGCCGCCCAGGGCGTCGGCGCTGGCCTTGCCCGCGGTCAGGCCGCCGGCCACCGCCGCCGCACCCTGCATCACCGGCGCGTCGTAGGTGCCGGTGCGCAGCTGCTGCTGCGGCTGGACCAGCGAGATCGACTTCTTGTTCTTGCCCAGGCCGGTCGCGACCACGGTCACGCGGATCTCGTCGCCCATCGCGTCGTCGTAGGCGATGCCCTGTGCGATCGAGGCGTCCGGTGCGGCGAAGGCGCGCACGGCGGCCATGACTTCCTTGATCTCTTTACCCTTCAGGCCACGCGACGCAGTCACGTTGACCAGCACGCCCTTGGCGCCCGACAGGTCGATGCCGTCCAGCAGCGGCGAAGCGACAGCCTGTTCGGCGGCGATGCGCGCGCGGTCGACGCCGGCGGCGGTCGCGGTGCCCATCATGGCCTTGCCCTGCTCGCCCATGATGGTCTTGACGTCGTTGAAGTCGACGTTGATGTGGCCCGGCACGTTGATGATCTCGGCGATGCCGGCCACCGCGTTGTTCAGGACGTCGTCGGCGTGCTTCATCCAGTCGAGCATCGATTCGTCTTCGTAGATGTCTTCCAGCTTTTCGTTGAGGATGACGATCAGGGAGTCGACGTGCTTGGTCAGTTCTTCCAGGCCTTCTTCGGCCACGTCCATGCACTTCTGGCCTTCGTACGAGAATGGCTTGGAGACCACGGCCACGGTCAGGGCGCCCATGGTCTTGGCCACTTCGGCCACGATCGGGGCGGCGCCGGTGCCGGTGCCGCCGCCCATGCCGGCGGCGATGAAGACCATGTGCGCGCCACGCAGCGCATCCTCGATGCGCGAGCGCGACTGCTCGGCGAGCTGGCGGCCGATCTCCGGACGCATGCCCGCGCCCAGGCCCGATTCGCCGATCTGGATGACGTTGTTGGCGCTCGAGGCGGCCAGCGCCTGCGCGTCGGTGTTGGCGGCGATGAACTCGACACCGGACACACCTTTGTTGATCATGTGCTGGACTGCGTTGCCGCCGGCGCCGCCGACGCCCACGACCTTGATCACCGTCCCCAGTGCTGCGTTATCGACCATATCGAACTCCATGATGACTCCCTATATTCAGAAATGCTGTTCCAGGGACGAAGCCTTAGCGTGCTTGATGCGCTGCCTCATGCCGGTAACTAGCGATTGTATTTAAAAACCTTGTACCCGTGACGAATTTTCGTTACCAAATTTGTTACCAAGTGCTTAGAAATTCCCGGCTATCCATTCTTTCATCCGCTGCCAGACCGCCTTCACCGACCCGTCCTGCCGAGTGACGATGTGTCCCCGCAGGTACTGCTTCTTCGCTTCGAGCAGTAGACCGAGCACGGTGGCGTAGCGTGGGCTGCGTACCACATCTGCCAGCTGTCCGCGGTAGTCCGGCGTGCCGAGGCGCGCCGGCTTCAGGAAGATGTCTTCCGCCATCTCGATCATGCCCGGCATGATGGCGCTGCCGCCGGTCAGGACGATGCCCGACGACAGCACGCCTTCGTAGCCCGACTCGCGCACCACCTGGTGCACCATCGCGAACAGTTCCTCCACCCGAGGCTCGATCACGGCCGCCAGCGCCTGGCGCGACAAGGCGCGCGGGCCGCGGTCGCCGAGACCTGGCACTTCGAGTGTCTCGCCCGGATCGGCCAGTACCTGCTTGGCCACCCCGTAGCGGATCTTGATATCTTCTGCTTCCCCGGTCGGCGTGCGCAGCGCCATCGCCACGTCGCTGGTGATCTGGTCGCCCGCGATCGGGATCACCGCCGTGTGACGGATCGCGCCGTCCGAGAACACCGCGATGTCGGTGGTGCCGCCGCCGATATCGATCAGCACCACGCCCAGTTCCTTTTCGTCGACCGTCAGCACCGCGTCGGCGGAAGCCATCGGCTGCAGGATCAGGTCCGAGACCTCGAGACCGCAGCGGCGCACGCACTTTACAATGTTTTGCACCGCGGATACCGCACCGGTGACGATGTGCACCCGCACTTCGAGGCGAATCCCGCTCATGCCGATCGGCTCGCGCACGTCTTCCTGGTTGTCGACGATGAATTCCTGCGGCACCGTGTGCAGCAATTGCTGGTCGGTCGGGATGTTGACCGCCTTGGCGGTCTCGATCACGCGCGCCACGTCGGTGGCCGTCACTTCCTTTTCCTTGATCGCCACCATCCCGCTCGAATTGAACGAGCGGATATGGCTGCCGGCGATGCCGGCGTAGACGTTGCGGATCTTGCAGTCGGCCATCAGCTCGGCCTCTTCCAGCGCGCGCTGGATCGATTCGACCGTGGCCTCGATGTTGACGACCACGCCCTTCTTCAACCCCCTCGACTCGTGCTGACCGAGGCCGATCACCTCGTGGCGTCCGTCGGACATCACCTCGGCGACCACGGCCACCACCTTGGAGGTGCCGATGTCGAGGCCGACGATCAGGTTTTTCGCGTCTTTTGTCATTGCTGTTCGCCTGCTAGATTTGCTTGGTTGTTTTGTTGTTCGGCTGCGCCGGCGTGCTGCCGTGCGGCTTGGGTTCTGGTTTCTTCTTCGCGGCCTTCACCGGCTTGGTTGCATCCGCCGGCACCGTCAGCGCCGCCGACGACAGCGCCAGGCCGGTCGGATAGCGCATGTCGATGGTGTCGATGCGCCCTTCCTGCAGCCTGGCGACCAGCTGCGGATAGACGCCGACCAGGCGCTGCACGCGTTTCTTCAAGGTGTTGCGGTCCTGCTCGCGTCCGAGTTCGACGCTCATGCCGTTGTCCAGCCTGACGGTCCAGGCGTAGCGGTCCGACAGCGACAACGAGCGCGGCACCAGCTGCACCGGCGCGAACGCAGTGCGCAGTTCGGAGAAGCGCCGCAGCACGTCCTTCTCGCTGCCGGGCGGACCTTCGAACGCCGGCAGCGCCAGCTCGTCCTCGGTCTCGGCGATGTTGGCGGTGAACACGTCGCCCTTCACCGACAGCAGGCGGCCTTCGTCGCCCCAGGTGCCGATCGCTTCGTGTTCTTCGACTTCCACCACCAGCGCGTTCGGCCACTCGCGGCGCACGGTGGCGCGCCGCACCCAGGGCACGGTCTCGAAGGTGGTGCGCACCTGGTCCAGGTCGGCGGTGAAGAAGTTGCCGCGCAATTTGCCGACCACGCCGTTGCGCACGGTGAGCGCGTTGACGTGCTTCAGGTCGATCCCGTACATGCTTTCCACCGTCACCGTGCGCAACGCGAACATCGGCCGCTGCGACAGCCACCAGACGCCCGTGACCAGGGCGGCGAGCACCGTCGCCGCCGTCATGAAACTGGCGGTCGCGTTGAGGGCGCGGACGTCATGCCACATGGTTCATTATTCCTTTGCTTTGCCCTTGCCGCCCATCTTGAGCCGCGCCGAACGCAGGATCTCGATGCACAGGTCTTCGTAGCCGATACCGACCGCGCGCGCCGCCATCGGCACCAGCGAGTGGGTGGTCATGCCGGGCGAGGTGTTCACCTCCAGCAGGAAGGGGCGCATGTCGCTCTCGCGCACCAGCACGTCGACCCGGCCCCAGCCCTCGCAGCCGAGCGCGCGGTAGGCATTGACGGCGTGGCGCTGGATTTCCTGGGTCAGCGCCTCCGGCAATGGCGCCGGGCAGTGGTACTGGGTGTCGTCGGTGAAGTACTTGTTCTGGTAGTCGTACTTGCCTTCCGGGGCCACGATCTCGACGATCGGCAGCGCGCGCGCCGCCGCGCCCTGGCCCAGCACGGCGACCGTAAACTCGCGGCCGGTGACGAATTCCTCGGCCAGCACCGCGTCGTCCATGCTCGCCACCAGCGCGATCGCTTCTTTCAGCTGGCCGATTTCGGTCACCTTGGTGATGCCGATGCTCGAGCCCTCGAGCGGCGGCTTGACGATCAGCGGCAGGCCCAGCTTGGCCACCACGGCATCGAGGTCGCTGTCGGCGTCGATCGTCGCGTACTGCGGGGTCGGCACGCCTTCGGTCAGCCAGATCTTCTTGGTGGTGATCTTGTCCATGCCGATGCTCGACGCCATCACGCCGCTGCCGGTGTACGGGATGCCGAGCTGCTCGAGCGCGCCCTGCAGGCTGCCGTCCTCGCCGTAGCGGCCGTGCAGCGCGATGAAGACGCGGTCAAACTTCTGCGCGGCCAGGTCGGCCAGGCTTTGCGTGCCCGGGTCGAAGGCGTGGGCGTCGATGCCGCGGCTTTGCAGGGCCTGCAGCACGCCGTTGCCGGAAATGAGGGAGATCTCGCGTTCGGCGGAGCGTCCGCCGAACAGCACGCCGACCTTGCCGAAAGCGGCGGCATCGAAAGTGGTGGTCGTGGTCACGGTGTCAGGCCTTTGCGTTGGTCAGTTGGTGGGGAACGCCGCTGATCGAGCCGGCGCCCATGGTCAGCACGACGTCGCCGTCGCGCGCGATGTTCATGATCGCGGCCGGCATGTCGGCGATGGCTTCGACGAAAATCGGCTCAAGCTTGCCCGAAGTGCGCAGCGCGCGCGCTAGGGCGCGGCCGTCGGCGGCCACGATCGGCGCCTCGCCGGCCGGATACACGTCGCCCAGCAGCAGCACGTCCGGGGTGGCCAGCACCTTGACGAAGTCTTCGAACAGGTCGCGCGTGCGGCTGTAGCGGTGCGGCTGGAACGCCAGCACCAGGCGCCGGCCCGGATAGGCGGCGCGCGCGGCGGCCAGCGTCACCTCGGTCTCGACCGGGTGGTGGCCGAAGTCGTCGACCAGGGTAAAGCTGCCGCCGGCCGGGAGCGCCACTTCGCCGTAGCGGGTGAAGCGGCGGCCGACGCCGCGGAATTCGAGCAGGCCGCGCGCGGTCGATGCATCGTCGATGCCGATCTCGCGCGCGATCGCGATCGCCGAGCAGGCGTTGAGCACATTGTGCATGCCCGGCTGGTTGAGCACGAATTTGGTGTCCGGATAGCCTTCCTGGCGCACCGTGAAGTGCATCTGCACGCCTTCGGCGTAGGCGTCCAGCGCGCGCACCTCTGCTTCTTCCGAGAAGCCGTAGGTGGTGACCGGCTTGGTCACCTGCGGCAGGATCGAGCGCACGTGCTGGTCGTCGATGCACAGCATCACACGGCCGTAGAACGGCAGGCGGTGCGTAAAGTGCACGAACGCCGACTTCAGTTTCTCGAAGTCGTGCTCATAGGTTTCCATATGATCGGCGTCGATGTTGGTGATCACCTCGATCATCGGCGACAGGTTCAGGAACGAGGCGTCCGACTCGTCGGCTTCGGCCACGATGTATTCGCCGCTGCCCAGCGCCGCATTGGCGCCGGCGGCGGTCAGGCGTCCGCCGATGACGAATGTCGGGTCCATGCCGCCGGCCGCCAGCACCGAGGCCACCAGGCTGGTGGTGGTGGTCTTGCCGTGGGTGCCGGCAATCGCGATGCCGCGCTTCAGGCGCATCAACTCGCCCAGCATGATCGCGCGCGGCACGATCGGCGTCTTGTTGGCGCGTGCGGCCACCACTTCCGGATTGGCTTCGTTGACGGCGGTGGACGTCACCACCACGTCGGCGCCCGCCACGTGTTCGGCGGCGTGGCCGGTGAACACGCGCGCGCCCAGTTCGGCCAGGCGCTGGCTGGCGGCGTTGCTGTTCAGGTCCGAGCCCGACACCTTGTAGCCCAGGTTGACCAGCACCTCGGCGATGCCGCTCATGCCGCTGCCGCCGATGCCGACGAAGTGAATGTTCTTGATCTTGTGTTTCATCTGTAATCTAGCCTGCCAATTTTTCGAGTTCGCGCGCGATCGCTTCGTTGGCGTCGCGCTGGCCGACGCGCGCCGCCGCCTGGGCCATCGCCAGGCACTGTTCGCGCGTCGTTTGCAGCAGGCTTTTCAGCCGCTGCGGATTCAGTTCGCCCTGCGGCAAGTGCACCGCCGCCCCCTGCTTGTCCATCCACACCGCGTTGTCGCGCTGGTGGCTGGTGGTGCTGGCCACGAACGGCACCAGCACGCTGGCCACGCCGGCCGCGGTCAGTTCGGACACGGTGATGGCGCCGGCGCGGCAGATCACCAGGTCTGCTTCACCGTAGGCGGCGGCCATGTCGTCGATGAAGTCGACCACATTGGCGTCGACGCCGGCCTCTTTATAAGCGGCGCGCAGGGCGTCGATGTTCTTCTTGCCCGACTGGTGCGTGACGACGGGGCGCAGTTCCGGGTCGATCAGTTTCAGCGCCGCCGGCACGTTGTCGTTCAGGACCTTGGCGCCCAGGCTGCCGCCGACCACCAGCACGCGCAGCACGCCGCTGCGGCCCTTGAAACGCTCCGCGGGTACCGGCAGGTCGAGGATCTGCTGGCGCACCGGGTTCCCCGTTACCACCGCCTTGCCGGCCGCCTTGCCAAAGTCCGCCGGGAAGCCGAACAGCACGCGCTGGGCCATCGGGGTCAGGGTCTTGTTCGACAACAGCAGCGCGGCGTCGGCGTTGACCAGCGCCAGCGGCACGCCGCGCGCGCGCGCGGTCAGGCCGCCCGGCACCGTGACGTAGCCGCCCATGCCCAGCACCACGTCGGGCCGGCGCGCGGCCAGGTAGCGGTGGCAGGTCCGGAAACTGGCCGCCATCTTGAACGCACCCTTCAGGGTGTGCGCCAGACCCTTGCCGCGCAGGCCGGCGAAGTCGATCGTGTCCATGTCGATGCCGGCCTGCGGCACCAGGTCTTTCTCCATGCCGTGGGCGGTGCCCAGCCAGCTCACTTCCCAGCCGCGCGCGCGCATGGTCTGCGCGATCGCGATGCCGGGGAAGATGTGGCCACCGGTGCCGGCGGCCATGATCATCAGGGTTTTCTTCTTGTTACTCATGTGCGGCCTCCGCGCATGCGCACGCGGTTTTCATAATCGATGCGCAGCAGGATCGCCAGGCCGACGCAGTTGAACAGCACGCCCGACCCGCCAAAGCTCATCAACGGCAGGGTCAGGCCCTTGGTCGGCAGCAGGCCCAGGTTCACGCCCATATTGATAAAGGTCTGCACCCCGATCCAGATGCCGATGCCCTTCGCGGCCAGGCCCGCGAACACCTGGTCCAGCGCGATCGCCTGGCGTCCGATGTCGAACGCCCGCTTGACCAGCCAGTAGAACATCGCGACCACCACCAGCACGCCGGCCAGGCCCAGTTCTTCGCCGATCACGGCCATGATGAAGTCGGTGTGCGCTTCGGGCAGGTAGTGCAGCTTCTCGACCGAGCTGCCCAGGCCGACGCCGAAGAATTCGCCGCGCCCGAAGGCGATCAGCGAGTGGGTCAGCTGGTAGGCCTTGTCCAGCGCATTGCCCTCTTCCCACGGGTCGAGGTAGGCGAACATGCGCGCGCGGCGGAACGGTGACAGCGCGATGATCGAGGTGAAGATGATCACCAAGAGCGCGCCGATGCCGCCGAACCAGACGATGTTGATCCCGCCCAGGAACAGGATGCCCATGGCGATGCAGACGATCACGCCGAAGGCGCCCAGATCCGGCTCCATCAGCAGCAGGCCGCCGACCAGGCCGATCGCCACCATCATCGGCAGGAAGCCCTTGGTCAGCTTGTGCATGTACTCCTGCTTCCTTACCGTGAAGTCGGCCGCGTACAGCACCACCGCGATCTTCATGATCTCGGACGGCTGCAGGTTCATCACCTTCAGCGACAGCCAGCGCCGCGCACCGTTGACCGACACGCCCACGCCGGGAATCAGGACCAGCGCCAGCATCACCAGGGTCGCGATGAACATCATCGGCGCCCATTTCTGCCACACCGCGACCGGCACCTTGAAGGTGATCCAGGCGGCGACGATGGAGACGCCGATGTACATCATCTGGCGGTACAGGAAGTATTCGTTGCGGTCTTCCAGATAGCGGAACTTGGGCGAATCGGGCAGCGCGATCGAGGCCGAATACACCATCACCATCCCGAACAGCATCAGGAGCAGCGTGACCCAGACCAGCGGCTGGTCGTAGTCCATCATCTTCGACGGGCGCTTGCCGACCGCGGCGGCCGCGTTGACGGCGTCGCTGGCGGTGCCCGAGAACTTGAAGGGGAGCTGGAAAGCCATCAGATCTCCTGTCCCCGGTCGAGCGCAATCTCGCGCACGGCGTCGACGAACACCTGGGCGCGGTGCGCATAGTTGGTGAACATGTCCATGCTGGCGCAGGCCGGCGAGAGCAGCACGCTGTCGCCCGGCTTGGCCAGGCCGGCGGCGCGCCGCACCGCCGTCGGCAAGTCACTCACGTCGAAGGCCGGCACGCCGGTCGGCTCGATGGCGGCGCGTACGGCCGGCGCATCGCGGCCGATCAGCAGCACCGCGCGCACGTGGCGCGAGACCGGGCCGGCCAGTGGCGAAAAGTCCTGGCCCTTGCCGTCGCCGCCGGCGATCAAGAGGATCTGCTGGTCTTCGCCGCTGAAGGCCTTGCCCAGCCCTTCCAGTGCGGCGACGGTGGCGCCGACGTTGGTGCCCTTGCTGTCGTCGTAGAAGTCGACGTTGTCGATGGTGGCGACCAGTTCCACGCGGTGCGGTTCGCCCGCGTATTCGCGCAGGCCGTGCAGCAGCGGCGCCAGCGGCAGGCCGCAGGCGCGGCACAGGGCCAGTGCGGCCAATGCATTGGAGGCGTTGTGCAGGCCGCGGATTTTCAATGCATCGGCCGGCATCAGGCGGTTGACGATGACCTCGACCGGTTCCGGGGCCTCGCCTTTCCTGCGTTTCTTCTCGATCTCTTCGCCGGCCACCGCATTGGCCAGCCACAGCACGCCACGCTCTTCGAGCAGGCCGAAGCTGTCCGCGGCTTGCGGTTCGCCGGTGCCGAAAGTGTAGGCCGGAGCATCGCTCGCCATGCGCATCACGCGCGCGTCGTCGCGATTGAGCACTCGCACAGTCTCCGCGCCGAAGATGCGCGCCTTGTCCGCCGCATAGGCGTCCATGCTGCCGTGCCAGTCCAGGTGGTCCTGGGTCAGGTTCAGCACCGTGGCGGCGTCGGCCTGCAGGCTGAAGGTGGTGTGCAGCTGGAAGCTCGACAGCTCGAGCACCCAGGCCTGCGGCAGGTCGCCTGCGTCGATGGTTTCACGCAGCACGTCCAGCGCGGCCGGGCTGATGTTGCCGGCCACGCGCGTGCTCAAGCCCGCGCGGCGGCACAGCAGCCCGGTCAGGCTGGTGACGGTGGTCTTGCCGTTGGTGCCGGTGATGGCGATGACTTTCGGCGCGTAGCCCTGCTCCGCGCGCAGATGCGCCAGCGCCTGCGCGAACAGCTCGATCTCGCCCCACACCGGAATCGCGCGTTCTTGCGCCGCCGGGACAATGTCGACCAGTTCACGTTCCGGCGCCAGGCCGGGGCTGACGGCGACGAAGTCGACGCCGTCCAGCAGCGCGGCGTTGAACCCGCCGCCGATGAATTCGGCATCGGCCACGGCTTCGCGCAGCGCCGGCAGGCGTGCCGGCTCATTGCGCGTATCGGCCACGCGCACGCGCGCGCCGCAGCGGCCCAGCCACTGCGCCATCGCCAGCCCGGATTCGCCCAGGCCCAGCACCAATGCGGTTTTGCCGTCGTAGTTCATCAGCGCAGTTTCAGCGTCGAGAGGCCGACCAGGATCAGCACCATGGTCACGATCCAGAAGCGGACCACGACCTTGGTCTCCTTCCAGCCCTTTTGTTCGAAGTGGTGGTGCAGCGGCGCCATCAGGAACACGCGGCGTCCGGTGCCGTAGCGCTTCTTGGTGTACTTGAACCAGGTCACCTGGATGATCACCGACAGCGTCTCGGCCACGAAAATGCCGCCCATGATGAACAGGACGATTTCCTGGCGCACGATGACGGCGATGGTGCCGAGCGCGCCGCCCAGCGCCAGCGCGCCGACGTCGCCCATGAACATCTGCGCCGGGTGCGCGTTGTACCACAGGAAGGCCAGGCCGGCGCCGGCCATCGCGCCGCAGAAGATCAGCAGTTCGCCCGCGCCCGGGATGTACGGGATCAGGAGGTATTTCGAGAACGTCGCGCTACCGGTCAGATACGCGAACAGACCCAGGGCGCCGCCCACCATCACGGTCGGCATGATCGCCAGGCCATCCAGGCCATCGGTGAAGTTGACGGCGTTGGAGGCGCCGACGATGACGCAATAGGTCAGCGCGATGAAGCCCCACACGCCGAGCGGATAGCTGATGGTCTTGAAGAACGGGACGATCAGGTCGGCCTTGGGCGGCAGGTCCATCGAGAAGCCGGATTGGACCCAGGCGTAGAACAGCTGCGCCACTTCCCACGGATTGGCGGCCGAGACCGAGAACGCCAAGTACAGGGCGGACGCGATACCGATCAGCGACATCCAGAAGTATTTCTCGCGCGAGCGCATGCCTTCCGGATCTTTGTAGACCACCTTGCGGTAGTCGTCGACCCAGCCGATGGCGCCGAAGCCCATGGTCACCACCAGCACCGGCCAGATCAGGCGGTTCGACAGGTCGCACCACAGCAGGGTCGAGACGCCGATCGCGATCAGCACCAGCACGCCACCCATGGTCGGGGTGCCGTGCTTGCTCAGGTGGGTCTGCGGACCATACGTGCGCACCGCCTGGCCGACCTTCAGTTCGGTCAGTTTGCGGATCACCCATGGGCCGCAAAGCAGGCCGATGGAGATCGCGGTGATGGTGGCGAACACCGCGCGGAAGGTGATGTAGTTGAACACGCGCAGCGGACCGATGTAGTCCTGGAAGTACTGTGCAAGCCAGAGAAGCATGATTAGTGGGCGTCCTTGTTGGTTGATCCGGTCAGGTGCGAGACCACGCGCTCCATCTTCATGAAGCGCGAGCCTTTCACCAGCACAGTCGCGTTGGTATTGCCGCCCAGTTTTTCATCCAGTGCTGCCAATAATTCGTCGAACTGCTCGTAATGCTGTGCTCCCGACGCGCTCAATGCGCGCGCCAGTTCGCCGGTGGCGAGCACGGTCTCGATGCCACGCTCCCGAGCGTAGGCGCCGATTTCTTCGTGAAACTCCTTGCCTTGCGTCCCGACCTCGCCCATGTCGCCGACCACCAGGATGCGTGGCGCCGGATAGGCGGCCAGCACGTCGATCGCGGCGCGCATCGAGTCCGGGTTGGCGTTGTAGGTGTCGTCGATGACGGTCGCGCCGTTGTCGGCCTGCTTGCGCTGCAGGCGCCCGCCGACCGGGACGAAGGCTTCCAGGCCGCGCACGATGGCGGCTTGGTCGATGCCGGCACCGAGCGCGCAGGCGATCGCGGCCAGCGCGTTGCGGACATTGTGTTCGCCCGCCGCGGCCAGTTCGATGCCGAATTGTGCGCCGCGCGCAGTCACCTGCAGCGTGCTGCCGAAACCGTTGCCGGTGTAGGTCGCGCGCACGTCGCATGCGTCAGTCAGGCCGAACGTGATCACCTCGCACGACGCTAGAGCACGCCACAACGCGGTATAGGTATCGTCGCCCGGGAACACCGCCACGCCATCCGCAGACAGCGCCTGCAGCACCGAGCCGTTCTCGCGCGCCACCGCTTCCACGGTGTGCATGAATTCCTGGTGCTCGCGCTGGGCGTTGTTCACCAGGCCCACGGTCGGCGTCGCGATCGCGGCCAGGCGGCCGATCTCGCCCGGATGGTTCATGCCCAGCTCCACCACCGCCGCGCGGTGCCGGTCGCCCAGGCGGAACAGAGTGAGCGGCACGCCGATCTCGTTATTCAGGTTGCCCTGCGTCGCCAGGCGTGCATCCTCACCGACCGCCGCGGCCAGGATCGAGGCGATCATTTCCTTGACCGTGGTCTTGCCGTTGCTGCCGGTGACACCGATCAGCGGGATCGGGAAGCCGGCGCGCCATGCGTGCGCGATGCGGCCCAGCGCCACCAAGGTATCCGGCACCACGATCGCCGGCAGCGTCCAGCCTTGCGGCAGGGTGGACACCACCACCGCCGCCACGCCGCGCGCGACGACCTGGTCGAGGAAATCATGTGCGTCAAAAGTCTCGCCGCGCAGGGCGACGAACAGCGCGCCGCCCTCCACCTTGCGGCTGTCGGTCGACACGCCGTCGAACGCCACATCGGCTCCGACCAGCGTCGCGCCTGGAATGGCGGCGACCAGTTGTGCAAGCGTACCGCGCATTAATTCGTCCTCAACATGGTGAGCCGCGCGCTCAGGGCCAGCGTCGCATGGTCCGCGTCCGAGAACGGCATCTTGCGGCCCTTGATTTCCTGGTACGGCTCATGGCCCTTCCCCGCCAGCAGGATCACGTCCTGCTTGGCGGCCTGCTTCACCGCCAGCAGGATGGCGCTGGCGCGGTCTTCCACGGTCTGCAGGCGCGAACCCGGGTGTTCCTGGTCCATGCCGGCCACGATCTGGGCGATGATGCTGCCTGGTTCTTCGCTGCGCGGGTTGTCGCTGGTGACCAGGACCTGGTCCGCCATCTGCGCGATGCGGCCCATCTGCGGGCGCTTGCCCGGATCGCGGTCGCCGCCGCAGCCGAACACGCACCACAGCTGGCCATTGCGGTCGCTCGCCACCTGGCGCAGCGCTTCCAGCGTCTTTTCCAAGGCGTCCGGCGTGTGCGCGTAGTCGATCACGACCATCGGCGCGTCCTGGCCGCCCATCTGCTGCATGCGGCCCGGCGCCGGCGCCAGCGCCTCGATCGCATCCACCGCGGCTTTCAGCGCCACGCCCTTGGCCAGCAGCGCGCCCAGCACCGCCAGCACGTTGCTGACGTTGTAGTGGCCCACCAGCCGGGTCTTGACGGTGCTTGAACCTTGCGCCGTCTCGACCTGGAATTCGGTGCCGGCGTTCTTGCTGCGCATGCCGCCGGCGCGCAGGACCGCCACGCCTTCGGGCGCCGCATCGGCCTTCAAGGTGTAGCCGGTCACCGCCAGCGCCGGGAATCTCGAACGCAGATGCGCCACCAGGCGCTGCCCGGCCGCGTCGTCCAGGTTGACGACCGCGTGCTTCAATCCGTCCCACTCGAACAGCTTGACCTTGGCCGCCTCATAACTCTCCATGTCGCCATGGAAGTCGAGGTGGTCGCGCGTCAGGTTGGTGAAGATCGCGACGTCGACGTGCATGCCGGCCGTGCGTTCCTGCACCAGGCCGATCGACGAGGCTTCGATGGCAAGCGCGGTGGCGCCGCTTTTCTTGAGGTCGGCCAGCTTCTGGGCCAGCAGCACCGCGTCCGGCGTGGTGTAGCCGGTGACGTCGAACTGCGGTTCGGTCTTGCCCTTGACCAGGCCGACGCCGAGGGTGCCGACCACGCCGGCGGTCTCGCCCAGGCGCGCCAGCGCTTGCGCGGTCCACAGCGCGCACGAGGTCTTGCCGTTGGTGCCGGTGACGGCCACGGTGAACATGGCGCTATCCGGATAGCCGAGCACCGCGTGCGCGATCGGGCCGGCGTTCTTTTTCAGCTCCGGCACCGCCAGGTGCGGCACCTCGAGTGCGGCATCCCATTCGAAATCGACCGCTTCGTACACGACGGCGGCAGCGCCGGCTTCGATGGCGGCGTTGATGTAACGGCGGCCGTCGGCCGCCTCGCCCGGATAGGCGAAGAATACGTCGCCGCGCTTGACGCGGCGCGAGTCGGAAACGAGGGCGCCGCCGGCGCTGGTATTACCGATGCCGGCGGCGGTCTGGATCCACTGGCAGATGTCGTTCAGGCTCATGGCCATCACATGCTCTCCTCTAGAGGATTTTCCGGAATGATGATGTCCGTGATCGAGGAATCGGGCGGCACGTTGGCCGCGCGCAGCGCGTTGGCGAACAGGTCGGCAGCGGTCGGGGCGGCGACGCTGCCGCCGGTGCGCAGCGCGCCGCGCGGGTCGTCGACCATCACCGCGATCACGAAGCGCGGATTCGACATCGGACCGATGCCGGCGAAGTAGCCGATGTTGTTGCTGCGCGAGTAGCGCCCGTTGACGATCTTCTCGGCGGTGCCGGTCTTGCCGCCGATGCGGTAGCCGGCCACCTGGGCCTTGGAGGCCGTGCCTTCCGGGCTGACCACCGATTCCATCATGGTGCGTACTTGCGCCGCGGTCTTGGGCGAAATGATCTGCTGGCCGACCGGCTCTTCGTCCACCTTCAGGAACGACAGCGGGATGATGTCGCCGTTGCGCGCGAAGATCATGTACGAGCGCGCCATCTGCAGCAGCGACACCGACAGGCCGTGGCCGAAGGCCATGTTGGCGTATTCGATCGGCTTCCAGGTCTTCCATGGGCGCACGCGGCCGGCGGCGGCGCCCGGGAAACCGTAGCGCGGCGCCTGGCCGAAACCGAGCTTGGTGTACATCTCCCACATTTCCTGCTGCGGGATCAGCTGCGCCACTTTCACGGCGCCGATGTTGGACGACTTCTGGATGATGCCGCCGACCGTCTGCACGCCGTAGTTGTGGGTGTCGCGAATGCGCTTGCCGGTGACGGTCATGTAACCCGGATTGTTGTCGAACACGGTGTCGGGCTTGATGCGGCCGGTCTCGAGGCCGAGCGCGATGGTGATCGGCTTGATCGTCGAACCCGGCTCGAAGGTGTCGGTGATGACGCGGTTGCGCAGCTGCTCGCCGGTGAGCTTCGAGCGGTCGTTCGGGTTGTACGTCGGGTAGTTGGCCAGGGCCAGGACTTCACCGGTGTGGACGTCGAGCACCACCGCGGCGCCGGCCTTGGCCTCGAATTTCTCGACCGCGTTCTTGATGCTGGTGAAGGCGATGTATTGCAGCTTGCTGTCGACCGACAGGGTCAGGTCGCGGCCCTGGTGCGGCTCGCGGAACATGCCCAGGTCTTCGGCGATGTGGCCGAGGCGGTCCTTGATCACGCGCCGGCTGCCCGGCACGCCCATCAGGGTCTTCTGGTGCTGCAGCTCCATCCCTTCCTGGCCCTTGTCTTCGACGTTGGTGAAACCGACCAGGTGCGTCATGACTTCGCCCTGCGGGTAGAAGCGCTTGTATTCTTTACGCGTGTCGATGCCCTCGATCTTGAGCTTCTCGATCTCGGCGATGATCGGCATCTCGACCTGGCGCTTGAGGTAGACGAAGGTGCGGTCGGAGTCGAGCTTCTTGCGCAGGTCGGCCTCGGGCATTTCGAGCAATCGTGCAAGTGCGCTGATTTTTTCGGGCGGCGAATTCAGGACGTCTTCGGGGATCGCCCACACCGCGCGCACCGGCAGCGACGAGGCCAGCACGGCGCCGTTGCGATCCAGGATGCGGCCGCGCGTGGCCGGCAGTTCGAGCGTGCGCTCGTAGCGGCTCTTGCCCTGCTTTTGCAGGAACTGGGTCGACACGCCCTGCAGCCAGACGGCGCGGATCGCCAGCGCGGCAAACGACGCGAACAGCACGAACAGCACCAGGCGCGAACGCCAGTCGGGCAGGCGCACCGCGAGCACTGGGCTCTTGGTGAAGGCCATGCCTTTCGATGCGGCGACGCGCGCGCCCGGGCGTTGAGCGTTGCGCGTCATTTCTCGCCTTCCGTCAGGTACTGCGTGCGCGCCGGCGTCAGGCGCGACATGTTCAGGTTGGTGCGCGCGATCTCTTCGATGCGCTCGTTCTTGCCCAGCGTGGACTGGTCGAGCTGGAGCTGGGCCCAGTCGATGTCGAGCTGGCGCGCGTGCTGCTGCAGGCGCTCCAGTTCGATCAGGAGGTGGCGCGCCTGGTAGCGCGCATTGACGACCGATAGCGCGCAGCCGACCAGCAGGGCCGCGAGCAAGGCGTTCACCTTGAAGCTCATGCCGCCGCTCCCAGGCGTTCGGCCACGCGCAGCACCGCAGAACGGGCGCGCGGGTTGGCGTTCACTTCTTCCTCCGATGGCTTGATCTTGTCGATCAGCTTCATCAGCGGCTGCGGCAGGTCGGCCGCGCGGATCGGCAGGCGCCGGTCCGGTTGCTCGACCTTGGCCTTGGAGGCGAAGAACTGCTTGACCATGCGGTCTTCCAGCGAATGGAAGGAAATCACCGACATGCGCGCGCCCGGCGCCAGCATGCCGTAGGCCGCCGTCAGACCTGTTTCGAGGTCTTCAAGCTCTTTATTGATGAAAATCCGGACAGCCTGAAAGGTCCGGGTTGCCGGATCCTTGCCCTTTTCGCGGCTCTTGACCGTGTCTGCCACGATTGCGGCAAGCTGTCGTGTGGTCGAAATTGGTTCGACTGCGCGGCGAGCAACAATCGCCTTTGCAATCGGAAAAGCAAACCGCTCTTCTCCATAATCACGTATCACCTTTTCCAATAGGGTTTGCGGTGCGGTCGCGATCCACTCGGCCGCCGACATGCCGCGCGTGGTGTCCATGCGCATGTCGAGCGGGCCATCGTTGCGGAAGCTGAAGCCGCGGCTGGCGTCGTCCACCTGGGGCGACGAGATACCGAGGTCGAGCAGGATGCCGTCGACCTGGTGGATGCCGCGCGCGGCAAGCGCGTCGTGCATCGTTGCAAAACTGTCGTGGACGATCGAGAACCGCGCATCGTCGATCTGCTCCGCGGTGGCGATCGCCTGCGGATCCTTGTCGAACGCGATCAGGCGTCCGTCCGGGTTCAGGCGCGACAGCAGCAGGCGGCTGTGGCCGCCGCGGCCGAAGGTGCCGTCTATATAGATGCCGGAGGCGCGCGCGCCCGTCAGGTCGAGCGCATCGACCGCTTCGTCCAACAGCACCGTGCGGTGCTGGAAACCGGGCACCGTAGTCAAGTCCATCATCGGCGCCTTAGAAAGAGAAATTGGATAGCACATCGGGCATGCCGCCGGATTCGGCTTCGGCAACCGCCTTGGCCTCGTCTTCGGCCAGTTTGGCGGCATTCCAGATTTCGAAGTGGGTGCCCATGCCGAGCATCATCACTTCCTTGTCGAGTCCGACCGCGGCACGCAGTTCGGGCGAAATCAGCACGCGGCCGGCCGAGTCGAGTTCGACATCGACGGCGTTGCCGAGGAAAATACGCTGCCAGGCGCGCGCCGACATCGGCCACGCGGCGATCTGCTTGCGGTGCTCTTCCCACACGGGACGAGGAAAAAACAGGATGCAGCCATGCGGATGGCGGGTCAGGGTCACGCGGCCTTCGCACTGAAGTGTCAGGGCGTCACGATGCTTGGCCGGAATCGACATCCGTCCCTTTGCATCGAGATTGATCGCTGACGCGCCCTGGAACACGTATTTACCTAGTTTGGAGAGTTTATCTGTCGTTGTTTGTCGGGCGCCGGGCGGTTTGGACGTCTTCGCCAAAACCTCCCACAAATCGACACTTTTTCACACTGTTTCCCACTTTAGTGGAAGCAATGTTGACGGTCAAGCGAATTCACCCTTGTGGAAATCGAATTTTGCCAATGAAACCAAGGACTTAGACGCGACCGGCGAAACCCTCCTGGATAAAATACCTCGTAAAATTAGGGACTTAGCCGTCAGAGTGAAGGTAGGGCCTGAGTTATGGCCTCGATGTTTACGTTTGATCAACGTCAACAATAGGCAAAAGATTGACGCAAAGAAACAACTCATGCGATTTTCAGACCACTGTATAGGCATACAGCAAATGTTGTGCCAGCGAACCTGTTAATGCATGCCGCGTACTGCAGACGGCTATGTGGTGACGAAGAAGTATAATAATTGCAACAAATTTTCCGCCAGTTCGACACACGTCATGACCGACTGTCCGTGACACGCGACATCCTGGCCGCCCACTCGCATTTGCCCGTGGTTGCCGGCATCTCCGGTCCGGCACAGATGGTTGCGATGGCCTTTCCGCAAACTGTGGCGCACGGTGCAAATCGGTGTAAAGATTTTGACATTAGGAAATTAAATACGTAATATCAGAAAATATGAAAGACCCTCTCGACAACCAGCGCAGCACGGAATACAACGCCGCCGACTACTGCTCGACCAAGGAGGCCGCGGCCGTCCTCGGCGTTTCGCATCGCACCGTGCAGCTATGGGTCGAGAACGGCACGCTGCAAGCCTGGCGCACCGCCGGCGGCCATCGCCGCATCACACTGGAATCGGTCAACCGCCTGGTCGACGGGCGCCGCGCCGCGATCGGCGGCGGCGCCAACCAGTCCTCCGCGCCCGCCGCGGCCGCCACATCCGGCAAGCCGCGCGTGCTGGTGGTCGACGACGATCCGCTGATGCTGCGCCTGTACGAACTCGAGATGGCGGGCTGGGGCCTGGACATGGACCTGATCAAGGCCCATAACGGCTTCGAGGCGCTGATCCGCATCGGCGAGTGCCGCCCCGACCTGCTGGTGAGCGACCTGAACATGCCGGGCATGGACGGTTTCCGCATGATCCGCACCCTGCGCGAAGACAGCGGCACGGTCGGCATGAACGTGATCGTGGTCAGCGGCCTGGACCGCGCAACGATCAAGGCCATGGGCCTGCCGTCGGACATTCCGGTGTTCCCCAAACCGGTGCCGTTCAACGAATTGCGCAGCGCCGTCCAGGACGGACTGGTGCGCGCATAACTGGTATGCTGGAACGCATCGGAAGCGTTCCATCGAGCCAGATCGCCGCTATGTCCGCACTACAATTTTTCCTGCAAGTCACCCGGGGCCATGCGCCCCTGCCCGCCATGGAGCGGCGCCATGGCTAAGACCATTCTCGTGGTCGACGATCAGGATGAACTACGCCTCCTGATTTCCCTGACCCTGCAATCGCTGGGCCGCATCGTCGAAGCGTCCAGCGCGCAACAGGCGCGCGAAAAGGTGCTGGCCGAGCGACCGGAACTGATGGTGCTGGACATCTGGCTGGGCGAAGGCGAAAGCGGACTGGACGTGTGTGCGGCGCTCAAGCGCAATCCGGCCACCGCCGCCACCCGCGTGGTGCTGCTGTCGGCCTGCGGCCAGCAAAGCGACATAACGGCCGGTCTGGAAGCCGGCGCCGACCTGTATATCGTCAAGCCGTTCAGTCCCTTCGAATTGCTGGACGCTGTCAGCGGCCTGCTGGACAGGATGGCGGCGGAAACAGACAAGAGTTGATTGTATGCAATATATGTTGCTTTTAGAGACTATTCTCTAATTATTTTTGATCCGGCAAATCCAAAAGATTTTGTTGCCTTTAAGATAGTTCACGGGCAGTCGTTGAAGGACGACAAATGGAAACCGGCCTTTTCCCGCTGTGCAATCCTGCGAAACCGGAAATCCAGCCCGGATCGTGGCTGCGCAAAGGTCTGCATCCTGTCGGGCAGGGTCGGGATAATGGGTCTATCATGCTTTTTTCATCGCTGATTTTCCCGACTTTATCCATCATGTTGCGCGCTTCCCGTCCATTCGCGGCCCTGCTGGCCGCCGCCACCCTGGCCCTGCCGGCCGTGGCGGACGCACGCGTGGTCTCGGCTTCGTTCGAGGCGCGGCTGGTGGTGGTGGCGAGCTGCTCGGTAAACGTCGCCGGCAATACCCGCGTCAACGTCGACTGCGCCAGCCCGGCCACGCCTTATCGCCTGAGCGGCGCCGGCATCCGCGCCCTGGATAGCAGCATGGCGCCGTCGCTGCGCGTTGCCGGTCCTGACGAACAGCGCGTCACCGTCTACTTCTAAGTCCTTCCGGGCGCCGCGCATCCGCTCGGGTGCGTCTTCATACCAATATGTTCTATGCATATCAAATTTATGTATTTGGTATTGCATGGTGAATAGCTGGACAATGTTCACTTTGCGCATTGTTTTGCGTAGCCACGTTTGCAGTCTGCGTTTTGCAGCCCGATGCTGCGGTCTGATCGCCATTCCAGAGAAGCTGCCGCCCTTGCGCGGTGAGTACCGTACAACGGTCTCTTCTCGCCATTTGTAGAATCAGCCGACCCGCAGCAGCCCATCCTCATTATTGAAAGAATCACCATGTCCCGCCTGACCCTGCACACCGTTGACACCGCTCCCGAAGCCAGCCGTCCATTCGTCGAAAAAGCCCTGGCCAACAATGGCTTCCTGCCGAACCTGATCGGCGTGCTGGCCAATTCGCCGCAAGCCCTGCAGACCTACATGACCGTCTCCGGCATCAACGCCGAGACCAGCCTCACCCTGTCCGAGCGCGAAGTGGTGCAGATCACCGCCGCCCGCATCCACGGCTGCGACTTCTGCATCGCCGGCCACACCGCCATCGCCCTGAAAAAGGCGCAGCTGCCGGTGGAAACCGTGCGCGCCCTGCAGCAGGGCCAGGCCACCGGCGACGCCAGGCTGGACGCCGTGCGCGCGTTCTCGGAAGCCGTGATCGCCACCCGCGGCAACGTCGACGGCGACGCCTACCAGGCCTTCCTGGCGGCCGGCTACAACGAACAGCAGGCGCTGGAAGTGGTGCTCGGCGTCAGCCTGGCCACCCTGTGCAACTTCGCCAATTCGCTGGCCGGCAGTGCGATCAACCCGCAGCTGCAACCGTTCGCCAGCGGAGCGATCTGATGCTGGACGGCGCCAACGCTTCGCCACTGCCGACCGATTTGATCGACTGGCTGCAGGCCAACGCCGACCTGCTCGACACCACGCCCGACCTGGCGTCCGAGGTGGTGCCGCGCCTGGCCGGCGCCGGCCTGTTCGCCATCGGCGTGCCCGCGTCGCTCGGCGGCAAAGGCGGCTCGACGGCCGACGCCATCGAGGCCATTGCGGCCGTGGCCGAATATTCAGTCACCGCCGCCTTCGTGTTCTGGGGCCAGCGCACCTTCATCGAGTACCTGCTGCAAAGCCCGAACGAAGCGCTGCGCGAGCGCTGGCTGGCCAGGCTGGTGAACGGCGAATTCGGCGGCGCCACCGGCCTGTCGAATGCGATGAAATTCCTGTCCGGGATCGAATCGCTGCAGATCAGCGCCACCCCGAACGCGGGCGGCTGGCAACTGGACGGCTCGCTGGCCTGGATCACCAACCTGCGCAAGGAAGGTTTCATCGCCGCCGCCGCGGTGAACATGGTCGATGCGAATGGCGCCGAAGCACCACCGGCAGTGGTCGCATTCGTCAGCGACAGCGCTGGCGTGGCGCGCAGCCCGGACCTCGACCTGATGGCCCTGCGCGGCAGTAATACCGCCGCCGTGAAGATCAATGGCGTACAGATCGGCGCGCTGGAAGTGCTGCATCCGAACGCGCGCGCCTGGCTCCCTGGCGTGCGTCCGGCCTTCCTGGGCATGCAGTGCGGCCTGTCGATCGGCCTGGCGCGCGCCAGCCTGCGCGCCGCGCACAACCTGTGCACCAGCATGCGCGGCCCGCTGCTGCCGCGCGTCGAAGCGCTGCAGGCCGAGCTCGAACAACAGGCGGCGCAGCTCAAGGCCGGCGTCATCGATGGCAGTTTCAAGACCGCCGCTGCCGGCGCCTTCCGCCTGCGCATCGCGCTGGCCGAGACCGTGCAGCAGGCCGTGATGCTCGAACTGCAGGCCAGCGGCGGCCGCGCCTACCTGCAGGACCGCGACCGCAGCTTCGCGCGGCGCCTGCGCGAATCGGCGTTCATCCCGATCGTCACGCCGAGCCTGACGCAGTTGCAGACCGAGTTGCAGAAGCACGCGCCGGCATGATGGCGCAGACCCTCACCTCCCCTGCCGGCAGCGCGCACACCGCGCTGGCCGCGCAAGCGCTGCGCATCGGCTACGCCGGCAAGACCGTGGTCGACGACATCTCGCTCACCATCGACAAGCGCGAGATCGTGTGCCTGCTGGGCGGCAGCGGCTGCGGCAAGTCGACGCTGCTGCGCGGCCTGGCCGGCCTGAGCGCGCCGCAGGCGGGCAGCGTCAGCTTCCTGGGCGAAGCGCTGCACGAACCGCATCCGCGCGCCGCGCTGGTGTTCCAGCAACCGAGCCTGCTGCCCTGGCTGAACGTGGAAGGCAACGTCGGCTTCGGCCTCGATTTCGCGCGCCAGCCGAAGATCGAGCGCGACGCGCGCAAGGCCCGCATCCGCGACGCCATCGAGGCGGTCGGCCTGGGCGCGCGGGCGCACGCCTATCCGGCGCAGCTGTCCGGCGGCCAGGCCCAGCGCGTGGCGCTGGCGCGCGCCCTGGCGCGCCAGCCGGAACTGCTGTTCGCCGACGAACCCTTCTCGGCGCTGGACGCGGTGACGCGCACCGAGATGCAGGAACTGCTGGTCGACCTGGTGCACCGCTGGCACACCGCCGCTCTCCTGGTCACGCACGACATCGACGAAGCGATCCTGGTGGCCGACCGCATCCTCTTGATGGCGGGCCAGCCGGGCCGCATCGTGCGCGAATGGAAGGTCGACATCCCGCGCCCGCGCCATGAACATTCGGATGCGCTGGTCGCGCTGCGCTACGAGATCGTCGCCGCGCTGAAAGCCGGCGTCGCCACCCCACCTTCACTTTGAACCGGGCCTCAAGAATAATGGAAAAGAACATGTCCACTCCCCACATCTGCCTCTCCTCCGATTGCGACTGCGGCATGACCCGGCGCGACTTTTTGCGCATGTCCGCGCTGGCCGGCGCCAGCGCCGCGGCGCCGCTGCTGTTCGCGGGCGACGCCATGGCGCAGAACTTCAAGGGCGACGACCAGCCGGTGAAGATCGGCTACCTGCCGATCACCGACGCCGCGCCGCTCCTGGTGGCGCACGGCCGCAAGCTGTTCGAGGCGCAGGGCCTGAAGGTCGAGACGCCGCGCCTGTTCCGCAGCTGGGCCCAGATCATCGAGGCCTTTGTCGCCGGCCAGGTCAACGTGATCCACCTGCTGTCGCCGGCCACGCTGTGGGTGCGCTACGGCTCGAAATTCCCGGCCAAGGTGGTGGCCTGGAACCACGTCAACGGTTCCGCGCTGACGGTGCAGAACGAGATCAACTCGGTGGCCGACCTCGGCGGCAAGACGGTCGCGATTCCGTTCTGGTACTCGATCCACAACATCCTGCTGCAGAAGATCCTCACCGCCAACAAGCTGACGGTGGTCACGCGCGCACGCGGCGCGGCGCTGAAGCCCAATGAAGTCAACCTGGTGGTGCTGGCCCCGTCCGAGATGGTGTCGGCGCTGGCGACCAAGTCGATCGCCGGCTACATCGTGGCCGAGCCGTTCAACGCCGCCGCCGAGAACGCGCGCATCGGCAAGGTGCTGCGCTTCTCGGGCGACGTCTGGAAGAACCACGCCTGCTGCGTCACCTTCCTGGCCGAGCGCGACCTGGCCGACAAGCCGGAATGGTCGCAGCGCGTCACCAACGCCATCGTCAACGCCCAGTTGTGGTCGCGTTCGAACCAGCTGGAGACGGCCAAGCTGCTGGCCGGATCTGGCCCGAACAAGTACACGCCGCACAATCTGCAGGCACTGACCAAGGTGCTGGCCACCACCGATTACAGCGAGTACGAAAAGCGCCGCATCGTGGCGCACCCGGCGTGGAACCAGCGCCGCATCGACTTCCAGCCGTATCCGTTCGCCTCGTACACCGAGGAGCTGGTGCGCGCCATTGGCCAGACCAAGGTCGAAGGCGACACCAGTTTCCTCACGAAGCTCGATCCGAAGTTCGTGGCAAAAGACCTGGTCGACGACCGCTTCGTGCGCAAATCGATCGCCGCCGTCGGCGGCCCGGGCGCGTTCGGCCTGCCGGCCAACCTGCTGCGCACCGAAACCATCGCGGTTTGACGATGATCGGGCGTTTTCTGTGGCCGCTGGTCGGCTTCGCGATCGCCATCGTGCTGTGGTCGATCGGCGTGCAGCACCTCGAGGCGCGCACGCCGATCGCGGCGATGTTCGCGCCGCTCGAGACCGGGCGCGCCTTCGTCGACATGGTCGGCGGTCCGGACATCTGGCAGCACGTGCTGGTCAGCCTGAAGCGGGTCGGCATCGGCCTGCTGTTCGCGACCCTGGTCGGCGTGCCGCTGGGGATTTTGGTCGGCATGTCGAAGGCCTTCGCTCAAGCCGGCACCCCGCTGTTCCAGCTGCTGCGCATGGTCTCGCCGCTGTCGTGGATGCCGCTGGCGGTGATGGTGCTGGGCGTGGGCGACGCGCCGGTGTACTTCCTGCTGGCGTTTGCCGCCGTGTGGCCGCTGATGCTCAGCACCGCGGCCGGCGTGGCGCAACTGGATCCGAACTGGATGCTGCTCGGCCGCTCGCTGTCGGCCACGCGCTGGGAGGTTGTCTGGCGCCTGGTGCTGCCGGGGATCACCGCGCAGATCCTGACCGGCGTGCGCCTCGCGATCGGCATCATCTGGATCGTGCTGGTGCCGGCCGAGATGCTGGGCGTGTCGGCGGGCCTCGGCTACTTCATCCTCGACACCCGCGACCGGCTCGCGTATTCGGAACTGACGGCGGCGATCATCCTGATCGGCCTGCTGGGCTATGCGCTCGACTACGCGGCGCGCTTCGTGCATGCGCGCTGGCTGCATGCGGTGCCGTCGGACCAGGGACGCTGATCCCTGTGTCGTGACTCATCGCCGCCGGCGGCGGCGATGAGCTCCTTTTCAAAAGCCCATCTTCAGATTGGCCTTGATCCCATCCTTGCTCAGGCGCCCGAACTTCGAGGCCGCGTTGCCATGGCGCGTGTATTCGCCGCTGACGCTGGTCGCCTTGTCCACCTTGTACTTCGCGCCGGCGCCGGTGTACACGCCGGTGTCGGTGACTGACTTGCCGGCCACTTGCCGCGCGCTGTACGCGACGCCCACCTTGCCGTAAGCCGATACGCCATCGCTTTCGGGCAGCGCGTACTTCACGCCCAGATGATTGCTGGTGCCGCGCTCCTTGAGGTCGATCGGCGCGTTCTCGGTCCCCGGCTCGACCTTGTGCAGTCCGCGGTCGGGCAGCATTACCGTGCCGCCCTCGATCGCCACGTTCGGCGCCACTTCGACCCCGCCCAGCAACTGCGGATCGCGCCGCCACCCCCTCAACAGATGGTCGTTCGGCTGCGCTGCAACGTCGCCGCCGTAGACGTGCGGCGATGGCCGATGCGCGCCGGCGAAGGGATCGGGTTGCTGCACCTTCTTTTCTTGCAGCTGCGGCGGCTGGTTTGGCACCGGATCGGGAACCAGGCGCTGGGCCTGGGCGTTGGCGGCAAGCAGGCATCCCAAAATAATGACTTTCGATAGTGCTTTCATCGGCAACTCCATTGTGAAGTATGCAGGATACCGAAATATACATGACCCCTGTATGCCACTCGGATAATTCAGTAAAAAGCTGTTACAAATTACAGCGATATCTGGAAGCATCAATGACGAAGCTGAATAGGATCGTGGGGGGGATTTAACCGCTACTATTGGGTTCAACGGATAGCTCGCTTCTATCTCATGGTTGTTGCAGAAGACCGCTATGGATTGACGTCTGTTTAACTACACGTCAATATGAAAGTAAAGCGTACATGTGGACTTCATATGCTGCCATTCATCGTACAAGGTGACAAAACCACTCATGGTGGCACTGTCCTCGCAGGCTCTCCGTTTTCCGACTGTGAAGGTAAGCCTATTGCTCGGGTTGGGGATATGGTTGCCTGCCCGAAGTGTCGGGGTGTCTTCCCTATAGCGGAGGGAGATCAATCAAACAATGTCGACGGCGCGCCCGTGGCTTATCACGGCTGTAAAGTAGCTTGCGGCGCGTCGCTAATTTCGAGCCAGGTCAGAACGCTCACCCATCCTTCCTCGGGGAATGCGCTAAAGGCAAGCAGTGACTCGCCGGAAAATTTTTTGGCATCCAAAAGCTTCGGCGCTATTGGCGCGGGGATGGCCGCTGCATATCAAGACGCGCGCATCGATGATGTCGGTGACAGGTATCGAGGGAGATTCCAGTTGGTTAGTATGGAGGATGGAAAGCCAATCAGTGGGCGATCAATACGTGTGCGCTCAACCGATGGTCAATATGTCACTGGAACCACTGATGAAGAAGGATATACGCAGTGGGTTGAGCGTGAAATCAAGGAAGCCCTAGCATTCGACCTAGACGATGGACGCAAATGAGCACCCCTTCTCCCCTCGCCAACGGTGATATGTCCCCTGATGGGACAACGACTGTAGTCCGGATCAATCAACCAAAAATCGATCCGCATGATAAGAAGATATTGTGTGCATCTATGTGCAAATGCAACAAGGCTCCGAGTATCGGAAAGGATGGTCAGCTGCTTAAGCAGAGTTGTGTGTCGAAGGACATGAAAGCTTTGGATAAACTGATGGACTACCGCAGTCCATACAAGCAGGAAATCAATTACGACATGACTAAGCGTCCGCCCGCGCCGATCATGGATAGTGGTGTCGAGACCAAAGGGCACGATTTTCTACCCGGCTGGCTCAAAAAACATTGGGGAACGGAACCTGAGCATCCTTCAACTTTCAAGGCCGGAAAAGGCTTCATCCGGCGCCCGGACGTAGTGATCGTCAAGGATCCGGCAAAGCCCCCCACGCAGGACAACATCAAGCAGATTATTGAGATGAAGTTTCCACCTGACAGATTGAGTCAGCAACAACGGGCTGCGTACGTCGAAATCGCTGGGAGCCAAGACAAGCTCACAAAGCTAGAGCCCAGCCAATGCAACTGCGAGTCGAAAGAACAGCAGGAATCGAAAATACCTGTGGAAGAATTAGGATTCGCCGCGGCAGCGGCTGCGTGGATCGCTTTTATCTTGAGTCGTGGGAAAATTCGTCCACCGGTGGGACGACCTCCGCTTGTTCCCGCTTTTTGAGGATTTTATGGCTGCTTCGAAAAAAGAACAATTCATGGAAGAGTGGACTCGCACTCACGAACATGGCGTCCTACCTGGTGCGATGCTGATGAAGTACGGTCCGGAGAACTATATTGGCGCGACGATCTGCGTGCGCGGCACCTTGTACTTCAAAGGTGCATATACGCTCGAGGTCCGTGAGGCGATCGCGATGTGCTTTGATAGATACGAGGAGATCGCCAGGAATCATCTGACATGGCTATGGCGCGAAGAGCCTCCTGAAGGTCCGGAAAAATACGCCTATGCCAAGGCGCCTCCAATGCGAGCGATGCTCAAGAAAATGGATGCAGACGACAGCGTGTCATTTGCATACATCGGAGGAAAAGAAGCACATGAGGCTAGCCCGTGGACGTTCTTTGTATCCGGCCTGCGCGAATGGCAGGCCAAGCTCGGATGGAAAGGACTTGATTGCCTCCAGTTCTCTGTCCCGAAGGAGTTGGTCCAGGCGCACCCGACTCTGTTTCAGAGTCTGTTCGTCGAATTCGCTCGCCTCGTGAAAGCGGAGCATGGCCACGGCGGATATGCCCTTAATCTTTCGCTGACGCGCACGGAACCGAACGAATCCACCGAAGCGTTCATGGCCTCGAAGATGGCAGGCCTTGATGCAGGATCGGCTGTCTTGCTCGCAGCAAATTATGACGCAGGAATCGACGATCACATCGTCAACGTAGGATGGCTAACTGCCATCAACAACCAAATGCTCGAACAGATTGGCGGACTACCAGCATTACGTTCGGAGCTGCCGGCGAACTGGTACGCGAAGTACGATTACGGCAACGGCATCGTCATCCAGGCAGGCCCTGAACCCGAAATCGCACCGGTCGAATTAGACCCAAAACCGGCGATCTACGTTTTGCCCGCGATGACGCTTCGACCGCTTCGCGTCAGGGAAATTGGATCTCTTCATTACGGATCCAATGATGGTGAACCGCGTCTGACAGGACTGGCTGCCAAAGAATGGTTTACCCGCTTCGATGTTTCGGACAAGGACCTGATGGCTTATAAAACCAAACTTCTCAGCGAGCCGAAATTGACCAAAGAGACAACACTTCCCTCCCATCCCTGAAGCATCAGGAAGTTCAGAACGTCAGCAACACCGTCACCGTATCCCGGTAATCCCCCGGCGTCGGCGCCGTCTGCTTCGGCACCAGCCCGTACATCATCACCGATTGCGTCGCCCCGCTGCCGGTGCCGCTGTAGACCGAGGTGCCGCCGCTGCCGTCGCCCCAGGCCGGGCCGTCCGGCGTGGCCGAGATGCGGTAGTTCAGCTTTTCGCCGGTGAGGCTGTTGGTCATGGTGCGCGCGGCCGGGTTGCCCGACTGGCCGCCATTGAGCGAGAGCTGATAAGCGCTGTTGGCGGTGCAGGCCACGGAGAGCGGCGCGCTGGTGCGCATGTCGCTCAAGGGGCTGCCGGTGCCGAAGGTCAGGTTGCTGGTGCCGATCACGCAGTTGTTGACCACCGTGGCGCGCGCCTGGAACGAGAACGGGACCGTGCTGCCGGCGGTGCACGACTTGCCGGCGCCGAACGAATACTGCAGCGTGCCGTGGCCGGCGAAGCTGTTGGTGTACACCGTGTCGGCGTTGCCGGCCGTGCCCACGCCGGACAGGGCCGAGGCCGGAATGCGGCCGTAGATGGTCGTGCTCTGGGTCACGCCGCCCAGCGACAGCAAGCCGACCATGGTGCCGGTGACCGGCTGCGCGCCGATGGTGCTGCCGGCGCCGCCCCAGATCGAGGCCGCCGTCATGGCGCTGTTGGTATACAGGTTGAAACCGAGGCGCCGGCCGCCGTTGGTCATGTAGCGCGGATCGCCCGTGCCGCCGCCGCTGCCCGGGCCCAGGTTGACGCACACATTGGCCGCCGGCAGCAGCAGCGCCGACTGGCCGACCAGTAAGGTCCAGGTACAGTTCACGGTCAGCGTGCCCTGCACCGTGTAGTCGCGCGCCGCGAGCGGGCTGACCTGGCCGAAGTCGATGTCGGTCATGGTGACGGTGCATGTGTCGGCGCGCGCCGCGGACGCGGCCAGCAGCCATAGCGCCAGCGCCGCCAGCACCGAACCAAGAAAGCGGCCGCGCCGCACGGTTTGCATGATCATTTCGATTCTCCTTGCACGGGCTGGCACACCAGCGGTCCGATGGCCGGCAGTTCGCCCGCCACCGCTTTGTACGCGAAACCCACTTCGCAGGCGTCCTTGCCGGCGCCGACCAGCACCCGGTTCTCTGCGCGCAGTCCTTCCACGAACAGTACGCCATCGTAACCGACCACCGACGCCTGCGCCGAGCCTTCCAGCCGCGCCGGGGTGCCGACTTCCGGCGCCTTGCCGTCGGGCTTCACCAGGGTCAGGGTCGCGGCCGCATAGCGCGCCAGCGCGAAGCGCGCCACCACGCCGGCGTACTGGCGCGGCACCACGTCGACATTGGTGACGTCGATGCGGGTGTCGGGCGGCAGCGACGACGGGTCGATCGCGATCCGGTTCGGCGCGTACGGCATCAGGTCCGGCACCAGCAGGCGCCCGCCGGCGTCGGTGCGGCCGATCGGACGGTTGTCCTGCAGCACCGGCAGGCCGGGCACGCCGACCGAGACCAGCGCGAAGCCGCGCCCGACCTGGCGCGCCGCCACCACCGTGTTGTCCATCGCCACCAGCGCGCCGCTGAGGTCCAGGTTCGAGATGCGGGTCTCGCCCACGCGCTGGGTCGAGACGGTGGCGCGGCCGTGCGCGCCCAGGTACTGGACTTGCGCCTGGTCGTAGCGCTGGGCGCCGTTGGTGCCGGCCTGCAGCGCCCAGCCGATGCCGCCGTCGAAGTCGGGCGCGCGTCCGAGCGACATCGAGGCCACGTTCTCGCCGCGCTGGCGCCCGGCGTTGGTGTTGAACGAGATGCGCGAATCGAAGGCCATGCCGAAGGTGAAGCTGATGCCGCGCTCGGCGCGCCGCGCCAGGTTCTGGAATGCGCTCACGCTCAGGTGGCCGCGCGTGCCGACGCTGCGCGAATAGGCCAGCGACACGGTGCGCGAGACGGCCGGGGTCTGCTCGACCGTGCCGATCACGCCGAGCGGATCGGTGATCAATATCGACGCCGATGCCGATGCCGACGCCGGCGGCATGCGCATCTGGATGAAGTTGGCGCTCAGGCTGTGGCCGCCCGCGAACGCGGTGCTCAGGCTGGCGCGGTCGAGCGCGCGCGGCACCGGCGTTCCCTCCAGGGCGCCCAGGTCGCCGTAGCCGGCGCTGGCGCGCACCGATTGCACGTCGAAGGCGAAGCGCGGCGACACGTACTGGTAGCCGAGGCTGGCCTGGAAGCCGCGCCGGCGCCCGCCGCTGGCGGCAAGCGCGGCGCTGGCCACGCCGGCGCCGGGCACCCGCGCCAGCACGCCGGCGCCCAGCAGGCCCAGGCCCGGCCCCGCTTCGGCGTGGCCTTCGAGCGTCACAGTGTCGCGCCAGCCGTGGCGCCACGAGGCGACCGCGGCCGGACTGCCGTAGCTGAACGAATGCTGGCCGTAGTCGCGCCGCAGCGCGCCGAGCGACACCGCATAGTCGTTCAGGCCGCGTGCCAGCAGGCGGGTGTCGACGTACAGCGGCAGCGTGGTGGTGACCTGGCGCCCGAGCGCGTCGCGCGTGACCAGGGTGGCCTGGCCGGCGCCGTTCAGGCCGGCCACCTGGTCGATCACGAACGGGCCGGTCGGCACCTCGGTCGAGAACTGGCGCACGTTGTTCACGTACAGGTCGACGCTGCTGGGCACCACCGCCGAGCCGGCCAACGAGGCCACCGGATAGGTCACCAGGTCGGGCCGCAGCTCGAAGTTGCGGCGCCATTCGACGCCGCCCAGGCGCAGCGCGCGGGTCCAGCCCAGCGCCGGCGTCACGGTATCGCCCAGCTGCAGGGTGCTGAGACGGTCCTGGAACGGGCGCACCCAGCTGGTGTCGTAGCGGGTATAGCCGCGCCGCTCGCCGCGCAGGATCGCGCTGCCGGTGCTGGTCAGGGTACCGTGGCGGTCGAAATAACGCAGCTCGGCGCTGCCGGCGACGGCGCCGCCGACCGATTGCGCGAACAGGTTGTAGTTGAGCAGCACGCCGCGGCTGGCCTGGGCCTGGCCGGTGCTGCGCACGTTGCGCGCGCTCAGCAGGCTGGGCGCGCGCAGGCTGGCGTCCGGGCTCAGGTCGAGGGTCTGGGCGGCGGCGTCGTAGCGGTAGCGCAGGCCCGGCACTTCGTCGAGGGCGAAGTCGGTGCGGCCGGCAACGCCGAAGCGCGCCGGGTCCAGGCCCAGTTCGCGCAGCGACTCGACCGTCATGCGCAGCGTGGACCCGGTCTGCATCACCGAGACCAGCTGGCCGGTGCGCTCGCCGTCGATGCTGGCGTCGAGGAACAGTTCGACCGGCTGCGCGGCGGCAGTGGACGCAGCCGCAGGCGCGGGGGCAGCAGGCGCGGCCTGCTGCTGCCCTGCGCCGGCGGCCGTGGCGACGCTGGCGGCGGCGGCCGCGATCGGCGTCAGGCTGGCGGCCAGCAGGCAGGCGGGGGGCAGCGCCCGCCAGCGTGCGCGGCGGGTCAGCATTGCGGGGGCATCAGTCCCGCGCGACGGCCGCGCTGGCGCTTTGCGGACGTGCGTTGACCATGGCCTGGATCGCCAGTGAGGCCGGCATGCCTTTCGCCACCTCCGGCGGGAGTTGCCATTCGCGCGTACGGCCCGGCAGCGCATAGCCCAGCAGGCCCTTGCTCAGTTCGATGTTCTGGGTGCCGAGGCGCACGGTGGTGGCGCCGATCTGGGCATGCAGGGCGCCCGTGTTGTTGGCGCGCAGGTGCCAGGCGCCGGCGCGCTCGAACACGCTCCAGGCCAGCGCCGGCGCGGCCTGGGTGTCGGCCGGCAGCACGAAGGCGGGCACGGAATACTGGAGGCGGATCGCGACGTTGCCTTGCTGGCTGTCGCCGCGCGGCAGTTCGTCGATCAGGATACGGTAAGTCTGCTCGGCGCCGTCATTACCGGCGGCGGCAGCGCCGGCGCGGCGCACCAGGCGGATGGTCTGGGCGCTGTTGGCGGCGATTTCGATGACAGGCGGGCTGGCCACCAGGGCGGTGGTCGGGCTCAAGGCGTCGGCGCCGTCCTTCTGGTCCCAGGCGTAGACCCGCACCTGGCCGTAGATCGGCGTGTCGCCGTTGTTCTGCAGCTGGATGCCGGCCGCGTTCTGGCCCGGCTGGAAACTGATCGATACGGGCGAGATCTGCAGGTTGGCGCCGTGCGCCATCCCTGCCATGGCGCCGCAGGCCAGGGCCGCCGCCAGCGCTACGCTACGCACAGTCCGCATGCATGCACTCCGTCAGAAATAAATGGTTGCGGTAATCGTCGACTTGTAGGTGTCCGGGGTCACGGCCTTCTGCTTCGGGATCTCGCCGTACACGGTCAGCACCTGCTGGACGCCGTTTCCAGTGCCCCCCAGGGTGTCGGTGCCCTGGGTGTTGCCCCACAGCCCGCTGCCCGACTGGCGGTACAGTTTCAGCTCCACGGTATCGGTGTTGCCGCTCGCGCCCGCCAGGTAACGGGTGGTGCCGCTGGAACCGGCGCCGGTGCCCTGGTCCAGGCCGACATTGTAAGGCGTGGTGTTGGTGCATGTCACATTGATGTTCGACGAACCATTGATCGCGCCGCTCATCACGCCGGTGGTGCCGAAGTCGATGCCGGTGGCGGCGATGGTGCAGTCGGCGATCACGCGCATCGTCACGTCGAAGGTGGCGCTCTTGGAGCCGGCCTGGGCGACGCCGGTGGTGAATGGCAGGGCGGCTGCCAGGACGGCTGCCAGGACGCGGATGCGCTTCGAAGTCGACATGTTGATTCTCCGTGGTCAGTGGCAGTCACCATGATTGCCGAATTGCTGAACTCGGAAAATATGATACCTCGTTTCCGTACGGAATCAAATCATTTTCATCACTTTTTTCGAATGTGTTGATTTTGCTGGTTTTACGCAACACTTGCTGTCAGGCATGCAACTCAGCCCGGCGCGGCCCAGGCGCGCGCATGGTCGACCGCCCGCGCCCAGCGCGCCATTGATGCCTCACGCTGGTCGGGCGCCATTGCCGGCTCGAAGCGGCGTTCGACCTGCCACTGGTGTTCGATTTCTTCCAGCGAGGCCCAGAAACCGCAGGCCAGGCCGGCCAGGTAGGCCGCGCCGAGGGCCGTGGTTTCGGTCACGCGCGGACGCACCACGGGAATGCCGAGCAGGTCGGCCTGGAACTGCATCAACAGATCGTTGCGCGCGGCGCCGCCATCGGCGCGCATCTCGGTCACCCGGCAGGCGGCGTCGTTCTGCATCGCCGCCAGCAGTTCGGCGCTCTGGTAGGCGATCGCCTCCACCGCGGCGCGCGCGATATGGGCCGCCGTGGTGCCGCGCGTCATGCCGAGGATGGTGCCGCGCGCGTACGGATCCCAGTGCGGCGCGCCGAGGCCGGTAAACGCCGGCACCAGCATCACCCCGCCGCTGTTGGGCACGCGCGTGGCGAGCGCCTCGACGTCGCCCGACTCGCGGATGATGCCGAGCCCGTCGCGCAGCCACTGCACGGTGGCGCCGCCCATGAACACGCTGCCTTCCAGCAGATAGTCGGTGGCGCCGCCGATGCGCCAGCCCACCGTGCCCAGCAGGCGAGAATGCGAGACCGGCGGCGCGTCGCCGGCATGCATCAGCATGAAGCAGCCGGTGCCGTAGGTATTCTTGACCAGGCCCTTGCGGTGGCAGGCCTGGCCGAAGGTGGCGGCTTGCTGGTCGCCGGCGATGCCGGCGATCGGGATCGGGTGGCCGAACCATTCCTCGTCCGCCAGGCCGATCACGCCGGCGCTCGGCACCACCTCGGGCAGCAGCGCGCGCGGGATGTCGAACAGGGCCAGCAGTTCGTCGTCCCAGGCCAGCGTGTGGATGTTGAACAGCATGGTGCGCGCGGCGTTGCCGGCGTCGGTGACGTGGCGGCCGCACAGGCGCCAGGCCAGCCAGCTGTCGACGGTGCCGAAGGCCAGCTCGCCACGCTCGGCTTTTTCACGCGCGCGGGGGACGTGGTCGAGCAGCCATTGCAGCTTGGTGGCCGAGAAATAGGCGTCCAGCTCGAGCCCGGTGCGCACGGCGATCAACGGCGCCCGGCCCGCCTCGCGCAGGCGGTCGCAGGCGCCGGCGGTGCGCCGGTCTTGCCAGACGATGGCGTTGGCGACCGGTTCGCCAGTGGCGCGGTCCCACAGGAGCGCCGTTTCGCGCTGGTTGGCGATGCCAATGGCGGCAATGTGCGCCGGTTCGATGCCGCTCCGGGCAATAACCTCGCGCGCGCAGGCCAGCTGGCTATGCCAGATGTCCATTGGATCGTGCTCGACCCAGCCGGGCTGGGGGAAATGCTGGGGAAATTCGCGCTGGCAGCTGTGCACGGGCAAGCCGGCATGGTCGAACAGGATCGCGCGCGAACTGGTGGTGCCCTGGTCAAGGGCGAGGATATAGTCGGGCATCAAGGTCTCCAGCGGCGCGTCTGGCGGCGCCGGCGGCCCTAGTGTAAATCCGAAGCCGGGCCATGGGGCACACTCATCCGTTCATGAAGATCTCGGCGCGCAATACTGCGTGTGTCCCGCTGGTACTACTTGCCGATGCCGGCCTGGCGCTCCCATGCCTGCAGCACTTTATCCATGCGCGCGGCCTGTTCCTCCTGCTGCCGGATCTGGGCGGCCATACGCTGCTGCAGCTGTTCGGACTCGTCCAGCATGCGCTTCTGGCGCTGCATCTGCTCGTTATAGACGGCGACCTGGGCCGCATGGGCAGCGCCGTCCGAAGAATCGCCCTGAGGCCGGTTCAGCGTGTGCAGGAATTGGGTAACGCACCACAAGATCGCCGCGAATACGACGGACTTGCCGACAAACAGGAGTGCGGATTGAAGATTGATTGGCATGGCATTTCACATAATGACGTATGGAAAAACCAAGTGTCTCATAGCCACGGACAACGATAAAACGATATTTATTCAGGGTAATGCGACCTTGGCGCGGGCGCGCATCACCACTGTGCGCCGCGGGATGGCGGCGAAGAAATTCAATGCAAAGCAGGCCGATAGGCCGGATTCTGTGTAGCGTCGTCTTGCGGCAACGCCTGGACAGCCATTCCTCTAGGCGCTGGATTACTCCAGCGCTCAAGCTTCCTACCCGCACGCTCCGCGAGCAACATCAACGCGTGCCTATTTGGAATTGCTCCGAGTGGAGGTTACCGCGTTTCACCGTAACTGAATACGCTCGTCTCTGTGGCCCTATTCCTCGCCTTATACCCCTGGCTTGCGCCAGGAGGCTTTCAGCGGACGGCCGTTAACCGTCACCCCGCTCTGTGGAGTCCGGACCTTCCTCCCGCCCACGACCTTGCGGCGTGGGCCAGCGGCTGCCTGGCCTGCTTCACGGGCAGCATTGTAACCGCATTCGGGGTCGGCGGGTGGCCTGGCGCCGTAATTCCGGCGCGGCCAATGGAAATGGCGCGGCGAATATTATTAAAAATCATGTCGGGAAAACTTACACCGGTTTAAATCGAATGCTATGCATGGATACTATTTCAATTGGAATCAACGATTTAAATTCGGATGAATCGATAGGCACGGTTGTTGCATACACGGATGACTCACACTAACTAGGGAGGTTTATCATGTCGCTGAAGTCCATGACCAAAATGCTTGCCGGCCTGTCTTTCTTTGCCTGCACTTCGGTATTTGCCGCACCAATGACGTTGACGGTGGATGTTACCGGCATTCAAAGCCATGGTTTTTTCCTGGAAGACCCTGACAATACCGTCCTGAATTACAATGTCGGCGCCAATTCGACGATCACCAGCGTCAATTATTCATTCAACATCACCGCCTTCTCCCCGAGCTGGCTCGGAGAAATCGGCGTGCTGTTCACCGATTCAGGCGTGTCGAATGGCGTGATCTGGACCCCGGCCTTCGAGGATACCTTCTCCGGCACGGCCAGCTACTCGGGCACGCTCGACCTGGTGGCCGAAGGCCTCGACTTCGTGGTAGGCGCCGATGGCATCCTGCGCCTGGAATTCTTCGAAGACTGGGACGACTTTGCCGGTCCGGACGGCCAATGGAACTTCGGCACCATCAGCTTCAATTACGAAACCCTCGACGACACCGGTCCATCGCCAGTGCCTGAACCGGCAACCGCATTGCTGCTCGCCGGCGGCCTGGGACTGATCGGTTATGGCCGCCGCCGTCGCAATGCGCCAAAAGCCGGAGCGTCGATGCATTAAGCAATTCGATTCGATCGACAGCCAATGCGGTACCGCATACGCGGTGCGCATTGGCTTTTTAATTTATCGGCTCGATTCCCCGACTGAACAAATCATTTCTGCAACAAATAAAATAATGAATGATCGTCTGGATCAAATAAAGTCCGCATATGAATATGACTGGACCGAAAAATAAAGCAGTTGAATCGCCCGCGCCATCAGCAAGCATGGTTTAATGATTATTAGAAACAAAGAATATTAGCAAGAAATTATCGCCGTATCTTACCTACTGTCATTTCTGAAATTTGATGTCGCCATTTCAAAAGCCACTCCCGCCATGCTCACCTAGAATGCCGGGAATGCCTCTTCGATAAGGACGACCTCACCATGACCCACCCTTCCCGCAGCGGCGGCCAGATCCTGGTCGACGCGCTCCACGTGCACGGCGTCGACACCGCCTTCGGCGTGCCCGGCGAAAGCTACCTGGACGTGCTCGACGCGCTGCACGACTCGCAGATCCGCTTCGTGATCAACCGCCAGGAGGGAGGCGCGGCGTTCATGGCCGAGGCCTACGGCAAGCTGACCGGTAAACCAGGCATCTGCTTCGTCACCCGCGGCCCCGGCGCCACCAACGCCTCGATCGGCGTGCACACCGCCTACCAGGATTCGACGCCGATGATCCTGTTCATCGGCCAGGTCGGCAACGACTTCGTCGACCGCGAAGCGTTCCAGGAAATCGACTACCGCCGCATGTACGGCCAGATGGCCAAGTGGGTGGCGCAGATCGACCGCGCCGACCGCATCCCCGAATACCTGGCGCGCGCCTTCCAGGTCGCCACCAGCGGCCGCCCCGGCCCGGTGGTGCTGGCGCTGCCCGAAGACATGCTGGTCGCCACCGCCGAAGTGGCCGACACGCGCGCCTACCAGCCGAATCACGGTGCGCCAACGCTTGATCAGATCGCCCGCCTGCGCGCCATGCTGGCCGAGAGCCAGCGCCCGCTGGTGCTGCTCGGCGGCGGCACCTGGAATGCGCAAGCCTGCGCCGACCTGCAGCGCTTCGCCGAAGCCAACCGCTTGCCGGTCGGCTGCACCTTCCGCTTCCAGGACCTGCTCGACAACGACCACCCGCACTACGTCGGCGACGTCGGCATCGGCATCAATCCCAAGCTGGCGGCGCGCGTCAAGGAAGCCGACCTGGTCATCGCGATCGGCCCGCGCCTGGGAGAAATGACCACCGGCGGCTACTCGCTGCTGGCTTCGCCCGTGCCGCGCCAGCGCCTGGTGCACATCCATCCCGATCCCGAGGAACTGGGCAGCGTCTACCAGGCCGAGCTGATGGTCGCCAGCGGCATGGCGCAGGCCTGCGCCATGCTGGCGGACATGGAACCGGTCGACGCCGGCGCCTGGCAAGGCAGCGTGGAACAAGCGCGCGCCGAGCTGGCGGCCTGGCAGGAACGCCCGCCGGTGTTCAAGGACGGCAATGCGCCGCTCGACCTGTACCAGGTGGTGCAGGATCTGATGGCCGCGCTGCCGCGCGACGCCATCATCACCAACGGCGCCGGCAACTACGCCTCGTGGGCGCACCGCTTTTACCGCTACGGCGCCATGCGCACCCAGCTGGCGCCGACCAGCGGCGCCATGGGCTACGCGGTGCCGGCCGGGGTGGCGGCCAAGATCGTCGATCCCAGGCGCAGCGTGGTGACCTTCGCCGGCGACGGCGAATTCATGATGACCGGCCAGGAGCTGGCCACCGCCGTCCAGTACCGCGCAGGCGTGGTGATCCTGGTGTTCAACAACAATATGTTCGGCACCATCCGCATGCACCAGGAGCGCGAGTATCCGGGCCGGGTGTCGGGCACCGGGCTGCACAATCCGGATTTCGCGGCGCTGGCGCGCGCCTATGGCGGGCATGGCGAGGTCGTCGACAAGACCGCCGACTTCGCGCCGGCCCTGCGCCGCGCGCTGGAGCACGCCGAACGGCAGCAGTTGCCGGCCGTGATCGAGCTGCGCTACGACGGCAACCTGATCACACCGAACGCGACGCTCGAGACGATCCGCAAGCAGGCGCAGGCCGCCAAGGCCGGCTGAATCAAGACGCTGGCGCCGGTTCCAGTTCGAGTTCGGCCGGCAACGGGACCGGCGCGCTGAAGACGCTCGCCGGCCCGCCGCTGGGCTGGGTCAGGAACAGCGCCACCAGGGCGATGAACAGGCAAACCACGACGGCGCGCAGGCGCGCGCTGCGCTTGCCGGCGGCATGGTCGCCCTGCACCAGGCGCTTGAAGAAGTTCGCGAAGTTCACGATGGGCTCCATAAGGATGGGGAGCGGACTGCCTGTGCGTTAATCTAGCGCGGCCGGCCGCGCTTTTCCAGCGCCTGGCGCCGGGGTGCGGCCTGCACGCGACGGTGACGCCGTGGCGCGGCCGCGTTCTCGTGCGAAGAGAGAATGTATTGCTGCTCTGGTAAAATATTCGCTACTTTTTTCATCGCCGGCGCCGCCGGCGTCCCCTCGCAGTCCCGCCACCAGACTATGTTTAGCTTCTTCAAAAGAAAAAAAGCGCCGGAAACGCCGGCGCCGGAACCAGTCGTGCCGGTCGCGCCTCCTGCGCCCGCTGCTGCTCCCGCCCCCATTCCCGTCACGGCGCCGGCCGCTGCGCCGATCCCGGTCCCGCCCGCTTCCAACCCGCCCAGCATCCTGCACGAAGGCGGCGACCTGTTCCCCGAAACCGCCGAACGTCCCACCACCGAGGCCGAGAAGAAAACCTCGTGGATGGCGCGCCTGAAGGCCGGCCTGTCGAAGACCTCGAACAACCTGTCGCTGCTGTTCGTCGGCGCGCGCATCGACGAAGACCTGTACGAGGAACTCGAAGCGGCGCTCCTGATGTCGGACGCCGGCATGGACGCCACCCAGCACCTGCTGGACGCACTGCGGCGCAAGGTCAAGGAAGACAAGCTGCTCGACGCCGCCGCCGTCAAGGGCGCGCTGAAAAGCCTGATGATCGAGCTGCTGCAGCCACTGCAGAAGCCGCTCGAACTGGGCCGCCACGAACCGCTGGTGATGATGATCTCGGGCGTCAACGGCGCCGGCAAGACCACCACCATCGGCAAGCTCGCCAAGCACATGCAGCGCTTCGACCAGTCGGTGCTGCTGGCCGCCGGCGATACCTTCCGCGCCGCCGCGCGCGAGCAATTGATGGTCTGGGGCCAGCGCAACAACGTCACCGTGATCTCGCAAGCCTCGGGCGACCCGGCCGCGGTCGCTTTTGATGCGGTGCAGTCCGGCAAAGCGCGCGGTACCGACGTGGTCATGATCGACACCGCCGGCCGCCTGCCGACCCAGCTGCACCTGATGGAAGAGCTCAAGAAAATCAAGCGCGTGATCGGCAAGGGCATGACGGACGCGCCGCACGAAGTCTTGCTGGTCATCGACGGCAACACCGGCCAGAACGCGCTGGCGCAGGTGAAAGCCTTCGACGATGCGCTGGGCCTGACCGGCCTCGTGGTCACCAAGCTGGACGGCACCGCCAAGGGCGGCGTGCTGGCCGCGATCGCGCGCACCCGGCCGATCCCCGTGTATTTCATCGGCGTCGGCGAGAAGCTGGAAGACCTGCAGCCGTTCAACGCAGAAGAATTCGTCGAAGCGCTGCTCGGATAATGCCCATGATTGCCTTCCAGTCGGTATCCAAACAATATACGCACGGCGACACCCGGGGCGCGTATGCGCTGCACGACGTCTCGCTCGACATCGCCAAGGGCGAGCTGGTCTACCTGGCCGGCCCGTCCGGCGCCGGCAAGTCGACCCTGATGAAGATGGTGGCGGCGGTGGAACGCCCCACGGCCGGCAAGGTGATCGTCAACGGCCAGGACGTGGGCCGCATCGCGCGCGCCGGCATTCCTTTCCTGCGCCGCAATATGGGCATCATCTTCCAGCAGCAGCGCCTGCTGAACGACCGCAATATCCTGGCCAACACCATGCTGCCGCTGCTGGTGACCGGCGCGCGCTCGGCCGATGCCGCCGACCGCGCCCGCGCCGCGCTGGACCGCGTCGGCCTGCTCGACCGCGCCAAGGCGATGCCGCTGGAACTGTCCGGCGGCGAACAGCAGCGGGTGGCGGTGGCGCGCGCCATCGTCAACCGGCCGCAGATCATCCTGGCCGACGAACCGACCGCCAACCTCGACCGCGCCGCGGCCGACCGCGTGCTGGACGCATTGCGCGCCTTTAACGCCGCCGGCGTGACCTGCGTGATCTCGACCCACGACGAGCAGGTGCTCGATGGCGCCGCGCGCGTGATCCGCCTCGAGCAAGGCCAGCTCGTCGGTCAAATGAGCGGAGGTGCAGCATGAGCCCGTGGCTGCGCCAGCACCATTTCGCCTTCAAGGCCGCCCTCGGCACGGTGCGCAAGTCGCCCGGCAGCTTCCTGTTCAACGTGCTGGTGGTGGCGCTGGCGCTCACGCTGCCGTTCGCCGGCATCACCCTGCTCGACAACGTCAAGCCGCTGTCGGAACAATTGTCCGTCGATCCCGAGATCAGCCTGTTCATGCGCGAGGACGCCAGCCGCGCTGACGCCGAGGCGCTGGCGCCGCAGGTGCGCAACATCCTGACCGGCAAGCACGCCGAAGTCGCCTTCGTGCCGCGTGAGCAGGCGCTCGCTTCGCTCAAGGAGCGCAGCGGCCTGGGCGAGGTGCTCGATACCCTGGGCGACAATCCATTGCCAGACAGCTACGTGATGAAGCTGGACGGCTTCGCCAGCGCCGGCGCCGCCGCCGAGGTCGACGCCATCACCGAGCAATTGCGCGCATTGCCGGGCGTGGACACGGTTCAAGTCGACTCGAGCTGGGTCAAGCGCCTGGCCGCCCTGCTCGGCGTGCTGCGCCTGTCGCTGCTGCTGCTGGCGGTGACGCTGGGCATCGTGGTGATCGCGGTGGTGTTCAACACCATCCGCCTGCAGGTGCTGACGCAGAAGGAAGAGATTGCGGTCGCCAAGCTGCTGGGCGCCACCGACAATTTCATTCACCGTCCGTTCTACTATACCGGCGCCCTGCTCGGCCTGGCTTCCGGCGCGGTGGCGCTGGGGGTGGTGGCGCTGGCGCTGAATCCCCTGAACAAGGCCATCGCCGAGTTCGCGCAACTGTACGGCTCGAACTTCCAGCTGCTGCCGCTGGGCGGGCTGGAAATCGCCGGCTTGCTGGCGATCAGCGCCGGCCTGGGCTTGACTGGCGCCCTGCTGTCGGTGCGGCGCCACTTGGCGCGGGTGCGCTGAGACTGCAGGAACAGCCATCGACGGCGCCGGCCTCGGCTGGCGGCGTCGCTCCTACAATATGGTCGTGAAAAAATTGCATGGCCAAGTGTTGAAATCGCGATAAGCGGCCTCACTTCCTTGGCAGGGCGAGGCGGCCATCGTGTGTGGCTGCCTCCCTTTTATCCGATCCCGCCGGCGCCTTGTCGTCCGCGGCGAATCCTACGGCACTGCCGCTCCTCCCTACGCACGCGTGCGCAAAACTCCTACAGAGCGCCCCCTGCCTACGTGCGCCATTCAACAGAGTCACGGAATCTATCGCCGTAACCTGTATCTCAACGCGGTTCCAGTGTTTTTAAGCTCACTTTTGAGTCAAATCAACTGGAGGCGCAAGCTCTACTCTACAGTGAAATCGACGGCAATTTAATTCCTTAAGGCAATACTTTGGACAGCCTTAAGCGAATGGGCGGTTTCTAGCACTCACCTCGGGAGAGTGCTAATATATGGTTCGATCCAAATGAAAATTCAAGTCAAGCATCCATGTCACGCACTGTGATATAGCGTAACAACTCGTAACAAAAGTGCCTTCGAGCAAGCTTGGGTGGCACATTGAGGATGCAGCAAGATTACTAAAAGGGAAATGAATATGTCCGCACAATCCGCATTGGTTCCGGCCGGCAGTCGTGCTCTGGGACTTGGTTTCACCGGCAATCTCGGCAACATCGACGCGTATATCTCCGCCGTCAACCGTCTGCCGATGCTGACGCACGAGGAAGAAGTCTCGCTTGCGAAGCGGCTGCAGGACAACAACGATCTGGACGCCGCGCAAAAGCTGGTGCTGTCGCACCTGCGCCTGGTGGTGTCGATCGCACGCGGCTACCTGGGCTACGGCCTGCCGCACGCCGACCTGATCCAGGAAGGCAATATCGGCCTGATGAAGGCAGTCAAGCGTTTCGACCCGAACCAGGGCGTGCGCCTGGTGTCGTACGCCATGCACTGGATCAAGGCCGAGATGCATGAATACATCCTGAAGAACTGGCGTCTGGTCAAGGTCGCCACGACCAAGGCCCAGCGCAAGCTGTTCTTCAACCTGCGCAGCAACAAGCAGGGTCTGGACGCGATGTCGCCGGGCCAGGTCGACGATCTGGCCAAGCTGCTGGGCGTCAAGCGCGAAGAAGTGATCGAGATGGAAACCCGCCTCTCGGGCCGCGACATCGCACTCGAAGCGCCGACCGACGACGAAGACGACAAGTTCTCGCCGATCGCCTACCTGTCGTCGGACCGCGAAGAGCCGACCCGGGTGCTGGAAGCCGAGCAGGTGACGCGCCTGCAGTCGGAAGGCCTGGAAACGGCGCTGGGCAAGCTCGATCCGCGCTCGCGCCGGATCGTCGAAGCGCGCTGGCTGGCCAATGACGACGGCTCGGGCGCGACGCTGCATACGCTGGCCGAAGAGTTCGGCGTGTCGGCGGAGCGGATTCGTCAGATCGAATCGGCGGCGCTGAAGAAGATGAAAGGTGCGCTGGCGGCATACATGTAACGTCGGCGCTCCAGCCAATTACCAAAAGCCATCCCCGCGTTACGTGGGGATGTTTTTTTATGGGGAATGGCTTTTTAATGTAGGGTTGGCGGCTCTGCCGCCGACGCGGTGGCCGTTTGCAGCGAGATCATCCGGCGCGATATCGGCGCCGGTAACCATCACCGCGTCGGCGGCGAAGCCGCCAACCCNNNGGGTTGGCGGCTCTGCCGCCGACGCGGTGGCCGTTTGCAGCGAGATCATCCGGCGCGATATCGGCGCCGGTAACCATCACCGCGTCGGCGGCGAAGCCGCCAACCCTACGCCCCTAGCGCGCGATATTTGAAATCGCTGAACGCCACCACCCCGCTCCCCGCGCTGTACAAGCCCACCTTCAGGCTCAGGAAGCCGCCGAACACATTGTGATGGATGCCCGACACCTCCATCCGCGTCCCGTGCAGCGTCCAGGTCTTGCCCTCGTCATGCGAATAGCGGAACGTGACCACGTGCTCGTCGTTGGTCATCCGCACCCGCACCCGCAAGGTCTTGCGCGCCACCCGCGCCCAGCCCTGTTCCTCGGCGCACTGGAAGGTCTTGACGTGCTCCGCCGCAAAGCCCAGCCCGACGAATGCCTTCTGGTTGTAGAACAGCAGCAGCCCGCCCTCGCCCTGCCCGCTCAGTTCCAGCGTCACCTCGACCTCGTACGAGCGGTCGCCCACCCCGCAGGTCAGCGGCCGGCTGTCGCTTGGTGACGCGCCGCGTCCGGCGATGCGCAGCGCCTTGCCGGTGTACTGGGCCCGCGCCGCTTCGTCCGGCGCCGGATCGTGGAACGCCCACTGCACGCCGAAGCGGTTGCGGCTGAAGTCGTCCGACAGGGCGAATCCGGCCGGCCCGGCTTGACCGCCTTTTGGCTTCGGCAGCGGTTTCGACAGGTCGCCGCCGAGCGCGCGGAACCAGCCGTCGCTGGTCCACTCCATCGGCTCCAGCAAGGTCTGGCGGCCCAGCGTGCGGTAGCCGTTCTCATAGCCGTGGTAGACCATCCACCAGTCCCCTGCCGGCCCTTCGACCAGGGTCGCATGGCCACGCGACCACCACGGCTCGTTCGTCGACATCGAGCGTACCAGCGGATTGCCCGGATGATGCTCCCACGGCCCGTGCACCGAGGTCGAGCGCGCGGCGATCACCATGTGGCCGGTCACCGGCCCGGCAGTGCCGCCGACCGCCGTCACCAGGTAAAAATATTTGCCGCGGCGCAGCAGCTTGGGGCCTTCCGGCGCGAAGTTCTCGGTCACCCAGTCGTCCGGGTAGCGCCACGGCTGATACGCCTTTTCCAGCTGGCCGTCGAGCGCCAGGCCGTCGTCCCTCAGCCTGATCTTGCGGATGCCGTTGACGAACAGGTAGCGTTTGCCGTCCTCGCCGACGACGTGGCCGGGGTCGATGCAGTCGGCGATGCCAAGGTCGATCGGATCGCTCCACGGGCCGTCGATCTTGTCGGCCCAGATCACGTAGATCGACCACGGCTTGCCGTCCGGCGCGGCCGGGATGTAGATGAAGTAACGGCCATTGTGCTTGCACAGATCGACCGCCCAGATCGTGCCCAGCGGTTTGTGCAATGCCGGGCCGACCGGGTGCCAGTTGACCAGGTCGGTCGAATGCCAGATCACCAGTCCCGGATAGGAATAGAACGAGGAATAGGTCAGGTAGTAATCCTTGCCGTCCTTGAGGATGGTCGGATCTGGATGGTCGCCGGCGATGATCGGGTTGATGAAGGTGCCGTCGCCCTGGTCGGCCTGGCGCTGGCCTTCGATGCCGCGCTTCCAACGGGGCGGTGCGGCGGGGGCACAGGTGGCAGGTGGCGTGGCGGCGTGGGCGGCGGCGGTTGGCACCAGCGGCAGGCTGGCCCCGGCCAGCAGGGTCTTGAAAGCGTCTCGGCGGGATTGGTTGCTCATGTCTCGATTGCCCTGTCGGGCTGTTGGTTTTATCGGGCGGCCGTCCGCGATGGACGTGACGGCTCAGCAAGACAGGATAGGCAGAACGGACGCGCGCGGCCAGCGCCGTGGCAGGAAATGCTAGCGCAATGCAGATAGTGCTAGAGTTTTCGACGTTTTTGTTAGTCGAGGCGATGCCTTGATGCCCCCGGCGGCGAAGCGGGCACGGATCCATTCCTGCGCGTAAGAGCAGGTGGCGCGGGCCATGGCCGTCGGGAAATGGATGAAGCCGTGCGGCGCTTCCGGCAGCAGTTCGAGCGCGACGTCCGCCACGTCAACCCAGCGCCGCGCCAGTTCCAGCGTGTCGTCCAGCAGTGGATCGGCCTGCCCCACAATCATCAGCGCCGGCGGCATCCCGGCCAAGCCACCATACAAAGGTGACAGCGCAGGCGCGCGCCGCGCCGCATCGTCCAGGCCGGGCGTGAGCATGCGCAGGCCGGACGCCATCCGTGGCCCGTCCAGCACCAGGGTCTCCGGTCCGGCCGCATGCACGCTGGGCGTGCCGGCCAGGTCGTACACGCCGTAGTACAGCACGGCGCCGGCGATCCGCTGCAACAGCGCGGGCGTGGCCTGCAAGCGCTGCAGGGTCGCGGCGGCAAGATGGCCGCCGGCCGACTCGCCGATCATCACCACCGGCAATCCCGCGGCTTCCGGCAGGCCATCGCCCAGCAGCCAACCCGCGGCCGCCAGGCAATCGTCGATCAGCGCCGCCAGCGGCGCGCGCGTGGCCAGCCGGTAGTCGACCGAGACCACGATCGCATTGCACGCCTCGGCATAGCCGGCATTGAGCGCGTCATTCATGCACGCATTGCCGATCACCCAGCCGCCGCCGTGGATGTCGAGGATCACGCCCGCGGCCGGTCCGGGCGGACGCAGGATGCGCAGCGGCACCGTCACGCCGCCCATGTTGACGACGCGCCGCTCAACCGCCAGGCCGCGCCGGCGCAGTTTGCCGTCGCCGCCGAACTGGGACAGGCGCAGCAATGCCTGGATCAGGAGCGGCGTCAGGCGCGAGCGCATGCCGAAGCGCGGCATGCGCGCCAGCCGGGCGTTCATGCGGCGCGCGTCGTCCAGCATGGCATCGTCGATCGGTATCGGCATGGCATCTCCCATCAGTCTTGATTCGCCATTGTAGGCAGCGGGCGCTGCTGCTGCCGCGCGGCTGGCCTCGTCTGAGAAAACGGCCTCCGCCAACGCGCCGCGCCCCGTTTGGCTAAAATGCCTTGCTGACCATCTTACCGAACAGGCAAACCCAAGGAGATCCCATGGCTGAGCAATCGACCTACGTCCCGCCGCAAGTCTGGACGCCCCCCGCGTCCTCCGGCGGCACCTTCGCCAACATCAACCGCCCGGTGGCGGGCCCGACCCACGAGCAGGAACTGCCGGTCGGCAAGCACCCGTTCCAGCTGTACTCGCTGGCCACGCCGAACGGCGTGAAAGTGACGATCATGCTGGAAGAACTGCTGGCGGCCGGCCACAGCGGCGCCGAGTACGACGCCTGGCTGATCCGGATTAACGAAGGCACCCAGTTCTCGAGCGGCTTCGTCGAGGTCAATCCGAACTCGAAGATCCCGGCCCTGCTCGACCGCAGCGGAGATACGCCGGTGCGCGTGTTCGAATCGGGCTCGATCCTGATGCACCTGGCGGAAAAGTTCGGCGCCTTCCTGCCGAAAGAAGGCGCGGCGCGCGCCGAGACCCTCAACTGGCTGTTCTGGCAGATGGGCTCGGCGCCCTTCGTGGGCGGCGGCTTCGGCCACTTCTATGCCTACGCGCCGGAAAAATTCCAGTACCCGATCGACCGCTACGCGATGGAGACCAAGCGCCAGCTCGACGTGCTCGACCGCCAGTTGGCCGAACACCGCTACGTGGCCGGTGACGAGTACACCATCGCCGACATGGCGATCTGGCCCTGGTATGGCGGGCTGGTGCTGGGACAGCTGTACGATGCGGCCGAGTTCCTGTCGGTGCACGAGTACAAGCACATCAAGCGCTGGGCCGACGAGATCGCGGCGCGTCCGGCCGTGATCCGCGGGCGCAAGGTGAACCGCTCGTTCGGGCCGGAACAAGACCAGGTGCACGAGCGGCATTCGGCGGCGGACCTGGACTGATTACCGGTCGTAGGGTTGGCCTCGGCGGCCCCGCGCTACGCCGCCAACCCTTGTATCTTGCTCATATTGGTGGTTAGCTA
>NZ_JASNRA010000020.1 GCF_030411955.1 Massilia sp. YIM B02443
GCGCCGGCCACCGACATCGATGGCAAGGCGCGCGGCGGCGCGATCGACCTCGGCGCGTATCAACACTAAGCAACACCAGCACCGCCAGCCGGGCAGGCGCCCGGCGACAATCGACTGACTGATGGGCCGACGCCCGTACGTGAACAACGTACGGGCGTTTGCTATTCGGTCTCGGCGTCGTCCTCGAGCGGCTGCGCGATCTCGGGTCCGCCGCTGCCGGCGCGGTTCACGCGCGTGCTGACCTTGTGCCACTCGAAGGCGTCGGCGGGCAGGGCGCTGCGGCGCGCCAGCTCGAGGGCCGCGTCGGGCGTCAGCGAAGGATCGAGCCACAGCTCGGCGTCGCGCGCTTCGAGCACGACCGGGCGCCGGTCGTGGATGTCGAGCATGCCGCCGGTGGCGTCGTCGGTCACCAGCACGAAACCGGCCTCGGCGCGGTTCTCGGTGAAGCCGCCGAAATTGGCCAGCGCCAGCATGTACAGCGGCGCGCGGTCCTTGCGGTGGATGTGCCAGGGTTGCTTGTGACCCTTTTCGCCGGTCCATTCATACCAGCCCTCGGCCGGCACGATGGCGCGGCCCGACTTGAGCAGGCCGCGCCAGTAGCGGTTGGCGAGCTTGTCCATCCGGGCATTGATCGTCACCGGCACCTTGTCCCTGGCCCAGCGCGCCTGATAGCTCCAGTACACGTCGTCCACCCGGCGTTCGCCGTCCTGGATGTGCATTACCGGGCGATAAGTCCCTGGCGGCACATTGAAAGCCGGTTCGGACTCGCTGTCGTACAGCGCGTCGGCCCAGCCGAATACGCTGGCGTAGTAGCGAGCCGTCTGGCTCTGGTCAAATCGTCCACACATGATTCGATGGTAGCGCAAGGACCCGAACAACGGCACGCGGCTGGACGCTGTGGTGCTGATGTTTCGTTCAGGAAAATAATTTGTTCAAATGCTTTTCTTGAATCGGTAACAATGATACTGTGCCGATCAAATAATCCCGCAAAACCAACTCCGCGACTGCCTGCCGCCGGACCCGCCACGCCATGCAAACAAAACTCAGCCGCTCATCCATCGCCCGACTGCTGCGCCCGCTGGCGCTATTCCCGGTGCTGCTCATGGTGCTGGCGCTCGGCTTCGCCCGTCCGGCAGCGGCGGCGTGCACGACCACCGGCGCCTGCCTGTCCGCCGGCCCGCGCTTGCTGAGCGTCGACAGCACCCAGAGCGTGCTCCTGAATTCGCTGCTGGGCGGCCTGCTCGGCACCAGCCTGAACCTGACGGCGGCGGACTGGAACACGCTGGCCCAGGGCAACGTCAACCTGCTGTCCTTCCTGACCCAGCTGCAACTGCAGACCGGCGTCTCGAGTCCGTCCCAGGCCCTGAACGCCAACGTCACGCTGGGCCAGGTCACCGCCGCCCTCGGCGTACAGGCGCAGGCGCAGGCGAACCTCAGCCTGCGCAGTGCGCTGAACGCCCTCGGCGCCCAGCTGGGCGCCGCCGGCGCCAGCGTGCGCCTGGGCGATCTGGTGAAAGTGTCGGCCGACGCCGGCGCGCTGGCCAGGACCACGGTGAACTCGCTCGACATGCTCACCGGCCTGATCCAGCTGTACAACCGCCGCAACGTGCTGAGCACACCAATGCCGATCGGCGTTTCCGGCGGGCTGCTGGGCGCGCTGGGCGTGGTCAACAACCTGCAGCTGTACGCCCAGGTGATCGAACCGACCGTGTACATCTGCGGTCCGGCCGGTTCCACCTTCCACAGCGCCGCCATGCGCGTCAAGCTCAAGCTCGACCTGGTCACGCTGGCGCCGGTGACTTCGCTCCTGACCGCGCTGCTGGGCGAGACCTCGATCGCGATCGGCCAGCTCGATGTGTATGCCGAAGTGGCGCGCGGCGAGGGCGTGCTGCAGGCGGTCGACGGCATCAGCCGCGCCGTGACGCTGCAGGCGCTGCCGGGCGTGGCCGACATCTACCTGGGCGCGATCGACGACGGCGTGTTCTTCAACCGTTCGCGCGCGATCGACCCGGCACGCGACCTGGCCTACGGCAAGATCGGTTCGCTGACGCTGGCCGGCCTGTCGGTGCTCGACATCGAGGTCAAGAGCTGGGCTCGCGGCCAGTCGCCGTTCGCCAGCACGGTGACGATGTCGGGCAACTTCCCGCAGACACGCACGGTGAGCACCAGCACCGCCTTCGTGAGCACGCTGGCGAACGACCTGGTGTCGAACCTGAGCCTGCGCATCCCGCTGCTCGACCTTGGCCTGCTGAACCTGGTGACCGACGTCGTGGTCGGGCTGGTCAAGACCATCGTCACCGGCGCGCTGTCGCCCGTGCTCACGCCGGTCCTCACCGGCCTGGTCGACCCGCTGCTGCAACTGCTCGGCATCGGGCTGGGGCAGGTGGTGGTGACGGTCAAGGGCATCTGCGAAACCTGCGACGCGTTCAGCCTGAGCACCGCGGTGGACAAGCTCGACGCCATGCCGTCGACCGTGCTGACCTACACCATCACGTATGCCAACACCGGCAGCACCACGCTCACGGACGTGAAGATCGTGAATCCGACGCCGGCCTACACCAGCTTCGTGGCCGGCGCCTGCGGCAAGCTGGCGCCGGGGCTGAGCGATTGCGCCGTGAAGAGCAGTCCAGAGCCCGGCACCACCGGGACGGTGACGATGGACGTGCTGGTCGAATAGCCTGCTCGCCTGCTGGCCGCGCGCGTGCGCCGTTTGGTCATGTTGTCCCGCAATGGTATGCTCCGGGATAACATTAAACGGTTAACGAAACGACAAGGAGCAGGTATGGCAGCAGGCTGGTGGAGTGTATTGAAAACCGTCCCTTGGAGCGAAGTGATCCACGCCGCGCCCCAGGTCGCGAGCGGCGCGCGCCGCCTGTGGGACACGGTCAACCGCAAGCAGGGCGCGATGCCGGCCGACGACATGGCGCCGGAAGCCTACGCCCGTGAAGAAGACGTGTTCGGCGCCGTGGTGGCGCGCATGGAACACAACGAAGCGGTGCTGATCGACCTGCACAACCAGATGCGCTCGGCCTCGGAACTGATCGCCAACCTGGCCGACCAGAACGCGCAGTTGATCGCCAAGGTCGATGTTCAGCGCACCAGGATCGCCTGGCTGGGCGCGGCCGCCGGCCTGTCGTCGCTGCTGGCGCTGGTGGCGCTGGTGCTGGTGTCGGTGCGCACCTGAGTGCGCATTGCAGTAGCTGAAGGAAGTCAATGAAAGCAGTACTGATTGTCGCGACCCTGTTCATTTTCGTATCGATGCTGATGAACGGGGCGCGCCGGCGCGGCAAGCTCAACGAGCAAGCCAACCGCGCCGTGACCGGCCTGGCCAACTCGATGCGGTATTTCGTCTACGGCCTGCTGGTCTTTGTCGGCATCGTCTGCCTGGCGATGGCGTGGCATATGCTGGGGCCGTTCTAGGGTCTGCCATGCTACTGGCAATTCCGGAGAATTCCGGTATCATCCGAATAGTTTCCTAAAATCAATTTATTGATCTCACTTCAATAAGTTGGCCAATTATTCGCGATCCGTGATTTCAACCATCCAAGAATCTCTCGGGCTCTCCGACCGTGTCCTGAACCTGCTCGATTGCGGCGTGATCGTGCTCGACGCCGAAGCGCGCATCGTGGTCTGGAACGGTTGGCTGACGCCGCGTTCGGGCCGCGGCGCCGCGCGCGTGCAGGGCCAGCCCCTACTCGACGTGTTTCCCAACCTGCGCGGTTCGCGGGTCGAGGCCGCCGTGCTGGCGGCGCTGACCGAGGGCAGCATCACCAATGTCCCGCCATCGTCGGGCCGCTCGCCGTTTCCGCTGCGCCAGGCCGGCAGCTTCGACGGTGCGCCGATCGAGCAGGCGGTGACGGTGACGCCGTTCCGCGAGGACGGCGAGTGCTATTGCCTGGTCGAGATCCGCGACGTCAGCGGAATCGCCGAGCGCGAGCGGCGCCTGCTCGACCATGCCGAATCGCTGCGCGCCCGTTCCTACGTCGACGGCCTGACCGGGATCGCCAACCGGCGCCACTTCGACGTGGCGCTCGAGCGCGAGCTGCGCCGCGCCCAGCGTGGGCATGGCGCGCTGGCCTTGCTGCTGGTGGATATCGATTCGTTCAAGGCGTATAACGACCACTTCGGCCACCAGCAGGGCGACAGTTGCCTGGCGACAGTGGCGCAGGCGGTCAGCACCATGCTGCGGCGGCCGGCCGACCTGGCGGCGAGATATGGCGGCGAGGAATTCGCGGCCATCTTGCCGGACACGACGTTGGCGCAGGCGCTGTCGGTTGCAGAAACCATCCGCGCCCACATCGCCGGCCTGAACCTCGAGCAGGCGCCGGCCGCCGTACACCGCCAGGTGACGCTGAGCATCGGCGTGGCCGCCTATGACCGCACGCGCCTGAGCGATCCGGCGGCCCTGATCGAGGCCGCCGACAAGGCCTTGTACGCGGCCAAGCGTGGCGGACGCAACCGTGTGGTGGCGGATGCGGATGCAACGATGCCGGCAGTGCCGGCGTTGTAAAAAACCGTTTGGACGCCGTCGGGAAGACGGCGCCATCCTCTCGTCAAACTGCGAGCGGCAGCTTGTCCAGCAGCTTGTCGAGCGTGACCGGATAGTCGCGCACGCGCACGCCGGTGGCGTTGTAGATCGCATTCGCCACCGCGGCGGCAACCCCGCACAAGCCCAGTTCGGCGATGCCCTTGGCTTTCATCGGCGACGAATACTCGTCGGCCTCGTCCAGGAAGATCACGTCCTGGTGCGGGATGTCGGCGTGCACCGGCACCTCGTAGGTGGCGAGGTCGTGGTTGGCGAAGAAGCCGCGTTGGGTGTCCACCGCCAGGTGTTCCATCAGCGCGGCGCCGACGCCCATCGTCATCGCTCCGATCACCTGGCTACGCGCCTGCTTCGGGTTCAGGATGCGGCCGGCCGCGCACACGGCCAGCATGCGCCGCACGCGGGTCTCGCCGGTGATGGGGTCCACCGCTACTTCGACGAAGTGGGCGCCGAAAGTCGACAGCTGGTGCTTTTTTTCCAGGTCGCCGAATTCGATCTTGTCCTCGGCCACCAGTTCGCCGCCGCTCGCGGCCTGCGCCAGCGGCTGGCTACGTCCACCGGCGCGCACATTGCCGTCGATGAATTCGGCCTCGCGTTCGTTGACGCCAAGCCTGGTGGCGATCTGCTCGCGCAGCTTGACGCAGGCAGCGTACACGCCGGCGGTCGCACTGTTGGCGCCGAACTGGCCGCCCGAGCCGGCCGAAACCGGGAAGTCGGAATCGCCCAGTTTCACCTGCACCCGCTCGAGCGGCACGCCCAGCATCTCGGCGGCGGTCTGGGCGATGATGGTGTAGCTGCCGGTGCCGATGTCGGTCATGTCGGTTTCCACCGTCACGGCGCCGTCGCGGCCAAGCCGCACGCGCGCGGCCGAGGTTTTCACCGGGCTGTTGCGGAAGGCGGCGGCCATGCCGTGGCCGATCAGCCAGCGGCCTTCGCGCCGCTGGCCCGGCTTCGGATTGCGCTCCTTCCAGCCGAAGCGTTCGGCGCCGGTGCGCAGGCACTCGATGAAGCGGCGCTCGGAAAACTTGCGGATCGGCTTTTCCGGATCGACCTTGGTGTCGTTCAGGATGCGCAGCTGCACCGGGTCGATGCCGAGCTTTTCGGCCATCTCGTCCATCGCGATCTCGAGCGCCATCATGCCCGGCGCTTCACCCGGCGCGCGCATCGAATTGCCTTCCGGCAGATCGAGCTCGGCCACGCGGGTCGCCGTCATGCGGTGCGCGCCGGCGTACAGCAGGCGGGTCTGCTGGGTCGCGACTTCCGGTTTGCCCTCCGGCAGGTTGCCGTTCCAGGTCTCATGGCCGATGGCAGTGATGCGGCCGTCGCGCCCGGCGCCGATGCGGATGCGCTGGATGGTGGCGGGACGGTGGGTGGTGTTGTTGAACACCTGGTGCCGGTGCAGGGCCACCTTGACCGGGCGCCCGGCGGCGCGCGCGCCCAGTGCCGCCAGCACGGCGTCGGCGCGCAGGAACAGCTTGCCGCCGAACCCGCCGCCGATGAAGGGCGACACCACGCGCACGTTTTCCTTGGGCATATTCAAGGTCTTGGCGAGGTCGGTGCGCCACCAGTCGATCATCTGGCTCGAGGTCCAGACCGTGAGCTTGTCGCCATTCCATGCAGCGGTGGAGGCGTGCGGCTCCATCATCGCGTGCGACTGGTCGGGCGTGGTGTAGGTGGCGTCGAGCTTGACGGGCGCCAGCTCGAAGTTGCGCTCGAACTGTCCGACGCGGGTATCCGGTTCGTCGCCTTCGGCTTCCGGCTTCCTGGCCCGGTCCTTGTTGGCGGCCAGGTCGAATTTGCCCTTTTCTTCGGCGTACTCGATCCTGACCAGGGTGGAGGCGGCGCGCGCCTGCTCGAAGGTGTCGGCCACCACCAGCGCGACCGCCTGGTGGTAGTGCTCGATCTTCGGTCCGCCGAGCAGGGTGGCGACGTTCTTTTCGCCCTTGCCGAGCTTGCCGGCGCTGTCGGCGCTGACGATCGCCAGCACGCCCGGTGCGCGGCGCGCCGCCTCGGCATCGATCCTGACGATGCGGCCTTTCGGGATCGCGGACCCGATCATGTAGCCGTGGGCGGCGTTCGGCACATCCTTGTGGTGCTCGTAGGCGTAGGTTGCGGTGCCGGTGACTTTCAGCGGACCGTCGATGCGGTCGTAGGGGCGGCCGACGTGGCGCTGGCGGTCGATGGGATTATTGGTGGCGGGTGGGGTGAATTTCATGGGATCAGCCTTTCTTGGCGTCCGCCATGGCGGCGGCCAGCGTGCGGTGCACCAGCGGCACCTTGAACGCGTTGTCTTCGGTGGTGCGGGCGCCGGCCATCAGGCGGTCGGCCACGGCTTTGGCGCCTTGCGTCCATTGCTGCTCGGCGGCCTCGACGCGCCACGGTTTATGCGCGACGCCGCCGACGGCGATGCGGCCCGTTCCGTCCGGCAGGATCACGGTGGCGACCGAGACCAGGGCGAACGCATAGGAGGAGCGGTCGCGGATCTTGCGGTAAGCGTGTACGCCGCCGAGCGGCTTGGGCAGCTTCACCGAGACGATCAGTTCGCCGGGCTCGAGGCCCGTCTCGATATGCGGCGTGTTGCCCGGCAGGCGGTGGAAATCGGCGATCGGGATGGTGCGCATGCTGCCGTTGGCGCGCACGGTCTCGACTTCGGCGTCGAGCAGGCGCATCGCGATCGCCATGTCGCTCGGGTGGGTGGCGATGCAGGCCTCGCTGGCGCCGACCACCGCGTGGTGGCGCGTGTAGCCGCCGAGCGCGGCGCAGCCGCTGCCCGGTTTGCGCTTGTTGCAGGGCTGGTTGGTGTCGTAGAAATAGGGGCAGCGGGTACGCTGCAGCAGGTTGCCGGCGGTGGTGGCTTTATTGCGCAGCTGGGTCGAGGCGCCGGCCAGCAGGGCGCGCGACAGCACCGCGTAATGCTTGCGCACGCGCTCGTCGGCGGCCAGGTCGGTATTGCGCACCAGGGCGCCGACGCGCAGGCCGCCATCATCGGTCGGTTCGATCTTGTCGAAGCCAAGACCGTTGACGTCGATCAGCGCGGCCGGTGTCTCGATTTCGAGCTTCATCAGGTCGAGCAGGTTGGTGCCGCCGGCGATGAAGCGCGCGTTCGGCGTGCGCGCCGCGGTGGCGGCCGCTTCGGCGGTCGAGCTGGCGCGTTGATAGGTGAATGCCTTCATGCCTTGCCTCCATTCTGCTGGCCGGCGACTTCGGTGATCGCTTCGACGATATTCGAGTAGGCGCCACAGCGACAGATGTTGCCGCTCATGCGCTCGCGGATCTCGTCGACGCTCAGCAGAGGTTTGACGTTCAGGTCGCCCGTGACGTGGCTCGGGATGCCCTGGCGGATCTCGTCGATGACGGAGACGGCCGAACAGATCTGGCCCGGGGTACAGTAGCCGCACTGGTAGCCGTCGTGCTTGACGAAGGCGGCCTGCATCGGGTGCAGCTTGTCGGGCGTGCCGAGGCCTTCGATGGTGGTGATCTGCGCGCCATCGTGCATTACCGCCAGCGACAGGCAGGAATTGATGCGGCGGCCGTCGACGATGACGGTGCAGGCGCCGCACTGGCCCTGGTCGCAGCCCTTCTTGGAGCCGGTCAGGTGCAGGTGCTCGCGCAGCGCGTCGAGCAGCGTGGTGCGGGTGTCGAGTTCGAGCTTGACCGGCTTGCCGTTGACGGTGAAATTGACGCTGCTGGTAACGGTCCCGGGGTGGGCGTCGGCCGGGGCGTTGGCGCCGTTGGCCGGCTGGGCGCCGGCGTGCGGCACTGACATGGTGGTGGCCGACACGGCGCCTGCGATCAGCAGGTCGCGCCGGGTGAGCTTGAGGTCGCGGATGGGTTCCATGCTGGACGATTCCTTCTCTTCGATTGCGTTGGTCCGCGTCCGGGCCCGGCGTCAATACCGCGGCGCCGGGACAGGCGGGAGCGTGATTCCATTGTCAATTTGATTCTAGTTCAGCATGGATAGGAGCCGCGTTCGCTTGAAGTCTGAACGGTCTGCGGCTGGATGACGAGGCGAAAAAAAAGACCAGCCGTGGCTGGTCCTGCGTTCATGCGATGCCTGCCATTGACTCAGGCATGCGTGCCGCCATCGACGTTCCGCATCGTCGCAATGATCTGCCGGGTCGCCGGGCCGCCGGGCTGCCGGTGCGGTTCATCGCGCGTGCCGCAGTCACGCCTGCAACACATAGTTGCCGGGCGCGGCCGGCGCATTGGCCGGCGGCGCCGGCGGCGCCACCTGCGCCCCGGCATGGCGCGCCAGCCAGCCTTCCCAGGCCGGCCACCAGCTGCCGTTCACCTGCGGCACGCGCGCCTGCCAGCTGTCCGGGTCGACGTAGGGTGAGTCATGTCCATGCACCGCCACCTGGTAGCTGCGCCGCATGCTTCCCGGCGGCGACACCACGCCGGCGTTGTGTCCGCCGCTGGTCAGGATGAACGTGATCTCGGTATCGGTCAGCGGAATGATCTTGTACACCGAACGCCAGGGCGCCACGTGGTCGGTGAGCGCGCCGACGGCGCACACCGGCACGTCGATGTCGCTGAGCGACACCGGCCGCCCGCCGACCAGGTAGCGCGCGCTGGCCAGGCTGTTCCTGAGGAACAGCCGGTGCAGATACTCGGCATGCATGCGGTAGGGCATGCGGGTGGCGTCGGCGTTCCACGACATCAGGTCGGTTTCCTGGTCGGGCAGGTCGAGCAGGTAGTGACGCAGCCGGCGCGACCACACCAGGTCGTTCGAGCGCAGCAGCTGGAAGGCGCCCGCCATCTGGCGCGTATCCAGGTAACCCTGCTGCCACATGGCCGCTTCCAGGAAGCTGACCTGGCTGTCGTCGATGAACAGCGACAGTTCGCCCGGCTCGGTAAAGTCGACCTGGGCCGCCAGCAGCGAGATGCTGGCCAGCCGGTGATCGTGGTCGCGCGCCATCGCCGCCGCCGCGATCGCCAGCAGCGTGCCGCCTAGACAGTAGCCGGCCGCATTCACCTGGCGCGCGCCGGTCTGCGCCAGGATGGCGTCGATGGATGACATGATGCCCAGCTGGCGGTAATCGTCCATGGTCAGGTCGCGGTCTTCGGCCTGTGGATTCTTCCACGACACCATGAACACCGTGTGCCCATGCTCGACCAGGTAGCGCACCAGCGAGTTCTGCGGAGAAAGGTCGAGGATGTAGTACTTCATGATCCAGGCCGGCACGATCAGGAGCGGCGTCGCGTGCACGGTCGGCGTGACCGGATCGTAGCGCAGCAGTTCCACCAGCCGGTTTGCCATCACCACCTTGCCGGGCGTTACGGCCACTTCGACCCCAGGCCGGTAGCCGACCGGTCGCGCCCGGCCCGCCAGCGCGTCGTGGGCGTCGCGCATGGCGCGCAGCGAGCCGCGCACCAGGTTCATGCCGCCGCTGGCGAGGGTGGCTTGCTGCACCACCGGATTGGTCGAGACGAAATTCGACGGCGCCACGCCGTCGAGCAATTGCCGCGCGACGAAGGTAACCACGTCGGCGTGATGCGGCGCCACTCCGCGCACGGTGGAGGTGGCGCGGTGCCACCATTGCTGGCCCATCAAAAAGGCTTGGCTCAGCTGGTGCCAGGGCCAGGCGTTCCAGGCCGGATCGCTGAAGCGTTTGTCCTGCGCCAGCGGGCGCACCGGATCGGCGCCGTGGTGGCTCGGATCGGTGACGTAGGTCCACCAGCGCTGCCAGCCCATCATGGCGTCAATGAACAACTCCTGCTGCTTGTCGGGCAACATCATCAGGTGACTGGCCCAGTCGAACCACGCCATGCCGAGCGCGGCCGGCGACAGGTGGCCGGTCATGCGCCCGAGCGCCGCCCACAGGATCAGGTCGGTGTGATGCTTGCCGCCCGCCACCCGTGCATGGCGGTGGATGCCGCCTTGCCAGGCGCTGCCTTCGAGCCGGCGTTCACTGTTGGCAGGGTCGGGACGCGCATCGGGACGCGCATCGGGACGCGAATCGGGACGCGAATCGGGACGCGAATCGGGCGCCATGATGCGGATCGCCTCAGTGCGCCAGCAACAGCGGCGTGCTGCTGGCGCCCAGCAGCGACCGTGTGACGCCGCCCAGCACGAATTCGCGGTAGCGGCTGTGGCCGAAGGCGCCGGCCACCAGCAGCCCGGCGCCTTCGCGCCGCGCCACGCCCATCAGCGCGTCGCCGGTGGCGCCGCGCGACTGCTCCAGCACCACCTCGACCTTCACGCCGTGGCGCGCCAGGTGCAGGGCCATGTCGGCGCCCGGCTCTTCGCCATGGACGTCGGCCATGGCGTCCGGATTGACCAGGGTGAGCTTGACCGCATCGGCCTGCAGCAGCAGCGGCAGCGCGGCCGAGATGGCGCGGATCGCCTGCATGCTGCCGTCCCAGCCGGCTACCACCGTGCCCGGGAAGTGCTGCGCTTGCCAGCCGGGCGGCACCACCAGGATCGGCCGCGCGCCGTGCAGGGCGATGTATTCCGGCAGCGCCCGGGCCTGCGCCGGCACGCCGAGGACGGCGACCGGTTCGGATTCGCGGCTCACTACCACCAAGTCGGCGTAGCGCGATTCGAGCAGCAGGGCGAAACGGGCATCGTCCTCGAGCATGCGGGTCTCGTACGAGGCCACGCCGCGGCGCTGCACCGCTGTGCCGAACTCGTCCAGGCGGGCCCGTACCGCGGCGCGCATGCCGCTGAAGTCGGACTCGGGCATCATCGGCGCGCCCATGGAGCCGATCAGCAGCGAATAGTCGAACCAGGAAATGCCGGTGGCCGCGCTGCCGATCAGGTGGGCGTCGAACAGATTGGCCAGCAGGGCGCCGGCGCGCACCCGCGATTCCTGTTCGGGACTGCCGTCGACGTGCACCACGATGGTCTTGTACATGCCGGTTCCTTTCGCCTGGATAAAGCGGCGCGTGGGCCAATGGCCGCGCAGGACGCGCGGGCGGCATGGCTACCTACTTGGATCGGTGCGCGGCTGCTTCATTCCCGGATGGGATCGGCGTTCGGGTTGAATTTGATGCGGATCAAAGGACTGTGGCTGCGTAACGCTACTGGGAAAGATTTCCAATGATCATATGACAAAGCAATATGTACGAATTTTCCGACGTGACGGCGCGATTCCGATTACCCGTCCCGGCACTTGTGCGCGGGGTCGATGGCCTCATACTAATAACCGTTACCGGCGATGTGGTCGGTTCTCTTGTGTCTCCATCTCAGCATGGCTGAGGATTCGGCCGCTGTCTGCTTCGTGCGACAGCGGCATTTTTTTTCGCGGAGTCAGGGAGCGGAGGTGAAGGGCAGGTAACGGTAGTGCCCGACCATCTTGAACGCGAACAGGATGTCCTCGACCTGGGTGCCGGCGCCGATATTGTGGATGACCAGCGGCGTGCCGTTGGCCGAGCGCTCGTCGGCCACGATCCCGATGTGCGGCAGGTGCGGCGGCAGCAGCCAGGTAACGATGTCGCCCGGCTTGTAGTCTCCCGCCCGCTCGCTGAGCGGCAGCGCGCTGCCATGGCGCCGGAAAAACACTTCCAGGTTGGGCACGCGGCGGTGGTCGATATTGGTGTCGGTCGACTTCAGGCCCCAATGCTTGGGATACGCCGACCATGCCGCGCGCATGTCGCGGTTCACCAGCGCCTGCAGGTCGATGCCGAGCTTGCGGTAAGCGCGGATCACGACGTCGGTACAGACGCCGCGGTCGGGCGGCACGTCGCCGCCGGGAAAGGCGAGCTTGCGGTAAGCAGGATCGTAGCCCGTCGTCACGCCGACCTGGGTGCGCGCAGCCTTGACCAGGTCTTTGGCAGATCGGGCATCCGCAAAAGGGACGCACAGGAATAGAAACACGGCAAGCAAAGGACGCATGAACACTCCGTAGCTGAAGTGAAACCGCCAGATTGACCGGTCGAACGTGAAACGGATTGATGAGCGTCAGTGCTGCGTAGACGCTCGGAACGAGCGTGCTGAAGATGGTGCCCGAAGCCGGGATCGAACCGGCACGCCATTGCTGGCACGGGATTTTAAGTCCCGGGTGTCTACCAGTTTCACCATTCGGGCAGCGGCAGAATTCTAGCACACGCATGCTGTTGCCGGAGCATAACTGCAATTTTGCTCTCCCGACATGCTTGATCATCGGCCACTGGGAAGGGCCAAGGTTTTGGCACCCCTGCCGGGATGGTGTAGCATGCCGGACGGCACCCCCGAACCCGAGGCGGTGCCCGTGAAGCACGAGGAAAAGAATTGAACATCATTATCAACGACGAACTGCGTTCCTTCGTCGATCCGCTGACCGACATCGAATACGCCGCCCTGGAGCGCAGCCTGCAGGCCGAAGGTTGCCGCGACGCGCTGGTGCTCTGGCAGGACACCCTGATCGACGGCCATAACCGCTACGAAATCTGCCGCAAGCACAATATCGAATTCCGCACCGTCCAGAACAACAGCTTCGCCTCGATCGAGGACGTGATGTTGTGGATGATCGACAACCACCTGGCGCGCCGCAGCGTGTCCGATTTCCAGCGCGGCCTGCTGGCCCTGCGCAAGAAAGAAATCGTGACCGCGCGCATGGCGCAGAAGATGGCCGAGGAGCCGCCCGAGCCAAGCCCGGACGACATCGATTCGCGCCCGCCGCCGCCGTGGAACACGCGCGAGGAGGTGGCCAAGGCGGCGCGGGTGTCGAGCAATACCATCAGCCAGATCGAACGCATCCAGAAGGCGGCCACGCCGCAGCTGGTGGAGGCGGTGCGCACCGGCGCCATCTCGATCAATGCCGCCGCGAATGTCGCCCAGCTGCCGCAGGAAGCGCAGATCGCGGCCGTGGCCGGCGGGCGCAAGGAATTGCAGCAGGCCGCGCGCCAGGTGCGCGAGCAGAAGATGGCGACCCGTCCGCGCAAGGAAAAGGAAGCGACCGAAGGCGGCGGCGACGACGTCGCCTCGCTGCGCAAGGAGATTGCCGCGCTCAAGGACCGCATGGCGACCTTGCTGACCGAGAACGAACGCCTCAAGCAGCGCCTGATCAACGCCGGTCTCGACGACGCCTGATCCGGCACGGCGCATAACACGGAGAAAAAAAGATGCCCCTGTCACGCTCGTCCATTGCACTCCTGACCGGCGCCATGCTGTTCGGCGCTACCGCCAGCGCGTCCCCGCAGGCCGTTGCGCCGAAGAAGACGCCGGTGGTTGCCGGCGCCGCCCAGAAACCGTTCAGCGCCGAAGAAATCGCGCGCTGGAAAAAGACGGCGGGGGCGGTGACGATCATGCGCGACAAATGGGGCATCCCGCACGTGTTCGGCAAGACCGACGCCGACGCCGTGTTCGGCATGCTGTACGCCCAGGCCGAGGACGATTTCAATCGCGTCGAACTCAACTACATCAATGCGATGGGACGCCTGGCCGAGGTCGAAGGCGAGGGTGAAATCTGGCGCGACCTGCGCATGAAGCTGTACATCCAGTCGGACGATATGCGCGCCAAATATGCCGCCAGCCCGGAATGGCTCAAGCAGCTGATGATCGGTTTCGCCGATGGCCTGAACTATTATCTGTACACCCATCCGGAAGTGAAGCCGAAGCTGATCACCCGTTTCGAGCCCTGGATGGCGCTGACCTTCAGCGAGGGCAGCATCGGCGGCGACATCGAGTCGATCGAACTGAAAGACCTGGAAGCCTTCTACGGCAAGCCGCAACACGCCGCCGCGCAAAAAGTGGCAGGGCTGGACAAGGGTTTCGACACCGAGCCGCGCGGCTCGAACGGCTTCGCGATCGCGCCCAGGCTGTCCGCCAGCGGCCACGCGCTCTTGATGATCAACCCTCACACCTCGTTCTACTTCCGCCCAGAAATCCACATGGTGAGCGAGCAGGGCCTGAACGCCTATGGCGCCGTGACCTGGGGCCAGTTCTTCATCTACCAGGGCTTCAACGACAAGCTGGGCTGGATGCATACCTCGGGCGGCGGTGACGTGATCGATGAGTACCTGGAAACGGTGACCGAGCGCGACGGCAAGTTCTTCTACCGGTACGGCAAGGAACAGCGCCCGCTGCGCGCGGTGCCGATCGCGCTGCCATATAAGAAGACTGACGGAACAATGTCCAGCCGCGTTGTCACAGCATACTTCACCCACCACGGCCCGGTGGTGCGCAGCCAGGACGGCAAATGGGTGTCGGTCAGGATGATGGACGAGCCGCTCAAGGCGCTGACCCAGTCGTATATCCGCACCAAGGCGCGCGACTTCGCCGCGTTTACCAAGGCGATGGAGCTGCGCACCAATTCGTCCAACAACACGGTATACGCCGATGCCAAGGGCAATATCGCCTATTTCCACGGCAATTTCATCCCGAAGCGTAACCCGGCCTATGACTGGACCCGTCCGGTCGATGGCAGCACCCCCGCCACCGAATGGCAGGGCCTGCACGCGATCCAGGACACCATCACCCTGTTCAACCCGGCCAGCGGCTACCTGCTGAACACGAATAACTGGCCGTGCACCGCCGCCGGCGCCAGCAGCCCGGTGTGCAAGAACTATCCGGCCTACATGTGGTCGCTGCCCGAGAACGCACGCGGGCGCAACGCGGCGCGCGTGTTCAAGGAAGTGCAGGCAAACAAGGGCGTGACCATCGACAGCCTGATCGCGGCGTCCTACGACACCCGCCTGCAAGCCTTCGAACCGCTGGTGCCGAAGGTGGTTGCCGACCACGAGGCGCTGCACGCGAGCGATCCGCGCCAGGCCAGACTGGCCGGGCAGATCGCCGCGCTGCGCGGCTGGAACATGCGCTACGCCGCCGACTCGGTCCCGACTTCGCTCGCGATTTACTGGGGCCAGGAAATGGTGAAGCAGCATGGTGCACGCGCGCGGGCCGAGCGCATTCCGGTCGTGGACTACATCGGCGAGCGCCTGAGCCCGGCTGAGCGCCTGGATGCGCTGGTGCGAGCGTCCGACAAGCTGACCGCCGACTTCGGCAGCTGGCGTACGCCATGGGGCGAGATCAACCGCTTCCAGCGCATCAGCGGCGACGTCGACCAGCAATACGACGACAGCAAGCCGAGCTGGCCGGTGGCTTTCCCGTCGGCCAACTGGGGCTCGCTGGCCTCGTTCGGCATGGTGGCCAAGCAAAAGACCAAGCGCATCTACGGCGATCGCGGCAACAGCTTCGTCGCTGCCGTCGAGTTCGGTCCGAAAGTGCGCGCCAAGAGTATCCTGGCCGGTGGCCAGAGCAGCGACCCCAAGTCGCCGCACTTCGACGACCAGGCCGCGATGTATGCGCGCGGCGAATTCAAGGACGTGCTGTTCTACAAGGAAGACATCGAACGCAAGCTGGAACGCAAGTACCATCCGGGAATGTAAAGGAAACCATGGATTTGACTGAAAAGCAGAAGATGCTGGCCGGGATGCAATACCACGCCAGCGATCCGGAACTGCGTGCCGAACAGGCCGCCACCGGCGCCTGGCTGGCGCGCTACAACGCGGCGCTGGGCGACCCCGCCAGCTGGCACACGCTGCTGCTCGAACGCATTGCGCGCGCCGGGCAGGGCGCCACGCTGCGTCCGCCGTTCCACTGCGACTATGGCTGGCACATCACGCTGGGCGCGCGCGTGTTCATCAACTTCGATTGCGTATTTCTCGACGTGGCGCCGATCACGATCGGCGACGATACCCGTATCGGTCCTGGCGTGCACATCTATACTGCCGAGCATCCGCGCGACCCGTCGCTGCGCCGTGCCGGCTTCGAATCGGGCAGGGCGGTGACGATCGGACGCAATGTCTGGATCGGCGGCGGCGCCATCATCCTGCCGGGCGTAACGATCGGCGACGACGCCATCGTCGGCGCCGGCAGCGTGGTCACGCACGATGTGGCGGCGGGCAGCCAGGTGGCGGGCAACCCGGCGCAGCCGATTGGCTGAACTGCGGCCTTGGCCCCGCATTCAGCGCTGGCGGCCACAGTTTCCTGCTTGATATAATCCCGCACTTCGTTTCACCATCTCACGCGGTTTTCACGCACTCGGCAAGGCAGGACAGGCAGTGGCCAAACTCTATTTCAGGTACTCGGCGATGAACGCCGGCAAATCGACCGCCTTGCTGCAGGTCGCGCACAACTATGAAGAGCAGGGCCAGCAGGTCAAGCTGTACACGGCCGCGATCGACAACCGCTACGGCGTCGGCCTGATCACCTCGCGCCTGGGCGCCCAGCGCAGCGCCGAGGTGTTCGATGCCGACACCAGCTTCCTCGAAACCGTGCCGGACGTCGCCTGCGTGCTGGTCGACGAATCGCAATTCCTCTCCACCGCCCAGGTCGGCCAGCTGCACCAGTTGGCCCAGGTGCGCGGCGTGCCGGTGATCTGCTACGGCCTGCGCAGCGATTTTCGCGGCGAACCGTTCCCCGGCTCGGCCTACCTGCTGGCGCTGGCCGACGACATCGAAGAGATCAAGAACATCTGCACCTGCGGCAAGAAGGCGACCATGAACATCCGCGTCGACGAACAGGGCCGCCGCATCCGCGAAGGCGAACAGGTCAGCATCGGCGGCAACGAAAGCTACCGCCAGGCCTGCGGGCGCTGCTTCTACGCCAAGTAACTCGCGATGGCGTCGCTGCTCTCCTGCAGCGCCTGGCTCCCGGCGCTGGCTTGCGCCCAGGCCCCATCGGTCCTCGACATGCTGCTGTACCTGGCGCCGTCGATGGCGCTGGCGCTGCTGCTATGGATCGGCGCCGCGGCCCATCCCGGCTTCTTCGTGTTCACCGCGGTCGGCACGCTGTTCCATGAACTGGCGCATTTCTCGGCCGGCCTGCTGACCAATGCCGAGCCGATCGGGATGAGCGTGATCCCGCGCCGCATCAAGCGTGCCAAGGGTGCGCAAGGGCGGGGGCATAACTGGGAGCTGGGCTCGGTCACCTTCGCCAACCTGCGCTGGTATAACGCTGCCCCGGCGGCGCTGGCGCCCTTGCTGGTGCTGCTGCTCCCGTTCGCCGTGGCCTGGTGGCGCACCCGCCACGGCTGGGTGTTCGAGCCGCTCGACCTGGCCTTGATGCTGGTGCTGGCGCCGCAGTTCCTGTCGTTCTGGCCGTCCCCGGTGGACTGGAAGCTGGCGGCGCGCTCGTGGCCGTGGGCGCCGCTGCTGGCGGGGCTTGGTGCGCTATGGACGTGCCGCGATGCGCTGCTCGGTCTCGTAAATGGATGAATCGAGGCGCACTAGCCGGTCGCGGCTGACTTACGCCAGCCTTAATATTTCGCTTTCGACCATATTCAACAGGGGTAAGCCGGCTCTGCACCGCTGCTTCATCCTGTAGAATGGACCGCAAAGCGCGGAACGTCGGGCTTGCCGCCCGCGTCCCGGAACCGCAACAGGATCCCCGTTCGGAGAAACATAGAATGAAGAAGCACGTGCTCATCGCCGCCGTGGCATTTGCCATGTCGGCCCATGTGGTGACCGCGCAGCCCGAGAAGACGGCTGCCGTCGTGCAGCCGGCGGCGCCCGCCAAGCCGGCCGAACCTGCCAAGCCCGCCAAGCCGAACCCGGGCGGCACGCCTGCCGCAGCCCAGATGAAGCCGATCGCCGCCCAGACCCAGGCCGCGCTGTGGGCCTCGCGCGTGCTGGGCCGCTACCACTACAAGGCGGTGCCGCTGGACGACGCGATGTCGGTCAAGATCTTCGACAACTACTTCGATTCGCTGGACAGCGAAAAGCTGTACTTCGTGCAGGGCGACCTGGATCGCTTCGCGCCGCAGCGCACCAGGATGGACGACGCGATCAACAACGAAGACCTGACGGTCCCGTTCGAGATCTACAACCTGTACCAGCAGCGCTTCGCCGAGCGCATGGCGTATGCGCGCGGCCTGCTCAAGACCAAGTTCGATTTCAATACCGACGAATCCCTGCAGCTCGACCGCGAAAAAGCCCCGTGGGCCAAGAGCGAGGACGAGATCCGCGACCTGTGGAGGAAGCGCGTCAAGAACGACTGGCTGCGCCTGAAACTGGCCGGCAAGGACGACAAGGCGATCCGCGAGACGCTGGATAAGCGCTACGAGAACTACGTCAGCCGCATCCGCAAGCTCAACAACGAAGACGTGTTCCAGATGTTCATGAACGCGTACGCCACCGCGATCGAGCCGCACACCAATTACCTGGGCCCGCGCTCGGCCGACAACTTCGACATCGCCATGCGCCTGTCGCTGGAAGGCATCGGCTGCGTGCTGCAATCGCGCGACGACTACACCGTGATCCGCGAAATCGTGCCGGGCAGCCCGGCCGACAAGTCGGGCAAGCTGAAGGTGGGCGACCGCATCGTCGGCGTGGCCCAGGGCAACGGCCCGTTCACCGACGTGCTGGGCTGGCGCCTGGACGACGTGGTGGCGCTGGTACGCGGCGAGAAAGGCTCGACCGTGCGCCTGGACGTGATCCCGGGCGACGGCGGCGTCGACGCCAAGCACGTGGCGGTGTCGATGGTGCGCAAGAAGATCAGCATGGAAGAGCAGGCCGCCAAGAAATCGATCATGAAGGTCAAGGAAGGCGGCGTCGAGCGCCGCATCGGCGTGATCTCGCTGCCGACCTTCTACCTCGACTTCGAGGCGCGGCGCCGCGGCGACAAGGACTTCCGCAGCGCCACCCGCGACGTCGAGCGCATCCTCACCGAACTCAAGAAAGAGAAGGTGGACAATGTTCTGATCGACTTGCGCAACAACGGCGGCGGTTCGCTGACCGAGGCAATTGAATTGACTGGTCTCTTCATCGACAAGGGCCCGGTGGTGATGCAGCGCACCGCCGAAGGCCGGGTCGAAGTCGAGAGCGACACCAGGGCCGGACTGGCCTGGGACGGTCCGATGGGCGTGCTGATCAACCGCGGTTCGGCCTCGGCTTCCGAGATCTTCGCGGCCGCGATCCAGGATTACGGCCGTGGCCTGGTGATCGGCGAACCGAGCTTCGGCAAGGGCACCGTGCAGACCCTGATCGACCTCGACCGCTTTGCACCGAACGAGAAGATGCGTTACGGCGAGCTGAAGATGACGATCGCCCAGTTCTTCCGTATCAATGGCGGCACCACCCAGCTGCGCGGCGTAACGCCGGACATCAAGCTGCCGGTGCTGGCCGACATCGAGAATTTCGGCGAATCGTCGTACGACAACGCGCTGCCGTGGGTGTCGATCAAGCCGGCGCAGTACATGCCGCTGGGCGACCTGAAGGAGCTGGTCGGTCCGCTGCAGAAGCGTCACGAAGCGCGTATCGCCAAGGACAAGGATTTCCAGTTCCTGCAGGAAGACATCGCCGAGGTGCTGAAACTGCGCAAGGAAAACGCGATCTCGCTGAACGAAGCGGTGCGCCGCAAGGAACGCGACGCCCAGGATGCCCGTTCCAAGATGCGCGAAGCGCGCCTGGCCGGCAATTCGGCCACGCCGGACGAGCCGGCTACCGGCCCGGGCAGCAAGGAAAAGCGCGCCGAGGCGCCGGATCCGACCAAGGCCGAGAAATCGGTGGTGGCCCTGCGCGGCACGCCGCGCCAGGACGACGGCCTGCAGGCGGACGAGCGCAACCTGGCGGCGGAACTGGCGGCCGAGAAGGCGGCCAAGGATGCCAAGGACGTGATCCTGCAGGAAGCGGCCAACATCCTGGCCGACGAGGCCGGCATGCTGAAGACCGATACCCGCCTGGCCCTGCGCGCCATGCCGTACATGACCAACGCGACGGCGAAAGCCAACTGATCGTGCAGCGAGGCCGGCGCATGGTGTGCCGGCCGGTGCTGTCGGCGGACGGCCGCATCCCCTTGGATGCGGCCGTTTTTCTTGGGATTGAGCGTCTGCACTGCGCTTGCTTTTCGGCATGCAGCGAAAATGCATCAAAAGCACCGTTCACGCGTAAAAAGTCTTGCAGGCGATTCCACGGACAACTGGATGGATGCTTTTCCGTGTCAGTACAAAATGCAAGATAAATATACTTCTTATAATATTTATTTGGCATGTCCATGCTATAACTCAACAATACGGGCGCACGCACGGTTCGACTCCTGAGAAAAGTTAAGGTTTTTGGCATTATGCTACGATTAATTGTAGTTGTAAAAAGAATAACGCCAACTTATCTTAGGAGTTTCTCCCATGTCAATTCGCCACCTTGTTGTTGCTGCTCTGCTGGCAAGCGCCGGCGCTGCCCAAGCGGATGTGGTCAGCACCGCGTCGCAACCCACTTTCGTCAACGGCTGGACCGCCAACGGCACCAACATCATCGGCTCGGGCGTGCTCGGCGCCGATGTCAGCCTCGTCGGCGGCATCGCTCACAGCACGGGTAACAGCGCCGCCCTGACCTCGACCCTGGTCGGCAACACCAGCGCCTACATGTCGTCGAGCGACGCCCAGAAACTGTTCGTCCAACAAGGCATCGACGCCAGCTACGTGCTGAGCGCCGGCAACGGCCTGCTGGCTGCACGCTACGGCAACTCGACCTCGGTCATCAACGACGGCGACGGCGTCAAGATCGTGGTTGGCGCCACCCCTGGCGCCGGTGCGGCAATCCCGGGCGCCGGGGGCGCAGTCGGTGGTGGCGGCGCAGTCGGTGGTGGCAGCGCAGTCGGTGGCGGTGGCGCCATCGGCGGCGGCGTCGTGATCGGCGGCGGCACTGGTGGCAACGCCGGCGGCAGCACCGGTGGCGGCAATGCGACCCAGCCGGGCACCGGTACCGGCGGCGGCAACGTCGCCCTGCCTGCGGCCGATCCGATCATCTCCCTGCCTGACCAGATCGCCGCCGTGCCGGAACCGGGCACCGTGGCTCTGATGCTGGCCGGCCTGGTTGGCGCCGGTTCGCTGAGCCGTCGTCGCAGCAAGCGCTGAGCGGCACTGCACGTCGTTCAGTACAGACGCAACGACTGTACTGACCACCGCGGGCGCCGTCATGGCAGGCGCCCGCGGGCACCCACCGCCTGGCTTGCTTGGCGGCGTACATCATTCAGGTACAATTCCGGGAACCATAGCTGCCACGCAGTGACTTTCCCGGATATGACATGGTCCTGAACTCCGGCGGGGACCCGGCTTTCGCCGGCCTGGTCCGCGTTTTTTCTTCTTCTCCCTCAGCGTTTTTGCCGAACCGTGCCGGGTGTCCGCACGGGGATCGTCGACGCCGTTCCGATTGGTGGCGCCGGGCTTCGCAATCCGCATGAGCACCACCACCATCGCGCTCGATGCGCTGGCGCCGCTGGTCGGCGCCGAGGTGGCGCTGTCCGGCTGGTTCGAGGTCGGCCAGGCGCGCATCGACGCCTTTGCCGACGCCACCGACGACCATCAATGGATCCACAACGATCCCGAACGCTGCCGCCGCGAGTCGCCCTGGGGCCGGCCGGTGGCGCACGGCTTCCTGACGCTGGCGCTGTTGCCGGCGATGCTGGCCGACGCCGTCACCATCGCGGGCATGCGCATGGGCGTCAACTATGGCCTGGACAAGGTGCGCTTCCCGGCGCCGCTGCCGGCCGGCAGCCGGGTGCGCGCGCTGGACGCTGCGCCGCGCCGAACCGGTCGCGGGCGGCTGGCAGCTGGCCTGGGAAGCGGCGCTGGAGGCCGAAGGCCAGCCGAAGCCGGTGTGCGTGGCCGAATTCCTGTTCCGCGCCTACGTATGAGGTGTCGTTGCCGCGTGCGTCCCGACGGCGTCAGCGCGCCGCGATGGACGCGGCGTCGTCCGCCATCCGGTACTGGTTGCGCCCGCCGGCCTTGGCCTGGTACAGCAGGGCGTCGGCCGCCGCGAACAGGGCCTCGTGCCCCTGTCCTTCGCGCGGCACCATGCTGCACAGGCCCATGCTGACCGTGATGTGCGGGGCGGTTGGCGAAGCCGCGTGCGGCAGATCGAGCTGGGCCAGCTCTTCCAGCAGGCGGTGCGCCACCCCTTCGGCGCCGAGCGTGTCGAGCTGCGGCAGCAGGATCGCGAACTCTTCGCCGCCGTAGCGCGTGACCAGGTCGTGGGTGCGGCCGGCGCCGCGCCGCAGCGCCGCCGCCACCTGCACCAGGCAGGCGTCGCCGCCCTGGTGGCCGTAATGGTCGTTGTAGGCCTTGAAGTGGTCGACGTCGACCAGGATCAGCGCCACCGGCAGCCCGGCGCGGGCGCAGCGGCGCCACTCCGCTTCCAGCCGTTCGTCGAAGGCGCGGCGGTTGGCCACGCCGGTGAGCGGATCGGTCAGGGTCAGGGCGCGCAGGGCGTCGGCCTGGCGCTTGACGGTGAGCTGGGTGCGCACGCGCGCGCGCACCACAGCGGCATTGACTGGCTTGGTGATGAAGTCGGCGGCGCCGGCTTCCAGCGCGCGGGTCTCGTCTTCCGGGGTTTTCAGGGCAGTGACGAAGATCACCGGGATGTCGCGCGTCTCGGGCGCGGCGCGCAGCAGCTGGCACACGGCGTAGCCGTCGATGTCGGGCATCACGGCGTCGACCAGGATCAGGTCGGGATGCTGGGTGCGGGCCAGCTCGAGCGCGCGCGCGCCGTCGAGCGCGAACAGCACTTCCTGCTCGTCCTGCAGCGCCGCGTGCAGGATCTGGACGTTTTCCATCGCATCGTCGACCACGAGGATGCGGCCGTTCAGGGCCATTTCGGTCCAGCTCATCACGTCTCCTTCATCAATCCATCCACCAGGCGCAGCGCTTCGCCGAAGCGCAGGGTGGCGACGGCGTCGAACAGCGCGTTCGCGGCCTCGGCGCCCGCTTCGGCCGCCAGCAGCGGCCGCAGGGCGTCGGCGTCGGCCAGCGCCTTCATATTGTTATTCTCCAGCAGGTGGCGCAGGCGTGCCAGCGATTCGTGCAGTGCGGCGCCGTCACCCGCGCCGGGTAAGCCGGCACCTGCTTCGGCAGCCATGTCCGCGACCGGACGCGCCAGCTGGCGCGCCGACCCGGCCAGCACCTCGAGCGCGCGCCCCAGCTCGGCCACGCGCAGCAGCACGGTGCCGGCATCGGCATCGTGCAGCGCGCCTTCCAGCGCCTGGGCGGCGCGCGCCGCGTCCAGCGCGCCGAGGTTGGCCGTGACCCCGCGCAGGCGGTGCGCCAGCTGCCAGGCGGCGTTGCGGTTGCCGGCTTCGGCTTCCTGGCGCAGTTCGGCGAAGGTCGCGCCCTGGCTGTCGGCGAAGCGCACGAACAGGTCGACGAAGCGCTCGACGCTGCCGGCGAAACGGGGCAGGGCCGAGGCCAGGTCGATGCCGGGGATGTCGACCGGGGCGTCGGCGGCCGCCGGCGCCGGCAGCAGGGGCGCCGGCAGGGCCGGAACCGGCGTGGCGCCAGGCTGCGCCGGCGGCGCCAGCCGCGACAGCGTGGCCACCAGCTCGTCGACGTCGATCGGCTTGGACAGGTGCGCCTGCATGCCGGCCGCCAGCGAGCGCCGGCGGTCCTCGTCCAGGGCGTTGGCGGTCATCGCCACGATCGGCAAGGTCAATCCGGCGGCGCGGATCGCGGCCGCCGCCTCGAAGCCGTTCATTACCGGCATCTGCAGGTCCATCAGCACCACGTCGTAGTCGGCATGCTCGCCCAGCATGGACAGCGCGGCCTGGCCGTTGCCAGCGATCGCCACCAGCGCGCCGGCGCGCGCCAGGATGTAGCTGGCCACTTCCTGGTTGATGGTGTTGTCCTCGACCAGCAGCACGCGCAGCCCGGGCAGGCTGCCGGCCAGCGGCGTGGCCGCCAGCGCCGGCGGTGGCATCCCCGGGGAGGCGCTGTCACCCTGCAGGCGCGCGGCCGCCGCCTGCAGGGTGGCGGCGGTGAACGGCTTGCCCAGCACCGTGGCCACGCCCAGCTCGGCGGCCAGTTCGGCGTAGTGCTCGAGTTCCGGATCGGCGGCCAGCAGGCACACGCGCGGCAGCGCGCCGCCGATCTGCCGGCGCGCGGCGGCGAGCAGCGCCACGCCGTCCAGGCCCGGCATCGCGCTGTCGAGGAAGGCGTAGTCGTAACGCGCCGCGCCCATGCGTTCGAGCGCGGCCTGGCCGCCGTCGGCCGTGTCGACGCGCCAGCCAAAAGCGGCGCAGGCGGCGGCCAGGGCCTGGCGCGCGCTGGCGTTGTCGTCGGCCACCAGCACCAGCGGCGCATCCGCGCCGGCAGCCACGGCGGGAGCATCTTCCAGCACCGGGAAATCGAGCTCGAAATGGAAGGTGGCGCCGGCGCCCGCTTCGCTCTCCAGCGCCAGGCTGCCGCCGCTGAGCTGCACCAGGCGGCGCGCGATCGACAGGCCCAGGCCGGCGCCGCCGTACTTGCGCACGGTGGAGCTGTCGGCCTGGGTAAAGACTTCGAAGATGCGCGCCTGGGCCTCGGGCGCGATGCCGATGCCGGTGTCGCGCACCGAGAAGCGCAGGCGCACCGTGTCGCCGTCACGGGCGGCGAGCGCGATGGCGAGCACGATCTCGCCGCGGTCGGTGAACTTGATGGCGTTGCCGAACAGGTTGAGCAGCACCTGTTCCAGGCGCAGGGCGTCGCCGCGCAGCAGCGCCGGCACGCCGGGGTCGAACGCGAACACCGGCTCCACGCCCTTGGCCCAGGCGCCCGGGGCGCTCAGCACGGCGACGCTGGAGAGCACGTCGTCGAGCCGGAACGGGATCGCTTCCAGCGTCAGCTGGCCGGCCTCGATGCGGGAAAAGTCGAGCAGGTCGCTCAGCATGCCCAGCAGCGAACGGGCGGCGGTGCGCATGCGCGCCACGTAGCTGCGCTCGCGCGGACCGAGCTGGCCTTCTTCGAGCAGGCGCGCCAGGCCGACGATGGCGTTCATCGGCGTGCGCAGCTCGTGGCTCATATTGGCCAGGAACTCGCCCTTGGCGCGGCTGGCCTGTTCCGCCTGGTGCAGGGCATCCTTGAGCTGCTCGCCGGTGGCGCGCAGCGCGGCTTCGGCCGCGACCCGGGTGCTGATGTCGCGGATCGTCACCTGCATCATGCCGACCCCGCCGATGTCGACCCGCGTGAGCAGCACGTCGGCATGGAACACGGCGCCGTCGACGCGCTGGTGCAGCCACTCGAAGGCGGCGCGGCCCTGTTCCAGCGCGCAGCGCATATAGTCGAGCGCCGCTTCGCTGCTGGGGCGGCCGTCCAGCTGCAGCAGCGGCGACAGGCTGGCCGGCGATTCGTCCTGCAGCGCCTGCGGATCGGCAAAGCCGAACAGGGTGGCCGCGGCCTGGTTGGCGCTGACGTAGCCGGCGCCGTAGGCCACCAGCAGGTGGGCGTCGCCCGAGGCTTCGAACAGGGCGCGGAACATCTCCTGGTGGTCGCGTTCGCGCTGCTGCAACAGCTTGCGCTCGGTGATGTCGAGCACCACCGCGCTGACCCCGACCAGGGTGGCGTCCGGGCCGTACACCGGGAAGTAGCTGGCGATCCAGTGGCGCATGTGGCCCGGCGCGCTGGGCGCCTCGGCGCTGGACTCGACTTCGACCATCGGCCGTCCGGTCTCGGCCACGCGCCGGTAGCACTGTTCGTATTCCTCGCCCAGCGGCCCCAGGATCTCGGACAGGGCGCGCCCGGCGTGCTCGCGCGCCGGCCGGCCGTTGATGTCGGCCAGGTAGTCGTTGACCATCACCACCCGCATCTCGGTGTCCATGAAGCACAGGCCGACCGGGGCCGAGGCGTACACCGTCTCGAGCTGGGCCTTGGAGCGTTCCAGCTCGCGGGTGCGCTCGGCCACCAGCGACTCCAGCCCGTTGCGGTAGTCCTGCAGCTCGGCGTCGACCTGGCGCAGGGCGTTGGCCACCGCATCGACTTCGCGGATGTCGCTCGGGGGCAGCACCAGCGGCTCGCCGCGCCCCAGGCGCTCGGCCGGCTCGGCCAGCGACTGCACCGAGCGCGCGATGTTCCCGCCCAGTGCCCAGGCCAGGCCAAGGCTGATCGCCAGCAGGGCGCCGACCACCGCCAGCGTGGCGCCGAGCGACTGCCCGAGCAGGGCACGCGCCGCGTCCTCGGGATAGCGGATCGCCACCACCCAGCCGTGCGCGGTGGAGCGGGCGAAGGCGGCGTAGCCGGGATTGCCGGCCGCGTCTTCCACGCGCACGCTGCCGGTGTCGTGGGTGCCGGCCGCCTCGTCGAGCGCGGCAATCATCGGCGCGCCCAGGTGCTTGCCGGCGTCGGCGCTGCGCGAGACCATCTGGTGGCGGCGGTCGTAGATCTCGGCCACCCAGCCCTCGGGCAGGTGCTGGCTGTCGAGCAGTCCGGCCATGCGGCGCGGGCGCAGGTGCACCGACAGCACGTAGCGCACCTTGCCGTCCTTCCACACCGGGACGTCGACCGACAGCGCGAACTGGCCGCCGGCGTCCAGCCGGTGCAGGCTGGAAGCGACCGTGTCGCCGGTGGCCCCGACGCGCCGGATGTCGTCTTCGTTGCCGCTGCGCGGCAGGCTGGAGCCGAACGGGTAGCGGGTATTCACCAGCGGGGTGCCGTCCGGCGCGCTCAGCACGAAGGCCTGGGCCGGGAATTCGGGGCGCAGCATGCGCCGCGTGACGCGGTGCACCGCCTCCAGGTCGCCGTTGTCGACCATCGCGGTACTGGCCAGCACGCGCGCGGCCGTCTCGCCGCTCTCGATGTCGCGGTCGACCGCCGCCGCCAGCACCTCGGCCACGGTCTGGGCGTCGCTGGCCACGTGGGCACGCTCGCGCAGCGCGGCGTCGCGCGCCAGAAAGAAGTAGCCGACCAGGATCGGCAGCGCGCATGCCAGCACCAGCACGTACAGCTTGGCGCGGATCGAGGGCAATGGCAGGCGGGCGAACGACAAGGGGGCTCCGGTAGAGGGTAAAGGTGCGGGACGGCAAAACGCGCCCACCCGTCATGGTAGCGAACCTTACCCTTGCCGCATAGCATTGTGGCGCCGCTGACGGTCGAGGCCGTCATTACGCCGCAACATGGCGGTTTGACATTTTTGGCGTCGGCTGCAGCGCCGGCGCGGCATGGCGGCAACACCAGTGCAAAGGATTGATGATGCCAAACGTTAATTTTGATGCTTTCTGGCATAAAATCGACCCCTCAAGAAACAACGGTAGGGGAAAGCATGGCAAGGCCAGAAAAAGTCCGCCTCGGCGAAGTGCTGATGCAGCAGAAACTCCTGAGCGAGGAGCAGCTCGAGCAGGCGCTGGCCGACCAGAAGCGTACCGGCCGCAAACTGGGGCGCGTCTTCGTCGAGAGCGGCTTCGTGACCGAAGACCAGATCTCGGGCGCGCTGGCGCGCCAGCTGAACATCCCCTACATCAACCTCAAGTTCTACAACATCAACGCCGACCTGGTGCGCCTGCTGCCGGAGACCGCGGCGCGGCGTTTCCGCGCGCTGGTGCTGGAAGACCGGCGCGAGACGCTGCTGGTGGGCGTGTCGGACCCGACCGACCTGTTCGCCTACGACGAGATCGCGCGCCTGCTCAAGAAGGCGGTCGAACTGGCGGTGGTCAACGAGACCGAAGTACTGGGCGCGATCGACCGCATCTACCGCCGCACCGGCGAGATCACCGGCCTGGCGCGCGAGGTCGAGGCCGACCTGGGCGACGCATCGATCGACTTCGGCGCGCTGGCCGCCAACCCCGGACTGGAAGAAGCGCCGATCGTGAAACTCCTGCAATCGGTGTTCGACGACGCGGCCCAGGTGCGCGCCTCGGACATCCACATCGAGCCGCAGGACGGCCGGCTGCAGATCCGCTTCCGCATCGACGGCGTGCTGCACCTGCAGACCGAGGCCGACCTCAAGGTCGCGACGCCGCTGGCGCTGCGCCTCAAGCTGATGGCCGACCTGGACATCTCGGAAAAGCGCCTGCCGCAGGACGGCCGCTTTGCGGTCAAGGTGCGCAACCAGCGCATCGACGTGCGTATCTCGACCATGCCGACCCAGTACGGTGAATCGGTGGTGATGCGTCTCTTGAACCAGGCCGGCGCCAACCTGCGCCTGGACGCGATCGGCATGCCGGCGCGCCTGGTCGAGCGCTTCCGCCAGATCGTGGCCCGTCCCAACGGGCTGGTGCTGGTCACCGGGCCCACCGGCAGCGGCAAGACCACCACCCTGTACAGCGCGTTGTCGGAACTGAACTCGGTCGAGAAGAAGCTGATCACGGTCGAAGACCCGGTCGAGTACCGGCTGTCGGGCATCAACCAGGTGCAGGTCAACGACAAGATCGATCTGAACTTCGCGCGCGTGCTGCGCTCGGCGCTGCGGCAAGACCCGGACATCGTGCTGGTGGGCGAGATGCGCGACCAGGAAACCGCCCAGATCGGCCTGCGCGCCGCCATGACCGGCCACCTGGTGCTGTCGACGCTGCACACCAACGACGCTGCCTCGACTCCCTTGCGCCTGATGGACATGGGCGTGCCGCGCTATATGGTGGGCGGCTCGCTGCAGGCGGTGCTGGCGCAGCGCCTGGTGCGCGTGATCTGCGAGAGCTGCAGCACCGAGTACGCGCCGGCCGCGAACGAGGTCGACTGGCTGCGCTCCGAACTGCGCGAGCATGCCGGGTCGACCCGTTTCTTCCACGGCAAGGGCTGCTCGCACTGCAACGGCACGGGGTATCGCGGCCGCACCGGGGTGTACGAACTGCTGGAGATGACGCGCCCCGTGACCGATGCGGTGAACCATCCCGACCCGTCGCATTTCCTGAAAGTGGCGCACGCCGAGATGGGCGGCGAGACGCTGCGCCGCCACGCGGTCAGCCTGGCGGTGCAGGGGCGCACCACGGTGGCCGAGGCGATGCGGGTCAGTAACCAGCTGGATGATTGAGACTTAGCTGATGCCGTTCTTCGCTTATAAGGGCCGCGACGCGCGCGGCGCCCTGATGCAGGGCGTGCTGGAAGGCGCCGACAGCGCGGCGGTGGCCGACCAGCTGTTCGGCGCCGGCGTGACGCCGGTCGAGATCACGCCGACGCGCAAGGCCAGCACCGGCGCCGGCGGCGCAGGCGGTGACCTGCGCGGCTGGCGCGAGCACCTGTTCGAGAAAAAGGTGACGTCGCTGGACGTGCAGCTGTTCAGCCGCCAGATCTACACGCTGTTGAAATCCGGCGTGCCGATCATGCGCGGACTGGCCGGGCTGCAGGAGTCGGCGATCAGCAAGTCGTTCGCGCGTGTGATCAAGGACCTGCGCGAGTCGCTCGACGCCGGGCGCGAGCTGTCGATCGCGATGGCGCGCCATCCGGCCGTGTTCACGCCGTTCTACCTGTCGATGGTGAAGGTGGGCGAGATGACCGGACGCCTGGAGGAAGTGTTCCTGCGCCTGTTCGACCACCTCGAGTTCGAGCGCGACATGCGGGAGCGGGTCAAGACGGCGCTGCGCTATCCGGGCTTCGTCGTGATCGCGATGGTCATTGCGATGACGGTGGTGAACGTCTGGGTGATCCCGCAGTTCTCCAAGGTGTTCGCCTCGTTCAATGCCGAGCTGCCGCTGATGACGCGCATCCTGCTCGGCGCGTCCAATTTCACGGTCGCCTGGTGGCCGGCGCTGGCGGCCGTCGCCGCAGGGGCGTTCCTGGGTTTGCGCGCCTGGACCGGTACCGCCAGGGGACGCCTGACCTGGGACCGCTACAAGCTGCGCCTGCCGATCGCCGGCAAGATCATCCACAAGGCCACCATGGCGCGCTTCGCGCGCAGCTTCGCGCTGTCGCTGCGCAGCGGGGTGCCGATCGTGCAGGCCCTGAGCGTGGTGTCGCAGACCGCCGACAACGCCTACCTGAGCATGCGCATCGAGCAGATGCGCGACGGCGTCGAGCGCGGCGACAGCATCCTGCGCACCTCGACCGCGGCCAGCGTATTCACACCGATGGTGCTGCAGATGATTGCGGTGGGCGAGGAATCCGGTTCGCTCGACGACCTGATGGACGAGATCGCGCAGATGTACGAGCGCGAGGTCGACTACGAGCTCAAGACCCTGTCGAGCCAGATCGAGCCGGTCCTGATCGTGTTCCTGGGCGCGATGGTGCTGGTGTTGGCGCTCGGTATTTTCCTGCCGATCTGGGACCTGGGACAGGCGGCGCTGCGACCGAAAGCCGGGTGAGTGTGGCAAATAAGCTGGAAAGCGCCAGTTTTTGCCTTCAGGACATTTAATTTCCCAAGGTTCAATGTAGAATTGCCGCGTATCTCTCCCTCGGCAGTGTGCGAGGTGGGGAGCTCAGGGGAGGAAGCCCGGAAGCCCGGGTTACGACCGTCCCCATCGACAGAGTCTACAGCGGTCGTTCGCACACACTTCTTACGGAGAGAAAAATATGAACAATGGTATGAAAATGAAAGCGCAAGGCGGCTTCACCCTGATCGAACTGATCGTCGTCATCGTGATCCTCGGTATCCTGGCCGCGACCGCGCTGCCGAAGTTTGCCAGCCTGAGCGGCGACGCACGTGCTGCCAGCCTGCAGGCGGCACGCGGCGCAATGGCCGCCACCTCATCCATGGCGCACGGTAAGTATCTGATCAAGCCGAGCATTACCACGCTCACCGTTGAAGGCGTCGAGATGACGATGAAGGATGGCTACCCGGCCGGCGATACGCCGTTCGCCCGCGCCGCCGGCCTGGCCGACACCGACTACAAGGTGACTGCCGCCAACGGCGCCGTGACGGTCGTGCCGCTGAACGTTACCGCTGCGATCGAGGGCACCTGCTTCGTGCGCTACACCCAGGCAGCTTCGCTGAACGCCGCACCGACCTTCACCCAGGATCTGAGCAAGTGCGAGTAATCCTGGCCTGAGCCGGCACAGCGGACACGGTCGCCTTATGCGACCGTGTCCGTTTTACGTTAACCGCTTTGCAGCTTCGGGGCGCAGCTACCGGTGCGCGAATGCGACGTCGACACACTGCTTTTGCCGGATCGGCGACATTTTGTGATTCCCGGAGTCAGTCTTGTCTATAATCAAGTCTTGATTCGCATCATTTCGTTCGTACCGACGTTATCGGCTCATGCGCCTGTTCAAAAAAACAAAGAAAAAAGAAGGCTGGCTGACCATCGCGATTGGACGCGAGGGCATCGCGGCTGCGAGCGTCGAACGCGCCGCCGGCGCCTTGCCCCGTGTGCGCTTCGTGCAGTTCACCGAGGAGAAAGCCGGAGCCAATGCGCTCGACAAGCTGGCGCGTGACGGCCTGGCCGCCGCGCGCCGCTGCACCACGTTGCTGGCCGGCGGCGAGTACCAGATCATGAACGTGGAAGCGCCCAACGTCCCGCGCGAGGAAGTCAAGACCGCCGTGCGCTGGCGCCTGAAGGACATCCTCGACTTCCCGGTAGCTGAAGCCACCATCGACGTGCTCGACATCCCGCTGGATGTCAATGCGCGCGCCCAGCAATCGCTGTTCGTGGTCGCCGCCAAAAACAGCGTGATCGCCCTGCGCCAGAAGCTCTTCCTGGACGCCAGGGTCGACCTCGACGCGATCGACATCCCCGAGATGGCCCAGCGAAACGTCTCGGCCATGCTGGAGCCGGAAGGGCGCGGCGTGGCCATGCTGTCGTTCGGCGACGACGGCGGCCTGCTCACCGTCTCGTATCGCGGCGAGCTGTACCTGTCGCGCCGCTTCGACGTGACGCTGGCGCATTTGCTGGAACCCGACCACGATCGCAAGCACGCCAGCTTCGACAAGATCACCCTTGAACTGCAACGCTCGCTCGACCATTTCGAACGCCAGTACTCCTTCATCAGCGTGTCCAAGCTGGTGCTGGGGCCGTCCACCGTGAGCGGGCTGGAAGAATACCTGTCGAGCAATCTGTACACGCCGGTCGAGACGCTCGACCTGGCCACCGTGTTTGATCTCGACGCCGTGCCCGAGCTGGCCGACAAGGCGCTGCAGCAGCGCTTCCTGCTGCCGCTGGGCGCTGCCCTACGCCAGGAGACAGGGGCGGGGAAAAGCGCATGAGCCAGCAGATCAACCTGTTCAACCCGGCGTTCCAGCCGCAGAAGCAGATCCTGTCGGTCGCCACCATGGGACTCGGCCTGGGCGTGCTGGTGCTGGGCATCGCCGCGCTGGCGGGCTTCGGCGCCATGCAAAGCGCCGAGCTGCGCCAGCAGGCGGCCGCCGGCGCAGCACGTCTCGAACAACGGCAAGCGCGCCTGGCCGCCGCCAACACCGAATTCGCGCCGCGCCGCAAGGACGAGACGCTGGAAGCCCGGATCGGCGACGCCGAACGCAAGCTGGCATCGCTGCGCCACATTGCCGGCGCGGTCGAGCGCGGTGAACTGGGCGACACCGCCGGTCTGTCGGGATACTTCCGGGCGCTGGCGCGCCAGAGCGTGCAGGGCCTGTGGCTGACCGGCGTCACGGTAGCCGCCGGCGGCAGCCAGATCGGCATCAAGGGCCGCACGGTCGATGCCGCATTGGTGCCGGGTTACCTGAACCGCCTGACGCAGGAGCCGCTGATGCAGGGTAAGACCTTCGCCAGCCTGCAGATCGACCAGGCCGCGCCGCTGAGCGTGGCCGGGGGCGACGGCAAGCCAGTGGCGGCGGCCGCGCCCTACGTCGAATTCAGCCTGCAGTCGGTGCCCGAGACGCCGGCCCAGGGGGCGCGGCCATGAAGGCGCAGCTGCTGCAACTGAAGGCGCGGATCGAGGCCTTGAGCCTGCGCGAGCGCGCCATGGTGTTCGCCGCCACCGCCGCCGTGATCGTATTCGCCGGCCATGCGCTGGTGCTGGCGCCGATGTTCGCCGAGCAGGCCGCGCTGCGCACCCAGGTCGCGCAGCAGCTCGACGCCGCGACCGCGACCGATGCGGAAATCGCGGCGCGGGTGCAGGCGTTCCAGGTCGATCCGGACGCCGCTTCGCGCGCGCGCCTGAACAGCATCAACCAGGAACTGGGCCAGCTCGGCCAGCAGCTGCTGGCGATCGAGCACGGCCTGGTGCCGCCGGAGCGCATCGCGCCGCTGCTGGAATCGATCCTGCGCGCCAACGGCAAACTGAAGCTGGTGTCGGTGCGCACGCTGCCGGTCGAGCCGCTGTCCGGACCACCGGGCGCCACGCCTGCGCCGGCCGCACCAACTGAAGCTGCGCCGGCCACGGCGTCACCCGCGGCGGCTGCCGCGCCCTTGCTGTACCGCCACGGCGTCGAGCTCACCGTGCGCGGCAATTATCTCGACATGGTCGACACCATGAGCGCACTCGAGGCGCTGCCGACCCGGATGTTCTGGGGCCGCGCGCAGCTCGACGTGGAGGAGTATCCCGCCGCGCGCCTGACGCTGACCCTGCATACCCTGAGCCTGGACCGACAATGGATGAAGCTGTGAAAAAATTGATCCTCACCGTGAGCGCGGGCCTGGCCCTGGCCCATCTGCCTGCCAGCGCGCAGGCGCTGCTCGACCCGACCCGCCCACCGGCCGGCATCGGCCAGACCGCGGGCGAGGCGGCCGCCAGCAGCGGCCCGCGCCTGCAGTCGATCCTGATTTCGCCGCGCGCCGGCGGACGCCACGTGGCGATCATCGACGGCGACACGGTGCGCCTTGGCGACACCTGGAAGGGCGCGCGCGTGGCCGCCATGACGCGCAACGAGGTGGTGCTGGTGCGCGGCGCCGAGCGCCAGGTGCTGCGCCTGGACGGACCGGTCGACACCGTGGCCGGCATGACGCCGGCCGCACAGTAAGCTGCATACGACACCACGATGAAGACGCTACTTCCCAAGACCGGCGCATTGGCCGCCGCCCTGATCCTGGCCGGCTGCCAGAGCGCGCCGCAGAACGCGACCTACGACGAGGTGCGAAAGGAACTGGCCAAGGCAGCCAGCCAGCCGGCCGCCGCGCAGGCGGTCGACGAGGCGGTGGCCAACGCGCTGCTGCCGCCGGCCGGCGCGCTGGCCGCCCAGTTGCCGAAAGCCAGGCCGGCGCTCGAGGAGCGCTTCAACGTCGCCTTCAACAACGTGCCGGCCCAGCAGTTCTTCCGCTCGATCGTGGCCGGCACCCGCTACAACATGCTGGTCCATCCGGACGTGGGCGGCACCATCTCCGCCAACCTGAAGGACGTGACGATCGCCGAGACGCTGGAAGCGATCCGCGAGATGTACGGCTACGACTACAAGATCGACGGCACCCGCATCACGATCCGGCCGCTGACCATGCAGACCCGCATGTTCCAGGTGAACTACCTGACCGCGGCGCGGCGCGGCGTGTCGAACCTGCGCGTGAATTCGACCTCGGTCGCCAACGCCGGCAACAACAATAACAATAACAACAATAACAACGGCGGCCTCGGCAACAACGGAGGCCTGGGCAACAACGGCAACAACGGGGGCAACCCGAACGACCCGACCCAGAACAACGGCGGTAACGGCATGCAGCTGAGCAGCACCGACGTGCGCACGCTGTCCGACAACGACTTCTGGCGCGAGTTGAAGGATGCGATCGACGCCATCGTCGGTCCGAAAGAGGGCGGCCGCAGCGTGGTGGTCAGCCCGCAGTCGGGCGTGCTGGTGATCCGCGCCATGCCGGATGAACTGCGCAGCGTCGACGCCTACCTGAAGGCGACCCAGCTGTCGGTGGATCGCCAGGTGATCCTGGAAGCCAAGATCCTCGAAGTGGAGCTGAACGACAGCTTCCAGAGCGGCATCAACTGGGCCTCGTTCGCCTCGTTCCGCGGCTCGCATCCGAACCGGGTTTCGGGTGGCATGATCTCGCCCGGCGCCAACCTGGCCCCGCTGCCGTACGACGGCGGCCAGCCGGCGGTGATCGCCAACGGCCAGGGCCTGTCGGCCAGCACCGGCTTCTCGCTGTCGAATGCGGCCACCGCCGCCGGCTCGCTGTTCGGCTTCGCCTTCCAGACCAATAATTTCGCGGCATTGATCACGTTCCTCGAGTCGCAGGGCACGGTGCACGTGCTGTCCAGCCCACGGGTGGCGGCGATGAACAACCAGAAGGCGGTGCTCAAGATCGGCACCGACGAGTTTTTTGTTACCGGCGTGACCAACACCATCAACAGCACCGACAACGGCACCATCGTCACCCCGAGCGTGACGGTGCAGCCGTTCTTCTCGGGCGTGCTGCTCGACGTGACGCCGCAGATCGACGACAAGGGCAACATCCTGCTGCACGTGCACCCGTCGGTGAGCCAGGTCTCGACCGTCAACAAGGACGTCGACCTCGGCACCGGCGGCACGCTGCGCCTGCCGCTGGCCGCCTCCAGCACCTCGGAACTGGACAGCATCGTGCGCGGCCAGAACGGGCGGGTGGTGGCGATCGGCGGCTTGATGCGCCAGGCCTCGACCGGCGACACCGACCAGCTGCCGGGCGCCGACCGGGTGCCGGTGCTGGGGGCGCTGTTCCGCAACCGCACGCGCGTGAACCAGAAGCGCGAGCTGGTGGTCCTGATCAAGCCGACCATCGTCGACGGCGCCAGCGACTGGAGCCAGGACCTGCTGGACGCCACGCGCCGCGTGGACAGCCTTGACCCGCGCAGCAGAGGCAGCAACTGATGTACACGGCGCACTTCGGCCTGCACGAGCTGCCGTTCGGGATCACGCCCGACACCAGCTTCTTCTTCGGCAGCCCGCGTTCGCAGGAAGCCCTGAACACGCTGCTGATCGCGGCGCGCGGCGGCGAAGGCTTCATCAAGATCACCGGCGAAGTCGGCACCGGCAAGACGCTGCTGTGCCGCAAGTTCATGGCCACGCTGGGCGACGGTTTCGTCACCGCCTACATCCCGAACCCCTACCTGGAACCGCGCACACTGATGCTGGCGCTGGCCGACGAACTCGAGATTCCTTTGGCACGCGACGTCGACCAGCACCAGTTGCTCAAAGCGATCAACCTGCGCCTGCTGCAACTGGCGGCGCAGGACCTGCGCGTGGTGTTGTGCCTGGACGAGGCGCAGGCGATTCCGGTCGAGAGCCTGGAAGCGCTGCGCCTCTTGACCAATCTGGAAACCGAGAAGCGCAAGCTGCTGCAGATCGTGCTGTTCGGCCAGCCGGAACTCAACCGCAAGCTGGAGAGCGAATCGATCCGCCAGCTGGCGCAGCGCATCACCTTCCACTATCACCTCGGCCCCCTGAGCCGCGACGACCTCGATTACTACGTCGCGCACCGCCTGCGCGTGGCGGGCTTCGGCGGCTCGCGCCTGTTCACGCGCGGCGCGATCCGCGGCCTGTATAAAGCCAGCGGCGGCGTGCCACGCCTGGTAAACATCATGGCGCACAAGGCGCTGATGCTCAGCTACGGGCAGGGACGCCAGCAGGTCGGCGGCGGCCACGTCGCCATCGCCGCGCGCGACACGGTGGGCGTGAACCGCACCATCCGGACCTGGCTGGCGGGTGGCGCGGTGGTTGCAAGCCTGGCGGCAGGCGTGGCCTGGATGGTGGCGCCATGAGCCTGATTAACAAGATGCTGCAAGACCTCGATGCGCGTGCCGGCAAGCCCGGCGCCGCGCCGTTGCCGGGCGACGTCAGGCCGGTGCTGGCGGGCGGGGAGCGCGCACCATGGGGGCGGCCGGTCACGTTCGGCGCTGTCGCGGTGGTGCTGGTGGGCGTCGGCACGTGGCTGGCGCTGGAACGCCGTCCGGCGCCGGCGGCGCCGCAGCCGGTCACGGTGGTGGCTGCGCCGGTGGCGGCGCCGCCGGTCGAACTGGTCTCGGTCGCGCCGGTGCAGGAAGCACCGCAGCCGGCGCCGGAGCCGGCGGAGCCGCTAACGCCCGAGCCGCCGGCACCCGGGCCGGAACCGGAAGCCCCGGCGCCGAAGCCGGCCCCGCGCGCGGAACGCGCGAAGCCGGCCGTCGCGGCCAAGCCGCTGGTGCGCAAGGCCGAACCGGTCGCAAAACCGGTGCCGGCCAGGGCGCCTGTGTCCGGCCGCACCGAGACGCCGGCCCAGCGCGCCGACAACGCGTATAAACGCGCGCTCGGCGCGCTCGAAGACGGCCGCGTGACCGAGGCCATCGCCACTTTGCAGGCCGGCCTGCGCGCCAATCCGAAGCATGAAGCGGCGCGCCAGACCCTGGTCAGCCTGCTGATCGAGGCCAAGCGCCCGGACGAAGCGATGCGCCAGCTGCAGGCCGCGCTGACGCCCGATCCGCGCCAGCCGTCGCTGGCAATGCTGCTGGCGCGCCTGCAGCTCGAACGTGGCGGCCCGGCGCTCGAGACCCTGAATCGCACCTTGCCGCATGCGGCCGGCAATGGCGAGTATCACGCCTTCTTGGCCGGTGTACTGCAGCGCGAAGGGCGGCCGCGCGAGGCGGCCGAGCACTACCGGCAGGCGCTCAGGACGGCGCCGCAGAATGGCGTGTGGTGGATGGGGCTGGGGATCTCGCTGCAGGGCGAGAAGCGCGATGGCGAAGCTGTGGAGGCGTTCCAGCGGGCGCGCGACAGCGGGACCTTGTCGGCCGAGCTGCAGGGCTTCGTCGAGCGCCGCCTGAAGCAGCTCGGGCGCTGATCCGATTGCGCACGGGCTTATAGCGCCGCCAGCCGCTCCAGCGCCACCTGCAAGGTCTCATCGCGCTTGGCAAAACAGAACCGCACGACGCCCGACTCCTTCGGCTGTCCGTAGAATGCCGACACTGGAATTGCCGCTACTTTCACTTCGCGCGTCAGCCATTTGGCAAATTCCGCTTCCGGCAGGTCCGAGATCGCTCCATAGCGCACGCACTGGAAATAGGTGCCGTCCGCCGGCAGCAGCTCGAAGCGGCTGCCGGCCAGGCCGGCGCGGAACAGGTCGCGCTTGTTCTGGTAGAACGCAGGCAGGTCGCGCCACGGCGCCGGGTCGGCCATGTAGGCGGCGATCCCGTGCTGCATCGGCGCGTTGACGCTGAAGACGTTGTACTGGTGGACCTTGCGGAACTCCACCGTCAACGCCGCCGGCGCCGCCACGTAGCCGACCTTCCAGCCGGTCACGTGATAGGTTTTGCCGAAGCTCGAGACCACGAAGGCGCGCTCTGCCAGCAGCGGGTGCGAGGACGCCGACGCATGCGGCTGGCCGTCGAACACCATGTGCTCATAGACCTCGTCGGACAGCACCAGAATCCGGGTGCCGTCGACGATCGCGGCCAGCGCATCGAGGTCGGCGCGGCGCAGGATGCTGCCGGTCGGGTTGTGCGGCGTGTTGATGACCACCATGCGCGTGCGCGCCGTGACGGCGGCGGCAACCTCGTCCCACGGCACGCCGTAGCCACCTTCGCCGACGCGCATCGCCACCGGCACCACCACGCCGCCTGCCAGGGTCACCGCCGGCGCGTAGCAGTCGTAGGCCGGCTCGATGACGATCACTTCGTCGCCCGGATGCACGGCGCACAGGATCGCGGTCATGATGCCCTGGCTGGCGCCGGCAGTGACGGTGATCTCCGCGGCGCTGTCGTAGCAGTGGCCGTACAGCGCCGCGATCTTGGCGGCGACCGCTTCGCGCAGGACCGGGGCGCCAGTCATCGGCGGATACTGGTTATGCCCGGCGTGCATCGCTTCGGTCACGAAGTCGACCAGCTTCGGGTCGCAATGGAAGTCGGGGAAGCCCTGGCCCAGGTTGACGGCGCCGTGTTCGATGGCGAGCTGGGACATCTGCGTGAACACGGTGGTGCCGACAGCGGGCAGGCGCGAGGCGATGCGTGGAGTGGTCATGGTCGAAGGTCTGCGATGGGCAATGGAGAACTTCTCATTCTAACGTGCCGGCGGCGCGCGCCTTCAGCCATGCCTCGGGCAGCATGATGCGGAACAGCCCGGCCTGAGACGTCTTGCGGTTCAGCTTGAGCAGGGCTTTATCTTTGCTGATCAAGACCGTGGCGCCGGCGTCGCGCGCCAGTTCCATGAATTTCTGGTCGTCGCGGTCGGTGCATACGGGCAGGCGCACGTGTTTTGGATCGGGCGCGACCAGCTGCAGCAGGGCGTCGAAACGGGCAGCGGCTTGTGCCCGGCGCTCCTCATCGAGCGGCAGGTGCGGATACTTCAGCACGGCCAGGTATTCGTCGCGGCAGTCGGCGCGGGTCAGCGCCAGCACCTCGCCGCGCTCGATCGCGGCGAGCAGCTCGGCCCAGCGCGGATCGTGGAAGACGAACAGGTCGAGCAGCACATTGGTGTCGATGACGATGGGTTTGGCGGAAGCGGGTATCATGTCGGTTGTTTATTCGTAGAAATTTTTTGTCTGCTCTTTTCGTTTGCCCATGCTGATTGTCCTGTCGCCCGCCAAGTCCCTCGATCTCGAGTCCCCCAGCTCCACCGAACACCATACCAACCCGGAATTCATCGAGCACGCCGCCGAGCTGATCGACGTGCTGCGCGGCTATTCGCCGGCCGGCATCGGCGAACTGATGAAACTGTCGGACGCGCTGTCCGTGCTCAACGTCGGCCGCTACGCCCACTGGCAACCCGATCACAGCGAAGCGCGCCAGGCCGTCATGTCGTTCAACGGCGACGTATATGCCGGCTTCGACGCCCGTTCGCTCGATGCGGCGGCGATCGACTATACGCAGGCGCGGGTGCGCATCCTGTCCGGGCTGTACGGTCTGCTGCGTCCGCTGGACCGCATGCATCCGTACCGGCTCGAGATGGGCACCAGGCTAACGAATGCGCGCGGCAAGGACCTGTATGCGTTCTGGGGCGAGATCGTCACGGATGCGCTCAACCGGCAACTTGCCGCGACCGGGTCGACGGCGCTGGTGAACCTGGCGTCTGAAGAGTACTTCAAATCGGTCAAGCCCAGGCTGCTCGATGCGCCGGTGATCAATCCCGTATTCGAGGACTGGAAGGGCGGCAAGTACAAGATCATTTCGTTCTACGCCAAGCGGGCACGCGGCCTGATGGCGCGTTATGCAGCGGCGAACGGGATCACGGATCCGGAAGGACTGAAGGAGTTCGACGTGGACGGGTATGTGTTCGAGCCGAACTTGTCGAGCGAGTCGGATTGGGTGTTCAGGCGCCGCGTCGAGGTGTAAGCGTTACGGCTGTTCACGCCAAACCCGGGTTCTTCGCGCAGGCGCGAACCCGGGTTCGCACCGTAGCCTGAAACCTCGGGCTACGGACGCGAGCTTACTCCACCGCATCCTTCGGCGACGGCTTCGGCCCGCTCTTGGCCCAGAACTTCCACCACGGCGCCTCACGCGACGCATTCGGATTCAGGAAGCGGCTGTTCGGATAGTTCATGGTGAACACGCGCTGGGTATCGTCGCGCAGCAGCGGCTGGCCGAGCTTGTCATACGAACGCATCATGATGAACAGCGCTTCCTCGCGCGCCGGGGCGTCGGTGTAGTTGGTCACCGCTTCCTGGGCGCGGTTCAGCGCTGCCAGGTAGGCGCCGCGGCGATAGTAGTAGTTCGCCACGTGCACTTCGTACTGCGCCATCGCGTTGATCAGGTAGCTCATGCGCGCGATCGAGTCCGGCGCGTATTTGCTGTTCGGGAACTTGTCGACCAGGACCTTGAACGCGGTGAAGGCTTCGCGGGTGGCGCGCGGGTCGCGCTCGGTCGGATCCTGTTCGTAGATGAAGCTGAAGAAGCCCAGCTGGTCATTGAAGTTGATCAGGCCGCGCAGGTAGTACATGTAGTCGACCTGGGCGTGGTTCGGGTGCAGCTTGATGAAGCGTTCGACCGCGGCCAGCGCCTCGGCCTGGTCCTGCGACTTGTAATGGGCGTAGGCGATCTCCATCTGCGCCTGGGCAGCGTAGGTACCGAACGGATAGTTGGATTCGAGCCGCTCGAACAATTTGATCGCGGCTTCGTAGTGCCCGCCGGCCATCTCCTCGCGCGCCTCAGCGTATAATTTCTCCGCCGACCAGTTTTTGGTTTCGTCGCCGGCTTTCGGCAAGATACTGCATGCCGACAGACCGACGAAGGCGCAAGTTGCGACCAACACAGACAATTTTTTTTGCATAGCGTTTTGCAAGAAAGTTTTACCTAGATTCAACGAACGGCTGATTATAGCCGATGGGACTGACGTGATATTAACTCCTGCGCCGGATTCGGCGGAACACCTTGAAGACAATGACTTGGACGACGAGCTGGAGGCGGGGTTCACCGCCCCGTCCGGCATCGATTTGTCCCCCATCACCCTTGCGCTGAACGAGGAACACTGCGGCCAGCGCCTGGACAAGGTGGTCGCCACCCTGGTGCCGCAATTCTCGCGCAGCCGCCTGCAGCTGTGGTTCGAAAGCGGCCACATCACCGTCGACGGCAAGCCGGCGCGCGGCAAGGACACGGCCTACGGCGATGAGGCCATCGTCATCGCACCGCAAGCCGCGCCCGAAGACACCGCCTTCACGCCGGAAGCGATCGCGCTCGACATCGTCTACGAGGACGACGACATCATCGTCATCAACAAGCCGGCCGGCCTGGTCGTGCATCCGGGCGCCGGCAACTGGACCGGCACGCTGCTCAACGGCCTGCTGCACCATTGCCCGCAACTGGTGGGCGTGCCGCGCGCCGGCATCGTGCACCGCCTGGACAAGGATACCAGCGGCCTGATGGTGGTGGGCAAGACCCTGGCCGCGCAGACCGACCTGGTGCGCCAGCTGCAGGCGCGCACCGTCAAGCGCGAGTACTTCGCGCTGGTGTGGGGCACGCCGCGCGCCTCGGGCACGATCGACAGCCCGATGGGACGCGATGCGAAAGACCGCGTCAAGATGGCGGTCTCGAGCAGCCCGTTCGCCAAGCCGGCGATCACCCACTACGAGCGCGTCGCCACCGGCGAACTGGATCGCCGTCCGGTGTCGCTGGTGCGCTGCCGCCTGGAAACAGGCCGCACTCACCAGATCCGCGTGCACATGCAGTCGCTCGGCTTCTCGCTGGTGGGCGATGCGGTGTACGGCAAGCGCCACCTGACGCCGGTGTTCCACCGCCAGGCGCTGCAGGCGCGCCGCCTCGGCCTGGTCCATCCGGGCACGGGCGAGGATTGCGAATGGACCGTGCCGCTGGCCGACGACTTCGCCGAGCTGATCGCCAAGGCCGGCATCGACGAGCCGCAGGATGGCGACGTCCAGGGCGAGTTCGACGATGACGACGACGGCGACGTCGTGGTCGAATACCGCGCATGAGCGAACGGGAACTTGCCGCGGCGGACCTGGTCTGGCCTGACTGGCCCGACCTGCCGGCGGGCGTCGGCGCGCTGGCCACCAGCCGCGACGGCGGCGTCAGCGTCGGTCCCTACGACGATGGCAAGGGCGGCGGCGGCCTGAATCTCGGGCTGCACGTGCAGGACGACGCGGACAGCGTGCGTGCCAACCGCGCGCGTTTGCAGGCGTTTGTGCCCGGCGTTCCGGCCTGGATCGCCCAGGTGCATGGCGCCGCCGTGGTCGATGCGGCGACCGTTGGTCCCGGCCAGCCTGCCCGTACCGGCGACGCCAGCATCGCCACGACCCCTGGCGTGGTGTGCGCGATTCTGACCGCCGATTGCCTGCCGGTGCTGTTCGCGGACCTCGACGGCGAGGTGGTGGGCGCGGCCCACGCCGGCTGGCGCGGCCTGGCCGGCGGCGTGCTGGGCCAGACCGTGGCGGCGATGCGCGCCGCGGGCGCGGGCGAGATCACGGCGTGGATGGGGCCGGCCATCGGTCCCGAGGCCTTCGAAGTGGGAGCGGACGTGATCGAGGCGTTCATGGAGGCGCTGCCCGGCGCCGCCACGCGCGCCTGCTTCACCGACTATCCCGATCGTCCCGGTAAGTACCTGGCCGACATGTTCACGCTGGCGCGCCTGATGCTGGCGCGCGACGGCGTGACGCGCGTGCATGGCGGCGGCATGTGTACCGCCAGCGCGCCCGAGCGCTTCTATTCGTATCGGCGCGATGGCATCACCGGCCGCCAGGCCAGCCTGATCTGGCTGAAATAAGTCCGGCGGCGGCGCTTGCCCGACGCCGCAGCGGCGCTTCTCACGGCGCTGCCGCGAACCGATCAAAACCCCGCGGCGACTTCATTGACGATTTCACGAAGCCAGCGCTGCGACGCGTTGGCGTCGTTGCGCCGGTGCCAGATCATGTGGAAGCTGATCGCCGGCAGGGGGAGCGGCGGCGGGAACATCATCAGGTCGCCGGCGTGCGCCGAATGCAGTGCGACCCGGCGCAGCAGCGTGGCCGCCAGATCGGTATCGCGTAGCAGAGCCGGCACGGCGAACATCTGTGGCAGCGTTACCTGCACGCTGCGCTGCAGGCCACGATCGGCCAGCGCCTGGTCGACCACCCCGTGGCGGTTGCCTTCCGGCGATACCAGCACGTGGCGCATGCGCAGAAAGGCTTCCAGATCGAGCATGCGGCGCGCCGGCCTGGCGTCGCGCCGTACCAGCGTCACGAATTCGTCGCTCAGGATCTGGCGGCTCATGATGCGGCTTTCCTGCACGCTTGGGGCAACGCCGATGGCGAGATCGATCTTGCCGGCATCGAGTAATGCGACGGCATCGTCGCGCGCGACAAACGTGTGCACATCGATCTCGGCGCCCGGCGCCTTGCGCGTCAGCGCCGCGAGCAAGCTGGGCAGCAGGATGAAGGCCGGGTAGTCGGACACTCCCAGCTTGAAGCGCAGCGCCGCCGTGCCGGGGTCGAAATGACCGGCCGGGGCGAGCAGCGACGCAATCTGTTGCAAGGCGCGCCCGACCGGTTCGGCCAGTTCGTTGGCGCGCGGCGTCGGCAGCAGTCCCGCCGAGCTGCGCTGGAACAGGCGGTCGCCGAACAGGGTGCGCAAGCGGCCCAGGGCCGCGCTCATGGCCGGCTGGCTGACGTTCATGCGCGCGGCGGCGCGCGTGACGTTACGTTCCTGCATCAGTGCGTCAAAAGCAGCGAGCAGATTCAGATCGGCCCCATTAAAATCCATATTTTGTATATTGCCGTATTCGTGGTATTTGTTGGACGAATTCTATACTGCTTTCATAATCTTTCCCATGCACCGGACGATCCGGTGCCTCACAGGAAAGATGGTATGCATTCAGAAGATTTTCATGACCACAACGGCCGCTTGGCCGTCGAGCGCCGCGCCGTGCAGCGCCTGTACGACGCCTTCAGTACCCAGGATCCCGACCTGATCGACGACGCGGTCACGCCGGATTGGCAGGACATTCCGCTGGCGCCAGGGAAGGGCACGGGGCCGGACGGCATGAAGCCGGTCATCCGCAGCGTCATCGCCGCATTTCCCGACGTGCGCATCGTCATCCACGATCTGCTGCAGCTGCCCGGGAAGATTGCCGTGCGTGGCGAAATCACCGGCACCCATCGGGGCGAACTGTTCGGTATAGCGCCCACCGGCAAGGCGGTGAGTTTTCGCATCCATGAATTCCATGCGCTCGACGGAAACCGCATCACGACCACCTGGCATATGGAAGACTGGTTCAGCCTCTTCCTCCAGCTCGGCCGCTTTCCCGCCATCTGACCCGGCAAGGAGCCAACCATGCAAGCAGCAATGATTCAACGGTTTGGGCCGCATGCGGAGGTCGCGATCGAGCAGGCCGCACTGCCCGTGCCTGGCGCGCAAGAGGTGGTCGTGCGGATCGAGGCAGCCGCCGTCAATCCGCTCGACGTCAAGATCGTCGCCGGCCATATGGGCCAGGTCTTCCCGGCCGAATTGCCGTACACCCCGGGATGCGACTTCAGCGGCGTCGTGACGGCGGCCGGGCCGCTCGCCGGCAGCGTCAAGGTCGGCGACCGGGTCGCCGGGCGCAGCGATCCGGTGCGTGGCGGCGCGTTCGCGCAAGCCATCGTGGCGCACCCCGATGCGCTGGTCGTCATCCCGAGCGCCATGAGTTACGAGCAGGCAGCAGCCTTGCCCAGCGCCTTCGGCAGCGCGCACCATGCGCTGTTCGATGTTGCCGCCCTGCGGGCTGGCCAGCGCGTGCTGATCCATGCCGGGGCGGGCGGTGTGGGCAGTTTCGCGATCCAGCTGGCCAGCCAGGCCGGCGCCCGCGTCAGCGCGACCGCCTCGGCCGCCAACCTGGGCCTGCTGAGGGAGCTGGGCGCGGACGACGCGATCGACTACCGCGCCGACGACTTCACGCGCCTGCCGGCGTTCGACGTGATCCTCGACACCGTGGGCGGCGCCACGCTCGAGCGCTCATGGCAGGTGCTGCGTCAGGGCGGCATCCTGGCAAGCCTGGTCGACTTCACCATCGCGCCGCGCGACGGCCGCCGCGGCACGTCCGTGTTCTTTACGGAAGCGACGGCGGCGCTGAAGCAGGCGGTCGCGCTGTTTGGCGCAGGCAAACTGGAGATCGTCATCGACTCGCTCTACGCCTTCGACGAGACGGGCGCTGCCCTGGCCAAGGTCGCCTCGGGCCACGCGCGCGGCAAGGTGGTGATCCGCATTATGCGCTGAATGGATGACGCGACGGGCCGCCTGCGGATCACGGCCGCGTCGCTGTTGCGTTCCTGTCACTGCGGCCGGCGCGCGCCGGGACACCGTCCCGGGTTGCGTTCATTCACCATCCGCCCCGCGCTTGCCGGAGCGACGCCGGCGGTCGCGGCGGCGTCTTGCGCCCGAAATGTAAAAAAGAAGAGATAATGGCAGGGCACAATAGAACAAGAAGGTCATGACGCCGCCCACCACGGTCGGCTCGGTCGCCGCCATCAGCACGACGACATAGATCCAGGCGATGGCGACGATCCACATGACTATCCTTTCTGGTGATTAGACGAGACCCTGACAACGGATGCCCACATGAACATGCCTGACCCGCAAGCTTTCGCCGCCAACTGGCTGTCCCAGTTCACCGATCCTTCGGCCTGGCAGGGCTGGATCAACATGATGCCGACGGTGCCCGGCATGCCAGCCATGCCGGCAATGCCAGCCATGCCGGCGGTCGGCAACATGGCCCCGATGCTCGACTTCCTGAAGAACGCCGGCGCCGGTATCGCGCCGGGCAAGCTGGAAGCGATCCGCGACGATTATCTCAAAAAGGGCGCCCGGCTGTGGCAGGAGTTTATCTCTGGCAAAACGCCCGAACTGCACGACAAGCGTTTCTCGGCCTCCGAGTGGACCAGCAATCCGATGTCCGCTTTTTCCGCCGCGTCCTACCTGTTGAACTCCGAATTCTTGCTGGCCATGGCCGATGCGGTCGAGGCCGGGGCGCGCGAAAAGCAGAAGATCCGCTTCACGGTGCAGCAGATGGTCGATGCCATGTCGCCCGCCAATTTCTTCGCCACGAATCCGGAAGCGCAGAAGAAGATGATCGAGACCAAGGGCGAGAGTCTGACCAAGGGCCTGTCGAACATGCTGGCCGACCTGCAGAAGGGCCGCATTTCGCAGTCGGACGAATCGGCGTTCGAGGTCGGCGTCAACGTCGGCGCCACACCGGGCCAGGTGGTGTACGAGAACGCGCTGTTCCAGCTGATCCAGTACACCCCGACGACGCCGAACGTGCGCACGGTGCCGCTGGTGATGATTCCGCCGTGCATCAACAAGTTCTACATCCTCGACCTGCAGCCGGAAAATTCCCTGGTGCGCTACGTGGTAGAGCAGGGCAATACCGTATTCATGGTCTCGTGGCGCAACCCCGGCCGCGAACTGGGCAATCTGACATGGGACGACTACGTCGAGCAAGGCGCGATCCGCGCGCTCGACGTCGTGGGCGAGATCACCGGCCAGGACAAGGCCCACGTGTTCGGCTTCTGCGTTGGCGGCACCATCGCCGCTACCGCACTGGCAGTGCTGGCCGAACGCGGCCGCCATCCGGCCGCCAGCCTCTCGCTGCTGACCACGCTGCTCGACTTCTCCGACACCGGCGTGCTCGAAGTATTCGTCGATGAAACCCAGGTGGCGCTGCGCGAGCAGCATCTGGGCGCGGGCGGCCTGATGCCGGGCCGCGACCTGGCCACCACCTTCTCGGCGCTGCGTCCGAACGATCTGGTGTGGAACTACGTGCAGCAGAACTACCTCAAGGGCAAGGAACCGCCGGCCTTCGACCTGCTGTACTGGAACGCCGACAGCACCAACCTGCCGGGGCCGATGTTCTGCTGGTACCTGCGCAATACCTACCTGGAAAACAAGCTGAAGGTGCCGGGCGCGCTCACCGTCTGCGGCGTGCCGGTCGACCTCGGCAACATTGAGGCGCCGGTGTTCATCTATGGCTCGAAGGAAGACCATATCGTGCCGTGGCAGGCGGCGTATGCCTCGATGGGTCTGCTCAATCCGAAGAACCCGAGGGCGAATCGCTTCGTGCTGGGCGCTTCGGGCCATATCGCCGGCGTGATCAACCCGGCCTCGAAGAACAAGCGCAGCTACTGGGTCAACGACGGCGCCGCCAAAGGCAAGGGCAAGGCGAAAGTGAAGAGCGACCTCGAGTGGTTAGATGGCGCGACCGAGAACAAGGGCAGCTGGTGGCCGGAGTGGGCCAGATTCCTGGCCGAGCACGGCGGCGCCGAAATGGCCGCGCCGGCCCAGGGCAGCGAGCGCTACCGGCCGTTGGAGCCGGCGCCAGGACGTTACGTCAAGGCGCGCGGCGATTGAGCAGCGAATGCGTGTCGACCTGACTTGTTGATAAAAAGTATAGATTAGTGATAAAACCGATAATTGCTGCACCTGCGTGGATTGCATGGTATGGTGCTCGGTGTCCGGCTGCTGACTTGATGGAACGTCCAGCGGCAGGCCGGACAGGAGATAAACCGGCGCTTGAGTGAACATCGTCCGGTGAACATAATCATAAGTGCGTGGAGACGAGGGCGCCTGCCCCGGACGCCGCGGCGCAACCAATGGAACGAGAGATGAGCAGTGTGAAGAAAAGTACGGAACGCCTGATCAAGAAGTATCCCAACCGTCGCCTGTACGACACCCAGACCAGTTCTTACATCACTCTTTCCGACGTCAAACAGCTGGTGCTCGACGCCGACGAGTTCACGGTGGTCGACGCCAAGACCGGCGAAGACCTGACCCGCAGCATCCTGCTGCAGATCATCCTGGAAGAAGAAGCCAACGGCATCCCGATGTTCTCGAGCTCGGTGCTGGCGCAGATCATCCGCTACTACGGCCACGCGATGCAGGGCATGATGGGCTCGTACCTGGAAAAGAACGTGCAAGCCTTCACCGACATCCAGAACAAGTTCACCAGCGGCGCCGCCGGCGCGCTGGAAGGCAAGCCGTTCAGTCCCGAGATGTGGACCCAGTTCATGAACGTCCAGGGCCCGATGATGCAGGGCATGATGAACAACTACATCGACCAGAGCAAGAACCTGTTCATGCAGATGCAGGAGCAGATGCAGAACCAGAGCAAGGCGATGTTCGGGGCGTTTCCTTTTCCGGGGATGACGCCGCCGCCGACGGACAAGAAGTAAACGTGCACCGAACCCGTCCCCCGTTCGCGTGGGGGCGGCGGGTCAAAATGACGTTCGGGCCAGGCGATAGCGCGCTGCAAGCAACAGTCGGCCCCCTCGCTCCCACCGCTTCACCACGTTCCTGTACAATCGCGGATTGCCCAAATCATTTGTCGTCCGCCCATGCACGAACTTCGTCGTAACCCTTCCGCCAACAACAGCAGCATCGCCGCAGCCGCCGCAGCCCCCGCCGTGATCATCCCGGCGCCGGCCCCGGGCAGCGTGGCGCCGAAAGTCGGCTTCGTTTCGCTCGGCTGCCCGAAGGCGCTGGTCGATTCGGAACAGATCCTGACCCAGCTGCGCGCCGAAGGCTACCAGACCGCCAAGTCCTACGACGGCGCCGACCTGGTGATCGTCAACACCTGCGGCTTCATCGACGCCGCCGTGCAGGAGTCGCTCGACGCCATCGGTGAAGCGCTGGCCGAGAACGGCAAGGTGATCGTCACCGGCTGCCTGGGCGCCAAGAAAGACGCCGCGGGCGACGACATCATCACCAAGGTGCACCCGAAGGTGCTGGCCGTGACCGGCCCGCACGCGGTGACCGAGGTGATGGAATCGGTGCACCTGCACCTGCCCAAGCCGCACGACCCGTTCGTCGACCTGGTGCCGGACCACGGCGTCAAGCTCACGCCCAAGCACTACGCCTACCTGAAGATTTCCGAAGGCTGCAACCACCGCTGCAGCTTCTGCATCATCCCGTCGATGCGCGGCGACCTGGTGTCGCGCCGCATCGATGAAGTGCTGGTCGAGGCCGAGAACCTGTTCAAGGCCGGCGTCAAGGAACTGCTGGTGATCTCGCAGGACACCAGCGCCTATGGCGTCGACGTCAAGTTCCGCACCGGTTTCTGGAACGGCCGTCCGGTGAAGACCCACATGACGCAGCTGGTCGAGATGCTGGGCCAGCTGGCGCGCCAGTACGATGCCTGGGTGCGCCTGCACTACGTGTATCCTTACCCGCACGTCGACCAGATCATCCCGCTGATGGGCGACGGCCACGTGCTGCCTTACCTCGACATCCCGATGCAGCACGCGCATCCGGACGTCCTGAAGCGCATGAAGCGCCCGGCCAGCGGCGAGAAGAACCTGGACCGCATCCTCAACTGGCGCCGCATGAATCCGGACCTGACCATTCGCTCGACGTTCATTGCCGGCTTCCCGGGCGAGACCGAGGCCGAGTTCGAATACCTGCTCGACTTCCTGCGCGAAGCGCAGATCGACCGCCTGGGCTGCTTCGCCTATTCGCCGGTCGAAGGCGCCACCGCCAACCTGCTGGACAATCCGGTGCCGGAAGCGGTGCGCGAAGAACGCCGCGCGCGCGTGATGCTGCTGCAAGAGGAAATCTCGGCCAAGCGCCTGCAGGCCAAGGTCGGCAAGACGTTGCGCGTGCTGGTCGACGAAGTCGGCGCGCGCGAAGCGATCGGCCGCTCGAGCGCGGACGCGCCGGAAATCGACGGCGTGGTGCACATCAAGCGTCCGCTGGTGCCGGGCAAGCAGAAGATCGCGGTCGGCCAGTTCCTCGACGTGACCATCACGCATGCCGACGCCCACGACCTGTGGGCCTCGCCGCTGTAAGCGTTTTTTACCCAAGCCCGGCGCCATGACCAAGAAGTCGATCCAGACCACCCTGATCCACAGCGACTACGTCGCACCGCCGGGCTTCGATGCCTTCCCGCCCGGGATCCACCATGCGTCGACGGTGCTGTTCCCGAACGTGGCGGCGATGCGCTCGACCGAGTGGAAGGACAAAGAGGCGTACACCTACGGCCTGCACGGCACCCCGACCACCTTCGCGCTGGAAGGCAAGCTGGCCGAGATCGAGGGCGGCAGCCACTGCCTGCTGACGCCGTCCGGCCTGGCCGCGATCGCGATGATCGACTTCGCGCTGCTCAAGAGCGGCGACGACGTGCTGCTGCCGGATAACGTCTACAACCCGAACCGCGAACTGGGCCGCTGGCTGACCCAGGATTTCGGCGTCAGCGCGCGCTTTTACGACCCGATGATCGGGGCCGGCATCGCCGAACTGATCCAGCCGAACACGAAGCTGATCTGGACCGAGTCGCCCGGCTCGGTGTCGATGGAAGTGCCGGACCTGCCGGCGCTGTGCCGCGCCGCGAAAGAGCGCGGCGTGCTGGTCGCGCTGGACAACACCTGGTCGGCCGGGCTGGCGCTGCGCGGCTTCGAGCTGGGCGTGGACATCATCATGCACGCGCTGACCAAGTACCAGTCGGGCGGCGCCGACCTGTTGATGGGCGCCGTGATCACGCGCGACCGTGCGCTCAACGACCGTATCGCCCAGGCGCACATGCGATTGGGGATGGGTGTCGGCGCCGACGACGCCTACCTGGTGCAGCGCGGGCTGCCGACCATGAAGCTGCGCTTCGAGCGTCACGACGCCAGCGCGCGCGAAGTGGCCGCCTGGTTCAAGGCGCGGCTGGAAGTGAGCAAGGTGCTGCATCCGGCGTTCGAGGATTGCCCGGGACACGCGCACTGGAAGCGCGATTTCACCGGCGCCGGCGGCCTGTTCTCGGTGGTGTTCAATGCGCGTTACAGCGAAGAGCAGGTCGACCGCCTGGTCGATGCCTTGGCGCTGTTCGGGATCGGCTACAGCTGGGGCGGGCCGAACAGCCTGGTGATGCCGTACCGGATCAAGACCATGCGCCGGCAGTGGGATGGCGGGGTGCTGGTGCGCTTCAATATCGGGCTGGAAGATCCGGCCGACCTGATCGCGGATCTGGAGCGGGCGTTCGGCCAGCTTGGATGAAAGAATGGGGCCGGCGACCCCATTTTTTTGTGTGTGCTGCTTGTTTGCCTGCTTACACCGGCATTGCCCGGTTGCTGTTCAGGTCGAGGAAGCCGCGCACCAGACGGTAGGCCTTCCATACCCAGACCACGAACCACAACAGCCACGCGACCGGAATCAGGATCAGCGTAATCCACATCACGCCGCCCACGGCCATCCAGACCGCGTACCACCAGAACGAACGGATCATCCAGGTGTGATGGCTATGCACCATCGTGCCCGCGGTTTCCGGTCGTTTGACGTAGTTGACGATCACCGGAATGATCGACAGCAGGCCGAGCGAAAAGAAGAAGGTCAGCGCATGGATGATGTACAGGATGCGCGCCCAGTGCTTGGCGTCTTCGACGCCGCGTTCCATAACCAGTTCTTGCGACATGATGGCTCCTTTATGCGGGGCAGTTCCGCGAAATCGCTTGATTTGTTGCCATTGTAGCAGCGCCTCCGGGCAGCCTGGCGCGCGCCGTGACCGCCTGCTTCAGCGCACCTGCTGCTGTACCCAGGCCACCAGCCGTCCGGCATCCATGGCGCCGGCCTGGCGCGCGATCTCGCGCCCGCCCCTGAACAAGGCAATGGTCGGGATGCTGCGGATCGCGAAGCGCGCCGCCAGGTCTTGCGAGCGTTCGGTATCGACCTTCAACAGGCGCAGGGCCGGCTCCAGCCGGCCGGCAGCCTGGGCATAGGCCGGCGCCATCATCTTGCACGGGCCGCACCATTCGGCCCAGAAGTCGACCAGCACCGGGATGTCGTTGCGCGATACGTGCCGCTCGAAGCGCGCGCTGTCGACGTCCAGCGGGCGGCCACTGAACAGGGCGTTGGCGCATTTGCCGCAGGTGGGCGCATCCTGCAGGCGCGCCTGCGGCAGGCGGTTGACGGCGTCGCAGTGCGGGCAGACGATGTGGAGCGGCTCGGTCATGGGGATCCTCCTTGCATGTTCAACGACGTGTTTCCGATGGCGTGATTGTAATCGGCGTGCGCGGAGCGCGTCGCCGCCCCAGCCATGCGACGCGTCGGCGCCGACTTTCGTAGAATTGTAGAAACGATACGATCTTCGAGCCAGCGATGTCAGAGACACCCTTTACAGCGGACAGAATCCGCAGCGACGCCCATGGTGACAGCGGCAGCGGCAGCACCGGCAGCCTGCTGGTCGGCTGCGCCGGCTGGAGCCTGCCGAAAGCCTGCGCCGACGCCTTCCCCGTGGAAGGCAGCCACCTCGAGCGCTACGCCGCCGTGTTCCCGACCGTGGAAATCAATTCCTCGTTCTACCGGCCACACAAACCCGAGACCTATGCGCGCTGGGCAGACAGCGTGCCCGCCGACTTCCGCTTCGCAGTGAAAGTACCGCGCGCCATCACCCATGACGCGCGCCTGGTCGACGTCGACGCACTGCTGGACCGGTTCCAGGGCGAGGCCGGCATGCTGGGGGAAAAGCTCGGCTGCCTGCTGGTGCAACTGCCGCCGCGCTTCGGCTTTGTCGACGCCCCGGCGCACGCTTTCTTTGACAATCTGCGTGCGCGCTTCGGCGTCACCATCGCCTTCGAGGCGCGCCACCCGAGCTGGTTCTCGGAACCCGCCAGCGCGCTGCTGCGCGAATCCGGCGTGGTGCGCGTGATCGCCGACCCGGCCGCTGGCCAGCCGGGCGAACACGAGCCGACCAGCGACGAGGCTGTCTACGTGCGCCTGCATGGCGCGCCGCGCATCTATTATTCGCGCTATCCGCGCGAGGAGATCGACGCCTGGCGTGCCGGGCTCGAGGCGCAGGCGGCAGCCGGCCGCACCGTCTGGTGCGTGTTCGATAACACGGCTGAAGGCGCGTCGGTGCCGAACGCGCTCGAGCTGATGGGCAAGGGCGGCTGCGCCCCGGTCGCGTCGGAGCATTGACGCACGGACAGCGTGCGCATGCCGGTCATGAATATGCCAAGCTGCCGCTCATCATGGTGACCGCGACCTTCCGCTTCCATCAGGCGTTGAACAACTTCCTGCCGCGCGAGCGGCGCGAGCGCAGCTTCGCGGCCGAGTGCGCGCGCCGGGCCACGACCAAGCACATGATCGAGGCGCTCGGCGTGCCGCATACCGAGGTCGAGGCGGTGCTGGTGAACGGTGAACCGAGCGGCTTCGAGCGCATCCTGGCCGAGGGCGACCATGTCGATGCCTACGCGCGCTTTGCGCAGGCGGGAGAAACCGGTGGCGCGCTGCCCGCACGGCCGCGCGAACGCATGCGCTTCGTCGCCGATTCGCACCTGGGCGGCCTGGCGCGCCTGCTGCGCATGGCCGGCTACGACACGCTGTACGACAACCATTATCACGACGATGAGGTCGAGGCGCTGGCCACGGACGACGACCGCATCGTGCTGACGCGCGACCGCGAATTGTTGAAGCGCCGCGGCATCGTGCACGGCTGCTACGTCCACGCGCTCGATCCCGAGCAGCAGCTGGGCGAGCTGTTCGCGCGGCTCGGGCTGGCCCCGGGTGCGCGGCCGTTCTCTCTGTGCCTGCACTGCAATCTGCCGCTGCGCGCGGTGGACAAGGCGAGCATTCTGGAGCGCCTGCCGGAATCGGTGCGCGTGCTGCACGACAGCTTCACCACCTGCGACAGCTGTGGGCGGGTCTACTGGAAAGGCTCGCACACCAAACGCATGGCGGCGTTGCTCGACGCTGTTGCCGGCGCGCAGCCGCCGCCATCCGACGCCGTGGCCGGGGTAGAATCGTCGGACGACACCGACCTCCCTGGACGCGCGTGAATACTCCCGTTTTGCCTTCACCACTGCCGGCCGACTTGCCGCTGCGCGTCGAATGCCCGCCCGGCGCCTGCGTCTGCGAGCGCGAGCGACTGCTGGCCGATCCGCAGGCGGACATGCGCCCGCTGCTGCTGACGCGCCAGCAGGAACAGAAGCTGATCGAACGCATCGAGCGGGTCGACAGCTATGCCGACCTGCAGCACGTGCAGGGACTGATCCGCAAGAACCTTGGCGCCGAGCTGCGCATCCTGCCGGGGCCGAACGAGGTGCGCACCGTGCGCGGCATCGTGATCGTGCTCGAGGAACGACCGGGCTTGTGCAAGAAGGTGCGCCAGTCGGTGCCGGCGGCGGTACGGCGGCGCCTGGCCGAGCGGCTCGACATCGCCTACGCCATTCTTGACGCCCACGACCTGTTCGGGGCGTCCTAGGGTTTCTGGCGTTTTTGCACGCGGATCGCTTGGCTCTTATACAATCGTTGTCAGTGCGGTGATCGCCGCCTGTGAACCACCGCGTTCGGCCATCGGCCAAGCGCTGCATTTTTGGAGAAACGAGATGTCGGGCTACAGCATCAATATCGAAGAAAAAACGCTCGCTGGAAACAACTTCCGCGAAGTCCTCTACACCACCCAGCGCAGCCAGCTGGTGATCATGACCCTGCAGCCGGGCGACGAAATCGGCGTCGAGCGCCACGAAGGCCACGACCAGTTCATCCGCGTCGAAGCGGGCGAGGGCGTGGCGCTGCTGGACGGCGAAGAGCACAAGCTGGAAGACGGCGTCGCGGTCGTGATCCCGGCCGGCACCGAACACAACGTCATCAACACCTCGAAGACCGAACCGATGCGCCTGTACACGCTGTACACGCCGCCGGAGCATCCGGATGGCATCGTGCATGCGACCAAGGCCGAGGCGGACGAGTACGAGCGTCAGCACCGGCATTGATCCAGTGTGATAGCAGCTGGCGGTTAATCCAACGCCAGCGCAAAAACGTCATCCCCGCGAAGGCGGGGATCCAGGTTTTCCTGGCGAACCGACCACGGTTATCGTTGGCCGCTACGCGAAAGAATTGGATCCCCGCCTTCGCGGGGATGACGTCTTTTTTTTTGGGGGGGTAACACTCGGGTCGAGGTTGGCGTCCACCACAGCCTACGCGGACGACCTTCCACCGACCAGCACCACAAGAATCACGCGCTCAGCGACGATACGGGAACCGCGTCCCAATACTGCCGCCCCAGCCCCGATGGCGATGCCCACCCCAGCCGCGGCCGAAGTCGAAGCCGAGTCCGATCGAGATCGGCGGATACCAATAGTTCGGCTCCTGCACATAGACCGGTTGCGGTACGTACACTGGCTGCTGCACATACACCGGCGTCTGCTGCACAATCACCGGCTGCGATGTGATCGGCGTTGAATAGGTCACGTTCGGCGACATGGCCGGGCTGCTCGCCGAGGCCTGGCCGGCGGCGGCGTGCTGGGCTCCGGTCCCGATCGGCACCGGCGTCACGGACACCACGCGCCACTGGCTCGGATCGCCCGGCTGGGCGTAGGCAGTATTCACATAATTCGGGCCCGGCGTGGCGCAACCGGTCAGTGCGGCAAGCGCGCCCAGCGACACAATAACGATGGCAAATTTCTTCATGACGGTCCTCCTGATCCAGCCATGATACGAATTTCCGTGCAACCGTGGTCAGGAATTACACCTCGTTACACAGTGCCGCTCAGCAGCGCCGCCAACGGCGCCAGCGGCACCGCCGCCGCCAGCGCCTCGTACCCGGCGTCGTTCGGATGCAGGTGGTCGCCGCTGTCGTAGGCGGCGCGCAGCCGTTGCGGGGCGCCGGCATCGCGCAGCGCCAGGTCGATATCGGCCAGAAGATCGAACGGCGCCGCGCTGCGCATCCAGGCATTCACCGCCTGCCGCACCGCCTCGCGCGCCGGCGTGTAATAGACGAAGCCGGAGAAGGGCGGCAGCGTCGCCCCCATCACCGGCAAGCCGTGCAGGCGGGTGCGCTCGATCAGCTGGCGGTAGCCGGCGATCAGGGCGTCGGCCGGCAGCGGCGCCGAGGCCGGGCTGTAGACGATGTCGTTGATGCCGATGAGCAGGGCCAGCCCGGCCACGCCGGCGGTGGCCAGCACGTCGCGGTCGAAGCGCTCCAGCAGGTCGTTGCCGGCCACCATGGCGGACTCGGTATCGGCCAGCATGCGGTTGGCGCTGATGCCGCGATTGACCACGGCGATGCGGCCATTGCTCAGCTCAGCCTGCAGCCGGCGCGCCAGATAATCGGGCCAGCGGCGGTTGGCGCCCGAGGTGCTGCCGACGCCGTCGGTGACCGAATCGCCCGCCGCCACCAGCACCGGCGCGCCGGCGTCGACGTCGACCTCGGTCAGGAAGGGCCAGGAGGCGAACGAACGCTGCACCGGCAGGCTGGCGCTGGCCGTATGGTCGCCCGTCGTGGAGACATAGTTTGCCTGGTAGGCGGCGTTGTGGATCGTGGAAGCCTGCACCGTGCCCGGAAAATAGATGCTGACGGCCAGGTCGGCGAACGGCGCCACTGCCAGCGCCACCGGGTCGGACACGGCCGGCGCCCCGGCGGGAATCGTGATGGCGCGGCTGCCGCCAAAGCTCAGTGGCAGATTGGCGCCGACCACGGCGCCGCCGGACCGCACCCCGATGGCGGCGCCGCCTACACGCAGGTCGGTGCTGCCGCGCTCGTTCGACAGGCGGATGCGCACCCGGCTGCCGCCGACCGAGGCGCGCACGATCAGGCGCAGGGTCTGGTTGCTGAAGCTCTGGGTCGAGGCCGCCGGCGGCGGGCCGGCCGGGGCGCAGCCCCAGGTGGCAGACCAGCGCTGGACCGCGCGCGCCTGCGCCGGCGGCGAAGCGGCGCCGGCCAGCGCAGCCGCCAGCGCCGGGGCGCCGAGCAGCAGACGCCGCCTTCCCGCGTCGATGCCGGCCCGGCGATGGGAAGACGAAGTGGAAGCGCGGAAAGCCGGGAAAATCATGGCGGGCTCCTGTCGATGGCGTTCGGCCGCAGTACGGCCGCACATCAACGATAGCCCAGCGCGACGCGCGCGCGACAGCCGGCGCGCACGGGGCTTGCGCCAGCTCGATCCTGCACTAGAAGCGCAAAAACGCGGGAACTTGTCGGCGCCGCGCGATCACGAAAGAATGTTCAGCAGGCCGTCCAGGCCCGAGAAGTTCAGCGCCACATCGGCCTGCTCGCGCACCACCGGCTTGGCGCGGAACGCCACCGACAGTCCGGACACGCTCATCATCTTGAGGTCGTTGGCGCCGTCGCCCATCACGATCGCCTGGGCAGGGGCGATGCCCAGTTCGGCGCACACCCGCTCGACGGTGCGCTTCTTTTCCTCGGCGTCGACGATGCCGCCCAGCACGCGGCCGGTCAGCTTGCCGTCGACCACTTCCAGCGTATTGGCGTGGGTATGATCCAGCCCCAGGCGCGGCTTGAGGCGGTCGGTGAAGAAGGTGAAGCCGCCCGACACCAGCAGCGTCTTGAGGCCGGCCGCCTGCACCGCCCTCAGCATCGCTTCGCCGCCCATCGAAATCCGCAGCCGCTCGTCGTAGACGCGCTGCAGCGCGCTGGCGTCCAGCCCTTCGAGCAGGGCCACGCGCCGGGTCAGGCTCTCGGAGAAATCGAGTTCGCCGCGCATCGCCGCCTCGGTGATCGCCGCCACCTGCGGTTTCAGGCCCTGCATGTCGGCGATCTCGTCGATGCACTCGATGGTGATCAGGGTCGAGTCCATGTCCATCGCCACCAGCCTGAAGTCGGCCAGCGTGCGGCCGGCCGCGATGAAGGTGGCGTCGACCCCGGCCGCGAACGCGGCTGCGTCCAGTTCTGCCTTGAGCACCGGGTCGAAGGTCACGCCGTCGACGCGCAGTGCGTGGCCGCCGAGCGCCGTGAGGCCCTGCGCCGGGCCGGCCAGGCGCGCCAGGCGCTCGAGGGTTGCGTGGTCGGCCTGCGGCCCCTGAAGCACCAGGTTCGTGGTCATGGTTCGATTCAAAAAAAGTTAAGCAAGTAGCTGTTTGATGGTCTGCTTGACCTGGTTCACGCGCGCCGCCAGGTCGGGCATGCTGGCGGTGATGCGCAGCTTGTCCTGGCCGGCCAGCTTGACGTGGCGGTTCTTCTGGATCAGCGTGATGATCTTGATCGGGTCGATCGGCGGCTGTTCCATGAACTGCAGGCTGGCCGCTTCGCCGTGGGCGTCGATCTTGACGATGCCGACCGACCTGGCGGCGATGCGCAGGCGGTGGGTCTCGATCAGCGCCTTCACCGCGTCCGGCAGCTTGCCGAAGCGGTCGATCAGCTCTTCCTGCATGCCGTCGATGCGGTCCTGGCTTTCGCAGTTGGCCAGGCGTTTATAGATCGACAGCCGCTCGTGCACGTCGCCGCAATAGTCGGCCGGGAGCAGCGCCGGCACGTGCAGGTTGATCTCGGTGGTCGAGGACAGCGGCGCCGCCAGGTCCGGCTCCTTGCCGGCTTTCAGCGAACGCACCGCTTCGTTGAGCATGTCCGAGTACAGCTGGAAGCCGACCTCCAGCATCTCGCCCGACTGGTTCTCGCCCAGCACTTCGCCGGCCCCGCGGATCTCGAGGTCGTGCATGGCGAGATAGAAGCCGCTGCCCAGTTCTTCCATCGCCTGGATCGCGTCCAGGCGGCGCTGCGCCTGCTTGGTCAGGTTCTGCACGTCGCTCACCAGGAGGTAGGCATAGGCCTGGTGGTGCGAACGGCCTACGCGCCCGCGCAGCTGGTGCAGCTGGGCCAGGCCGAACTTGTCGGCGCGGTGCATGATGATGGTGTTCGCGGTCGGCACGTCGATGCCGGTCTCGATGATGGTGGTGCACAGCAGGATGTTGAAGCGCTGCTGCACGAAGTCGCGCATCACCTTCTCGAGGTCGCGCTCGTGCATCTGGCCGTGCGCGACGCCGATGCGCGCCTCGGGCAGCAGCTCCTGCAGCATCACGCGCCGGTTTTCAATCGTGTCGACTTCGTTGTGCAGGAAGTAGATCTGGCCGCCGCGTTTCAGTTCGCGCAGGCAGGCTTCGCGGATCACCGAGCCGTCTTCGCTGCGCACGAACGTCTTGATCGCCAGGCGCTTCTGCGGCGCGGTGGCGATGATGGAAAAGTCGCGCAGGCCTTCAAGCGCCATGCCGAGCGTGCGCGGGATCGGGGTCGCGGTCAGCGTCAAGACGTCGACCTCGGCGCGCAGGGCCTTCAGCGCTTCTTTCTGGCGCACGCCGAAGCGGTGCTCCTCGTCGATGATCACCAGCCCCAGGCGGGTGAACTTGACGTCGGGCGACAGCAGTTTATGGGTGCCGATCACGATGTCGAGGGTGCCGTCGGCCATGCCCTTGATCGCATTGTTGATTTCTTTTCCTGTCCTGAAGCGCGACAGCTCGGCGATTTTCACCGGCCAGTCGGCGAAGCGGTCGGCGAAGGTCTGCGCATGCTGCTCGGCCAGCAGCGTGGTCGGCGCCAGGATCGCCACCTGCTTGCCGCCCATGACGGCAATGAAAGCGGCGCGCAGCGCGACCTCGGTCTTGCCGAAGCCGACGTCGCCGCACACCAGGCGGTCCATCGGCCGGCCCGAGGTCATGTCCTTCACGACGTTGTGGATGGCCTCGGCCTGGTCCGGCGTCTCGTCGAAGCCGAAGCTCTGGGCGAAGTTCTCGTAGTCGATGCTCGAGTATTCGAAGGCGTGGCCCTGGCGCGCGGCGCGCCGCGCGTACAGGTTGAGCAGCTCGGCGGCGGTGTCGCGCACCTGCTCGGCGGCCTTGCGCTTGGCCTTTTCCCACTGGCCCGAGCCGAGCGAATGCAGCGGCGCGTCTTCCGGCGAGGTGCCGGAGTAGCGCGAGATCACGTGCAGCTGCGAGACCGGCACGTACAACTTCGAATCCTTGGCGTACTCCAGGTGCAGGAACTCGGTCTCGCCTTCGCCGAGATCCATGCTCATCAGGCCCATGTAGCGCCCGATGCCGTGGTTGATGTGCACCACCGGGTCGCCGATTTTCAGCTCGGACAGGTCGCGCACCATCGATTCGACCTGGCTCGTGGCTTCCTGCTTCTTCTTGCCGGCGCGCCGGCCCGAGCCCGCATACAGCTCGGTCTCGGTGATGAACACCAGGCGGCCCGACGCTTCGTCGTTCAGCTCGAAGCCGGCCTGCAGCGGGGCCACGCCCAGCGCCAGCTTGGCATCGCTTTGACGGAAGCCCTCGAAGCCTTCGACCGGTGCCAGGTCCAGCTTGTACTCGGCGAAGTACTGCTGCAGCGTCTCGCGGCGGCCGGCCGAATCGGCGCAGATCATCACGCGCGTGTCGCGGTTGTGACCATCGGCCAGATAGCCGCGCAGGCTGGTCAGCGGATCTTCCAGGCGGCGGTTGACCGACACGTCGGGCAGCGGCGCGGACAGCTCCGACGCCGGCGCGGCCGCGTCGCGCGCGATCGCCCAGCGACCGTGCGGCTTGATGCAGGTGAAGAACTGCTCGGCGCCCAGGAACAGCTCGTGCGGCTCCAGGATCGGGCGCTCGCGGTCGCTCCTGAGGAATTTGTAGCGCGACTCAGTATCCAGCCAGAAGCGCTGGATTGCAGCGTCGATGTCGCCCACCAGGGCCACCGGCGACTCCTCCGGCAGGTAGTTGAACAGGTTGGCCGTCTCTTCGAAGAACAGCGGCAGATAGTACTCGATGCCGGCCGAGGCGATGCCGTTGCCGATGTCGCGGTAGATCGGCGAGCGCGACGGGTCGCCCTCGAAGCGTTCGCGCCAGCGGCCGCGGAAGGCGGTGCGGGCGGCGTCGTCCATCGGGAATTCGCGGCCCGGCAGCAGGCGCACTTCCTTTACCGGGTACAGCGAGCGCTGGGTGTCGGCGTCGAAGGTGCGGATGGTTTCGATCTCGTCGCCGAACAGGTCGAGCCGGTAGGGCAGCACGGAACCCATCGGGAACAGGTCGATCAGGCCGCCGCGCACCGAGTATTCGCCGGGCGACATCACCTGCGACACGTGGCTGTAGCCGGCCAGCGTCAGCTGCGCCTTGAGCCGCGCTTCGTCGAGCCGTTCGCCCTGGCGGAAGAAGAAGGTGTAGGCGGCGAGGAAGGACGGCGGCGCCAGGCGAACCAGGGCGGTGGTGGCCGGCACCACCAGCACGTCGCACTGGCCGTTCTGGATCTCGTGCAGGGTGGCCAGGCGTTCCGACACCAGGTCCTGGTGCGGCGAAAACGCGTCGTAGGGAAGCGTCTCCCAGTCCGGCAGCAGGTGGCACGACAGCTTGCCGTCCGCGAACCAGGGGATTTCGTCCAGCAGGCGCTGGCCGTCGCTGGCGTTGGCGACGACCACGGTCAGCATCTGGCGGTTGGCTTTCAAGGCCAGCGCACCCATGGCGAGTGCGTAAGCATCGGACGAGCCGTGCAGCGACGGCAGGGCGAAGCGGTGGCCTGGTTTGGGGAGGTGTTTCTTGAGATCGAAAGGCATGCAGCGTGGCTGTTACGTTCGCGTCAAAGTGGCTGCCAATTATAGACGAACGCGCAATATCGGGCGCGGCGCAAGGCGCCGCGTGGCGCCGCCGCCGTGCATGCCGGCAGGAACGCCGGAGCAGCGGTTCGCCATCCGGGCCGATCCGCCAATTGCCGCCTCACGGGGCCATCGCTATACTCCAGTTCAATTTCTCTTCTGATTTTTGCGTAATGCGCTTCTACCGCAGCCGGGCACGGCACGTCTTCCATCCGCTGCCGGCCTGCATGGTCGCGCTGTGCTGTCTGCTGCCGTCCTGGCCCCTGGCCGCGCCGGCGCGCACCCTGGACCAGCTCGAGCACGTGAGCTGGACCGCGCGCGACGGCGTGCCCGACAACATCACCGCCATGGCCCAGACCACCGATGGCTGGATGTGGTTCGGCACCTCGGAAGGGTTGTGGCGCTTCGACGGCCTGCGCTTCACGGCCGCGAAGGCGCCCGCCGGCGCGCGTTTTCCCGACCAGACGGTTTACTCGCTGCAGGCGGACGGCGCCGCGGGCCTGTGGATCGGCTGGATGTTCGGCGGGGTCAGCCATTTGCAGGCGGGGACGCTGCGTAACTGGAGCGCGGCGGACGGGCTGCCGCCCGGCGTCATCTGGGCGTTCGCGCAGGACGGTCCGTGGCTGTGGGCGGGCGGCATCGGCGGCCTGGCGCTGTTCGACGGCAGCCGCTGGCAGCGCATGGGGCCGGAACAGGGTTTCAGCGCGCGCAAGGTCGATGCGGTGTTCGTGCATGCCGACGGCACGCTGGCCGTGTTTACCGAACAGGGCCTGTTCCTGCGCGCGCCCGGCGCTGCGCGTTTCGCGCCGCCGCTGCCCGGTCCGCCCACACGCCAGCGGCCGGCCCAGTACGGGAGCGGCCCGGTCTGGTACCTGGAACAGCGTGGCATCCGGGCGCTGGACAGCCTGGCGCAGTACGGGCGCGCCGATCGCTGGGTGTTTCGCCAGCGCGCCGCCGTCACCGGCAGCCTGCTGGCCGACAGCCGCGGCGCGCTGTGGTTCGACGACGTCGGCACGCTGTTGCGGCATGCGGACCCGCTCGGCGCGGACGATGCCCCCGGCGGCGGGTACGCGCCGGGCGTCGAGCAATTCGGCGCGGCGCAAGGATTGTCCGGTTCCATCGTGTATCACATGATGGAAGATGCCCAGGGCAATGTCTGGGTCGTGACGAATGGCGGCCTGAACCGTTTTCGCGCGGCCAATGCGGTCGAACTGCGGCTGCCGACGCTGTACCGCGCGCGCCTGCTGGCCGGGGCCGACGGCAGTGTCTTCATCAGCGACGGCAACCAGGCGTGGCAAGCCAGCGCCGGCGGCGCCATGCGCAGCCTGCCTGCGGCGTCCGGCGCGATGGCGATGGCCACGGCGCCCGATGGCGCCATCTGGCTGGCGACGGCGCGGGCGCTGCGCCGGGTGACGGCGGACGGCGCGCGGCTGCTGGCCGACATCCCGTATCCGCCCGACGTCGCGCCGGCCGACAATATCCGCGCCATCGTCGCCGCGCGTGACAGCGCGCTCTGGCTGGTGGCCAGCGGCCGCGGCGTGCTGCGCCACGCCGACGGCGCCTGGCAGCGCCATCCCGCGCTGCCCGAGGGCGGGCGCAAGACACCGATCGCCGTGCTGCAGGACAGCCGCGGCCGGGTCTGGATCGGCTACGAAGACAACCAGGTCGCCCTGGTCGAGGGCGACAAGGTCACCCTGTACGGCGCCGCGCAGGGGCTGACGGCCGGCAAGGTCAGCGTGCTGCTCGAGCACGGCGGCGCGATCTGGGCCGGCGGCAGCGACGGACTGGCGCGCCTGTCGGGGGCGCGCTTCGTCGCGCTGCACGCCTTCCCGGCCAGGGCCCTGGCCAGCCTGGCCGGCGCCGTCGGCGCGCCGGAAGGGATCTGGCTCAACGGCGGCGCCGGGCTGGTGCTGCTGCCGGCGGCTGCGCTGAAAGCGGGCGGCCCGCTGCCGGCCCGGGTGTTCGACGACACCGAAGGCGTCGTGGGGCGCGCCCGTCCGCTGTACAACGATGCGATCGTGCGCGCCACCGATGGCAGCATCTGGGTCTCGACCAAGCGCCGCGTGTTCCGGCTCGATCCGGCCACCGTCCGGCCCGAACCGGTGCCGGGGGCGCCGACGCTGCTGGCCGTGACGGCCGACGGGCGCGATTACGACGCGTCCGCCGCGATCGCGCTGCCGCCCAACCCGGGCCGGGTCGCGTTCCGCTTCGCTTCGCCCTCCACCGGCATGGCGCCGCGCATCCGCTACCGCTACCGGCTGGAGGGATACGACCGCGCGTGGCAGCACGCCGGCCATGCGGTGGACGTGGCCTATACCGGACTGCCGCCAGGCGACTTCCGGTTCGTGGTGCAGGCGCTGAACGGCGCCGGCGCGCCAGGTCCGGCCAGCGCGCCGTTGCCGGTGCACGTTGCGGCGACCGTGGTGCAGACGGTGTGGTTCAAGCTCGCCTGCGCGGGCCTGGCGCTGCTGGGGCTGTGGGGACTGGTCCGCTACCGCCTGCGCCTGCAGGCGCGCCGCCTGCTCGCGGTGGAGCGTACCCGGCATGCCGAGCGCGAGCGCATCGCGCGCGAGTTGCACGACACGCTGCTGCAAAGCGTGCAGGGACTGGTGCTGAGCGTTTCCGCGACCACCGAGCGCCTGCCGGCGTCCGACCCGCTGCGCGCGTCGTTGAGCGCAACCCTGGAACGGGCCGACACCGTGCTGGCCGAGGCGCGCGACCATGTGCAGGGATTGCGCCGCAGCGTGCCCGCGGCGCATGCATTGCCGACGCAGCTGGCCGCCGCGCTGGACCAGGCCTGCGCCGAACACGGCGCGCCGCGCTGCAGCTTCACGCACAGCGGCGCTCCCGTGGCCTTGTCGCCGGACGCGGTTCGCGCGTGTATTGGCATTGCGATGGAAGCCGTCCGCAACGCGTGCCGGCACGCCGGGGCGCGCCACATCGACGTCCGGCTGCGCTATGACGCGCAGGGGCTGGAACTGTCGGTCGCCGACGATGGCCGGGGAATCGAGGCGGGCATCCTGCAAATGGGCCGTGCCGGCCACTGGGGGATCGCCGGCATGCGCGAGCGGGCGGCCGAAGCCGGGGGCCTGTTGCGCATCGACTCGACGGTCGGCGCCGGCACGACCGTGGTGCTGACGCTGTCCCGTGCCGCTGCCGCTGCCGACGGCGACCTGGACCGCGCCTGAGCGCCGGCGTCCTTGCCGGCGGCCGCCCGCGCCCGGGCAAGTCTCAATGCCGCACTTCCTCGCGCTGCGCCAGCGACTGCGGCAGCCAGCCGCCGGCCGGGTCGCTCGGCTCGGCCACCCGGATCACCGACAGCGGATGCGCGAACTGGATCCGCTCGCGCTCGAAGCAGCGGTAGATCTCGAGCAGGATCGCCTGCTGCGCATCCATGTGCGGGTTGTAGTCCGGGCTCTTGAAGTGGTACACCACCTCGAAGTCGAGCGACCATTCGCCGTAGCGGAAAAAGTGGGCGCGGTCGAAATCGACGTCGTCGCGCGCGGCGACGATGTCGCGCACCATCTGCGGGATGCGCGCCATCTGCGCGTCCGGGGTGCCGTAAGCCACGCGCAGGTTGAAGGCGACGCGGCGCGACTGCATGCGCTTGTGGTTGTGGATGCGGCTCTTGAGCAGGTCGCCGTTGGAGAACACGATCTGCTCGCCCCCGAGGCCGCGCAGGCGGGTGGTCTTCAGGCCGATGTACTCGACCGCGCCGAGGGCGTCGCCGACGATGATGAAGTCGCCGATCTCGAACGGCTTGTCGATCATGATCGACAGCGACGCGAACAGGTCGCCCAGGATGTTCTGGGTGGCGAGGGCGACGGCGATGCCGCCGATGCCGAGACTCGCCACCAGCGTGGTGATGTTGAAGCCGAAGTTGTCCAGCAGCATCAGGAACGCCACCGTCCAGGTCAGCAGGCGCAGCATGAAGAACATGATCAGGCTCGAGGCCTTGCGCGCCCCGTCGCCATGGGTGTCCATGAACTGGGCGCGCCAGGCGCGCAGGCCGGCGTCGGCCCACACCGCCAGTTGCAGGATCAGGGCGGCGACGGCGATGCGCGAGATGATGATCTTGTAGTTGGCGGGCAGCACCAGGAAGAGGCTGCCGAGATACACGCCGATGCACAGCAGGAAGGTGATGTAGGTCGTGTGCAGCATCTTGCTCACGAACTCGGCCAACCGGGTCGAGGCGCGCTGCGCCAGCTGATGCGTCTTGCGGATGGCGAAGCAGCGGACGAAGTACATCAGCGCCGTACTGCCCACGGTGACGCCGAGGGCCATGATCCAGTTTTCGAAGTGGTTGTACGGCAGCAGGGATTCCACGCAAGGCTCCATCGGACAGCAACAGACAATCGCCTAGTCTGCTGCCCAATGGGATCGCGGCGCGCACGTTTGCGCGGGCTGCCATGTACCCCGCCGGCCAAGCCGCGCCGCGCCGCTGCGCTCATTATCACGGCCGTGACAGTTGCGTTAGCGCTAACAGTCGCGCATCATGTCGTTTCCAACGAAAAGAACAGGCAGGAGACATGATGAGAAGTGGAATCGCGGGCATGGTATGGCTCGCCGCAGGCGCCCTGAGCGCTTGCACGACCGTGAAACACAGCGAGGCACAAGCCGACGGGATGGCGCTGTTCGACGTCCAGCCGCGCCACGGCATGCAGGTGGTGGCGGTGGCGCCCGACAGCGAGCACGTGCTCGATGGCGCCGCGGTCAGTGCCGGCGCGGCCCTGGCCGGGAAATTCCCGAACAGCGACATCAGCGTGTCGCGCGCCCCGAAAACCGGCGGCGGCGATGCGTTGACGCTGCGCTGGCACGACATCTGGAAGAGCGGCGTGCGCTTGCAGGGCGCGCCGCTCGACCTGCGGCCGTATGCCGCAAACGGCATCGTGTACTTCGACCTCAAGGTGAACAAGCTGGACAAGGGCGGCATCGTGTTCAAGGTCGGCTGCGGCGACGGCTGCGAGCGCCAGGTGCCGTACGTGCTGCCTGGCCGCGCGGCCGCAGGCCAGGGCTGGCGCCGCGTGATCCTGTCGATGGGATGCTTCGTGCGCGATGGCGACGATTTCTCGGCGGTGGCGCGGCCGTTCGCGCTGGAAGGCACCGGCAGCGGAGAAGTCAGCATCGCGAATATCGCGTTCGCCCGTGACGGCAAGCCGAACACGCCATGCCCGGACTGGCGCACGGTGGCGCTCATCCCCGACATGCTCAACGAATCCTGGGCGATCGACTGGTGGCTGCCGCGTCACCGCCAGAAACTGGACGAAAAGGCGCGCATGGTCGCGGCGGGAAAAAGTCCGCAGCTGCTGTTCATCGGCGACTCGATCACCCAGGGCTGGGAGAAGGAAGGCGCGCCGGTCTGGCAGCAGTACTACGCGCGCCACGATGCGCTGGCGCTGGGCTTCGGCGGCGATCGTACCGAGAACGTGCTGTGGCGGTTGCAGAACGGTGAAGTCGACGGCATCGCGCCCAAGGTCGCGGTGCTGATGTTCGGCACCAACAACACCGGCCTGCGCGGCGACTTCCCGGCGATCACGGTGGCCGGCATCAAGCGCAACCTGGACGAACTGCGGCAGCGGCTGCCGCACACGCGCATCCTGCTGCTCGGGATCTTCCCGCGCGACGCGACGCCGGATGGCGCGGCGCGCAAGACCAACGAGCAGGTCAATGCGCTGCTGCCGGCGTTGGCGGACAACCGGCGTGTGTTTTTCCTGAACATCAACACCGCGTTCCTGGGGCAGGACGGTTCTCTGTCGAAGGCGGTCATGCCTGACCTGCTGCATCCGAATGAGCAGGGCTATGCGATCTGGGCCAAAGCGATGCAGCCCCGGCTCGACGAGTTGATGGCGCTGCCGCCGTTCTAGACGGGGCCGATAAATTCTTGGCTAGGGAAGTTAATGCTACCACCAGATGGAAATTAACAGTGCTTTCATTGGGAATTTTATGGTAGAGTCGTTGGCATGGCAAAGCGGCAATGTTCGCTTTGCCATGTCCGCAGCATCACTCGACGACCATCTCTCCTTGAAGGCGACCCATGATCCGGCTGATTGCGTTCTTCCTCGTAGTCTTATGCAGTGCGCCGTCCGGCGCCCAGCAGCCCGTTCTCATTGACAACCAGCCCGGCCAGTACGCGGTCGGCTTCCGTAGCGTCGAACAGCTCGACACCAGCCGCGTCTATGGCCAGGCGGCGGCGCGTCCGATCCAGACCGCGGTCTGGTACCCGGCGCGTGCCGGCGGCAAGCCGATGCGCTACGACGACTACCTCGCCCTGCGCGGCTGGGACGACGATTTCACCCGCACGCCGCAGCAACGCAGCAAGGTGGTGGAAGACTGGCTGCAGTCGTTCGTCGGCGCCGACCGCGCAGCACAGGTCGCGGCCGAGCGGCGCGACGTGCTGTGGGCGGTACGCGATGCGCAGCCTGCGGCCGGAAAGTTCCCCGTGGTCGTCTATTCGCCCAGCTTCAGCAGCCCCGCGTTCGAGAACGCCGAGATGATGGAATACCTCGCCAGCCACGGCTATATCGTGCTCGCCAGCCCCGCGCTGGGCGTCGCCAGCCGCGGACAGAAGATGGACGCGGCCCACGTCGAAGCGCAGGCCGCCGATATCCGCTTCCTGGTCGCCTATGCCGCTTCACTGCCGCAGGCCGATACCGGACGCGTGGCCGTGGTGGGGTTTTCGTTTGGCGGCCTGGCCAATGCGCTGGCGGCGGCGCAGGACGCGCGCATCAAGGCGCTGGTCAGCCTGGATGGTTCGCTGCGCTACCACCATCAACTGGTTGCGCAGCTGCCCGGCCTGCAGCTGGAAACGCTGCGCACGCCGCTGCTGTTCCTGGCCCAGCGTCCGGCCCCGTTCGAGCGCGCCGCGCGCTATCCGCAAGACCTGTCGGGCGGCACGCTCAAGCGCCTGAAGAACGCCGACGTCTACCTGGTGACGATGTACGCGATGGAGCACCCGCACTTTGCCACCGCCTTCCTGCGCCTCGATCCGCTGGAATTCGACGAGTACACGCGCGACGAAGTGGCGCGCTCGCATGCGGCCAGCGGACGCTACGTGCTGAACTTCCTGAACGGCGTCCTGAAAGGGGAGCCCGAGGGCCTGGCCTACCTGATGAAGAAGCCGGAGCAGACCGGCATGCCGCGCCATAGTTCGTACAGCCAGTTCTTCCCGGCCCGGCGCTAGGCCTTACGCAGCACTGTCGGGCGTCTCCGGCGCGCGCCGGTTGGCGATTCCGAACGGCACGTGCACCATCGGGATGGCGCCGCCGGGACCCGCGCGCAGGTGGCTCAGCTGGTCGTCGAAGAAGATGTGCGGCTTGAACACCGACAGCACGCGCGCTTTTTCCATCCCGCCCAAAAAGAAGGTCTCGTCGGCCGACACGCCCCAGCTTTTCAGCGTGGTGACCACGCGCTCGTGCGAGGGCGCGCTGCGCGCCGTGATGATGGCGATGCGCACGATGCGGCGGTAATCGGGATCGTCGCGCTCGGCCTCGCGCTCGAGCTGCTGCATCATGGCCAGCTTCTGGAACAGGTCGGCCAATGGCCCCGGCTGGTGCGGACGCGCCACGTGCAGGCGCTCGTGGGCGTGGAACTCGTCCAGGTCGTTGTTGCGCTTGAAGACGGTCTCGGATTCGTCGTCGGCCAGCACGCCGTCGAAGTCGAAGGCGACACGCAGCTCGACGTCGTCCAGGTCTTCGCTGTCGGCGATGCGCGAAGGCAGCACCAGGCCGGCCGGATAATTCACCGCGATCGCGCTCTTGACGTCTTCCTCGTTGGCGCTCAGGAACAGCGAGGCGTTGAAGGCCGGCAGGTAGGCGTACGGCGACTTGCCGTTCATAAAGGCCGCGCGTGAAATATCCAGGCCATAGTGGGCGATCGAGTGCATCACGCGCAGGCCGGTCTCGGGCGAATTGCGCGAGAACAGCACCACTTCGACCGGCGTCTGCTGCGGGAAGCACTTGTTGATGCTCAGGAAGCGCCGGATGAAGGTAAACGCGACGCCGCGCTCGAGCACCACGTCGCGCTGCTGTTCCTGGTAGCTGCGATAGGCCTCGGGTCCTTGCTCAAGGTAGACCTGGTGCGACTCGGACAGGTCGAACAGCGCGCTCGAAGCGACGCCGATCACCAGTTTCTGTTCGATAGGAAAGGGCATCAGCGCTCCTCCGGTGCGGGTTGATCGTCGAGCTGGTCATAGACCTGGCGCTCGTGCGCGTCGAGCCGGGCGGCGGCGCGCACGAAGGCCGGCTGGCCGCCGCCCGCCAGCATGCGCAGCTTGGACAGGCGGTCGGCGGCGGCTAGCGTCGCCGGCAACGGCGCCGCTGGTGACACACCATCGCCCAGGTGGCCGATCGCATGGCCGATCGGCGGCGGCAGTTCCCACTGGGCGGCAATGTGCGCCGAGATCCGGCGCGCCACCCGCACCAGTCCCAGGCCGAAGGCGTCGTCGTCGGGCAGGGCGCCGGCCGGCAGCAGGCCGTCGATCACGCGCAGTGCCACCACCAGGCCGACGTTGTGCATCAGCCCGGCCAGGTAAGCTTCGAAGGGGTCGGCGCCGAGTCGTGGCGCCAGCAGGGCGGCGGCCAGCGCGCAATGCTCGGACTGACGCCACAGATTGGGCGCCGCCTGGCGCGCCAGCGGCCCGGCCTGGATACTGATGACGGGACGAAAGGCGACCCGCGCCAGCAGCATGCGCAGGCCGTTCTGGCCCAGCAGCAGCAGCGCGCCTTCGAGGTTGCGCACCGGCGTCGCCGGGCGGTAATACGGGCTGTTCACTTCGCGGATCACCTCGGCCACCAGCACCGCATCCTGCGCCAGCTGGCGCGCCAGCTCGGCCGACGAACTGTCCTGGTCGCGCAGGCTGCGCAGCAGTTGCGGGATCACGGCCGGCACCCGCGGCACCAGGCTGGCGGCATCGAGCGGGTCGCGGCCCAGGCGCGCCAGCTCGTCCAGGATCAGGTCGGCGCCGGCGGGGGCGCCGCTGACGTGCGGGCCGGCCAGCCACAGGAAGAAGGCGAGGTCGATGTCGGGCGCAGCCTCGGTCATGGTCGGAGCCGCCGGCTCCAGTCCGGTTACCGGCGCGGGCGTGGACTGGCCGGAGGCCGGACGCGCGCCGCCAGCGCCGCCGAACAGGCGCGCGAGCCATTTTTTCATGAGATGGGCAGGTGAGGGCAGTCGGCCATGACGGAATTCTACCCGAGCCGTCGTGCAATGCCCATGCGAAACGGCCCGCTGCGGGCGCCGCATGGGCGCCCGCAGCGGGCCGTCATTGCCGAGCGTCTGGCGCTTTAGCTGCCGGTCGACGAACCGGTGGTCGGTGCGCCGTGGGTCGGGGTATTGGCGGCCGGACGGGTGTCGCCGGTGTTGCCGCTGGCGCCTTCGCCGGTCGAGGCGCCGCTGTTCGGCGCATTCGAGCTGCTGCCGTTGCTGCGGGCATTCGGGTCCATCGACGAACCGCTGCTGCTCATCGACGACGAGCCGCTGGTGGTGGTGGTGTCGGTGCCGGTGGTGTTGCAGGCGGCCAGGGCGAAGGCCATGACGCCGCCCAGGACGACGGTCTGGATCGTGTTTTTCATATTGGATCTCCTCGGTTTGTCTGTGGCCTCATCATGCGAGGTCAGCGGTATGGCGAGAATAGGAACGCGTCGTTAACGTTTGTAGGAAGGTGCTCACACACTCATCCATAACTGCGCGGCGCCATGCCGGACCAGGCCATGGCGCCCGTCCGTCAGCGGCTGATGGTCGCGTTGGGATTGGTATTGGTGCCGGTGCTCGACGAATCGGTGTTGTTGATGGTGCCCGAAGCGTTGGTCACGCCTGTCGAGCCGGCATTCCAGCTCGAGCCGCCGGTGGTGTCGCCGGTGGTGGCGTTCGATTCCACGGCGCTGCCGCTGTTGGTCGACGAGGTCGCGCTCGAGCCGCTGCTGTTCATGCCGTTGTTCATGGTGTCGGTCGAGCTGCAGGCGCCCAGGCCAAAGGCCAGCACGCCGGCCACGACTGCGGTATTCAGGATACGTTTCATGTCGTTCTCCTCGGATGATTGGATGAGGCCATGATGCAGTTCCGGCCCGCGCGCCGGGAATAGGAACGCGCCGGCGTGCCCTGTAGGAGCCCGGCGCAGCGCCGCGTCAGGCGGCCACTGCCATTCTGGCGTCGAGCCAAGCCAGCAGCTCCGGCGCCGGCAGCGGGCGGCTGTACAAGTATCCCTGCGCCTTGTCGCAGCGCTGGCTGCGCACCACGTCGAGCTGGGACTGGGTCTCGATGCCCTCGGCCACCGTATTCATGCCCAGGCTCTGCGCCACCTTGACGGTGGCTTCGATCAGCACCCGGTGGTGGGCGCTGGTGTCGGCCTGGCACACGAAGGAGCGGTCGATCTTGACCGTGTCCACCGGCAGCAGGTGCAGGCTCGACAGCGACGAATAGCCGGTGCCGAAGTCGTCCAGCGCCAGCTTGATGCCGAGCGCCTTCAGTTCGTGTAGGCGGCCCTGGATGTCCTGGTCCTGGGCGGCCAGGCTTTCGGTCACTTCCAGCTGCAGCGCCGCGGCCGGCATGCTGCTGCGCTCGAGGATGGCGCGCACGGTGTCGATCCAGCCCGGCTGGCCGAGCTGGGCGCGCGACAGGTTGACCGCCATCAGGCGCGGCGCGGCATTGCCCATGCGCGCCTGCCAGCTGACGTAGTCGCGGCAGGCGCGCTCCAGCACGAAGTCGCCCACCGCGCCGATCAGGCCGCATTCTTCGGCCACCTGGATGAAGTCGCCGGGCGGCACGATGCCGCGCAGCGGATGGCGCCAGCGCACCAGCGCCTCGACGCCGGCCGCGTGGTCGACCGCGCCGTCCGGGCGCAGGCCCACCACCGGCTGGTAGACCACGAACAGCTGGTCCTCCGCCAGCGCCTGGCGCAGGTCGGCCTCGATGTCGGCGCGGCGCGCGGCGCGTTCGCGCATGCCCGGGTCGAACACCACGTGGCGGTTGCCGCCGGCGCGCTTGGCTTCGACCATGGCGATGCCGGCGTCGCGCAGCACGGCGTCCGGATCGCTGGCCGCGCCCGCGCCCCAGGCCAGGCCCAGGCTGGCGCAGCAGACGATCTCGTGGCCGTCGATCACGTAGGGACGCGCCAGCGCGTCGAGCAGGCGGATCGCCACCCGTTCGGCGTCGCTGCGGCTGCGCATGCTTTCCAGCACCACCACGAATTCGTCGCCGCCGATGCGTCCCGCCAGCTGGCCCGGCACGCGCGCGCCGGGGGGAATGAAGCCTGCGCCGGTCGGGCGCAGGGCGCCGCGCACGCGGTCGGCCATGTGCATCAAGAGCTGGTCGCCGATACCCTGGCCCAGGCTGTCGTTGACCTGGCGGAAGCGGTCGCCGTTGATCAGCAACACCGCGAACTGGGGCGCGTCGGCGTCCGGCGCAGCCGCCTGCGATCCGATCAGGCGCTGCAGCTCTTCGCGCACCGCTTCGCGGTTCGGCATGCGGGTCAGGGCGTCGGTGCGCGCGGCGTTGCGCAGGCGCCGGTGCAGGGTTTCCTGCTCGCGCTGGACTTCGAAGGTGGCGTCGGCCACGGTCGCCATCAGGCGCTCGCGGTCCAGTTTCAGCAGGCTCAGCGACAGCACCTGCAGGCTGCCGGTGGCGGCGTGCGCCACCCCGACCGGCAGGCGCAGGCCTTCGCAGATCACGCCGGACGGCTCGATGAAGGCCTCGACCATGAGCGGCAGCTGCGGCGCGACCGCGGCCAGCACCTCGAACAGGTTGTCCAAGCCGTGCTCGTTCGCGAGCGGCATCAAGAGGTTCGAGGCCATCGGATTGAGCATCTCGACGCTGCCGTCGAGGGTGGTCTGTGCCAGCCCGATCGGGGCGCGGTACAGGAACTGCATCAGGGCTTCGTAGGCATCGCTCGGGTCAGGCAGCATCGGCATCCTCTCCAGGGTGGTGCGCGTGGTCGTGGGGGCGCTTGGCAACCAGCTCGGGCCGCCAGCGTTCGACGCGGTTGCGTCCGGCGCGCTTGGCGGCGTACAGGGCCTGGTCGGCCTGCTTGAGCAGCAGGTCGACGCCGCCGCGGCCGTTGCTGCTGGCGGCGACGCCGGCGCTGACCGTGAAGCGTACCGCGACGCCGTCGACCATGGCGCTCTGCGAAGCGACGGCGGCGCGCAGGCGTTCGGCCACCACGGCGGCGCGCGTCAGGTCGGTCGAGGGCAGCAGCACGGCAAACTCCTCGCCGCCGATGCGCGCCACCACGTCCACTTCGCGGAAGGTGGAGGTCAGGATGGCGGCCAGGTGCTGCAGCACGGCGTCGCCGCCCGGATGGCCGTGGCGGTCGTTGATGGCCTTGAAGTGGTCGGCGTCGATCACCACCAGCGCGGTCGGACGCGGCAGCGCCTGGCTGCGCTGCAATTCCTGCTCGGCCGCCTCGAACAGGGCGCGGCGGTTGGCCAGGCCGGTGAGGTAGTCGGCGAAGGTCTCGCGGCGGCGGCGCTCGCTGGCTTCGCGCTTGTCGCTGATGTCGCGCAGGATCAGGCAATAGGCCGGGCCGGGGTCTTCGCCCGGCAGCGGCTCGCGGTCCGGCAGCGGGGCGATCAGCACGCTGCCCCAGAAGGTGCTGCCGTCGGCGCGCAGGCGGCGGCCTTCGTCCAGGGTCCAGCCGTTGGCGTCGGCCTCGCGCAGGCGGTCATGCAAATGTTCGGGAATGATCGCGTCGGGCGCATAGAACACCGAGAACGGCTGGCCGACGATGTCCTGGCCGTGGCCGGTGACGCGTTCGATGCTCGGGTTCCATTCGCAGATACGGCCCTGCCAGTCGATGCTGGCCAGGGCGTAGTCGCTGATGCCGGTCAGGATGGCGTTGAGCCAGGCATCGCTCTGGCGCAGCTGGCGCTCGCGCCGCACCTGCTCGGTGACGTCGCTGATCACCGCCATCAGGCGTGTGGCGTCGAGTTTGAGCAGGGTGATCGACAGGATCTGCGGCACCCGCTTGGCGCTGCCGGTAACGCCGCCCGCGTTCAGGTGCACGTGCAGGCCGTCGCACACCTTGCCGCTGGGCGCCCCATAGGTGGCGCACAGGTTGCGCAACTCCGGCGCCACGTCCTGCAGGGCCGTGAACAGGTTGTCCAGGCCGCCATCGCGCGACAGCGGCATCAGCAACTGGGCCGAGATCGGGTTCATCATGGCGATCTCGCCATGGAAGTCCGCCTGCACCAGCCCCACCGGGGCCAGGTACAGGAACTGGATCAGCGCTTCGTATTCGGCGCCGAGCTGGTCGAGATCGCGCGACACGGTATCAACGCGGCTGGCGCTGGACCAGCACGTAGCGGCGGGCGCTGCCCGGACTGGCCAGCAGGCGCAGGGCCACCTTGACCGGGCGCATGCGCAGGGTCAGCACGTAGTCGATCGTGTCGTCGAGAGGCGAGCCGTCGTCCTGGGCGTCCTCGAAGCGCTGCGCCACCATGAAGTTGTTCAGGCACGGGGCGACGTTGGTGAACAGCGGCTGGCCGAGCACGCGCTGCTGCGACAGGCCGGCGGCCTGCGATTCGAAGGCGTTGTAGAGCTCGACGTTGGTGTCGGCGCCGAAGCCGATCACGCCAAAGTCCAGACCATCGAGCTCTTCAAGCGTGCAGCGGTCGAGGCGGGCGGCGAGATCCGGCATGCCGAAGGTGGTGGTCGAATTGGTCATGGTTTTGGCGGCCGTATTGTTGGATATTGATTGTTAGAAACTGATGTTGGCATGTGAAAAGGTCGGGTGTCAATTGTGCGCAGGGTCTAATGTGACAATTTCTTTGTGGATTGTACTTTTAGCCACAGGAATGACCGGTTTGACAGCATTTGCGCGTGCTGTCACCATCCAGGCCTTTCCACCTTCCGGCCTGCCTGCATGACTTCCGAGACCCCGATCGCGTTCCGCTGGTGGCGGGACGATGCCGTGTTGCAGCGCATGGTTGCCGATTTGCTGGCGGCCGACATGGCGCTGATGCGCCCCGGCGTGCGATTTCCGGGGCAGCCGTGGACGCCCGACACCGACCTGCGCACCGATCTCGGCGCCGACTCGCTCGACCTGATGGGACTGGCCAGCACACTGGAAACGGTGCTGCACCTGGGCCGCCCGACGGCCGAGGCCGAAGGCGCGCTGCTGGCGGACACCCGTCTGTGCGCGTGGGTGGCGCAGGCCCATGCCGGCCTCGATGCCGGTGGCGCCGCGCTGACCTTCCGCACCTCGGGCAGCTCAGGTGCGCCGAAACCCTGCACCCACGCGCTGGCCGCGCTGTGGCAAGAGACGGCGGCGCTGGCGTCGCTGTTCCCGGGACGGCGCCGGATCGTCAGTCTGGTGCCATCGCACCATATCTATGGATTCCTGTTCACCGTGTTGCTGCCGCTCCGGCTGGGCCTGTCGGCACAGGACGTGCTCGATTTGCGCGGCTTTGCCCCGGGCGCGCTGGCGCGGCAGTTGCGTCCGGGCGACCTGGTGGTCGGGTTCCCCGATTTCTGGCGTGGCTTGGCCGAGGCTGGCGTGGATGCGCAAATCGGTGGCACGGCGGGCGGCGCAGCGGACGGCGCGGCAACGCACGGCGCGGCGGCGCGCGTGCTACCGGACGTGATTGGCGTCAGCTCGACCTCGCCATGCCCGGACGCGGTGGCGCGCGGCGCCGTCGATGCCGGCCTGGCGCGGCTGGTGCAGGTGTACGGCAGTTCCGAGACCGCCGGCGTCGGCTGGCGCGACAGCCCGGATGCGGACTACACGCTGTTCCCCTACTGGAGCCGCGCGCACCAGGGCGAACACTTGAACGGTGAACACGCGAAATACGAGTACCCACAAGGCGAGCAGCCACAAGGCGAGCACCTTGAACGCACCATGGTCGATGGCCAGCGTCGCACCTATCCGCTGCAGGACCGGCTGGACTGGTCCGACGCCGACCGCTTCCGCCCGGCCGGACGGGTCGACCAGGCGGTGCAGGTCGGGGGCGTCAACGTGTTCCCGGGCTATGTGGCGGACGTGCTCAAGCTGCATCCGCAGGTCGCGGACGCCAGCGTGCGCCTGATGCGCGCCGACGAGGGCCATCGCCTGAAAGCCTTCGTGGCGCCGCGCCAGCCCGGCTGGGACTGGCAACAGGGCGGCGTGCAGCAAGCCGATGCCCTGCGCGCGCAACTGCATGCCTGGCTCGGCGAGCGCCTGTCGGCCGCCGAATGCCCGGCCGCGATCTCGTTTGGCCCGGCATTGCCGCGCGGCGCCAGCGGCAAGCTGGCCGACTGGATCATCGACGCCTGCCTGTAAGCCGCGCCGCGCGCGGCGACGCCGGGCGCCTGGCGGCTGGCGCCCGCGGCGCCGGGTTCAGCGCGCGAGGCTCAGCGCTCCACCAGCAGATTGAAGCCGCCGTAAATCATGCGCTTGCCGTCGAACGGCATCGCGTCCGGCTTCATCACATCGGCCAGGCGCGGATCTTTCATCACCTTCTCGTTGACCTGGTCGCGCGCTTCGCGCGATGCGTACACGATCCACGCGAATACCACGGTTTCGCCGTCTTCCAGGTTGACGCTCTGCGGGAACGAGGTCAGCTTGCCCGGCTTGACGTCGTCGGCGATCCATTCGCGATAATCGAGCGCGCCATGCTCGCGCCACACCGTGCCGGCCATTTCGGCGATCGCCTTGTAGGCGTCGATCTTTGATTTGGGCAGGGGAAGGACAAAACCGTCGACGTACGCCATGATGATCTCCTCGTTGTGATGTGCTGCGGATGGGGAATGCCCGCTGCCGGCACGGGCCGCTCATCTACAGACCGGCGGACCGTGGCGAAGGTTCCCGGCCGGAGCCGGGCAGATCAGACTAACATCAATAGCGGCCGCCGGGTGGCGGCGCGGGCGCCCCTTGTGGCACGGCGGGCACAGGCGCCGGCGGGGCAGGCGGCGGCGCCACCTGCGGCAGCGGGATCGCGCCTGGCACGCCGTCTTCCGGCGCGCCGTCATGCGGCGCCGGCAGCGCGTCCGGATCGTCCGTCACTATGCCTTCCGGATCGGTCTGCGGCGCGATGTCGATGGTGCGTTCTTCCACCGCGTCGATGAATTCCGGGTAGATCCAGTCGACGCCGTCGTTGACCACGTCCTCGGGCGGCGTGCGTTCGACCGGGGACACCTTGGCCAGCGCCACGCGCATGTAGTCGATCCAGATCGGCATCGCCAGCGTCGAGCCGAATTCGCGTCCGCCCAGCGAGCGCGGTTCGTCGTAGCCCATCCAGGCCACGCCCACCACGTTGCCGCCGTAGCCGGAGAACCAGCCGTCGATGGCGTCGTTGGTGGTGCCGGTCTTGCCGGCCAGGTCCTGGCGGCCAAGTTGCTTGGTCGCGGCGGCGGCGGTGCCGTAGCGGGTGACGTCGCGCAGCATGCTGTCCACCACGAAGGCGTTGCGCGCCGTGATCACGCGCCGGTCCTCGCTCTGCGCCGCCGGCTGCGTCTCGGCAATGACGCTGCCGTTACCGTCCCGGATGCTTGCGATCAGGTAGGGTTTGACGCGGTAGCCGCCGTTGGCGAATACGGCATAGGCGCCGGCCAGCTGCAGCGGGGTGACCGCGCCGGTGCCGAGCGCCATGGTGTAATTCTTCGGGTGGCGCGCCAGGTCGAAGCCGAAGTGCTCCAGGTACTGGTGCGCGAAGTCGACCGACACCGCGCGCAGCACGCGCACCGTCGGCACGTTCTTCGACTTGGCCAGCGCCTGGCGCAGCGTGACTTCGCCGTCGAACACGCCGTCGTCGTTCTGCGGCGTCCATGGCGTGTCGACGCTGGCGCCGGGCAGCTCGATCGGCTGGTCCAGGATGCGGGTGGCCGGCGAATAGCCTTTTTCCAGCGCCGCCGAATAGACGAAGGGCTTGATGCTGGAGCCGGGCTGGCGCCAGGCCTGGGTCACGTGGTTGAACTTCTGCAGGTTGTAGTCGAAGCCGCCGACCAGCGCGTGGTAGGCGCCGGTGGACGCGTCGAGCGCGACGAACGCGGCGGCCACCTGCGGCACCTGGGTGATCGCCCACGCGCCTTTGTCGCTTTTGCTGATGCGGATCACCGCGCCCGGCGCGATGCGGATCGCCTCGCGCGCCTTGGGCGACAGGCCGGCCGCGGCGAACTTCAGGCCGGCGCCGCTGATCGTGACGTCCTCGCCGGACAAGGTCTCGACCCGCACCTCCTGCGCGCTGGCGGCCAGCACCACCGCCGGCAGCAGGCCGTCGCTCGACGGACGCTTTTGCAGCGCCTCGATGATCGCCGCTTCGCGTTCCTCGCCGTCGCCCGGCAGCACGATGCGCGCCTCGGGGCCGCGGTAGCCGTGGCGGCTGTCGTAGGCCAGCACGTTGCCTCGCACCGAGTCGTAGGCCGCGTCCTGCTCGGCCTTGAGGATGGTGGTGGTGACCGTGATGCCGCGCGTATAGGCTTCTTCGCCGAACTGCTCGAAGACCACCTGGCGCGCCAGTTCGGCCACGTATTCGGCGCGGGTGTCGAACGACTGGCCGGCGTCGCGCTTGACGCGCAGCGGCTCGGCCAGCGCCTGCTGGCATTGCGCCTCGTCGATGTCGCCCAGGTCGCGCAGGCGCTTGAGGATGGCGTGCTGGCGCTGCTGCGCGCGCTTGGGGTTGGCGACCGGGTTGTGGCGCGCCGGGTTCTGCGGCAGGCCGGCCAGCATCGCCGTCTCGGCCAGCGTCAACTGATCCAGCGTCTTGCCGAAATAGCTGCGCGCGGCGCTGGAAAAGCCGTACGAGCGCTGGCCCAGGTAGATCTGGTTCATGTACAGCTCGAGGATCTGGTCCTTGCTCAGGGCGGCTTCGATCTTGTAGGCCAGCGCGACTTCGGTCAGCTTGCGCGACACCAGTTTTTCTTTCGTGAGGAAGAAGTTGCGCGCCACCTGCNCTCAGGGCGGCTTCGATCTTGTAGGCCAGCGCGACTTCGGTCAGCTTGCGCGACACCAGTTTTTCTTTCGTGAGGAAGAAGTTGCGCGCCACCTGCATGGTGATGGTCGAGGCGCCCTGGCGAAAGCCCCCGCCCAGGTTGGCGCGGGCCGCGCCCAGCGCGCGCCGGAAGTCGATGCCGCCATGCTCGTAGAAGCGGGTGTCCTCGATCGCCAGCACCGCCGTCTTCATCATCGGCGGGATCTTCGAGATCGGCACGAAGTCGCGGTGCTCGACGCCGAACTGGCCGATCAGGACATTGTCGGCGGTGTAGATGCGCAGCGGGATCTTGGGCCGGTAGTCGGTGACGGCGTCGATCGGGGGCACGTTGGGCAGGATCGCCGTCATCACCCAGGCGGCCACGCCGCCGATCGCCAGCAGGACGGCCGCCAGCAGGGCGAGCAGGATGCCGCGCAGGCGGCGCGGGCGTGGGGGAGGCTGTTTTTTCGACGTTGGGGACGTGCTTGAAGACTTGGTCACTGCGGAACTCTCGCGGTAGTTATGGCGCCGGGCGCGCTGCTGTGCCCGAGGTCGAGTCCAACTTCGGGCCGCCAGCCACCGATTATAGTGCGCTTTTATACCATGCAATTTTTACGCTTTCATTCCCGCGTTGCATGTGAGATATTCTCGCTTTCGGCCGCGCCATGGCGTCCCATTTCCCGTGGCGGACCGCTCCAGCAACAAAGGAACACCATGCCTTACGACCCCAACCCGGCCGGCTTCAAGCCCTACATCCCGGCCTCCGCCCAGCTGGCGGAAATGACCCCGCGCGCCCTGATCATGGGCGTGATCCTGGGGATGATCTTCGGCGCCTCGTCGCTGTACCTGGTGCTGAAGGTCGGCCTGACCGTCAGCGCCTCGATTCCGGTGGCGGTGATCGCGATCACCCTGTTCGGCGTGGCGCGCAAGATGGGCGCGCGCGAATCGACCATCCTGGAAAACAGCGTGGCCCAGACCGCCGGCTCGGCCGGCGAATCGCTGGCCTTCGGCCTGGGCGTGACCATGCCGGCGATCATGATCCTGGGCTTCGACCTGGAAATCTCGCGCGTGATGCTGGTCGGCGTGCTGGGCGGCCTGCTCGGTATCCTGATGATGATCCCGCTGCGCCGCACGCTGATCGTCGACCAGCACCGCGAACTGAAGTACCCGGAAGGCACCGCCTGCGCCGAAGTGCTCAAGGCCGCCGCCACCGACGTCTCGCGCGAAGCGGCGGGCGAGGTGCGCGAGGAGGGTTCCGACGCAGCGAAGGAAGCCAAGCGCCGCGCGATGATCATCTTCGGCGGCTTCGGCATCGGCATCCTGTATAAAACCCTGAGCGTGTCGTTCAAGGGCTGGCGCGACGTGATCGACTTTCAGTTCGGCGCGCCGCTCAAGGCCGGCAGCGCCGGGGCCGAGATCTCGCCGGAACTGGTCGGCGTCGGCTACATCATCGGTCCGCGCATCGCGTTCACGATGGCGGCCGGCGGCGTGCTGGCTTCGCTCCTGCTCATCCCGATGATCAAGTTCTTCGGCGAGCTGTTGACCGTACCGCTGTCGCCGGGGACCATGCTGATCCGCGACATGACGCCGGACGACATCCGCGGCGCCTACATCCTGTACATCGGCGCCGGCGCGGTGGCGGCCGGGGGCCTGATCTCGCTGGTGCGTTCGCTGCCGACGATCTGGAACGGCCTGCGTGGCGGCCTCGCAGGCATGAGCAAGGGTTCGAGCGGCGACGCGTCGCTGCGCACCGACCGCGACATTCCGATGAAGTGGGTGGTGATCGGCTGCCTGGCGATCATCGCCATCATCTCGCTGGCCACGCCGCTGCACATGAACGTGCTGGGCGCGATCCTGATCCTGGTGTTCGGCTTCCTGTTCGCCACCGTGTCGTCGCGCCTGACCGGCGAGATCGGCTCGTCGTCGAACCCGATCTCGGGCATGGCGGTGGCCACGCTGCTGTTCACCTGCCTGATTTTCCTGGTGCTGGGCTGGACCGGCGGGCGTTACTACGTCACCGCGCTGTCGGTCGGCGCCATCGTCTGCATCGCCGCCAGCAACGCCGGCACCACCTCGCAGGATCTGAAGACCGGCTACCTGGTCGGCTCGACCCCGCGCATGCAGCAGTACGCGATCCTGTGCGGTGCGTTCGCTTCGGCGCTGATCCTGGGGCCGATCCTGCTCAAGCTGAACGAAGCGGGCACCGTATACGTGCCGGCGGCGCAGGTGGCGCCGGGCCTGACGGTGGATGCCTCGAAGCTGGACGAGACCGGCCAGCTGCACGGCCCGCAGGGGCAAACCGACGGTAACACGTATAAAGTCTGGCACAAGCTCGACACCGTGGGCGGCCCGGCCGGCAAGTACTTCGTGGCGAACGACGGCAAGGTCGTGTACCTGGTCGACCCGGGCATCAATGGCCAGCACAAGACCCGCCCCGACGGCTCCGAGGTCAAGAAATACGACGCGCCCAAGGCGGTGCTGATGTCGTACATCATCAAGGGCATCCTCGACCAGCAGCTGCCGTGGACGCTGGTGCTGTTCGGCGTGATGATCGCGCTGGTGCTGGAAATGGCCGGCATCTCGGCGCTGGCGTTCTCGGTCGGCGTCTACCTGCCGCTGGTGGCGACGCTGCCGATCGCGATCGGCGGCACGGTGCGCTGGCTCGCGGACCGCCGCAACAACAAGCTGCCGCAGAACGCCAACCTGAACGAGGAAGAACGCCAGGCCGCGGGCGACCGCAGCTCGGGCACGCTGCTGGCGTCGGGCTATATCGCGGGCGGCGCGCTGGCCGGCATCATCATTGCGATCACGGCCGGCGTGCTGACCGAGTTCGATAGCGCGATCGGCGATTGGGCCGAGGCGTCGAATCCGTTCTTCGCGGGGGACAATGCCAACTTCCTGAGCATGATTCCGTATGCGCTGATCGTCGGGCTGCTGTACTGGGTGGCGCGCGAGAAGGCCAGGAAGTAATCCGAGAAATAAAGAGGGGCGGCCGCAAGGCCGCGCTGCAAACGACAACGCCGGCTTCGAGCCGGCGTTGTTCGTTAATGGGATGCGAGCGTCGCTTGAACGCGTCGGCGGCGGAGCCGCCAACCCTACGCGGTATGGATGCGATGTTGGACGCGTGGACGGCAAGCCGTCCACGCGTTCAACAACCTTTCCTGTAGGGTTGGCGGCTCCGCCGCCGACGCGTCCAACCAGCTCCAGCGCAGCCGTCAATCAAACGTAAGCCAGATCGTGCTGCCGGATCGTATCCGCGATCCAGTCGTCGGTATGCTTGACCGGATAGCCCAGCGCCTTCGCGCGCGACGTGTCCAGCACCAGCGGCGCCGCCAGGTCGAACGGCGAAAACGGCCCGGCTTCGTCAGCAGGGGCCTTGCGCACCCGCGCCGGCGCATCCAGCGCCTGGCCGACGCGCGCATGCAGCTCATACGCCGACAGCGCGCCGTCGTCGCCCGCATTCACCGGCCCGGTGAAGTCCTGCGCCCCGGTCCAGGCCAGGAAGTTGGCAGCGTCCTGCGCCTCGATGAACGAGGTGCGCGCACGTGCCTGGGTGTAGCGCAGCGGCGTACGCCCGCGCACCAGGTCGACATAGTGCGCCAGCCGGCCGGTGTAGTCGTCCGGTCCGCCCAGCACGTGCGCCAGGCGCACGCTGGCCAGCGGCAGGCTGCCGTCGCGGTACAGGTAAGCCTCGGCCTGGAGTTTGCCGGCCACGTAGCTGTCGTTGGCCAGCGCCGGGTCGTGCCACGGATAGCCGGTGTCGATCGGCTGGGCCAGGATCTGCAGCGCGTCTTCGGCAAAGGGCGCGGTCTGCGCCGGCAGCGCGCGATACACGTCGATGGTCGAGGTCATCACGTAGCGTCCCACCTTGCCGCCGAACACGCGCGCCGAGATCGCGGCGTCGAACGGCGAATAGCACATCTGGTCGTAGACGATGTCGAAACGGGCGCCGGCAAAGGCGGCGCGCATGCTCGACTCGTTGCGGCGGTCGACGCGCACGCGGGCGATGCGGTTGCCGAACGGATCCGGTGCGTAGCCGCGCGTGGCGACCGTGACCTCGTGCCCGGCGCGCAGCAGGCGCTGGACCAGCAGTTTGCCGAAAAAGCGGGTGCCACCGATTACCAAAATTTTCTTGGGCATGGGGTGTCCTCTGTTGATCCTCGCTATTGTCGTACCGTTGTTACAATGGTGCAACCGAGAAATAGTATGGACATTGACTAATAAATTCTAATGCATGGAGCGCTTATGAAGCCTTTGCGCAGCCTGTCCGGGCTGATCGATTTCGACTGCGCCGCGCGCTGGGGCAGCTTCAAGCTGGCCGCGCGCGAGCTGCACAAGACGCCGGCGGCGGTCAGCCAGCAGGTCAAGCAGCTCGAGGAAAACGTCGGCTTTGCCTTGTTCGTGCGCCATCCGCGCCACATCGCGCTCACCGAAAAGGGGCAGGAGCTGGCGATCGCCACCGCGCGCATGCTGGCCGACCTGCGCGCCAAGGTGGCGGCGCTGCAAAGCGGCGACGAGGAAGCGGTGCTGCGCATCTCGACCACGCATTCGTTCGCGATCAAATGGCTGGTGCCGCGCATGCACCGCTTCACCAAGCTGTATCCGGAACTCGATATCCGGCTCGACTCGAACGACGCCCAGGTCGACCTGCATGCGGACAGCACCGACGTCGCGATCCGCTATGGACCGGTGGAAGAGGGCGATCCGCTGGTGCTGTTTCGCGAGCGGCTGGTGCCGGTCTACAGCCCGGAACTGCTGGCGCCCGGCCAGGCGCCTTTGACGCTGGCCGACCTGCCGGACTACCGGCTGTTGATCGAGAAGTCGTCCGAGGCCTGGCTCAAGCTGCTCAACGAGAACCGGGCGCTGGATGGCGACTACCTGTTCTCGCGCGGCTACAGCCACTGGGGCGTGCTGGTGCAGGCTGCGGTGGCCGGGCAGGGCGTGGCGCTGGTGCCGTACGGGATCGCGTTCGAGGACATCTCGGCCGGCGCCTTGCTGCGCATCCCATGCCGCAGCGCGCCGTTCGCCAACGGCTACCGTTTCCTGGCCAATCCGACCAAGGAACACATGCTCAAGGTGCGGCGCATCAAGGCCTGGCTGGAGCGCGAGATGGAAGAAATGCGGGTGCAGTTCGACCAGGGTTGACGCCGATGGCGTCGTCCGCACGGCCTCGTTAGCACCCGTGATTCGTAACTAACCAACAAAGCTGCTTGGCACGGCAACGGCAGCCATCACGGCGGCGGGGGATGAAAAAACGGCGGCCATATAGGCCGCCGTTCTTGGCGAAGCAGGGAGCGTGTTATTTCACGCCGTGCATCAGTTTCTGGATCAACGGCGCCAGCACGAACAGCAGCACGCCGCCGCCCAGCAGCGACCAGAAGCCGAAGCTGTAGCCGCTCAGGGCCGACGCCACCGACATGCCGGATTCACCCGAGACGTGCGAGGCGAAGATGCCGGACAGGTTGTTGCCGATACCGGTCGACAGGAACCAGCCGCCCATGCCCAGGCCCACCAGGCGGGTCGGCGCCAGCTTGGTCACCATCGACAGACCGATCGGCGACAGGCACAGTTCACCCACCGACTGGATCACGTAGACCATGAACAGGGTCCAGAACGGGATCTTGCCGTTGTCGTTGATCAGCTGCGACAGCGCGTACATCAGCAGGCCGAAGGCCAGGCCGTTGAAGATCAGGCCGAGGCCGAACTTGCGCGGGATCGACGGGTTGGCGTTGCGCTTGCCCAGCCAGACCCAGATCGCGGCGATGATCGGCGCGCACACGATGATGGCGATCGAGTTCACCGACTGGAACCAGGCCACCGGGAATTCGAAGCCGCTCAGGTTGCGGTCGACGATGTTCGCGGCCAGGAAGGTGAACGAGCTGCCGGCCTGCTCGAAGAAGCACCAGAACAGGACGTTGAAGAAGAAGATGATCATCATCGCCCAGGTCTTGTCGCGCGCGACCTTGCCTTCGCGGATGCCTTCGATGATCAGCATCGCGGCCAGGCCGATGAACAGCACGGTCAGCAGGATCTGCAGGTTGTTGGCGCCGGCCTGCAGCAGGAAGTAGACGATCGGGATCACGATCAGCGAGCCGACGATGACCATGATCTGGCGCTTCGGGTTGGCCAGTTCTCCGTTTGCGGCGCCGATGCCCTGCAGGGTCTTGCGGCCGATGTAGAACCACACCAGCGAGATCAGCATGCCGATGCCCGAGGCCAGGAACACGATCTTGTACGACGGCATGGCGCTGGTGCCGAACACCTTCTCGGCCAGGATCTGGGTCAGGATCGGCGCGAAGAAGGCGCCGACGTTGATGCCCATGTAGAAGATGGTGAAGCCCGAATCGCGGCGGGTGTCGTTCAGCGAATACAGCTGGCCGACCATGGCCGAGATGTTCGGCTTGAACATGCCGTTGCCGACGATGATGGTCGCCAGGCCGAGCTTGAAGATGTCATGGTTCGGGATGGTGATCATGAACAGGCCTGCCGCCATGAAGATGGCGCCGGTCAGGATCGAACGCTGATAACCGATGACGCGGTCGGCCACGTAGCCGCCGAAGACGGCGCCGGCGTACACCAGCGCGAGGTAGGAACCGTAGGTGAGGTTGGCCTCGGCCTGGCCGGATGCGTCGCCGCCGAAGAACTGGCCGACGATGTAAAGGACGAGTGCCCAACGAATGCCGTAGAAAGCGAAACGCTCCCAGAATTCGGTCATGAACAGCATCCACAGCGGTGCTGGATGGCCCATGATCTGCTTGAATTCTGGAAGGGGTCCCTTGGCGGGTGTAGTAGCTGCACCGCTCATGCGGTTCCTCCCGAAATAGATTGACTCGAATAATAGTTATATGAAGCACCTGGGCACCGCGAATGCGACGGCCGAGCATTCCAATAGGCACGCATTCTAGTGCATATCAGGTACCACAAGCGAATTTTTTCCGGATGTGGTATTGACGCGCGAAGGCGGTGCACGGCGCGGTGCACGGCTGCCTTTTTTTGGACAGGCATCGTGGTGCGCTTTGGCGTATATTGCTGTTCAGGCTACTAGAGTTTCAAGCAACGGAAAGAGGAAAAACAGACCATGACCCATGAAGTAGTCGACACCCTGATTTCGCCGGAAAACCTGAAGTCGGTCGATACCCTGATTTCTCCCGAAGGCCGGCTCGAAGTATTGTCCAAGGCCGAAGTGACCAAGCTGCTGGACACCAGCAAGGCCGGCCTGTACGACATCTTCCGCAAGTGCGCGCTGGCGGTTCTGAACAGCGGCAGCAGCATCGACGACGGCAAGGAGCTGATGGAACGCTACGCTTCGTTCGACATCAGCATCCTGCAGCGCGAGCGCGGCATCAAGCTCGACATCCGCGGCGCGCCCGGCCAGGCCTTCGTCGACGGCAAGATGATCAAGGGCATCCACGAACACCTGTTCGCGGTGCTGCGCGACATCGTCTACGTCCACTTCGACGTCACCGACAACCCCAAATTCGACCTGACCCGCAGCGACGGCATCACCGACGCCGTGTTCCACATCCTGCGCAACGCCAATGTGCTGCAGCCGCAGCGCAATCCGAACCTGGTGGTGTGCTGGGGCGGGCACTCGATCTCGCGCCTCGAATACAACTACACCAAGCAGGTCGGCTACGCGCTCGGCCTGCGCGAACTGGACATTTGCACCGGCTGCGGCCCGGGCGCGATGAAGGGCCCGATGAAGGGCGCCACTATCGGCCACTCCAAACAGCGCCTGTCGGGCGGGCGGTATCTCGGCATCTCGGAACCGGGCATCATCGCCGCCGAGTCGCCGAACCCGATCGTCAACGACCTGGTGATCATGCCGGACATCGAAAAGCGCCTGGAAGCATTCGTGCGCACCGGCCACGGCATCATCGTGTTCCCAGGCGGCGCCGGCACCGCCGAAGAGATCCTGTACATCCTCGGCATCCTGCTGCACCCCGAGAATGCCGAGATTCCGTTCCCGCTGATCTTCACGGGTCCGGCGGCGGCGCGCGAATACTTCACCCAAATCGACCAGTTCATCGGCGTCACCCTGGGCGAGGCGGCGCAGCGGCGCTACAAGATCATCATCGACGATCCGGACGCGGTGGCGCGTGAGATGGTCGCGGGTATCCAGCAGGTGCGCGCCTTCCGCAAGGCCCACAGCGACGCCTATTACTACAACTGGCGCCTGAAGATCGACCCCGAATTCCAGAAGCCGTTCAAGCCGACGCACGAGAACATGCGCAACCTGAAGCTGCACCGGGGACAGGAACCGCACCTGCTGGCGGCCCAGCTGCGGCGCGCGTTCTCGGGCGTGGTGGCGGGCAACGTCAAGGAAGAGGGCATCCGCGCGATCGAGCAGTTCGGCAAGTACGAGATCCAGGGCGAGGCGGCTATCATGGGGCCGATGGATGCGCTATTGCAGTCGTTCGTGGAGCAGAGCCGGATGAAGTTGCCGGGCAAGGCGTATGTGCCTTGCTATACGATCGTGCAGTAGCGCACCGCAATCTCAAATTCGGCTACGTCCGTTTGAACGTCATCCCCGCGCAGGCGGGGATGACGTTCGGGAGGAGCGGGCCAACGTTTCGCGGTAATGGCACGCAAATAAAAAAGGCCGCCTTCCGGCGGCCTTGCTACATCAGTCTTCCTTGCGCAGGTGGGGGAACAGCAGCACGTCGCGGATGTTCGGCGAATCCGTAATCAGCATCATCAGGCGATCGATACCGATACCGCAGCCGCCGGCCGGCGGCATGCCGTATTCCAGCGCGCGGATGTAGTCGGCGTCGTAGAACATCGCCTCGTCGTCGCCCGCGTCCTTGGCCGCCACCTGCGACAGGAAGCGCGCCGCCTGGTCTTCAGGGTCGTTCAGCTCCGAGAAGCCGTTGGCGATTTCGCGGCCCACCATGAACAGCTCGAAGCGCTCGGTGATCCCTTCGCGCACGTCCGAGGCGCGCGCCAGCGGCGAGACTTCGACCGGGTAGTCGATGATGAAGGTCGGTTCCCACAGCAGCGCTTCGGCGGTCTCTTCGAACAGGGCCAGCTGCAGCGCGCCCAGGCCGGCGGTGGCGAACGGCTTGACGCCGAACTTCAGCAGTTCCTGCTTGATGAACTCGACGTCGTTCAGCTGCTCGGGAGTATAGCCCGGCGCGTACTTGTCGATCGCCTCGACGATGGTCAGGCGCTGGAACGGCTTCGACAGGTCGAGTTCGCGTCCGCCGTAGGTCAGCACGGCGCTGCCGTTCGAATCGATCGCGGCCTGGCGGATCACTTCTTCGGTGAAGTTCATGATCCACTTGTAGTCGGTGTAGGCCGCATAGAATTCCATCATCGTGAATTCAGGGTTGTGGCGGACCGAGACACCCTCGTTGCGGAAGTTGCGGTTGACTTCGAACACACGGTCGAAGCCGCCCACCACCAGGCGCTTCAGGTACAGTTCCGGCGCGATGCGCAGGTACATTTCCATGTCCAGCGCGTTGTGGTGGGTGACGAAGGGCTTGGCCGCGGCGCCGCCGGGAATAGGGTGCAACATCGGGGTCTCGACTTCCATGAAGCCGTTCTTTTCCATGAAGCGGCGCATCGACGACATCGCGGCGGTACGCGCCTTGAAGGTGCGGCGCGTCTCTTCGTTCATGATCAGGTCGACGTAGCGCTGGCGGTACTTGGTTTCCTGGTCGGCCAGGCCGTGGAATTTGTCCGGCAGCGGACGGATCGCCTTGGCCACCAGGCGCAGTTTGGTGACCTTGATGGTCAGCTCTTCGACCTTGGTTTTGAACAGGGTACCTTCGACGCCCAGGATGTCGCCCAGGTCGTAGCTGCGCAGTTCTTCCATCGCGGCTTCGCCGGCGCTGTCGAGGGTGATGTAGACCTGGATGCGGCCATCGGCGGCCGGGCCGGAACTATCCTGCAGGGTGGCGAAGGCGGCTTTCTTGCCGGCTTCGCGGCGCAGCATCATGCGGCCGGCCAGCACCACCGGCACCGGTTCGGCTTCCAGTTCTTCGCGGGTCTTGCCGCCATAGGTGGCGACCAGGTCGGCGGCTTTGTGCTGCGGCACGAAGTCGTTCGGGAAGGCGATGCCTTTTTCGCGGATCGCCGCCAGCTTGGCGCGGCGCTCGGCCATGATCTTGTTCTCGTCGGCGCCCGGAGCGGTGGCTGGGGCCTGCTGTTCTTGGTTTTCGGTGGTCATGATGTGTTCTGTTCTAGTTTTGGTGGTACTGGCTGTATTCAGGCCAACAGCGTTTCAACGTCCAGCTGCGTGAAATCGTTGACGATGGCGATCACGTTGTCGAATTCGGCGAACGCGGACGCAGGCAGGGTGGTGGTCAAGACCACCGCGCGCATGCCGGCGCGGCGCGCCGCTTCCACGCCCAGCGGCGCATCCTCGAACACGATCGATTGCGCCGGCATCACGCCGCAGCGGTCGGCCGCTTTCAGGAACACGTCCGGATGCGGTTTGCCGCGCGGGACGTCGATGGTGCCGATCACGACTTCGTCGAAGCGCTCGCGCAGGCCCATGTCGTCCAGCACGAAGCGCGCGCTGCCGGGCGAGGCCGAGGTGGCGACGGCCAGTTTCCAGCCGCGTGCGCGCGCCGTCTCGATGAAGGCATCGAAACCTTCGACGGTGCGCCGGTGCGGGCCGTACATCTCGCGGTACAGCACTTCCTTCTCGTGGGTCAGCGCCATGATCTCATCGTCGCTCAAATCCTCGCCAACATAGTGGCGGATGATTTCCTTGCCCTGGCGGCCCGCCGTATCGCGGAAAAACTGGTCCGGGTCGATGCTCTTCCCGCGCCGTTCGAAGAATGCGATCCACGCTTGCGTGTGGAAGCTCATGTTGTCGACGATCGTGCCGTCCATGTCGAAGATCAGCGCGCGGGAAGAAGAAGTCATCGTTGAGTGCCTTTACGGTTGAGCGAGTGGAATCACACGCCTTGCTTGAGCGAGGCGGAGATGAAGTCGTCCAGATCGCCGTCGAGCACGTTCTTGGTATTGCCGGTCTCGAAACCGGTACGCAAGTCCTTGATGCGCGACTGGTCCAGCACGTACGAGCGGATCTGGTGGCCCCAGCCGACGTCGGTCTTGGAGTCTTCCAGCTTCTGCTGCTCGCTCATGCGGTTGCGCAGCTCGAGTTCATACAGCTTGGCGCGCAGCATGTCCCATGCTTCGGCCTTGTTGCGGTGCTGCGAGCGGTCGTTCTGGCACTGCACGACGATACCGGATGGGCCGTGGGTCAGGCGCACCGCAGAATCGGTCTTGTTGATGTGCTGACCGCCGGCGCCCGATGCGCGGTAGGTATCGATACGCACGTCGGCCGGGTTGATCTCGATCTCGATCGAGTCGTCGACCTCCGGGTACACGAACAGCGAGGTGAACGAGGTGTGGCGGCCGTTGGCCGAGTCGAACGGCGACTTGCGCACCAGGCGGTGCACGCCGGTCTCGGTGCGCAGGTGGCCATAGGCATATTCGCCGTCGACCTTGATGGTGGCGGTCTTGATGCCCGCGACCTCGCCCTCTGACTGCTCCAGGATCTCGGCCTTGAAGCCCTTGCGTTCGCAGTAGCGCAGGTATTGGCGCAGCAGCATCGAGGCCCAGTCCTGGGCTTCGGTGCCGCCGGCGCCGGCCTGGATGTCGATGAAGCAGCTGGCGTGGTCCATCGGGTTGTTGAACATCCGGCGGAATTCCATGCCTTCGATGATCTTCAGGATCGCATCCAGGTCGGCGGCCACGGCTTCGAGCGTGTCGTCGTCGCCTTCCTCGCGCGCCATGTCGAACAGGTCGCGCGCATCAAGCAGGTCGGCTTTCGCCTTCTCGAGCACCAGCACGACGCCTTCCAGCGCCTTCTTCTCTTTGCCCATCTCCTGGGCGCGCTTCTGGTCGTTCCAGATCGATGGATCTTCCATCTCCTGGTTGACCTGTTCTAGTTTCTCCGACTTCTTATCGAAGTCAAAGATACCTCCGAAGTTCGGCCTCACGACCGGTCAGGTCGTTCAGCAGGGCGGAAATGGCATTGATGCGTTCAGCTTCCATGGTCTTGGCAGTCTCGTTTGTAGGTTGAATCGAACCGGAGATTATAAACGACTGCGGCGCCGAAGTCGCCCGCCAGCCCCTGCCGAAGTTGTCTGGACAGATTCTTTCTTGCCCCGGCGCAGGGCGCTGCCGTATCATCGGCCCGTCTATTCACCTGGAATCACCATGTCCGTCGCTTCAAACACCACCTTGCGTTACCAGATTTGCATGGCGTTCGCGCCTGTCTTATTCAGCCTTCCCGTGTATGCCGCAACCGCGCCAGCCAAGGGCACGTCCGCCGTGCTGGCCGTGCTCGAGACATCCGACCTGCACTCGAACGTGGTCGGCTACGACTACTACAAGCTGGCCGAGGAACCGTCGATCGGCTTCGATCGCACCGCGACCCTGATCCGCCAGGCGCGCAAGGAGTTCGCCAACACCCTGCTACTCGACAATGGCGACACCATCCAGGGCACGGCGTTCGCCGACTACCAATCCCTGGTGGCGCCGCCGAAATGCGGCGAGGTGCTGGGCATCTACAAGATCATGAATGCGCTCGGCTACGAGGGCGCCACGGTCGGCAACCATGAATTCAACTACGGCCTGCCGTTCCTGAACCAGGTCACCGGCAGCAGCTTCAAGGTCAAGGACGTGACGCCCGCCGCCAAGCCGTGCGCCGGACCGAAGTTCCCGATCGTGCTGGCCAACATCCAGAGCCTGCAGAGCAAGCAGCCGCTGTTCGCGCCGTACCGCATTCTCGACAAGAAGATCGTCGCCACCGGCGCCAACGGCAAGCAGGTCGAGACGACGGTCAAGGTCGGCATCATCGGCTTCACCCCGCCGGACATCATGTCGTGGGACAAGCGCTGGCTGGACGGCCGCGTGGCGCCGCTGGACATCCGCGCGACCGCTGAAAAATTCATCCCCGAGATGAAGAAGAAGGGCGCCGACCTGGTGGTGGTGCTGGGCCACGCGGGCCTGGACGACAGCCCGTATTCGGCCAAGATGGAAAATACCAACTGGCACCTGGCCAAGGTGCCGGGCGTGGACGTGGTCCTGATGGGGCATGCGCACCAGCTGTTCCCGAACAAGGACAGCACGGTCGGCCAGTTCAACCTGCCGGGCGTCGATAAAGTGCGCGGCCTGGTGAATGGCGTGCCGGCCGTGATGCCGAGCCAGTGGGGCAAGCACCTGGGCGTGGTCCAGCTGCATCTGAAATATGACGGCAAGGCCTGGAGTGTGGACAAGGACAAGACGGTGGTTCAGGCGCGTTCGACCCAGACCGGCCCAAAGACCTTCGTCGAGCCGGATGCAGAAGTGCGCGCGCTGGTGAAGGCCGAGCACGAGGCGACCATCGCCTACGTCAAGACGCCGATCGGCGCGACCCAGTTCCGCATGTCGAGCTACTTCGCCGACGTCGGCGACCCGTCGGCGATCGAGATCGTCAACCGCGCGCAGGCCGACTACGTCGTCAAGTACGTCAAGGCCAACCTGCCGCAGTACGCCAGCCTGCCGGTGCTGTCGGTATCGGCGCCGTTCAAGGGCGGCTTCCCGACCGCGGCCGATTTCACCGACGTGCCGGCGGGCGACTTGGCGCTGAACAACGCGGCCGACCTGTACCTGTTCCCGAACTCGCTGTACGCGGTGAAGGTGGATGGCGCGGGCCTGAAGGCGTGGCTGGAGACGGCGGCAGGGCGTTTCAACACGATCGACCCGAAACAGTCGGCGCCGCAGGAGCTGGTCAACAGCCGCTTCCCGAGCTTTAATTTCGATACCGTGACCTCGCCGGACGTCAGCTACGAGATCGACGTCACCCGCGCGCCGGGCGATCGGATCCGCAACCTGCAATACCGCGGCAAGGCGGTCGAGGCCAGGCAGGAATTCCTGGTCGCGACCAACAACTACCGCGCCAGCGGTGGCGGCGGGTTCCCGGGGCTGGATGGCAGCAACGTGGTGCTGGCTTCGCCCGACAACAACCGCGACATCCTGATCGAGTACGTGCGCAATGCGAAGCAGCTGACGCGCAAGGAGCATGGGTCGGCGCGCAGCTGGAAGTTTGCACGCGTGCAGACGGCGGGTCCGGTGGTGTTCCGTTCGGCGCCGGGGCTGGTGGGGCTGGCGCAGGAGGCCGGGCTGGCCAATGTCAGTCAGCTGAAGGAAGATGACGGCGCCGGCAAGGGCATGGCCTTGTACGCGGTCGATCTGTCGAAGTAACGCTACCTTTAGCTGCTGGCAGAAGCACGTCGCCCCCGCGCAGGCGGGGGCCCAAGTTCGTAGCGCAGCCGCTACCTTCAACGCAGGTGGTTCGCACGCAAACTTGGGCCCCCGCCTGCGCGGGGGCGACGGTTTTTAGGATAACAATTGCAATAAGGGTGACGTCCGCGCGAACCAGCCCCTCAATGCAGCTGCTTCTTCGGCTCCTGCACCAGCACGAACGGGCTCACCACCGACGCCCACAGCGTCGCATCCTGTTCCACCCAGCTCTGCGCCTGCGCGTCGCTCACCTTCGCCAGCATTCCATCGTTCATCCAGCGCGTGATGCTGTCCTTGTCGTCGTGCGCGATGCGCAGCGCGACGTCGATCAGGTCCAGCTGCTCGCTGACCCACACCACCGAGCCGCTGGCGAAGTGGCGGTCGAGTTCCTTCCACTGGATGCGGCCGGTCTCGCGGTTGATCTTGTCGTGCAGTTCGGTGTCTTTTTCGGGATTGGTTTTCATGCTTTTGCTTCGGGAATCATTGAATCTCGACCGCAGGATGCGGCGAACCCGCCCATGTTAACCGATACGTCTGCGCCTTGCGCACATTGCCGACCAGCGCCGGGCGGAAGCACGCCAGGCAGGTGCCGCCGGGATCGCGCACGCTGGGAAAGATCACGCCCATCGAGCCGGCGTCGAGCAGTTCGTTGGCCAGCGCCTGCGAGGCCACGTAGCTGGACGGGTCCAGGCACGGCAGATACGCCTCGATGCCGCGCAAATCGTGGAAGGTGGCGCTGAAGTCGGCCAGCAAGGCCTGGTACGTCACGCTGTCGTCGAAGCGGTTGATCTCGCTGTACTCGACCGTCTTGTGGAAGATGACTTCGGCCAGCGAGGTCTCGGCCGAGAACCCGCAATACCAGGCGCCGCGCTCGCCGTCGTTGAAGCGGCTGCCTTCGGGCCGCGCATAGGTATAAGCGGCGTTGATGATGCGGAAGTTGGGCACGCCGAACACCAGTTCGTCCATGCCGATGCCCGGCAGCAGGCCGGATTCGCCGCGCAGCCGTTCGCTGGTGGCGTTGTCGAGGTCGAACAGGTCGCGCAAGGCGCCGTCGCTGTCGGCCAGCGGGGCCAGCACCGAATCCTCGACGTCGGCGAAGCGCGACGGGATCAGGCGGCAGGTGTCGTTCTGGCGCAGCAGGCTGAGTTTGGGCACGAGGCGCAGGGTCATGGGCGCACGCTCATGGCCAGGCGATCAAAGTCCGCCGCGGCGGGCGTCGAGCAGCCGGCGCACGTTCTGCATCGCCAGCAGGCCGCCACCCAGCATGTAGGCCAGCGGCGAGCGGCCGGCGAACACCGGATTGGTATTCGGCAGGTGGACCCATTCGTCGGCCAGCTTGTCGCCGTACAGGATGTGCAGCGCTTTATAGATGCCAAGCAGGTACGAGATGCGCGTGATGCGGTCGACTTCGAGCACGCGCTCGGGGTTCTTCTTCCATTCGTAGTATGACGAAGACGACAGGCCGCCGAGCAGTTCGCGCGCATCGTCGTCGCGCACCTGCCAGCTGGCAGCCAGCTTGAAGAAGCCTGTGAGGGCCGAGCGCGACAGGCGTTCGCGCTCGACGCGGGAATTCAGGTCGACCAGTACCGCCGGCTCGAAGCGGCTCTTGGGGTAGGCGTAGGCTAAGTTCATGATTCCTCCGGTAGTGGATTCTTTATACTCCGATTTCGAAAACATTGCAACCTGCGGTTGTCAAGCATGAGCGACCGTGACAGAATTCCCGGTTTGCCAAAAACGCAAACTCCGCTGCCATGCGCCTACGTTCGCTGTCGCTGATCGCCGCCTGCTTGCTGGCAACCGTGACCGTTGGCAGCGTGCGCTCGTCGCCCGGCGACCTGCGGCGCCAGGTGTTCGAGAGCGAGCGCGCATTCGCGGCCACGATGGCGGCGCGCGACTTCGACGGCTTCAGCCATTTTCTGGCGCACGAGGCGATCTTCATGTCGGGAAGTCAAGTGCTGCGCGGCAGCGACGCGGTGCGCAAGGTCTGGCGCCGCTACTACGACGGGCCGCGCGCGCCGTTCTCGTGGCAGCCGGCACAGGTGGAGGTGCTGGCTTCGGGCACGCTGGCCTACAGCAGCGGCGCGATCTTCGACCCGGACGGAAAACGCATTGGCAGCTTCAATTCGGTGTGGCGGCTGGAAGCGCCGGGAAGGTGGCGGGTGGTCTTCGACCGGGGCTGTGACTGCCGCCCCTAGCCGACACGGCAGGCGAAAAAAAGCCGGCATCGGATGCCGGCTCTCGAATGTCAGGCTGCGAACATCAGTCCGCAACGATCCCCGAATTCATCATCGCGCTGGCGCCGGCGCCGGCGCTCAGCATCCAGCCGTTCATGAACAGGAACAGCATCAGCAGCGCGAACAGCACCGAGATGCGGCGCGCCGACACGCCTTCGAACAGCGCCGGCTTGTTGTACGCCACGCCGACGAAATAGGCGCCGAACACGGTGGCCATGTAGTGCACCGCGCCGAACAGTTCGCCCAGCTCGCCCTTGCGCGGGTGCTCGATGAAGAGGTGCGACAGGATCACCAGGATCAGGTACGGCACCGAGGCGGCCAGCGGCGGCAGGTACAGGCCGAAGCGCTCGACGAAAGTGCGGATGGCCGGACGCTTGCGCGCCAGCAGCGGCAGGATCAGGTTATGGGTCAGGCCGGCGATGACGATGATCTTCAGCAGCACCGCCTTGTGCAGGCTTTCCTTGCCGAAGCCGAGGTTGTGCAGATTTGTTTCGCCCTGACGGTTGTTTTGCAGGAAGAACTCGGACGACTGGATCTGCAGGATGCGCTGGAACCAGCTGATCTCTTCCAGCGCGGCCAGCGCCACCAGCGCCGACAGGCCGCCCAGCACCAGCACTTCGAGGCCGAAGCCGTTGCGCTTGAAGCGGTCCACCGTCACGTAGCCAAGCAGGCCGGCGGTCAGTGCGAAGGCCAGGAACTGGGTCCACTCGACGATGCCATCCTCGACCAGCAGGCGCGACAGCTCATGCGGATTATCCTTCCAGATCAGGGCCAGCAGCAGCGCGAACGCGTTGATCACGCTCGCGGTGACGATCACCGGGTGCTTGTACCATTTTTGATTTTCCAACTACTTACTCCTTTACAGACGAAAATTGTTCTACCGGGGCGGGCTGCAGTACCGGCGCCAGCGGCGATTCGGGTGTGCCGGCCACGGGTGCGCCCGCCGCGGGGTCGGTGGCGCGGCGGCCGCTCTTGCGCAGCGCGCCGGCGGCCAGCGTGAAAACGGCCCAGCCGCACAGCAGCGGATCGAGCATGGCGTCCCACAGATTGCCGGTCGGCAGGCGCAGCAGCGAAAACAGGGCAATCGCGCCCAGCATCGCCGCCGCCGGGCTACGCGCATGGCCGCGCACGACCGCCAGCGCACAGGCCGCTGCGCCGAGCGCGGCGGCCAGCGGCGCGAGCACCGGCCAGAAGCCGGCGTAATAGAAGCCGCGCGCCAGCAGGCCGAAGGTGTCCAGGTACAGCAGCGTGCCGCACACCACCAGCACGCCCGCCAGCGTGTGCGGCATCGCGCGGCTGCGGCGGATGCCGTGCCAGCGCTCGAACAGGCGCAGCGCGCAGCAGCCGACCAGCAGGCCGCTCGGGTACTGGAACGCCAGGCCCAGCCACCAGGCCGGCGACAGCTGGCCCGGCAGCGCCATCGCCACCAGGGCGCCGCCCATGATCGCGACGAGCAGCGGGCGCGTCAGCGCCGGGCCGCGCCACAGGGCGCAGACGATGGTGGTGGCCACCACCGCCCAGCCGAGGCGGGCGTAAACGATCTGCAGGGCCAGGTCAGGCAAGGTCATCAAATACTCTCCCCGAGCGTGATCTTGTAGCGGTGGTGCGCGATGTTCTGGCGCTGCCAGGTGTAAGTGATGTGCAGTTCGTTGCCGACCTGCTGCATGGTCGGGTACGAGAATTCGTCGCCGGCCGGGCCCTTGGCGATGTCGGTGACCGTATGCCAGGTGCGCATGTCGCTTGATATCGACAGGCGCAGCAGGTTGCGGTCCGAGCCGCCGGCGGCGATATGGTTGTGCAGCATCAGGAACTGGCCGCTGGTCAGGCGGATCGCCGCCACCGAGGTGCTCTTGTTCGGCAGTTCGAGCGCCGGCAGGTCTTCCCAGCTGGCGCCGCCGTCGCGGCTGCTGGCGTGCTGCACCCGTTCCTGTTCGCCGTCGTCGCGCATCAGGGCGCGCACTTCGGTGGCGGACACGGGCACGATGGCCGGCTGCAGGGTCGAGGTGCTGTGGCCGATGCGCGCCAGCGAGGTCGGGTTGCCGTCGGCGTCGAACGCCATCAGCATCGGATACTTGTTGCCGATTTCAAAATACACCGGCAGCCACCAGCCGCCGTCGCTGAGGGCTACCGGCGAGGTGCGCACCAGGGCGCTGGTATTGAACAGGGGCGAGGTCGGCAGCACGCGGCGGACGGTGAAGGTGGCGCCGCTGTCGTTTGACACGATGTGGGCGATGCGCGCGGCGGCCCAGCCACCGAGGCCGGTCGCCACGACGTAGACGTGGACCTTGCCGCTACGGTCGGTCCAGGCGACCGGATTGCCGATGCGGCGCACGCCGAAACCGAGTTCCTTGCCGAGCGACTCGCGGCTGGCCACGACCCATGGCGCGCTCCAGGCGCCGTTGCGCCAGCGCGAGGCGAATACTTTCACGTCGGGACCGCTTTCGCGGCTGCCGGCCCACCAGAACGCCAGCATGCCGTCGCCGGCCAGCGGCGTGAGGGCGCTGGCGTGGGCCGAGGGCATGCCTTGCGGGGCGGGGATGTGGGTGTGCGACAGTTCGGTCAGCGTGGCCCTGGCGGCGGGACCGACGCTGCCCATGCTGGGACGGGCGGCGGCATGCGCGGCGCGGCTCCAGCGCAGCGCTTCGGCGCCGATCACGAGCAGCACGATGAGGGCACAGGCAAGGACAGTCCAGTGACCGGTCCGCGACCGGTTGATCCGGGATATTTCCATACGCTCCAGTGGTGGGAACCCAGCAGACACGTTCGGCACTCCGGGCTCGGACATCAAGACTCCCGCATGCGATGCATTGCATCTTTGGCAGTACGGGATCGCCGAAGCAAACTGAAGCGTCGGCGAAAGGCGCTATCCTACCGGAAAGCGATCAAGAATGCATGAGGGCAGCTATAAAAATGCGGCAAACGCGACCGCCTGCCGGCACGCGTGCGACAGGTTGGCCGCGCCTGCTTGCAACATTGCTCTTATACTTGCGATTTCGCCAGCCGCAACTGTGCCATATTCACTCTGCCGCATGCCCAATCTACGTCCTTTATCCGCACTGGTCCTTGGCCTGCTTCTTGCCGGCTGCGCGAACGTCAATCCATATTTCGACTCCAATAAGCCGCACCACCGGCCTGAAGGATTCGCCAACAACTACCCGCCCAACCCGGCCTACCAGCGGCCGAAGCTCGGTTTCTTCGAGGGCTGGGCGGCGCGCATCCGTAACTGGACCAAGGATGAGGCCGTGCGGGCGCCGGGCGCGCCGATCGAGCCGGTCGCGCCCGACCTCGCCTTCATCCACGCCAACCGCAGCGAGCCGGCGCTGACCTGGATCGGGCACGCGACCTTCCTGTTCCAGACCGGGACCGGACTGAACATCCTGACCGACCCGGTGTTCGACGAGCGCGCCTCGCCAGTGCCGTTCGCGGGACCGAAGCGCCACCAGCGTCCGGGCGTGGCGCTCGCCGACCTGCCGCGCATCGACGTCGTGTTGCTCAGCCATTCGCACTACGACCACCTGTCGAAGGATTCGCTGCGCGCGCTGTACCGGCAGGCGGGCGGACCGCCGTTGCTGGTGGCGCCGCTGGGCGTCGATCTCTGGCTCGAGAAAAACGTCACTGGCGGCGAGCGCTCGCGCATCGTCAAGCTGGATTGGTGGGACAAGACCACGGTCGATGGCGTCGAGCTGCACCTGCTGCCGGTGTTCCACTGGTCGGCGCGTTCGCCGTGGGACCGCAACGAGACTTTATGGGGCGGGTTCGCCGTGACGCGGCCGGGGTTTTCCTTCTTCTTCTCGGGCGACCTGGCGTATTCGAAGGATATTCAGGACATCGCGGCGCGCTTCGACGGTTTCGACCTGGCGGCGGTGGGGATCGGTGCGTACCAGCCGGTGTGGTACCGCAATTCGCACGTCAGCCCGGACGAGGCGGTGCGCATCCATCGCGAGCTGAAGGTCAAGCGCAGCGTGGGCATGCACTGGGGAACGTATCCGATGGGGCAGGAGCGGCTGGATCAGGCGCCGCTCGACCTGGCGACGGCGCGCGCGGCCCAGGGCGTGGCCGAGGATGCGTTCTTCGTGATGAAGCATGGGGCGACGTATCGGCCCGTAGGGTTGGCGGCTCCGCCGCCGACGCGGTGATTGTTATCGGCTTCGGCGTCGTGCCGGATAATCTTGCTGCCAACCATCGCCGCGTCGGCGGCAGAGCCTGTTTGGCACAGAGACATGGGTGACACATGTCTAGGG
>NZ_JASNRA010000021.1 GCF_030411955.1 Massilia sp. YIM B02443
GGGCTTGACGGCCGAGACGGTATCTACGCGGCCAGAGCGCGGTACCGGTGTTACGCCGACGGCACCGGCGCCTCTTGCGCCAACAGCTGCTCCGCCTTCAACTCTTCCCAGAACACCTTTGGCACCCGCACCTCCATCAGCGCCGCATTGCGCTTCAGGTGCTCCGGGCTGCTGGCCCCGGGAATCGTGGCCGCCACCACCGGATGCGCCGCCCCGAACTGCAGCGCCGCGGCCGCCAGGTCGACACCATGACGCGCCGCCACCTGGCGCAGCCGCTCACGCTGCGCGATCTTGTCCGCGCCGGCCGGCGCATAATCGTAGTTCGGCCCACCGGCCAGGAAGCCCGAGTTATAAGGCCCGCCCAGCACCACGTGCGCGCCACGCTCGGCGCACAGCGGGAACAGTCGTTCCAGCGGCGTGGTCTCCATCAGCGTGTAGCGCCCGGCCAGCAGGAAGATGTCGGGATCGGAATCGCGCAGCGCGCGCAGGCACGGGTCGACCGTGTTCACGCCCAGCCCCCAGCCCTTGATGACGCCCTCTTCGCGCAGCTTGACCAGGCCTTCGAAGGCGCCGCCCTTGCCGGCCGCGATCGCATAGTAATGCTCGTATTCGGCCTGGCTGAAGCGGTCCGGCGACAGATCGTGCACGTAGACGATGTCGAGGTGCGACAGCGCCATGCGCTGCAGGCTGTCCTCGACCGAGCGGCGCGCGCCGTCGGCGCTGTAGTCGGTGATGCGACGGAACGGCAGGCCGCCCACGAACGGATCCGCGATCTCGGGCGTCTCGCTTGGGACCAGGATGCGCCCGACCTTACTCGACAAGGTGTACTCATTGCGCGGACGGTTGCGCAAGGCGACGCCGAAGCGGTGCTCGGACAGGCCGGCGCCGTAGTGCGGCGCGGTGTCGAAGTAGCGGATGCCCGCTTCCCAGGCCGCGTCGACGGTGGCTTTGCCGGCCTCTTCACTGGTCCGGTGGTACATGTCGCCCAGCCCGGTGCCGCCCATGCCCAGGCGCGTGATCGGTTGATAGCGTTGGCTCATCGGATGTCCTTTCGTATCGCTGAAACAAAGGCCTCATACTGCCCGCTGAGCCGTGATGCGGGCGCACGGTTGCACGCGATCCTCACCGCGCAGCCGAGCGACGGCGCAGGTCGGGAGACGCTGATCGCGCCGGCCCACGAACAGGGACCCACCGACCTGGTGGACAGCTTCAGCGACGCCCTGCTGCAGGAGCGCAAACACCAGACCATGATCCAGACCTGGTACGAGGAAGCGGTCGGCCTGTTGGACGCTGCCGACGCCGCCGCGCTGCATGGCGCCAGCGGCACGGCCGCGCCGGCGTCGGGCGTCGATGGCGACGATGCGCCCGCCCCATCCGATGTGCGCGGTCCTGAGCCACGCGCCACCGCCCTGGCCGCGATGAGGCGCGCCGGGCGGCGCCCCGGCGTCCGGCTGCGAGGGTGGCAGAAGGCCCCGCCGGTCCGCGAACCCAGGCCACGCTGGATGCACGATTCATGGGATACTGAAACGCCTTCACGGATTGATGGAATGCGATGCGAAAAATCGCCTGCTGCGCGTTTGCCGGGTTCTTCGTGCTGACGATGGTCGTTCTGGCCGCCGGCGACTCGTACGCGCTCTATATCCGGCGACTGATCGCTGCGTCGCCCGGCACGGTGGTGGGGATACCGGTCGACACCAGCCGGCACCGGGCCAGCCACTACCGGATCGAATACCGCTATCGGGTCGACGGGGCCGACTACACCGTCGAGAGCGGTCTGATATCGCGCGGCGGCCGCGACATCCCCGCGCCGTCCTCCCTGCCACCGGCCGCCATTGCCTATTCGAGCGCGCACCCATGGGCGGCCGTGCCGGCCGACGAATACCGGCGCCACGACCCCGCACACGGCTTCCTGCACGTGCTTGCCTGGTCAGCCATCGCCGCCACGGCGCTGGCGGGCGTCGCCACGCTCGGCATATGCTGGGACGCGTGGAAGCTGCGGCGCCAACACGCCGAGCGCGCCACCAGCCGGCGGCAACGTACGATGCGCAAGAAACGAAAGGCGTAATCCAATGCCGGAGCGATGCCCGGCGCAGGCCCGCCTTCCCGCACCGCCATCAGGGCGGTTCAGTTCATGCCGCGCGGCCGTCGTAGTGCTGGACCGGGATCGCATCGAGGTCGAGGCCGTCGATGCAGCGCAGGTTGATCGCGGCCACCACGTTGCCCCGCGGGTCGCTGCCTTCGCCGTAGGTATGGATGCCGCAGCGGGCGCAGAAGCGGTGCGCGATCACGTGCTTGTTGAAGGTGTAGCCAGCCAGCGCGTCGGCGGGCGTGCGCAGGCGCAACTGCTCGTGCGGGACGAACCACAGCAGCGAGCCACGGCGGCGGCACATCGAACAGTTGCAGGCCAGCGCGCTGTCGACCGTGCCCTCGACCTCGAACGCGACGTCGCCGCAGTGGCAGCTTCCTTGATACAGCATGGAATTCTCCTGTCGAAATGAATATGGGCCGTGCTAGAACACGCCGCGCTGCGGGCGCAGCTTGCGCCACAGCGCCCTCGCCGTCGCGTGAACCAGCCACGAAAACAGCGCGATGACAGTCCCGAACATGGCCGGCAAGACTGGGCCGGCAACGAAGGACATGCTCAGCACGAAGCCGAGCAGATACTCGCCGTGCCACAGCCGCACCACCAACGCTACCAGCAGCAATCCGAAGAACAGATATCCGGTCAGCGCACTGCCTCGGGCGAACAGCACTGCCAGCAGCGCACCATAGGCCAGCGCGCACAGGAATCCGGCCAGCGGCGGAAAGCGTGATGGGGCACGCGATGAGACCGGAGACGAAAGCCGCGCCGGCTCGCGGCGGCGATGCACCTGAGCGACGGTGAACCAGGCCAGCAGCGGGATCAGGATCAAGCCCCACCAGTTCGAGACCGCGGGCAGGTCGGGGTTCGCCAGCAGGTGATGTGACGGCACGCCGCCATGGAGGTGGTCCCAGGCCAGCACGCCGGCCTGGAAGCCGAGCGCCAGCAGCATCAGCGAGATGCGTCTGTGAGAAGCAGGATCGACGTGCATGGAGTGTCCCGGATCAGGTGAAAGGGACGTGGCGGCGCAGCCGCTACGCGACGGATGTAAGCACAACTATGCAAGCACAACCACGCAAAGCTACCAGAAGGCGCCCTCCGGATCTACGTCCCTACTTCATTCCATGCCATCGACATGGCATGCATATGTTTCAGCCTCCGAGCACCGTCACCACCACCTTGCGCAGGTGCGGCGCGGTGCGGTGTTCCCACAGGTAGATGCCTTGCCAGGTGCCGAGCAGCAGCCGTCCGCCCCCGACCGGCACGCTCAAGCCGGTGTCGGTGAGCATGCTGCGGCCGTGCGCCGACATGTCGTCCGGCCCCTCGGCGTCGTGGCGGTAGGCGGGGTCGCCGTCCGGCGCGAGGCGCCCGACGATGGTTTCCAGGTCGCGCCGCACGTCGGGGTCGGCGTTCTCGGTCAGTAGCAGCGAGCAGCTGGTGTGCTGCACGAAGACGTGCGCCAGGCCGCATTGCAGCCCGGATGCCGCGACCACGGCCGCGACGTCATCGGTGATGTCGCGCGTGCCGCGCCCGCTCGTGGAAAAGGTGAGGATGGATTGGTGCGCCATGGTGCGGCCCTGTCGATGCTAGGTGATGCGACCATCTTAGCGCGGCACGTTGGAATCAGTCGCGCCGGCGGTCGGCCAGGAACTGCTGCGCGCGGGGGTGCTGCGGACGGGTGAAGAAGGCTTCGGGCGTGGCCTGTTCCAGGATCTTCCCTTCGGCCATGAACCAGATGCGGTCGGCCACCTCGCGCGCGAAGCCCATCTCGTGGGTGACGCAGACCATGGTCATGCCCTCGCCGGCCAGCGAGCGCATCACCTGCAATACCTCGCCCACCATCTCGGGGTCGAGCGCGCTGGTCGGCTCGTCGAACAGCATGATCGGCGGGCGCATCGCCAGCGCGCGCGCGATCGCCACCCGCTGCTGCTGGCCGCCCGACAGCGCGCCCGGATAGGCGTCCGCTTTGTGCGCCAGGCCGACGCGATCGAGCAGCGCCAGCGCCTGTTCGCGCGCCTCGGCCTTGGTGGCACGTTTGAGCTGCACCGGCGCCAGCATGCAGTTCTCCAGCGCCGTCAGGTGCGGGAACAAGTTAAAGCTCTGGAACACGAAGCCGATGCCGGCGCGCAGCGCGTTGACGTCGACGCCTTTGGCATGGATGTCGCGGCCGTCGATCGCGATGCGTCCACCGTCGATTTCCTCGAGCCGGTTGAGGGTGCGGATCAGGGTCGACTTGCCCGAACCGGACGGGCCGCACACCACCAGCACTTCGTTCTTCGCGACCTGCTCGCTGATGTCGCTAAGGGCATGATAGGCGCCGTACCACTTGTTGACTTTATCGAGGACGATCATCGGAAAACTCTCAGGAGACTTGCGCCGGGCGGCGCTGCAGGCGCCGCTCGAGCAGGAAGGCCAGGCGCGACAGGCCGAAGCACAGGATGAAATAGGTCAGCGCCAGGATCAGGTACACCTGCACCGCCTGGGTGAACACCAGCGTGTTGATCTGGGTGGCAATGAACGAGACTTCCGACAGGCCGATGATGTAGCCGAGCGAGGTCGCCTTGATGGTCGAGACCAGCTGGCTGACGATCGACGGCAGGCCATTTTTGAGAGTCTGCGGCAGCACCACCAGGCGCAGCGCAGCGCCATAGCCCAGGCCCAGCGAACGGGCGCTTTCGAGCTGCCCTTTCGGCAGCGCGCGAATGCCCGCGGCCAGGATCTCGGCCAGGTAGACGCTGTCGAACAGCACCAGCACGATCAGCATGGTGCTGGCCTGGCCGGTCTTCACGCCGGTCACCGCCGGCAGGAAGAAGTAGACCCAGAACAGCACCAGCAGCAGCGGCACGGCGCGCACCAGCTGCACCAGCACGGACGTCGGCCAGCGCAGCGCGCGGTACGGGCTGACGCGGGCCACGCCCAGCAACAGGCCGAGCGGCATCGCCAGCACCAGCGCGGCGCCGGACAGCAGGATGGTCAGCACCAGGCCGCCGAGCGGACCGTCCGGATATTGGCCGACCAGGAAGTACAGCCAGTAGGTATCGATCAGTTCGAGCATCGCATCCCCTTATGCTGGCCGCACCGGATAGCGGCGCCCGTACAGGTGGGCCGCGCCAGAGATCAGCAGCGACACCGTCAGGTAGGCCAGCGTGGCGAAGGTGAACGCTTCCACGCTGCGGAAGGTCGCGGTCTCGACGCGCGCGGCCTGGTACATCATCTCGGCGGCGCCGATCACGGTGGCCACGCTGGTGTCCTTCCACAGGTTGACGGTCTGCGACAGCAGCGGCGGCACCGAGGCGCGCAGCGCCTGCGGCAGCAGTACCAGGCGCACGCTGGCGGCGCGGCCCAGGCCGAGCGAACGCGCCGCCTCGAGCTGGGTCGGCGGCACCGCGCGGATGCCGCTGCGGATGTCCTCGGCCATGTGCACGCCGCTGTACAGGCTCAAGGCGATCACGGCGCACACGGCTTCCGGGTTGTTGGCATACAGGACCTCGCGCGCCGCTTCGGGCAGCAGCTCGGGGAAAGCGAAGTACCAGAACAGCAGGTGCGCCAGCAGCGGCACGTTGCGGATCGCTTCCACGATCGTGGCGCCAATGGCGCGCAGCGGCGCGAAGGTCGAGGTGCGCATCACCGCCAGCAGCGCGCCCAACGGCAGCGCAAAGGCGAAGCTGACCGCGGTCAGCTGCAGCGACAGGATGAGACCCTGCACCAGCCAGTCATGGTACTGGCCGGACTGCAGAATGGCCGGATCGAAGAAATGCAAGGACTACTTTCAGATCTTGTCGGTGCTGATCTTGAAGCCGCGCTTGGCGATGTTGGCGCGGGTGCCCGGGCCGTACCACTTGTTGAACAGCTGTTCGGCGGCGCCGCTGGCTTCCAGTTCGCGCAGGGTGGCGTCGACCACGCTCTTGAGGCCCTTCTCGCCCTTGCGCAGGCCAAGCGCGATCGCTTCAATGCCGATCGACGGCGCCAGGATGGTGAAGCCCTTGGCCGCGGCGCCCAGCTTGCCGTAGTCGGCCAGCAGCGACGATTCGTCGTTCACGTAGGCCACGCCCTTGCCCTGGCGCAGCGCCTGGAACGCTTGCTGGGTGTTCTCGAACGTCACCACCTGGGCGCTCGGCACGGCGGCGCGGATATTGGTTTCCTGGGTGCCGCCGCGCACCGTGACCACCTTCTTGCCGGCCAGCTGGTTGAGCGCGGTGATGCCGCTGCCGGCGCGCACCATGACCTTGGAGCCGGTGACGAAGTGGGTCAGCGCGAAGTCGACCTGCGCTTCGCGCTCCTTGTTGTGGGTAAGCGTGGCGGCCAGGACGTCGACGTGGCCCTGCTGCAGCTCGGGAATGCGGGCGGCGACCGCCATCTGCTTGAACACCGGCTTGACGCCGATCTTCTTCGCCACCGCGGTGGCGAGGTCGATCTCGTAGCCGACCAGCTGGCGCGTCTTCGGGTCGATGAAGCTGTTCGGCTCATCGGTGCCGAGCACGCCGAACACGATCTGCCCTTTTTGCTTGATGTCGGCCAGCTGGTCGGCGTGGGCCAGGCCGGCGCCCAACGAGGCGCTGAGTGCAACGGCGGTCAGGATGAGATGGCGGCGGGTAATCATGGGGGTGCTCCAGACGGCAAAAATTCAATCGTGGGAGTATAAAGCAAAGTTTTATATGTAAAAACGAATAATTTGCCATAAGAAAATGCAGGTGCGAGCATATAGGACATTGCTTCATGAGCAACCCGTGCGCCTGCTTCGGCAAACTGTTGTCACAATAGCCTCAACCTCACCGGAGACACCATGCTTCTCGCTACCTACAACGTCAACAGCATCAACAGCAGGCTCGACGCCCTCCTGCACTACCTCGAGGAGAGGAAGCCCGACGTGGTCTGCCTGCAGGAGCTGAAGGCGCCGCAGGAGAAGTTTCCCGAGCAGGCGATCCGCGACGCCGGCTACCACGCCCTGTGGCATGGGCAGAAGAGCTGGAACGGCGTCGCCATCGTCACCCGCGAGCCGGCCCAGGAAGTGCAGCGCGGCCTGCCGGGCGACCCTTCGGATGAGCAAAGCCGCTACATCGAAGCGGTCTACCAGGGCGTGCTGATCGCCTGCCTGTACCTGCCGAACGGGAATCCGGCGCCCGGCCCCAAGTTCGACTACAAGCTGGCCTGGATGGAACGCCTGATCACGCGCGGCGCGGAACTGGTGGAAAGCGGCGTGCCGGCGGTGCTGATGGGCGACTTCAACGTGATCCCGACCGAGCGCGACGTCTACAAGCCCGAGCGCTGGACGGAGGATGCCCTGTTCCGCCCCGAGACCCGGGCCGCGTTCGAGCGCCTGCTGGCGCAGGGCTGGCTCGACTCGCTGCGCCACCTGCATCCCGATGAAACGATTTATACCTTTTGGGATTACTTCCGCAACGCGTTCGGGCGCGACGCCGGCCTGCGCATCGACCACCTGCTGCTCAGCCCCAAGCTGCAGCCGGCATTGAAGGCGGCCGGCGTGGACAAGTTCATGCGCGGGCGCGAAAAGCCGAGCGACCACACGCCGACCTGGATCGAACTCGATGCCAAGGCGATCGGCGCCTAGACCTTTACCAATACGCGGCAGCGCTCGCGACACGCGAGGCGGCCGCCACCTCGACAAGGAGTCAACATGAAACAAGCAATCATTCTCGCATCCGCCCTGCTGGTGTCGGCCGGCGCGCAAGCCGTCTCGATGCCGGGCTTCTGCGCCAAGGGCATCGGCAAGGAAGAAGCGCAAGTCTGCGCCCATCCGGGTTCGACCGAGGCCGAAGGCCTGGTGTACGCGCTGTACCGCTCGGCCCTGGAAAAAGTCGCCGAAGGCGACAAGAAGGCGGTGCAGGAAGAGCACACCAAGTGGTGGGAAGGCGTCAAGAAATGCGCCGGCTCGAACCAGATGGGCTCGTGCATCAGCAACGCCTACGGCACCCGCATGCTGGACCTGCAAACCAAGTACAAGCTGGTCAAGACCACCGGCCCGGTGAACTATACCTGCGCCGACAAGAGCAAGCTGCAAGCCACCTTCTTCGACACCACGCCCAAGTCGATGGTGGCCCAGCGCGGCGACCAGAAACTGCTGCTGCGCGGCGAGCCGACCGGCAGCGGGATCGCGTACGGCAACCGCCAGGACGAGTTCAAGGAACACCAGGGCAAGATCACGCTCAAGTGGGGCGTGAATGCCAAGGAGATCAGCTGCAAGAAGGCTTAAGGCGGGCGCCGGCGCCACCCTGATGCTGTCGACGGGGGCGGACATGCGTTATGCTGTCCGCCCCCGTCCATTTGCGCCATGCCGCTTTTTTTCGCCATGCTCTCGCCCGAACAGTTCTTCGGCTTCCTCGCCGCCGCCGTCCTCATCACCCTCTCCCCCGGCCCCGACAACCTGATGGTGCTCAGCACCGGCATCGCCAAGGGACGCCTGCGCGGCATCGCCTTCGGCCTGGGGTGCGCCATGGGCTGCATCAGCCATACTGTGCTGGCGGTAATCGGAGTGAGCGCGCTGATCGCGGCGTCGCCAACGGCGTTCACGGCATTGAAGATTGCCGGTGGCCTGTACCTGATCTGGATGGGATGGGGCGCGATCCGCAGCCGCGGCGGCGCGCGCGTGGCGGCTGCCGGCGCGCCGGATGAACCGGCGCTGCGCCTGTTCGCCAAGGGGCTGGTGGCGGCGGCAATCAATCCCAAGGTGGTGCTGTTCTTCCTGTCGTTCCTGCCGCAGTTCGTGGTGGCCTCGCGTGGCGACGCCAATCTGCAGATCGGCATGCTGGGGATCGTGTTCACGCTGCAGGCGGCGCTGATCTTCGGCTTGCTCGGGTATTTCTCGGGCGCGGTCGGTCAGTGGCTCAATCGCACGCCGCGGGCCGGCATGTGGCTGGATCGGATTGCCGGGGCGGTGTTCATCGGACTCGGGCTGCGCCTGATCGTGGCACGCTGAAGCAGACCGCGACCAGGGTGGACGGCCAAGCCTCCACCCTGCCCCGCCACGCTCAGATCACAGCGTGATCGCCACCTGCGCGTCCTGGCCCTTGCGCGCCGGGATGCTCACTTCGAGCAGGTGCTGCTGCGCGTTCCAGGTGAAGCGCGCGGCGCCGCCGCCAAGGGTCACGGCGCGCGGCTTACTGCGCACGTTGTGGACCTTCAGCGAGAAGCCGCGTTCGGCGGCGGCCATCGCCTTGCCGGTCTCGGTGGCAAAGCCGATCTCCAGCTTGCCCTCAAGCTGGCGGCTGGTGAAGCGCACGATCTCGTACTTGCCCGCTTCGAACGCATTGGCGGTCTCGCCATCGTCGTCGTACATCTTGCCGCTCGACGCCGGCACCGAGGCGTCGTGGTAGTAGTGCAGGTCGATCTGGCGGCTGTCGTAGTCGCGCGTGGTCTGCACCACCTTCGCCATCGGCACGAAGGCGCCGGCGCGCACGTACACCGGGATATTCGCTTCGACTGGGCGCACGGTTTCCAGCACGCCGCCGCGATGGACCTGGCCGGTATGGAAGTCGAACCACACGCTGCCGCTGTTCGGGAAATACACGTCAAGACGGGTGGCGCCCGGCTCGGTCACCGGCGCCACGAGGAAGTCCGGACCCCACAGGTACGTGGAGGCGCGCTCGAACGGCTTGTCCGGATCGGTTTCGACGAACATCAGGGGCCGCATCAGCGGCATGCCGGTCTGCTGGTTGTCGAAGGCGATCGTGTAGTTATAAGGCAGCATGGCGTAGCGCAGCCACACGGCTTCGCGCGCCAGCACCTTGGCGCGCTCGGAGCGGAACACCGGCTCCGACGGCACCGCGTCCTGCGCGTGCGGACGGAAAATCGGCTGGAACACGCCGTACTGCAGCCAGCGCACATACAGTTCGTCGTCCAGCACCGGACCGGCGAAGCCGCCCAGGTCCGAGTGCATGTAGGCCAGGCCCTGCATGCCCATCTGCAGCGAGATCTCCATCTGCGATTGCAGGCCCGCCCAGCTGCGGCTGACGTCACCCGACCACGGGATCATGCCGAAGCGCTGCGAACCCGAGTAACCGGCGCGCATCAGGATGAACGGGCGCTCGTTCGGGAACTCCTTTTTATAGCCTTCCGCGATCAGGCGCGCCCAGTCGTGGCCGTAGATGTTGTGCACTTGGTCGGCCGTGCCTGTCGCGTGCTGCAGCGCCGACGGATGCAGCTCCGGTTCGCCCAGGTCGCCCCACCAGCCGGTGACGCCGCCAGCTTTCAGGTCGCGGTAGATATTCCACCACCAGTCGCGCCCTTCCTGCTTGTACAGGTCGATCAGGCCGGTGTTCCCGAAATAGAAGTCGTACACGAACGGTTTGCCGTCCTTGTCCTTGGCCAGCACGTCCTTCGCCACCGCGTCCTGCCAGCGGTCGGACGTGGTGAGCACGAACGGCTCGGTAATGACCACAGTCTTGACGCCCTTGGCCTTGAAGTCGGCCATCATCTTTTCGGCGTTCGGGAAGGTGTCGCGGTCCCACGCCATATTGCCCATGGTGCCCTTGACGGTCTTGCCGAACCAGTACAGGTCGAGCACCACGGCGTCCAGCGGAATCTTCTCTTGCGCGAACTTGTCGACCACGGCGCGCGTCTCGGCCTCGCTTTTATAGCCGAAGCGGCTGGCGAAGTTGCCGAAGGCCCAGCGCGGCGGCAGCGGCTGGCGGCCGGTCAGGCCGGTGTAGCCCTGCATGACCTGGCCCCAGGTGTCGCCGGCCACCACCTGATAGGTCTTGCGCCCGCCGATCACTTCGTAGCGCAGCGTGCCGTCCTTGCGGCTGTCGAAGTCGAGCCAGCCGATCTGCGGATTGTCGAAGTGGATCGCGTATTTTTTCGAGGACAGCGCGACGGGAATCGTGTAGTTCAGCAGCTCGGAACGGGCGCCGTAGCCGTAGTCGGCCTTGTTGTACAGACGGAAGCGATTGCCGCGGCGGTTCATGCCGACCGCGCGCGCGCCGGCGCCATACAGCGCTTCGCCGTCGCTGAGGGCGAATTCGATACTGTCGTGGCCTTCGACGCGGCCAAAGCCGCGCTTTTCGGCGATCAGCGGATTGCCCTTGTAGGCGTAACTGATGCGAAACGGCTGCTTGTCGACCGTGACCGTGATGCCATCGGTGGCGAACACGATGCGCCCGCCCTCGTCCTTGAGCGTGGCCGGCGCCGCGGTCGGGGCCAGGATCACCGCGTGCGAATGCGGGTCGAAGCGCTCGCCCTTCGGGATGAAGGTGGTCTCGACCACGGTGCTCGAATACGGCTTGATCAGGTAGCGGCCGTCGTTGGTCGCGATCTCGAGGGTGTTCTGGTTGCGCGACACGCCCTGCAGCTGGCGGTCGGCGTTCTGGGCGATGGCGAGCGGGCTGGCGAAAAGGCACAGCACTGCCGCGGCGATCGTGGTCTTGGTCATGAACGTCTCTGTCGTTATTGTGAACGGAGCGGTGCGTGGGCGCCGCAGGCGAAGCATGACAGAATTCTGGCAGATGAAACAGGGGTGATTCGCGCAGCCTGCCGCAATTGAAGCGAACCTGAAGACACAATGAAAAACACGCCGTCCCGAGCGAACGGGAACGGCGTGTCGCGACAACCGGCGCGGTGTTACTTGTCGCCCAGCGTCAGCTGCATCAGGCGCCCCTGGCTATCGGCTCGCTCGTTGACCACCACGATGATGCGGCCCTGCGGATCCTGCATCAGCGCGCTGACCGATCCGACACTGTTCTCGTCTCCACCCTTGTTGGCATAGCCCGGCACCATGGCCGAGATATCGGTCCAGGTAGTGCCGCCGTCCTTCGACCAGGCCAGGTACGGACGGCCGTGCATCTTGTCGAAGCCGCCGATGACCAGGGTCGACGGCTTGTCCTTCAGCGCCAGGAAGGCGCCGATGTACGGATAGCCCTTGGCGTCGCTGAGCGGCTCGTGGATCACGAACTTGAAGCTGCGGCCGTTGTCCTCGCTGCGCATCAGGCCACCTTCGACGCCGATGAACACCTGCTGGGTGCCCGGCACCGAGTCGATGAACTGGACGTTGCGGTTTTCCATCTCGGGCAGCGTGAGCGGCAGCTTCTCTTCGCTGGCCAGCGCGCTGCCGTCGGCATTGAGCTGGTAGGCCTCGACGAAGGCCATGTCGAGCGGGCACTCGCCGCCGACGAACACGCGGTCGCCGATGAAATGGAACTTGGAGCTGTAGCACATCATCGACTCTTTCGCGCCGCGCACCACCTGCCAGGTGGCGCCGTTGTCTTTCGAGGTGAGCAGGTTGCTGCCGCCGCCGGCGTTGCTGTACAGGCGATTGTTGTGCAGCTTGATGTCCTGCATCGACAGCGTCTCGCAGAAGTAGTCGTTGCAGACCTTCAGGTCCTGGTCGCGCGGGACGAAGCTGGCGCTGCTGGCCAGCAGGATGCAGGTCGACGGCTCGTTCATGGTGTCGGGCGCGTCGTACCACGGCTGCATCAGCCACATGTTCTCGCCCACCATCTTGATGCGCGGCGCGCGCATGATGAAGTCGCCCTGCGGCGCCATGCCGCACGCGCCCATGCCCACCGGGCTCCAGCTCGACGCGGTAGTCAAGGGCAGCGTGGCGCGCAGCACGGCCGAACCTTCGGTCTTGCTGTTGGCCAGCGACACGTAGGCGGCGCCGCGGTAGAAGGCGACGCTGTCCATCGCGCGTGCGCTGCTCGACAGCAGTTCGAGCTTGGTGACCACCGGCTCCGGCGGCGTCACCACCACCGGCGGTTGCGGCTGCGGCTGTGGTTGCGGCTGCGGCGCCGGGTCGTCGTGCGAGCTGCCGCAAGCGGCCAGCAGCAGCGCGCAGGCGACTGCCATGGCAGTGTTCTTGAAGTGTTGGTGCATGCGAATCCCCAAATGAATGTTGTCCAGGCCAGGGCGTGCCGGCGCGGTATGCGATCGTGGGAGATTCTAGGTTGTCAATCAGGCTTCTTTTCGGGATTATTGTCGACAGAATGTCGCGAAACTGTAAGCATGCGCAGGCGCCGCGCCACGCCCGCCAGGTCGTCGACCATGCGCGCGTCCTGCGCCAGTTTGACGTCAACGCCCTGCTGCGCCAGCACCGCTTCGGCCGCCATGAAGCCTGACTTGACGGCGCCTTCCATCGTGCACGGCATGTGGGTCCGGACCCAGTCGCCGGCCAGCGTCAGCCCCGGTAGCGGCGAGCGCGCGGCCGGACGCAAGCCCTCGAAGCCGACCGTGGCGCCGGGAATCGCCATCGGCACCCGGTGCACGTCGAAGCGCAGCACGCGCGCCTCGCGCGCCGCCGGCACGAATTCGGCCAGTTCATCCACCGTCGCGCGCACGATCTGTTCGTCCGTCAAGTGATGCGCGCGATGGCTGTAGATGATGTTCGAGGCCACCACGCTGGGGCGCCCTTCCCAGCCGGCGCGGATCTGGCTCAGGTCATAGAAGTCGTAGTTGAGGCGCTCGGGCGAATACAGGTGGGTCGAGAAACGGTGCATGCCCAGCGGCCGGTCGAACCACAAGTAGACGCAGATGTAGGGACTCGGCTCGAAGCGCTCCAATGCATCGAAAGGCCGCTCGCCGCGCCAGCTCGCGGGCAGCAGCGCATTCAGTTCGTGCGGCGGCAGCGCGCTCACCACCTGCGGCGTGGCGATGCGGGTGCCGTCGGCCAGCAGCACGCCTTCGACGCGCTCATCGCCCAGCAGCGCCGTCGCCGGCACGCCGATGCGCACCTGGCCGCCGGCCTGGCGCACGATGCGGGTCGCCTGCTCGGTGTACAGCTCACTCAGCCCGACCTTGGCGAAGCCGAACTGCAGCCCGCGATAGCCGCTCAGCTGGGCGTGAATGCGCATCAGCGAGGCGGCCGAACAACGCTCCAGCGGCACGTTGGTGACCACCATCGCGGCGAAGCGCCACCACCAGTCGATCATGCGCTCGCTCACGCCTTGTTGCCGTAGGAAGTCGAGCGCCGACATGCGATCGAGTTCGGCCACCTGCTCCTCGCCGAAGCACATGCCGCGCCAGCCGGTGCGCGCCATCGACAGGTAATCGAGCACTCCCAGGCCGGGCGCGCGCAGGATGCTCGGCACCAGCCCGAACGGCGCCGGCAGGCGCGTCTGGCGCAGCACGGTGGGCCGCGGCTTGCTGGCGATGGTGAGCACCTCGCCACGCTGCCACGAGATCAGGTCGCGCGTGCCGAGACGGTCGAGCAGCGCCAGCATGTTGTGGTATTCGGTGTGGAAAATGTGCGGACCGATGTCGACCACGTCGCCGCTGCCAGGCTCGCGCCATGAGCTGGCGCGCCCGCCGAGCTGCTGCGCGCCTTCGATCACCGTCAATGCGATGCCGCGTTCGGCCAGCGCCACTGCGCACGCCAGCCCCGCCAGGCCGCCACCGATCACCGCCACTTCCGTCATTCGCCCTCGCCCATTGCCGTTCATGTCGGGCCAGTCTAGGCGAGCGGGCGCGGCGGTCGGTGCGCCCGCACACAATGCGCACACAATGCACACACCTTCCCTGCCGCGCGGCTGTCAAGATTGCATAATCGGCGCAGAAGGCATAGCATCGCCGCTTGCCTGCCGGGCGTGGCCCGACGGGCGGTCACGCAAGGAGCTTTATGAACATGCAGTATTCGGCGGCCGGCCAGGCCGGGCGCCAGGTTTCGCAAACCCGGTCTTTCACTACCGTCTTTCTGATCGAACTGTGGGAGCGCTTCGGCTACTACGGCATGCAGGCGCTGATCATCTACTTCCTGGTGCAGCGCCTTGGCTTCGACGACACCCGCGCCACTTTGGTGTGGGGCGCGGCGGCGGCCCTGATCTACGTGGCGCCGGCGATCGGCGGCTGGGTCGGCGACCGCGTGCTCGGCACCCGCCGCTGCATGGTAATCGGCGCCATCATCCTCTCGCTCGGCTACGCGCTGATGGCGATCCCCACCACCAACACCTGGCTCACCTTCTCGGCGCTGGGGGTGATCGTGGTCGGCAACGGCCTGTTCAAGCCGAACACCGCCAACCTGGTGCGCAAGATCTACGAAGGCGACGACGCCCGCATCGACTCTGCCTTCACCATGTACTACATGGCCGTCAATATCGGCTCCACCGTCTCGATGCTGGCCACGCCGGCGCTGAAGGACTACGTCAACGCCCACTACGCCGGCGAACTCGGATGGCACGTGGCGTTCGCGGTGTGCAGCGTCGGCATGTGGGTTGGCCTGCTGACGGTGGGCGTGCTGCGCCGGACCATCGCCCATATCGGCTCGCCGCCGGACGCGCTGCCGCTCGACTGGGGCAAGCTGGCGCTGGTGCTGGGCGGCGGCGTGATCGCGGTGGCGGCATCGGCCACCATCCTCGAATACCAGTGGCTGGCGCGCCTGTTCGTGTACGTCGCCGGCATCGTGGTGCTGGGGATTTTCGTCTACCTGATCCGCACCAGCGAAGCCAGCGAGCGCGCCGGCATGGCGGCGGCGCTGGTATTGACGCTGCAGACCGTGTTCTTCTTCATCTTCTATCAGCAGATGTCGACCTCGCTGTCGCTGTTCGCGCTGCGTAACGTCGACCTCGACTTCACCCTGTTCGGCAGCCACCTGTTCACCTGGTCGCCGGGCCAGTTCCAGGCGCTCAACGCGATCTGGATCATGGTCCTGAGCCCGATCCTGGCCTGGGCCTACACCCGCGCCAGCGGCAGCCGCTTCGACCTGTCGATCGCCGCCAAGTTCGCGCTCGGCTTTGCGGTGGTGGCGGCCGGCTTCTTCACCTATGGCGTGGCCGGCGCTTTCGCCGTGGGCGGGCTGACCTCGTCGTGGATCATGATCGCCGGCTACGGGCTGTATTCGCTGGGCGAACTCCTGGTGAGTGGACTGGGACTGGCGATGATCGCGCGCTACGTGCCGGCGCGCATGGGCGGCTTCATGATGGGCGCCTATTATGTCGCGGTCGGCATCTCGCAATACCTGGGCGGCGTGGTCGCCACCATGGCCAGCGTGCCGCAGGGGATGAGCGACCCGCTGCAGACGCTGCCGATCTACACCAGCCTGTTCAACAAGCTGGGTCTGGCGGCGATCGCCTGCACCTTCATCGCACTGGCTGCGCTGCCGCTGATGCGGCGCCTGACGGCGGCGCACCAGGCGCATCGCTGATCGCAGGCGAGGCGCCGGATCGGGCGCAAGGGAAGCCGGGCGCCGCCGCACGCGCGGGCCCGGCTTCTTATAGAATAGCCGGTCTCACTGTCCATCCTTCCGGCTGCAAGCATGTCCACCACCCAGACCTCCCCCGACACCCAGGCCGCGCGCGCACTCCAGGTCGCGCAGCGCGTGCACGCCATCGAACCGTTCCGCGTGATGGAGATGGTGAAAGCCGCCGCCGAACTCAAACGCGCCGGTCACGACGTGATCAGCATGAGCGTGGGCGAGCCCGATTTCACCGCGCCCGACATCGTGGCCCAGGCGGCGATGGAAACGATCCGCGGTGGCGTCACCCAGTACACCGAGTCGCTCGGCCTGCGCGAACTGCGCGAGGCGATCTCCGGCCACTACGCCGCCGTGCAGGGCCTGGACATCGACCCGCGCCGCATCGTGGTCACCGCCGGCGCCTCGGCCGGCCTGCTGCTGACCTGCGCCGCGCTGGTGTCCGACGGGGACGAGGTCTTGATGCCCGACCCCAGCTACCCGTGCAACCGCCATTTCGTGGCCAGCTTCGGCGGCGCCCCGGTGCTGGTGCCGTCCTCGCACGAGGACCGCTACCAGCTCAGCGCCGCCCACGTCGCCGAACGCTGGAGCGAACGCACGCGCGGCGTGCTGGTGGCCTCGCCCTCGAACCCGACCGGCACCTCGATGACGCCGCAACAGCTGCGCGAGATGCTGGGCGCCGTGCGCGCGCGCGGCGGCTTCGCCATCGTCGACGAGATCTACCAGGGACTGTCGTACGACCACAAGCCGGTGAGCGCGCTGGCCCTCGACCCGGACGTCATCACCGTCAACAGCTTCTCGAAATACTTCAACATGACCGGCTGGCGCCTGGGCTGGCTGGTGGTGCCGGACAGCCTGGTGCCGACCTTCGAAAAGCTGGCGCAGAACCTGTTCATCTGCGCCCCGACCGTGGCCCAGCATGCGGCGCTGGCCTGCTTCGCGCCGGAAGCGCTGGCGATTTTTGAGGAGCGCCGCCTGGAATTCCAGCGCCGCCGCGATTATCTGGTGCCGGCGCTGCGCGAACTGGGCTTCGCGGTGCCGGTGATGCCGGACGGGGCGTTCTACGTCTATGCCGACATCGGCCAGGTCGCCCATCCGCTGCGCGGCGACAGCGCGGCGTTCGCGCTGGACGTGCTGCATCGTTCGCACGTGGCGATCGTGCCCGGCGATGATTTCGGGGTGGCCGCGCCAGGCCGCCATGTGCGCTTCTCGTATGCGACCAGGTACGAGCGGATCGAAGAGGCTGTGGAGCGGCTGCGCCGCCTGTTCGCGCAATCGTAGGGTTGGCGGCTTCGCCGCCGACGCGGTGATGGTTAGCTGTGGAATCTCTGGCGCGATCTCGGAGCCGGCAGCGATCACCGGACGCCGGCCGCCGCGTCGGCGGCTGAGCCGCCAACCCTACGTCAGGATATCGGCCGGGTCAGGCCGTCAGTCGCTCGAACACTTCGCGCAGCGCCAGCCCGCCGCCGCCGATCAGCACACCGAAATAGATGATGGTGACGACGTTGCTGACGTGCCCCAGCAGCACGCTGACGCCGTCCTTCTGTAGCAGGCCGATCGCGAGGAACAGGATCGCCACCGCCGGGAAGGTGTTACTGAACGGGATCAGCCCGAACGGCATCATCAACAGCACCGCGCCCAGGATCAGGGCCAGGCTGTTGAGCGTGCCGACCGCGCCGTCGGCCGCCAGCCAGCCCATGCGGTTGGGGCGGCTGACAGTCTCGATCTTTTTGAGCCACGACAGCGCCTTGCGCAGCAGCGGGCGCAGCTTGCGGGTGCCGATCACGCGATGCTCCAGCTTCGACGGAATCCACAGGTTGCGCCGGAACAGGCGGCTGACGCTGATCAGGAGGATGGCGGCGCCGAACACGGTGCTCACGCCGGGGATCGACACCGGAATCAGGAACACCAGCGTCAGCAGCGCCGCCAGGATCAACAGGCCGTCGTTGCCGACGCGGTGAATCAGTTCGCTCAAGGTGATGCCGGTGCGCGGCATCGAGCGAACCAGAGAGCGAAGGCGTTGCGAGATCGGGGCACTGTGCATGGCGTGTGTGTGTCGAGAGGGGTCGGGAGGTCGGGGCGCCGGGAGGCGCGCCGCATTCTACAGGACGGCCGCGCCGGCAGCCGGCACGCTTGCCGCCAGCGCCTCGACCAGCGCGCCGGGCGCCACCGGCTTGACCAGGTAGCGGTCGAAACCGGCTGCCAGCGCGCGTTCGCGGTCGCTCGGCTGGCCGTAGCCGGACAGCGCCACCGCCAGCGGGCGCCGCTCCTGCGGGCGTTGCAGGCAGGCGGCGCGCAAGCGCTCCATCAATTCGTAGCCGTCGATGCCGGGCAAGCCGATGTCGCACACGATGGCGTCGAAGCCGCCCGCCAGCGCCAGTGCCAGGCCGGCATGGCCGTCGAGCGCGATCGCGACCTGGTGTCCTTCGAGTTCGAGCAGCATGCGCAGCACGTCGCAGGCGTCGGCATTGTCTTCCACCACCAGGATACGGCGCGCCGCGTACGTCCCGGGCGCCGGCGCGGGCGCGCCGCCGTGGGGGGCGGCAGCGCTGGAGCGCGGCAGGGAAACGGTGAAGGTGCTGCCCTGCCCCGGTCCGGGACTGGCGGCGGACACGCCGCCGCCGTGCATGCCGACCAGGTTGCGCACCACGTTCAGGCCCACGCCCAGGCCGCCTTCGGAACGGGCCAGCGAGCGCGGCCCCTGGGTGAACAGATCAAAGGCGCGCAGCATGGTCTCTTCGGCCATGCCGGAGCCGTTGTCGCTCACGCGCACGCTGACGCCGGCGCCGTCGATGCACTCGACCGCCACGTGCACGCGGCCGCCGTCCTGGGTGTATTTCGAGGCGTTGCTGAGCAGGTTGGTGAAGACCTGGGTCAGGCGCACCGCGTCGCCATCGACCACCACGTCGGGCGCCGCCTGGGCCACGTCGAGTTGCTGGCCGCGCTCGCGCAGGCGCGGCAGCACGGTTTCCACCGCCTGGTCCAGCACCTCGGACAGGCGCAGCGGCTGGATTGCGAGCGTGATCTTGCCGCTCGAAAGCCGGGCGGCGTCGAGCAGGTCGTCGAGCAGGCGCGCCATGTGGCCGACCTGGCGCCCGATCACGCCGGTGAGCTGCCTGAGCGTGCCGGCGACCGCCGGGTTGCGCTCGAGCAGGCTGGCGGAGACGCTGATCGGCACCAGCGGATTGCGCAGTTCGTGCGCCAGCATCGCCAGGAATTCGTTCTGGCGGCGATTGGTCTCTTCGGCGTCGTCGCGCGAAGTCTGGGCGTGCACCGCGGCCAGCACCAGGTGTTCGTTGGCTTCGCGCAGGTGCTCCGCCAGTTCGCGCTGCTCGTCGACTTCGCGCCGCAGGCGCGCGTTCTCGGCTTCGAGCCCGGCAAGGCGGCGCGCCAGATCGCCATCGTCGTGGGTGGGTACGCTCGCCATGCCGTGCATCCCCTATGTGCCGCGCACCAGCGGCAGGCCGTGCACCACGCCCTGGTACTCGGTGCCGAGCGGCGTGATCTGCAGGCCGTCGTCGTCGATCGTGTACTCGCGCAGATCGTGGCTGTGGCCACTTCCGCGCACCTTGACTACCGAGATGAACTTGCGCAGCTGGCCACCGCTTTCGCCGAAGCGCATCAGCACGATGGCGTCGGCCAGGTAGGCGATGTCGGCCTGGCTCAGGCGCAGGCGGGTGAAGTCGTCGTCCACGCCCATCGTCACCATCACCGACACGTTGCGCTTGGCCAGCGCCGACAGCATGCGGAACACCACCTCGCGCAGGTGGGTGCGCCCTTCCGGCGCCAGGTACAGCGCCATCTCGGACAGCGAATCGATCGTTACCCGGCGCGCGCCGGTGCGGTCGATGGTCTCGTTCAGTTCATCGAGCAGCTCGTCGATGGTGAGGTCGATCATGCGGCTTTCGACCACGCTGATCTCGCCGGACTGCACCATACGCGCCAGGGCGGCGTTGCGCAGGCGCGAGGACCCCTTCTCGAAGAACACGGCGACGCCCTTCTCGCCCGCCTTGACGCCGGCCTGCAGGAAGGTGGTGCCGAGGATGGTCTTGCCGGCGCCGCTCGGACCGGTCACCAGCAGCGCATGGCCTTGCGGCAGGCCGCCGTGCAGCATCGCATCGAGTTCCGGCACGCCGGTCGGGATGCGCCGCATTTCCTGGTCGACGTCGACGCCCGGCAGGCGGTCGTCGGCCAGCGGCGGCAGCACGCGCGGATAGACCCGGATGCCGTCGTCGGTGATGCGGAAGGTATGCGACCCGGCCAGGTGCGGCTGGCCGCGCATCTTGACCACGCGGATCTTGCGGATCACGGTGTTCTGCTCGTGCAGCTGGGCCAGCGAGATCATGCCGTCGGCCACCGTCATGATCGGGTTGGCCTCGACGTCGCTGTGCAGGTATTCGCCGATCAGGAAGGTGGTGGCCTGCCAGCTGGTCATGCGCGTGCCCAGTTCCTGGATGAAGGACTGGAGGTCGGCCACGCCCTCGTTGCCGCTGCGCGCGGTCTGGGCCACCGAGCGGAACGAATCGACGAACACCATGCTCGGCGAGAAGTTTTCGACTTCCTTCATGATGCGGGCCAGCACGCCGCTGAAGTCGCCGGCGCGCAGGTCTTCGGCCAGGTTGACGTAGCGGATGCAGCTGCCGACCTTGTCCATCTCGAAGAAGCCGTACTGCTGCTGGTAGCGCAGCATCTTGAGGGGCGGCTCGCCGAGCACGGTGAAGAACAGGGCGCGCCGCTCGTTCGTTGCCAGCGAAAACATGATCTGGTGCGCGAGCGTGGTCTTGCCGGATCCGGGCGCGCCCGCGATCAGGTTGAAGGAAAACTCGCTCAGGCCTCCCCCGAGGAGAACATCGAGGCCCGGCACACCGGCACTCAATTTCCCAAGGGTTACTTTATCGCTCATTACTTGCGCTCCTGTTCATTCTTATCGTCCCCGACGCGCGCGGCGGCGTCAAGCAGGCGCCGTGCGAGACCCTGGCCGATCAATGCGGCCAGCAATTCGTTGAAGGTCTGGAGCAGCGCTGCGTGTGCGGCGAGCGCGTGCTCGGGGGCGACGCTGGCGAGCATCTCGTCCAGCGCGTTGATTTGGGTGTCGCGGGTCTTGCACGGCGGAGTATCCGCCAGCCATTTGAACTCTGGACCGACAACACGGCAAGCGCGCCCGAAGAGCGCGCAAAAACCGCTGTCGCCGATGAGGGGACCGAGCTGGTCGGCGAGGCGCCGCCAGGACTGGATGAGATGAGCGTGCCCTTCCGAGCGCCCGGGGCCGCCCTTACTCGTCATCATCGCCGGTTCGCAAAACAATTACTGCCGATATCATCATGAATGGTCCATGCACGCCAGGGTGCAGAGTCGTCGTGCGCTTGCCCGCCGAAATATTGACGAACATTATATCTTGACTCTGTACTATCACTCGCCAGAGATTTAACAAAATTTTATGCAGCGCCGGGGTGTCAATACGCCGGCGCAGACTGTATTGTATCCGGTAGGCATGCGCACCGATCCCCGCTAAGATGCTGTTTGCTGAGCAATAGTGCTCATTTACCAGCAGGGGACCGATGAACAAGAAACCGGGCGCCGTCTTTGCCGCCACCTTCGCCTTCGCAGCCGCAGCGCTCGCCGTTGCGCCCGATGCGCCTGCCGCCGCCACACCGGCGCCGAACGCCACCGCGACAGCCAATGCCGCCGACGCACGCTTCAAGCGCATCCATACCAGGGAGTGGCAGTGGCGCGTCAAGGAACGCCTGGCCCGCGCCGAGGGTGAGCGCGGCATCAGCCCGACCCTGGCGCGCGCCGACGCCGCGGCGCAGGAAGCGCGCCGCGTCTATTGGGCCGGCATCCTGAAGGAACTCGACGCCATCAAGCCGGCCGAGCTGTCGGCGCCCGAGCGCATCAACTACGCGGTCTACCGCGCCCAGATCGCCGCCTTGCACGACGCCCAGCTGTACCGCGAGTACGAGCAGCCGGTCAACGCCGACACCGCGTTCTGGACCGACGTCACCTACGGCGCGCGGCGCCCGTTCAACGGCATCGACGACTACCGCAACTACCTGGTCCAGCTCGACGCCCTGCCGGCCTACTTCGAGCAGGAAGTCGGCAATATGCGCGCCGGCCTGGCGCGCGGCTTCACTCCGCCGCGCGTCACCCTGGCCGGTCGCGACAGCACGCTGCTGTCGGTGGTGGACGCAAAATCGCCGCAGGACACCGTGTTCTACGCCCCGTTCAAGCAGATGCCCGCATCGGTCCCGGCGGCCGAGCAGGAAGCGTTGCGCGCGCGCGCCGTGGCCGCGATCCGCGACAAGGTGCAGCCGGCGCACGCCAGGGTGCTGGCTTTCTTCCGCGACGAATACGTGCCCAAGGCGCGCACCACGCTGGCGGCCGAAGCCATGCCGGGCGGGAAAGCCTATTACCAGTCGAAGATCGTCGAGTTCACCACGACCAATATGACGGCCGACCAGATCCACGCCATCGGTCTGTCGGAGATGGCCAAGATCCGCGCCGAGATGCACGAGGTGATGCGCCAGGTCGACTTCAAGGGCGACCTGGCGGCCTTTTTGCAGTTCCTGCGCACCGATCCGCAGTTCTACGCCAAAACGCCGAAGGAACTCCTGATGGCGGCGGCCTGGACCTCGAAGCGCTTCGACGCCAAGGCCGACCAGTACTTCGGCTATCTGCCGCGCCGGCGCTTCGCGATCGTGCCGGTGCCCGACGACCAGGCGCCGTTCTGGACCGCGGGACGCGGCGGTCCGGGCACCTACTGGGTCAACACCTATAACCTGCCGGCGCGCGCGCTCTACAGCCTGCCGGCGCTGACGCTGCACGAATCGGCGCCGGGCCACGCCTTCCAGGGTCCGATCGTGCAGGAACAAAAGGGCGTGCCGCCGTTCCGCCGCGCCTACATCCCGGCGTATGGCGAAGGCTGGGCGCTGTATGCCGAGCGGCTGGGCGTCGAGATGGGGATCTACGAGTCGCCCTACGAGATTTTCGGCATGCTCAGCTACCAGGCCTGGCGCGCTTCAAGGCTGGTGGTTGATACCGGCATCCACGCCAAGGGCTGGACGCGCGAGCAGGCGCAGGCTTACCTGATGGAGAATACCGCGCTGTCGAAGCACGAGGTGGAGACCGAGGTCGATCGGTATATCTCGTGGCCGGGGCAGGCGCTGTCGTATTACCTGGGGCAGATGGCGATCCAGGAAGCGCGGGCGCGGGCCGAGAAAGGACTGGGGCCGAAGTTCGATATCCGCAACTTCCATGACACCGTGCTGCAACTGGGGTCGGTGCCGTTGCCGGTGCTGCAGCAGCGGATCGATCAGTTCATCGCGGATGGAGGACCGAACCCGTATCCGAAGGAAGGCTGATCCCGCGTTGGATCGGCGGCGTTGCCGCCGCCCCCGCATCAATCGAACAGCTTGAACTTCAGCTGGAACGACACGCCGCCATACAGGCGGTCCTTGTAGTTCGGGATGATGCCGACATTCAGGCCGACCCGCTTGTACTCGTACGTGAGGGTCGGAATCGCGCCTGGAAACCAGCCGCCGTCGCGCGTCTTCGGATAGCCGTTGAACGCCGCCAGCGCCAGCCCGACGCGCACCGGCCCCACCGCTACCGGCTGCCAGATCACGCCCGCGTAGTTCGACCACGCATAGTCGCTGTTATGGAAGCGCCCCGCGGTCGCCGTCATGGTGCCGTTGAAACGGTACTCCAGCGCCAGGCCCTTGTTGTTGTCGTTCAGGTCCTTGTCGCCGTCGAAGTGGGCCGTATAAAAGCCGGTGTCGATCCACAGCTCGCTTCTCGGCGCCGGGTCGATCCTGGTGAAGAAGTCAGCAGCCTGCGCCAGCGGCGCGGCAAGGCAGGCCGCGCACAGGGCGGCCAGGGGTACGGTGGCGCGGCTCAATCGTCGGCTCCAGGGTCAAGGTCGGGGTACATCACTTCGGTGAAGCCGAAGCGGGAAAAGTCGCGGATGCGCATCGGGTACAGGATGCCGAGCAGGTGGTCCACCTCGTGCTGCACCACGCGCGCATGGAAGCCTTCGGCGTCGACGCGGATCGCCTTGCCGAACTGATCGAAGCCCTCGTAGCGCAGCCGGGTATGGCGCGGCACGCTGCCGCGCAGGCCGGGCACCGACAGGCAGCCCTCGACGCCCTCTTCCATCTCTTCGCTCAAGGGCGTCAGCACGGGATTGATCAATACCGTTTCCGGCACCGGTGGCGCGTCCGGATAGCGCTGGTTCTTGCCGAAGCCGAAGATCACCACCTGCAGGTCGACGCCGATCTGCGGCGCGGCCAGGCCGGCGCCATTGGCCGCATGCATGGTCTCGAACAGGTCATTGACCAATGCATGCAGCTCCGGCGTGTCGAACTCCTGCACGGGCTGCGCCACCCGCAGCAGGCGCGGGTCGCCCATGCGCAGGATCTCATGCACGGTCATGGCGCGGCGTGCCCCGTCTGCAGGCCGGCCAGGTAGGCGCGGAAGCCTTCGGCCGTTTCCGGATGCTTCAGGCCGATGGCGGCGGTGGCCTGCAGGTAGCCCAGCTTGGAGCCGCAGTCGTAGCGCTGGCCGTGGTAGCGGTGCGCCAGCACGCGTTCGGCCTGCAGCAGCGCGGCGATGCCGTCGGTCAGCTGGATCTCGCCGCCGGCGCCCTTGCCGATATTGGCCAGGTAGTCGAAGATCGACGGCGACAGCACGTAGCGGCCCACCACCGCCAGGGTCGACGGGGCGTCCGCCGGTTGCGGCTTCTCGACGATGCCCGACACCAGTTCCAGGTCCGGGCGATAGCTCGAGGCGCTGACGATGCCGTACTGGCGGGTGTGCTCGCGCGGCACGTCCTGCACCGCCAGGATGCTGCTGCGTTCATAGGCGTAGACGTCGGCCATCTGGGCCAATACGGGCTTGCAACCGTCAGCGGTGTCCATGAAGTCGTCCGCCAGCAGCACCGCGAACGGTTCGTTGCCGACCACCGGCCGCGCGCACAGCACCGCGTGGCCCAGGCCCAGCGGCGAGGACTGGCGGATATAGATGCAGTTGACGTTCTTCGGGATCACGCCGCGCACCGTGTCGAGCAGCGCTTGCTTGCCAGCCGCTTCCAGTTCTGCTTCCAGCTCGTAGGCCTTGTCGAAATGGTCCTCGATGGCCCGCTTGTTGCGGCCGGTGATGAAGATCAGTTCCGTCACGCCGGCAGCGACCGCCTCTTCCACCGCGTACTGGATCAGTGGCTTGTCGACGATCGGCAGCATCTCTTTCGGCTGCGCCTTGGTCGCCGGCAGGAAGCGGCTACCGAGGCCGGCGACGGGGAATACGGCTTTGCGGATCAGGGTCATAGGGTTCTCTTTATTATTTTCCGAGCAGCGCCAGCAGCGCCGCTTCGTCCAGGATGGTGACGCCCAGTTCCTCGGCCTTGGCCAGCTTGCTGCCTGCCTCGGCCCCGGCCACCACGTAGGAGGTCTTCTTCGACACCGATCCCGAGACCTTGCCGCCGGCCTCCTCGATCAGCGCTCCGGCCGCGTCGCGGCTCATGGTCGGCAGCGTGCCGGTGAGCACGAACGTCTTGCCGGCCAGCGGGCCTTCCGCTGCGGCCGCGGCGGCCGCGGACACTTCCGGCAGCGCATCGAGCAGCTCGCGCCGCAGCGCCGACAGCGACATCACCAGCTCGCTGTTTTCCTTCACCGCGATCCACGCTTCCAGCGCTGCCGCCACGTTGGCCGGCAGGCCGAAGATGCCGAAGTCGGTGCGCAAAGCGATCGACTCCAGGGTCTGTCCGCCGCCGATCACCTGGCGCGCGCGCGGGCCGGTCACTTTCGGGATGTTGAGCGCGGTGAGCAGCTCGGTTTCGTCCAGCTTCTCGCGCAGCGCCGGTTTCGGCGGATGTTCGTCGCGCGGCGCGACGCCCGCCTCCAGCAAGGCATTCAACGCGATCTGGTTCTTCTCTTCGGCGAAGAAGTCGGCGATCGAGTCGGCCACGGTGCCGCCGATGTCGGGCAGCACGCGCAGCAGCGCGCTCGGGGCGCGGCGCACCAGCGCCAGGGAGCCGAGCCAGTCGGCCAGCGTCTTGGCGGTCGATTCGCCCACGTGGCGGATACCGAGCGCGAACAGCAGGCGTTCCAGCGGCGGCGACTTGCTCGACGCGATCGCCTCCAGCAGGTTCTCGGCCCACCTGGTGGCCACCTTGCCCTGCTTGACCGTCTCGGGCGTCGTGCCGTCGCGTTCGTCCGCCAGGCGCTTCATGGCGAGCAGATCATCGAGGTTCAGGCGATACAGGTCGGCCACGCCGTGGATCAGGTTCGCTTCGACCAGGCTGTCGATGTAGCGGTCGCCCAGGCCTTCGATGTCCATCATGCGCCGGCCGGCGAAGTGGCGGATCGCTTCCTTGCGCTGGGCGGCGCAGGTCAGGCCGCCGGAGCAGCGCGCCACGGCTTCGCCTTCTTCGCGCACCACGTGCGAGCCGCACACCGGGCACTGCGCCGGCAGCACGTACTGCGCCGGTTCCGGCGAAGGACGGCGCTCCAGCACCACGCCCAGCACTTCGGGAATCACGTCGCCGGCGCGGCGCACGATCACGGTGTCGCCGACGCGTACGTCCTTGCGCCGCACTTCGTCTTCGTTGTGCAGCGTGGCGTTGGTGACGGTGACGCCGCCGACCGATACGGGAACCAGGCGCGCCACCGGGGTGATGGCGCCGGTGCGGCCGACCTGGACCTCGATCGCCTGCACCGTGGTCAGGGCCTCTTCGGCCGGGAATTTATGGGCCAGCGCGAAGCGCGGCGCGCGCGACACGAAGCCGAGCGCGCGCTGGTCTTCCAGCCGGTCGACCTTGTAGACCACGCCGTCGATCTCGTACGGCAGCGACTTGCGGCGCTCGCCGATGTCCTTGAAGAAGCCCAGCATGCCTTCGCGCCCGCTGACCACGGCGCGCTCTTTCGACACCGGCAGGCCGAGACGGTCGAACCAGTCCAGCACACCCGAGTGCGACTCGGGCATCTCCGCGCCCTCCAACTGGCCGACGCCGTAGGCGAAGAAGCGCAGGCGGCGCGCGCTGGTGATGCGCGCGTCGAGCTGGCGCAGGCTGCCGGCGGCGGCGTTGCGCGGGTTGGCGAATTCCTTGTGGCCAGCTTCGCGCTGGCGTTCATTGAGCTGCTCGAAATCGCGCTTGAACATCAGCACTTCGCCGCGCACTTCCAGCACCGCCGGCAGGTCGTCCCCATGCAGGCGCATCGGGATCACGCGCACGGTGCGGATGTTGGCGCTGACGTCCTCGCCGGTGTAGCCGTCGCCACGGGTGGCAGCCTGCACGAAGCGGCCGTTCTCGTAGCGCAGGCTGATCGCCAGGCCGTCGAATTTGAGTTCGGCGTTGTAGGCGACTTCGCGCCGCTCCAGCCCCTCGCGCACGCGGCGGTCGAAGTTGTCGATGTCCTCTTCCGAGAAGCCGTTATTCAGCGACAGCATCGGCACCGCATGCGTCACCTGGCTGAACTCCGGAATCGGGGCGTCGCCTACGCGCCGCGTCGGCGAATCCGGGGTAATCGCGTCCGGATGCTTTTCCTCGAGCACCTGCAGCTCGCGGTACAGGCGGTCGTATTCGGCGTCGGGAATGGTCGGCGCGTCCAGCACGTGATAGTTGTAGCTGGCGCGGTTCAGTTCCGCCACCAGCCACGTGATGCGTGCCAGTTCGTCCGGTGTGCTGTGCTGTTGCTCTGCCACGGCTTCCTCAGCTGAACAGGCGCAGCGCGCGGGTGGAGCCGGCCGGAATGTCGGAAGCATCCATCTCCTGGTAGAACTCCACCACCTGGCTCTTGATCTCGTCCAGGGCTTCGTCCATCAGCGGCTGGTCGCCGTCGTCGACGATGGTGGCGTCCAGGCGCTGCGTCAAGCCACGCGCGCACTCGACCATCTTGCCGAAGCCGTCGCGCGCCGGGGCCACGCACGGCACGTCGAGCAGCAGCGTCAGGCGCGAGGTGGTGTCGGCGCCCAGGGTGACATTGGTCGACAGCGTGAACAGCACGCCCTTGTCGCCGTCGGGCATGGCGAAGCGGCCGTCGGGACGCACGTCGAAGCCGGCGTTTTCGAGGGCGCCGATCAGGGTCGACATCGCCCACGGCGCGCCGTTGGCGGCCAGGTTGATGCCCAGCTGGGCGTCGTGGCCGGCGACGAAGCGGTGCAGCGTGCGCGCGTCGCTCATCACCTCGATCATGTCCGGCACTTCGGGTTCGGCGCCAATTTCATCGGCCACCGCGCGCAGGCGCGTGACCAGTTCGGAGTATTCGAGTTCGTTCAGGGCGGTGGTGCGGGTCGCCATCTGCACGCCGGCCTGCAGCTTGGTGTAAACGCCGCCGTGCACGATCGGCTCCCAGTCGCCGCTGACGGCGAAGCCGATGTAGTGGATCGGCTTGTTGCCGACACGGCGCAGCTTCTGCAGCGCCGGCAGGATGCGGTCGCCGCGCACTGGCGTTTCAATCGACAGCGGGATCATGCAATCGATCAGCGGATCGACCAGGCATTCGGCCAGTTCGGCCGCCGGCATGCCGGGACGGGTGCCCGGCAGCGAAGCGGCGACGGCGTCCTGGGCGGCGCTGGAGCCGCCCGCGCGGTAGGTAGTGGCCGGGGCTGGAGCAGGCGCTGGCGCCGATGCCGTGGCGGCAGGCACCGGTGCTGGAGCAGGCGCGGCGACGACAGGATCGAGGCTCGGCTCGGCCAATTGCGGCTCGGGACGCGCCGCCGGGACGTCGGCCACGATCGGTTCGAGCACCGGTTCGGCGTGGATCGGGGCGGGAGCTGGCGTTGGGACCGCGGCGGCGCCGACGTCGAGCACCGGTTCCTGGCGATCGATCGCCACGGCTTCTTCGCCGCTGCGCATCAAGACGTCGTCGTGGTCGGATGCGAACGCGCGCTCGACGCTCTTCCTGGCCTTGTATTCCTGCCATTTGTTATAGCCGATGACGCCGGCGATGAAAACGCCGCCGGCCGCGATCAGGCTCATTTGGAGATCAGTCATGCTGCTTGTGCCTCATAGCGAAGTGCTGCAAAAAAGGTATTACCTGTAAGGTGCCCGGGTGCGGCGTTGCCCACCGAAAGGCCTGCAATGATATCAATTCCGCCACAAGGACGCCATGCGATTGCGTCGGCGGCCTTGCAAACCCTTATGCGGCGCGCTGCTGCGCCAGCCAGGCCGCCAGTTCGTCCATCGCCACCGGCTTGACGAAATAGGCGTCGATTCCGGCCGCGGCGCTCGACATGCGGTCCAGCGGCTGGCCGTAGCCGGTCATCGCGGCCAGGCGCGTGCCTTCCAGTCCGGGCAGGCGGCGCAGGCGTCGCGCCAGCTCGTTGCCGTCCAAATCGGGCAAGCCGATATCGAGGAAGCACACTTCGGGCCGGAAGCTGCGCGCCTTTTCCAGCGCCGCTGCGGCGTTGAATTCGGTCGCCACCACGTGGCCGACCATGCGCAGGTACATCGCCACCAGTTCGGCCGAATCGGCGTTGTCGTCGACCACCAGCACGCGCAGGCTGTCTTGCAGCGGCGCGGCGCCGGCGTCGGCGTGCGCCGTTGGCGCCATCAGCGGCGCGCGCAGCGGAAACGCGACGCTCACTTCGCTGCCCTGCCCCTCGCCGGCGCTGGCCGCGCTGACCTTCCCGCCGTGCAGCTGCACCAGGCTGCGCACCAGCGCCAGCCCGATCCCGAGGCCGCCCTGGGCGCGGTCCGGCGTGCGCTTGCCTTGCCTGAACAATTCGAAGGCGCTGTCGACCAGGTCGGGCGCCATGCCGATGCCGTTATCGCGCACGGCGATGCGCGCCATCGCATCGTGCACCGCAACGCGTACCGAGATGCGCCCGCCGGCCGGGGTGTACTTGGCCGCGTTCGACAACAGGTTCGACAGCACCTGCACCAGCCGCTTGCGGTCGCCGTGCACCACCGCGCCCTCTGCGTCATTCGTGATGGCCAGCAGGTGCGAGCGGGCCTCGATCAGCGGACGCGCCTGCTCGACCGCTTCGTCCACCAGGTGGCGCACCGCCACGTCTTCGCGCTCCAGTTCGATCATGCCGCGCGTGACGCGCGAAACGTCCAGCAGGTCGTCGATCAGGCCCGTCATGTGGGTGGTCTGGCGCGAAATCACGCGCCCGATATGCTCGATGCGCGCCGGGTCGTTCTTGGCCAGCGGCAGCAGCGAGGCGGCGCTGCGGATCGGCGCCAGCGGGTTGCGCAGCTCGTGGCCGAGCATGGCCAGGAACTCGTCCTTGCGCTGGTCGGCTTCGCGCAGCGCGTCTTGGGTCAGCTTCTGTTCGTGGATGTCGGTGCAAGTGCCCATCCAGCGCTGGATGCGGCCGGCGGCGTCGCGCACCGGCAGCGCGCGTCCCAGCACCCAGCGGTAGTCGCCGCTGTGATGGCGCAGGCGGTATTCGATCTCGTACGGCTCGCCAGTGGCCAGCGCATGGCGCCAGCGCTCCCAGGCCAGCGGCTGGTCGTCGGGATGGAACATGCCGTTCCAGCCTTCGCCGTCGGTGGTGCCGGGCGGCGCGCCGGTGAAGCGGTACCACTGCTCGTTGTAGTAGTCGTGGTAACCGTCGGGCAGCGTGGTCCACACCATCTGCGGCATGGCGTTGGTGATCACCCGGAAGCGCGCCTCGCTGTCGGCCAGCGCGCGTTCGGCCTCGCGCCGCGCCGAGATGTCGATGATGATCGCATAGCCCTGGCTGCGGTCTGCCTCGAGATTGCCGGCGCCGACCAGCACCGGCACCCGGTGGCCGTCGCGGTGCAGGAACTCCTTCTGGAACAGCGGAATCACGTTGCGCTCGCGCAGCCGGACGATGCCGTCGTCGTCGATGTCGCGCCATTCGGGCGGGGTCAGGTCGCGCCAGTTCAGGCCGGCGTCGCGGTCGGCGCGGTTCAGGCCGAGCATCTCGAGGAAGGCACGATTGCAGTCGACGATGACGCCGTCGAGCCGGTAGCGCACCACGCCGACCGGACTCAATGCGACCAGGCGATCGAGTTCGTGGCCGGCGTCGCCGGCGCGCGAAGGGACCGGCTGCGCCACGCCGAGCAGGCCGGCGGTGGCGCCGTCGGCGCCAGGCAGCGGCGACAAGGCCACGCGCAGCCGGGCGCCGGCTTCGATGGCATGTTCGGCGCTTGCACACGCGCCGCCCAGCAGGCTGTCGACCAGCCCAGCGGCAGCGGGCAGCAGGTCCGCCAGCGGCGACCAGCGCGGCCGGTCCGCGCCAAGCTTGAACAGCGCGGCGCAGGCGTCGTTGAGCGCCACCTGGCGCGTGTCGCCGCGCACCACCAGCATCGGCGCCGGCGAAGCACACGCCATGCGCAGTGCGAAACCGATCGCATCCGGCACGGGGCCGGACAGGGGTGGTGTCGATTCGCGGTCGTCAGTCATGAGGCAAACATCGTCCTTGGTCCCGGTTCGGGCGCAGTCGGGCTGGAGCTGAGGCTGGGGCAGTGTAGCACACCGAAAACGCGGTTCCGCCCGCGTGCAGGATCACGCCGCGGCCAGGTCGGCGGCCGACTCCATGTCCACCGCCACGATGCGCGACACGCCCTGCTCCTGCATGGTCACGCCGATCAGCTGGCTGGCCATCTCCATCGCGATCTTGTTGTGCGAGATGAACAGGAACTGGGTGTGGTCCGACATGCGCTTGACCATGCGGCAGAAGCGTTCGGTGTTGGCGTCGTCCAGCGGCGCGTCGACCTCGTCGAGCAGGCAGAATGGCGCGGGATTGAGGCGGAACATCGAGAACACCAGCGCGGTCGCGGTGAGCGCCTTCTCGCCGCCCGACAGCAGGTGGATGGTGGCGTTCTTCTTGCCCGGCGGCTGGGCCATCACCTGCACGCCGGCGTCCAGGATCTCGTCGCCGGTCATCACCAGCCTGGCGTTGCCGCCGCCGAACAGGATCGGGAACAGTTCCGAGAAGTGGCCGTTGACGCGATCAAACGTATCCTGCAGCAGGTCGCGCGTCTCGCGGTCGATGCGGCCGATCGCGTCTTCCAGCGTATTGATCGCTTCGTTCAGGTCGGCGTTCTGCGAATCGAGGAAGCGCTTGCGTTCGGTGGCCTGGGCCAGCTCGTCCACCGCCGCCAGGTTGACCGCGCCGAGGCCGTTGATGGCGTTGGTCAGGCGCGTGACTTCGCCCTGCAGGTATTGCGGCTTGAGTTCGGGGTCGAGCTTTTCCGACAGCGCCGCCTCGTCGGCGCCGGTGGCGGCCAGGGCTTCGTGGAACTGCTCCTGGTTCAGGCGTGCGGCCTGCTCCTTCAGCTGCATCTCGGTGATGCGGTCGCGCTGCGGTTGCAGGCTGCGTTCGCCGAGCATGCGCGCCTCTTCGGCCGCGCGCAGCTGCTGGGCGATCTGGTCGAGTTCATGGCGCGCGTCGGACAAGGCTTGTTCCTGTTCGGTGCGGCGCGCCAGCAGTTCCTGCAAGCCTTCGTGGGCGGTGCCGCTTTCCAGCGCTTCCAGCTCCAGCCGCGCCTGGGCCAGGCTGGCGCCGACCTGTTCGGCCTGGGTGGCAGCAAGGGCCATGGTGCGGCGTACTTCGTCGATGCGGCTGCGCTGGGCGCGCTCGGCGAACTGCGCTTCCTGGGCGCTGCGTTCCAGTTCGCGCAGATGGTCGCGCGCGCGGTTCAAGGCCGCTTCCTGGTCGAGGAAGGCGGTCTGGCCGTCTTCATGGGCTTCCTGCAGCTCGGCCAGTTCCAGGTCGAGCTGTTCGAATTCCTGTTCGGCCTCAAGCTGCGCCTGGCGTTGCTCCGCCTCCTGCGCCGCGATCTCCGAGAGGTCCGCGGCGATCTGACCGCTTCTCTGGTTGAAGCGCGCCTCGATCTCGCTCTGCTTGAGCACCTCGATCTGCAGCGCGTGCACTTCGCGCGTCAGGGCGCCGACGCGGCTGCGCGCATCCTGCAGGCGGCGCGTCAGGTCGGTGACGGCGGCGTCGGCGCGGGTGGCGCGGCTGCGCGCCTCGTCCTGCAGCAGGGCCTGGGCGCGCAGCTGCCTGGCCGTATTCTCGATCTCGTGCTGGCGCGCCAGCATGCCGTCCTGCTCGGCGTCGGGCGCGTGGAAGCGCACGCTCGAACGCGTGACCACGTGGCCGGCGCGCGTCACGAAAGCGCCGCCGTGCGGCAGGCGCGCGCGCTCGGCGAAGGCGGTGTCGGCATCCGGCGCGGCGTAGACGCCGTGCAGCCAGTCGTCCAGCACCGCGCGCACGCCCGGATCGTTCACGCGCAGCACGCTCGTGAAAGGTTTCAGGCCATCGGCGGCGGCAGGGGCCGGGCTGCCTGCCGTTGGTGCGAACACGGTCAGGCGCGCCGGCGGCGCGTCGGCCAGGAAGCCCTTGGCCCAGTCGATGTTCGACACTTCCAGCGCGCCGGCGCGTTCGCGCAGCACCGCTTCCAGCGCCGTCTCCCAGCCCTCTTCCACGTTCAGCCGCTGCCACAGGCGCGGCAGGCCGGCCAGCGAATGCTTTTCCAGCCATGGCTGGACCTTGCCCTGGGTCTGGACCCGCTCCTGCACCTGGCGCAGCGCGTTCAGGCGCGCTTCCAGCTGGGCGTTGGCGGCGCTTTCGCGCTGGGCCGCCGCGTGCGCGTCCTTGCGTTCCGCCTCGACCGCGTCCTGGCGCGCCGTGGCATCGTCCAGCAACATGGTCTGCTCTTCCAGCGCAAGCTGCTTTTCCTCGAGCTGCATGCGCAGGTTGTCGAGGGTGGCGCTGTCGGGCAGGTTCAGGCTATTCCTTTCCTGCTGCAGGCGTTCGCGCCGGGTGGCGAGGTTGGTCAGGATGCCGGCGGCGTTGCGGCCATGGCTTGATGCGAGCTCGATGCGCTGCTGGACCTGCATGATGCGCGTGCGCGAGGCGGTCGATTGTTCCTGCGCGGCGCGCCAGGCGGCTTCGAGTTCGGGCAGGCGTTCGTTGTGGACCTCGACCGCGATCTGGGCGCCTTCGGCGCGCGCGGCCAGTTCCTCGGCCTGCATCTCGGCTTCTTCCTGGCCTTCGCGCAGTTCCTGCTCCTGCGTCGTCCATTGATTGCGCTGGGCTTCGAGCGTGACGATCTGGTTTTGCAGGCGCGTGCGCGACTCGACCACGAACTTGATCTGCGCTTCCAGGCTGCCGATCTCGGAGTTGGTCTGGTATAGCGCGCCCTGCGCCGTGTGCAGGCGGTCGCCGGTGGCGAAATGGGCCTGGCGCATGTGCTCGAGGTCGAGCTCCACGGTGCGCAATTTCGCGGTTTGGCCTTCGAGCGCGGTCTGCGCTTCTTCCATTTCGCGGAACCAGCGCACCTGCTCGGCCTTCGCTTCGTTCTTGCGCATCAGCCACAGCAGCTTCTGCTTTTCTTCCTGGTCCGACTGCAGCTGCTTGAAGCGGTTCGCCACCGCGGCCTGGGCTTCGAGTTTTTCCAGGTTGGCGTTCAGTTCGCGCAGGATGTCTTCGACCCGCAACAGGTTTTCGCGCGTGTCCGACAGGCGGTTCTCGGTCTCGCGCCGGCGCTCCTTGTACTTCGACACGCCGGCCGCTTCCTCCAGGAACACGCGCAATTCTTCCGGGCGCGATTCGATGATGCGCGCGATCATGCCCTGGCCGATGATGGCATAGGCGCGCGGCCCCAGGCCGGTGCCTAGGAAGATGTCCTGGATGTCGCGCCGGCGCACCGGCTGGCCGTTGATGTAGTAGGTCGAGGTGCCGTCGCGCGTAAGGGTGCGCTTGACCGCGATCTCGGCGTATTGGCCCCACTGCCCCGCCGCCTTGCCGGCGCTGTTGTCGAACACCAGCTCCACCGAGGCGCGTCCAGCCGGCTTGCGGTGGGTGGAGCCGTTGAAGATCACGTCCTGCATCGACTCGCCGCGCAGCTCGGACGCTTTCGATTCGCCCAGCACCCAGCGCACGGCGTCGATGATGTTCGACTTGCCGCAGCCGTTGGGGCCGACCACGCCGACCAGCTGGCCGGGAACCTGGAAATTGGTGGGATCGACGAACGACTTAAATCCCGACAATTTGATGGAAGAGAGGCGCACGGATGGGCAGAGGCGAAAGCTGTTGAGATGGAGCGCCCATCATACCATTGCCGACCAGCGGCGGGACAGGCCTGAAGGGCCGCGTCAGGCCGCGACCACCGCCGCGTCCAGTACCCGCCTGACCAGGCCGTCGGCGGCCAGCGCGCGCATCGCGCCATTGGCGATCAAGGCCGACAGCCGCCCAGCCGGCAGCGAGAACGCTTCCTGGCGACCGGCGCCCGAGAAGATGAACAGCGTGCGCAGCGGGCTGACCCAGGCCAGGCGCAGCTTGCGCACGGCGCCGTCTTCATGGAATTCGAAGCGCTGGCCGCGTTCGAGACCGGCCAAGCCATCGTCTTCGGCGGCCGGTTCATCGGCCTGCGCCTGCTCCTGCGCCGCACGCCGCAGCGCGTCCTGCTGGGCCGCCTCCAGCGCCAGTTCCAGCTGGCGTTCGGGCGACAGCTCGATCGGGGCGCGCACGATGGCGGCGTGGCATTCGGCCAGCGCGGCGAAGAACTCCAGACGCTGCGCGTCCTGCCAGCGGATCGCATCCAGCCATTTGTTCAGCGCGGCCAGCAGCGCCGGCAGGCGCTTGATCAGGGCCTGGCGCGCCTCCTGGGTCGCCTTCGGCCTGACGCTCCAGATCAGGTCATCCATGGTGCGGGTTGCATTGTCGACCGCGCCGGGACGGCTGTCCTCGACCGCGTAGGCCAGGCCCACTACCTGCGTCCAGCGCTGCTCGAGGAAGTGCGAGACCAGCGGCGCCATGTCTTCGCCAACCATGCGCAGCGCGACCGCGCGGCGCGCCGAGCGCTCGGCGGCGGCCTGCTTTTCGAGGCGGGTGGCGCGTGCGGCCGGTTCGGCGATGGCGGCCTGCTCGGCGCGCTCGCGCGCGGCGATGCCGGCTTCCAGCTCGGCCAGGGCGGCGTCGAACTCGGGCTGGTCCTGGTCGCGCACGCGCTCGACGCTGTGGCGCATGGCGCGCCAGGCCGGGTCGTCCCGCTCCCAGTCGGCCTGCGACAACAGGTCGAGCATGCGCCGCGCCGGGTGCGCCTCCTCGTAGAAGAAGCTGCGGTCGCGCAGCGCCGCCCTCAAGACCGGCACCTGCAGGAAGGCGATCAAATCGCGCGTCTCTGCAGGAATCGCATCGTCGAGCAGCACGGTTTCGAACACGCGCGACAGCAGGTCGAGCGTGGTTTTGTCAGCCCGCGGCAGGCTTGCCCGCGGCAGATAGAACACGGCGTGCGGCGTGCCGGCCTGCCCCGGGTCGGGCATCACGGCCGGTGAAGTGCCGAGGCGGGCCAACAGGTCGAGCAGGGTCTGGTCGGCCGGCGCAAAGGCGTGCGCGCCGGAGATGGGCGCGGCTGAAGATGGAGGGTCGACCATGTCGGTCTGCGTCGGCAGCGCCGCCACCGCAAACCCGCTGGCCGCGCTCGGCCGCCAGCCGCCGCTGCCCTGCGGCAGGTTCGGGATCATGGGGATGTCGAGGCCATCACCCGGCGCGCCGCCATCGAACAGGCGCCGCAGCTGGCTGGACAAGGCGGCATCGCGGCGCGCCCGCTCGGCCTTGCGCGCGGCGCGGTCGTCGCGCTTGTTGAAGCGGGCTTCGGCTTCCTGGCGTGCGCGCGCCGGCTGCAGCATGTTAACCAGGGCGTCGTACAGCAGTCCCAGGTCGAACATCACGCTAGGGCGCAGCAGCGGTGCGAGTAGTCCATGCGCCTCGGGGTCGGGTTCGAACTCGCACCAGGCGGCGTGCAGCGCGCCCAGGAAGACTTCGGGGCGGAAGGGATTGTGGGCGGCGCGCACCGGGTCGCGCCCGAGCAGCAGGCCGAGGCGCACGCCCAGTGTCGCCAGGCGGTCGGCAAATTCGAGGTCGAAGGGCCGGCTGACCGCGCCCAGCGCCAGTTGCTGGTCGATCTCGTCAAACGGCACCAGGCGCAGCTCCTGTGGCGCGGTGGACTGCGGCGCCGGCTGCAAGCTGGCGAGTGCAGTGCGCAGCGCCTTGTCGATGGCCCTTTCGGCCAGGTGACAGAAGGCGTAGCTGTTGTCCTTGAGTAGGTTGCCGGAGCGGACGCGCCGCATCGCCTCGCGTGCATCCAGTCCGGTGCCGGTCAGGTCGAGCAGCGCCGACACCATGCGCCGCACCATCTCCGGCAGGCCGTCGTGCGCCAGGCTGCCGGCGCGCGTCGCCAGATCGGCCAGCGTCGCCTGCTGGGCGGCAGCGGCCTTGCGCGCGGCGGGAATCGGAGCGGTGACGCTGGCCATGGCGAATAGACAAAGGGGGTAACGGACAATCCCTATTCTGCCATATTATTTCCATGCAGCAATTTAAAAATACGGATGAGCTTGGAGCCTCGTCAGTATTCAAGAACCTTGCTCACGCGCTTTTTGCAGATCGAAAAACGCGTTGTATTCGTAGGAGCGTCACCTACACTGGCAGAGGCACTGGTCCGATTCCGGCGAAACGGTCCAGCACGCATCATTGGTCTTCCCGGAAACGCACGACGTGTTCCAGGATACGAGCAGGATATTTTTCCCCAATTTGAAAGGAAACATCATGGCCTCGAATCAAAACAAAGCACCACGCCCAGGCAACCAGGGTGGCACCCACGAGCAGCACGTCCAGGCCGGACGCCAGAGCCACAAGAACGACGCCAGCCGTCAGTCGGACTCGCTGTCGAACCAGCAGTCGGGCTCGCGTTCGGGACAGTCGCAGCAGTCGGGCAGCCGCTCCGGCGCCGGCGTCCAGGGCGGCACGCCTGAGCAGCACGCCGCTGCCGGCCGCCAGAGCCACAAGAACGACAAGAAGCGCTAAGCGCTGTCCGGCCGGCCGCGCCGGCTGACCTGTCGAGAGCCCGCCCGCGTCCTGCGCCGGCGGGCTTGCTTTTATGTGCGTGCAGCCACACGCAAAAACGCCCCGGCCACCGCAACGGCCGGGGCGCCGGTCGCTACCGGCTTCAGATATTGCGCAGCACCGCGCCTTTCGGCGGGCGAAAGTCGGCCACGTCGTGAATCATCTTGGCCTTCTTGGCGTCGCGCGCGGTCAGGTGCAGGTCGCCATACTGGTGCACGCTCCACTGCTCGGGCGACAATTCGATCTCCTTGCGCAGGATCGACTCGGTGCGGGCGTCGTCGGCGCGCAGGCCTTCGACGATGATGTTGAGCGCGTCCGGGCGCGAGCCGGGCGAGGCGGTCGCGTGCGATTTGTGGATCATGAAGCGCGCCGTCTCGCTGGCATAGCGGCGCGAGCCGGCCAGGTACAGTACCACCGCGATCGACGCCACCGCACCGCCGTTGTACATCACGAACTTGATCGGCGAGCTGGCCATGAAGTTATACAGGCACAAGCCATCGCTGACGTAGCCGCCGTTCGATTGCAGCAGCACGTGGGCGGTGTCGATGCCGTCTTCGGTCATGCCGGCCACGGCCTCGAACATGCGGTGCACCATATCGCTGTTGACGTCGCCCGACAGCGTGAACCAGGCTTCCTTTTCCTGCACTGAGGTATCTTCGTTCATAGTATTGTTCCGCTTGCAAATTGGATGGAACAAGTTTAACAAATCACGTAAATCCGGTTGGATGCCAACTATCAATAGTGCGAAGCAATGCTTTCAGGAACCAAATTTGCCGGTTCACGGTATTCAAGCGAGGGCGGCCCCTTCTCCGGTTGACAGCCACCCTTGCCTGACATATCCTCCGCACTCTTGACAGGGAGAGCGCAGCCAGGCTGCCGCCGAAGGGGCACTTACCCATAAACTCTCAGGCAAAAGGACCGGTCAGGGAACGGCGGCGCACTGCGCGGCCGGCTCAACTCTGGAGAGCGGTCGCAGCGCGGCCCACCGAAGGGGCAGGCGGAACCGGACACCGGCCGCTATCTCTCAGGTACCAAGGACAGAGGGGTCGACAGCGCATGGCGAACCGCCGTGCGCGCCCCCTATTACTGCCCGAGGATTCCATGACGCTCAAAGCGACCCCGCTCAATTCCGCACACCGCTCCCTTGGGGCCAAGATGGTCGACTTCGGCGGCTGGGACATGCCGGTCAACTACGGCTCCCAGATCGAAGAGCACAACGCGGTGCGCGGCGACGCCGGCATGTTCGACGTCTCGCACATGTGCGTGGTGGACATCAAGGGCGCCAATACCCGCTCCTTCCTGCGCGGCCTTCTCGCCAACAACGTCGACAAGCTGCAGGTGCCGGGCAAGGCCCTGTACTCGTGCATGCTCAATCCCGAAGGCGGCGTGATCGACGACCTGATCGTCTACTTCCTGGCCGAAGACTGGTTCCGCATCGTCGTCAACGCCGGCACCGCCGACAAGGACGTGGCCTGGATGAACCAGCAGAACACCGCCACCAACAGCGGCCTCACCATCACCCAGCGCCGCGACGGCAACGACCCGATCGCCCTGATCGCGGTGCAGGGCCCGAACGCCCGCGCCAAGGTGTGGGACGTGCTGCCGACCACCAGGGAAGCGACCGAGAACCTCAAGCCGTTCAACGCCGCCATCGTGCCTGACACCGCATTCGGCGAAGCGATGGTCGCGCGCACCGGCTACACCGGCGAAGACGGCTTCGAGATCGGCGTGCCGGCATCGCAGGCCGAAGCGCTGTGGAACGCCTTCGCCGCCGCCGGCATCAAGCCGGCCGGCCTGGGTGCGCGCGATACGCTGCGTCTGGAAGCCGGCATGAACCTGTATGGCCAGGACATGGACGAAACCGTCAACCCGCTCGACGCCGGCCTGGCCTGGACCATCGACCTGGTCTCGGAACGCGACTTCATCGGCAAGGCAGCGCTGCAGGCCAAGGGCCAGCAATCGCAGTTCGTCGGCCTGATCCTGCGCGAAAAAGGCGGCATCCTGCGCGCCCACCAGCGCGTGGTCGCCGCCTCGGGCAAGGAATCGGGACAATTCGGCGAAATCACCAGCGGCACCTTCAGCCCGAGCATGCAGCAGGCGATCGCGCTGGCGCGCGTGCCGATGGACGTGGCGGTCGGCGACACCGTGCACGTGATCATCCGCGACAAGCAGCTGGCGGCCAGCGTGGTCAAGCTGCCGTTCGTGCGCAACGGTAAAATCCTGGCTGCCTGAATTCAGGCCGCGACAAAATAACAAACCCATATATTCATAGCCTCACCATCCTTAGGAGCTCCAGCATGAACATCCCAGCCGACCTGAAATACACCGAATCGCACGAGTGGGTGCGCCGCGAAGAAGACGGCACCCTGACCGTCGGCATCACCGAGTACGCGCAGGACGCGCTGGGCGACATCGTGTTCGTCGAGCTGCCGCAGGTCGGCAAGGCATTCACCGCCGGCGACGACGCCGCCGTGGTGGAATCGGTGAAGGCCGCCAGCGACATCTACGCGCCGGTCTCGGGGACCGTCACCGCCGTCAACCAGCCGGTCGCCGACGCGCCCGACTCGATCAACTCGGACGCCTACGGCGCCTGGCTGTTCAAGCTGCAGCCGTCGGATGCCGCCGCCTACGACAAGCTGCTGGATGCCGACGCTTACGGCAAGACCACCGATCACTGATCGAGCCATGTAGTACCGGCCGCTCTTCGGGGCGGCCGCAATTTGCAGCACCGACTTTCGCAGCACCGACTTCTCCATCCAACGACGCCGCACGGCGCCAGACCAAGTCCCTACCATGACCCGCTCCAGCCTCACCCAACTCGAAGCACGCGATTCGTTCATCCCGCGCCACATCGGCCCGTCCGAATCCGAACAGGCAGCCATGCTGTCGACCCTCGGTTACGCCACCCGCGCCGCCCTGATCGACGCGGTGGTCCCGGCCAACATCCGCCGCAAGGACAAGCTGGACCTGGGCCAGTTCTTCGAGCCGCGCAGCGAAGAAGAAGCGCTGGCGACCTTGAAAGGCCTGGCGTCGAAGAACAAGGTCGTGAAGTCGCTGATCGGCCAGGGCTACTACGGTACCCACACGCCGAAGGTCGTGCTGCGCAACATCTTCGAAAACCCGGCCTGGTACACCGCCTACACCCCGTACCAGCCGGAGATCTCGCAGGGCCGCCTGGAAGCGATCCTGAACTTCCAGCAAGCCATCACCGACCTGACCGGCATGGGCATCGCCAACTCGTCGATGCTGGACGAAGGCACCGCCGCCGCCGAAGCGATGACGCTGATCCAGCGTGTCGGCAAGTCGGCCTCGAAGGTGTTCTACGTCGCCGACGACGTGCTGCCGCAGACCCGCGAGATCATCGAGACGCGCGCGCTGCCGATCGGCGTCGAAGTGCGCTCGATCGCCGCTGGCGACGTCGAGAACCTCACTGAAACCTGCTTCGGCGTGCTGCTGCAGTACCCGGGCGTGAACGGCGAAGTGCGCGACTACCGCGCCGCTTGCGAAAAACTGCATGCGGCAGGCAGCATGGTGATCGTGGCCGCCGACCTGCTGGCCCTGACCCTGCTGACGCCTCCGGGCGAATGGGGCGCCGACGTGGTGGTCGGCAACAGCCAGCGCTTCGGCGTGCCGCTCGGTTTCGGCGGCCCGCACGCCGGCTACCTGGCCACCCGCGACGAATTCAAGCGCAGCATGTCGGGCCGCCTGGTCGGCGTCACCGTCGATGCGCAAGGCAACCAGGCCTACCGCCTGGCGCTGCAGACGCGCGAACAGCACATCCGCCGTGAAAAAGCGACCTCGAACATCTGCACCGCGCAGGTGCTGCTGGCCGTGATGGCCGGCATGTACGCGGTGTACCACGGCCCGCACGGCCTGGAACGCATCGCGCGCCGCGTGCACCGCCAGACCGCGATCCTGGCCGCCGGCCTGCAGGGGCTGGGCTTCGAACTGGCCAACGCCACCTTCTTCGACACCGTCACCGTGCGCGTGGAAGATGCTGGCGCGATCCACCAGCAGGCTGCCGCGCGCAACATCAACCTGCGGAGAATCGACGCCAGGCACGTCGGCGTGTCGCTCGACGAAACCGTCACCCGCGACGACCTGGAGAACCTGTTCGCCATCTTCGGCAACGGCAAAGCGGTCGACATCGACGCCCTGGACGCGAGCGTGCAGGAAGCCTTCCCGCAAGACCTGGCCCGCAGCAGCGCCTACCTGACCCACCCGACCTTTAACCGCTACCACGCCGAGCACGAGATGCTGCGCTACCTGCGCGCGCTGGCCGACAAGGACCTGGCGCTGGACCGCACCATGATCCCGCTCGGTTCGTGCACCATGAAGCTCAACGCCACCTCGGAAATGATTCCCGTGACCTGGCCCGAGTTCTCGAGCATCCACCCGCTGGCGCCGAACGACCAGACCGTCGGCTACCGCGAGATGATCGACCAGCTGGAAGCCATGCTGTGCGCCGCCACCGGCTACGCCGCCATCTCGCTGCAGCCGAACGCCGGCTCGCAGGGCGAGTACGCGGGCCTCTTGGTGATCCAGAAGTACCACCAGTCGCGCGGCGAAGGCCACCGCAACATCTGCCTGATCCCGTCGTCGGCGCACGGCACCAACCCGGCCTCGGCCAGCATGGTCGGCATGAAGGTGGTGGTCACCGCCTGCGACGAGAACGGCAACGTCGACCTGGCCGACCTGAAGGCCAAGGCCGAGCAGTACAGCCGTGACCTGGCCTGCGTCATGGTCACCTACCCGTCGACCCACGGCGTGTTCGAGGAAGGCATCAAGGAACTGTGCGAGATCGTGCACAGCCACGGCGGCCAGGTGTACGTCGACGGCGCCAACATGAACGCGCTGGTCGGCCTGGCCGCGCCGGGCAGCTTCGGCGGCGACGTCAGCCACCTGAACCTGCACAAGACCTTCTGCATCCCGCACGGCGGCGGCGGCCCGGGCGTGGGCCCGATCGGCGTCGGCGCCCACCTGGCGAAATTCCTGCCGAACCAGATGTCGACCGGCTACGTGCGCAGCGAAGACGGCATCGGCGCGGTCAGCGCCGCCGCCTTCGGCTCGGCCTCGATCCTGCCGATCTCGTGGATGTACATCGCGATGATGGGCGCCGAAGGCCTCACCAGCGCGACCGAAGTGGCGATCCTGAACGCCAACTACATCGCGCGCCGCCTGGCGCCGCACTACCCGGTGCTGTACACCGGCCACGACGGCCTGGTGGCGCACGAGTGCATCATCGACCTGCGCCCGCTGCAGGACAAGACCGGCATCAGCAACGAAGACGTGGCCAAGCGCCTGATGGACTTCGGCTTCCACGCCCCGACCATGAGCTTCCCGGTGCCGGGCACCCTGATGATCGAGCCGACCGAGTCGGAATCGAAAGCGGAACTGGATCGCTTCATCGAGGCGATGATCACCATCCACGCCGAGATCGTGAAGGTCGAGCGCGGCGAGTACGACCGTACCGACAATCCGCTCAAGGGCGCGCCGCACACCGCCGAAGTGGTGATGGCGGACGCTTGGGCCCACGGTTACACCCGCGAAGTGGCGGCGTTCCCGGTGGCCGGCCTGCGCAAGAAGAAGTACTGGCCGCCGGTGGGCCGTGCGGATAACGTGTATGGCGACCGTAACCTGTTCTGCGGTTGTGCGCCGATCAGCGATTACGAATAATCGCTCGCACACCGTGCGTCAGTCATGAAAACATCCCCGCCGAGCGCGGGGATGTTTTTTCGTGGTGAAGGAAAACCGGATTACTTGCGGCTCGACGCCAGCCGCAAATGCGACGCCGGATGGCGCCGCCGTTCGCGCGTCGGCTGCCGCTCGCGCGCCGCCTCGTCGAGCGCGCTTTTGCCGTCACTGCTGCGCCGCATCGGCTGCAAGCTCGGCGCCCCCTCCTCCAGCCTGAACCCCGCCATGGTCCGCGACAGGGTCAGCGCCTGCAACTGCAGCGTGCGCGCCGCGCTGGCGGCTTCCTCCACCAGCGTGCAGTTCTGGCGCGTCACCTGGTCCATCCTGACGATCGCCCCGCTCACTTCCTGCAGGTTGCTGGCCTGGCCCTGGCTGGTCGCGCCGATGCGGCTGACAATGTCCTCCACCTCGCGCACCGAGCTGGCGATGCGCTCCATGCTGCTGCCGGCTTGCGCGGCCCAGGCGGCACCGCCGTCCATCTCGGCCACCGACTGCGCCACCAGGGTGCGGATCTCGCGCGCCGACGCCGCCACCCGCCGCGCCAGCGCCCGCACCTCGGCCGCCACCGCAGACAGCCCGGCGCCGGCGCCATCGTCGGCCTCAATCCGCACGCGCGACGCGTCCAGCGCCGCATTCAGGGCCAGGGTGCCGGTCTCGCTGGCCACCGCATCGAGCTGGTCGACGATGTCGGCCACCCGCTGCGCGCTGCGCTTGCCCGAGGCCAGCGTCGCCACCAGCCGCTCGACCACGTCGCCGCCCTGGTGCGCGACGTCGGCCGCGCTCACCGCAAGGCGGTTGGCGGCGCGCGCGTCGCCCTCGGTGAGGCTGACGGTGACGGCCAGGTCCTGCATGCTGCCTTCGGCCCCGGCCAGCGAACCGGCGCGGTAGACGGCGCGGCTGCCCAGGCTCAGGCTGCCCAATTTGATGTCGCGCGAGGCGGCGCCGATCTGGCGCGCCGATTCGACGATGGTGCGCAGCGTGCCGTTCAGGTGGCGGATGCTGGCGTCCAGCAGGCGCGACGAGTCGCCGATCTCGTCGCTGCCGTAGTCGCGCTCGCGCACCGTCAGGTCGCCGCTGGCCAGGTCGCTGGCGGCCGCCGTGATGCCGCGGATCTCGCCCAGCAGGTAGCGCCGCACGGCGAAGGTGATCGCCAGCGACAGCCCGATCGCCAGCAGCACCACCGCCGGCGTCAGGAACGAGATCATTCGGAAGTCGGTCTTGGCGCTGTTCGAAGCCTGGCGCGACAGCGCTTCTTCGAGCGCGGTCAGGTCGCTCAGGCGCTGCGCCACCAGCGAAAACGCGCCTTCGGCCTTGAGCATGGCGTTGGCGCCGATCGAGCCGTCCAGCGGCGCCATCTCGATCACCTCGCGCACCGCGCGCGCATAGCGCCGGTGCGCGATCGCGGCCTGCTCCACGTGGCGGTCTTCGGCCGGGCTGGCGGTGGACCGACCCAGCGCATCCAGGCCGGCGGCGATGCGCTGGTGCTGGGCCAGGATGTCCTGGCGCAGCGGTTCGGTGCGCGCCAACGGGAAGCTGCCGCCCATCCAGCTCAGCAGGCGGTAGATGTCGGCGTGCGCCTTCTGCGACTGCGCGGCCAGGCCGCTGGCGGCGCGCATGCTGGCGGCGCGCTGGCCGACGATGGTTTCCAGCGACGCGTTCTGGCGCAGCATCGCGTAGTACGAGGCGATCGACAGCAGCACCAGCAACAGCAGCACGGCGCCGGGCGCGAGCAGCAACTTGGGACCGATGCGGAGGCGGGCCAGCATGGCTCAGACTCGCGATTGGCAGTGGGAGATCGGCGCGCTCTTGAGCCGCGGAGTGCGGGCGGAAAGGGAAATGGGCATGTCGTTCTCCGGTTGAGGTGCATCGAAGCGGCTCGATGCACCTGACGACGTTACCGCATTGATCTTGGGAATTATTTGCTCAGGCGCAAATCGACTTTTGGAATGGCGCCCGCCGTGTCTCCACTGTGGCGTGCGCGACAGTGCCCTCCCCATGCAGGTGCAGCGTGCGAACGCCGATCATGCCGCGTGCATGCGCCAGCGCTCGGCCCAGACCTCGGCTTGTTCCTCTTCGCCACGCGCGCCGAGCCATGCGTGAGCGCGCTCGCAGGCGGCGCCGGTCGCATCCGGATCGAGCGCAATGGCGCGCTCGAACAGCGCCAGCCCTTCGCGCTCATCGTGCTTCAGACGTTCCACCGCTTCCAGGAACAGTCCCACGGCGTGGTCCGGATTGACGACATTGAAGGCGGCCAGCGCCTCACGCAGGTCGACGTCGGGCTCACGGTTCATGGTCAGACGCAGCATCTCGAGTTCCTGCCCGGCGTCGCGCGTCTCCAGCGCGCGCAGCGTCGCCAGTTGCTCGCGTTCGCCCTGCACGTGGGTGAAGCGCTGCGACCACGGTTCGGCCAGGTCGCTGGCCCACTGCGCCTGCAGTTCGGCGCGCAGCCCGGCCAGGCCAGTGCCAAACCAGGCCTGGGCCGCGGACGCGCCGCCGAGCGCCGGCGGCAGCAGCTGGTGCGAGGCAGCGTCGTGGGCCAATGCGGCCAGGCGCGCGCGCAGCGTCGGATGGGTGTCGGCGAAATGGCCCTCGCGGTCCAGCGCTTCGTCGAGCCAGCCCTGCAGCGTTGCGTCTTCGCAGCGCAGGCGCGCATCCTCGGCCCAGCCGTGCAGCAGGTCCGGCGGCGGCGTGGCCTGGTGGTCAGCGCGCTCCAGCGCCGCCTCGACGTATTGCTGGTAGTGCGGCGCCACCAGGTTGACGCGCTTGAGGGCATGCGCGGCGCTGGCGGCGCCCACCAGCTCGGCCGAGGCGGCGTCGGCGCGGTATTCGTCGGCGCGCGCCAGCACGTAGGTGTAGGCATTGAAGTAAGGCGCGTACCAGCGCACCAGCGGCGAGACCAATTTCGCCGACCAGCCTTGGAAGTGGTCGAGGTGGGCCTGGATCGTGCTCCAGGTATGGCGCAGGCGGTAGATGAATGCCGAGAAGCGCCCGTGGGCGCCGGCGAGATGGCCGTATTCGTGGGCCACCACTGCCAGCGCTTCTTCCGGCGCCAGGCACTCGAGCAAGGGCAATCCCAGCAGCAGGTAGTTGCGTGGGAAGCCGACCAGGCCGAAGGCCGGACGCTGGATCACGGCCGCGTTGACCTCGTTAATCACCAGCACCCGGTGAAAGCGCGGCCCGGCCATGCGCCGGCGCATATCGTCCAGCGCCGCGAACAATTCCGGCGCTTCGTCGCGCCGCAAGACGCGCCCCTCGGGCTCGGGAAAGCGCGCAAAGAGCGAACCGAGCGCCGACTTGAGCGTGTACCAGAGCGGGATCGCGAGCAGGAACAGGAGCTTGCCCAGCTTGGCCAGCAGCAGGAGCAGCAGGCCGCCGCCGCTCCAGGCCAGCGCGGCGACGACGCCGACCAGCGCCACCAGCCCGAAGCCGAGCGTGGCCAGCACCACGGCGATGATGCCAAAGCCCAGCACCGCCAGCAGCGCCACCCTGGCCCGGTAGCGGCCGGGCGCGGCAGCGCTTTCCTGTTCGAGGCGCGCGACCATGCGCTGGAACTGGTCGATCTCCATGGGCTGCTCCTGTTGCGATGTCAATACAGTGGACGAGTATAGATCGGCCGTGCCGCAAAGATACTCGCGCAATGTCACGCGATTGACTGCGCGCAGGAGTCAGCGGCTACACTAGCGCCATGAGTGTTTCCCGCATTTCCGTCCTTCTGGCGCGGCACCGGCGCCTGCTGGCGCTCGGCCTGCTGTCGCTGCTGCTGCACTTGCTGGCGCTGGCCTGGATCGACCGCCGCCTGGACTTGCCGCCGCCGAGCGCTGGCAGCACCACGTTGGCCGTGCGCCTGGCGCATGTGGTTGCGCCCACGGCGTCGACGCAACCGGAACCCGCCCCCGCGTCGCCCGCTCCATCGCCCGAACCGCTCAACGAGCCGCCGCTCCTGGTGCCGCGCGCACCGTCAGCCGACGCGCGCGCGGCAGCGCCACCCGAGATCGCGCCCGACGTCGCCCCCGACGCGCTGCCCGGTCAGCAAGGCGTCGCCTTCCGCTCCCGGATGCCGGCGCGCTATCGCGTCACGCCGCCGCCCTCGATGCGCCTGAGCTACACAGTCACCGGTGCATCGGGCGATGCGACGCTGACCTGGCGCAGCGACGGCAATCGCTACGACCTGCAAATGGACGGGATATTGGGAACGCGCAGCAGCAGCGGCAGGATCGACGACGCCGGCATCGCGCCCGCGCAGGCAACCGAAGAACACGGCGCCGGCTCGGTCACCACCCGCTTCGACCGCGCCGCCGGCACCGTGCAAACCGGCTTGGATACCCACGCGCAGCGCCTGGCCGAAGGCAGCCAGGACACCGCCTCGCTGCTGGCGCAGCTGGCCGGCATGGGCCTGGCCGATCCGAGCCAGATGCGCGACGTATTGGAGTTCTGGGTCGCCGGCGCCAACGGCGCGCATATCGAACGCTATCGCGTGATCGGACCGGAACGGATCGCGACCGGCGCCGGCGAGATGGAGACGGTGCGCCTGGCGCGCATCGGGGAAGCCGGCGAACGCCGGCTGGAGGTATGGCTGGCGCCGGGCCAATCGTGGATGCCCGTGCAGCTGCGCATCCACGAACCGAACGGCGCGGCGCGCACGCAGACGCTGGCCGCGATCGGGCCAGCATCGTAGCCGGAGCTTAGCCCAGCTTGGCCGCGTGCTCGCGGGTCGCGTGGAAGGTCAGCTTCGGCCAGCGCTCCTGGGTCAGGCGCAGGTTGACGCCCGAGGTGGCCAGGAAGGCCATGTTGCCGGCCGCATCGTAGGCGACCTGGTGGCCGAGCTGGTTTTCGAAGTCGATCAGCGACTTCTTGTCCTCGCTCGAGATCCAGCGCGCGCTGCTGATGCTGCTGCTTTCGAACACGGCGTCGACGCCGTACTCGTTGAGCAGGCGGCTGGCCACGACCTCGAACTGCAGTACGCCGACCGCGCCCAGGATCAGGTCCGAACCCAGCACCGGCTTGAACACCTGCACCGCGCCCTCTTCGCCCAGCTGCTGCAAGCCCTTGTGCAGCTGCTTGACCTTGAGCGGGTTACGGATGCGCACCGTGCGGAACAGGTCCGGCGCGAAGTACGGGATGCCGGTGAAGGTCAGCAGCTCGCCTTCCGAGAAGCTGTCGCCGATCTGCATGTTGCCGTGGTTCGGCAGGCCGATGATGTCGCCGGCGTAGGCTTCCTCGACCTGTTCGCGGCTCGACGCCATGAAGGTCACCACCGACGACAGTTTCACTTCACGGCCAAGGCGCAGGTGCTTGACCTTCATGCCCTTCTCGAAGCGTCCCGAGCACACGCGCAGGAAAGCGATGCGGTCGCGGTGGGCCGGGTCCATATTGGCCTGGATCTTGAACACGAAGCCCGAGAACTTCGGCTCGACCGGCTCGACCGCGCGCACGGTGGCGTCGCGCTCGCGCGGCGCCGGCGCCCAGTCGACCAGCGCAGACAGGATCTCGCGCACGCCGAAGTTGTTGATCGCGGAACCGAAGAACACCGGGGTCTGCACGCCCGACAGGAAGCGCTCGATATCGAACACGTGCGAGGCGCCGTGCACCAGTTCCACTTCCATCTTGAGCTGCTCGATCTCGAGCGGGAACATCTCGGCCAGCTTCGGGTTGTCGATGCCCTTGACGATCTCGAAGGCGCCGTCGGCCTTTTCCTCGCCGGCCTTGAACAGCATGATCTCGTCCTTCAGCAGGTGGTACACGCCGCGGAAGTTCTTGCCCATGCCGATCGGCCAGGTCACCGGCGCGCACTCGATCTTGAGCACCGATTCGACTTCGTCCAGCAGTTCGAGCGGATCGCGGGTCTCGCGGTCCATCTTGTTCATGAAGGTGACGATCGGGGTGTCGCGCATGCGGCACACGTCGAGCAGCTTGATGGTCTGTTCCTCGACGCCCTTGGCGGCGTCGATCACCATCAGCGCCGAGTCGACCGCGGTCAGCACGCGGTAGGTGTCTTCCGAGAAGTCCTGGTGGCCCGGGGTGTCGAGCAGGTTGATCACGTGCTCGCGGAACTCGAACTGCATCACCGAGGACGCGACCGAGATGCCGCGCTGCTTCTCGATGTCCATCCAGTCCGAGGTGGCGTGGCGGCCGCTCTTGCGGCCTTTGACGGTGCCGGCCAGCTGGATCGCGCCCGAAAACAGCAGCAGCTTCTCGGTCAGCGTGGTTTTACCCGCATCCGGGTGGGAGATGATGCCGAAGGTGCGGCGGCGCTGCACTTCGCGCGCGATGGCGCCGCTCTGGCGCGCTGCGGATACGTCGGTGCCGGCGTCGCTTGCCACTTGAGTGGCGTCCACGCCATTCTCGGCGTTCAGGTTGTCGGTGTCGTTGGCCATGTTCGAGCCCAGTAGTCGGGCCGCGTCACGGCCCGTGAAAGGAAACCCGGGATTTTAACGTTTCCGCACCGCCCCGTGTAAATTAGTCGCTCGCTCGTGCTCAGTCCCGCTCAGTGCCGCTCAGTGCCGCTCAGTCACGCACGCGGCGCCAGCCGGCCCGGCGCGCCCCGCTGCTGATCGACGGCGCCAGGTCCTTCGGAATCATCTTGCCCTTGGCGTCGGTGACGATCACCTTCAGTTCGCCGTCCGGCGTGCGCACCTCGGACGTGCCGACGGCCGCGTTGCCCGACAGCGGCTCGCCCACCAGGCCATTGAGCGCAGCGCAGACGTTGAACTGGTAGATGTTGCTGGTGCCGCCCACCGAGCACTCGGTCGATGACGTCGGCAGGTTGGTCACCACGCTCAGCGTCCCCGCCACCACCTTGGGGTCGATGTTGACGCGCTCGCCCGTGTTGACGCTGAAGTCGACGAACCAGCCATTGTGCCTGGCCCAGTCGAGCGTATTGCCGGACAAGACGAACGGCGAGTCGGCGTCGTTCGCGCTCTGGCGCGCCAGCGTTTTCTGCACCATGGTCGGCTCCTTGCGCCAGCCGCCAGAGCCGATGGTGTCGCCGCTGTCCTTCAGCACATAGAGGCTCTGCAGCGCCGGGTCGGCCACGTCTTCCAGGTCGAGCAGGCGTCCGCTGCCGAACACCACCATGCGCCTGGCGGCCGGCTCCAGGCTGCCCTCTGCCGCGCCGACGCGGCAGGTGGTCACTTCGGGACGGGTGGTGATCGGCTGGCCGGCGCCGGCATCGGCCATCAGCTTGACGCTCGGCGCGCCGGCAACCGTGAAGTCGAAGCGCCACATCTTGCCGGTGTTGTCGCCGCCGTAGACGTAGGTCACCTTCGGGTCGTTGCGCGGATCCGGCGTGATCGCGGTGATCTTGGCCAGGCCCGAAGGGGTGGCGGCGTCGCCGACACGGGTCGAGATCCGGTACTTGACCTTGCCGGTGGCGAGGTCCACCACCAGCAGCCAGCCGGCGCCGGTGCCGCTGTTGACGCCATCGCTGCCCGGGATGTTGTTGTAGCCCGAGGTCAGGAACACCACCCAGGTCTCCCTGTCGCCCTCCTGGATCGTGCCGAACTGCGGGTTGCCGAAGGTGTAGCCGAGTTCCGGCTCCAGGTTGTCGCCGCTGCACACCGCAGGGTCGGCGCACAGTTCCCACAGCGCCTTGGGCGCGTCGGGGTCGGTCACGTCCAGCGCGTAGTAGCCACGGCCGCCGCGATTCAGCCCGCCCACCAATACCGTCTTCCAGCTGCCGCCGATCTGGACGTCGGCCACCTCGGGCGAGCCATCCACCGTGTACTGGTGGCTGCCGCCGTAGTTGGTGCTGGCCTGCAGGTACAGCTTCTTCATCGTGATGCGCGGCACGTAGGCCCACAGTTCCTCGCCGGTGGTGGCGTGGAAGGCGTGCAGCATGCCGTCGTTGGCGCCGATGTACACGGTCGGCTCGCGCCCGGTGTTGGCGGCGCGGTAATCGGCGTAGCCGTCGCGGTCGTAGTTCTTGCGCGGGTCGCGCACGTAGGCCGGCTTGGACGAGGCGATATCGCCCAGCACGATCGGCAGCGCGCCGTCCGCGCCGCTGTCGGCGGCGTCGGTGAAGCTGTAGGCGCGCAGCAGCGTGTCGTCGGCGTACTGCTGCTGGCCGCGCAGCCAGTCGACGATGGTGGCGCCGCGGTTGACGATGGTGCGGTTGGCATCCGACAGGTTGGCGCACTGCGGCAACGCGTTGCACTTGTTCTCGAACCAGCTCCGCTCCACCGTGCCGGTGAAGTTGGCGAAGGTGAAGTCTTCCAGGGCGCGCGTGCCCGGGTCCATCATCAGGATGCGGCGGCTGTCGGCGCGGGCGTCGACCCGGGCGCCCAGCAGGCTGGAGGTGTTCCAGACTTCGTCTTCGCTCACCGCGCCGGTGCTCAGGTCGATCTTGCGCTTGGACAGGCGCCCGTTCCAGCGCACCGTGGTGAAGGTGGCGGCGAAGATGTCGTTGTCGATGGCCGAGATGTTCGGGGTCGAGGTCGCGGCGGCGGCGGCGGCGCCGACCTGCACCTCGATATTGCTCAGGGCCGAGCGCAGGCCCTCGATCACCTGCAGCGGGTCGGACGCCGAGAAATACTTGCCGTGGCCGTTGATGGCGGCGTGCCACAGGTCGTCGACGCGCGACTGCAGCGCCAGCGAACCGCCGTCCAGGTGGGTCTGGGCGTCGGGCCAGGTCCAGCGCCCGTCGCTGCTCCACGGGCAGCCCGAGGTGGCGCCGGTGATCACTTTATAAAAGTCGCCGCCCTGCCGAGGCGCGCTGTCGTAGTTCGGCTCATAGGTCATGATGCCGTCCACGCCCAGGCCGAGCGCGTAGGTCTTCATGTGCAGGCGCGTGTTCTCGCCGTCGGCGGCCGGCACCACGCCCGGCTTGGTCCAGTCCTCGATGGTGGGGCGCAGCGAATTCTGCCTGTCGACGTTCTCGTTGCTGCCGCCGTTGTACCAGTACAGGGCGATGTCGGCCAGCGACGGCACGCTCTGGGCGCGCGGGTCGACGCAGCCCTTGGAGCGCAGGCAGAAACGGGCGGGGTCTTCGCGCACGTCGGTGTTGCCCACGCCGGTCGGCGCTTCGCCGTTCCAGTAGCCGTCGGTGGTGATGAAGGTGAAGTTCTGCTGGCACGGGAAGCGCACCGCTTCCTGGCCCTTGGGCCGGACGTAGGGCTCGCGATTGGCGTACATCTTGCCGATCGCGTTCAGGGCCAGGCGCACCGGGGTGGCGCCGCTGGTGGTCATCCCGTACAGGTTCGTATACCAGTCGCTGCGGTCCTGGCCGGCGAACGGCAGCGGCTTGTTGATGGTGCCCTGCCTGGCCGCCTCGGACAGCGAGACCAGGCCGACGTTGTACTTGTCGGTGACCGGCTCGAAGGCCTGGCCGACCGCCGTCTTCATCATCTGGTTGCGGCTTTTATAGTAGGCGTACCAGTTGGCGAAGTTGGTCATCTCTTCGTCGTAGCTGCAGGTCTCGCCCTGGCAGTCGGTGCGGGCCGGGTCGCGCGGGTAGGCGCGGCGCGACGACACGATGTTGGTGCGCACGAAGATCGAAGCCCCGAGGCCGGTGCTGGCGGTCGGCACCACGTCGCTGACCGCTTCCTTGACCGACAGTCGCAGGCGCGTGTTGTTGCCCGAGCCATTGTTGGTCAGGTCGCTCAGCGAGATGTCGCGCCCGGCCGCGTTGGAGGCGGTATCGATCAGGCACAGGGTGGTGTTGCTCTGCGCCTCGCACAGCGGCGAGGACGGGCGGGTGCCGCCGACGTAGGCGGTGACGGTGCCGCGGGTGCCGATCGCGTTCCTCATCGCGCTCACCACGCTCGACGCGCCGATGCCCTTGCCCAGGGTGAGCGACGTGATCAGGGAAGTCTGGCCCAGGTACAGGCCCTTCAGGATCTGGCTGTTGCCGCTGTTGGTGGTGCCGCTGACAAACAGCAGCGCGGTGGCGCCGGTGCCCGACGAGACCATCAGGTTGTCGCCGGCGCGGCTGTTGTCCGTCACCGGCGAGCAGTTGCTGATCGACTTGTCGGCGGCGCCCGCCGGGCAGGAAATCGGGATCACGGCCAGCACGTTGGCGCCGCCCAAAGTGATGCCGTAGCTCGAGCAGGCCGGCACCGAGGTGTGGCGCGGGGTGGTGACGCAGGCGGTGAAGGGGTTGTCCAGGCCGGTCTGGGCGACGATCTGCGCCGCCAGCGCGCTGGCCACGATGGCGCGCTTGTCGGCGGTATCGGTGCCGTTGGCAGCGTCGACATGGCTCCTGGTGATGACCTGGGTGCCGGACAGGCCGACCGCGGTCACGCTGTTGATGCGCAGCGCGTTGCTGCCGCTGGAGGTGCCGATGGTGATCGTGCCCCACCACGGCGCGTTCTGGTTCTCGCCCGAGAAGCGCGGGTATTTGTAGTTGCCGACGAACTTGGCCTGGCAGCGGGTCAGCTTGTTGCTGTCGCAGAAGCGCACCCGCGCCAGCACCGGATAGCCGTCCGGCGCGTCGCCGTTGACCGCGGTCGAGGTGCAGTTGGTCATGGTGTTGTCGGTGCAGTACTCGGCCACGTTGATGCTGTAGTAGTACGGCGCGCCATTGACGTACGCCGCGCGGTAGCGGGCGTTGGTCGGATAAGTGTAGCCGGTGGTGTTGAGCTGGCAGTTCTCGCGGTTGCGGTCGCACCAGGCCAGGTCGGGAAAGCCGCTGACCAGGTTGGTGGTGCTGTAGCGGTCTTCGCCCAGCAGGTCGGCGTTGTTGATGCCGAAGCCGTCGTTCGGCACCTGGGTCCACTGGCGCGTGTTGGCGCTCGTCATGTCGTTGAACGACGTGCCGTTGGCCCTCACCGGCGGGCGGTAGCGGGTCCTGGGGTTGTAGTACTGGCGATTGAAGTCGCTGCTGGCGAACGGCGGGTCGCCGATGGTGCAGCCGCGCGTGCCGTCGGCGATGGTGGTGCCGGCGCGGCAGGTGTCGGCGTTGGCGACGTAGTCGGGGGTGTAGGTGAAGTTCATCGACCCCGAGTTATCGTACAACAGCATCAGGTTCGGCTTGACCGCCCCGCTGCCGCTGATGTTCAACAGCGGCAGGGTCGAGATATTGGTTGGGTCGGCCCTGGCCGGCGCGAACGTCAGCACGACCAGCAGCAGGCCGAGGAAGGAAATCAGTCGTTGGTGCGAAAAGCGATGCATGCGCATTCCAGGTTGGTTCGAATGATGCTTGTTGTGCGGATAGTTCGGCTATGCGGCGTCACACGCCGAGCATGACCACCATCTGGTTGACCACGTTGCCGCCGCGAGCGCCGGCGATACGGGCCGTGATCACGTAGTGCAGCTGCGGGCTGCCGGCGAAGGTCGGCGCGTCCGAGGCCAGGCTCTGGCCGACCGGCACCGGGTTGCCCAGGTCGGCGCTGACCTCGGCGGTCTGGACGCAGGCGTTGCGGGCGTCGTCATAGGGCAGCGGCATGGTGCACATGCGGTGGATCACGTATTCGACGCTGGTGTTGTCCGGCCCCGGGATCACCACCTTCCTGGCCCAGAAGCCGCTGTCGCGCGGCGTGGCGCCGGGGTTCATGATGGCGCTGTAGCCCTTGGCGTCGACGTCCAGGTTGAGGGCGCGCTTATCAAGCAGCGCCTGCTCCTTGAGCCACTGGAAGCCGGTGTGCAGGCCCAGGTCGGCGGCGCGGCTGAGCGACGCGTCATACGCCATATTGGACACGGCCAGCGTGGTCGAATTGGTCGAGCGCAGCAGGTAGATGCTGGTCACCAGCATCACCAGCAGCATGATCAGCATGACCGGCAGCGCAATGCCGGACTCGCGCGTGCGCACGAAACGATGGTTCATGCGGGCCTCCACCCCGCGTTGCGCAGCGGGACGATGGTCTCGAACACCCGGTAGCGGTAGCACTTCCAGCCTTCCGGATCGGCCGCCGTGCCCAGGTCGACCTCCACTTCTTGCGGCTGCACGCCTTGCGGTTGTTCGCTGGCGAACAGCGGCTTGATCTCGGTGGTGGCGCTGCACTTGCCATCGGCGGCGGGACGCTCGGGATGGCGCGAGCGCGCCACCAGCGCCAGCCGCAGCGCGACCACGCGGCCATAGTCGCCGGCGCTCCCGTTCACGCCATCGCCGTCGGCGTCGATCATGGCCGACGACCATTGCCCGACCCGGGTGCCCTGGGTCGGCTGGAACGCCTGGCCGGCGCGGGTATCGAAGCCGTATTGCGCCTTGAGCAGCACGATGTTGTCGGCCACCGCCTGCGGATTGGCGCCGGCGCCGTCCATGTCGGTCGAGCGCAGGCGCAGGTAGTTGCCTTCCACCGACCAGGTATGGAAGGCCAGGCGCGCGCCCTGCCCCAGGTTGAAGATGCGCGCCGTATTGCCCTGGTACTGGACCCCGAGCGCGCCGCTGTTGAAGCGCAGGCCCGAGCCGCCGATGCGCACGTACTGGGCCGCCGGCGGCACCGGATGGGTTTCCGGATCGGTGGCCAGCTGGGCCAGCGCGCAGTCGCCGCCGGCCTGCTCGGGCGCGACCACGATCACGTCGCCCAGGCGAAAGCCGTAGGGGCGGCGGTCGACATTCAGGGTGGTGCCGCCGACGTAGTTGCCGGTCAGGCGCAGAGTGGCGGTGCCGCCGGCGGCGCTGCCGGCGTACAGGGTGATGACGTCCGAGGCGTCGTCGCCGCCCGGCTCGATGATGGCGGGCGCCAACGGACGCACGGTGGCTTCGCCGCGCCTGGCGCTGGCGAGCTGGTAGCCGCCGCTGTCGGTGAAGCGCGTATTGCAGCCGACCAGCAGCGGATCGTTGAGGCCATATCCGGCCTGCTCGATGTCGCCGCTGATCGAGAACATGGCCAGCATCCCGTTCTGCATCGAGTCCGAGCCGCCCAGCGCGGCGTCCTTGTTGCGCTGGTTGTCGGTCATGATGCGGGTGGCCAGCAGCACCGCCAGCAGGCCGATCACGACGCTGACCATCAGCTCGACCAGCGAGAAGCCACCGTGAAAGCGCCGGGCGCGCAAGAGTGAATGCTTCATTCCGACTGCGACAGATAAGAGGTGATCTCGTGGACGTTGCCTTCGCCGCCGCTGATGCGCTGCCAGCCGATCGAGATGCCGACCGCGGTGCGGGTGGTGCCGGCGGCCGGCGTCACCGTGACCTCAATGGTGGCGCCGGGCAAATGCGACTTGACGGCGTCGTGCCACGGCTTCAGGCGCGCACCCGGGTTGGCGTTCCTGGCGACCGCGTAGTCGGCCAAGCGCGCCTGGTCGGTGTTCATCACGCCCAGCAGCTCGTTGGCGGCGATGGTGGCTTCGGCACGCAGGCCGGCTTCGGACAGCGCCGCCACCGAACGGGTTTGTAATGCCAGGGTGCCGATCAGGCCGATCCCGAGCAGCACCACCGCCAGCAGCGCCTCGAGCAGGGCCACGCCACGCTGGGTGCGCCGGCGAACGAGCATGGTCGAAAGGCGCGTCATTCCGGACACCCGTTGGAAGCGCCGTCGGCGGCATTCGGATCGCAGGTGACTGCCACTCCGGCCAGCGTCAGGACCACGGCCGAGGGCCTGAAGCTGTCGCTCTGGCCGGCCGGCGGCGCCAGGCCGACGCGGGTCACGCGCGGCGCGCGGCTGGCATCGACCCAGCCGAGCGGCGTGAAATACACGGTGTTGCCCAGGCCCGGGCCGAGCGTCACCGCCAGCCGGGTGGCGGGCGGCAGGGTCGCGGCGCTGCGCCGGATCGAGCGGAAGGCGGCCGGCGCGCCGCTGGCGTCCTTGGGGCCGGCGCTTTCGCTCGACCAGTCGCTGTCGAGCGTGCACGGCACGTCGGTGGTGCGCAGGCAGATGTCGACCCGCCAGTCGGGCTGGCCACCGGCGTTGGCGACGAATACCAGGCGGCTCTGGCTGTTGTTGGACAGCGCCTGCATGCGCGCCACCGTAAAACCTTCGGCGTAGAAGCCGGCGGCGCCGGCGGCCCTGGTCGCCCCCAGCCAGTCGGTCATGCGCGGCATGCCGAAGGCCAGCAGGATGGCCATGATGACCAGCCCCACCATCGCTTCGATGATGGTGAAGCCGGCCTCGATGGCGCGACGTTGCGACACCGTCACTGGGTGCACGTGCCCGCCTTGCGGTCGACCCAGCAGTCGGAACGCTTGGCCCAGTCGGCCGGAGCGCCGGTGGTGGCGCGGCGGCCGGCCTGGTCGATGGTGTAGACGAAGCTGGCGGCGGCAGCGCGGCCGGTGGCGACCAGGGTGTAGCCGGCGGCGTCGGCGTCCTTCAGCTCATAGGTGAAGTTGGTGGTGGGGGCCGGCACCTTGTCGAATTCTGCGTAGGAATGCGTGTTCGACCAGAATTGTTCCAGCTGCGGCTGGGTCGCGGCCAGCGTGCTGTGCGCTTCGGCCAGGCGGGTGCGCAGCACGTAGCTGCTGTAGGAAGGCAGCGCGACGGCAGTCAGGATGCCGACGATCGCCACCGCGAGCATGAGTTCGATGAGCGTGAAACCGGACTGGCGCTGCTGCATGGGATTCTCCTGGGGGCGGATACCGCCAATAAATGTTTCCACCAGGCATAATAATCGAGGAAGCTGTCAGTTCCCTGAAGAAAGGCTGACAAATTCCTGACAGCAACGGATTTGCGACAGTGTTTGCGTGTTTGGCCGGCGCCGTTCTGGCAGGATGACTACGGCCGCGCCGGAAAGCGCACCGTGACCAGCGTGCCGCCCTCGGCAGCGTCGCCCAGCACCACCCGCGCGCCGTGGGCCAGCGCGATGTCGCGCACGATCGCCAGCCCGAGACCGCTGCCACTGGTCTTGTCGTCCAGCCGCACATAGCGCTCGAACACGGCGGCGCGTCTTGCCGTCGGAATCCCTGGGCCGGAATCGGCCACCGTGAACAGCGTCTCCCGCCCTTCGCGCCTGCAGCCGACCGTCACCTGGCCGTCCGCCGGGGTGTAGCGGATCGCATTGTCGACCAGGTTGTCGATCAGGTCGCGCAGCTGGAAGGCGTCGCCCTCGACCGGGGCGCTATCCAGTTCGAAGCCAATGTCGATGTCTTTGCGCGCCGCCTTGTCGACGAAGAACTGCACCGATTCCTGCACCAGCAGCGCCAGGTCGAGCGCAGCTGGCGCGCCGGCCGGCCGCCCTTCGCGCGCACGGGCCAGCGCCAGCAGCTGGTTGACCTGGCGGATCATGCGTTCGTTGGCCAAGCCCATCATGCCCAGCGCGCGCAGCGTGTCGGGGTCGGCGGCGTGGCGCCGGCCCAGCCATTCGAGCTGCAGCTGCATGCCGGCCAGCGGCGTGCGCAGCTGGTGCGCCATGTCGGCCAGGAAGTCGCGCTGGGCCCGGCTGCCGGCTTCCACCTTGTCGAGCAGCTCATTGAAACCGGTGACCACCGGCGCGATTTCGTACGGCACCTGTTCGGCCGGCAGCGGCGCCAGGTCGCCCGGGCCACGCGCGGCCAGCTCGGCGCGGATCCGGGCCAATGGGCGTAATCCATTACTGACGGACAGCCAGACCACGCCGACGAGGGTGATGGTGACCAGCGCCACCAGCACGGTCAGCGAGCGCACGATGGCGGCGCGCACCTCGAGTCGCTGGCGCAGCGTGCGCGCCACGCCCAGCTGGCGCGGTCCATCGGGAGTCGCGACCGCGCGCGCCGCCACCCGCACCGGTTCGCCGCCGATCTCGGCGTCGTAGGCGGCGCGGCCGGGCTGCAGTGGCGGAAAGGCGGGCGCGCCGGCCAGGTGGGCGCCGCCGCCGTCGCGCACCGCGAACCAGATGCGGTCCTTGCCGCCGTTGTCGGCCAGCTGCGCCGGCAGCTGCGGCGCGGCGCCGCCGGCCAGCCGCGCCGCCAGGGCATCGGCGGTATCGGACAGGCCCTGGTCGAAAGCGACCTGGGCCGGGGTCCAGGCCAGGCCCACCACCAGCGCCGCCAGCACCAGGTTGACCAGCAGGATCGGGCCCAGCAGCCACTTGAGCAGCTGAATCCGGATACTGGTCATCGAGCGGCAGCGGGGGCGGCTTCCAGCAGGTAGCCGAAACCGCGGATGGTGCGGATCGCCACCCCGGCGCCGTCGATCTTCAGGCGCAGGCGCGACACATAGACTTCGACCGCGTTCGGCGTGACGTCGTCGCCCCAGGGCAGGATGGCGTCGATGATCTGCTGCTTGGACACCACGCGCCCGGCGTGCTGCAGCAGGTATTCGAGCACGCCCCACTCGCGCACCGACAATTCCACCGGACGCTCGCCGACACGGGCACGGCGGGTGGCGCTGTCCAGGCTGAGGCTGCCCAGCGCAAGGACGGTCGATGGCGGCGCGTGACGCCGCGCCAGGGCGCGGATGCGGGCGACGAGTTCGGCGGTGGCGAAGGGCTTGACCAGGTAGTCGTCGGCGCCGGTTTCCAGGCCGCGCACGCGGTCTTCGACGGCGTCGCGGGCGGTCAGCAGCAGCACCGGGGTGGCGGCGCCGCGCGCGCGCAGGCGCCGTACCACTTCGAAGCCGTCGATGCCGGGCAGGCCGATGTCGAGCACGGCGACATCGATGCCGCCGGCCTGCAGGGCGGCGTCGGCAGCCAGGCCGTCGCGCACGGGCGTCACTTGCAGGTCCTGCGCCTGGAGCGCGCGCACCAGGCCGTCGGCCAGGACCGGATCGTCTTCAACCAGGAGTAACTGCAGGGCCATGTATCAGTTTGCCAATCATTTCGCCAATCGTTCCGAATGTACTCGACGGCGAATTATGCGGCATTTTTGTTGTCAAACCTAACAAAAACCAGCCCGAAAACGGGGTTCTCTCCAGTAGGACTGCACTGACAAAACATCATGCATCGAGCCTACACGGGTGCAACCGCTAATCTTATGTGCGCCAACAGACGGTAGCTTTAAAGTACACACATCGCGATGAGGCAGCAAAAGACCTCAGGATCGCCCCGCAATAACCATAGACGAACGACAGACATAAGAGGACATAAGATGAACAACACTCAATTTGGCGGCATGACCCAAAAAGCAAAAAACCAGATCCCTGCCACGAGTGAGGCAATGAAGTCCACGTCGCGTCCGGTCGTCAGCTACAGCGGCACCCAGCAGAACGAACTGCTGGCCGCCCTTCCCCGCCTCGACCTCGAAGACATGTTCGACCACCTGGAACTGGTCCCGATGCCGTTCGGTAAAGAGTTGTTCGAGTATGGCAGCAAATTGGAATACGTGTATTTTCCGACCACCGCAATCGTGTCGCTGCTGTATGTGATGGAAGACGGCGCCACCACCGAGATCGCCGTGGTCGGCCACGAAGGCGCAGTCGGCGTGTCGCTGTTCATGGGCGAGCGCGCCACCTGCAGCGCCGTGGTGCAAAGCGCCGGCTACGGTTACCGCCTCAAGACCCAGTACCTGCGTGACGCCTTCAACCGCGGCGGCGCCTTGCCGCAGCTCTTGATGCGCTACACCAACGCCCTGTTCGCCCAGATGGCCCAGAACGCCGTCGGCGGCCGCCACAGCTCGATCGAACAGAAACTGTGCCGCTGGCTGCTCGACCGCCTGGACCGCTCGGCCAGCAACGAACTGAAAGTGACCCAGGAACTGATCTCGATCATGCTGGGCGTGCGCCGCGAAAGCATCACCGCCGCCGCCGGCAAGCTGCAGGACGAAGGCCTGATCCAGTACCGCCGCGGCAACATCACCGTGCTGGACCGTGCCGGCCTGGAAGAATACGCCGGCGAATGCTACAAGGTCGCCAAGTCGGAATACGACCGCCTGCTCATGGATGTGGCGCGCTAATCAAGATTGCGTCACCGACTGGGTTCCTGGAAAAGCCGATTCATGTGAATCGGCTTTTTCATTTGGCGGCGGTGCCGGCAAGCCTGAAGCCGAAACCGACTGCGTTTCCTTCAGCAGACCGGCAGGCACGGCAAGGTTCTGCCCCATTTCTTCATTTCCGCCCGGCGCCGTCAATGGCAATGTGGCGCGCACGCAAGTTCCCACCCCATTCACGCCCGGCTCCACCACCAGGGTGCCGCCCAGCAGCAAGGCGCGCTCGCGCATGCCCAGCAGGCCATGCGATTTCGAGGTCTTCATCGCATCCGGCGCGATGCCGATGCCGTCGTCGGTAATCTCCAGGCCCCAGCCGTCCGGTTCGCGCGTCAGGTTGACGATGACGGTACGCGCCCTGGCATACTTGGCGATATTGTTCAGCGCTTCCTGGGTGATGCGGAACAGCGCAATGGCCTGCATCGGGCCGGCCCCGTCGGCTTCGGCCGCGATCAAGGGATCGACGTCCAGCGCCGTCACGCGCGCATAGTCGGCGCAATAGCTCTGCAGCGCGGCCGACAAGCCCATATTGTCGAGCAGGCTCGGGCGCAGGTTTTCGATAATACGGCGCTTCAGTTGCACCGTATCGACCAGGGTTCGACGCGCCCGGCCCAGCTTTGCGGCCAGTTCCGGATGGCTCGAACGCAATTGCTCGCTGACGGTGGTCATGTCCATGCCGATCGCCGTCAGGTTGGCGCCCATCTCGTCGTGCAGTTCGCGCGCCAGGCGCGACTTCTCTTCTTCCTGGACCCGGATCAGGTGGCGCGACAGCACCGACAGCTGGGCGGTGCGCTCGGCAACGATGCATTCCAGGTCGTCGTTACTCTGCTGCAATGCGCGCTCTGCCCGCAGGCGGGCGCCGAAGGCGCGCTTGACCAGGTTGTAGAACAACAGCAGCACCGCGATCGCGGCCGCATTGATGCTCAGTCCAAACAGCGCGGCGTGGCGGTACTGTTGATAAAAGGCGGCGGTGCGGGCGGCCAGCAGTTCGTTCTGCTCGCGCGTCATGATTACCACCTGCAGGCGGATCTCGTCCATCTGGGCGCGGTCGTCGGGAGAAGCGGCGATCGCCACGATGTCGGACAGCCCGCCCTGGCGGAACACTTCGAGCTGCTGGTGCATCAGCCCCAGCTTTTTCTCGATCAGGGTACGCAGCTGGGCCAGGTTTTTGGTTTGCGAGGGATTGTCGGCCAGCAGCGTGCCAAGGGTACGCAGCTGGTTGTCGAACTGCTGCGGCGCTGCGCGCAATGGTCCCAGATAGACTTCTGAATTCGACAGGAAATAGCCGCGCAAGCTGCTCTCGGCATCGGTCACCAGCAGGTTCAGGTACTGCAGTTCGTCCGATACCTGGGCGGTGCGCGTCTGCAAGGCATTGGCCGAACGCAAGTCGTCGAGGTTGCGCAGCAGGAACACGCCGTTCACGACCAGCAGGATCGCACAGGCCAGGCACAGCAGGGATTTATGGAGAGGGAGATTGCGGACCGGCTTGTCGGCCGGAGCGGTTGAAAAGTACATCCTGACTTCCTTTCGCGCAACAGACGCCGTCCTTCATTATAGGTGTAAGGACGAATTGTTGCACCGCGAAATTCCCTCATGTAACTAACTGTTGCAATTGGGCTGCAAATGCGCAACGAAGCCAAGGGAAGTCTTGCGAAGACGGCATGCACAAACGAAAACGCGCGCCGGCGCGCGCGTCGTCGACATGAAGTAGCCGGTCAATCCAGCAGGTTATTCTTCATGGCGTAATAGGTCAGATCCGAGTTCGACTGCAGTCCCATCTTTTCCATGATGCGGGTGCGGTAGGTCGACACGGTCTTGATCGACAGCGACAGCGCATTGCCGATATCCGACACGGTCGCTCCCTTTGCCAGGCGCAGGAACACCTGGAATTCGCGGTCCGACAGCTCGGTGTGCAGCGCCGTGTTCGGATCGCGGTCGAAGCTCTGCGCCAGCAGTTCGCCGACGGTGGACGAGACGTAGCGGCGGCCCTGGTACACGGTGCGCACGGCCGTCTTGAGTTCGTCCGCTTCGCATTCCTTGTTCAGGTAGCCGTTGGCGCCCATCTTGAACAGGTTGAGCGCATACTGCTGCGCCGGGTAACCCGACAGGATCAGCACCGGCAGGTTCGGCTGGCCCTGGCGGATGGTGCGCAGGATGTCGATGCCGCTCTGGTCGGGCATCGCGATGTCGAGCAGCAGCACGTCGCAGATCTCGCGACGGGCGATGTCGAGGGCCTCGCGGCCGGTGGCGCCTTCGGCGACGACTTCGAAGTCGCCCGACGACGAGAAAATCTGTTTGAATCCTGCTCGAACTATCTGGTGATCGTCACAAATGGCAACGCGTATCATTGTCTTCCCTTAAATTTTCCTTGCGCAGGAAAGTGCCGGGTCCGATCTGCCCGGCTTGGCGTTGATTTCAGCACAAGCGCGGGTGACATTCTAACATTACCGGGCCAGCCTTCAACAGCAGCACGAATGCTTGAGCAGAACCTCGGGTCAAAAGCGCTTTTTTCTTTCCTGTCGTCATCGCTACAGCGTCATGGCAGCACAAACAGCGACCTTCGAGCGGAGCGCCGCCGACCAACGACGACGAGGCTGTCAGGCCGGCCGCGGGCCGTTCTTGAGCAGGTCGAGAATGTCGAGCAGCTCGGCGCGCAGCTTGTCGCCGTCGATCGCAGGCGTGGCTTCGGGCAACTCGGGCGCTTCGATCTCGGCCGCACCGGCGCGGCCATCGAGGCGGTTACGGGCGCCGCTGATGGTAAAGCCTTGCTCGTACAACAGCTCGCGGATGCGCCGGATGAGCAGCACTTCGTGGTGCTGGTAATAGCGGCGGTTTCCACGACGTTTGACCGGCTTTAGCTGGGTAAATTCCTGCTCCCAGTAGCGCAGCACATGGGGCTTGACGCCACACAAATCACTCACTTCCCCAATGGTGAAATAACGCTTGGCCGGAATCGGCGGCAGCGTGGTCAGTTCGTTCTTGTTTGGTCGGTCATTCATCGCTTAGTCAGGCTGCGTGCGCCAGCGGATCCGGCGTGGAGGCCGCCGGATTGGCCTCCTCCACCATGCCCTTGAGTTTCTGGCTGGCGTGGAAGGTCACGACGCGGCGCGCCGTGATGGGAATCTCTTCCCCGGTTTTTGGATTGCGACCCGGCCGCTGCGGCTTGTCGCGCAACTGGAAGTTGCCGAAACCGGACAGCTTGACCGCTTCGCCCCGTTCCAGCGCGTTGCGGATCTCGTCGAAAAAGGTTTCGACCATGTCCTTGGCTTCGCGCTTGTTCAGGCCGACCTGCTCGAACAGCAGTTCGGCCAGCTCGGCCTTGGTCAAGGTCGGCAATGCCTGTTCCGCTTCCTTCCGCACCCGCGCCACCTGCATCGCGCGGTCCAGGTCGGCGACCAGCGCTTCCTGGAATACGGCCGAATCGACGTCGTTGTTGTTAATTTTGAAGCCCTGCCTTCAAGTCAAACGTGTTCTGGATGAGCGGCGAACCGGCATGCTGCCGGCTCGCCCTTCTTTCTTATGCGCGCAGCTTTGCGTTCAGCTTCGTCTCGGCGGCAGTGGCGACCGCTGCCATGATGGCATCGACCGCGTCGTCCTGCAGCGTCGATTGAGTATCTTGCAAGCTAAAGCGGAAAGCAAGGCTTTTTTCATCCGTCTCCAGGCCCTTGCCGCGATATTCATCAAACAAAACAACGGCTTGCACGATCTTTCCTTGCGGATTGACGGCGATTTCGGCCTCGAACGCATCGATCACGGCCTGGGCCGGCACGTCCGCCTTGACCACCAGCGCCAGGTCGCGCGTGGCGCCCGGAAACTTGGAAATCTCGGTGTAGGCCGGCACGCCGCGCTGGCGCAGCGCTTCGGCGTCGACTTCGAACAGCACCGGCGCCTGCGGCAGGTCGTACTTCTGCAGCCAGCGCGGGTGCAGCTCGCCGACGAAACCGATCTGCACGCCGTCCAGCTCGACGCTGGCGCAACGGCCCGGGTGCAGTGCCGGGTGTTCGGCCTTGGCAAAGCGCAGCTGGCGCGGCGCGAACAGGGCTTCCAGGTCGGCCTTGACGTCGAAGAAGTCGACCGCGCGGGTCGGCAAATCCCACTGCTCGTCGAAGGCCGGGCCGTAGGCGATCGCCGCCACGCGTTTCGGCTGCTCGTAGCCGGCCACGCTCAGCGCGCCATCCTGCACTTCGGCGTTACGCTTGAACACGGCGCCGATCTCGAAGGCGCGCACGCGGCCGGCCTTGCGGTTGATGTTGTAGCGCACGTTCGCCACCAGGCTGCCGACCAGCGACGAGCGCATCACGCTCAGCTGGCTGGCGATCGGGTTCTGCAGGCGGATCGGTTCGGCGTTGCCGGCGAAATCCTGCTCCCAGACGCTTTCCACGAAGCTCATGTTGACTACTTCCTGGTAACCCAGGTCGGCCAGTTGATGGCGGATCGCAAACAGCGAGCGGGTGTTTTCCGGTTCGATCAGCATCGCGCTCGGCGCGACCGGCGGGTTGGCCGGAATGTTCTCGAAACCATATACGCGCGCCACTTCCTCGATCAGGTCTTCCTCGATCTCGATGTCGAAGCGGTACGACGGCGCCGTCACCAGGAAATTGCCTTCGGTCTGGGTGAATTCCAGGCCCAGGCGGGTGAAGATGTCGGCCACCATGGCGTCGTCGATCGGCACGCCGATCACCTTGGCGGCGCGCGCGGTGCGCAATGCCACCGGGGCGCGCTGCGGCAGGTTGACGATCTGGTCGTCGACCGGGCCGACTTTCGTCTCTTGCGTGCCGCAGATCTCGACGATCAGCGCGCTGATGCGCTCGATGTGGTCCGGAATGGTCGCGTAGTCGACGCCGCGCTCGAAGCGGTGCGCCGCGTCGGTCGAGAAGTTGTAGCGGCGCGCGCGGCCCTGGATCGCGTTCGGCCACCAGAATGCCGCTTCCAGATAGATATCGGTGGTATCCAGGGTGACGGCGGTGGAGTCGCCGCCCATGATGCCGGCCAGCGATTCGATCTGTTGATCATCGGCGATCACGCCGACCCACTCGTCCACCTCGATGGTGTTGCCGTTGAGGAGCTTGAGCGATTCGCCCTTCTTGCCCCAACGCACATCCAGGCTGCCGTGAATCTTGCTCAGGTCGAACACGTGCGACGGACGGCCGACTTCCAGCATCACGTAGTTCGAGATGTCGACCAGGGCCGACACCGAGCGCTGGCCGCTGCGTTCCAGGCGGCGCCTCATCCACTCGGGGGTGGCGGCGCGCGCGTTCAGGCCGCGGATCACGCGGCCGGCGAAGCGGCCGCACAGGTCCGGCGCCGACACCTTGGCCGGCAGGATTTCGTCGCTGGTGACCGGCACCACGCGCGACGGCGCCAGGCTCAGGGGCGAGCCGGTGAGTGCCGCCACTTCGCGCGCCACGCCCAGCACCGACAGGCAATCGGCCTTGTTCGGGGTCAGCTTGATGGTGAACTTGAGGTCGTTCAGGTGCAGATAGTCGCGGATGTTCTGGCCGACCGGCGCGTCTTCCGGCAGTTCCATCAGGCCGCTGCTCTCTTCCGAGATCTTCAGCTCTTTCGCGGAGCACATCATGCCCTGCGACTCGACGCCGCGCAGTTTACCGACCTTGATTTCGAAGGGCTTGCCGTCCGCGCCCGGCGGCAGCACGGCGCCGGCCTTGGCGCAGATCGCCTTCATGCCGGCGCGCACGTTCGGCGCGCCGCAAACGATGTTGAGCAGGGTGCCGGTGCCGACGTCGACCTGGCACACGTTCAGGCGGTCGGCGTTCGGGTGTTTCGCCACTTCCTTGACTTCGGCCACCACCACGTTCGAGAACGGCGGGGCGACCGCTTCCACTTCTTCCACTTCCAGGCCCGACATCGTCAGGAGGTGCGACAGCTCGTCCGAATTCATCTTCGGATCGACCATCGAACGGAGCCAGTTTTCGGAAAATTGCATATTCTTTTTTGCCTCAGCGTCTAGATTAGTTGAACTGCTTCAGGAAACGCAGGTCGCCTTCGTAGAACAGGCGCAGATCGTTGATTCCATAACGCAGCATCGTCAGGCGCTCGAGGCCGGAGCCGAACGCGAAGCCGATGAACCGCTCCGGGTCCAGCCCGAAGTTGCGCACCACCGTCGGGTGCACCTGGCCGGCGCCCGACACTTCCAGCCAGCGGCCCTTCAAAGGACCGGAACCGAACGCAATGTCGATCTCGGCCGACGGTTCGGTGAACGGGAAATAAGATGGTCGGAACCTGACTTGCAGGTCGTCGGTCTCGAAGAAGGCCTTGACGAAGTTCAGGTACACGCCCTTGAGGTCGGCGAAGCTGATGTTTTCGCCGATCCACAGGCCTTCGACCTGGTGGAACATCGGCGAGTGGGTGGCGTCGCTGTCGACGCGATAGGTGCGGCCCGGCGCGATCACCTTGATCGGCGGCGTGTGGGTGCGCGCGTAGCGCACCTGCATCGGGCTGGTGTGGGTACGCAGCAGCAGCGGCTTGCCCTGGCTGTCGTTGCCCTCGATATAGAAGGTGTCCTGCATCGAACGCGCCGGGTGGTTCTCGGGGCTGTTCAGGGCGGTGAAGTTGGTCCAGTCGGTTTCGATCTCGGGGCCGTCGGCCACGTCGAAGCCGATCGAGCGGAAGATCTGCTCGACGCGTTCCCAGGTGCGCATCACCGGGTGGATGCCGCCCTTGGAGCGGCCACGGCCAGGCAGGGTGACGTCGATCGCTTCACCGCTCAGGCGTGCCTGCAGCTGGGCGTCGGCCAGCGCATCGCGGCGCGCGGTCAAGGCCTGTTCGATTTTTTCTTTGGCGGCATTGATCAGGGCGCCCTGCGCCTTGCGCGCATCCGGGTCGAGCTTGCCCAGGCCCTTCATCAGGTCGGTCACCTGGCCGGTCTTGCCCAGGTATTTGGCTTTCGCATTTTCGAGCGCGGCGGCATCCACGGCGGCGACGAAGTCAGCCTGGGCCGCGACGACGAGTTCTTCCAGCGAGTTCATGCTTGTTGTTTTCCTGTTTTTCGTTGGCGGGAGCGCCAGAATCAAAAACGGGGCACAGGTATGACCCTTGCCCCGTTTCTTTTGCGCCGCATTGCTGCGGCACTAGCTTGCCAGCAAACTGCTCGTAATTAAGCAGCCAGCTTTGCCTTGACGGCGCTGACGATAGCGGCGAATGCCGGCTTGTCATGCACAGCCATGTCGGCCAGGACTTTACGGTCCAGTTCAATCGCGGACTTCTTCAGGCCGTTCATGAAGGCGCTGTAGGTCATGCCGTGCGAACGCGAAGCCGCGTTGATACGGGTGATCCACAGTGCGCGGAAGACGCGCTTCTTGTTGCGGCGATCGCGGTAGGCGTACTGGCCAGCGCGCATGACTGCTTGCTTGGCAATACGGTATACCTTGCTGCGGCGACCACGGTAACCTTTTGCAAGGTCAAGGACTTTCTTGTGACGGGCACGTGCAGTAACCCCACGTTTTACTCGAGGCATATTCGCTCCTTAGTGTGAGATTAAGCAGATGGCATCATACGCAGGACGCTGGTAACGTCCGACGCATTGATGTTACGGGTGCCGCGCAGCTGGCGCTTGTTCTTGGTGGTCTTCTTGGTCAGGATGTGACGCTTGAACGCCATACCCGATTTGACGGTACCGCCCGGACGCACGCGAAAACGTTTCTTCGCGCTGCTTTTGGTTTTCATTTTTGGCATAGTCATCTGTCCTCGCGGACAGCCTCTATGGGACAGGATTGCAGGTGGCAGCGACGCTGCTCTTAAATGCCTACTTTCACTTGTCTTGCAGCAGAAGCTAGTCTGCTACAACCTGTTCATGCAAACAGGAATCGCGGATTGTAGCACAGGTTTGGCGGAAATGGACGCTGTGGCAGCACCATCAGACGCCGCGACCTGCGTAGGGTTGGCGGCTTCGCCGCCGACGCGGCGATAGTTTGCAGCAAGATCATCCCGCACGAAAGCGGAGCCAGTAGCGATCACCGCGTCGGCGGCGGAGCCGCCAACCCGACGCCGCATGCCGCCGTCGTGGTTATTGTTTGCAGCAAGATCCTCCCGCACGACAGCGGTGCCAGTCGCGAGCGCCGCGGCGGCGGCGCCGCCCCCCACCCTCCGCCGCATGCCGCCGTCGTGGTTATTGTTTGCAGCAAGATCCTCCCGCACGACAGCGGTGCCAGTCGCGAGCGCCGCGGCGGCGGCGCCGCCAACCCTACGCCGCATGCCGCCGACGTGGCGATAGTTTGCAGCAAGATCATCCCGCACGACAGCGGAGCCAGTAGCGATCGCCGCGTCGGCGGCGGAGCCGCCAACCCTACGCCGCCTGCCGCCGACGTGGCGATAGTTTCCAGCAAGATCATCCCCCACGACCGCGGAGCCAGTAGCGATCGCCGCGTCGCCGGCGGAGCCGCCAACCCTACGCCGCATGCCGCCGACGCGGCGATAGTTTGCAGCGAGATCATCCGGCCGCTCGCGGCGCACAGACGAGCGAAGGCCGGGCCGCCGCGCACGCTTTCGCATGCGCAACGGACCCGACCTCTGCAATCTGACGACGCGAAGAATTACTTCTTCTTCTTCGGCGCGACCACCATGATCATCTGGCGACCTTCGAGTTTCGGGAACTGCTCGACCTGACCATACGGCTCCAGATCGCCGCGCAGCCGCTCGAGCATGCGCATGCCGATGTCCTGGTGCGCCATTTCGCGGCCGCGGAAGCGCAGCGTGATCTTGGTCTTGTCGCCCTCTTCCAGGAACTTGATGAGGTTGCGCAGCTTGATGCTGTAGTCGCCTTCATCGGTACCCGGACGAAACTTGATTTCCTTGACCTGGATGATCTTCTGCTTGAGCTTGGCTTCGTGCGCCTTCTTCTGCTCCGAATACTTGAACTTGCCGTAGTCCATCAGGCGGCAGACCGGCGGGACCGCGTTGGGCGCGATCTCGACCAGGTCGACGTTCTTTTCTTCGGCCAGACGAAACGCTTCGGCCAGGGTCACGATACCCAATGGTTCATTGTCCACACCGTTCAGACGCATTTCCGGGTGGGTGATTTCGCCATTGATGCGGTTCTGCTTGTCAGTAGCTATGTCTATTCCTTTGAGAGTATTAAGTTCGGCCGGGATTATTTCGTCTTGGCGGCGACTTCGCCCACCAGACGCTCCACGAGCTCGTCGACTGGCATCACGCCCAGATCGACATTGCCGCGGGCACGCACGGCCACAGTATTGGCATCCCGTTCTTTATCCCCAACAACGAGGATGTACGGCAGTTTTTGGACGGAATGTTCACGTATTTTATAGGTGATCTTCTCGTTCCGCAAATCAGCGTGAACGCGCAGGCCAGCCGCGCGCAGCTTGGCCTCGACCTGCTTCACATAATCTGCTTGCGCATCCGAAATATTCAAGACCGCAACCTGCACTGGCGCCAGCCACAGCGGCAGCGCGCCGGCGTAGTTCTCGATCAGGATGCCGATGAAACGCTCCATCGAGCCGACGATCGCGCGGTGCAGCATCACCGGCACCTTGCGGGTATTGTCTTCAGCGACATATTCGGCGCCGAGGCGGCCAGGCATCGAGAAGTCGACCTGCATGGTGCCGACCTGCCATGGACGGCCGAGGCTGTCCTTCAGGTGATACTCGATCTTCGGACCGTAGAAGGCGCCCTCGCCCGGCAGTTCGGTCCACTCGACACCACAGCCGCGCAGCGCCGAACGCAGCGCGTCTTCGGCCTGGTCCCAGACCTCGTCGGAACCGATGCGGTTGTCGGGACGCAGCGCGATCTTGACGTCGATGTTGGCAAAGCCGAAATCGTCATACACCTTCATCGCCTGGGCGTGGAAGGCGACCACTTCCGGCGCAATCTGGTCTTCGGTACAGAATACGTGGCCATCGTCCTGGGTGAAGCCGCGCACGCGCATCAGGCCGTGCAGCGCGCCCGACGATTCGTTGCGGTGGCACTGGCCGAACTCGCCGTAGCGCAGCGGCAGGTCGCGATAGGACTTCATGCCGGCGTTATAGATCTGCACGTGGCCCGGGCAGTTCATCGGCTTCAATGCGTACGAACGGTTCTCGGAATCGGTCGTGAACATATTGTCGCGATAATTGTCCCAGTGACCGGTCTTCTGCCACAGGGTGACGTCCAGGATCTGCGGCGCCTTGACTTCGTTGTAGCCGGTGTCCTGGTAGGTCTTGCGCATGTACTGCTCGACCTGCTGCCAGACGGTCCAGCCCTTCGGATGCCAGAAGATCAGGCCCGGCGCTTCTTCCTGGAAGTGGAACAGGTCCAATTGCTTGCCCAGCTTGCGGTGATCGCGCTTCTCGGCTTCTTCCAGCATGTGCAGGTACTGCTCCTGGTCTTCCTTCTTCGTCCAGGCGGTGCCGTAGATACGCTGCAGCATCTCGTTCTTGCTGTCGCCGCGCCAGTAGGCGCCGGCTAGCTTCATGAGTTTGAAGACCTTGATCTTGCCGGTCGACGGCACATGTGGGCCACGGCACAGGTCGGTGAAGCCGCCTTCGCTGTACAGCGACACGTCTTCATTGGCCGGGATCGAGGCGATGATCTCGGCCTTGTAGTCCTCGCCGATCGATTTGAAATAAGCCACGGCTTCGTCGCGCGGCAGCACCTGGCGGGTGACCGGCTCATCCTTCTTGGCCAGCTCGACCATTTTCTTTTCGATGGCTTTCAGGTCGTCCGGGGTGAACGGGCGCTTGTACGAGAAGTCATAGTAGAAGCCGTTCTCGATGACCGGGCCGATGGTGACCTGGGCTTCCGGGAACAATTCCTTGACCGCGTAGGCCAGCAGGTGGGCGGTCGAGTGGCGGATCACGTCCAGGCCTTCTGGATCCTTGTCGGTGACGATCGCCAGGTCGGCGTCGCTGTCGATCAGGAACGAGGTGTCGACCACCTTGCCGTTGACCTTGCCGGCCAGGGCGGCTTTTGCCAGGCTCGGCGCGATGCTCTGCGCCACCTGACCCACCGTCACGGGGCCGTCAAACTGGCGGCTGGAACCATCTGGAAGTCGGACGTTCAACATACTGCTCTCCAATCGTGGCGCTTCGCGCACTGAATAAAATGATAATGAAAAAACAAAAGACGAAAAAAAACGCGGCACTAGCCGCGTTTTCAGTTGTGTCGAGCAAAAGCACACCCCATCGCGTCTAGCGATTCCCCCACAACCAGGTTGTAGTTCGCGGTGTCATAACCGTAGATGCCTTTCTCGCTCTTTCCGTATTACTCAATTCTGGTGGGCGGTGCAGAATTCGAATCTGCGACCCCTTGGATGTCGACCAAGTATTCTAACCAGCTGAACTAACCGCCCGATGCCGCCATTATAAGGAGCGCATGACGATCCCGCAACCCTCACACCAAAAAAGTTGCCGGCAGGCGCTGCCGGGCGGCTTGCAAGCCCATCCCCGCAGGATGCTTTACACTTCTGGCTTGCCATATTTACCCGAGCACAAGATGACTTCGCAGCCGATCGATCCCTCCCATCTGCACGCCCACCTGGACGGCGACGCCAGCCATGCGCACTCGATCGAGGCGCGCAGCCAGAAGGCGCTGGTGGTGGCGCTGGGACTGACGCTGCTGTTTGCGGTCGTCGAGGTGGTCACCGGTTTCCTGTCCAACTCGCTGGCCCTGATCTCGGACGCCGGCCATATGGTCACCGACGCCGCCGCCCTCGGCCTGGCCCTGCTGGCGCAACTGATCGCCAAGCGCCCACCGTCGGCGCGCCACTCGTTCGGCTTCGTGCGCGCCGAGGCGCTGGCCGCGTTCGTGAACAGCCTGGCGATGCTGGGCCTGGTCGGCTGGATTGCCTGGGAGGCGATCGAGCGCCTGCTGCATCCGGAACCGGTGCAAGGCGGCATCGTGCTGGTGGTGGCGGCGCTGGGCGCGGCGATCAACCTGCTGGTGGCATGGATCCTGTCACGCAACAATGACAGCATCAACACCCGCGCCGCCCTGGTCAACGTCATGGGCGACCTGCTCGGCTCGCTGGCCGCGATCGCCGCCGGCGGCATCATTTATTTCACCAGCTGGGTCCAGGCCGACCCGATCCTGTCGATCTTCGTCTCGCTCCTGATCCTGCGCTCGACCTCAAGCATCCTGCGCGAGTCGTACCATTTCCTGATGGAAGGCGTGCCACACGCGATCGACTACGTGCAGGTGGGCGCCGACATGGCCGCGGTCGAGGGCGTGCTGGCGGTGCACGACCTGCACGTGTGGGACATGTCGCCCGGCCACCCGGCCCTGATCGGCCACGTCGAGATCCGCGGCCTGGAGCAATGGCCGACGGTGCTGGAAGCCCTGCGCGCCATGCTGCGCGAACGGCACGGCATCGACCACGTCACCCTGCAGCCGGAAGCGGCCGGGGGCAAGTCGCTCTAGCCGCGCATCGGCAAGGCCCGCTGTCAGCGCCCTCTTACCCGGCGCCTGCGCGAACGCCGATAGGCTGCTCGTCCACGGCCCGCGATAATCGGGCGATGGACACCCATCACACCGTATTCGACACCCTGATCATCGGCGGCGGCCCCGGCGGCCTGAGCGCGGCCATCTATTTGCGCCGCTTCACCCGCAACGTGGCCCTGGTCGACAAGGGCAACAGCCGCCTGGGCTGGATTCCTGTCTCGCACAACTACCCCGGCTTCCCGGACGGGATCAACGGCAAGGTGCTGCTCGACCAGCTGCGCTGCCAGCTGGGGCGCTACGGCGGCCACGTGATCCCGGGCGAGATCAGCAACCTGCGCCTGGAGGACGGCCTGTTCGTGGGCGACTGCGTCAGCCCGGACGGCGACCTGACGGTGATGCGCGCCCACACCGTGCTGCTGGCCACCGGGGTGGCCGACGCCGGCATGCCGGTCGAGCGCTGGGACGAGGCGGTGGCCAGCGGCGCGGTGCGCCTGTGCCCGGTGTGCGACGGCTTCGACGTGATCGACAAGCGCATCGCGGTGGCCACCTCGGAGGTCAATCCGGTCGGCCACGCGCTGTTCATGCGCACCTTCAGCACCGAGGTGCTGCTGTTCGAGCGCGCCGAGGAGTCGGCCGTCAACGAAGACGAGGCGCGCCAGCTGGCGGCGGCCAACGTGCGCCACATCGCCTCGCCGCTGGCCGGCGTGACCTTGACCGACGACCTGAAACCGGTGCTGCACACGCGCGACGGCGAGGATTACGAATGCGACGTGTTCTATCCGATGCTGGGCCAGACCGCCCGCTCAGGCCTGGCGGCGGCGCTGGGCGCCGAGACCGCCGAATGCGACACCCTGCTGGTGGACGAACATTGCCGCACCTCGGTGCCGGGGCTGTACGCGATTGGCGACGTCACACGCGGCCTGAACCAGATCGCGGTGGCCACCGGCCAGGCGGCGATCGCGGCGACCACCATCCATAACACCCTGCCGTGGGCGCTGCGCACGGCGTGACGGGCGGCAGGCTGCCGGGGTCACGCGCCGCTGTCGACGATTCTTACAGTCAAGAACCCAGCGGCGGAAAAATCTTGATAAAAGAACCACTTACGTATGGGCACGCGTATTGCTTAACCACAAATTAACGCAGTCACGCCGGTGCTACGGTGATGGACGCGACCGACCGATCCGAGTTCACCGCGCCCATGCTCAAGATACTGACGTTTTCCACCCTGTTCCCGAACCCCGTCGCACCGCATCACGGCATCTTCACCGAAACCACCCTGCGCCAGCAGTTGCGCAGTTTTCCGATGCAGGTGCAGGTGGTGGCGCCGGTGCCCTGGTTTCCCTCGCGCGCGCCGCTGTTCGGCCGCTACGCCGGCTATGCCGGGGTGCCGCGTGAGGAAGTGCGCGCCGGCGTGCGGGTGCTGCATCCGCGCTACCTGAGCCTGCCGCGGGTCGGCATGCACGTCGCGCCGCTGACGCTGGCGCGCGCCGCGCGTCCGATCGTCGCCGGCCTGCTCGCCGCCGGCCACGACTTCGACCTGATCGACGCCCATTATTTCTACCCCGACGGCGTCGCCGCCGCCCTGCTCGGGCGCGCCTTCGGTAAACCAGTGACCATCACCGCCCTCGGCAGCGACATCAACCTGCTGGCGCGCTATCGCGGCCCGCGCCGCATGATGCGCTGGGCCGCGGGGCGCAGCGCCGCCATGATCAGCGTGTGCCAGGCGCTGCGCGGCGAGATGGTGCGGCTCGGCATGCCGGGAGATCGCATCCATGCGCTGCGCAACGGCGTCGACCTCGAACTGTTCTATCCCGAACCGCGCGCGATGGCGCGCGCCGCGCTCGGCATCGACGGCTTCACCCTGCTGTCGGTCGGCCACCTGGTCGAGAACAAGGGCCACGACAAGGCGATCCGCGCCCTGGCCGCGCTGCCGGACGCGCGCCTGCTGGTGGCCGGCTGCGGCCCCGAGCGCGCCCGGCTCGAGGCGCTGGCGCGCCAGCTCGGCGTGGCCGGGCGGGTGCGCTTCGGCGGTGTGCTGCGCCAGGATCAGCTGCGCAGCTGGTATTCGGCGGCCGACGCGCTGGTGCTGGCTTCGAGCCGCGAAGGCTGGGCCAACGTGCTGCTCGAAGCGATGGCCTGCGGCACGCCAGCCCTGGCCAGCGACGTCGGCGGCACCGCCGAAGTGATCACCTGCCCCGCGGCCGGCCTGCTGCTGCCCGAGAATTCCGCCGCCGGCATCGTCAGCGCGGTGCAGGCGCTGCGCGCCGCGCCACCGGCGCGCGGGGCCACCCGCGCCCATGCCGCCCGCCATGCCTGGCACGACACCGCGCTCGCCAGATTCGACCTGTTCGCCCGCATCGCCGGGCGCCCCACCACCCCTGCCCAACCATGTACTCTCCAGACCAATTGCTTGACCTAGCGCTGCATTACAATACCCAGGGCTTCGTGCACCTGCGCGGCCTGCTGCCGCAGCCGATCCTGGAACGGGCGCGCGCCGCGTTCGATGCGCGCGCCGAAGGCCACGCGGCGAACGTGCGCGCGGCCAGGGCCAGGGGCGCGCGCTTCCACGACCTGCCGGCCATCCTCGACGCCGATCCGGTGTTCGTCGACCTGGTCGACCTGCCTGCGCTGCTGGCGCTGCTGCGCGCCACGGTGGGCGAAGACCTGGCGCTGAACGACACCAATGCGCGCCTGTTCTTTCCCGGGCCGACCTTCACCAGCCCCTATCACTCGGACGTCGCGCGCGTGGCCGGAATCGATCCGGCGCACTGCCCGGGCTTCCTGGCCAAGGTCCACTTCTACCTGGAAGACCTGGAACCCGAGCAGGGCTGCCTGTCGTTCATCCCCGGCAGCCAGCACCTGCCGGCGCTGCACGTCGACCCGCACCGGCCGACGCTGGCCGCGTCGAACGCGGTGACGCGGGTGGTGCCGCGCGCGGGCGATGCGATCCTGTTCAACACCCACGTGCTGCACATGTGCGAGGCGAACCTGACCGGGCGGGTGCGCAAGTCGCTGATCTATACGTATGGACACTTCTGGATGAAGGCGTATCCGAGCGCGATGCCGGCGAATGCGGCGTGTTATGAAGGCAATGCGCAGCGCGAGCAGCTGTTCAACGTGGCGCTGCCGGGGGTCGGGCATTTCAACCGCCGGCTCGACGGGCTGGCGCCGGCGACGCGCGGAGCGCGCCTGCGGCAGTTGTGCGAGCGCTTCGTGCATCGCATCCTGCCGGTGGATAGCCTGCCGCCGCGGGCTTGATGCCCTCGTTCCGTCAGCGCTGCCCCGACGCCAGCGCGATCCTGCGCCGCACCTGCTCCAGCCCCGCCGCGTCGCCACTCGCCTCCAGCCGCTGCGCCTGCACCCCGAGCCACGCCAGCAAGGGCCGGCGCCAGCCCTGTTCCGAGGCCGTGTCCGACGCCAGCACGATCCCATCCGGCGTCATGCGTCCCGCCTTGAACAGCGCCCCCGCCGCCACCAGCCGCGACAAGGGGTCGGCGATCTGCCGGAAGGCGCCGCCGGTCACCACCGCGCGATGCTGTTCGGGCAGCAGCGAGGCGTCCAGGCCGTCCCAGCGCCCCGCCAGATAGGCGGCATACGCCCGCTGCGCCGGCGTGGCGTCCGGCGCCAGCGCCGCATAGCCGGGGCAATCCTCGAACACCAGGCTGGCCGCCTGCGCCGCGCAGCGCACCAGCTCGATCTGGATCACGCGCTCGGCGCGTCCGGTGGCCGCGGTCTCGCCGCGCGCTTCGCGAAATTCCGCTTCGGCCGCCGCCGTATGGCCCTTCAGGTAGTCGTCGGTGGCGGCATCGACCGCGCTCTTGGCATTCGCCTGCCAGTCGGGCGGCAGCGGCCTGGAGGCGCAGGCGGACAGCAGCGCAAAGAAAAACAAAGCAACGGTTCTCATGGCAGCTTGACCTCCTGCGGCGCGCGCGCGAACGGCCATTTGCGGTTGATTTCCTCGACCAGCCGGTTCACCTTGCGCAGGCTGGCGTCGACCTCGCCGCGCAGCGCGCTCAGGTCTTCGGTCGCTGCGCGCGTGTTGGCGCCGACCGCCTGGGCCTCGACCAGCACCGCGTCGACCTTCTTCAGCGTGTTGCTGGCGTCCTTCAGCACCACGTCGAGCTGGCGGATCGCGGCCTGGGTGTCGTCCATCACGCCGGCCTTGCCGAACACGCGCTGGTCGGCCTTGCCCAGGATGACGTTGACGCGATCGAGCGCCTCCATGAGCTTTTGCGCCTCGGCGTCGCCGCCCAGCGCCCCGCCCAGCACGCCGTAGCGGCCCGACATGCGGCCGGTGACCGCCGACAGGTTGGCCAGGCTGGCGTTGATATCCGACTCGGACGCGGTCATGGTTTCCAGGTTTTCCAGCAGCGCGCGCGCGGTGGCGACGATGCGCGGGATCTCGGCGGTGGCGTCGCCGCGCAGCACGGTGCGGGTGGAGTTCGGCGGCAGCGGCGGATCGGTCAACACGCCGGTATAGGCGCGCAGGCGGGTCTCGCCGACGATGCTCGACTCCAGCGTGAACACGCTCGAGGTGCGCAGCCATTTGGCGTCTTTGCTCTGGACGTCGACCGTGATGTTGACCTTGGCGTCGTCGCCCAGCTCGACCTGGGCCACGCGCCCGATCGGGAAGCCCGCGAAGGTCATGTCCATGCCCGGGATCACGCCCGAGGAATCGTCGGCCACCAGGGTCAGGCGCTGGGTCGGCTCGAACACGCCGCGCGCGTACATCACGTACAGCACGAAGGCGACGACCAGTACGCCGATCGCCACCAGCAGGATCGCGGCCTTGACCTCGACGTGCCTGGGTTCTTCAGGGATGGGTTCAACCATGGGGTTCTTGGTGTTGTCGTCCATGCGTCAGATGTATTTCAGGGTCAGCGAGGCGGCTTCGATCACGATCAGCACGAACAGCAGGCGCAGCGCGCCCGGCTGGACCGTGGAAGCCAGGCGGCGCGGATAGCGCTGCAGCTCAAGGATGGCGGCGGTCGGGATCAGGGCCACGGCCAGGCCGAACAGCACGGTCTTGACCACGAAGCCGGCGGTGACCGTGGGCGCAAACACGCGGCCGACGGTGCGGGTGTAGTCCGGCAAGCCCCAGATCGACAGGCCGTACACGTTCAGGTAGGCCAGCACCAGCACGATCACCGAGGTCACCATCGCCAGGCTCAGGACCGCGATGGCGTTGGCGATCAGCTGCGGCACCAGGTCACGCCGCAGGCGGCGCAAGGCCTCGTTGCTGGCCGCGACCGGGCTCAATCCGGCGCGCGCCAGTCCCAGCGCCGACGCGTCGAAGGCCATGCCGGACCGCAGCGCCACGAACAGCGCCGCCGACAGGGGAATCAGCTCCAGCACCAGCACCCGCACCACCATCTCCAGCGCGAAGCCGGACAGGCCATAGCTCTTGGCGGTGACCAGCACGATGCGGATGATGACCAGGCTGACCAGGCTCGAAGCGAGCGCGAACCAGGGCAGCACCTGCCAGGTGCTGCTGTGGATGTGGCGCGCAGTCGCATGAAAGCTGTCGCGGCGCCAGGTCGAGGGCGACAGCGCGGTGACGGCCGCCACCGCGCCCAGATGGATCATGTACCACCAGCTGCGCAGGTAGCGCACCAGGGTGGCGAGCCAGAGGTCGGGATGGGCGATGGGCTTGAGCGTGCGCGGCATGGATGAATGATACGTGGGTTGCGTCAGGAAAGGCGGTTCGTGACAAATGATGACGTTCGCGCCATTTACTGTCGCCGCGCCTCCATCACCCCCGCCACCTCCATGATCGCCGCCAGCGCCTTCTGCACCTGCCCGGTGGCCCCGATTTCGGCCGTGAACACCATGCGCGCCTGGCCCTTGGCGCTCTGGGTATTCACCCCGATCACGTTGATCTTCTCGCGCGAGAACACCTCGGAGATATCGCGCAGCAGCCCTTGCCGGTCCTGCGCCAGGATGAACAGGTCGACCGGGTACACGGTTTCAAGACCGGCCGTTCCCCATTCGGTCTGGATCACGCGCTCGGGCGCCTTGGTCTGCATCTCGGCGAAGTTCTTGCAACTGAGGCGGTGGATCGACACACCCTTGCCGCGCGTGACGAAGCCGATGATCGGATCGGGCGGCGCCGGCTTGCAGCACTTGGCCAGCACCGTCATCAGGCCCTCGGTGCCCAGCACCAGCACGCCCGACTTGGCGCCCTGCTCCACACTCGAGGCGCGGCTCTTGTTGACCACCGCCGCGTCTTCGACCGGCGGCGCCTCGCCCGGCTCGTGCAGCGCCGCTTCCACGTGGCGCAGGCTGAACTTGTCCTTGCCGACCTCGATGAACAGTTCATCGACCTTGGCGAAGCCGAGTTTATGCGCCAGCGTTTCCAGGTTGACCGAGGTCTTGCCCTCGCGCTGCAGCGACTTTTCCACCATCGCGCGGCCCTGGGCCAGCGTTTCGGCCGTCTCCAGCGCATGGAACCAGGCGCGGATCTTCGAGCGCGTGCGGCTCGACACCGTGTAGCCGGGACTGAGCCAGTCGCGCGACGGCCCCTGGCTGCCGGCCGGCCCCTTGGCGGTAATGATCTCGCAGGTCTGGCCGTTCTTGAGCTGGGTATTCAGCGGCACCATGGCGCCGTCGATCCTGGCGCCGCGGCAGCGGTGTCCGACCTCGCTGTGCAGGTGGTAGGCGAAGTCGATCGGCGTCGCGCCCACCGGCAGCTCCAGCACCCGCGCCTGCGGCGTCAGCACGAAGATGCGGTCGTCCAGCGTGGCCGCCTTGAGCTTCTCGACCCATTCGCGCTGCAGGTCTTCCTGGCCGGCCACCACGTCGGCCACGTCGCTCTTCCACGCCAGCAGCTGGCGCAGCCAGGCGATGCGCTCGTCGTACTTCTGGCTCTTGAAGTTCGATCCGCCCTCTTCCTTGTAGCGCCAGTGGGCGGCGATGCCGTACTCGGCGAAGTTGTGCATCTCCTGGGTGCGGATCTGCACTTCCAATGGCCGCCCGTCCTCGGCGGTGACCACCGTGTGCAGCGACTGGTAGCCGTTCGGCTTGGGGCGCGAGATGTAGTCGTCGAACTCCTTCGGGATCGGGGTCCAGATATTGTGCACCACGCCCAGCACCGTGTAGCAGGTCTTCACGTCGGGCACGATCACGCGGAAGGCGCGCACGTCGTACAGCTCGGTGAAGTCGAGCTCCTTGCCGCGCATCTTGTTCCAGATGCTGTAGATGTGCTTCGGCCGGCCCGACACCTCGGCGCGGATGCCGGCCGCCGACAGCTCGGTCTGCAGGCGCTCGATCGACGAGGCCACGAAGCTTTCGCGCAGCATGCGCTTTTCTTCAAGCATCTTGGCGATGCGCTTATACGTGTCCGGCTCGATGAAGCGGAACGCCAGGTCTTCCAGCTCCCACTTCAGTTGCCAGATGCCGAGGCGATTGGCCAGCGGCGCGTAGAAGTCCAGCACCTCGCGCCCATAGGCGCGGGTGACGGCGTCGAAGCGTTTCTGCTCGGCGAAGTAGCGCAGCCCGGCCGCGCACGAGGCCAGCCGCATCAGCACCACGCGCATGTCGGACGCCATCGCCAGCAGCATCTTGCGCAGCGTTTCGTTCTGGGCCGCGGCCTGCTGCGCCGCGTTTTTCCCGCTGCCCACCGGCGCCTGGCCAACGGTCAGGTCGCGCAGGCGGATCAGTTGCAGCACGCCCTGCACCAGCATCGTGACTTCGGCGCCGAAGCGCTCCTCGACGCCGGCCATCGCGCCCGGCTCCATGATCGCCAGCTCGAACAGCAGGCCGGCGATGCGGGTCTCGGCATCGGTGTTCAGGTAAGCCAGGGTGCCGGCCACGCCGAGCGAGAACTCGAACGCGTTCTGGCCCGAACTGGCGACCCGCTCGCCATAGGCTTCGCTCACGTAGTCGAGCGCGACGTGGATGCGGGCGCAATCCTCGGGACTGAGGCCCTGGACCAGCTGTGTCTTGGCGTCGCCCAGCAGCGCGGTCGATACCATCGCTTAACGCAGCGCAGCGGTGACGCAAACCTCGACCAGCCACTCCGGATTGGCCAGTTTGGCTTCGACGGTGGCGCGCGGCGGGGTGTGGCCCTGCGCGACCCATTCGTCCCACACCGCGTTCATGCCGGCGAAGTTGGCCAGGTCGGAAATGAATACCTGGGTCATCAGGATGCAGGTCTTGTCGCTGCCGGCTTCGGCCAGCAGGCGGTCGACGTGGCCCAGCACTTCGCGCATCTGGCCCTCGATGTCCTGGGTGGTATCTTCGGCGATCTGGCCGGCCAGGTAGACGGTGCCGTTGTGGATGGCGACTTCGGACATGCGCTTGCCGACGTGCAGACGTTTGATTTCCATGATCTCTTTCTTCTTTCTTTTCAATTCAATAAAAACTCGCGCGCGACGGCGATCTGCCGTTCGTGCACGAAGGTGGGCGCATGGCCCACGCCCGCGATCTCGACCAGGCGCGGCAAGGGGCCGCGCACCGCCATTTGCTGCGCGGTGTCGCGCGACAGCAGGTCGGAATGCTCGCCGCGCACCAGCAGCGTCGGGCAGCGGATCGCGTCATAGGCCGCCCACAGCGCGCTTTCGTCCTGCTGCGCGCGCTCGGGCGTGGTGGCCTGGAACGGCTGCGCCAGGCCCAGGTCGTAGTGGCGCACCCACTGGCCGTCGTCGCTTCTGCGCAGCACGTCACCGGCCAGCTTGGCCCATTCGTCGTCGCTGTGCGGGCCGAACGAGGCCGACACCGCCTTCACGTAGGCGGCCCCGGCTTCGAAGCTGGGAAAGCGCACGTCCTGGCCGATGTATTCGCCGATGCGCGCCATCGCCGCGCGGTCCAGCACCGGGCCGATGTCGTTGAGCACGAGTTTACTGATCGGACTGTCTTCCAGCGCGGCCAGCACCATGCCGATCAGGCCGCCCATCGAGGTGCCGAACCAGTGCACGGTTTCCATTTCGCCCGGCGCGGTGACGCGCGCGACCAGCGTCACCATGTCGTTCACGTATTGCGGCACGGTGTAATACGCCGGGTCGCGCAGCCGGCCCGAGCGGCCGCGGCCGACCACGTCCGGGCATACCACGCGATATTCGTCGCACAAAGCGCGCGCCAGGTGGTCGAAATCATCACCGACGCGCGTCACGCCGTGCACGCACACCAGCACCTTCGGGTTGCGCGGGTCGCCCCATTCCTTGTAGGCGACCCGGTGCAGGCCCGCGGGCGAGCTGCACTGGACACTGTGTAATCTGGCTTCGACCATGATGGCTCCGTCATGTGAATTATGTCAACTCGCCGTCGCCCAGTCGTCAACACATCGTCAACGCCCCGTTCAAGCGGCCGAGCAACTGCACCACTGCCCGGGCGCGTCGATTAGAATTCTACCAAGACTCAGGCAGTTCCCCCGACCACCCACACACAAGAGGACACCATGCAATCGAGCAACGCACGACAACTCAGCGGCAAAACGGCACTCGTCACCGGTTCCACGTCGGGCATCGGCCTCGGGATCGCGCGCGCACTGGCCGGGCAAGGCGCCAACATCGTGTTCAACGGCTTCGGCGACGCCCAGCAGATCGAAAAACTGTACACCGACACCGGCAGCGAATTCGGCGTCCAGACCGCCTACCACAACGCCGACATGTCCAAGCCGGACGAGATCGCCGCCATGATGGACTATGCGGCCAGCAAGTTCGGCGGCGTCGACATCCTGGTCAACAACGCCGGCATCCAGCACGTGGCGGCGGTCGAGGACTTCCCGCCCGAGCGCTGGGACGCGATCATCGCCATCAACCTGAGTTCGGCCTTCCATACCACGCGCCTGGCGCTGCCGGGCATGAAGCAGAAGAACTGGGGCCGCATCATCAACCTGGCCTCGGTGCACGGGCTGGTGGGCTCGGCGCAGAAATCGGCCTATGTCGCGGCCAAGCACGGGCTGGTGGGCTTCACCAAGGTCACCGCGCTGGAGACGGCCCAGACCGGCATCACCTGCAATGCGATCTGCCCGGGCTGGGTCTTGACGCCGCTGGTGCAGAAGCAGGTCGACGACCGCGCGGCGCGCGAGGGGCTGGACAACGACGCGGCGCGCAAGGCGCTTCTCGCCGAGAAGCAACCGTCGGGCGAGTTCGTGACGCCGGACGAGCTGGGGGCGCTGGCGGTATTCTTCTGCAGCCCGGCCGCGGACCAGGTGCGTGGGGTGGCGTGGAATATGGATGGGGGCTGGGCGGCGCAGTAAGCCTCTGCCGCGGCAGGTGGATTTCCGCGCGCCGATGACGCAGTGCAGCATGCGGAAATCCACAATAGCCCCAGGTCGGCGATTGGGCGAACATGACACTACCACCAACCTCGTTGAAGAGTTGTCATGAAAAAGCCTTTCTATAAAATCCTGTACGTCCAGGTGCTGTTCGCCATCGTGCTGGGCGTACTGCTCGGGGTGTTCTACCCTGAACTGGGCACCGCGATGAAGCCATTGGGAGACGGCTTCATCAAACTGATCAAGATGATCATCGCCCCCGTGATCTTCTGTACCGTCGTCGCCGGCATCGCCGGGATGCAGGACATGAAGAAGATCGGCCGCGTCGGCGGCAAGGCGCTGATCTATTTCGAGGTCGTCTCGACCTTCGCCCTGGCCATCGGCCTGATCGTGGCCAACGTCGCCAAGCCGGGCGCCGGCTTCAACGTCGATCCGGCCCACCTCGACACCAGCGCGATCGCACAATACACCAAGCAGGCGCACGGCCAGAGCACGGTCGACTTCCTGATGCACATCATCCCGAACACCTTCGTGGATGCCTTCGCCACCGGTAACATCCTGCAGGTGCTGCTGGTCGCCATCCTGTTCGGCTTCGCGCTGTCGATGATGGGCGAACGCGGCCGTCCGGTGACCAAGTTCATCGACGACATCTCGCACGTGATCTTCGGCATCGTCAACATCATCATGAAGGTCGCTCCGCTGGGCGCGTTCGGCGCCATGGCCTTCACCATCGGCAAATACGGCATCGCCTCGCTGCTGCCGCTGGCCAAGCTGATGGGCTCGTTCTACCTGACCTGCTTCCTGTTCGTGTTCGTCGTGCTGGGCCTGATCGCCAAGTTCACCGGCTTCTCGATCGTCAAGTTCATCAAGTACATCAAGGAAGAACTGCTGATCGTGCTGGGCACCTCGTCGTCGGAAAGCGCGCTGCCGAACCTGATGCGCAAGCTGGAAAAGCTGGGCTGCTCGAAGCCAGTCGTCGGCTTGGTGGTCCCGACCGGCTACTCGTTCAACCTGGACGGCACCAACATCTACATGACGATGGCCGCCCTGTTCGTGGCGCAGGCAACCAATACCGACCTGACCCTGACCCAGGAACTGACCATCCTGCTGGTGGCGATGCTGACCTCGAAGGGCGCGTCGGGCATCACCGGCGCCGGCTTCATCACCCTGGCCGCGACCCTGGCCGTGGTGCCGACCATCCCGGTGGCCGGCATGGCGCTGATCCTGGGCATCGACCGCTTCATGAGCGAAGCGCGCGCCCTGACCAACTTCGTCGGCAACGGTGTCGCCACCGTGGTCGTGTCGAAGTGGGAAAAGGAACTGGACGCGCAGCGCATGGACGACGTCCTCAACGGCCGCGTGACGGTCACCGACGACAAGGGCATGATGCCGGTGAAAGAAGCGGCCTGATCGCTTCTTGGCACCTGTCCCCAAAAACCGTGCCCGCGTGGCACGGTTTTTTTTCGTCCCGACGTTGCCATACCCGCCGCGCATGAAGTGACGAACAATGTAGACAAACCGATCTAGACAAGATAATCTAGATCTATCCTGATTCTACGAGGTTCGTCATGCCACGCTCACCCGATTCCCCCAAGCCAACCCCGGCCGAACTCGACCTGCTGCAGACCCTGTGGCCGCTCGGCTCCGCGACCGCCAAGCAGGTGCATGAAGCCATGCTGGCGCAGCGCCCCGACGTTACCTACGCCACCGTGCTGCGCCTGATGCAGGTGATGCACGGCAAAGGCCTGCTGTTGCGCGACGAGAGCGAACGGTCGCATGTCTACACCCCGGCCTACGGACGCGACGCCCTGCAGAGCAATCTGCTGCAAGACCTGATGCAGCGCGCCTTCGCCGGCTCGGCCAAGGCGCTGGTGCTGGCGGCGTTAAAGAGCGGCATCTCGAAGAAAGAGCGCGCCGAGATCGAAAAGCTGCTGCGCGAGGACAAGCAATGACCGCCGCCGGCTTTGTCGAGGCGGTTGGCTGGACGCTGGTGAATTTCACCTGGCAAGGCGCGCTGATTGCCTGCGAGACCGCGGTCCACCTGGTCCTGCTGCGCAACGCCAGCGCCCGCGCGCGCTACGCCGTCGCCGGTACCGGATTGCTGCTGTGCCTGCTTTGGCCGGCCGCCTCGTTGTGGGTGCGCCTGAACGGCGACGCGGCCGCGGATGGTGGCATCGCCATCATGCTGGTTGGCGCCGGCGCCGGCTCGCCCGCCGACCTCGACTGGGCCGGCCTGCTCGGCATGAATCTGGCCTGGATTGTCGGCGCCTGGGCGCTGTGCGCGCTGTTCCTGGCGCTGCGCATGGTTGCCGGCCTGCTGTGGGTGCGCCGCGCGGCAATCCACGAAGCACGCGACCCGGCATGGCAGGCGCGGCTCGACCGCCTGGCGCCGCAGTTCGGCATCGGGCGGCCGGTAGCCCTGCGCGTCGTCACCAACCTGTCCAGTCCGGTCACGGCCGGCTGGTGGCGCCCGGTGGTGCTGGTGCCGGCTTCGCTGGTGACGACCATGCCGGCGCAGCTGCTGGAAGCGCTGCTGGCGCACGAGCTGGCCCATGTCCGGCGCCATGACTATCTGGTGAACCTGGTCCAGAACGTGATCGAAGCATTGCTGTTCTACCACCCGGCGGTCTGGTGGCTCTCGCGCCGCATCCGCGCCGAGCGCGAACTGATCGCCGACGCTATCGCGGCCGGACAACTGGGCGAACCGCGGCGCCTGGCCCTGGCCCTTTCCGAACTGGAAAAACTCCAGTTTTCACCCACCCGACTGGCCCAGGCGGCCAATGGAGGAGACCTCATGTCACGCATCAAGCAACTGGTACGTCCCGAGTCAACCACACTGAACTGGAAAGCCGCGCTTCCCGTCATCGGTTTCGCCCTCGCCGCCCTGGCCGGCTGCGCGCAGCAGCCACAGGCCGAGCCCAAGGTCACGAGCATGGGGCCGGTCACGATCGAGACGCCGGTGATCGAGACCACGGCCATGGTCGACATGAATTCCTGCCCGCGTCCCGTGTATCCGGCAGTCGCCTTGCAGCGCAAGATCGAAGGCACCGTCACCATCGGTTTCCTGGTCGACGCCAGGGGCAATGTGCTCGACACCGCGCTGCGCCGCTCGAGCGGCGACGCCTCGCTCGACCAGGCCGCACGCGTCGCATTGGCCAAGTGCCGCTTCAAGCCGGCCACCATCAACGACACGCCGATCGACCGCTGGAGCGACGTCCAGTACGTCTGGAAAGCCAGTTAAGCACGGTCTGCTGCATTGCCGTCCACAAACGACAAGGGCGCTGGAAATCCAGCGCCCTTGTTTCATGGAAGCGGCGTGTCAGACCGCCGAGGTATCCAGCTCGCAGCCGGTAGCCGCCACGATCTCATCGCGCGTGACGCCCGGCGCCAACTCCACCACCTTCAGTCCGCCTTCGATGACGTCGATCACGCCCAGGTCGGTGATGATGCGATCGACCACGCCGACACCGGTCAGCGGCAGGTCGCATTTCTTGAGGATCTTGTGGCTGGTGCTACCATCCTTGGCAGTGGCCACGTGTTCCATCACCACCACCACGCGCTTGACGCCGGCCACCAGGTCCATCGCGCCGCCCATGCCCTTCACCATCTTGCCTGGGATCATCCAGTTGGCCAGGTCACCCTGTTCCGACACCTGCATCGCGCCCAGGATGGCCAGGTTGATCTTGCCACCGCGGATCATGCCGAAGGAATCGGCCGAGCTGAAATAGGCCGATCCCGGCAGCGCGGTCACGGTCTGCTTACCGGCGTTGATCAGGTCGGCGTCGATTTCGTTTTCCGTCGGGAACGGGCCGATGCCCAGCAGACCGTTCTCGGACTGCAGGAACACCTCGATATCGTTGGGGACGTAGTTCGCCACCAGGGTCGGCAGGCCGATGCCCAGGTTCACGTAGAAGCCGTCCTGCAGCTCCTTGGCCGCGCGCGCGGCCATTTCTTCACGAGTCCATGCCATGTTCTTGTCTCCGCTCTGGTCTTAGTTGGCGCGCACGGTGCGCTGCTCGATGCGCTTTTCCGGCGCCGGGTTGTGCACGATGCGGTGCACGAAGATGCTGGCCAGGTGTACATGGTCCGGATCAATCTCGCCGATCTCGACCAGCTTTTCGACCTCGACGATGCAGACCTTGCCGGCCATGGCGACGTTCGGATTGAAGTTGCGCGCGGTCTTGCGGAACACCAGGTTGCCGGCGCGGTCGGCCATATACGCCTTGACCAGCGACACGTCCGGGAACAGCGCGTGTTCCATCACGTAGTGCTCGCCGTTGAATTCGCGCGTTTCCTTGCCTTCGGCGACGATGGTGCCGTAGCCGGTCTTGGTGAAGAACGCCGGGATGCCGGCGCCGCCGGCGCGCAGTTTCTCGGCCAGCGTGCCCTGCGGCGTGAACTCGAGCTCGAGTTCATTGGCCAGGAACTGGCGCGCGAACTCCTTGTTCTCGCCCACGTAGGACGAAATCATCTTCTTGATCTGGCGCGTTTCCAGCAACTGGCCGAGGCCGAAGCCGTCCACGCCGGCGTTGTTGGAAATGGCGGTCAGATTCTTGACGCCCGAATCGCGCAGCGCGGCGATCAGGGCCTCGGGAATGCCGCACAGGCCGAAGCCGCCCACGGCGATGGTCTGGCCGTCCTGCACGATACCGGCCAGGGCCGATTGCGCGTCTGGATACACTTTATTCATACCCGTCCCTTTTATGGATGAAGCGTTAGCTCTTCTGTACTACTGAGTAGACTCTCAGCATAGAATACGCACAACAGGAGCACAATACCGTAGAACTACGGGCCGTCCCACCACCCGCATCGCCAATGAACAACGCTGTCGATCCGCCTCACATGAATTTATTGGGCGACATAGATTACGAGATGATTTTCCAGCACGCGCCGGTCGGCATGTGCGTCTCGCGCGACCGCGTGATCCAGACCTGCAACGGCGCGCTGGCCGCGATGTTCGGCTATGCCCCGGCGCGCTTGCACGGGCAATCGTTCAGCGTACTCTACCCCACCATGGATGAGTTCCTGCGCACGGGCGACCGCATCATTCCGATCATGAATGCCAGGGGGCGCTACTCGGACGAGCGCATCATGCGCCGCGCGAATGGCGAGCTGTTCTGGTGCCACGTGACCGGGCGCGCGCTCGACCCGGTGCAGCCGCTCGGCGCAGGGGTGTGGACCTTCGAGGATGTCAGCGAGAAGCGGCCGGTGACGGCCGAACTGACGCCGCGCGAACGCGAGATCGCGGCGCTACTGGTCGAGGGCAAGACCAGCAAGGTGATCGCGCGCGATGCGGGCCTGAGTCCGCGCACGGTGGAAATGCATCGCGCCAGCCTGATGCGCAAGTTCGCGGCATCGACGTCGTCGGAACTGGTGCACAAGCTGGTGGGTGCCGGATAACGCAAAGGCATGAGTAACGAATGCCCAACGTTACCGGCATCATCGAACATTAGAAAGCCGTTCGCCAACAGCGAACGGTTTTCTAAGGGCATTAAATACAATACATCGTTCCTGATTACGGACGCGGGTCAGGAATCAACCTCGATGGAGAACCGTACAAGACAAGAACCTTGTCATTCACACTGAAAGCGGGATCGCTACCTTGTACAACAGTCATCAAGTTATTGTTTTCAGTTTGAACAACGTATTCAAGACCCGATTGCTTAGTAGCATTTTTCTCAATTGCCGCCCCTGCAATCGCCCCGACCACAGCTCCTGCCAAAGCACCAGCAATATTCGCTCGATCACTGCCTCCGATGCCAGACCCGGCAGTAGCCCCAAGTGCTCCACCGACAGTTCCGCCCGCGGCATTAGTACCGTCGATCTGGACTGGACGCACACTTATTACTTTGGCTGCGACAGTACGGTTCACCTGTCCAACCGAACCAACTGAGTAAGATGTGGGCGAAATATTGGAGGTACAGCCGCAAATCAACATAATGCCCATGCTGACGGCGCTGATCGAGATACCAACTCTCATCGCTGGCTCACCGGGAACATTGGTTTGGACACATCGACCGTCTCGAGAGCTTGCAGAAACTGGGTAATATTGTTCTGCACGGCCCGGTTAACCGATTCACGTGCGCGCGTTATGCCAGCAAATGCATAGTCGAGTGGAACCTCACCCTTTGAAACAATATCCTGCGTATATACGATTGCTCCGGTTTTTCGGTCGAGAATCTCGTACCTTGCTGCAGTCTCGGTGGTCATTGAGAAGCCCGCGCTCGGAATGTCGAGCTTCAGGATCTTGACGCTTAAGTTCACTTTCGTAGGTGCATCATCGTTGAATACTGCCATTTTATTCAGCGATTCCTGCAAAGCGCTTTGCCAAAGTTGTGGCACCAAGGTTTCCATTCCAGCAGGCAGTTCACCAGTCTTTTCGTCTGCCCTCGCGATCCCAACTGTCATTGACTTCAACTCAGCTTCAATTTTTTTCGCACTGAATCCAACGTTCGGTACTGAAAAATTAATGGGAGGAGCAGACTGGCATCCTGCGAGTGCCAATACGGTCGCGATAACAAAAACTACTCTCTTCATGATCATCCCTAATGCGGCATCTAAGGCGTGCCGTTTCGCTTGAGCATCATACGCTAGTGATTACATAATAGATTCACACATATTCACCAAACTGTTTCGCCACAAGATAAACGCTTTGCAAGTTAATCGATTAGAACCATCAACATCGCCATCACCGCGCCCGTGGGCGAGCGCGGCCAAACATATGCCATGCACCATAAATAAGCAAACTGGCCGCTAATATCTTCTCCAGCACCCGCTCATCGATACAGCGCCCAAGCTTGCTGACGAATCCGTTCGAGCAGCCGGTGCAGGTCATGATCAAGACGCCGATCTTCGACCACGGCTGCGATATCCGGCGTCAGCGCGTCCAATAGCTCAGCTAGACGAGACGTCGGCTGTTGCGACGCGTCCAAGCGGCAACGCAGCCACGCACCTTGGCGGACCGCGATCAAGAGCGCCGCCGCCACCTGCTCCGTGAGTTCGAGCACGCGCAGGCAGTCGCGCGCGGCGATCGTGCCCATGCTGACCTTGTCCTGGTTGTGGCACTCGGTCGAGCGCGAGAACACCGACGCCGGCATGGTCAGCTTGAGCGCTTCCGCCGTCCACGCCGACACGCTGATCTGCAGCGCTTTCAGGCCGTGGCTGATCGCAGCGCGCTCGCCTTGGATGCCGGAAAGGTTGGGCGGCAAGCCATTGCTGTAGCGCGTGTCGACCAGCAACGCTAGCTGACGGTCCAGCAGGTCGGCCAGGTTGGCCACCGCATTCTTCATGCCGTCCATCGCGAACGCAATGTGGCCGCCGTAGAAATGGCCGCCGTGCAACACGCGCTCGCCGTCGGCATCGATGATCGGATTGTCATTGGCGCTATTGAGCTCGTTCTCGATCTGAGTGCGGAAAAACGGCAGCGCATCGGCCAGCACACCGATCACGTGCGGCGCGCAACGGATCGAATAGCGGTCCTGCAGACGCCGGCCGTTGCGCTCGACCTGCTCCGTGCTGCCGAGGTCGTGGCGCAACCAGGCCGCCACGTCCTGCATGCCCGCGTGTGGCTTGACCGCGAACAGTGTGGCGTCGAAATGGTGGGCATTGCCGTCCAGCGCGAACGAGGCCAGCGCCGTGATGCGGGTGGCCAGGCGCGCCAGGTAATCGGCTCGGTCCCAGGCCAAGCAGGCCAGTCCGGTCATGACGGCAGTGCCGTTCATGATCGCCAACCCTTCCTTTGGACGCAGATGCAGCGGCGCGATGCCAGCCTTGGCCAAGGCCTGGGCTGCGGGCAATTGCGTACCATCGCGCCACACTTCGCGCTCGCCGCACAGCACCGCCGCCAGATACGACAGTGGCGTCAGGTCGCCGCTGGCGCCAACCGAACCTTCGCCCGGGATCAGCGGCAGCAGGCCGGCGTCGAACAGGCGCACGATCTGCTCCAGCAAGCCGACGCTGACGCCCGAGTAACCCTTGCACAGCGAGGCCAGGCGCGCCGCCATTACCGCGCGCGTCTGCTCAGGGGTCAGATATGCACCGAGGCCGCAGCCGTGGTAGGTGTACAGCTGGCGCGGCAGTTCGGGCACCAGCTTGGGCGGGACGGCCACGGTGCACGAGTCGCCGTAGCCGGTGGTCACGCCATAAATGACGCCATCCTCGCGCAGCAGGCGGTCGAGAAAATCGGCGCCGCGCGCGATGGCGGCGCGAAACGCCGGGTCGCTTGATAACGCCGGTCGCGCTGCGCCGCGCGCGATGGCGACGACGTCGTCCAGGCTCAGGCGTTCGCGGTCGAAACGGACGATGCGGAGGTTGTGCGTGCCGGCGGCCGCGCTCATTGCGCCGCTGCCGCCGGCAAGGCGGAGCGCAGCGATTCCGGCAGCGGCGCCGACTTGCCGATCTTGAAGTCCACCCACACCACCTTGGCCGTGCCTTCGGCATGGACGTCGCCGGCTTCGCCGTCGGCGCCCACCAGGCGGATGTCATGCGAGACCTCGACGCTCGAGCGGCCTGGCGGCGACACATAGGTGCGCACCTCAATCTCGCCCGGATAGGCCAGTTGCTTGATGAAGTTCATCGAGGCGCTGACGATCACCGGACCTTCGCCGGTCGGGTTGGCCAGGCCGCCGACCTGCTCCAGCCAGGCGATGCGGGCCGACTCGATGTAGCGGAAATAATTGGTGTTGTTGACGTGGCCCATGGCGTCCATGTCGCCCCAGCGGATCGGCATGCGCATCGTATGAACCAGTTTTGGTGCGTGTTTCGGTGTTGCTTGTGCTACGGACTGCTCGCTGCTCATTGCTTGTCTCTGTTTCTTTTAAATTATTGCGCCGTCATGCCGTCGTCGGCGGTGATGATGGCGCCGTTGATGAAATGGGCTTCTTCCGCCGCCAGCAGCAGCAGGAGCCCGTCGAGGTCTTCCGGTTTGCCGGGACGCTTGCGGGGGAGCATCTCGATCAGCCTGCGTCCCGGCTCGGTGTCGAAATAATCCTCGTTCGAATCGGTGGCGATGTAGCCGGGGCAGATGGCGTTGACGTTGATGCCATACTTGCCCCACTCCACCGCCATCGCCTTGGTCATCTGCACCACGCCGGCCTTGCTCATGCAATACACGCCGATCTGCGGCAGCACGCGCAGGCCCGCCACCGAGGCGATGTTGACGATACGGTGCTGCTTGCGCGGATCGCCCTTGGCGCGCGCGATCATGCGCTTTGCGGTCTGCTGGGCCATGAAGAAGGCGCCGCGCAGATTGGTGTCCATGATGTAGCTGTAGTCGTCCTCGCCGACGTCGAGCAGGCGCTGGGTGGTCGACACGCCCGAGTTGTTGACCAGGATGTCGATCGGCCCGGCCTCGGTCTCGGCGTGCGCGATGGCTGCCTTGATGCTGCCGAGGTCGGTCACGTCGAGCCGCACCACGTGCGCCGCGCCGCCGTCGGCCTCGATCTCGGCGCGCAGTTCCTTGAGACGCTCGGTGCGGCGCGAGGCCAGCACCACCTGGGCGCCGGCGCCGGCCAGGGCCTTGGCGAAACGGGCGCCGAGGCCGCTCGATGCGCCGGTGACCATTGCAATCTTGCCTTCGAAATTGACTTCAATCCCCACGTCCGGCTCCCCGGCGCTGCCGCGCCACGCAGTTGCGAAAGCATAATGATCCCACAAATGCCGAGTATTAGATTGCCCCATCTAATATTGCACTTACAATACCGCGAAAGTTGCATTCACCGGCAAATTCCCGCACACTCGTGCTAATTTTTTTTCGCACCCTATTTACGCTCTTTAAAACACCATGACAGAGACCACGAATCTTCTCGAACAATACGGCCCGCGCGAGGCAATGGAGTATGACGTCGTCATCGTCGGCGGCGGCCCTGCCGGCCTGTCTGCGGCGATTCGCCTGAAGCAGCTGGCGGCGCAGCAGAACCGCGAAGTCTCGGTCTGCGTGCTGGAAAAAGGCGGCGAGCTGGGTGCGCACATCCTGTCGGGCGCGGTGATGGACCCACGCGCGATCACCGAACTGTTCCCGGACTGGAAAGAGAAAGGCGCGCCGCTGAATACCCCGGTGACGGAAGACCGCGTGCTGTTCCTGACCGAGACCAAATCGTACGCCACGCCGAACTTCGCGGTGCCCAAAGCCTTGACCAACCACGGCAACTACATCGTCTCGCTGGCCAACGTGGTGCGCTGGCTCGGCCAGCAGGCGGAGGCGCTGGGCGTGGAAATCTTCCCCGGCTTCCCGGCGGCCGAAGT
>NZ_JASNRA010000022.1 GCF_030411955.1 Massilia sp. YIM B02443
GACAGTTCAGTGCTCATCCACAGCTAACGATGACAGCGCCTTTTTTCTTCCGCGGTTCACGCTGTCCCGTCGCCCTGAGGCTGATCCCTTCCTGTGTGCGCGCCCGTACATTAGCCGCGCCGACCCCAACCGATAATTGCCCTATTTGCATCGGATGCGACATGACGACGACAGTGCGCAAGGGACAGGCACCTGCCAAACTGGGACGCAACGAATTCCACCTGCGCTTCCGGCGCGCGTTCCAGGATCCCGGCTACGGCGAACTGGAACAGCAACTGTCGGCAATCGAGGAAGTCGCCTGGGACGCCTACACCAATAGCCGCAAGGCGCCGCACACGGTCAAGGCCGGTCCTGAATTCGCCGACCCGTCGTACGACCTGTCGGTGGAATGGAAGGAAGCGCGCGACCGCCTGCTGGCCGCCGAACGCCACCAGAAAGATCCCGACTGGCGCAACCGCATCCTGATCATCAACGCCTCGGCGCGCAATGACGGCACCTGCCCTGGCGAAATGTCCAAGAGCTGGCGCATGTCCCAGATCGCGCGCGAGGTGCTGATGGAAGACGGCTTCGAGGCCGACGTGCTCGACCTGAGCCTGCTGAACTCGGACTACGACCGCCACATCCACCCATGCAAGGGCTGCGTCTCGACCGCGATGCCGCTGTGCCACTGGCCGTGCAGCTGCTACCCGAATCATGCCGAGCGCCAGGTCAACGACTGGATGAACGAAATCTACGAGCGCTGGGTGCTGGCCCACGGCGTGATCATCATCACGCCGGTCTACTGGTACCAGACCCCAGCCGTGCTCAAGCTCATGATCGACCGCCTGGTGTGCGCCGACGGCGGCAATCCCGACCCGTCGTCGACCCACGGCAAGAAGGCCGAGGAAGCCAAGCAGATCGAGCGCGACGGCTGGGACTATCCGAAGCACCTGGCCGGGCGCGCCTATGGCCTGCTGGTGCACGGCGACGTGGCCGGCATCGAAGGGACGCGCCGCTCACTGTCGGACTGGCTCGAATGGATGGGCCTGCTCAACTCGGGCAGCTTCGGCCAGCTCGACCGCTTCATCGGCTATTACGAATCGTACGCCGACAGCCACGAGACGTTTGACAAGGACACCGCAGTGCAGGAAGAAACGCGCAACGTGGCGCGCGCCGTGGCCACCGCCGTGCGCGAAGTGCGCGCCGGCCGGGTGGCGATCGTCAAGCAGCCGCTCAAGGATCCGCGGCCAAAATAAAGCCTGGCCGCATGAATCCCCTGTTCCAGATGATGCACGACGCCGCGCAGGCCAGCGGCGGCAAGCTGCCGCTGTACGCGCAGCTCGAGCACGCCCTGCGCCAGGCGATCGAAGAAGGCAGGCTCGGCCCCTCCGCCGCCCTGCCCGCCGAGCGCCAGCTGGCGCTGGAACTGGGCGTGTCGCGCATCACGGTGCGCAAGGCAATCGACGTGCTGGTCGCGCAAGGCCTGCTGGTGCGGCGCGCCGGCTCGGGCAACTTCGTCAACGGCCGCATCGAAAAGCAGTTCTCGACGCTCAACTCGTTCACGCAAGACATGCGCGCACGTGGCCGCACGCCGGGCAGCACCTGGCTCAAGCGCGCCGCCGGCGTGGTCACGCCCGAGGAAGCGCTGCGCCTGGACTTGCCGCCGGGCTCACCGGTGCTACGCCTGCATCGTCTGCGCTGCGCGGACGGCACGCCGATGTGCGTGGAGTATGCGACCGTCGCCGGGTTCGCCTTGTCGTCGCCGGAGGCGGTCGCGGACTCGCTGTACGAGGCGCTGGCGGCGCCGGGGCACCAGCCGGTGCGGGCGCGGCAGCGCTTGTCGGCCGTGCTGCTCGGGGGCGAGCAGGCGCGACTGCTACGGGCGCGCGATGGGGATGCGGGCTTGTGCGTGGAGCGCCTGGGCTTGCTGGCGGATGGACGGGCGGTGGAGTTTTGCCGGTCGTATTATCGCGGGGATATGGTCGATTTCGTGGGGGAGCTGAGTGCTTGAATGCACACAGCCAAGTGCACAAGTTGAGCGCTTGGTTACCCTTGAAACCGTCGTTCCCGCGAAGGCGGGAACCCAAGTTCGTTCCGTAGCTACAAACGACAAAGTAAGCAGCTGCTCATGCAAGACTTAGGTTCCCGCCTGCGCGGGAACGACGGTTTTCAGGATAGCGGACTACCGTGGTTCAGACCGCGGTATACCCGCCATCCACCACCATCTCGTGCCCGTTGACGTACGACGCTCCATCCGAGCACAACCACAACGCCGCCTGCGCAATCTCCGCCGCCTCGGCAAATCGTCCCATCGGATGCGAGGCCTTGAGCCGCTTCTCGCTGCCCGCATCGCGTTCGACCAGGCGCGCCAGCATCGGCGTCTTGACCGCGCCCGGGCACAGCACGTTGACGCGGATGCCTTCGCGCGCGTACTCGGCGGCGGCGCTCTTCGACATGCCGACCACCGCGTGCTTGCTGCCGGCGTAGATGGCGTGGTTCGGCAGGCCGACCAGGCCGGCGACGCCGGCCATGTTGACGATCGCGCCGCCGCCCTGCTTGAGCATCTGGCGCAGCTGGTACTTCATGCACAGCCAGACGCCCTTGACGTTGACGTTCATGATGCGCTCGTACTGCTCGTCCTCGGTATCGGCCAGCAGCTGGCGCTCTTCCTCGACCGCGGCATTGTTCACCGCATAGTCGAGCCGGCCATAGTAGTTGATGGTCTTCTCGACCAGCGCTTCGACCTCGCTCGCACGCGTCACATTGCTTTGCACGAACAGCGCCTTGCCGCCGGACTCGACGATCATGGCGGCCGTCGCGTGGCCGCCCTCGATCGAGGTGTCGGCCACCACGACGCAGGCGCCGGCGCGGCCGAACGCCAGGGCGATCGCGCGGCCGATCCCGCTCGCCGCGCCGGTGACAAGGACGACCTTGCCGGTAAACGACGGACTGCTTGCCGGCTGCTGCTTGCTGATGGCCTTCATGATACTCCCTGAGAGAAACTTTTGCTTCCAAAAGGAAACATTCTAGCGCAAGCGTTCTCCCCTTGTCACAATGCAGACGGCATTTGTCGGGAATTTGTTGCGATTAGCGCATACTTTTCGTTATCGCCACCGAAGCACCCGCACTCCCCGTTTTCGCTTTTTCCTGATCGCCTGCGATCGCCACCGACAGCTTTGCCGGATCGACCGTTTTGCGGAAAGCCGCGTTCAATTGCGCCAGCGTCACGGCGTTCAGCTTGCGCTCGAATTCGGCCGACCATTCATAGGTCTTGTTGCGATACAGGTAATTGGTCCAGCCCGAAGCCAGGGCGCCGTCGTCGGTGCGCGCCTGCAGGCGCTGCTGCATGATGCCGGACTTGGCGCCCGCCAGTTCCTCGGCCGTGAAGCCGTCCTTGAGCGCACGCGCCAGCTCGGCGCGCACCGCCGCGTCCACCTTGGCCAGGTTCTGCGGCGCGGCAATCGCGCCGATGCTGAAGCTGCCCGCGCGGTCGAGCGTGCCGGCCGACAGGCTCGAGCCGCCGCCGTAGGACAGGCCCTCTTTCTGGCGGATGCGGTCCATCAGACGCGACTTCAGGCCGCCCTCGCCGAAGATGTAGTTGGCCAGGCTCAAGGCCGGATAGTCGGCGTCGTCGACGTTCAGGTCGAGGTTGATCCGGGCGCTGTAGAACCCGTTTTCCTTGTCCGGGGTGTCCAGCACCAGGGTGGCCGGCTTGACGTCGGCGTAGGTATCGAGCACCGGCGCGGACGGCTGCCTGGCGCGCCACGAACCGAACAGTTCGGTCACCAGCGGCGTGATTTCCTTGGGATCGAAGTCGCCCACGATCGCCATCTCGGCCGGACTGGCGCCGTAGAAGTCGCGGTGGAAGGCCTTGACGTCTTCCAGGCGCACTTTCTGGACGTCGTCGATCGCTTCATCCAGCGTGCCGGAATAGCGCACGTCGCCGCGCGGATAGCGGTTGAAATGGCGTCCCAGGGCGTAGCTGGCCACGCTCTGCGGCTCGTTGCGGCTCGATTCGAACGACACCAGCACCTGCTTGCGCATCTGCTCGAACTCGCTTTCCGGGAAGTTTGACTCCTTCAGCACGTGGGCCATCAGCTTCAGCGCTTCGGGCAGGTTGGCGCGCGTGGTCTGGAAGCTGGTCGGGAAACCGGCGATCTTCAGGCGGCTGAACTCGTCGGCCAGCTGGGCGCGCGTGTAGCGCGAGGTGCCGCGCACCAGCATTGACATGGTCATGCCCTGCACGATCCCTTTATCGAACAGGCTTTTCTCGTCGCCTTGATGCAGGCGCAGGTCGACGGTCACGGTTTCGCCGCGGTTCTTCTTCGGCAGCAGCGCCAGTTTCATGCCGCCGGCGGTGGTCACCGTGGTGCGCTTCATGATGTTGGCCTGACTCGGGTCGAAGTCTTCCGCCACCAGGGTCGAGGCCGCCGGCTTGAAGTCCTTCAAAGCTTCAGCTGCGGTCGGCGCCGCCGGCAAGGCGGCGCGCTGCGACGCTTCTTCGGGGATGAAGGTGCCGACCGTGCGGTTGCTGCGCAGGTAGTAGCCGGCGGCGGCGGCCGTGATCTGCTCGGCCGTCATCTTCTGCACCCGCTCGCGGCTGAGGAAGTACATGCGCCAGTCGCCCAGCGAGACCGGTTCGGACAGCGCCTTGCCGACTTCCTGCGGCTCGTTCAGGTTGCGTTCGATCGCGTTCAGCCAGGCCAGGCGCACCCGCTCCAGTTCTTCTTTTGTGGGCGGGGTCCTGGCCAGGTCCTCGACCGCCTGGATCAGCGCGTCGCGCACCGGCTCCACCGGGTCGTCTTTCTTGACCACCGCGCCATACATTTGCAGGCCGGGCGCATAGCCGGTCTGGCCGTAGCTGAACACCTGGCTCGCCTTGCCGCTCTCGACCAGCAGCTTGTGCAGGCGGCCGTTGGGCGCCTCGCCCAGGATCGAGGAAGCGAAGCCGAGCGCTTCGGCTTGCGGGTGCAGGTCGGACGGGATCTTGTAGCCGACCGTGACGATCTGGACGTCGCCCTGGCGCCGCACCGCAAAGCTGCGCTCGCCGTCCTGGGTCGGTTCGACAGTCCAGAACGGCGGCAGTTCGCGCTTCGGCTTCGGGATGGCGCCGAACAGGCGGTTGATATTCGTGAGCGTCGAGGCCGGATCGAACTTGCCGGCCACCAGCAGCACTGCATTGTCGGGCTGGTAGTAGGTGCGATAAAAGTCCTGCAGGTTCTTGATGCGGACGTTTTCGATATCGCTGCGGTTGCCGATGGTCGAGCGGCCATAGGAATGCCAGTCGTAGGCCACGCTCTGCATGCGCTTGAACAGCACGCCGTATGGATTGTTCTCGCCGCTTTCAAACTCGTTGCGCACCACCGTCATTTCGGACGCCAGGTCGGCGCCGGAGACGAAGGAATTGACCATGCGGTCGGCTTCCATCTGCAGCGCCCAGTCCAGGTTTTCCTTCGAGGCCTGGAACGATTCGAAATAGTTGGTGCGGTCGGCGCCCGTGGTGCCGTTGAACTGCATGCCGCGCTCGGCGAACTGCCTGGTGATGTCCTTGTTATTCTTCGCGCCCTTGAACAGCAGGTGTTCGAGCAGGTGGGCCATGCCGGTCTCGCCATAGTTCTCGTGGCGCGAGCCGACCAGGTAGGTCACGTTGACGGTCACGGTCGGGCGCGATGCGTCCGGGAACAGCAGTACCTTGAGGCCGTTGGCCAGGCGGTATTCGGTGATGCCTTCGACCGAAGGGCCGAGCGTGACGCCCTTGGGCAGGGCCGCGGCCGGTTTAGCCGGCGTTGCAGCAGACTTGGCCGGTTGCGCCACGGCGGCAGGAGTCAGTACCAGGGCCAGGCAGCCCGCCATTACGTGCACGGCCACGCCGCGCTTGAGGATCAGCTTGAGAATCAATTTCATGGTGTCCCGTCATCACGGCGGGACGCCAGCCGTCCCACCTGCATCCGCGATGGTAGCAGGTCGGCCCGCGCTGCGTTGCCTGTGCGCAGTGCGGGTTGACAAAGGGGAAAGCGGCTGGGGAAAACCGGCGCCGCTATTGCCGCGCGCGCCGTTCGTGCGCCTGCTGCCAGGAACCGATGCGCGACAGTTCGCCCATTTCTTCGGCCAGAAATTCGAGCAGGTCGTCGGCGCTGACGATGCCGCTCAGATTGCCGGACGCATCGACCACCGGCACCCGGCGGATGCCGCGCAGGCGCATGCGCTCGATGGTTTCGTAGACGTCGTCGGTTTCGCTGGCGGTCAGCAGGTCGTCGCTCATCACGTCGCCGGCCAGCAGGCTGGCCGGATCGAGGCCCGGCGCGATCACCGCCATCACGATGTCGCGGTCGGTCAGGATGCCGACCGGGACGCTGCCGCCGCCGTCGGCGTCGACCACCACCAGGTCGCCGACGTGGTGGCGCCGCATCAGCATGGCCGCGCCCTGCACGGTGTCGTCGCGCGTGCAGCAGATGGTCTGGACGGTACAGATTTCGCCGATGTGCATGATGCTCTCCCCTGCCCGGCATCAAGGTCCGGGCATTTGTCGCCTGAGGCTAGGCCAAAACAAAACTGGCGCTTTGATTTGAATCAAAGCGCCAGTGGCGGAAAGAATCTCGGGAAACTCAGGCCGGACCCGGCTTCGGCACCACCGGCGTGGCGCCGCCCGGCGGCGGAACGAAACAGGCGTCGACCACCTGCAGGTCGTTGTCCTTGGCGAAGCTGACCACGAAGTGGTAGGCCAGCGGCTCCAGCTTCTGCAGCGCGCGGTTCACGACCACCGCCTTGACGCCGTTCACCAGAGTCGGGTGGACGTACTGGGAGTACTTCAAATGCGCATTCGGTCCGGCCGCGCGCGGAGCGTAACAGGCGATGACGCCGCACAGGCGCTCGGCCCAGTCGCTGGGACGAAATTGCTTGCCTTTGCTAGTCATGCCCAGCACAAAGAACTCTCCAGAGAGTTCTTCGTCCTTGGTCTGCGGTAAGTCGGTCATAGTCCTGCGTGCTCAGACAGAAAATACTGCGTGGATAACAACAACCTCAACCAGTATTATATCTTATAGAAGACTTGAGGACGAGGGCCGCCGTGCCCGATCAGCGTAGCCAGGCCACACTCGAGGTCAGCAGCAGCAGGATCATCCACAGGATCAGCGCCCGCCATACCAGTCCCACCGTGCTCTGCAGGGCGCGCACGTTCGGTTCTTCGCCCGGCATGACGTCGCTTTCGCTGTCGCTCAGGTCCACCGCCGCCGCATCCGCCGGCAGCAATTGTGGCGCATTTTCGTTCGGCGTGCCGAGGCGCACACCCATGGCGCCGCCGCCGGCCGACAGGATGATGCCGCGCGCCTCGTCGGCCCAGCGGCTGGCGAAGTTGCGCCAGGCATAGATCGCATCTTCGAAATTGCCGACCACGGCGAACGCGACCGCGGTGAGGCGCACCGGCACCCAGTCAATCCAATAGAAGGCCTTGGCGGCGAACTGGCCGAAGGCTTCGTTGCGCATGTGGTCGGGCTCGTTCCAGGCACGCGACAGGTATTCCGAGACCCGGTACATCACCGCGCCGGCCGGCCCGAGCGGCATCAGGAACCAGAAGAACACGCCGAACACGTTGCGGTGGGTGGTGATCAGCGACTTCTCGACGGCGATGCGGGTGATCTCGCTCGCATCCATGCCGACCGTGTCGATGCGCGCCCACTCGGCCAACAAGGCGCGCGCGCGCGGTTCATCGCCGGCGTTGAGGGCGAACTGGATCGAAGTGAAATAGTGACTGTAGTGGCGAAAACCCAGGGTCAGGTAGACGATCAGGACGTTCCAGGTGAACGCCAAAAAGACCAGGTTATAACGCATGAAAACCCAATGGACCAGCCAGGTCGGCAGCATCAGGGCCAGCATCATCAGGATCCAGCCCATACGGCCATTTTTTTGCTCGCCTGCGTTGAACCAGCTCTCGATACGCACGGCAAGACCTTTGATGCTGGCGTAGACCTGGTTATCCGCGCGCAGCGGCTTCAGCTGCTCGATGAGCAGCGCGCACAGGATGGAGAAAAATGTCATTCAGGAACCCTTTTTTGTTTTGGCAATACGACTGCCCCGCTACGATAGCGGAGAAGGCGGCCGGAATCAAATACGGGCCTGTAAGAAAGGGTTACCTCGGGCTAGACGCCGAGATTAAGCGCGCAGGAAATGGAACAGGTTGCGCAGCATGGCGGCGGTGGCGCCCCAGATGAAATAATGCTCGTACGGCATGCTGTAGAAGGCCCGTGTGCCGGCGTTCTGCGGCAGCTCGATCTCGCGCCGCTGGTGGTTCAGGCCATCCATCAAAAAGCCCAGCGGTACCTCGAACGCTTCCGCCACTTCGCCCGGATCGGGCACCAGCTTGAACGGCGGCTTGACCAGCGCCACCACCGGCGTCACGCGGTAGGCGCTGATGGTGGAATGCTCCGGCAGCACGCCGATGATCTCGATATGGCGCCGGTGCAGGCCGATTTCCTCCTCGGTCTCGCGCAGCGCGGTTTCGATCGGCGACGAGTCGAACTCTTCGGCGCGGCCGCCCGGGAAACTGATCTGGCCGGCGTGGCTGGACAGGTGGTCGGTGCGGCGCGTCAATAGCACGGTGACGCCGTCGGGGCGCTCGACCAGCGGCACCAGCACCGAAGCGCGCCGGAACGGCTGGGTCAGTCCAACGGCCTCCTGGCTCGTCTCGGCATCCCACGGTCGGGTTTGCGCAAAGCGCGCGCGTAAGGCGTCGGGCAGCAGGCGCTCGGGCGCGATCGGCGCCTCGCCGGCCAGGCCGGCAACCGGTAACTGGGTGGGATCGAACACGAACTTGGGCAAGGGCTTGTCCTTAACGATGTTGCATGTGTTGCACTGGAAAAGAAAAAGGCATCCTCGCGGATGCCTTTTTCTTTTCCACAATCGCTATTACTCAGCAGCGACTTTGGCAGCTGCAACTTTACGCTGCGGCAGTTTTTCTTTGATTCGAGCCGATTTGCCCGAACGTTCACGCAGGTAGTACAGCTTCGCACGACGCACATCACCACGACGCTTGACTTCGATCGAAGCGATCAGCGGCGAGTACAGCTGGAACGTACGCTCGACGCCTTCGCCCGACGAGATCTTGCGAACGATGAAGTTCGAGTTCAGGCCGCGGTTACGACGCGAGATGACCACGCCTTCGTATGCCTGGGCGCGCTTGCGGTTGCCTTCGACGACGTTGACGCTGACGACAACGGTGTCGCCTGGTGCGAAATCAGGGATGGTGCGGCCGAGGCGCGCGATTTCTTCTTGCTCGAGTTGTTGGATCAGATCCATTTTTATGACTCCATTAACCATCTTGCTGGCACTACCTACGCCCAGTAGAGGATGGGGTTGAACCGTGGGCAACATGCCCGCGATTGCATGCGCTGTGTTACCGGCGCATATTCTTCAATCCGCAGGTTTGACTAAGCCTGCAAGAAACTGTTCATCGTGCTTGCTCAGCTGGCCGGCGGCGCGCGCCTTGTCCAGCAGATCGGGCCGTTTCGTCGCGGTCGCTTCCAGCATGCGCTGGCGGCGCCACTTGACGATCTCGGCGTGGTTGCCGCCCATCAGGACCGGCGGCACCGGCATCTCTTCGTACACTTCCGGCCGCGTGTAGTGCGGCGAATCGAGCAGGCCGTTGACGAAGCTGTCTTCGACCGCCGAGGCATCGTCGCCCAGCACGCCCGGGATCAGGCGCACCACGGCGTCCATCAGGGCCATGGCAGGCAATTCACCGCCGGACAGTACGAAGTCGCCGAGCGAAATTTCTTCGTCGACGCAGCGGTCCAGCAAGCGCTGGTCCACCGCTTCGTAGCGGCCGCACAGGATCACCAGGCCCGGCTCGTCCTTCAGCGCCATCGCACGTTCGTGGGTCAATGGCTTGCCTTGCGGCGACATGAACACCACGCGCGGGCTCGGCAGGCCGAGGTCGGTTTGACGCTGTTTTGCGGCATTGATCGTCGCTTCGAGCGGCTTGGCCAGCATCACCATGCCGGGGCCGCCGCCATAGGGGCGATCATCCACGGTGCGGTGGCGGTCTTGCGTGAAATCGCGTGGATTCCACAACGACAGGCCCCAACGCTTCTGCTCGAAAGCGCGCCGGGTCACGCCCGACTGCGTCAATGCGGCGAACATCTCGGGGAACAAGCTCACGACGTCAAATTGCATCGCGCTCTTCCTCCGCTGTGAACTGGCTCAAAAATCGAGGCCCCAGTCCAGGGTAATCAGTTTTTTGTCGAGGTCGACAGTCTTGACGAACTGCTCCACGAACGGCACCAGGCGCTCGGGCGCCTTGGCTTCGACGGCCGGATCGGCCACCGGAGCGATGCGCAAAATCGATTGCGCGCCGTTGTGCATCATGTCGGTCACCTTGCCCAGGGATTCGCCCTGCAGGTTGACCACGTCCAGACCGATCAGGTCGGACCAGTAATACTCGTCTTCCTCGAGCTGGGGGAACTCGCTGCGCGCGACTTGCACCGTGGCGCCTTTCAGTGCCTCGGCTTCGTCGCGGTCGCGCATGCCGACCAGGGTGGCGACAACATCGCCACCGTGCAGTTTTGCGCTACGTACCGAGACGCTGCGCAGGACCGGCTTGTCGATCCACCAGGTCTTGACGTTCAGCAGCGCATCGGCGTCGGTCGAATACGGGGTGACACGGATGCCGCCCACGATTCCATACGCACCGGACACATGCCCGACCTGGACCAGGTCGTCGGGGATAGCCACCCCTGCTGCTGAATCGTTCAAATCCACTACCTTGCTATATCAAGCAGCCGGCTTGTTCTGGGCGACCAGACGAGCGACGGTTGGCGACAGTTGTGCGCCGACGCCTTGCCAGTGAGCCAGACGGTCAGCAGCGATACGCAGGCCGACTTCGGCGCCCGAAGCCATCGGGTTGTAGAAGCCGATGCGCTCGATGAAACGACCATCGCGACGGTTGCGCGAATCGGTTGCAACGATATTGAAGAACGGACGCTTTTTAGCGCCACCACGAGCCAAACGAATAACGACCATAATATTTCCGAAAAAGTTGTTCTGGACGGAGAAAGTCGACGATTATAGCGCGCGACACCGAACAGCAGCAAGCGTTAATGACAACAGGGCGCGCCGTCCCAGCCGAATCCACCATTATCCCCGATTTTTCGTCGCACCGCTACCGGCCATTCCCCTGATTGCCCCGCCTGTCGCCTTTGGCGTGCCATTCCCGCCATTCTGGCTGATACTGTTGTTTTCCTGAACTATTGAACAAGACCCATGGCCGCTTCGCACAAGAACAAGACCGTCGCCACCCTGCTGGCCCTGCTGCTGGGCGGAGTGGGAGCGCACCGCTTTTATCTGCGCGGAGGCGTCGACCGGCTCGGCCTGCTGCACGTGTGCAGCCTGCCGGTGATGGGAATCCTGTATGGGGCGGTGAAGCCGCATCCGTTCTATGTGGTGCTGCCAGTGCTGGTGTCGTTCATCGCCGGCTATCTCGAGGCGCTGGTGCTCGGGTTGATGCCGGATGAGAAGTGGGATGCGCGCTTCAATGCGGGAAGTGGAAAGGTGTCGCGCTCGAACTGGGTGTTGCCGGTGCTGCTGGTGCTCACTGTGATGGTGGGGGCGATCGTGCTGATCGGGACGATCGCGCGCCTGTTCGACATCATGTACACGGGCGGCGCGTACGGCTGAACCGCACGCCCGCCCGCCGGACCTTAGAACTGCTCTACGTCCAGCGCCAGCACCCCAACAGCGCCTTCGGTGATCGACGCACCCATCCCTGGCGCCTGCACCAGGATGTGATCGGCGAAGAATCGTGCCGTTGCAATCTTGGCGCGATAAAACGCCGCATCGCCCTCACCCGCTTCCAGCTTCCGTTGCGCCACCAGCGCCGCGCGCGCCATCTGCCAGCCGCCCAGCACGATCCCGGCCAGCTTCAGATACGTCACGCTGCCCGCGAATACTGCGCGCACGTCGGACTTGACGTTCGCCACGACATACTCGACCACGGACTCCAGCGCCGCAGCACCCTCTCCCAGCCGGCGCGCGATGGCCGCGAAATCCTCGCCCTGCACGTCGCCCAACTGCTGCTGCACCGCCCGCACCTGCGCGACCAGCGACCTGGCCACCGCACCGCCATCGCGCACCGTCTTGCGGCCGACCAGGTCATTCGCCTGGATCGCGGTCGTGCCCTCATAAATGGTCAGGATCTTGGCGTCGCGATAGTGCTGCGCCGCGCCGGTCTCTTCGATGAAGCCCATGCCGCCATGCACCTGCACGCCGTCACGCGCCACGTTCTCGCTCATCTCGGTCGACCAGCCCTTGATGATCGGCACCAGGTATTCGTACAGCGCCAGGTTGGCCGTGCGCGTCGCTTCATCAGGGTGATGGTGCGCCAGGTCGGACAGCGCCGCGCCGACATAAGCCAGCGCGCGCGCCGCCTCGGTCTGCGCGCGCATCGACATCAGCATGCGGCGCACGTCCGGGTGGTTGATGATCGCCACCGGACCGGCCGAGCCAGCCACTTCGCGCGACTGGATGCGCTCCTTGGCGAACGCCACCGCCTGCTGGTAGGCGTGCTCGGCCAGGCCAATGCCCTGCATGCCGACGCCGAAGCGGGCCGCATTCATCATGATGAACATGTATTCCAGGCCGCGGTTCTCTTCACCCACCAGGGTGCCGATGGCGCCGCCGTTGTCGCCAAACTGCAGCACCGCGGTCGGGCTGGCCTTGATGCCCATCTTGTGTTCGAGCGAGACGGTGTGCACGTCGTTGCGCGCGCCCAGCGAACCGTCGTCGTTGATCATGAACTTGGGCACGATGAACAGCGAGATGCCTTTCACGCCCGGCGGCGCGTCCGGCGTGCGCGCCAGCACCAGGTGCACGATGTTCTCGGTCATGTCGTGATCGCCATACGTGATGAAGATCTTGGTGCCGAAGATTTTATAGGTGCCGTCGCCCTGCGGCTCGGCGCGTGTGCGCACCGCGGCCAGGTCGGAGCCGGCCTGCGGCTCGGTCAGATTCATGGTGCCGGTCCACTGGCCCGAGACCAGCGGCTCGAGGAAGCGCGCTTTCTGTTCGTCGGAACCGGCAGTGAGCAGCGCCTCGATGGCGCCGTCGGACAGCAAGGCCGCCAGCGCGAACGACAGGTTGGAGCCGTGCAGCATTTCCATGCACGGGGTCGCCACCAGCTTGGGCAAGCCCTGGCCGCCGAACTCTTGCGGGTGCTGGACACCTTGCCAGCCGGCGTCGGCGTAGGCGCGGAAGGCTTCACGGAAACCCTTCGAGGTGGTGACGCTGCCGTCCTTCCAGAAGCTCGGCTCCTTGTCGCCCGCATGATTCAGCGGAGCGATCACCTCGCCGCAGAACTTGGCGTTTTCTTCCAGCACCGCCTCGACGGTGTCCGGGGTCGCGTCTTCGCAGCCGGGCAGTTGGCTGATCTGGTGCAGGTTGGCCAGCTCGTTGAGCACGAATTGCATGTCCTTCAGCGGGGCGTTGTAGCTCACCTTTGTCTCCTGTTTATTCTTGCATGCGAAAAAAAACGCCGTCCCGGCTCAAGCTGGAACGGCGCTCTTGGCGATTCGAGTGGGCGCGGCGTTGGTGCTCGCCGCGCCGGCGGATCAGCCCAGTTCCTTGACCAGTTCCGGCACGACCTCGAACAGGTCGCCCACCAGGCCATAGTCGGCCACCGAGAAGATCGGCGCTTCCGGGTCCTTGTTGATGGCGACGATGGTCTTCGAGTCTTTCATGCCGGCCAGGTGCTGGATCGCGCCCGAGATGCCGACCGCGATGTACAGGGTCGGGGCGACGATCTTGCCGGTCTGGCCCACTTGCCAGTCGTTCGGCACGAAGCCGGCGTCGACTGCGGCGCGCGACGCGCCCATGGCGGCGCCCAGCTTGTCGGCCAGCGGCTCCAGGATCTTGAAGTTGTCGGCCGAACCGATGCCGCGGCCGCCCGAGACGATGACCTTGGCGGCGGTCAGTTCAGGACGGTCCGACTTGGCCAGCTCGCGGCCGACGAACGTCGACTTGCCCGAGTCGGCAACGGCGCTGACGTTCTCGATCGCCGCCGAACCACCTTCGGCGGCGGCATCGAAACCGGTGCCGCGCACGGTGATGACTTTCACCTTGTCGCTCGACTGCACGGTGGCGATGGCGTTACCGGCGTAAATCGGACGCTCGAAGGTGTCGGGCGAATCGACCTTGGTGATTTCGGAAATCTGCGCCACGTCCAGCTTGGCGGCCACGCGCGGCAGGATGTTCTTGCCGAAGGCGGTGGCCGGGGCCAGGATGTGCGAGTACTCGCCGGAGGCAGCCTGGGCCAGGATCTGCTCGGCCACATTCTCGGCCAGGCCGTCGGCGAAGTGCGGCGCGTCGGCGACCAGCACTTTCGACACGCCGGCGATTTTCGCGGCGGCTTCGGCGGCAGCGCCGCAGCCCGAGCCGGCGACCAGGATGTGGACGTCGCCGCCGCACTGGGCGGCCGCGGTCACGGTGTGGTGGGTGGCGCCCTTCAGGGAGCCGTTGTCGTGTTCAGCAATGACTAATGCGACCATGTTGATTCCTATCTTTTAATTGACGACGACGGCTCAGATGACTTTGGCTTCAGTGCGCAGCTTCTGCACCAGGGTCGCCACGTCCGGCACCATGACCCCGGCCGAGCGCTTGGCCGGCTCGACGACCTTCAGGGTCTTCAGGCGCGGCGTCACGTCCACGCCCAGGTCTTCCGGCTTGACGGTCTCGAGCGGCTTTTTCTTGGCCTTCATGATGTTCGGCAGCGTCACGTAGCGCGGCTCGTTCAGGCGCAGGTCGGTGGTGATGATCGCAGGCAGCGTCAAGGCCACGGTTTCCAGGCCGCCGTCGACTTCGCGCGTCACGGTGACTTTGCCGTCTTCCAGCACGACTTTCGAGGCGAAGGTGGCTTGTGGCCAGCCCAGCAGCGAGGCCAGCATCTGGCCGGTCTGGTTCGAGTCGTCGTCGATCGCCTGCTTGCCCAGGATGATCAGCTGTGGCTGTTCCTTGTCGGCCAGCGCCTTCATGATCTTGGCCACGGCCAGCGGCTCGGTGTCGCCGGCGGTTTCCACCAGGATGCCGCGGTCGGCGCCGATCGCCATGCCGGTACGCAGGGTTTCCTGGCACTGCGTCACGCCCACCGATACCGCCACCACTTCGGTGACCTTGCCGCCCTCTTTGAGGCGGGTGGCTTCTTCCAGCGCGATCTCGTCGAACGGGTTCATCGACATTTTGACGTTGGCGATATCGACGCCGCTGCCGTCGGATTTGACGCGGACCTTGACGTTGTAGTCGACCACGCGTTTGACGGGTACCAGGACTTTCATAGGGTGCCTTTAGAAAATGAGAATGATGACGAACGAAAGTGGCCTAGATTATAAGAGATATTCAGGCGACGAGCTAAATTAAAGCACGATCGTGCGATTTTTAGCTAGAGGAATTCGCCTAATTTTTTTCGTTAGCTTATCAGGGAGACGGTCGACGGGGTGGCCACCCCGTCACGGGCTGTGCTTTGCCGGCAGATTATTTGCGGCGCATCAGGAAAGTGAACTCGCCGTTGACGTGCGAGTGCGACAACAAGGCGTTGCCGGTTTGTTTGGCGAAAGCCTGGAAGTCGCGCACGGAGCCGGTGTCGGTGGCGACGATGCGCAGCACCTCGCCGCTCTCCATCTCGGCAAGCGCCTTCTTGGCTTTGAGGATGGGCAGCGGGCAATTCAGGCCGCGTGCATCCAGGTCTCTCTGGAATTCCATGGTATCGGTATCGGTGTCGAAAGTGATAGCGCTCATCGCTTTGCCTTCAATTTAGTGGTCCAACTTCAATCGCATACTACTCCAATTTCCGCAGTATGACGCAGCGCACCAAAATAGTCACAGATTGTTGCAAGACTGCAACCTCAATGTTAAAAGCTTGACGAATTAATATTGAGTGTGTACAGGACGCTCACAAACCGGCACCTGCATGGTGCGTCACGGCGAAAGATGCGGTCCGAAACGGGGCGCGCAATAGGCGAAGATACAAGCCGGCGAGATAAATTCCGGCCCGTTGTCCAAAGCAGAACGCCGCCCGAAGGCGGCGTTCTAGAGCAGGAAGCACGGCCGCGAGCGGCCGCGTCCATGCGGGTGGGTTACGCGCGCTCGCCGACCCAGCCGGCCACACCGGCCAGTGCCGCCGGCAGGCCCGACGGATCGGTACCGCCCGCCTGCGCCATGTCCGGACGGCCGCCGCCCTTGCCGCCCACCTGCTGGGCGACGAAGTTGACCAGCTCGCCGGCCTTGACCTTGCCGGTGGCGTCCTTGGTCACGCCCGCGATCAGGCTCACCTTGCCGTCGGCCACACTGGCCAGCACGATGGCGGCGGTCTTCAGCTTGTCCTTCAGCTTGTCCATCGCTTCACGCAGGGTAGCGACGTCGGCGCCTTCCATGGTGGCAGCCAGCACCTTGATGCCGTTCACGTCCACCGCCTGGGTCAGCAGCTCGTCGCCCTGGCCGGCGGCCAGCTTCGACTTCAGTGCCGCAACTTCTTTTTCCAGCGTCTTGACCTGGTCCTGCACCTGAGCGATGCGGCCCGTCAGCTCGTCCGGGCTGGTCTTCAGCGCGCCGGCGGCGGCCAGCAACTTGGCGTTGATCGACTGCACCAGCGCCAGTGCGCCCTCGCCCGTCACCGCTTCCACGCGGCGGATGCCGGCGGCGACGCCGCCTTCCGACACGATCTTGAACAGGCCGATGTCGCCGGTGCGGGTCACGTGGACGCCGCCGCACAGCTCTTTCGAGGTGCCGATATCCAGCACGCGCACGGTGTCGCCATACTTCTCGCCGAACAGCGCCATCGCGCCATGCTTGACCGCATCGTCAAAGCTCATGTGCTGGGCCTGGGTCGGGTGGTTTTCCAGGATCTCGCGGTTGACGATCATCTCGACCTTGGCGATTTCTTCAGCGGTGAGTGCTTGCGGGTGGCTGAAGTCGAAGCGGGTCTTGTCCGGATCGACCAACGAGCCCTTCTGCTGCACGTGGGTGCCGAGCACTTCGCGCAGGGCCTTGTGCATCAGGTGGGTGGCCGAGTGGTTGCGGATGGTGCGGCCGCGCTTGACGGTGTCGACTTGCGCATCGACGGTGTCGCCGACCTTCAGCGAACCTTCGCGCAGCACGCCGTGGTGGCCGAACACGTCGGCCTGGATCTTGAGCGTGTCTTCGACTTCGAACAGCTTGCCTTCGCCCTTGATCGCGCCCTGGTCACCGACCTGGCCGCCCGATTCGGCGTAGAACGGGGTGGTGTCCAGCACCACGATGCCGGCCTGGCCGGCCTTCAGTTCCTGCACCGACACACCGTCGGCGTACAGCGCCAGCACGTGGGTGTTGTGGGCCAGCGATTCATAGCCGACGAACTTGGTCTTCTCGCCTGCGTACTCGACGTTGGCGGCCATCTTGAACTTGCCGGCGGCGCGTGCGGTCTTTTTCTGCTGCTCCATCGCGGCGGCGAAACCTTCTTCGTCCAGCGTCACATTGCGTTCGCGGCAAATGTCGGCGGTCAGGTCGAGCGGGAAACCGTAGGTGTCGTACAGGGTGAAGGCAGTGGCGCCGTCCAGCTTGTTCGGATCCTTGGCCAGCTGCGCTTCCAGGATCTTCATGCCGTTTTCCAGCGTTTCGCCGAAGCGCTCTTCTTCGGCCTTCAGCACTTGCGCCACACGGTCCTTGGCGTCGCGCAGTTCCGGATAGGCTTCGCCCATCTCGAGGTCGAGGTCGGCCACCAGCTTGTGGAAGAACGGCTTGGTCTGGCCCAGCTTGTGGCCGTGGCGCAGCGCGCGGCGGATGATGCGGCGCAGGACGTAGCCGTGGCCTTCGCTGCTCGGAATGGTGCCGTCGACGATCAGGAACGCGGCCGAGCGGATGTGGTCGGCGATCACCTTGAGCGAGTTGGCGCCCAGGTCGGTGACGCCGGTTTCGCGCGCAGCGGCCTTGATCAGGTTCTGGAACAGGTCGATTTCATAGTTGCTGTGCACGTGCTGCAGCACCGCGGCCAGGCGTTCCATGCCCATGCCGGTGTCGATCGACGGCTTCGGCAGCGGGCTCAGGTTGCCGGCTTCGTCGCGGTTGAACTGCATGAACACCAGGTTCCAGATCTCGATGAAGCGGTCGCCGTCTTCTTCCGGCGAGCCCGGAGGGCCGCCCCAGATGTCGGCGCCGTGGTCGAAGAAGATCTCGGTGCACGGACCGCACGGGCCGGTGTCGGCCATCTGCCAGAAGTTGTCCGAGGCGTAGCGCTTGCCCTTGTTGTCGCCGATGCGGATGATGCGTTCGGTCGGCACGCCGATCTCGTTGGCCCAGATGTCGTAGGCCTCGTCGTCCTCGAAATAGACGGTGATGGTCAGCTTGTCGGCCGGCAGCATGTACACCGTGGTCAACAGTTCCCAGGCGAACTTGATGGCGTCGCGTTTGAAGTAGTCGCCGAAGCTGAAGTTGCCCAGCATCTCGAAGAAAGTGTGGTGACGCGCGGTGTAGCCGACGTTTTCCAGGTCGTTGTGCTTGCCGCCGGCGCGCACGCAGCGCTGCACCGAGGTCGCACGCGAGTACGGACGCGTATCCAGGCCCAGGAAGACGTCCTTGAACTGCACCATCCCGCTATTGGTCAGCAGCATGGTCGGGTCATTGCCCGGCACCAGCGAGCTGGAGCGCACGATGGAATGGCCTTTGGATTCAAAGAACTTCAGGAACTTTTCGCGGATGTCGGAGGATTTCATGTCTGATCGAGGGCGGAATGAGGCAGCGTGCCATATAAAGGGACGATTATAGCCTAGCTGGCAAGAGGAATATTAGTCAGGCCGATATTGACGCGCGGATCACACGAAGTCTGGCGCGATCAGGTCGATGCGGTCGGTGCAGAAGGCGTCCACGCCCCACGACAGCAGCTCGGCCGCACGCGCCGGATCATTGACCGTATAGCAGAACAAGCCGAAGCCGCGCGCCTTGACCGCTTGCGCCAGCGTCGGCGTCAGGTGCAGGTGATTGGTATGGATGGCGACGGCGCCGAGCGCTCGCGCCCGCCGCTCCCAATCGCCGTCCAGGGTACTGATCAGGCAAGCGCGCGGCAAGCCGGGGGCGTTGGCCTGCGCCGCCGCCAGCGCCACGTCGCTGAACGAGGACAGCAGCGGCAGGCGCGCGCTGTCGACGGCCGCGATCTCGTCGGCAAACAGCTCAGCGGTCAAGCGCGCCACCGCGGCGCCGGTTTCCAGTTCGTAGCCCGGCGCCGGCTTGATCTCGATATTCATCCACACCCCGTGCGCCTTGCAGAACGCCGCGAACGCGCCGAACAGCGGCACCGGTTCGCCTGCGTGGCCGGGACCGAACCAGCTGCCGGCATCCATGTGCGCCAGGTCCGCCGCATCGTGCTCGAACACGCTGCCGCTGCCGCGCACGGTGCGGCCCAGCGCCGGGTCGTGCATCAGCACCGGCACGCCGTCACGCGCCAGCATCACGTCGAACTCGACCGCGCGAAAACCGTGGCGCATGCCGCAGCGCAGTCCGGCGAAGGTATTTTCCGGCGCCAGCGTGCCGCCGCCGCGATGCGCCAGGATGCGCGGATAGGGCCACATGGCAGTATCCTCGTTCACAAGGTTCAGGCCTGCTGCTGGCCGAAGCGCCAGGCCAACAGTGCGAACAGGCCCAGGTTGAGGGCCACCGTCAGCTGGAATTTCCACTGGAATGACTGCTTGCTGGTCTTGTGCCGCAACCATTGCTGGGCCAGCACGGCGCCCGGCCAGCCGCCGACCAGCCCCAGCAGCAGGAGCGTGGTTTCCGGCGTGCGCCAGGTCCTGGCGCGCGCGGCCGACTTGTCCATGGCATAGGCGATGAAGCAGCTGATGCTGGTGACCGCATAGGCGGCCCCGACCATTTGCGGCAGGCTCCACGCGAGGCTGGCGACAGCATAGAGGACGAGAAAAACGGTGAGCGGCAGATATGGCATCCCGACAGCTTAGCGCCCGCCAGAGTGCGCTGTCCACAAGCCGGGTGCGAGCGGATGGTTCCCAACCGTTCGTGAACGAACAGAGTGAGGTTGACGAAGTGCCTACGCTGACGTTTTACCAGTTGCCAGACAGAGATGAAGAGGAGTTGGATATGGCTTTTGATTTAGGAAATCTGTTGCAACAATACATCGGCGGCGGCGCCAACAACGGCCGTGCCGCGGATGACTTCGACCAGGTGGCGCAAAACGCGCCCCGCGCCAGCATCGCCCAGGGGATCGCCAGCGCCCTGCGCTCGGACCAGACCCCGCCTTTCCCGCAGATGGTGAGCCAGCTGTTCGGCCAGAGCAATCCGGACCAGCGCGCCGGCATGCTGACCAACCTGCTGGGCGGCAATGGTGCACTGCTGTCGTCGGTCGCGGGCGGTGCGTTGGCCAAAATCTTTGGCGGCAATGCGCCGGCCAGGGTGACGCCGGAACAGGCGTCGCAGATCTCGCCTGAGCAAGTGCAAGAAATCGCCGAAAAGGCGCAACAGCAGAATCCCGGCATTGTCGACCGTATGAGCGACTTCTATGCCGAACACCCGACGCTGATCAAGGCCGCCGGCGGCGCCGCGCTGGCAGTGGCACTCGGCTACATGGCGCAAAACATCCGCAAGCAATCACCAGAAAAGGAGGGTCCAGTGGGTATCCTAAGCAATATCTTCCACAAAATTTTCCCAGGCAAAAAAGACGACGCACCAGCGCAGACCCAGGCGCAGGCTCCGGCCGCCCCGACCGCCGCACCGGCCCAGCCGCAAGCTGCTCCGCAGGCCGCGCCACAGGCTGCCCCACAGGCCGCGCCAGCCCCGGCTGCAGCGCCTGCCATGCAGCAGGTGGACGTCGAACAGATCCTGAACGGCATGCAGCAATCGTCGGGCCAGCAGCTCAACTGGCGCACCTCGATCGTCGACCTGCTCAAGCTGCTGAACCTGGACAGCAGCCTGCAGTCGCGCAAGGAACTGGCCGCCGAACTGAACTACACCGGCGACACCAATGATTCGGCCAAGATGAATATCTGGCTGCACCGCCAGGTGATGAACAAGCTGGCGGCCAACGGCGGCAAGGTGCCGGCCGATCTGCGCGACTGAAGTCGGCGCAACCACGCGTCTGACTGACGCACACAGCACGCTGGCCGGACTTGATCCGGCCAGCGTCACATTGACCGATCAGAAGTACGACAACCCCAGCGCCTTCTTGACCTCGTCGGTCGTGGCCGCGGCCACTTCACGCGCCTTCATCGTGCCTTCCTGCAGCATCTTCATCACCTGCGCCGGATCCTTGGCGAACTCTTCGCGACGTGCGCGGATCGGCGCCAGCAGCTCTTGCAGGATGCCCTCCAGGCGCTTCTTGACGATGCTGTCGCCCAGGCCGCCGCGCTGGTAGTGCGCTTTCATCTCGGCCAGGCCTTCCTTGTCGGTATCGAACGCGTCCAGGTAGGTGAAGGCGACGTTGCCCTCGATATGGCCGGGATCCGACACCTTCAGGTGCAGCGGGTCGGTGTACACGTTCTTGACCGCGGCGCGGATCTCGTCGGCGCTGGCGCCCAGATTGATGGTGTTGCCGAGCGACTTGCTCATCTTGGCCTTGCCGTCGATGCCCGGCAGGCGGCCGACTTCCGGCACGAATGCCTTGGCTTCGACCAGGATTTCCTTGCCGACGGTGCGGTTGAAACGACGCACGATCTCGTTGCACTGCTCGATCATCGGGATCTGGTCTTCGCCCACCGGCACCACGCTGGCCTTGAAGGCGGTGATGTCGGCGGCCTGGCTGGCCGGATAGGTCAGGAAGCCGGCCGGGATGTCGCGCTCGAAGCCGCGCAGCACGATCTCGGCCTTGACCGTCGGGTTGCGCTCGAGGCGCGCCACGGTTACCAGGTTCAGGTAGTAGAAGGTGAGCTCGGTCAATTCCGGGATTTGCGACTGGATAAAGATGGTCGTCTTGGTCGGGTCAATCCCTACGGCAAGGTAATCGAGCGCCACCTCCACCACGTTCCGGTGTACCTTACCCAGATCATCCATATTGTCGGTCAGCGCCTGGGAGTCGGCCAGCATCACGAACTGGCGATACTGGTCCTGGTAACCGACGCGCCCGCGCAGGCTGCCCACGAAGTGGCCCAGATGCAGCGGACCGGTCGGACGGTCGCCGGTCAGGATGATTTGATTGGCGGTAGAAGAAGTTTGCAGGGTCATCGAGTTGTTCCTTGTTGGATGCCTCGACCGTCCTGCGTCAATGACGACGCCACCTGAATCGAGGCGGCGTCAGTTTGAAATGCACATCATTTCCCGGGGCCGCGCGATGTCAGCGGCGCCACCAGGCAAGAGTTGGATGTGCTTTCGGAAAGATCATGGACCGCATGGTTGCAGGTTGACGCGGTGCTGTCAACCCGTGCTCTTCCAGCGGCGCGCACCATGATCGGGCAAGCAGGGCTCTCCCCAATGACGTTTCATTGACCAGGGCGCCCCACTGCCGGCAATTTGTTGCAATAAGATTAAGGATTGAAAAACATGAACAAGAGCACGAACAGCCCCGCCACCCCTCTCGAACTCTGGGGCGGCCTCGAATGCACGGTCAACCGCGTGCAAGACCAGTACTTCAGCCAGCTCGACCGTAACGGCCACGCCGGCCGCGCCTGCGACATCGACCGCTTTGCTGCGCTCGGCATCAAGGCCATCCGCTATCCGATCCTGTGGGAACGCACCGCCCCGGACGGCATCGACAAGGCCGACTGGGCCTGGCCCGACGAACGCCTGGAAGCGCTGCGCGCCGCCGGCGTCACCCCGATCGCCGGCCTGATCCACCACGGCAGCGGACCGCGCCATACCAGCCTGGTCGATCCGGGCTTCGCCCAGCAACTGGCCGACTATGCCGGCGCCGTCGCCGCGCGCTATCCCTGGCTCGAGTACTACACCCCGGTCAACGAAATCTGCACCACCGCCCGCTTCGCCGGCCTGTACGGCGTGTGGTACCCGCACGGCCGCGACGACCGCACCTTCATCCAGGCCCTGCTCAACCAGTGCCGCGCCACCGTGCTGTCGATGCGCGCCATCCGAGCCATCAACCCAGGCGCCAAACTGGTCCAGACCGACGACCTCGGCAAGACCTACAGCACGCCCGAGCTGGCCAAGGTGGCCGAGTTCTACAACGAACGGCGCTGGCTGGGCTGGGACCTGCTGTGCGGTATGGTCGGTCCGCAGCACAAGCTGTGGAACTACCTGCTGCGCACCGGCATCGCCGCCGAAGAGTTCCTCTGGTTCCGCGACAACACCTGCCCGCCCGACATCATCGGCGTCAATTACTACGTCACCAGCGAGCGCTGGCTGGATCACCGTCCGGAGCGCTATCCGGAACACCACCGCGGCGTGGCCGACGGCATCCCGTGCGCCGACATCGAGGCCTCGCGCGCGCTGGCCACGCCGACGCCGGGCATCGCCCCGCTGCTGTCCGAAGTCTGGGACCGCTACGGCATCCCGCTGGCGATCACCGAAGCCCACATCGACGCCAACCGCGAAGACCAGATGCGCTGGCTGCTCGAGATCTGGGAAGCGGCGCAGCAGTCGCGCGACAACGGCGTCGACGTGCGCGCGGTAACGGTCTGGGCCCTGCTCGGCNCGAAGACCAGATGCGCTGGCTGCTCGAGATCTGGGAAGCGGCGCAGCAGTCGCGCGACAACGGCGTCGACGTGCGCGCGGTAACGGTCTGGGCCCTGCTCGGCTCGTTCGACTGGAACTGCCTGGTCACGGCCAACCGCGGCTACTACGAGCCGGGCCCGCTCGACGTCCGTTCGCCGCTGCCGCGCCCGACCGCGCTGGCGGCGATGATGCGCGAGCTGTCGAGCGGCGCGCCGCTGTCGCACCCGGTGCTGCGCGCCCAGGGCTGGTGGCGCCGGCCGGGCCGCCACCTGTGCCAGCCGGTGGCCACGCCCGATGCGCTGACTTCGATCTCGGCCGACGGCCATCGCCTGGTCGGCATCGAGGCGGCGCCGATCCTGATCCTGGGCGCCACCGGCACCCTGGGCCAGGCCTTCGCCCGCATCTGCGAGAAGCGCAACCTGGCGCACCGCCTGCTGTCGCGCCAGGACATGGACATTGCCGACGCCGATTCGGTCGAGCGCGCGCTGGCCAAATACAAGCCATGGGCGGTGGTCAACACCTGCGGCTACGTGCGGGTGGACGACGCCGAAAACGACATCGAACGCTGCGAGCGCGAAAACACCTTCGGCGCCGCCACCCTGGCCGCCGCCTGCGCGCGCCACGGCGTGCACTTGACCACCTTCTCGAGCGACCTGGTATTCGACGGCCGCAACGAGCGTCCGTACGTCGAATCCGACGAGGTCAATCCGCTCAATGTCTACGGCCGCACCAAGGCCGCGGCCGAGCGCGCGGTACTGGACAACCATCCGGGCGCCCTGGTGGTGCGCACCAGCGCCTTCTTCGGGCCCTGGGACAAGCACAACTTCGTGACCCTGGCATTGGAAGCCCTGGAGCGCGGCGACCCGTTCGTGGCGGCCAGCGACATGACCATCACCCCGACCTACGTGCCGGACCTGGTGCACGCCTGCCTGGACCTGGCCGTGGACCGCGAAGCCGGCATCTGGCACCTGGCCAACAAGGGCGAGCTGACCTGGGCCGAACTGGCGCGCCGCGCGGCCGAGCTGGCGGGAGTCGATGCGGCGCGGCTGGAAGCGCGGCCCGCGACCGAGTTCGGCTTCACGGCGGCGCGGCCGGCGTATTCGTCGCTGCACAGCGAGCGTGGGGCCTTGCTGCCGGCGCTGGATGATGCATTGCGTCGTTATATCGCGCTGCGCAATGCGGATCGGGCCGAGCGCAAGGCGCTGGAGCAGGAGGCCGAGGGGCGGCAGCAGGTGGCCGGTGGCGATAGCCAGGCCGAGGCCGATGAGGTCGAGGCGGTGCAGTCGGGGACCTGATCGGTTTGTATGGTTAAGCGCGGCCGATGGCCGCGTGATGGGTTATCGGTACGCGACGGACTTGGGTCCCCGCCTTCGCGGGGACGACGTTGATGTAAGGTGGTGGCGTCGTTGGGAGTCCGACTTCGGCCACGTTAGTTATCCCGTCGTCCCCGCGAGGGCGGGGACCCAAGTTCCCTCCCGAAGCCGCAACGAAAAATCCACCAGAGTCAAAAACCGCAAGTCCCCTCCAGCACGAGCGCTAAAATACCCGGGCCCTCCACCACTAGCCCACCGCCGTGCACGACCAACACGCCTTCCCCTTCCTGCGCGAAATCCTGCTGTTCCTGATCCTCGCCGGCATCCTGATCCCGCTGCTGCAACGCCTGCGCATCAACCAGGTGCTCGGATTTCTGGCGGTCGGCGCCCTGCTCGGCCCCTTCGGTCTGGGGCTGCTGGCGGGTGACGTTCCCTGGCTCGCCGCCCTCACCTTCCCCGCCGGCCCGGGCGTGTCGATGCTGGCCGAAATCGGCGTGCTGTTCCTGATGTTCATGATCGGCCTGGAGCTCTCGGCCGCGCGCCTGTGGTCGATGCGCCGATGGGTGTTCGGCGCCGGCAGCGCGCAGGTGCTGGCCTCCACCGCGCTGCTCGGCGGCGCCCTGTGGCTGGCCGGCCAGCCGGCGCAGACGGCCGCGATCCTGGGACTGGTGCTGTCGCTGTCCTCGACCGCCATCGTCATGCAGCTGATGAGCCAGCAGCAAAGCACCGGCACCCCGCTCGGCCAGGCCGCCTTTGCCATCCTGATGCTGCAAGACCTGGCGGTGGTGCCGATCCTGGTCCTGATCGGCGCCCTCGGCAAGGGCGCCGGCGGCGGCGACAGCGTGGCGCTGCTGTCGATCGTCGCGCTGGCCAAGGCGGCCGGCGCCATCGCCCTGATCTGGCTGGCCGGCGCTCGCGTGGTGCATCCGCTGTTTCGCGCCTTTGCGCGCCAGCGCCAGCCGGACGTGTTCATGGCCCTGATCCTGTTGTCGACCTTCGGCATCGCCGCCCTGTCCGCCGCCGCCGGACTGTCGATGGCGCTGGGCGCGCTGATCGCCGGCCTGCTGCTGGCCGAGACCGAATTCAAGCACGAGGTCGAGCTGATGGTCGAGCCGTTCAAGGGCCTGCTCATGGGCCTGTTCTTCATGACGGTCGGGATGACCATCGACACGCGCCAGATCGTCGAACACCCGTTATGGCTGGCCGCCTTCGTGGCCGGCCTGGTGCTGCTCAAGGCGCTGGTGGTGGCGGTGCTGCTGAAGACCGGCGGCATGCCGTGGGGCCGGGCGCTGGAGGGCGGCCTGCTGCTGGGCCAGGGCGGCGAATTCGCTTTCATCGTGATCGGCTACGCGATCGGCACCCGCGTGCTCGACCCGGCGCTGGGCGCGCGCGTGATGCTGGCGGTCGGCCTGTCGCTGTTCATCACGCCGCTGCTGGCGCGCCTGGGCCGCGCCATCGGCGAGCGTTCCGACAGCATCGCGCGCGCGCAGGCGGAATATAGCGACGAGCAAATGCTGCCGGCCGTGCGCGGCCAGGTGATCGTGGCCGGCTTCGGGCGCGTCGGCCAGCAACTGGGCAAGCTGCTGGCGGACCAGGGCATTCCGTTCGTCGCTTTCGAGAACGATGCGCGCCTGGTGGCGCAGCTGCGCGCCGACGGATTGCCGGTCTGGTTCGGCAACGCTGCGCGGCCCGAGCTGCTGCGCCGCGTGCATGCCGGCGACGCGCCGGCGATCGTGCTGACGATGGACCAGCCGACCGCCGCGCTGCAGGCGGTGCGCGGCATCCGGCGCGAATTCCCGCACGTGCAGCTGTTCGTGCGCTCGCGCGACGAGCGGCACGCGCGTATCCTGCGCCAGGCCGGCGCCAGCGTGGTGGTGCCCGAGACGCTGGAAGCGAGCCTGCAGCTGTCGAGCTTCGTGCTCGAAGCGATGGGAATCGACGAGCGCACCGTCGACGGCATCGTTGACCGCGAGCGCGACCTGTTCGCGGCCGGATTATTGGACCCGTCGCAGCGTGCCTGACCGTCGGCGTGGCGGGGCCGGAACCGGGGCGCCTCGTACGAGGTTCGGCGAATTGCGTTCTAATGACGCCCATGAACGAATCCTCCATCCTGCATGCCGCCCGGCGCCGCGACGCCCGGCTGGTGTGCCTCGCCGCCATGATCGCGCTGGCCGTTGCCATGGGCGTCGGCCGCTTTGCCTTTACTCCGCTGTTTCCGCTGATGGTGCGCGACGGCCTGCTGGACGCCCCGTCCGGCGCGCTGCTCGCCGCCAGCAACTACCTCGGCTACCTGGTCGGCGCCCTGCTGGCGGCGCGCCTCGGGTTGCGCCCCGCGACGCTGCTCGCCCTCGGCCTGCTGGCCACCGTGACCGTCACCGCCGCCGTCGGCTGGGCCTCGTCGGTCGCCACCTGGACGGTCCTGCGCTTCGTCGCCGGCGCGCTCAGCGCCTGGACGCTGGTGGCCACCACCGCATGGGGACTGGGCTGGCTGGCCAGCCTCGGACGGCCGCACCTGGCCGGGGCGCTGTTCGCCGGGGTCGGGCTGGGCATCGCGGCGGCCGGCGTGTTCTGCCTGGTCGCGCCCGGCTTCGAAGCGTCGGCGCTGGCGCTGTGGGTAGACCTCGGCGCTCTGGCGGCGCTGGCGAGCATCGTTCCTCTACTCGTGAGTTTGCGCTTGCCGGCCCCGCCGCCGATGGCCGACGCGGCGCCATCGGCGCACGCAGCGCATTCGCCACCCGCTGCGCCGGCGGGCACCGCCGGCCTGGTGGCCTGCTACGCCCTGTTCGGCTTCGGCTACATCCTGCCCGCCACCTACCTGCCGGCGCTGGCGCGCCAGGTGGTCGACGATCCGCACGTCTTCGGCTGGGCCTGGCCTCTGTTCGGCAGCGCCGCCGCCATCTCCACGATCGTTGTGGCGGCGCTGCTCAAGAGCGCCAACCGCGCAGCCGTGTGGGCCACCTGCCACCTGGCCATGGCGCTGGGCGTGCTGCTGCCGATCGTGTGGCCGGCGCTGTCCGGCGTGATCGCCTCGGCGCTGCTGGTCGGCGGCACCTTCATGGTGATCACCATGGTCGGCATGCAGGAAGCGCGCGGCCGCGTGGCCCACAATCCGACCGCGGTGCTGGGCCGCATGACCGCCGGCTTCGCGTTCGGGCAGTTGATGGGGCCGATCGTCTCGGCCGCCATCGGCCACGTGGTGTCGGATCACACCATCGCGCTCGACCTGGCGCTGGCGCTTTCCGCGGCCGGCCTGCTGGCGAGCGCCTGGTATCTGTGGCGCCATGAACGGCGCCATCATTCAACCAACTAAGGAGCACCGCATGAACGACCCTCTTCGCCCCGGCGCCACCGCGCAAGGCTTCGGCGCCGCCAATTCCGAGCGCATCGCGATTCCCGCGCGCGAGGCCATGGACGAGACCCAGCAGGCAGCGGCGGACGCCATCATCAACGGCCCGCGCAAGGCGATCTTCGGCCCCTTCGTGCCGCTGCTGCAGACGCCGGTGCTGATGGAGCGCGTCGGCAAACTCGGCGAAGCGCTGCGCTTCGACGGCACGCTGCCCGACGCGATCCGCGAACTGACGATCTGCGTGGTGGCGCGCGAGGTTGGCAACCAGTTCGAATGGCAGACCCACGCGCCGCTGGCAGTCAAGGCCGGCGTGGCGCAGGACGCGATCGACGCGCTGCTGGCCGGCCGCCACCCGCGCGCGCTGCCTGCCGAACAGGCCTGCGCGGTCGACTTCACCCGCGAACTGCTGCAACGGCACGGCGTGAGCGACGCTACCTACGCCGAAGCGGTGTCCTGCTTCGGCACGCCCGGTGCGGTGGAGCTGACCACGCTGGCCGGCTATTTCGCCATGGTGTGCTGGGTGATGAACGTGGCGCGTACGCCGGGGCCTGCCGGCTCGGGTGCGCCCGGCCTGGCCGCGTTCCCGGGATAAGGCCTGCGCGACGGCCAGCTATAATCGCCGCTTCACAGCGAACGACAGGAACGGCGACATGACGCACCCCGGCACCCATCCTTCCACCCTGCCCAGGGCGCTCGGCCACATCCGCGTGCTCGACCTGTCGCGCGTGCTGGCCGGCCCGTGGTGTGCGCAGAACCTGGCCGACCTGGGCGCCGACGTGATCAAGATCGAGCGCCCCGGCAGCGGCGACGACACCCGCGCCTGGGGTCCGCCGTATGCGAAGGATGCCGCTGGTTTAGACACCACCGAAGCCGCCTACTACCTCAGCGCCAACCGCGGCAAGCGCTCGGTCACGGTGGACATCGCCAGCCCGGAAGGCCAGGAACTCTTGCGCGAGCTGGCGCGCCACTGCGACGTGGTGCTCGAGAACTTCAAGGTCGGCCAGTTGAAGCGCTACGGCCTCGACTACGAGTCGCTGAAAAGCGTCAGGCCCGACATCGTCTACTGCTCGATCACCGGCTTCGGCCAGGACGGCCCGTACGCGCACCGCGCCGGCTACGACTTCCTGATCCAGGGCATGGGCGGCCTGATGTCGGTCACCGGCGAACGCGACGACCTGCCCGGCGGCGGCCCGCAAAAGACCGGCGTGGCGCTGACCGACCTGATGACCGGCATGTACGCCACCGTCGCCGTGCTGGCGGCGCTGACGCATCGCGACCGCACCGGCGAAGGCCAGTACATCGACATGGCGCTGCTCGACACGCAGGTGGCGATGCTGGCCAACGTCGGCAGCAATTACCTCAACAGCGGCAAGGCGCCGCAGCGCTGGGGCAATGCGCACGCCAACATCGTGCCCTATCAAACCTTCGCCTGTGCGGACGGCCACATCATCGTCGCCACCGGCAACGACGGCCAGTACCGCAAGTTCGTGGAAGCGGGCGGCCGGCCCGAGCTGGCGAACGACGCGCGCTTCGCTACCAATCCGCAGCGCGTGCAGGGGCGCGACGTGCTGGTGCCGCTGCTGGCCGAGATGGTGAAACAGAAGCCGCGCGACGAATGGATCGCGCTGCTGGAAGCGGCCGGCGTACCCTGCGGGCCGATCAACGATGTGGGAGAAGTGTTCGCCAACGAGCAGGTGCAGGCGCGCGGGATGGCGATCGACCTGCCGCATCCCGACGCGGGCCAGGTCAGGCTGGTGCGCAATCCGATCCGGATGTCGGCCACGCCCGCGACCAGCGGCGTGGCCCCGCCCCTGCTGGGCCAGCACACCGGCGAGGTGTTGCGCGAGGTGCTGGGCCGGAGCGAAGCCGAGATCGCCGCCTTGCGCGCACGCGGCGTGCTGTAGGCGCTGGCCGGCGGGCGCCGGCACAGCGTGGATCAGTGCAGCTGGTGCTTCAGGTTCGACAGCTCGTCGTGCACGCGCACGACCACCGACTGCACCTGCGGCGACGGACGGGTGCTGGTGCACACGCGCTTGGCTTCGTCGCCGATCGCTTCCAGGTCGTCGATGCACTGGACCATGTCGGACTGGTCGTTCGACTGCATCACGCTTTGCGCGCGGTCGGTCTCGTGGGCCAGTTTCTGGATGCAGTCGCGGATCTCGTTCGGCACGCTCTGGTCGTTGCGGCAGACTTCCTCGGCCTGGTTCACGACTTGCTGGACGTGGCTGAAACGTTGTTGGATTTCGCTTGGTTGCAGCATGATAACCTCCTGAAATGATGGGTAAAGACGCGCAGGACACTGCGCTGACTCTTACCAGCTTAGGATGGATATCTTGATTATCAAGCATCGAATGCGGCGCCGCGCCGGGACAAAGACGGTGCGTTCCATTCAGCATCGCCGCGAATCAACCATGCGCCGGCAACTTCCAGTAATCGATATGATTTCGACAATCACATCACTACGAGGACCACTCGATGACTCCTGTCACCACGGCCGCGCCGGCTTATCACAGCCATCCCGCGCACCCGCCCGGCCCGCTGCACGCCATTTTCCTGGCCGGCAGCGTGCCCCTGTTCGTCGGCGCCCTGCTGAGCGATATCGCCTATTCCAACACTTACCAGATCCAGTGGAGCAACTTCGCCTCATGGCTGCTCGCCGGTGCCGAACTGTTCAGCGGAATTGCCCTGCTGTTCGCGCTGGTCAACCTGCTGCGCGCGCCGCGCAAGTCGGGCCAGCCGCTGACCTATTTCGTGCTGCTGCTGATCACCTGGGCACTGGGCCTGGTCAATTGCTTCCAGCACGCCAAGGACGCCTGGGCCGTCATGCCGGCCGGCCTGGTGCTATCGGTGATCGTGTCGATCCTGATCTGCGTGACCGCCTGGATCGGACTGAGCCAGCGCATCCCGCGCGCAGGAGGTGTCCAATGAAACGCTTGAGCACACTGACGATGGTCGGCGTGGCGCTGCTGGTGAGCGCCTGCAACGACAAGGGCGGCGATACCCTGGCGCACGGCGCCGATCCGAAACTGCCGGCGCCGCAGCGCGGCCTGCTGCCGAGCATGAAGATCGCGGAACCGACCCCATGGGGCGACCAGAAGCCGACCGTGCCCGAAGGCTATAGCGTCACAGCGATCGCGGGCGACCTGCAGATTCCACGCCAGACCCTGGTGCTGCCGAACGGCGACATCCTGGTGGCCGAAGGCCGCGGCGGCAACGCGGCCAAGCTGAAGCCGAAGGACGTGATTGCCGGCTACATCAAAGCCAAGGGCAACACCAAGGTCAAGAGCGGCAACCGCCTGACCCTGCTGCGCGACGCCGACGGCGACGGCAAGTACGAACTGAAGACCGTGTTCGCGGACAACCTGAACGCGCCCTACGGCCTGGCCTTCTTCGACAACAAGATCTACGTCGCCAACCAGGACGCGCTGGTGCGCTTCGACTACAGCGAAGGCCAGACCGCGGCCGCGGCGGCGCCGACCACCATCACCCAGCTGCCGTCCGAGATCAACCACCACTGGACCAAGGCGATGACCATCAGCCCCGATGGCCGCTACGTCTACGTCGGCATCGGTTCCAACAGCAACATCACCGAGCGCGGCATGGAAGCCGAAGTCGACCGCGCCATGGTATGGCAGATCGACGTCAACACCCGCACCTATAAACCGTACGCGACCGGCCTGCGCAACCCGACCGCGCTGGCGATCCATCCGGAAACCGGCCAGCTGTGGTCGGTGGTCAACGAGCGCGACGAACTGGGCCCGGACCTGGTGCCGGACTACCTGACCTCGGTGCGCGAAGGCGGCTTCTACGGCTGGCCGTACAGCTACTGGGGCCAGAACGTCGATCCGCGCGTGAAGCCGGAAAATCCCAAGAAGGTCGCGGCCGCCATCAAGCCCGACTACAGCCTGGGCTCGCACGTCGCCGCCCTCGGCCTGAGCTTCTCGCAGCCGGTGATGGGCGCGAAATTCGCCAACGGCGCCTTCGTGGGCGAGCACGGCAGCTGGAACCGCGCCAATCCGGTCGGCTACAAGGTAATCTTCGTGCCGTTCGCGGGCGGCCGGCCGGCCGGCGAGCCAATCGACTTCGTCACCGGCTTCCGCGACGCCGACGGCAAGACGCGCGGGCGTCCGGTGGGCGTCACGGTCGATCCGAAAGGCGCGCTGATCGTGGCCGACGACCTGGCCAACGTGGTGTGGCGGGTGACGCCGAACCGCTGATCCGGCAGCGTTTCACTGTTCAGTAACTAAAAAGGCGCGCAGGAATTTCCTGGGCGCCTTTTGTTTTGTGTGGATGCGTGGCTCAGGACACGAGCGCGCCATTTCTGCTTTCCCGCGTGTCGGCCGCAGCTTCGTGCGATGCAATGCGCTGTACGGGCAATGGCGGCACGCAGATGACGACCGTGCCCGGGGCGATGGTGCGCAACGTGGCGAACAGCGACGCATAGTCGTGCGCATCGACCCGGTCGAGCGCGACGACCACACTAGTAAATTGCACAGCGTGCAATGCGTAGACGGCCCGCAACGGGCTGGCTACACGGATGGCGACGCAATCGCGGCCCAGGCGCTGCAACACCTGATCGGCGTCGGCGACTTCTGGCTCGACAACAAGAACTACATGCATTCAATTCCTCTTTCAACACTCTGCAGCGCCAGCGCCTGACAACTGCTAGAGCCGGCAATTGTAGTGCTGATGAACCGCTTCGACTGCCACAAATCTCGCTTAACGACCAGCCTGTCGGTTCATATCGTTCTGACACGAACCGTTTTCAGTCGATTTTCGGTTCGTGCGGCAGGACATATCTTGGGCAACCATCGACCAGCCGACCAGGCTGAAATAAATTTTGCGAAAGGTGCATCCAATCGCGCATCCGATGCGTAGTACCGGTGAAGGCATGGGGGCCGTGATGGCAACCATGCGCTTGCAACAGGTTCATCCACTGTTTCGCCACCTACAACCGGAGATCACCATGCACCAACCACGATTCGCCAAGCTCGTCCTCGTTTCGTCGATCGCCCTCGCCCTGAGCGCCTGCGGCAGCAGCAATGACGATCAAACCGGCACGCCGCCGGTTACTGCGCCGGCGATGGCGGCCGGCGACGTATTCGTCCTCACCGCCAGCAACCGGCTGCTGTCGTTCAACCGCGACACCCCGGCCACGATCCGCACCAACGTCGCGATTCAGGGCCTGCAGGGCGGCGACAGTCTGGTCGGCATCGACGTGCGTCCGGCCGACGGCAAGCTGTACGCGGTCGGCTCCGGCGGGCGCCTGTACACGATCGACAGCGCCAGCGGCGCCGCCACCTTGAGAAGCACCCTGAGCGCCGATCCCGCCGACACCAGCGCGCCGTATGCCGGCCTGAATGGCACTGCGTTCGGCGTCGACTTCAACCCGGTGGCGGACCGCCTGCGCATCGTCAGCAATACCGGCCAGAGCCTGCGCATCAACGTCGACAGCGGCGCCACCACCACCGACGGCGACATCAACGGCGGCGCGGCCAACACCGCGATCACGGCGTCGGCGTACACCAATTCGTTCGCCGGCACCGCTGCCACCACCCTGTACGGCATCGACGGCGCGAGCGGCACGCTGTACGTGCAGAACCCGCCCAACAACGGCACCCTGGCCAGCCCGATGGCGCTGGGCGTGGCGGCCGGCAGCGCCAGCGGCTTCGACATCGACGCCCGCACCAACCTCGGCTACCTGGCCGCCACCGTCGGCGGCGCGCGCAACCTGTACAGCGTGAACCTGAACGCCGGCGGCGGCGCCAGCGCCGCCACCCTGGTCGGCGCGCTGGGCGTGACCGAAGACATCCGCGGCCTGGCGCTGCGCGCGCAAAGCGCCACCGTGCTGGCGCTGAGCGACGCCAACCGCCTGCTCGGCTTCAAGGCGGCGACGCCGAACACGATCGACAGCGAGCGTCCGATCACCGGCCTGAACGGCGACGAAGGGCTGGTCGGCATCGACGTGCGGCCGAAGGACGGCGTGCTGTGGGGCTTGAGCTCGGGCGGGCGGCTGGTGACGATCGATCCGGCCACCGGCGCGGCCACGGTCAGGGCGACGCTGACGGCCGACGCCGCCGACACCACGGCCCCCTACGGCAGCCTGCAGGGCAGCGCGTTCGCGGTCGACTTCAACCCGGTGGCCGACCGCCTGCGCGTGATCGGCAACAGCGGCCAGAGCCTGCGCATCAACGTCGACACCGGCGCCACCACCACCGACGGCAACATCAACCGCGCCGCGGCGCCGGCCGTGGTCAGTGCGGCGGCCTACACCAACAGCGTCCCGGGCGCGACCACAACCCAGCTGTTCGACATCGACAGCGCCGGCGGCGTGCTGGCGCTGCAGAATCCGCCGAACGACGGCACCTTGAGCAATGTGGGTCCGCTCGGCGTGACGTTCGCGGGCGATGGCGGGATGGATATCGGCGGCGGCGCCAACGGGCTGGTACTGGCGGCGCTGCGCTCGAGTGCGGGCGGGGCCAGTTCGCTGTACCGGGTGGACTTGAGCACCGGCGCGGCGACGCCCGTGAACGGGGCGGCGACGCCGGCGGCGTCGGTGATCGGCGGGTCGGCCGGGGTGCGGGATATCGCGATCTGGGTGCGCTGAGGCTCCAGGCCCGGCACCTCGCAGGCCGTCATTGCGCCGATCGGCTGCAATGACGGTCGTCAGCCTTATCCCACCTTCACCGCGCGCCCGATGTACAGGATCGGCCCGGTCGGACGTCCGATCGGCGAGCCCTGCTCCGGCTCGAGCGTGATCTCGAACAGCTGGTTCGGCACCACCTTCGGCAGGCGGTCGAGCTTGACCTCGAGCGTCTGGCCCGGCCGCACCAGGCCCAGCGACACCGGTCCGGCCCAGTCGTCGGCCTTGGTCCACAGCTGCAGCGCGCGCTGCGCCGGCACCTCGGCCTCGACCAGCTGCTTCAGGCGCAGCGTGTCGTCGCCGACCAGCTCCAGCACCCAGCCCGGCGTGGCGTTCTGCGGCGCCGCAAGCACCACCATCAAGTGCGGCTGCGCCACCTCGTGCAGGCGCACGCCGACCACCGCCGCCATGATCGCGGCGGCGGCGAACCCGCCGGCGGCCAGGCCGCGCCACAGGCCCAGGCGTTCCCACCACGATGCGCGTGCGGCAGGCTGCGGCGCCGGCGCAGATGCAGGCGCAGATGCGGGCGCGGCGCCCAGGCTGCGCTCGATCCGGCGCCACAAGGCCGGCGGCGGCGCCACCGGATCGACCATGCCGCTCAGCGGCAGCAGGCGCCGTTCCCAGTCGCCGACGGCGGCGCGCAGCGTGGCGTCGTGCGGCAGGGCCGCGTCGACCCGGCGCCGGTCTTCCTGCGACAGCGTACCGAGCACGTATTCGCCGGCCAGCTCGTCGGGGTCGCGCGGCGTCTGATTGGTGGTGGCGCTCATACCATGCACTCCCGCAGCGCGCTCAGGCCGCGCTTGATCCATGCCTTGACCGTGCCCAGCGGCGACTTGAGGCGCTCGGCGATCTCGCTGTGCGAGAAGCCCTCGACGTAGGCGTACAGGATGCTGTTGCGCTTGGCCGTGTCGAGCCGGGTCAGGCACTCGTGCAGGCGGCCCAGGTCCTGGCGCAGTTCGAACGCCTCCAGCATGTCGGCGCCGGCGTCGCGCTCGATCACATCCAGCGCCTCCAGGGTGTCGCCATCGGCCGCCACCTCGCGCGCACCGGCGCGCACCGCGTCCAGCGCCGCGTGGCGCACCACGGTGTACATCCAGCCGCGCGCCGAACCGCGGGTGGCGTCGAAGGTCGCCGCGCGGGTCCAGATGCTCACGAAAGCGTCGTGCAGCACGTCTTCGGCCAGCCCGCGCTCGCGCACGATGCGCAGCGCCACGCCCAGCAGGCGCGCGCTGTCGCGGTCGTACAGGCGGCGCAGCGCCTGGCGCTCGCCGCGCGCGCAGGCCGCCAGCGCCGCTTCATAATCAAAGCCATCGTCGGCCGGCATCATGCCGGGCGCTCCAGCGGCGGCCCGGACCCGGGCTGCAAACCTGTGCCGCGCCGGCTCGCCAGCGCGCGTTCGACGCTGAGCGCCAGTTCGGCCAGCTGGAAGGGTTTGCGCAGCACCAGGCCGTCGCCCAGCGCCTGCTCGATCGCCTTCATGTCGGCGTAGCCGGTGGCGATGATCATCGGCAGCTCCGGATACAGCGCGCGCGCCCGCTCCATCAGTTCGGCGCCGGTGATGCCCGGCATCAGGTAGTCGGTGATCAGGAGCTCGGGCGCCGCCGCTTCCAGCGCGCGCAGTCCGGCGGCGCCATCGGCCGCCTGCGTCACCTGGTGGCCGAGCGCCTCCAGCGAAGACACCATCGACTCGCGCACGAAGTCGTCGTCCTCGACGATCAGGATGCGCGCCGGGCGCGCTGCCGCCGCCCGCGCCGCCGCCCGCACCGGCGGCGCGGCATCGAGCGTGCCGGCCGCGCGCAGCCAGATCTCGACCGTCGTGCCCTGCCCCGGCTCGCTCAGGATGCGCGCGCCGCCGCCGGACTGCTGGGCCATGCCGTACACCTGGCTCAGGCCCAGGCCGGTGCCCTTGCCCACGCCCTTGGTGGTGAAGAACGGTTCGAACACCTTGGCCAGGATGTCCGGCGCCATCCCGGCGCCGCTGTCGGCCACCGCGATGCGCACGTAGTCGCCGTCCGGCAGGAAACCGGCGGGCGACGCGGCGGGCGCGGCGCTGAAATCGATGCGGCCGCCGTCCTGCATCGCGTCGCGCGCATTGATGGCCAGGTTCAGCAGCGCCATCTCCATCTGGTTGGCGTCGGCCAGCGCGCCGGGACAATCGGGCGCCACCTCGAAGCCGAGCCGGATCGAGGAGCCGAGCGAGGTCGCCACCAGCTCGCGCACGCCGTCGAACAGCGCCTGCAGGTCGATCGCGCGCAGGTCCAGGCTCTGGTTGCGCGCAAACGCCAGCAGCTGGCCGGTGAGCTTGCCGCCGCGCTGGCACGAGCGACGCGCGATCTCGGCGCGCGCGCGCACGAATTCGTCCTGCGACTTCAGCAGGATCAGGTCCATGCTGCCCTGCACCACGTTGAGCAGGTTGTTGAAGTCGTGCGCGATGCCACCGGTCAGGCGCCCCACCGCCTCCATCTTCTGGTACTGGACCATGGCCTGCTGCACCCGCTCGCGCTCGATCACTTCGTTCATCAGGCGGTCGTTGGCCTGGGCCAGGGCGCGCGTGCGCTCTTCGATGCGCGACTCGAGCGTTTCGTTGAGCGCCACCAGCGCCGCCTGGCTCCGGCCCAGGCTGGCCGCGGTGCGTTCGCGGTCGGCCAGCACGGCGCGCGCCTGGTACTGGCGGCGCCGTGCGCGCAGCGCCGAGGCGGCCGCGCTGCGCAGGGTCTCGGCGTTGAGCGGGCGCTCGAGCAGAATCAGGTTGCCCAGCGTGGCCAGGCGCGCGCGCGCGCCCGGCTGTGGCAGCCCGATCGCCTTGGCCAGCAGCACGATGAAGGGAAAGTCGGACCACGGCCCCTGGCGTTCGAGCCAGGCGTGCAGCGCGGCGCTGTCGGCGCCGTGCAGCGCCTCTTCGGCCAGGATTGCGGCGCCGGCGCCGTCTTCGATGCTGGCGGCCAGCGTGGCGACGTCGGGCACCACCTCGCACGCCAGGCCGTCACGCTGCAGCACGCCGGCCATGACCTCGGCGTCGCGCCCGTGCGGAGCGACGATCAGCAGGCGCTGTTCGCGCGCTTCAAGCGTCGGCATTGCCGGGCGAGACCATCATCGGCGTGGCGCCATGGTAATTCGGAATCCCGGTGAGCACGCCCTGGAAGCCTTCCAGCGCGGCGCCGATGCGTACCCCGCCCTGGCCCAGCTGCAGCTCATGGATGCTCTGCGCGTGTTCGGTGGTGCGGCTCTTGATCACGCTGATCGCGCGCCGCACCTTGCCGCCGGCTTCGAAGAAGCGCAGCAGCACGGTGTTGTCGCTCAGGTAGCTCAGGTCGACGTCGGTGCGCGCCTCCGAGACCAGGCCATGCTGGCCCAGGATCATCAGGGTGGTCGCGCCCTTCTGGTTGAGGTAAGAGAGCAGCTCGTGCATCTGCAGCGTCAGGTAATGCTCGCCCGGCATCGCCTGCAGGTAGGCGTTCAGGCTGTCGATGCCGATGAAGCGGGTGGCGCGCTGCTCGACCGCATCGCGCAGCATCTGCGAGAATTCGCCCGGCGACAGCTCGGCCGGATCGATCTGGTGCACCCGCAGCAGGCCGCTTTCCAGGTGCGGCCGCAGGTCGAGGCCGAGCTGCAGGCTGCGCGCGTGGAAGGTGCCCAGGCCCTCGTCGAACAGGTAATACGCGGCCGGTTCGCCACGCTCGAGCGCCGCCAGCAGGCAGCGGGTGGTGAGCGTGGTCTTGCCGATGCCCGACGGCCCCACTACCAGGGTGTTGGTGCCGCGCACCAGGCCGCCGCCCAGCAATGCGTCGAAGCCGTCCGAGCCGCTCGAGGCCAGTTCCGGCGCGAAGTCGGCCGTATGCTCGGCCGCGACCAGGCGCGGGTACATGGTGATGCCGCCGGTGTCGAGCGTGTAGTCGTGGTAGCCGCCGCGGAAGCGGATGCCACGCATCTTGAGGATGTTCACGCGGCGCCGCTCCTTGCCGTACTCGCGCGCGATCTGCTCCAGGCTGATCACGCCGTGGGCGATGCTGTGCAGGTGCTGGTCGGACTGGGCGGTCTTGTCGTCGAGCAGCAGCACGGTGCAGGCACGCGCCGCGAAGAACTGCTTCAGGGCCAGGATCTGGCGCCGGTAGCGCAGTGGGTTCTGGGCCAGCAGGCGCACTTCGGACAGGCTGTCGAACACCACCCGCACCGGACGCAGTTCGTCGACCCGGTTCATCACGTTGCGCGTAGTCTCGCCCAGCTCGACTTCGGACGGGTGGAACACCGACTGCTGCGAGTCCAGGTCGAGTTCGTCGTCGCCGGCCAGCTCGTAGATCGACAGCGCACCGATGTCCCAGCCGTGGCTGGCCGCCACCGCGGTCAGCTCGTCCGTGGTTTCCGACAGCGTGATGTACAGGCCGCTTTCGCCGCGGGCGGCGCCGTCGAGCAGGAACTGCAGGCCGAGCGTGGTCTTGCCGGCGCCGGGCGAGCCTTCCACCAGGTACAGGCGCTGCGGCGTCAGCCCGCCGCCCAGGATGTCGTCGAGGCCGGCGATGCCGGTGGAAATGCGTGCGGAAACTGGGTTGATCATTGGAACGGCCTGTCGTGCGGCCGACCGAGCGCCCGATGGCGGCTGGAACGACCCGGTGGAAAAGTCCGCGCGAAGCGCGCAAGATTGCAATTGACCATTATATCGCTATTGACGGGTGACCAAGCGTCATCCATGCGCATGTGTTACACTAGCGGTTGTTGGAATGTTCGTGCTTCATCCGGCAATACCACGCAAGAGATGCTGCAGTTCGGTGGAAGGTCTTGAAAATATTCATTCCGCCCCCAACTAGTCTTTCTTACCGGAACGCCCTCCTCCGCCGCCTCTGGTCCGACATCGGCGCCGGCATCCGCTGTTCCGTCCGTATCGTATTTTCCGGCCTGGCGCGCGCGCCGCGCCGCCGTGTTCACCGTGACATGCAGCCTGCCCTGCAGGCACCCTGCCCGTTTCCGCGCGATCGACTGGAACCGGCGATTTATTCATCAATTAACCGGAGCCCATCATGGCAAAAGAAGAACTCATCGAAATGAATGGCGTGGTGTCCGAAGTCCTGCCAGACTCGCGTTACCGCGTCGACTGCGAAAACGGCCACAAGCTGATCGCCTACACCTCGGGCAAGATGCGCAAGAACCACATCCGCATCATCGCCGGCGACCAGGTCAGCCTGGAAATGTCGCCCTACGACCTGAGCAAGGGCCGCATCACCTTCCGCCACCTGGGCAAGAGCGCCGGCGCCCCGCGTCCGCCGATCAACCGCGCCGCGCGCCGCTGATCCCCGCTCCGGCGGCCACGCGCCGTCGATGCAGTAGCAAAAATGCCACGCCTCGCGTGGTATTTTTTTATCCGTCGCCACCATGCATGTGGCCGCAGGGACTGGCAGGGACGACCCGGGGCGGGTATCATCGCGCCAATCGCGCAACGACCATCATGTGGCGGAGCGCGCCTTGTTTCTCGAAATTGATTTAAAGAAGGTTTGGTCCCATGCATGTGCGCCAGCGACGCAGCGATGAAGCCACGGCCAACGCCGTGGCGCGCGGCCTGAATATCCTGGGCGTGCGCGACGCCGTCCAGGCGCGCCGCTACATGGAATTCAAGGGCGTGCCGGCCATGGTCATCGAGCGCGTCCTGGCCCAGCCCGAGCAGTGCCGCAAGCCGACCCCGGCGCAGCTGGTGTCCGAAGCGATCACGCCGTTTCCGCATCACGTGCGCATGCCGCGCTGAGCGGCCGTGCGCCCGGCTTTCAGGCGGCCGGCGGCAGCGGCGCCAGCCGGCGCAGGCGCAGCGCGATCAACAGCGCCAGCATCAGGATCCCGCCCAGCTGCGCCACCACCCCGCTCCAGCCCCACCCCTCGTACACGTAGCCGGTGAACCACCCCACCACGCTCGAACCCAGGTAGTAGAAGAACAGGTAGATGCCCGAGGCCAGCGCCTGCGGCGCCCGCGCGCGCCGCCCGACCCAGCTGCTGGCCACCGAGTGCGCGGCGAAGAAGCCGAAGGTGGCCAGGCCGACGCCCAGCACGGTGGCCACCACCGACTCGAGCAGGGTCACGCACAGGCCGCCGATCATCAGCGCCATGAACATCCACAGCACGTTGCGCCGCCCCAGCCGGTCGGCGAGTTTGCCGGCCCACATCGAGCTGAAGATGCCGAGCAGATACAGCAGCGACAGCAGCCCGACCGCGCTCTGGCGCAGCCCGAACGGCGGCGCCAGCAGGCGATAGCCGATGTAGTTGTACAAGCTCACGAAAGAACCCATCAGCAGGAACGGCAGCACGAACAGCCATGGCAGGCCGGGATCGCGCAGGTGGATGCGCAGGCCCTCGAGGAAGCCGGGTCCGCGCGCCGCGCGCACGCTGCCGTGGCGCGACGGCGGCAGGCTGCGCGAGAATTCCCAGGCCGCGTACAGCCCTGCCGCGCCCAGCAGTCCCACCGCCAGGCGCCAGGAGGCGAAGTCGCTGATGAAGGCCGAGATCACCCGTCCGCTCATGCCGCCGAAGGCGCTGCCGCTGATGTACATGCCCATCGACAGGCCGAGCGAGGTCGGCTCGATCTCGTCGCCCAGGTAGGCCATGGCCACCGCCGGCAGCCCGCCCAGCATCAGGCCGAGCAGCGCCCGGATCGCCACCAGGTGGAGGTAGTCGGAAGCGAAGGCCGACAGCAGCGTGAGCACCGCGCCGCTGACCATCGAGGCTACCATCACGGTCTTGCGGCCGTAGCGGTCGGCCACGCTGCTCGAGGCCAGCAGCGCCAGCGCCAGCGTCACGGTGGAGCTCGATAGCGCCAGGCTGCTCTGCGCCGGAGAGAGGTGAAAATCGTGCGCCAGCAGCGGCATCAGCGGCTGCACGCAGTACAGCAGCGCGAAGATCGAGAAACCGCCGAAGGCCATGGCGCGGTTGATGCGCCGGAATTCCGGGCTGCCGGCCTGGACGCGCGCGCCTGCGGTCGTCACCGGCGCGGGCTCACGGGTACTCCGCGTCCAGTTCCGAACCGGCGTAGTTTTCCAGTTCGGTGAACAGCTGGGCGAGTGTAGCCTTGGTGCCGATCTGCTGCAGCACGGTGCAGCTGTTGCGGTAGATCTCGATGCGCTCGGCGATCACGGCCTGGTGCGCTGGCGGGATGCGCGCCAGCAGCTCGGCCCAGCCGGCTTCGAAGTCGGGCTGGTGCTTGCGTACCGCCTTGACGAAGCGCTCGAACTCCTTCTGGCCGGTGCGCGCGGTGATGCGTCCGCCCCCTTCCACCGCGAAGATGATCGCCATCGCGATCACGCCTTCGGCGTTCAGGTCCGGGTCATTGACCGGACCTTCGTAGTGGTTGCGGCGCAGCCAGCGCGCCGCCTCGACGATCGCCAGCACCTGTTTGCGCTGCCGGACCTGGCCCAGGTAGCGCTCGTAGCCGGTCCACGACTCGCCCGGATCGGCGGTGCAGATGTCGACGAACAGCTCCTTCAGGCGCCGCTGGGCGTACACCGGGTCGTCGTCGTATTCGCCCACCAGGCTGTCCTCGGGCAGCGCGGCCAGCTCGCGGATCATGCGGAAACCCGCCTGGAACGCGTGCTCGGCGCCGTCGCCGATCAGGATGTCGACGGCGTCCAGGTCGCCCTCCGTCTCGGTCTGGATCAAGGTTTCCAGGCCGAGCGACACGCCGCCCACGGTCAGCAATTGCGCGCGCGCGATGCCTTCCGCGGTGCGGTCGTTGGTGAACTTCTCGGCCACCATGGCGGTGATCCCGGACAGCTCGTCGGCCAGGATCGCCGCTTCTTCCGGGGTGGCTTCGCCGGGCAGCAGCTTGATCGCGCGAACCAGGCGCGGCGGTTGTTCGATGACGATTGCTGGCAGCATTGGACTGAAAGCTCCACTCACGAGAAGATATCCGTGCCCAGGCTGCGGCGCGGGCTGCGTGCCGGGCGGCTGCGCACCGACGGCACCTGCTTGCGCAAGCGTAGCAACAGGTCGCGCGTCGAGCGCTGCATGAATTCGGACTCTTCGTCCGGATCGTCCGGCAGCTCGATGTCGGCCATCTCGGCGCTGTGGCGGAATTCCGGGAACAGCTCCAGCAGCGAACGCTCCCAGCCGTCTTCGCTGGCCTTGGCCAGGTCGACCGCCAGCGGCACGATGTCGCTGTCGGCGCTGGTCTGGCCGCTGACGTAGCGTCCCTTGGACAGGATCTCGCCCGCCACTTCCAGGATCTCTTTCGGGGCCAGCGACCACATGATCGCGAACACGGTGGCGCCGTGGTCGGTGGCGGATGCCGCCTCCAGCAGCTCGTTGCGGCGCTCTTCGTCGTCCTGGGCGTAGACCACGCCGTGGACGTGGTTGAACAGGTTCTCGGCGATGCGCTCGGGATCGTCCTCGATCATGTTCTCCTGCCAGGTGGCGGCGATGTAGGCCAGGCTGTCGGCCCAGGCCTTGGGCGGCACCAGCATGGTGGCCAGCGAGGTCTTGGCGCCATCGAAGCCGGACAGGTGCAGCGCGGTGACCTGCGGCGGCAGCTCGGTCAGCACTTGCGCCACGGCGTAGTCGCCATGCTCGTCGGCGGCCTTCGAGAACACCTCTTCGGCGTGCTCGAGCGAGCCGGCCAGCACCAGTTCGCCGACCTGGCTGACCAGGGCGGGCAGGTTCGACTTGGTCTCGTCTGCGCTGTTATCGTCGAGTTTATCGGTCATCGCGCTCACCTTCATCGAACAGGCCGGTGAAGTCGTCCGACGCCGGGCCGTCGTCCTCGTCATGGTCGTCGCCGTCGTCGTCGCGGCCGAGCTGCTCGAGCGACTGGTCGTCGTCGTCCCAGCGGCCCTGGTTCTTGAACAGGAAGGCGGTGATGATCGCCTGGCGCGCCAGTTCCGGGTAGTTGGCGGTCATGGCTTCGTACATGGCCTTGCCGTCGTCGCCGCTGCACTCGGCCATCGCGAACACGCGCGCCGGGTCGCCGTCCTCGTAGTCGGCCGCTTCGCGCATCAGGCCCTTCGGGTCCAGAAAGCGGATGCGGTCGACCAGCGCGAAGGCCATCATGTTGACGTCGTCGAGGCCGCCGCCGGAAGCGTATTCCGAGACCAGCGCGCCGACCATCATGTCGTAGTTCTTCTTGTTGGGCGGGTCGCCCAGGGTGCCCTCGATCTGGCCGTCCAGTTCACGCGACTGGAAGGAGAATTCGGGATGTACGTGTTTCATGTTCTATCCTGTGATTGTGCCCGGCCCGGCAAGGCGCCAGGCCGTGATTCTGTTCTGGGCGTTCAGTGCGCCGGCAGGTTCACGCCATTGAGCGCGAACAGCGAGCGCCACAGCTCGAAGGCCTCGGCCTCGGCGTCCAGCACGATGCGGTGGTTGACGCTCTGGTTGTACTCGGCGCGCTGGACCGGGTCGGACAGCACCTCGTACGCCTTGGACACCGCCTTGAAGCGCGCTTCGGCGCCCGGGGCCTGGTTGCGGTCCGGGTGGTAGCGCATGGCCAGCGAACGGTAGACCTTCTTGATCTCGTCGTCGCTGGCGTTGGGCGCGACGCCGAGGATCGCGTATAAATTTTCCAATTGGAATTCTCCCGGCAAAGCCGCAAATAGAGCAAAAGCGAGATTATCCTATAGAAAACGCGAATGCGGCGGCGTACGGACAGACTCGCCTGCCCGCGCCGGCCCTCGGTCGGCCCCGACTACGGTAAAATGCCCGCAACTTACCCCTAAAGAACATTCTTTTTCATGAGCAACGACAAGAACACCCCGGCGCCGGGCAATGCACCGTCGTCGAACTTCGTGCGCGCGATCGTCGAATCCGACCGTGCCGCCGGCACCCATGACCGTCCGGGTCTGCCGTCCGTCATCACCCGCTTTCCGCCCGAGCCGAACGGCTACCTGCACATCGGCCACGCCAAGTCGATCTGCCTGAACTTCGGCCTGGCGCGCGACTACGACGGCATCTGCCACCTGCGCTTCGACGACACCAATCCGGAGAAGGAAGACCAGGAATACGTCGACACCATCATGGACAGCGTCAAATGGCTCGGGTTCTCGTGGCAGGACGCCAGCAAGGAGCACCTGTACTACGCCAGCGACTATTTCGACCGCCTGTACGAGATGGCCGAGTACCTGATCACCAAGGGCTACGCCTACGTCGACAGCCAGAGCGCCGAAGACATGGCCAAAAACCGCGGCAACTTCGGCACCGTCGGCACCAACTCGCCGTTCCGCAACCGCCCGCCGGAAGAATCGCTGCAGATTTTCCGTGACATGAAGGCCGGCAAGTACAAGGATGGCGAACACATCCTGCGTGCCAAGATGAGCGAAGACGCGATGTCCTCGCCAATCATGACCAACCGCGACCCGGCCCTGTACCGCATCCGCCATGCGCACCACCACCGCACCGGCGACAAGTGGTGCATCTATCCGATGTACGACTACACGCATCCGATTTCGGACGCGATCGAGAACATCACGCACTCGCTGTGCACGCTCGAATTCCAGGATCACCGTCCGTTCTACGACTGGCTGGTCGAGACCCTGGCCGAAGGCGGATTCTTCCAGCGCCCGGTGCCGCGCCAGTATGAATTCGCACGGCTGAACCTGACCTATGTGGTGACCTCGAAGCGTAAACTCCGCGCGCTGGTCGACGACGGCGTCGTCACCGGCTGGGACGACCCGCGCATGCCGACCATCGTCGGCCTGCGCCGCCGCGGCTACACGCCCGAGTCGCTGCAGCTGTTCTGCGAGCGCATCGGCGTGTCGAAGGCCGACGGCTGGATCGACATGAGCACGCTCGAAGGCGCGCTGCGCGACGACCTCGATCCGAAGGCGCCGCGCGCGATTGCCGTGCTGCGTCCGCTGAAGCTGATCGTGGACAACTTCCCGGAAGGCGAAGCGCACGAGTGCTCGTCGCCGGTCCATCCGCACCATCCGGAACTGGGCAAGCGCACCTTCCCGTTCACGCGCGAGCTGTGGATCGAGCAGGAAGACTTCATGGAAACCCCGACCAAGGGCTACTTCCGCTTCACCCCGCCGCAAGGCGACCAGCCGGGCAGCCGCGTGCGCCTGAAGTACGGCTACGTGGTGGAATGCACCGGCTACGACAAGGATGAAGCCGGCAACGTCACCGCCGTGCACGTGAAGTACTTCGAGGATTCGAAGTCGGGCACGCCGGGCGCCGACAACTACAAGGTGAAAGGCAACATCACCTGGGTCAGCGCCGCCAGCGCCCTGGAGGCCGAAGTGCGCCTGTACGACCGCCTGTTCCTCGAGCCACAACCGGACGCCGGCGGCAAGGACTTCAGGGCCGCACTGAATCCGAACGCGCTCGAGACCATTACTGCCTACCTGGAACCGGGCATGAAGGATGCGGTGGCGGACCAGCGCTTCCAGTTCGAGCGTCATGGCTACTTCGTGGCGGATCGCGTGGATTCGCAGCCGGGCAAGCCGGTGTTCAATCGCGTCACGACGCTGAAGGACAGCTGGGCCAAGTAAGTTTTCGGCTCACAAAAAATCCCGCCCCGGTGCTGCCGCGGCGGGATTTTTTTTGCACTGCGCGCGCGATAGCGGCAATTGCGCCAGCGCGCCTCGATCCATGTCAGTCGTGCGCGGGTGCGCGCATGACGCGTTCGGTCTGGACGTGAACGTCATCCGGCCATGATGAAGGTCCAGGCGCCCACGCGACGGTGGCGAAGGCAGCCTCAACGTTTTCAATCGGAGAACACATGCACACGAAGTCCCGTGGCGTGGGGCATCACGTCATCGCTGCGTTATCGTTCGTTACCCTCGTGCTTGCCAGCATGGCGTTCGCCGCGCCGCCGCAATCCGGCATCGACGCGATACAGACGCAGGCGCAGCGCACCAGCTTCGGCAAGACTACCTACCGCGTCGTCAACCTGACCGATGGCGAACACTACGGCGACGTCGCGATCAATGCCAGCGGTCAGGTCGCCTTCTCGTACACCAGCGATTTATTCCAGGTACCAATCGCCGCATTCTTTTACGACGGCAGCCGGATCCGCAACATCGGCCGGCTCGGCACCGACTATGCCGTCGCTACCAGCCTCAACGATGCTGGCCAGGTGGTCGGCCAGTCCCGCAATGCCGAGGATCTTGATCGCACCTTCATCTGGAGTCCATGGCGCCCGATGACCGACATCGGCATCCTGCCCGGCGCAATCTACCCGCATCAACCGGTCATCAATAACAACGGCGTCGTCGCCGGCTACATGAGCGGCAACCTCGCCATCCGTTCCTACCGCTGGAGCCGGTCCGATGGCTTCACCGACCTGGGCCATCTGGCGCCGTCCCCGCCGTACGTCGCCAACGCCCTGGCGCTCAACGACGCCGGCGTGATCGTCGGCAGCGCACGTGTCGGGACCGGCCGCTCGCACGCCTTCCGCTGGACCTTCGGCAGCGGCATGGTCGACATCGATACCCTCGGCGTCACCGATTCCGTGGCAATCGGGATCGATGCCAGCGGCAATATAGTCGGCAATTACTACGACCAGCCGGCGGGCAACGCGATGTGGCGCGCATTCATCTGGACGCCCGGCAGCGGCATGCGCCCCCTTGTCAGCAGCACCTACGACGTGAACGCCATCGGCATCACGCCCAGCGGACGCGTGATCGGCACCCTCAGCAGTGGCCGCGACTACTCCCGCGCCTTCACCTGGACTCGCGCCGGGGGTATCGTCGAACTGGGCCAACTGGGGAGTCCCCCATCGATGCCGTCGGGCGCCAACAACAACGGGCAAGTGGTCGGCTACGCGGTAGATGCATCAGGTCAGTTGCGCGCGTTTGTCTGGAGCGCCAGGCTTGGCATGGTCGACCTGAACAAGCGCCTGCGCCATGCGCCTCCAGACCTGGAACTGTACGACGCATTGGCAATTGCCGACAACGGCGCGATCGTGGCGCGTGCCAACAGCGGCCTGGTGCTGCTCAAGCCTGCCACCGGGGCGTCGTGCGCCTGTCCGCACACGGTCGGACCGATCATGGCGCGCGCAGTGACGCTGCCGGGCGCACCATTCGACGCCTCGGTCGGCATCGCCGGCGACCGGCCGGCAGCGCGCTACAAGGTCACCTGGTCGTGGGGCGATGGCGCGACCACGGTCACGGGCTCCGCCGGGGTACACAGCAGCGCGCGCCACACGTACGGCACGCCGGGCGTGTACACGGTGTCGGCAACCGTGGTCGATGACAGCGGCGCCAGCGTCAGGGTCAGCCGCAAGATCGCCGTGCAAGCCGCGCAGGGCGCGTCCGGCGCCGGCGCGTTCATGGCCCAGTCTGCCGCCGGCAACGGGGCGCCGCAGCGCGCCGGGCGCGCGCGCTTTGCGTTCAGCGCGCTATCGGCGGACGCTTCACATGCCAGTCGCGCCAATCGGAGCGGCCCCGGTGGCCCCGCCAGTGGCGCCGCGCTCCACTTCAGAGTGGGCGACCTCGACTTTCGCAGTGCCGACATCGCACCGGTCGCCGCCGCTCCTGGCCAGGTCCGGTTCGCAGGCAGCGGCGCAATCAATGGCAAGGGCACACATCACTTCGACCTGGTGACGCTGGCGGCAACGGGCGATGCACCTGCACGTTTCGGAATTAAAATCTGGCATACCGACGCCGCAACCGGCGCGCAGGTGATCGACTACGACAATCAGCAGTCTGACGCCGGACGCATGGGCGCAGCCACGGCAGAAGCCGGGCTCGCCACAGCGTCCGGTGCCATCGGCAGCGCACTGATCGAAGGCAGCATCGACCTGCCATAGAGGGTGTTCGGCATGTAACAAAGCGGTCATGCAAGAATGCAATCATCCCCGGCAATTTCGTTGACCGGAGCATTGCATGACCCGCTTATTTTCCACCGGCGTTTCTACTGGCGCCGCCGCGCTGTCCCTGGCCCTGCTGGCCGCCTGCAGCCCGGGCGAACCCGACGCCCCCGCCCAGACCACGCCGCCCCCGCCGGTGCAGACCCCGGAGCCGACCCCGGCCCCGGTCGGCACCGCCGTCGCCTTCATGAGCGACGTCCACTTCCAGGACGTCTACGGCGACTTCAAGAGCAGCCAGTTCAGCGGCATCCCAACCAGGGACGGCAAGAACGCGACCATCCGCACCATGTACGCGCAGCTGACCTCGACGCGCCTGTTCAACGAAAACTACTTCGCCTTCTACGCCGCGCTGGACGACGCCTACGCGAAGGGCATCCGCTACGTCGCGCTGCCGGGCGACTACACCGACGACGCCCAGCCGATGAACGTGGACGGCATCGCCGCCGTCATGAAGCAATACCAGGCCAAGGGCATGCGCTTCTTCCTGGCCCCGGGCAACCACGATCCGGTCGAACCGTACGACGACCAGGAAGCCGGCAAGAACGACTTCCTGACCAAGGAAGGCAAGGAACAGAAAGTCTATGCCACCAGCAACGCCGCCTGCATCGCCAAGGATCCGGCCGTGGTCTGCACCGACCAGTTGATGGAGCAAGGCTACGAAAAACTGATGACCAAGATGGGCGAATTCGGCTTCATGCCGAACAAGGCCGACATCCTGTGGGAAACGCCGTTCAGCAAGCACAGCGGCGGCAAATACACCTACGACGAAGCCGTCACCCAGGCCGCCCTGGCCAACCGCAAATTCGAGATCTGCGCCGAAGGTTCGGGCGGCATCTACAAGGCGGCCGGCGAAGCCAAGTTGGGCAAGGCCTACACCAAATGCGTGAAGATGATCGACAGCACCTACCTGGTGGAACCGGTCAAGGGCCTGTGGCTGCTGTCGATCGACGCCAACGTGTTCGTCCCGAACGCCAACTTCGATCCGGCCAGGCCTGAATGGTTCAAGGGCTACGACGGCGCCGGCAACGCCGGCTGGAACAAGGTCATCACCCACAAGATGCACCTGATGGAATACATCAAGTCGGTCGCCGCGCGCGCCAAGGCGGAGGGCAAGCAGCTGATGGCCTTCTCGCACTACCCGACCATGGACTTCTACGCCAACCAGACCGGAGCCATGAAGGCCGTGTTCAAGTCGGGCGCGTTCCAGACCGCGCGTGTGCCGGACGCGACCGTCGCCAATGCGGTGGCGGCCACCGGCCTGCGCCTGCACGTGGGCGGCCACATGCACTTCAACGGCACCAACGATCACCAGGACACGAGCGGCAACTACCTGGTCAACGTGCAGTCGCCGTCGCTGGCGGTGTACGGCGCAGCCTACAAGATCATCACCTACAAGGATGCCGAAACGATCGACGTCCAGACCATGCCGCTGGGTACCGTGCCGCGCTTCGCGGAACTGTTCCCGCTGTACGTGGTCGAGAACGACTACCTCAAGGGCAGCAGCATTCCGGCCGACGCCGGCAAGCGCTGGGACCGCGCCATCCTCGACACCCGTTCGTACGGCGAATACACCCGCTACTACTTCGGCGAACTGTCGCGCCTGCGCTTCATGGACGAATACTGGCCGTGCGAGATGAAGGAAGCGGCGATGAATCTGAACGGCAAGCAGATGCTGATCCTGTCGCAGCTGCAGACCAAGGTCACCCTCAGCCAGCTGAAGGACATCCCGGGCATCGTGCCGTTGACCGCCTCCTGCGCCGCCGCCGGCACTGTCACCGGTATGCCGGTCGCCGCTTCGACCCTGAGCGCTGATTGGGCCGACGCTACGGCCCGCGCCGACAAGCTGGCCACTGCCGCCGGCCTGCGCCTGGACGACTTCGCAGCGCTCAGCGCCTACGAGTTCTACGGCGACTTCCACCGCACCGTGTACGCCGGCGAACTGGCGCTGCGCGACATGGGCCAGGGGCGCGTCAACCAGTACAAGGTGCTGATGTCGGCCTTCCCGTCCAGCCCGGCCGCCCCAGTGCGCATCGGCGACAAGCTGTCCGACCAGAACCCGGTAGGCACGGCCTTCCAGCACCAGTTCAAGCAGGTGTTCGCGATCCTCAAGGGCCTTGGTTCGGCCAAGCCGAGCGACCATTTCACGGTCGACCTGAAAGGCAAGAAGGTCAGCAACGCCAGCAACAACGGTCTGAGCTTCAACTGACAGGCTGAGCTTTAACTGATGAACTGAGCCTCAAGCGATGGGCTGAGCCCCTCCTGAATCGCCCCCTCCGCGGCGTCCCTTCCCTCCCCGGGATCGGACGCCGCGCTGCTATGCAGCAAGCGTTTTTAACCAACCCTAGCAGAGCTGATAGCTACGATTAGTCGCAAATTTGCTTAGCGTATCGCCATGGATGCACTTTGATCCTGCACAGAACGCGATTTGATCCTGCACAGTCTTTGTGAGGCAAATGCAAATGACCCCAACCCGCCCCTTTTCGATGTCGACCCCGGCCACCCTGATCACAGGCGCCCTGCTGTCGCTCGCATTCGGGGCGGCCAGCTACTTCGCCACCTCCGAGGCGATCGAGAGCGACGCGCGCGCCCGCTTCCGCGGCATGGCGCGCGCCGCCCAATACACCATCGACGCTCGCATCAAGAGCTACAGCGACGTGTTGCGCGGCGTCGCCGGCCTGTTCCGCGCCAATCCCGAGACCAGCGCCGACCAGTTCCGCCAGTATGTGGCCCAGCTCGACATCACGCGCAATTTTTCCGGCATCGAGGTCATCAACTATGCGCGCGCGGTACGCGCCGAGCACTTGCCGGCACTCAACGAAGAATTGCGAGCGCGCCTGGCGCGCCACGGCGTGCAGCGCTTCCAGCCGCTGCAGGCGTTGCCCGAGCGCGACACCTATACCGTTCTGGTCTTCATCGAACCGCTGCCGCCGCACGCGCTCGACAAGCTGGGCCTGGACCTGGAAGCGCGCGGCGCGGTGCGCCGGGCGCTGGCCACGGCGCGCGACAACGGCACCCTGAGCGCGTCCGGCACCCGCATCGCGCTCGAAGCCGGACCCAACCAGAGCGGCCTGGCGCTGCGCCTGCCGGTGTACCGCAGCGACCTGCCCACCGCCAGCGTCGACCAGCGGCGCCTGGCCTATGCCGGCTCGGCCGGCATAGGCTTCGGCGTCACGCCGCTGGTGAGCGGCGTGCTGGACGAATTCCCGGTCAAGGGTGCGCGCCTGATCCTGACCGAGCTCACCGCCACCGCGCCCGAGCCGGACGAAGCGCCGCCGCGCGCCACCCTGTACGACAGCCTGGCCACCGTCGAGCGCCCCACGCCGGCATTGCCGCCGGACGACGGCAGCGTGTTCGCGGCCAGCCTGCCGATCGAGTTCAACCAGCGCCTGTGGCGCGCCGACTTCACCATCCCCAAGTCGGCGCTGTACACCCGCTTCGACATGTACTACCCGTGGCTGGCGGCGTTCGCGGTGGGCATGAGCACCGCCCTGCTGTATGCGCTGTTCCAGACCCTGGCGTCGTCGCGCCGCAGCGCCCTGCGCATGGCCGAAGAGATGACGCGCGAAGTGCGCGCCAGCCAGGCCAAGCTGCAGGCCAGCCACGAGAAACTGCGCATGCTGGCCGCGCACGCCGAGCAGATCAAGGAAGGCGAAAGAAAGCGCATCGCGCGCGAAATCCACGACGACCTGGCGCAGAACCTGCTGGCATTGAAGATCGAGGCCGAGTTCCTGGCCAACCGCACCCGCGGCGGCCAGCGCCGCCTGCATGCGCGCGCCGAGGCTACGGTGCGCCAGATCGAAGTCACCATCCGCAGCGTGCGCCAGATCATCAACGACCTGCGCCCGAACGTGCTCGACCTGGGCTTGAGTGCGGCGGTGGACTGGCAGGTGGCCGACTTCGCGCGCCGCACCGGCATCGCCTGCGAGCTGGTGGATGACGGCGACGACCACCGCATCGACGACCACAGCGCCACCGCCTTCTTCCGCATCCTGCAGGAGTCGCTCAACAACGTGGCGCGCCACGCACGGGCGACCAAGGTGCGCATCGACCTGCACCAGCATGCCGGCATGCTGACCATGACCATTCGCGACAACGGCGTCGGCATGCAGCCGGGCAGTCGCAACCGCCACGGCTCGTTCGGCCTGGTGGGCATCGAAGAGCGCGTCGCCATTCTGGGCGGCGCGTTTTCGGTGAGCAGCGGACCAGAATCCGGCACCACGATCGTGGTGACGATACCCGTCGGCGGTGAGGCCGACAGGGACGCGGCGCCCGACGGCGCCGGTACGCGCGGCCGCGATCTGAATCGGGCCGCCGCTTGAAGCGGGAGGTGTGCGGAGCGATGTGTTGCCGAAAGGATTCATCCATTTCCATGCTTGCGCTATCGCAACAGTTCAAGTGACTGCCCACAGGAAAATGTTTATCACTGTCATCAGTCAAACACCGAACCGTCAGCCCATTCGCAAGCAGGAGGCCGCCACCAGAAAACACCCGCAGCACCGCCGTACCAAAACCAGGGATAAAACAGCAGCACCATCACAATTCAAAATGAGGTGAATAAAATGTCGAACAAAAGCGAATTTGCAGTCTTCGAGGCGCTCGACCTGGCGCCGATCAAAATGAAACTGATGCACGTGGAGTCCGGCGAAGGCTGGTCGGAACGCCGTGCCAATGCTGTGGAAGCCGAGTATCGCCGCTTCCTGTTCCTGACCAAGGCATACCCGGACGAAATGGTGTCGCCGACGCTCGACGTCGACATGTTCTGGCACTACCACATCCTCGACACCATGAAGTACGCCCGCGACTGCCAGGCCCTGTTCGGGGAATTCCTGCACCACTATCCGTACGTCGGTATGGGCGAAGGCGCCGATGAAGGCGAACGCACCAAGGCCGGCGAGCGCATGCGCGACATGTACGAAGCCCAGTTCGGCGCCGTCGTGCGCGGCGATGCGGCCTGGTGCGGAGCTCCGAGCAAGGAAGCCACCGAAGCGGCCTGGTGCGGCGCTCCGAGCAAGGAGGCGACCGATGCCGCATGGTGCGGCGCTCCGAGCAAGCAAACCACCGACGCGGCATGGTGCGGTGCTCCGGGCAAACAAATCACCGATGCCGCCTGGTGCGGCGCCCCGGGCAAGCAGGCGACCGATGCCGCCTGGTGCGGCGCTCCGGGCAAGCAGGCGCGCAAAGCCACCGACACCGCGTGGTGCGGCGCTCCTAGCAAGCAGGTCAAGGGCAGCGCCAGCGCGTGGTGCGGCGCCCCCAGCAAGAAACTGGCCGCCAGCGTCAAGACCGCCTGGTGCGGCGCTCCGGGCAAGTCCCTGAGCGCCGGTAACGATGTCGCGTGGTGCGGCGCGCCGTCGGTCGTGGCCAGCAGCGCGGTCGCCTGGTGCGGCGCGCCGGGCAAGTCGCTGCAAGCAGCCTGATTGGTTCCTCCCCGCGCAGCCGGCAGGTAGCAACCGCTACCTGCCGGCTGCGGCTTTTCAGGCTCCCTGCAAGCGACTTTACTTGCGTGGACGCTTCGGCGCGGCGGCAGCGCCGCCGGCCGGCGCGCTGGCCTTGAACAGCGTGCGCGCATCATCGTGCGCGCGGTCGATCGTGCGCATGGCGCGGTTGTCGTCGTGGGCGACGAAGTACTCCTTGTCCTGGGCGTCGACCACGATCTTGATCGCCGCCTTTTCGGTGACGCCGTACTTTTCGACGATCAGGGTGGTGACTTCGTCCAGGTATTCTTCGTAGGTCATGCAATTTCTCCTTCCGGGCGGCGCGCGCCCTTCATTCGCGCCAGGGTGGCGGCAACGTCGGGATGGCGCAGGCGCACCCGCAATTCTCGTTTCAATCGGGTGTTGTCGAGCCGGCGCGATTCGGACATGAACGACAGCAGCATCGGCGTCACCACCGACTGCAGCTGCGCGCGCGGCAGGCGCGGCGGACGCGCCATATTAAAAGCGTCGGCCACGGCGTCGAAATAGTCGGCCATCTTCATGCGCGTGTCGTCCACCGCATGCACCACGCGCCCCGGCCGACCGCGCCACAGCGACGCCAGCACGATGCGCGCCAGGTCGTCGGCGTGCACGTGGTTGGTGTAGACGTCGTCTTCAGGGCGCAGCGCCGGCGTGCCCTGCTCCAGCCGGCGCAGCGGCAGGCGGTCGTCGGCGTAAATGCCGGGCACGCGCAGTATCGACACGCGGGCGCCGCTCGCCAGGCCCCAGGCGCGCAGGATGCGTTCGGCGTCGACGCGGCGCCGCGCGCGCGCATTGCGCGGCGCGACCGGACGCGCTTCGTGCACCAGCGCGCCGCCGCAATCGCCGTACACGCCGGTGGTGCTGACGTAGACCAGGCGCTTGACCGCGCCCAGCGCCGCCACCAGGTGACGCGTGTGCCGGTCGTGCTCTCCTTCGGCCTGAGGCGGCGCCAGGTGCAGCACCCACGGCGCCAGATTGCGCAGGCGGCGCAGCGTCGTAGGCCGGTCGAGGTCGGCGACGACCGGCGTGGCGCCGGCGGCGCGCAGTTCGGCGCGGCGCTCGGCCTGGCTGGTCACGGCGAACACCTTGAAGCGGCCGCGCAGCAGCGGCAGCAGGCGCATGCCGACGTCGCCGCAGCCGACGATGAGCAGGCGCGGCAGGCTGGAAGGAAAGCGCTGGGACATGATCGTGAGTCGGTGTCGTAAAAGTCGGGGCGGTGAAAGTGCGGCACTGTAGCACAGCCGCCCGGCCCGCGGTGCACCCGGAGGCGCGGCCCAGCGCCCGGTCCGCCCGCGCGCCCGAATCCGGGGCGCGGTGTAGAATAGCGCCCATCCGTAGCAACAAGACAACGCCTTTTCAACCGCGCGCCACGGCGCCTTTCACGCATTCACGAATACCGCATGACCTTCCAGATCACCGTCCAGCCGAGCGGCAGCCAGTTCACCTGCGAGGCCGATGAAACCGTCCTTTCCGCCGCCATCCGCGCCGGCATCGGCCTGCCGTACGGCTGCAAGAACGGCGCCTGCGGCTCGTGCAAGGGCAAGGTGATCGACGGCAGCGTGGAGCACAAGCCGCACCAGCAGCGCGCCCTGTCCGACCTCGAAAAGACGCAAGGCATGTCGCTGTTCTGCTGCGCCGTGCCAAGCGCGGACCTGACCATCGAGGCGCGCGAAGTCGGCGGCAGCTCGGACTACCCGCTGCGCAAGATGCCGACCCGCGTCGCCGCTATTCAAAAGGCAGCGCCCGACGTCGCCATCGTCAAGCTGCAGTTGCCGGCCAACGAACTGCTGGCCTATCGCGCCGGCCAGTACATCGAATTCCTGCTCAAGGACGGCAAGCGGCGCGCCTACTCGATCGCCAACGCGCCGTCGTTCGAAGGTCCGCTCGAGCTGCACATCCGCCACTTGCCGGGCGGCCTGTTCACCGACCACGTGTTCGGCGCCATGAAGGAGCGCGACATCCTGCGCTTCGAAGGCCCGCAGGGCAGCTTCTTCCTGCGCGAAGAGTCCGACAAACCGATCGTGCTGCTGGCCTCGGGCACCGGCTTCGCCCCGGTGAAAGCGCTGGTCGAGCACCTGATGCACCTGAAGTCGACGCGCCCGGTGCGCCTGTACTGGGGCGGGCGCCGTCCGCAAGACCTGTACATGGACGAGTTGTGCCGCGCCTGGGAAACCACCCTGCCCGACTTCGTCTACGTGCCGGTGGTGTCAAGTGCGCTGCCGGACGACGGCTGGACCGGCCGCACCGGCTACGTGCATGCGGCGGTGATGCAGGACATGCCGGATCTGTCGGGCCACCAGGTGTACGCCTGCGGCGCGCCGGTCATGGTCGACTCGGCGCGCGTCGAATACAGCGCGCAGTGCGGCCTGCCGCCGGACGAGTTCTTCGCCGACGCGTTCACCACCGAGGCCGACCTGGCCGTATAACGAACTATCCGCGCGAACCATCCGCGCGAACTATTCGCGCGAACCATCCGCGGCGCCCACGAACGCGGCGCCGCAACTTCGGGCACAATGGCGGCCTCTTCACGTGACCCGATAACTCCATGTCCCTGATGTCGCCATCCGGACGGCTGGGCGTCCTGCGCAACCGTAATCTCGCCTTTTATCTTTCCGCCCGTTTCCTCGCCACCCTCGCCGTCCAGATGCAGAGCGTGGCGATCGGCTGGCAGGTGTACCAGATCACCGGCAGCCTGTTCGACCTCGGCCTGATCGGCCTGGCGCAGTTCGCGCCCTTCCTGGTCCTGATCCTGTGGGCCGGCCACGTGGCCGACCGCTACAACCGGCGCATCATCGTCATGCTGTGCATGGCGGTGCAGCTGGTGTGCAGCGCCCTGTTGATCGCGTTTACGGCCAGCGGCAGCCAGGTGGTGTGGCCGGTGTTCGCGATCCTGGTGGTGTTCGGCAGCGCGCGCGCCTTCATGATGCCGGCCTCGCAGGCGGTGCTCAAGAACCTGGTGCCGGACCGCGAATTCAGCCAGGCGGTGGCGCTCGGCTCGTCGACCATGCACGTGGCGATGATCCTGGGCCCGATCGTCGGCGGCCTGCTGTACGTGTTCGGCGCCCAGACCGTGCACATGATCTCGGCCGCGCTGCTCACGCTCGCCGTGCTGCTCATGAGCCGCACGCGCAGCATCCAGCAGATCATCAACAAGGCTCCGGTCAGCCTGAGCACCCTGCTCGAAGGCCTGCGCTTCGTGCGCTCGCGCCCGATCGTGCTGGGCGCGATCTCGCTCGACCTGTTCGCGGTGCTGTTCGGCGGCGCCACCGCGCTGCTGCCGGCCTACGCCCACGACGTGCTGCAGGCCGGGCCGACCGGCCTCGGCTTCCTGCGCACCGCGCCCGGCGCCGGCGCCGCGCTGTGCTCGATCGCGCTGGCGATGTATCCGATCACGCGCCGGGTCGGCGCCTGGATGTTCGGCGGCGTGGCGCTGTTCGGGGTCTGCATCCTGGTGCTGGGCGCGACCGACAGCTTCGCCATCGCGCTGGGCGCCTTGTTCCTGTCCGGCGTGGGCGACATGGTCAGCGTCTATATCCGCCACCTGCTGGTGCAGTACGAAACGCCGGACGAGATCCGCGGCCGGGTCAGTGCCGTCAACTCGGTGTTCATCGGCGCCTCGAATGAACTGGGCGAATTCGAGTCGGGCATCACCGCCGGCTGGCTGGGGCTGACGCGCGCGATCCTGCTGGGCGGCGCGGCGACGATTGCCGTGACCGGGATCTGGGCCTGGCTGTTCCCGGTGCTCTCCAAAATGGACCGCTTCCCGCACCATGAGAACGAGAAGCTGAAGTAAGTTTCACAAGGCGGAGTCGGATGGGCCGCTTGCGCCGCCCCGGCGCTGCGCTTTCACCTTGTCGACGATGTGCCGCGCCGTTTCTACGGCAGCGGCGCGCTGCTCGGGCGTGAGTTTGGCCTCGCTCTCGAGGAAGCGCGTCAGCGCACTGCCGTTCTCGAAATCCTTGGCTTTCGGGTGGTTCGGACCCAGGCGATCAAAAGCGATCAGGTCCATCGCGAGCAGGTAGCCAAATCCCAGCTGCGGTTGCCGTTCGGCCAGGTCCGAACCATAGATGCTTTGCATGCCCCAGATCAGGAGTGCCAGCGTGTCCCCCGCTTCGGCTGCCTTGATGACCTGCGCGCTCGCTGCCGCCTTCCATTCCTTGACCAGCGGATCGTCCGGCCGCGTCGTCAATGCGCTCGGGTCGCCGAACGGGCCTTCGGCCGCCCAGGCCCAGGCGGCGCCGGGCACGCCGGCCTTGACGGCAAGCGCAAGGTGATCGAGCCGGGCCAGCCGCTCGCGTTCGGTCATCGCGCCGCACATGCCGGAAATCTGCTTTCTTTCGTCCGCATTCAGGCCGCGATTGGTGCGCAGATCGTCATCGTAGCGTACGACATCGCCCTTCTGATTGAACTGGCTGCATACCGACACCAACAGATAGGCCGTATAAGCTTGCTGCGGATCGCTGCTCGCCAGCAGGCGTTCGACCTGCTCGCGCAACGGCGGCGCAGCGGCGTCGAGGAACGACGCCGCGACGACCTGGGCTACCTGCGCCGGCGCCGCTGCCGGCCAGCTGGCGTCCGGTTTGGCAGCCTGTACGGCCCGCGCCGGCGCCACCGCTGGCGCCACCGGCTCGACCGGCCGCAGGATCCAGGCCGATCCCACCGCGACGATGCCCACCGCGAGCGTGCCAATCACCCAGCGTTCCCATCCCTTCTGCATACGGCGCTCCTTTCAGGTCGGCGGCCAGTATAGCCAGCACTGCTTGCTTTTTTTCTCACACATTATTGCCGCCCCTGCGTGCGGCAGCGAACGTGGCGCGGCGGTGTGCGCGTGTAAGATGAAATCGTAACGACAACAGGAGCCATCCATGCAGATCAATGTGAATACCGATAACACCATCAACAAGCATCAAGGCCTGGACGAGCACGTGGACACCGTGGTGCGTTCTTCGATCGGCCGCTTCAGCGACCAGGTCACCCGCGTTGATGTTCACCTGAGCAACGAGAACAAGGAAAAGAAAGCGGACGGCGGCAACTACTGCATGCTGGAAGCACGCCTGTCGGGCGTGGCGCCGATCGTGGTGCACGACCATGCCAACGACCTGCACCAGGCCATCAACAATGCCGGCGGCAAGCTGGCGCGTGCGCTCGACAGCGCCATCGGCCGCCTGCAGGACAAGCACCGTCACGCCGCCACCCCGCTGGCCGACGATGCGACCGCCGACAAGCACCTGACGGATTCCTGATCCATCGCGTGGCACGCCTCGCCTGGGGCGTGCCTTTGCTTCAGCTTCCTTCGAGCATTGCTCGCAGTTCGCGCAGGTAGCGCACGCCGGCCAGCGCCCGGCTGCCGTACCACGACATCATCTCCCCATCGACCAGCAGCACCGGAATGCTGATCTGTTTCTCGAGCGCATCCGCATGCACCTGCGTGAAGCGATAGGGTTCGGTCGACAGCAGCACCGCATCCAGTCCATTGACCAGTCGTTCGGACCACGAGAATACGGGGTAGCGCGCCGCGCCCAGCTCAGGCACGCGCCAGCCCAGCTCGGCCAGCATGGCGGCGATATAGGTGTCGCCCGACACGCTCATCCACGGATCCTGCCAGATGCAGTACAGCACCGTGCGCGGCGGTCCCGGCGGCAAGGCGCGCAGCGCCGCCAGTTCGCGCTCGAAGGCGGCGCACCAGCGCTCGGCCGCGGCCTCGACGCCAAAGATGGCGCCCATCAGGCGCGCCAGGTCGAGGTTGTCGGCCGGCGCCAGCGGATGCGTCACCACCACGTGCGGCACGAACCCGGCCAGCAGGTCGGCGGTCGGTTTTTCGTTTTCGTCGATGTTGACGATCACGTGGGTCGGCGCCACGCGCCGGATCTTGTCCAGGTTGACGTCCTTGGTGCCGCCCACCTTTGGAATCCCGGCCACCAGCGCTTTCGGGTGGATGCAAAAGCCGGTGCGGCCGACGATCTGCGGCGCCAGGCCCAGCTCGCACAGCAGTTCGGTAATCGACGGCACCAGCGACACGATGCGCGCATCGGGGGCGGGCGGATGCATGGTTCCGAGCGCATCCAAAGCCTGGCTTAAGGAAGATTGGGGATCAGTCATGGCATGATCAAAACATTGTCTATTACAGAAACACCGTTGCCGCACCGGCAACCCGGAATACGCTATTATTCCGCAACTATCATCAGGTGTATCAATACGGGCGTATCGATACTCCGAACCAGAGGACACACTTGGAACAGATCGGCACTTTCGGTGCGCACCGCACCACCATCGGCGACTTGCAGCTGTTTCGCGATGAAACCGACAGCACGGTCGCGCACATGCTGGCCAGCTGCGCGGTCGTGCGCATGGCAAAGGGCCGCCGCATCGAGGACGGCAGCCACGCGCGCCTGTACATCGTGCTGTCGGGCCAGCTCGAGATCGCACCCGACACCCACGCCGACGACGAAAGCGGCACCAGCTGCATCAATCCGGGCGAAAGCGCGGGCGAACAGGCGGTGCTGGACGACGCCGCCAACCTGGCCGCGATGACCGCGACCGAGGACACCGAACTGCTGGTGATCGAGCCGGAACTGGTGTGGGAACTGATCGACCGCTCGCACGTGCTGGCGCGCAATCTGCTGCGCCTGATGTCGTTCCGCATCCGCGCCGCCAACGCGCTGCTGCGCCGGCGCCAGAAGCTGGGCGAGTTCTACCGCCAGCTGTCGCTCAACGACCCGCTCACCGGCCTGTACAACCGCGCCTGGCTGGGCGACATGCTGCCCAAGCTGGTGGGGCGCGCCTCGCAGGACAAGTCGCCGCTGTCGCTCATCATGATCGACCTCGACAACTTCAAGAACTTCAACGACACCCACGGCCACATCGCCGGCGATACCGCGCTCGGCGTGGCGGCCGAGCTGATCCGCAACACGCTGCGCCCGTCCGACTACGCCGTGCGCTACGGCGGCGAAGAGATGATGGCGGTGCTGCCGAATACCTCGCCGGAAATCGCGGCGATGGTGGCCGAGCGCCTGTGCCTGAAACTGCGCGCGGCGATCGTGTTCCCCGACATGCGCCTGCCGCTGCCGCACCTGACCGGATCGTTCGGCATTGCCAGCCTCAAACCGGGCGACGACGAGCAGGCGCTGATTGCCGCCGCCGACGCCGCGCTGTACCGCGCCAAGGAAGCCGGCCGCGACCGCGTCTGCGACTGAACGCTCCCGGGCCGCGCGGCCGTTCCGGCGCGCGCGGCCCCACCCTTCCCCGTCCCTACTGCTGACCGTGACTGAACGGTGGTTCTGTGCCACCATGGCGGCCATTGAATCGTCACGGCAACACAAGAACAAGACATGAGCACGCATACCTTCCTCTGGCACTTATCATCGCAATTCGCAGTGTAAACAGCCTTAATCCTTCCTTCTTCAAGCCATTTTAAAGGGAAAGTTGTGCTCCCGAAAATTGTATGAAGTTCTTTTGTGTAAACAAGTTCCGCAAAAAACGCTAACTCAATGAGTTGTTTACACATTCCTTGGAATCAGCATAAATTCCTTTCGCGCAATCTTTCTTTATATTAACTACGTTGCTGCAGGGCTTTGTTGCACAAATCTGCGCACTGCACCTGAACGGGAGCACGGGTAAACTAGCGAGATGAGTGCGCCGGCAAAAACGAAGTATCGAACGACCAACTGGAAAGAGTACAACGCAGCGTTGAAGGCGCGTGGCTCGCTGCTAATCTGGCTGGACTAAGACATGTGCTGGCACGGTAGTGCCAGCAGCAAGCGGGGTCGAAGCCCAAAGTACAGCGAGGCGGCGATTCTGTTCTGCCTGACGATCAAGGGTCTGTTCAATCTGCCCCTACGGCAGGCGATGGGGATGTCGCAGAGCCTGCTCAAGCTGGCGGGTCTGGACTGGCAGGTTCCCGACTTCAGCACCGTCAGCCGGCGCCAGACGCACTTGGCGGTGACGATCGGGGCGCAGCCGACGACGACAGGATTGCACCTCCTGGTCGACAGCACCGGCATCAAGATGCTCGGCGAAGGCGAATGGAAGACGAAGAAACATGGCGCCGATTATCGCCGCCAGTGGCGCAAGGTCCATCTTGGCATCGATGCCACTACACTGGAAATCCGGGCCATCGAAGTGACCGACAATGTGACCGGCGACGCGCCGATGCTGCCGTGCCTGCTCGACCAGATTGCCGATGACGAGGCCATCGCGAGCGTGAGTGGCGACGGCGCCTACGACACGAAAGGCTGTCACGAGGCCATTGCGCAGCGCAGTGCGCAAGCGATCATCCCGACACGCAGAAATGCCAAGCCATGGAAAGATCTGCGCCCCGGCGCCCCGGCGCCACAGCGCGTAATGCCATCCTTAATGCCACGCGCAGGCTTGGCCGGAAAATTTGGAAAAAGTGGACCGGTTATCATCGACGCAGTCTGGTAGAAACCAAAATGCGCTGCTTCAAGCTGCTCGGTGAACGCGTCATGGCGCGTGACTTCGACCGTCAGGTCGCCGAACTGCAGGTGCGTGCCGCAATCCTCAATCGCTTCACGCGATTGGGGACGCCTACTACCGTGGCCATGCCATAAATTCGCATGGGGTTTGGGGTATTACGCGCTGAGCGTATTTATGCAACAAAGCCGTCGAGATGGGGCGAGCCTGGCGACGGACATCACATTCCTATCAGCGCGGACACTGTCTGCCTACACGTTCCAGCCGCTACGAAATACCTGGGCAAATCAGCATCTGTGCAAGCGGCAAATAAGCAGGTTGCAACTTTGCAGTTTTTTAATTAGTCTTTAAGCAAGGAATGGCCCTCATACTGTAGAGCACGCTAAGGGATGTCGATGCAAATAATTCAAAAAATTGCTGCTTGGGCAGCTGGACAGCCCGCATGGATCGATGACGCCATTCGCAGGCTAGTGTCTGGGCCTCTCTCGCAAGTAGACTTGCGTGAGCTGGCAGACTTGGCCAAGTCCGAGCATGGGTTGCCGGATCCGCTTGGTAGGGCTGCGGTACGACTTGACCCTGCAACACTTCCAGCGACGTTAAATGATGGCATTGACGTTAACCTCCTTTCATTTCGAAATCCAGAGAATTTAAATGCGATCGCAACCAATCAAGCGCTGACATTCCACCCTAAGGGGCTAACAGTTGTATATGGCCACAATGGGGCCGGAAAGTCGGGATACGCACGTGCCTTGAAGAAAGCATGTCGCGCACGCAACGTAGAAAATATTCTTCCAGACGTTTACAGTGAATTCAAGGAAGTAGCCGCCACAGGCGCAACTCTCGAATGGAACGAGGGAGACAACCTCTTCTCGCACGCCTGGGCTACACACGCATCCCCTCCCGCACGACTTTCCCAGATCTCTGTATTCGATTCGCACTGCGCTCGTGTTTTCGTTGACAATCAAGCAAAAGTTCTCTTCGTCCCTGATGGAATGGACGTCATCCACGGCCTCTCTGACGCACTAGGGCACATCCAACACCTGGTTGAAGCGGACCGAAAAACAAATCATTTTGATCACACTCAGCTGTACTCTCTCGCAGGCACCACGGCAGTGGGGACAGCTTACTCGAAGCTGGGCCGCAATAGCGATCCGGAGAAATTTAAAAAGCTTGCTGCCCTGTCTGCAGAGGAAGAGGCCGAGCGAAATGCACTCACTAAGCTTCTGCGAGACGAAGACCCAGCAAAGCTTGCGGCAGCAGTTCGCCGTAACGTTGCGCGGCTTCGTACGTTGCATTCTGAACTAGCCGCACTAGAGGCTCCGTTACGCGACGAGTCGCTCGGCAAGCTCTCTACAGCCTTCGTCTCGATGACGGCGGCAGAGACGGCCTCGAAGATGGCCGCTGACATGCTTCAGGCTGGAGGATGCCATGTGCTCGGCACCGGCTCGGAACCATGGGAACACCTACTACAAAGCGCAACAAAATTCGCTACTGGGGTGGCCTATCCAGGCCAGCCATTCCCAGGACCGGATGACGCTCATTGCGTACTGTGCCAACAACCACTCAGCGACGATGCATTCCGCAGACTGAAGTCGTTCGTTCAGTTCTTGGAAGCCGACGCACAGAAAAAAGCAGGCGAGGCACGCGACCTTACAAAATCGCTATACCGAGCCGTTACGAGCCTCGACTTTGAGAGCTTCCCTTCTGATCGCGTACTGCTTGAGGAACTCCAAGACCATCAGCCTGCGCTGGTCGCTTCCATTCACCAGTACACAGCCGCACTGGCAGCGCGTCGAGTAAGCGTCACGTCGACGGCTGCAGACCGCAAGGTCGCTGCGCAAGACGAACTGCCGCCCTCACCGGTCCTCGTACTCGTTGAAATCATCGAGAAGCAACTCGCTGAAGCAGTCAAGCTCGAAACCGTGCTTACGCCCGAAGAGCGCGAACGCAAGAAAAAGGCACTCCTGGAGTTCGAAGCCCGGCTGACGCTGGCGCAGCTGCTCCCAAAGGTGCTTGAGGCCATCGAATGGCACAAGGGCGACCACGCCTATGGAGAAGCAATAAAGGGATGTAGCACGCGCTCAGTTACTGCGATCGCGACGGCGCTTTATGAAGCGCATGTAACTGAGGAGCTGCGTGCGGCCTTCTCGCAGGAGTTGGCAGACCTTGGCCTTAGCAAACTCGATGTCGGGCTTGAGATGACCGGACAAAAAGGCGCGCGAATGCAGCAGCTGAAGCTCCGCACGATGCCGCAATATGCCCGTGCTAAAACGTCAGACATCCTCAGCGAGGGTGAGCAACGCGTCATTGCCATCGCCTTGTTCTTAGCAGAAGTCGGAATCGAGCCTGGCCGGTCTGGTCTTATTTTCGACGATCCAGTCTCGTCCTTGGACCATGTGCGCCGTGAGCGGATCGCAAAAAGGCTCGTGATGGAGGCAAAAAATCGGCAGATTATTGTATTTACCCATGACTTGGCATTTGCCTGGGCATTGAAAGACTTTGCTGAGGACTACGCAGTGATTACGATGAGCCGACACGTATACGCCGCTGGATCGAGGAAGGGGTTCTGCACTGATGGACTACCCTTCGAAGCAAAGACCCTGGGCCCACGTGTCAACGATCTACGCGAGCAAGCAAAGCGTGCGAAGACCGCACTCGACGAAAGAGGAGAGCACGATCTTTACAATGAGATTGTCCGTAGTGGATATCGGAAGATGCGAGACACCTGGGAACTCCTAATCGAAGATCACCTATTTGCAGGCGCGGTAAAACGCTTTAGAAGATCCATCGAGACGATGAAACTGCGTTACGTATCAGTTAGCGATGAGGAAGCAAGCGCGGTGTACAACGGCATGTCCCGGTGTTCAAACTTCACGCACGAAGGCGGTGCCGAAGCTCCGCCGCCACTACCCTCGCCCGACGAGTTTTTAGCCGACGTCGAAGAACTCGGAGCAGCATTAAAGCTCATCGACGACAACAAGAAATTGACCGAGAAACGTCGCCAAGCTCAGGGGCTGGCGGCTGCGGCCTGATTTCATATTGCCGCTGGAAGTGCATAAGGTATCGGTAAACCTCGTACTTTTAGCGATCACGTTACCCTATTAATACTATACGAGTGATCTATGCCGAATGGGCTACCTAGTGCAGCTGAACTTATAGCGCAGCGCGCCGTTACATTTTTCTCCATAGATACAGACGTTATTCAAGCACTTGGATATAAGTTTGAAGACGGCGCTCTACGCGCCTTGCATTTACAACGTCCTGCTTGGCTCAAAGTTTGCCTTACAGACGTTGTTCAGAAAGAGGTCATGGACCATCGAATGGACCCTGTCGTGCAAGCGGCTCAAGAGCTCCAATCAGCACTCACAAAAATTCAGCGACTATCAAAAATAGATATAAAGCCAGCTTCCGAAGTCATAGATGGTATGCCCTTCGAGAGTGAGGCTCGAAATCGGTTTGAACTTGAGTTCAATAATTTTGTATCGAGGCTATCTGGCCAGGTACTCCCGCTGGACGGAGTAGACCTGGCAGCAAATTTGTTTTCACGATATTTCGGCGGGGAAGCACCTTTTGAAAAAAGAAAAGACAAGAAATTTGAGTTTCCGGATGCTGCCGCTCTATTAGTCCTGGAATCATACGCCAAAAGTCATAGAACTCGAGGAATTCTAATTTCAAAAGATAACGGATGGGCTAATTTTTCAGAAAATTCGGACTGGCTATATTGCGTCAAATCGCTAGACGAATTTGTCTCGCTTTTTGAGTCAGAAGGAGAAAATGCAGATCTCGTTAAATCCAAGATAAGAGAAGGATTAAATGCACGTGAAAACGATTTTTTCCTTCAAATCGAGTCTGCGTTGGAACGCGACGTGGAAAATGCTACTTGGCGAGTTGATGACATTTATTCAGGACTTGGGTTAAGAGTCGAAGCGTACGTCAGTGGCGTTGGCTACGCTAATTCATACCTTGATTCAGATAATATTAAAGTATGGTTCGTTGAACATGACCCATCATTATGCACGGTCGAATTACAAGTTTCTGTCGAGGTTAATCTAGAGATAGAAGTCGAATACTACCAATACGACACTATCGACCATGATGACATGAATGTGGCTTCCGATTACCTGTCACGAGAGGCCACCCTTGACTTAGATGTATTTCTGACATGCAAGGGCGATCTACTTCGAGATAGCGTTGACGACTGGGTAATTGACGTTACTATTTCTGGCGGTCGCTATCTACTTGATGTAGGAGAAGTGAATCCTGATTTCGGACGAGAAGAATATTAATTCAAGAATCATCTGCACTCAGAAAAGGTTTTCATAGCGTCGATGCCACATTCGTTTAGAATCACATTCCAAATTACCACCTAAATTTTTAAATTTTTATGTGCTCAGATAGATTTACCAATGTCACTTGGAACCAACATTTTGTCTCACAAGCAGAGCAAAAATTTAATTCACAAAATCCGGAGAGCAATAAGTCGACCATCTACTATTTTGAAATCTTGGATAACGGCCTTTCCCCACCGACAATCAAATGTGAGGGGAAGAAGAAAGTGGAATCGACATTTGCCGAAAGAGATCTGTTTACGATAAAGAAACTTTCAGGCAAAGACCGAGTAAATTTAGAAAAATTATTTCATCGATACGAGGGCGAGTATGCAAATCACAACCGCAATCTGTTAAGAATTGTCAGATGCGCGCGCAGGGGAAAAGACAACAACGTCATTTTTATAAATTGGGCTGGCATAACCAATGAACTCCAATTTATCTATAAACATAAAATAATGGGTTGGATAAGAAACCCATATAAGATAAAGGAAATAATACGCATATTTGGACCATCCTCAAATGCGGTTATAGCTAGTGCGGATGCGCTCAATTTATATCAATCTATAACCAATATCGAAGAGCGTGAAATTTCCTATATTTGCTCGAAATTTGACATCTCCTTCGAAGAATATAAGACTTGGATAAAAATAATTATATTGTTCTTATATTTTGAAAAAGAGGGCGAAAAAACCATACTCGACGACTATATTGAACAATTTTTTTCTGCGAACGAATTAAGGACGTCCGGCCAAATTCATTATTTCGACGATGCCGCCCCTCTTTTACCAGATGTCGGGATCGCCATCGACGGTGAAGAGGGCAACCATATCTTCTACATCAACATATCTAAAAACTGCTTCATGGTTATTCAGCATGTGGAGCTCGCGGGCAGATACTCTCAAGATGTATTGACGCGGATGAATATCGACCCTAAAGATGTCGCGGCACTACTTCCTAATTTACGTGGAAATAAATCCATCAAGCTCTATTCAAATAATTTAGAAATGCTTGCTGGCTACAATCAAATTTGCGTCAAATCTTCCAAATTTGCTGTTCTCTGCGCGTCATCTACTGTTCATGGCCTTGATTTCATCTCGTGAACACCATTTTAGATTAACCGATGAGATTCCCTTGGGCTCTCAAAGGCTAAGCTAGCCTCGTGGTGGCCTTGCAGTTATAGCAGAGTAAATTGTATCTCAGTCGGCTGGCGGATTCTATGCTGGAAAATGTCAAGCCGCTGCCACTGCTGGCCTGAAAATACTTTGAACTCCCTGATTTCAAAAACAATGTCGGTTCTTAATTTCCTAACCAAAACCGCTACCACTGCTGTTTTAAGCAATGACGAGCAACGCTCGATCGCGACCTCAATACGCACACTTGAAGAGCGCCTTGAGCATTACTTTCCAGAAAACACAATCAAACGTAAATTGCAGTTTGGATCGTCGACACGTGGAACCATCCTTCCCAGAATCGTCGACGAACAGTCAGACATTGATTTCATGGTAGTTTTTTCAGATGCGACGTTCACGCCAGCCACATACTTGAGCCGGTTGCGAAGCTTTGTAGAGAAGCGCTATTCGGCTTCGAACATCTATCAATCCCACCCTACGATTGTGCTTGAGTTAAATCATATAAAGTTTGACCTAGTGCCTGCCACCGAAGGATTTTTATATGGATTGCAAATTCCAGGCAAGGACGGCACATGGATCGGGACAAACCCTAATGATTTTAACGAAAAGTTAGAGCGAAAAAACGTTAAACATAATCATCAAATCAAACCTGCAATTCGCTTATTGAAGATCTGGAATGCAAGGCATGACTTCCCGTTCGAATCCTATCGTCTAGAACAACAGATCTGCAGCATGTATTTTGCGAATTCTGCCAATCTTAAGGATATCTTGTTTACGATTTTCGAGGATCTCCGCACTGGACTGTTTTCGCCCAAATGGATCAATAACCACCTTACGCAAGCTCGACTTAGAATTGCGAAAATTCGTGATCTAGAAGCGCGCGGACTAACCGGCCTGGCAGAGATCGAAGCGAGGCGACTTCTGCGAATGCGTTGAAACGCAGGAGAAAATTCAAACAATCCCCAATCTAGGCTTTATCTCATCCCATTTGAGCGACAGCTCAGGATTTAATTTTTCAAAAACGCTGTCGGAAAGCGTTATGCTTGCTAGCGCTTTTGATGCCTCGTATTTTGTGATGTATTCAAAAGCTAGAGCTGCAAATACCTCTTTGCTATGGTTCGCTAAAAACAGTTGCTGCAAATCGTCAAAAAGCCTATCGCAACGTGTTTTAAGCCAAAACATACGTACGCCACGCACAAAGATTTGCTCTGCCAAAACGACTTGGGTAACGGACGCAACAAGAGACATAGATGTGCCTCGGTAAATCCAAATTGACAGGAGCACGATTAAACTTATTGTGGCCAAGGGCAAGAAACTCCTCAACATATGAGTGACGATAGTTTTGGTGAACAATACATTTTCTAACACTTGTGCAGCCGCTCGGCGAGATGTGCTTGCTTCGTCACTGTTGAAATAACCCACTGTAGTCTCAGTTGTCAGCGGACGGTTGTAGACTTTTGCCCAAAAATCTTTTAGACGAGCATCTGCGCCTCGCGGCGACAAGAAAAATCGAGACGTGACGTCGAGCACAAGCATCGCGCAAACGATAACGACGAACACCAGCTGCAGTGGACTGGTGAGTGCAGGATAGCTTTGATCTGTGAACACAGTGGCCAACGCCAAGCCAGCGCTAGCAAAAAATAATTTGTCTGTGATTTTCTCACATCGCTCAAGCACCCGAAAATACCGGTCGCGAACTGGGTCAATCTTCGGTTGTGCGCTCATCACCTGCCCTACTCTTAATTTTTCGATTTATCCCATAGCGTCGGCGAGCCGTATTTGGATGCATCCCGCCGCCCTGCCACTCGCCGCTTAAAAGCCACGTTTCAAAGTACCATAGCCAGCGAACCGTCCAAGGAACAAAGGTCTCGGAAAGCTTCATGCTGGGCTGCCACTCACCGTGTTTTGGGTAGTACAGACATAACCGCACGCCTTCACGATCACTGGCATAGATGTGGGGAATTTCCCGCTCACCGGCTAACTTAGTTAGATCCGGGGAAACAACATACATTCTGGGAGGTCGCCCACCTGGGTAAACCATTAGCTCGCAAGTGTAGATACGAGAGGCTTCCGATGGCGATAACTGCATACGATAGAGAACGGCTCGCCCAGATAGAAAGCGGCGCTTGGCACCCGGAATGCCAAGAAGATCTACGTCTAGAGCCTTCTTTGCTAGATTAGCGTGACTCTTCGGCGGTGCCACTAGTTACTCACCGTAGAACGTATTGGACTTCGCAGTAAGCGGTAGAATTAGGCCTCCAGCTAGAACGGCCTTCGCGGCCCCCGCGTTTCTTTGCTTCTCCTGCGCATTCAATTGCCCGTTTATCAAGGCTTTGCCAGCGCGCTCGCCGAAAGCTCCGGCTACGAGCTCGCCAACCTGATCCATACCGCTTCGTGATTCGATCGCGTCAACAATGGCAACGATGTCGTTCCCAAACTTACGATGCCACTGATTGAAAATTTGTTGCCTAGATCCTGAATTCATTGCGCTTGCCAAGTTATCACCAGGAGCTGTTGGGTTCGGCACTTGCCATTCTTCACGCGTCCCAATCGAGATGCGGTCGATGAAGTCCGGCATGTCGCGGACAATATCAATAAACAGAGCCAATGGGTCAGCGTGCAGAAGAGGAGCTTGACGTGCATACGCCCCTGCCGCAAGCGCCGTAAGGAAAATCGATGACGGCGCCTGGTCAATCAGATCAGGGGACTTCGCAAAGGTAGTGTCGCGGTGTAGCTTGATGATCTGGATTACGCGGCACAGCAAACGATCGAAAACGTCTTCAGCATTTGATAACGGCGTAACATCAGCTCGCTTGAAGTCTTCGGTTGCAGCCTTCGCCAAAATTGTTCTTGAGAAAACAGGCTGGATGGCTGCTATGCCATTGAAATAGCGAGCAAGACCTTTAGGATTTGTCGGATCGAACGTTCGACGGTTGCGGTCAGGAATGAGTCCATGCGTGTCACCGTAAAGAGCGTGATGCACTGGAGAATCGATTACGGGCGCGATATCGGCGCACATACCGTCAGCATACTCAAGAGTAACGCAGCGCTCCCACTTCTTGAGAGTCAAGCCATGCTGATCGGCATATCGTTTGACTGCCCTGTAGAGACGGTCGACGAGCTCAACAGGACCCTGTGATGAGTAGCGAGCGTGAGCCTTTCGGTCGAAACGCGCTACGAGATCAACATCGAACCCGTCACCACCTCGAAGTGGTCGGATCAACGTACCGAGCTCGCGCGAGCCTTGAGGATGTACCTCAAGGAGCTCGCTCTCAAATTCAGAGCATTCAACTAAGAACGCACTCGTACTGTCATATGAACGTTCGAGAGCTGAAAGCTGCGTCGCTGTCGGCTCAAGTGCGCGGCCAATATATTCAACCAGATTAACAAAATGCGAGTTGGACGCATCTGAATATTGACGCGTACGCTCCGTAAGAACCGCTGCCATGTGCACTCCTCTACCCTGCCGCCCAAGCGGCCACCGTTATTAGCACTCTCGCACTACGAGTGCTAATTATAAATACATTTGAGCACCTGGGTGGTTGTCCGTCAACAACTAATCATCTCATTTTGCATTTCTCGGCACCCGCAATGCCGCACCATCCGGCGACGTGGGCGTCTGTGTAGATACCGGGGTCACCAGGTAACCTTGGCCGTCATCGGACGGTTGCGTCCCTGCGCTGACGATCAGACCTACAACAGCGCTGGCCGTAGTAAATCGCTGCGGAGACAGTTGGCGCACCATCAGCATGGGCGCGGGAGCGGTTCATCGGTGCCATCACAAGGAAGTTTCGAAGTGTATAGCGGCCCAAGCGGTCATTATGCTGACACTTGCGAGTATGATAAGGACCTTCCGTGTCTTTCTGCCCGAGCAAGGGCCTTCCCCCACCAGTGCCGGATGCCAGCCTAGCTTGACTCACCAATCCATGCCATTGCGCCGAACCTGCTAGACCGGCAATTTGAAGCGACAGGTCCGAACCAGAAATGGGCGGCCGACTTTACCTATGTGTGGACGAGCGAAGGCTGGCTGTTTGTCGCTGTCGTGCTGGACCTGTACTCGCGTCGTGCAGTGGGCTGGTCGATGCAACCGACGATGACAGCGCAGTTGGTAATGGATACCCTGTTGATGGCCATCTTCCATCGCGGTCGGCCTCGCGCTGTCTTGCATCACTCGGACCAGGCCGCCCAATACATGAGCGAGGATTTCCATCGCTTGCTCGAGTTCTATAGCATTGTCTGTAGCGTGAGTCGTCGCGGTAACTGCTGGGACAACGCCGCAATGGAAAGCTTCTTCTCAACGCTCAAGACTGAACGCCTGAGCAAAAAGCATTACCGGACAAGGGATGACTTGCGTACTGACGTGTTCGACTATATCGAAAGGTTCTACAATCCACGCCGGCGTCATTCCACTATCGGATACATCAGCCCGGTACAGTTTGAAAATCTAAAGTGCGCCTAACAGAAGTGTCCGTATCGACGGGGGAAGGCCATCACTATTGCAGAGGAACGTATGTATCAAGAACTGTATGCCGATATATCTAAAGCTTGTTGTGCGATCACTGTTTTTGAAGACGAAGAAGTGGTGAGTGAGGGTACAGGCTTCACCATCAATGCAGAAGGACAGATCCTTACAGCCGCCCATGTCGCTCTTGGGCAGTGGCCTGTGGACTTGAAGAAGTACGCCGACCGAAACACGAAAATTATTGCGAAGCTTCCAGGAATACCCGAATACGAATGTCAGCTTGCAATCTCCGGTCTCGAAATTCGCGTCACCGCATTTAGCAAGCCAATATGGATTGATTTCGCCGCACTTGTTCCATCGAATGCTCTGCCAGCTTCTGTTCCATTCTTAAGATCTAGGATATTGTCGCCTAGGCTTGGTGAAGAAGTGTTCGTAGCAGGCTACTCGGAAGAACTCGAAATCCCGTTTGGCGTTGATAGACTGCTGCGACGTGATGTGCCCGGCGCTGCCGATTTTTACAAAGCTATGTCAAGGGGCTATTTGGCTGACATGACCGGACCCTTGATTAAGCGTGGTGTAATAGGCAATTCCCAAGGACTTTATGCTCAAGACTCAGCATCTGGAAGGACAATTTCGTGCGAGATCATATTCATCGACAATGGAATGAACCCCGGTGCTAGCGGCGGTCCGGTCGTCAATAGCGAAGGCGAAGCAATTGGCATTATAACTAAGCGGGCAATAACATCCGCAGCGCAAGGCGCAGACCCTAGCTTGGCTATTCCATCGGGATGCACTATTGCGATTTCCCTACATCCGCTCTTAGCTGCTAGCAGCGACACTCCGTAATCATCACGTAATTTCATTCGGGTCGTGAAAGTACCGTTGGCCGTCTACGATATCTTCGGCCAAAATCATAATGCCAGATGAACAAAGCTCATGGACGTTGCTGAACCCTGTGTTATCCCGCACGGGAAAGCTCAGGGAAAGCATCGTTATCCATGAGCGTCGCCTACAGCAATTTTCTGTGAAGCTAAACTAAGCGCTAGGGGCACAACATGAGTAAAAACGCAAAACTAACGTCTCGGAGCTCACGGCAAGCTATTGCTATCTTAGCCCTAAGCGACGTGAAGCTGAGCCAGTTTGGATTCGACGTGCTCACAAGAATTGAGGCGGGCTTGCTTACTTACGCGGAAGGCAAAGCAGAGATTTTAGAGCGGGCACGAGCTAAGTTGATGCAGGAAGCGCTGCTGCATTCCTCGGACGATCAATAGCTAAATCACCCGAAATGATTTGGAGAAAAGCTTAAAAAAATGGCTCAAGAAAATATTTACTTCCAATGCGGACGTTACTGAAGCATTGCTCGGGCGGTTTGCGGAATACCCCGCCGAAGTCGATTCGTTTCTTGACCGATATGTCCGGGAAGGCTGGATATCAGAAACTGGATTACCCATCCGATCTGATTTTGAACGCAGAAACTACGAAAATGTTGCCGAGCTTATATCGCCCGAATATGTCGCTATGTACTTGCGGGGACGTTACAATGTAGATGTCGCCAATCCAGTTTTTCATTGCCCGGACGATACGCTAGTTGAGAAACGCATCACAAATCATTTTTTATACCTTCACAACCTTTCCACTCAGTCGCAAACCAACGAGAACTCCTCAAACGAATAGTCCTGTTTTTACCACTTAGCATATATTCCCTTCGGCGGATGCATCGTAATTGACCTGCATAGGGAATGAGCGTAATGTATGTGGATTCCATCGCATACATGGGATGTCAGATAAGTGGATGCATTATGCACCTTGTTTTATGACAGTCCTGACTGTGTTGCTTACACGTATGCGTTTCATGGGATGGAGGAATCATGTCTGTTGACACGCAAGACGATAATTTTGAAGTACCCGGTGACTTTCCCAAGCCTGTGCACTTGGGTGCAGTCGGAGGTGCTCAGCCTAAATTTTTAGCAGTTATGTATCAAGGTAGATTTTATGAGCCTGGTGCGACTCCACCTGAAGTTTATGAGCGCTGGCTTATGTGCAATGATTTGGCTGAACAGTTAGTTAAGAAATCTTTGCTATCCAAAGCAGGGAAAAGAGCTCACATGTCGGAAACTGAAATATTAGAACAATATTTTATCCGCTTACTCGCCACAAATTGGACAAGCAACGAGGAGGCGCGCTGGATCATTAACAAGGTTGCGTCAGAACTAGATTGGCAAATTTGTTTTTGAGGAGAAAATGGTGACAAATCCCCCCAGTGCGTCCCGCTCGCAAAATTACGCTATTCGTGGTTCAGCAACGAAAACTACAGACTTTTTGGTGCGATTTAGTGGAATGCTTGCTCCGCGCAATGAAATTTCGGAGCGCAAGAGAAGGAAGCTTAACCATAATTTGAGTAATTTACCAGACGGGTCGTTTGAACGTTCACCTATAGATCTCGAACTAGTAATTCGTCGCGCTAAATTGGGAGAACTTGGCTCCACTGAAGTTCGCCAGAATCAGATTTGGTGAGGATTGTAAAGTATGGATCCTAATTGCTTTGCGCTTAGTGTCCTTTGCGCTTTTTATGCGACGCTCTCCTCCCTGGAGTTGCGTTCGATAGCGTTAGTGAATACGCCCTTCCTCATTAATCTTATCTCTTTATCTAATTCGTGGAGTAGGAATGAATTTAGTGTTTCTCGATACAGAGTTCACCAACTTCAACAATCCTGAGCTTATTAGTATCGGCCTTGCATCATCTGACAGCGCGAATTTCTATGCTGAGGTAGACTACGTCGCATCCTCATGCAGCGAGTTTGTTCACAAGGTAGTAGTTCCGCTTCTTTCGTGCAATAGTCAAATTTCAACCGAACATTTACGTGATAAGATCTTGAGATGGTTCGATTCAATTCGAGGTACCAGTCCGATCGTCATCTGTTATGACTCTGATTATGACCGAATTTTGTTTCTAAGGTTATTCGACAATAATCTGCCAAATTTCCTGATCCTTCGGAGCATTGGCTACCGCCATATCAATGGAGTGAAGCGTGCCGATTTTTACTTGAGCAACAACTTAGATGAGCACCATGCTCTAAATGACGCGATGGCGTTGCGTTACGCCTTCAGAGGTTGGACTCGAACTGTTCGGTGACATGTCTGCGCAGCGAGCCTTAGCGTTGTCACTTCTTGAAAAGATAAATAATAGGTACTTTTGGTTGACAAGATGATATGAGTAAGAGGTGAACCAAACCAATCAATGGTTGTTGACAGCCTAGAGTTCTAGAGTGCATTATTCTGGACAAGTTGCTCGGCGCGACAGAATTTCTTCGTGCCGAGTTATCAAATTAACCTCTCGTCGATAGTGCCCAATTGCAACATCTACATACCTTCGAAACGAAAGAAGAGGCCGAAGAGGCTCTAGTAAAATTATCGGGATCGAAGCGATTGGCTAGTGATCGAGACGGTACTGAAGTCATATATAAATTGTTTGGTGAGTTGACCTGGAGAAATCTCTACGCTTTGGGCCTGCATAATCTTCCTGAGTTGAAAAGCATCCTATCGCACCGGGACTCTGGATGCGCCTATAATGAGAACCGACACCGCGAAATTATGGCCGCACTCGAAAACATTTCGCGAGTGCTCGGGCTGAGGATTCCTGCACATTGGCAATGAAAGCTGACGTACAAGTGTACGTATATTCCCAAATTCGAAATGGGTAGCACCGGCCGCGATTCGGTCCGGGCGCGTAAGAAGACCTATTAAGAGCGGCTAACAAACCTGCTTAACGCGCAGGCGGAACATTATTAAGCTGCGAATTACTCCCACTCCCGATATGAATTTGTTTGGAAAGCTGCGCCCCTGGCGGAGACCTGCCACTTGCGCTGCAGCTATCGGTTCAGCGCGCCCGGTTGTGCAATTTTCGCTTTATGCTTTTTCGGTTCCTCGTAGTCTTCACTCATCTTCTCGGCGCAGACGCAGCCGACATCGAAGTTCTCGTTCAGCCCCATGTGCTCAATGATGTGGAAGTAGCGGCTCGTGTCAGCGCAGCGACTCGGTGCCCAGCCAGAAGTTGGCTTGGGGCGAGTCCTACCACCGCAGACCAGGCGAGCAGACAGACCGGCACAACCCGCGTGACGCCGTCGCAGTCCTTGCTGTCGTTGCGCGCCTGCTCCCCCGAGGGAGAGCTCATCGCCCGCATGGCCGGGCAGATGTTGCCGTGTACGCGACGGCTATGCAGTTGACTTGCTGCAACAACCGATCAGGCTCAAGGTTGCGAAGTCTATGTCGCATTTAGGTATTCACCTAGGGTTGCGGCTGGTGTGATCGGCTCTATTTTCACAAATCACGCTATTAAGCTGACGCCCAAGCGATGCACCCCGATATCTTGGTAGCCGTCGTATCTTCAGGCAACGGATATACACATCATTTTGCGTTGATGGACATATCTCAGTGCAACTTATATACTTCCGGCAACAATCCGCGTTATTACTACCTACACTGCTTAAGCCGCGCAGGATGCCAACTGAAAAGCTTGCTGAACTAACCCAACCACAACGCGATCGACTCGCGTTTGTGGAGTTGCGCGTGCGTCTCATTGGGGAGATACGTCGCCAGGACTTGGTCACGCGGTTTGGTATCCAATCTGCCGCCGCATCAAGGGACCTAGCGCTGTACAGGGAGCTGGCTCTCGGTAACATCGACTATGACTCTAGAGGCAAGTCCTACGTCCTTGGAGCGAATTTTCGGCCGGTATTCGACTTCCCCACAGAGCGAGTGCTTTCGTGGCTGACTCAGGGGTTTGGCGATGGCGAGCCGATGCGGTTAAAGGCGTGGGTGGCTAGCGAAAGTCCATCTCGGCTCACCCACCCAGATCTGGACACTCTTGCAAGTGTGACACGGGCGATTCATCAAGAATGCCCGCTGGGCATCGAGTACCACTCCATCTCCAGTGGCCGCACCGAGCGGGAGATCGTCCCGTTCGCTCTGATCGACGACGGCCTGCGCTGGCACGTTCGCGCGTTCGACCGGAAGTCGCAAGAGTTCCGGGATTTCGTCATTAGCCGGATCAAGTGCCCAGTGATGCTTAAAGGACAGCCAGTGGCACCCCACGAGACGAGCGTTCAAGACATTCAGTGGACTCGGATCGTCGAGCTTGAGCTTGTACCGCATCCTGATCAACCCCGGCCAGAGATCACCGAAATGGATTACGGAATGCGTGATGGCTCGCTGCAGCTGAAGCTGCGCGCCGCCACAGCCGGGTACATCCTGCGCAAGTGGAGCGTGGACTGTTCGCCCGACCACAGCCTGCGTAGCCTCGAATATCGCTTGTGGCTACGCGACCCGCTAGCGCTCTATGGCGTCAAGAACGCTCAGCTGGCACCCGGATACCGTGTCCCTGATCAGCTTCGGCCTGAAGCTGGCTTGAACTGACGGAGGTGATTTGTGGTTGAAAAACTAGACCAACTGGTCGATGAAATCGGCGCGCTTTACAGCAAGCTCCTCTTGATTGTCGGGACGAACCATGGCGGCAAAACTGCGCTTATACGGGCGCTGGCCACAAAGCGTTCAATTACACCGGTCAACGTCAGCGCAGAAATGGCTGCCCGATTAGCAGCACTTCCCCCGAAACAGCGGCATCTTCAAGCAGTCAACATTCTGCGGGAACTGGCAGGCCAGCACGCCAAAGGGGATTTGCTGCTCCTGGACAATCTTGAAGTGTTGTTTGACAAAACCCTGCAGCTTGACCCGCTAGACTTGCTCAAACGGCATGCACATTCACGTCGTGTCATCGCAATTTGGCCTGGTGAACTGAACAACGGTCGCCTGATGTACGCCAATATGGGGCACCCAGAACACCAGAACTACAGCCTTGATGGCGTGGTCCCCTTCGAAATTTAGCAAAAAAGGTTAGAGAGAAACGCATGCGCTACGGAGATCTCATTCAATTCGAGCCGATCGAATCGGTCATTCAACTGCTAGACGCCAACCGCCCCGACGAAGGCAAAAAACTGGTCGGCACCTACGTCATTTCTGACGACATGGCTGAGCGGATTGCCACTCAGATGATCCCGCAGCTCTCGTTCGATGACTCGGTCGACCACAAGGGCGTTCTGGTCGTTGGCAACTACGGTACTGGTAAGTCGCACTTGATGTCTGTGCTGTCTTTGATCGCCGAGGATGCCACCTATCTCCCTTTGGTTCGCCACCCCAAAGTAGCCGAAGCTGCGCAATCAATCGCTGGCAAATTTAAGGTGCACCGGATTGAGATCTCCAGCCAGATGTCCTTACGGGACATCGTGACCCAACAGCTTGAGATGTTCCTCGACCAAAACGGCGTCAGCTTCGCGTTCCCATCCGCTGACAAGGTCGTGAACAACAAAGGCTCGTTTGAAGAAATGATGGCCGCCTTTGCCGAGGTGCACCCCAACCACGGTGTGCTGCTGGTGGTAGATGAGTTCTTGGAATACCTGCGCTCCCGCAAAGACCACGATTTGGTGCTGGATCTGTCCTTCCTGCGCGAGGTTGGCGAAGTCACAAAGCACTTGCGGTTCCGTTTCGTGGCCGGCGTCCAGGAAGCGATCTTCGATAGCTCACGATTCCAGCATGTGGCCGACAGCCTGCGTCGGGTGAAAGACCGCTTCACCCAGATCCTGTTGGCTCGCCAAGACGTGAGTTTTGTGGTAGCCGAACGCCTGCTCAAAAAGAGTGCGGACCAACAGGACAAGATTCGCAACTACCTCACAAAGTTTGCCAAGTTCTACAGTTCCATGAACGAACGGATGGACGAATTCGTCCGTCTGTTCCCGGTCCATCCGGAGTACATCGGCACCTTTGAACGTCTGGTTTTCACAGAAAAGCGTGGCGCCTTGGTCACTCTGCGCGACCAAATCCAAGCCATTCTCAGCACCGATGTCCCCGAAGACCGGCCCGGCATGATCGGTTACGACAAGTTTTGGGAGACCGTTACCTCCAACGGCGTCCTCAAGGCTGATCCGAACATTGGCCCCGTCTGGAAGGTCTCTGAAGTTCTGACCGAACGTGTTCAGAAAGCCTTTATCCGCCCTGGCTACAAGGCCATGGCTTTGCGGGTCATCAGCGGTTTGTCGGTGCATCGTTTGATCACGGGCGGCGACATTTACGTTCCGATTGGCCCGACCGCCACTGAGCTGCGTGACTCCCTATGCCTATATCAACCAGGTATCGAAGAGATGGGTGGCGACCCAGCAGAGGATCTGCTCACGGCCGTTCACACTACTATGCGGGAAATCGTCAAAACGGTGAATGGCCAGTTTATCTCCAAAGCAGCTGACACCGAGCAGTATTACCTCGACTTAAAAAAGGACGTCGACTACGACGCCCAGATCGAAAAGCGAGCAGATGCTCTGTCTGACGATGCGCTAGACCGCGCCTACTACAGCGCCATTAAGCAGTTGATGGAGCGCACTGACGAGAGCACCTATGTCACCGGCCACCAGATATGGCAGTACCAGATCGAATGGCAGGACAAGCAGGTGGAACGCAACGGCTACCTGTTCTTCGGAGCGCCAAACGACCGCCCGACTGCTCAACCCGAGCGTGACTTCTACATTTACTTCATCCAGCCGTTCGAGCCGCCTCGGTTCCGTGACGAGAGCAAATCCGACGAAGTGTTTTTGCGCTTTAAGGGGCTGGATGAAACCATCCGCCGTCACCTAGCTATTTACGCTGCGGCCATGGATCTTGAATCCACCGCCAGCGGTGGCGCGAAGAACATCTACCTTGACAAGGCTAAGACCGCGCTGAAGGACATGAGCAAGTGGCTGCAAGAGAATCAGATGTCGGCGTATGAGCTCACCTACCAAGGCAAGACAAAGACACTGCTAGACTGGTCAAAGGGCGTCTCCATGCGCGACAAGCTGCGTCTCGGCGCAACCGATAAGGCCAACTTCCGAGACATCGTAAACGTTATCTCGGGGGTCGCGCTGAACGCACACTTTGGCGAAGCGGCGTCGGAATACCCCAAGTTCTCCACCCTCGTCACCGAAGGCAACCGCAAGAATCTAGTGTTGAGCGTACTGAAGGCCTTTGCGGGGGGCGCACGCACCAAGGATGCCACAGCAATTCTCGACGCACTGGAAATGATGGACGGCGACAAGGTCGAGCCTGGTCGGTCACGCTACACGCAGGAAGTCCTCACCCGCCTCAAAGCCAAAGGCCATGGCCAAGTGCTCAACCGCAGCGAACTGCTAAATGGGCAGACAGACGTCGAATACTTCCACCCCCTAAAATTCCGTCTGGAGCCCGATCTGTTTGTCGCTGTGTTGGGCGGCCTGATCTACTCTGGCGACATCGTCCTGGCCATTACCGGCGACAAGGTCGACTCTGGCAAGATTGGCTTGTTGGGTGAACGCACTCTCGACGAACTCAAGCAGTTCAAGCACATCGAGGCACCCAAAGAGATCAACGTCACTGTCCTCAAGTCGCTGTTTGAGCTGCTGGGCCTAACGCCTGGACTGGCTCAACTGGCAACGCAAGGTTCCGAGGAACCGGTCAAGCAACTCCTGGATGCCGTCTCCAAACTGGTCGCACGTGTCCTGACTACCAATACCGACTTGCAGAACAAACTAGCGTTCTGGGGTAAACCCCTGCTGACCGAAACGGAACTGGCTGACTGGCGCGGTCGACTTGAAGCGCTCAAGACATTCACTGAAGGTCTGACGCCCTACAACACGGTCGGCAAACTCAAAAATCTGCGCATTGGGTCGGATGACATCGAAGCACAGAAGAAGAACCTTGAAATTCTGGCATCCGTTGAAAAGTTAGACGAGCTGATCGCTGAGCTTGGCAGTACAGCCAACTACTTGTCGCAAGCCGAACTGGTGCTCACCAGCAACCACGCTTGGGTGAAACAAGCCCAAGATGCGCGCAAAACGATTCTCGATAAGCTGTCTGCTAACCTGCATGCTGCACACGCCCCCGAATACAAGCTGCCGCTGAGCCAACTCAAAAAAGATTACATCAACGCCTATATTGCTCAGCACAGCAAGGCGCGGCTGGGGGTGGCGGAAGAATCGTCCAAAACCTCTCTGCGCCGTGATCCTCGGCTCGTATCCCTGCGGGCGTTGGCCGGCATTTCCTTGATGCCTACCAGTCAACTGACTGCTTTTGACGACAAGTTGGACAAGCTCAAGAGCTGCGCATCACTGGTAGAGTCAGATCTCAACGCCAGCCCGGTCTGCCCGCACTGTAACTTCCGCCCGGCCAACGAACAGGGTGACTTCCTGCCGGCCGCTAACGTCCTGAAACACATGGATGAGGAGTTGGACCGTCTGCTGACCAGCTGGGAGCAGACGCTGCTCGACAACCTGGATGACCCGATCATCCAGGTCAATTTTGAATTGTTGAAGCCCTCCGCTCGTGAACTGATCCAGCAATTCATTGACTCGAAAAAGCTGCCAGACTCGGTTCCGCCCGACTTTGTCGCTGCGATTTCAGAAGCTCTCTCGGGGCTGGAGAAAATCAACGTCAGCACCGATGACATCCGGAAGGCTTTGTTACATGGCGGGTCACCCGCTACGCCAGAGGATCTGCGCAAACGCTTCGAGGCTTTACTCAACGATCGGTGCAAGGGCAAGGAAGCAAGCAAGCTGCGCTTTGTTGTGGAGTGAAGACGAGCTCAAACAACGCACGCCAACAACAAGAGCAATACTAAGGACATCAAAGAATGAATGATTTGCTGCACAGCCAGACTGGCACGGGCTCACAGCCAGTGGAATGCCTCGGCTTGAAATTTCCATCCGACCAGGCGAGGCGCGAACACTTCCTGAAGTTGTTGATGGCGAAGCTGAAAGACCCCGCGTTCCGCAAGATCGAAGGATTTCCGCAGGGGACGGACGAGGCCATCCTTGCGATTTCGGACCCCCCTTACTATACAGCTTGTCCGAACCCCTTCCTTGAGGACTTCGTGCGCCACTACGGCAAGGCTTACGACCCGAGCGTAAAGTACAGCCGTGAGCCGCAGACCATCGACGTTTCAGTCGGCAAAACCGACCCGCTCTACAAGGCACACTCGTATCACACCAAGGTCCCACACCTTGCGATCGTTCCATCGATCCTGCACTACACCGAGCCAGGTGACATAGTTCTAGATGGATTTGGTGGCTCGGGTATGACGGGTGTTGCAGCTCAGTGGTGCGGAACAGCACCTTCGGTCTACCGGCATGAACTGGAAACTGAATGGAGGAAGCAAAATAAGGCGGCGCCGAAATGGGGTGCTCGACGCGTCATCCTCAACGATCTGTCGCCTGCTGCTACCTTCATCGCAGCAAATTACAACTTGCCCTTCGACGTGGCGGCCTTCGCCAAAGCGGGCAAGCAACTGCTAAAGGAAGTCGAACAGGAGCTTGGCTGGATGTATGAGACAACACATACGGACGGCAAGACCAAGGGGCGGATCGAATACACCGTTTGGAGCGAGGTATTCACGTGCCCCCATTGCGCTGGCGAGGTGAATTTTCTAGAAGAAGCACTCGACGACACCAGTAAGCGAGTGAAAGATAATTTCCCTTGTCCATATTGTGGCGCAGACTTGAATAAGGACAAGCTTGATCGAGTTCTAGAGTCACTCGTTGATCCTGCTTCAGGGGAAATGTGGAAGCGCGTCAAATTCCGTCCTGCTCTAATCTCTTACATCGCCGGGAGCACTCGGCGAGAGAAGCAACCCGATCAAAACGACTTAGCTGTTTTGGCCAGGATAGAGACACTTCCGCTACCTGCAGATCTGCCAACAAATCGATTCCCAATCGAACAAATGTATCACGGATCTCGAATCGCCCCGAAAGGCTTTTCGAATATCCATCACTTCTTTCTCCCCAGAGCCGCTCAGGCAATGGCGTTGTTATGGCGAAAAGCAAAGGCCCATCCTGATTTTCGTATTCGAGAAATGCTCCTGTTTTTTGTCGAGCAGGCGATATGGGGTTTGTCAGTTCTGAACCGCTACCAGCCAATCCAACAAGGTAGACCAGGCGGATCGCAAGTTAATCGCCAATTAACTGGCGTTTACTATGTCGGGTCTCAACACGCAGAGTGCAGCCCTCAATACAACCTAGGTCTAAAACTAGATCGACTTATAAAAGCATTTCGTGATTACAAAACAACCAGCGGTAATGCAGTGATCAATACCGGCACTGCTGCCGGCATACCATTGCCATCAAGCTCGATTGACTACGTATTCACTGATCCGCCGTTCGGTGAGAATATTTTTTACGCTGACCTGAACTTTCTCGTTGAGTCTTGGCATCGTGTCACTACAGACGCGGAGCCTGAAGCTATCATCGATAAATTTAAGGAAAAAGCACTTCCAGAGTATCAGCACCTGATGCAAAGCTGTTTCGCAGAATACTACCGGGTTCTCAAGCCAGGTCGTTGGATGACAGTAGTCTTTTCTAACAGCAAGGCAGCGGTATGGAATGCGATCCAGGTCGCATTGCAGCAGGCAGGCTTTGTGGTGGCCGAGGTCACTGCACTGGATAAGGTGCAAGGCAGCTATCGTCAAGTCACGTCAACAACTGCGGTGAAGCAAGACTTGGTGATCTCGGCCTACAAACCCAATGGTGGCCTTGAAGATAGGTTTAATCGTGATGGTCCGACAGTAGACTCGGCTTGGGACTTTGTGCAGACCCACTTAAAGCAGTTGCCTGCAGTAAAGATTACCAACAGCTTTCCGCAGGAATTACTAAACATTGTTGAACGTGACCCTCGCCGAATCTATGACCGCATGGCGTCCTGGTTCATCCGTCATGGAGTGATGGTTCCCATTTCTACCCCAGAGTTCCTTGCAGAACTTCCCATACTTTTCCGAGAAGCCGATGGCATGGTATTCCTGCCGGAACAACTTGTAGAGTATGAAAAGGCTCGCGCACGAATACCTCAGGTCAAGCAGGCCGAGCTCTTCATTTCTGACGAACGAAGTGCAATTGATTGGCTTTCAAATTTTTTGTTGAAGCGTCCATCAATCCGGGCCGAGATTCATCCTGAATACATGCCCCAGATTGGGGCGGCCAAGAAAAAGGGCGAAATCATTCCGGAACTTGATCAATTGCTAGATGACAATTTCCTACGTTACGACGGCAATGAGGATGTACCTAGCCAAATCAGCAACTACCTGTCGAAAAACTTCCACGACCTTCGCGGTCTGGATAAGAGTGATCCAAAGCTGATCGCTAAGGCGAAAGACCGCTGGTACGTACCTGATCCCAACAAGGGCCAAGACCTGGAGAAGAAACGCGACAAGGCATTGTTGAAGGAATTTGAAGCGTACCAAGTCTCCACAAGTCGTAAGCTGAAGGAATTTCGCCTGGAGGTTCTGCGAACGGGGTTCAAGGCTGCGTGGGCAGCAAAGAACTACAAGGCGATTATCGAAATCGCTCACAAGATCCCGGAAGAAGCGCTTCAGGAAGATGAGAAGCTCTTGCTCTGGTATGACCAGGCTCTGACACGCACGGAGGCGGCTTCTTAATGAGCCAAGCAGGTGAACGCCAGGATATGCATGAGCTAGGGGCATGGTGCTGGCACACCCGCCACGCCACCCCTTGCCGCGTTGTAGACCGGCAGGAGATGTGGGGAAAAACCACTTACCGCGTCTGGCTGCCTGCCAAAGACGCAGTTGTGCGTGCTCGGGCTCAGGACCTAACCCACTTTGAAGGTCTGCAGACCTCTGTTGAGGAGATCCTCCACACGGCTGCTACGGCCAAACTGCAGGATGCCTTGGAAGATAACCTGCTGCTCGCCCCCATCCAGTCCAGTGTGGTTCCCTTGCCTCACCAGCTCTACGCCCTGAATCGGGCAATGAGCCGCGATCGCATCCGTTACTTGCTGGCAGATGAAGTGGGGCTGGGCAAGACCATTGAAGCCGGCTTGATTCTGCGCGAGTTGAAATTGCGCGGCATGGCTCGCCGCATCCTGGTTGTCGCCCCGAAAGGCTTAGTGCGCCAGTGGCAGGCTGAAATGCGGCTGCACTTTGGGGAAAAGTTGCAGTACATCGACCCGGCTGAATTGGCAGCCTTCCGACAGTGGCGCAACGACGAGGAAAACCTCTGGCGCATGCACGACCAAGTGATCTGTTCCCTCGACTCGGTGAAGCCGATTGAAGGCCGGCGGGGCTGGAGTCTTGAGCAACTCAATAACTACAACCGGGAGCGCTTTGAGGATTTGATCTCTGCCTCCTGGGATCTTGTCATCATCGACGAATCCCATCGCATGGGGGGCAGCACTGACCAGGTGGCCCGGTACAAGCTAGGTGCTGCGTTGGCAGAAGCTGCACCTTACCTACTGCTCTTGTCGGCCACGCCCCACCAAGGCAAAACGGATCAGTTTCTGCGACTGATGCAGTTAATTGACCGCGAGTCATTCCCGGATGAAAGTAGCGTCAGCCGCGATCGCGTCCAACCCTTCGTCATCCGCACAGAAAAGCGCGTCTCCATCGATGCTGAGGGGCAACCGTTGTTCAAGCCCCGCCTTACACGCTTGCATACCGTTGCTTGGCAAGCTCGCCACGATGCGCAACAGCGGCTCTATGATGCGGTCACCGATTATGTTCGCCACGGCTACAACCAAGCGCTGGCTGCCAAGCAAAGGCACATCGGCTTCCTGATGATCCTGATGCAGCGGCTAGTGACATCAAGCACTGCTGCCATTCGAACCACGTTGGAAAAGCGCCAAGCTCTGCTGGATGCCCCGCAACCACAAGTTTCGCTATTCGACGCAAGTGACATGGATGAATGGGCTGACCTCGACGGCCAAACTCAGGTCGACATCGCCGTGCATTCCTCTGGTTGGGCGCAGGAAAAAGCAGAAGTCGACATGCTACTGGAGTTGGCTAGGGCCACCGAGAGCCAGGCAACTGACGCGAAGGCGGAAGCCTTGCTGGAGTTAATTTACAAGCTGCAGCAGGAAGAAAGCAATCCCGAGCTCAAGGTGTTGATCTTCACTGAGTTCGTGCCAACCCAGGCAATGCTGGCCAACCTCCTAGAAAGTCGGGGATTTTCGGTCGCACTGCTGAATGGAAGCATGGATCTCGACACTCGGGCCAAGGCGCAGCAGACCTTCTCACGCGATGTGCGTGTGTTGATTTCGACGGATGCTGGCGGTGAAGGTTTGAACCTTCAGTTCTGCCACGTCATCGTCAACTTCGACATGCCTTGGAACCCGATGCGCCTGGAGCAGCGCATCGGCCGTGTCGACCGTATCGGCCAGAAGCATGTGGTGCGCGCCATCAACTTCGTGCTCGAGGACACTGTCGAGCATCGCGTCCGTCAGGTACTTGAGGAAAAGCTTGAGGTCATTGCCCAGGAATTTGGCGTCGACAAGGCTTCAGACGTGATGGATTCGGTCGAGTGTGAACCCCTCTTTGACGAGTTGTTCGTGCATAGTCTGCGAAACCCTGACTCGATCGAGCAGGAATGCGATGCCGTGATCAGCCAAGTCCGAGACAAGGTGGCCGACTCTAGGAAGAACAGCGACCTGCTCTCTGGCGCTCACGCCTTGGATGCCGAAGATGCCCGTAAATGGCGGGATCACCCGGCGCAGTTCTGGCTCGAACGAGCTATCACCATGGGCTTGCCGTCTCGCGGTGGCAGTGCCATCAAGGAGGGTGATGCATGGCGCGTGAAGTGGGTAGATGGAAGTGAGTCTGCACAGATTTGCTTCGACGTACGAACGGCAGAAAACAACCCCGAGCTGGAATGGGTGACTTTGGAAGATCGACGCGCCCGTGCGGTCATCAGTGAGCTCCCTCGTTGTGTGGCTGGCCAGCCCCTACCAATTGCGACGATCACCGGGCTTCCAGCCAGCATTACCGGCGTTTGGTCACTTTGGGAAATCAGTCTGTCGGCCGAGGGCTTCAACAGAAAGCGCTTTTTGCCGGTGTTCGTCACAGATGACGGTCGGACATTTCTGCCGACTGCGAAGCGCATTTGGGACTTGCTGCTCACAGAAAACGTCGAGATTACCGGTTCGCCCTGTACCGAGGATGCGCTGATGTGGTTTGAGACGTCCATGGCAGCGGCCAAGACTCACGGAGAACGGCTATTTAACGCTCTCCTTGATGAGCACCGCAGCAAATTGAAAGACGAACGGGAACGGGCTGAGTACGCATATGAGTCTCGATACCAAGCAATCGGCCGCATCGGTCTGCCGGCGGTCAGAGAGCATCGTCGGAAACGCCTAAAAGAAGAGTATCAGGTTCGATTGGCGGCCTTGGATGAGGCAGACGCCAGCGTACCCGATCTCAATGCCGTCCTGATGGTCCGTGTGGGACCGACGATAAGCTCAAGGAGGACTGCATGAGTTTGTGGATTGAACGCATCCTGAAAGAGTTTCCGGCCGAACTGTCGCGTTTATGGATCACTGCTGATCCTGATGATGTTTTACTGGATGAGCGAGTGCTGGCAGGTCTACGGGATCGCGGATTTGAGGTTCTGCCTTTCCTTGACGCGGTCGTGTTCCGTGCCGAGTACGAGCAACGCTACCGCCACGCGTGGGACCAAGGACAGGACGGGCCGGCGAAATCGCTGGTCTTGCACTTGCGCAGCAACAACACTAGCGATCTGCCCTGGGATTATTTGAAACAGGCTAGACAGGTCAGCCTTAGTCTTGCCAACCTATTTCCAAAGCTGAATTACCCTGTGGTGCGCGCGCTTGGTGCCGAATACCACGAGGCTCTGTTTGCTGCCCAGATCAAGCATGCGTCTCAAATGCTGGGTGGCGACGCGACTAAAGAATTTGTACTGACCCACATTTTCAAGATCAGTCCGTACCTCATCTCGCGCTCTGAAGAATTGTGGAACGTGCTGTTAAAGCTGCACTACCGTGATGCAAGTTTGCCCACGGTACTCGCAGACCATGTCGCACAAGTTCTGGATGACAACCCGGAATTCTCTAGACTGCCAATCAGTGAGCTTTTCTCCTCCAAGAGTACGCTACTCAGGACCGTACAGGTTGCCTGGTTTCGCTACCTCAAGAAGCGTGGTTTATGCGGTACGCGGATTGGCGAATCTGAGGCCCGAGGGCTCGTTGCAAAAGTTGAGATCCCGTTTGAGCACCCTGACGTGAGAGTCATAGTTGATTCAATGTTCCTGGATGGTCTGCTGCACCCACTGGCTCTACAAGGGATCCCGGCGCATATTCCTGACTGGGCGAAAACGGGGGTTGTTCAAGACCCGTTGTGGCTACGCAACTTGGTTGAGGAAGGGATTAGAGGTATCCACCAGTCCCTTGAGTCGGTGGAGACCCATCGAGACTGGTCCAACCTGTCGCGACGACTAGGAGAATTGATCGCGCGGTTTCACGCTTTGGACTCTACTCGTGCCGAAGGGTTGAAAAGCTCGATCGCCACGCTGCAGAACACAGTGGATGATCGATTGCTGGCGTGGGTCAAAAAGCACTACGGAGACTTGCCATCACTACCTGCCGCTAAAGCGCCGGTGATGGTTCATCGGATTCCCCACTTCTTGTCGATGCGTAGGAATGCAGGTGAAAGCAAGGTCGCTCTTCTTGTGTTCGATGGTCTTGCCGTAGACCAATGGGTCCAGATCCGCGAGTCCCTGGCCAAACGCGCTCCATATCTGGGATTTGAGGAAAACACATGCTTTGCCTGGCTGCCAACCATCACGTCGGTATCACGACAAGCGATTTTCTCTGGACTGCGCCCACGCGAATTTGCCTCCTCGATCGAGACTACCTCCTCGGAACCCACCCAATGGTCGCGCTTCTGGCAAAACGAAGGCCTTAAAGCCAACGAAGTTCTGTACCGGAAGAGCATCCAGAGCAATGCAGACCTGCAGAACCTTGATACGGCATTGTCTGTGCCACAGCTTAAAGTGGCCGGCATCGTCGTGGACACTGTCGACGGAATTGTTCATAGCGCCTTCCTCGGGAAGCGAAGCGCGTCCAAACTCATCGAGGACTGGTGTGACACAGGCTTTGTTGAAAAGCTGTTTCAGCTACTGATCGACAAAGGCTTCAGCATTTATCTGACGTCCGACCATGGCAACGTCGAAGCTACGGGCCAGGGCAAACCTGATCAAGGGATCGCGGCTGAGATGCGTAGCGAGCGAGTACGGACCTACCGGGTGAAGGAGACGCTAGAACAGGTAAGTGCATTTAACCCCAATACATATCGTTTCGACATTGCCGGACTACCTGCTGATTTCATAACTCTCTACGCAGGTGGGCGCACTGCTTTCACACAACTCGGAGTCCAAGCCGTGGTACATGGCGGCATCTCAGTTGAAGAGTTGATTGTGCCTTTTGTCAAAGTAATGAGAGTGAGTGAAAACGAATGATTCAATCAGCCCCACAAATCGGGTTTGATCGCTATATCCACCTGGACTGGATGGCCATGGCAATCAAAGTCCGCGCCGGGTTGGCAACCCTGGACGACCTCGAGGCACTGTTGGACAGCGCCGGCTTGGGAAAGGAAGCCAAATCAAAAACCAGGACAAAACTGAATGCTTTGGCTATTGAACCTCGTAACGAACTTGCCGCCTTTATTGATCGAGGCGTGGAGATCTTCAGCCGCCAAGATGATTGCGCAATGACTGCCGTTTTTGCGTGGGGATCAGCTATCGCTTCTTACCCGTATTTCGGCAAGGTAGCCGAATTCTCTGGCAGGCTTACAGCAATTCAAGGTGACTGCTCTGTGTCGGAAATTCACCGTCGCATGAGCGAAGTGTATGGCGACCGGGAGGTTACCAAGCGAGCAACCCAGGCTGTCATCCAAACACAAGCCAATTGGGGCGCCATCGAACGGGTTGAAAATGGCAAGCGCCTGAATCGACTTCCCCAAAGGAAAGTCTCAGACGAGAAAGTGATTAGATGGCTTGTCGAGGCAGCGCTGCGCTTCACCGGCAAAGCCATGCCTGTTACTAGCTTGCCAACCATGGCTGTGATCTACCCCTTCCAGATCGACCAGTCACTTCCCTACGTGCTGTCTAAAAGCGACACCATCGAATTGAGAGCCGAAGGGCCCAGCAATCAGTTTGCAGCGTTACGCAGTTAAACGCTTCCAGGAGAACGATAAATGACTGGCCGAAATGAGCTTTGTCAATGCCGGAGCAGTGAATGCTCAAGAAATGCTATATCTAGGTCCATCTTTCGTTAACCATACTGAAGCATGATCTAGCGTTACAGCCCTACCATTGCTGCAAAACTCCCAGCAGAAAGCTTCTAAATTCACAATAGTAAGATTTATACCTGATCCTTAGAAGCTTCGATGGAAAAAATGCGCGGCTCGAAGCTAAATGTTCTCACTTATCGACATCATGATTACACGTCTAGAACTTTATCAACGCGTCTGGCGTGAGCCAATGGTGAATATCGCTAAAGAATTTGGGGTGTCCTCAAGTTACTTAGCAAGAATATGTTCTCGTCTCAATGTACCACGCCCCGCACGGGGTTATTGGGCACAAGTCAGCGCCGGCCAACACATGGTAAAGAGGCCGCTGCCCGAGGCGCGACCTGGGGACGAAATCTCTTGGAACCCCAGCGACGGTCGATGCGAAATTCAAAAGTGGGCGCAAAAGACGGTCGAAACCCCCAACGTTACCAAGCGAGCCCGGAAGCGTAATCTAGATGAGCAACATGAGCTCATTGTGGACATGAAGCCGATTTTCCTAGCGGGCAACCTCTCTAGAGATGGAAGCTACCTCAAGCCTTCCAAACGCAACTTGCTCGACCTTGTGGTCACGTCAGCGACCCTAAGTTACGCTCTGGAGTTAGCGAATGCTCTCTTTCTAGCTTTTGAGCGTAAAGGACACCGAGTCGTCCTTGCACACCAAAACGAATCCATTTCTAGGCCCGACGTAGACACTCGCGACATCCCTACCAAGCAGACACTCTTCAATAATCTCTGGTCGCCAGGCAGGAAAACGGTTTTATATTTAAATGGAAATCCAGTTGGTATCACGCTCTTCGAAATTACCGATGCAACAGCGATGCGCTACAACGGCAATGGTAAGTACATCAAAGAGACAGACTTTGTTGCGCGAAAGGGAGTCCATATGGATCACCTGCACTGGAAGTCAATCCAGGATATGCCGTCTGGCCGACTTTGCGTTCAAATTTACACTTCGAATTACGATGTGAAATGGTCCCGTCAGTGGAAGGAGCCTCGTCCTCAAGAGCTACTAAAAAAAATCAATACTCTCGTTAATGAGGTATTGGCTTGTGAAGCCGAGGTTGCTGATGCGATCAACAAAGGCAAACAGCATGCTGATGCAGAAAAAGCCCGATGGAATGAGATGCAAGAGAAATGGCAAACCGAGGAGCTTGAGCGGAAGCGCGCGAAAGCCATTAAAGAGAGCAGAGAAGAGCTTGAGTCCCTTTTGGTCAGGTCTGAGAAGTGCGATCGTCTCGACCGCTTTCTGGCGACATTTATGAAGCAAGCTGTTAACGCAAGTGAGGCAAGCAAAGCCCGACTAGAAATGCTTATCGATGCAGCAATGTATATCGAAGGTGCGCGCCCAAAGCTTGATGATTTTCTAGCGTGGAAGCCACCGCATGAACGAGATTAAAGCGGTCTAGCTGACCTTAAAAACACAAATGCAACTTCAGAATTGTATAGAGCAGACGCTGCGGCAACGAATAGCAATAACGCTAGGAACCGGCATCGACAACGCCGAGTGCTTCTATGATATTTTTCTAAAAAGGACGTTCGCTTGTCTTCTACCTATTCCTCGTGGCTCTTCATTAAGAGCGCCTAGCAAAAACCCTTGCTTGTCCTAGCGGCACCACCGTACACTGAGCCATTCTGAACGGTTGCCTTCGGCCAAGAGCGACCACTGAAACTGATCGTCCAGGAGCTTGATCGGGTGCTGAGCGTTCGTTACTGTTGGCGATTCGGGAAGAAGCTACAGCAAGCTATTGAGCCGACTACCACGGCAGATGGCGCTTTGGTATTACGTTTTAGATAGCGTGGGCTGAGAGCGCACAGATGCCAAAGCTAATGCCTCTATGGAATTGGCCGTACAAGCAATTCGTCTTCAAGGGGTGAAGCGCTCCAATTTATTTTAGAAGGAATGGATGAGATGAGAAAGAAATATGTGAAAAAATCCTCTTAAAGTGGTACGCCGGCGGAATTGAAATTGATACGGACGTCTACAACTATGGCTATATCATTTCAAAAAACGATCCGACTGAACGTGTGCTGTTCGACGGGATACTGAATGTCGCAGAAGCGACAGGTGCAGCACTTGAAACGTTATGGAACTTTGTCGCTGCTCTGCAGGAGCGGCCCCAATAGGATGCATTGGTCAAGCGACTCCTTAAGAAGGACGATTCTACTCAAGTCGATCTGTCCGACTACCTGTCGGGTTTAAAAGGTATAACTGTATTCGATCTTGATTCGCTGAGGGCGCTACGAAAATTGACGTACAAAAGCCGTCGACCACCGCTGAAAGGTCGTGGCAGCAAACGCTATGCACGGTTTTACTTCTGGGAGTGTTTTTCGAACGGCTGAGAAGTAAAGAACGCCCAAACGCTCCCGCGCGCTCTACCTGCTTTTTCCTATTTTCCGATCGGGAATCTGCGGCAGCCTATGTACGGAAACACCGCATGGGAATCGGGCAGAATTATCTGTTCTGCGATGTCGTAG
>NZ_JASNRA010000023.1:0-18008 GCF_030411955.1 Massilia sp. YIM B02443
ACTTCGGCCGCCGGGAAGCCGGGGAAGATTTCCACGCCCAGTGCCTCCGCCTGCTGGCCGAGCCAGCGCACCACGTTCGCCAGCGAGACGATGTAGTTGCCGTGGTTGGTGAGCGCCTTCGGCACCGCGAAATTCGGCGTGGCGTACGATTTGGTCTCGGTCAGGAACAGCACGCGGTCTTCCGTCACCGGGGTATTCAGCGGCGCGCCTTTCTCTTTCCAGTCCGGGAACAGTTCGGTGATCGCGCGTGGGTCCATCACCGCGCCCGACAGGATGTGCGCACCCAGCTCGCCGCCTTTTTCCAGCACGCAGACCGAGACTTCGCGGTTCTGTTGAAGCGCCAGCTGCTTGAGGCGAATCGCCGCAGACAGGCCGGCAGGGCCGCCGCCGACGATGACGACGTCATATTCCATCGACTCGCGCGGACCGTATTCTTCAATCAAACTCATTTATGCAAGCTCCGGGTTCAACGCGCAAAGTACAGTTTATGCAGGTGGTCGAGGCTGACCTCATTGGCGGCCTGCGACAGCACCACTTTACCGCTCTGCATCAGGTACACGTGGTCGGCCACGCCCACCGCGCGGTGCGTGTTTTGCTCGACCAGGATCATGGTGCGGCCGTCTTCCTTGAGGCGCGCCAGGATCGAGAACAGTTCATTGACCATCACCGGCGCCAGGCCCAGCGACGGTTCGTCGATGATCAGCACCTTCGGGTCGCTCATCAAGCCGCGCGCCATCGCCAGCATCTGCGCCTCGCCCCCCGACAGCGAGCCGGCCAATTGCTTCCTCCGTTCGCGCAGGCGCGGGAACATCTCGTACGATTTTTCCAGGTTGCGCGCGGCGCCGGCGCGGTGCTGCGGCGCGAACGCGCCCATCATCAGGTTCTCTTCGACTGTCATGTCGCGAAACACCATGCGGCCTTCGGGAATCATCGCCATCGACACCTTGTTCATGTCCCAGGTCGGCGTGCCGTTCAGCGGCTTGCCGTCCAGCGTGATCGCGCCTTGCGATACCGGGATCAGCCCCATCATGGCGCGCAGCAGGGTGGTCTTGCCGGCGCCGTTCTGGCCGATGATGGTGGTCAGCTTGCCCGTCTGGACGCTGAGCGACAAGTCCCACAGCACGTTGATGGCGCCGTAACCCGCGCGGAGGTTTTGGATTTCAAGCATGATCGACCTCGCCTCCGGTATAGCTCTTGATGACGTCCGGGTTGTTGAATACCTCGCTCGGCGTGCCCTCGGCGATCTTCTGTCCGAAGTTCAGCACCGCCACCCGCTGGCACAGGTTGCTGATGGTCTCGATATCGTGTTCGATGATCAGGATCCCGACCGCGAACTTGGCATGCAGGTCCTTCAGCATGTTCATGAAGTTGCGCTTGCCGTTGGTTTCCAGGCCGGCCAGCACTTCGTCCAGCAGCAGCAGCTTGGGGTTGGTCGACAGTGCCTTGGCCACTTCCAGCGCCTTCAGTTCGGTCAGCGCCAGGCCGGTCGACGCATCGCGTCCGGCCTTGACGGCGAGATTGGTGAATTCCAGGATCTCGTCGATGCGGCGCTTGTCGGTCGAACCGGTGCCGAAACGCTGCGCCACTTCCAGATTCTGGCGCACCGTCAGTTCGTGCATCGGCTGCGGGATCTGGAAAGTGCGGCCGATGCCCATGCGGGCGCGCTGGTACATCGGCGCCTTCAATACATCGGCGCCGTTGAACACGATGCGCCCCGCGGTCGGACGCACCAGGCCCGAGATCGCGTTGAACAGCGTGGTCTTGCCGGCGCCGTTGGCGCCGACCAGGCCGACCAGGTCGCCCGTGCCGACGGCCAGCGTGACGTCGTTGACCGCCGTGAGGCCGCCGAAGCGGACGGTGACGTTTTCAAGCTGCAGCATCTTTTTTCCTCATGAATTTCCGGATCAGGCCCAGCAGGCCGTCCGGGCTGGCGATGATCATCACGACCAGCACCACGCCGAGAATCATCTGGTGCCCGGTCGGCATGATGTTCTTGATGAACAGCTGGTCGACCAGGTACACCACCACGGCGCCGATCAGCGGGCCGGTAATGGTGCGGTAGCCGCCGAAGATCGCCGCCACGATCGGAATCGTCACCCACAGCGCGCTGAAGGCGTAGTCCGGCTCGAGGAAGTTGATGTAGTGGGCGTTGAAGGCGCCCACCGCGCCGCACATGAAGGCCGAGACGATCAGCATCAAGCCTTTGAGCAGCGTATTGTTGACGCCCACCACGCGCGTCGCATCCTCGCTGTCGTGCATCGCGCGCAGCGCCAGGCCATGCGGGCTGCGGCGGATGATGTCGTAGATCCAGGCAAACAGCAGCACCATGGTCAGGATCACCAGGTAGTTGCCGGTGCGGCTGGAGAAGGCGTACCCGAACACGGTCGGCAGCGACGGAATGCTGGCGATGCCGCCCGCGCCGTTGGTGACCGACGTCCATTCGGTGGCGACGATGCGGAAGATGTGCGCATAGGCCAGGATCGCCAGCGCGAAGTAGGGGCCGCGCAGGCGCAGCACCGGCAGCATCAGCACGCTTGATACCACGGCGCCGACGCCGCCCAGCACCAGGCCGACAAACACCGGCACGTCGTACTGCATCGTCATCACCGCCGAGGTATAGGCGCCGACGCCGAAGAAGGCCGCGTGGCCGAAGCTGACCATGCCGCCCAGGTTGCCGAGCAGCGCCCACGAGAGGGCGATGCCGCCGATGATCAGGGACGCGATGATCAGGCTCATCACGTAGCTGTCGCCGCCCAGCAGCAGCGGGACCAGGATGTAGGCCGCCACCAGCGTGGCCAGCAAAGGAAGATTGAATTTCATCCGCGCCTCCGTGCAGCACCGAACAGGCCATTTGGCATCACGAACAGCACCAGCAGGAACAGGCCCATGCCCGCCAGTTCCTGCAGCGCGGAGCTGAACAGGGTGATGGTCAGCGATTCCGCGATGCCCAGCAGGACCGCGCCGATCAGGACACCGGGGATCGAGCCCAGGCCGGCCAGCACGGTGATGATGAAGGCCTTCACGGTCAGCACGCTGCCGTAGGCCGGGGTGATCACGCCGTAGCTGAACAGGGCCACGCCGGCGAACGCCGCCAGCAGGCCGGCCACGATGAACGACACCAGCTCGGTGCGCCCCGGGTTAATACCCATCAGCTTGGCCGCGTCGCGGTTGCTGGAGACGGCGCGCACCGCGCGGCCATACCAGCTGCGCGACAGCCACCACCACAGGGCCACGATCAGCACGATGCTGACGATGAAGAACAGCACCTCGCTGCGCATGCTATACAGCTCGCCCAGCACGAACGCTTCCTGCATCCATGGCGAGCTGGTGGTGCGCACGTCGGCGCTCCAGATCATCAGGACCAGGTTGGTGAGGATGACGCCGACGCCGAAGGTGAGCGTGAGCGAGTTGATTTCGCGGTGCGTCTTGACCTGGCCGACCAGGAAATACAGCAGCGCCGAGGTGATCGTCACGATGATCACTGCCGCCGGAATCGCCATCAGCGGATTCCAGCCAAGTTTCGATTCCACGGTGTAGGCGATGTACGCCGCCAGCAACACCAGTTCGCCGTGCGCCAGGTTGATCACTTTCATGGCGCCGAACACCAGCGCCAGTCCCAAAGCGATCAGGGCGTAGGAGCCGCCCTGCAACAACCCGGAATAGACGGCTTGTAAGATCAAGTCCATAGTCTTTGCTATCCCATCGAATTCTGGCGGGCAGGGAAATCCTGCCCGCGTGGCCTGCTTTTATTGACGCATGCTTACCAGGGCACGCCCGGATACACCGGCTTGGCGGTCGCCGCTTCCTTCGGCCACACCAGTTCGACCTTCTTGCCCTGGTGCTGTCCCATGCGCTGGGTGAAGTTCTTGTTGTCGCCGTTGGCGTCGAACTGCACGCGCCCGATCAGGGTCTGGCGGTCGGTCTTGCGCATCTCTTCGATCACGCCGCCTTTTTTCAGGGTGCCGTTGTCGGCGGCGCGCGCGATCGCTTCGAACAGCAGCATCGACTGCACGTAGCCGAACTGGCCCAGGTAGTCGGGATCCTTGTTCAAGAGCTTCTTGTAGCCCTCGGCAAAGGTCTTGCCTTCCGGGGTCGAGAACTGCACCGGGAACGGCAGCACGGCGGTGCCGTACACGTTCGGCATCAGGTCCGGGAAGTCGGCCTGCATCTTCGGCGTGGCCAGCGACCACACGCCGGCGATACCTTTCACGTTGGGTTTGAGCACGCGCGCGGCGCGCAGGATGCCGACGTATTCGTTCTCGTAGCCGACCATGGCGATGAATTCGGATTTGTCGCGCAGCTTGACCTTGTTCAGGATCGGCTTGAAGTCCGTGATGAGCGGATCGAAGGCGTGCATCGCCACCTTCACGCCCTTGGCCTTCAGGGTCTTCTCGACATCGGCGGCCAGGCCGTGGGTGGCGTCCTTGGTCGAATAGATGATCGAGATCGACTTGACGTTCAGGTCCGACAGCAGGCCGACCAGGGCTTTCTGGTAGCCCTGGGTATTATTAATGCGGAAGAAGTTCTTGCGGCCGGCCTTGACCAGGCCGTCGTCGACGCCGCCCGAGGTCACGTAGGCCAGGCCCAGTTTGCCCGCCGCGTCCGAGGCCGGCGAGATGTTGTTGGAGGCGTAGCCGCCGGTGATCGCGACCACGTTCTGGCTGGCGAGTTTTTCGACCGCCGCCACCGCCTTGGCCGGGGCCGATTCATCGTCGACGGTGATCAGCTTGATGGTGTGCTTGCCGTTGGTCTTGTTGAACACCTCGGCCGCCACGCGGATGCCTTCCTGGGTGCCCATGCCGACCCGCGCCAGCGGTCCGGTCAGGGGAATCTGCACGCCGACCAGCAATTCTTCGGCGCTGGCCAGGTTGATGCTGCCGGCTGCGCCAAAGGCCAGCAGGGCGAGGGCGACGCTTTTCGCGTTGATTTTTGCCTTGTTCATTGTCTCCACCTTGTTCTCGAAAGTCTCGGGGTTGGTTGAAAAACGACGGCAAGCCGAGGGCATCGCAGCGCACCAGGGGCGCGCGGCGTCGCGTTCGAATCACCGGGTACTACGGGGCTGCCAGCGTTCGCTAGCCGATATGGCGGCCCATGCTCATTTCCACGTTGCGCACCAGTTGCACCAGCCGCGGACCGAGGTCCTCGACCAGCTTTTCCTGCGGCAGCAAAAAGGCCGGGCCGCCACAGTTGAACGCCATCGTCTTGGCGATGTCGGGGTCGATCAACGGCACGCCGACCGCGCTGATGTTGGCGTCCCACAGGCCCGACGACAGCACGAAGCCGCGGTCCTGGTAATCCTTGAATCCTTGTTCGATGTCGGCCTTGATCTTCGGCCAGTGGCTGTCCGCGGTCAGGCGGATGTGGTCCATCAAGAAATCGCGGTCGGTCTGTGGCAGGCCGCACAGGTAGGCCTTGCCCATCGCCGTGGTGGCCAGGGGGATGCGCGAACCGGCGTCGCGCCGCAACGTCACCGCCGCGCTGCCGCGGCAGGCTTCGACGTACACCATGTGCAGGCGGTCGCGGATGCCGATCGCCACGCTGCACTGGGCGTATTCGGCCAGTTCCTGCATCGCCGGACGCGCAAGCTTGCGCACGTCGAGGTTGGCGAGCAGGGTGTAGCCGAGCGCCAGCACCGGGGCGCCGAGCTGGTAGCGCCCCTGGTCGGGCGAAAAGGTGAGATAACCGAGCTTGGTCAGCGTATAGGTCAGGCGCGAAATCGTGGGCTTCGGCATGCCGGTGCGCTTGGCCATCTCGCTGTTCGTGAGATACGCCTCGCCCGGACGGAAGCAGCGCAGGATTTCGAGGCCGCGCGCCAGGGCGGTGACGAACTGGCGGTCCTTGCCGCCGGCATCGTCATCATCCAACGCGAGCCCGGCGCCATGGGCGGCCGGGGGCGGCGGCGCCACCTGCACCTCGGGTGCATGCGGCAGGGGGTGTTCGAGTGACTGGATCGGGTCCATTCTTGTCTCCAATGCTCAGCATCTTTGGCTGGGTCTGAGTGGATATTCACATATCGAAAACTCAGGTGTCAACTGTTTTTGTGAAATGATCGTTCGCACAGCGAAACGAGTGATATTTACAATGCCATGAAAACGCTCTGTTTCGCTATGCGGACAGCCGGATTTTTCGATTTTCCGTGCAAATTCGGTCGTGCCAGGGCGTTTACATTCTCGGCAAAAATGGGTTATCGTTGACTTCACAACGAAATGCAAAACGCAATTCCGCACAGCGAACCACCGCTGAATTGATATCATAAAACAAAAGGAGACAGCTTCATGGAAACCGGCGCAACCGCCCCGGTCGCCCGCAGCATGCACGGCGACATCCTCGTGGTCACCATCGACAACCCTCCGGTCAACGCCCTCGGCGTGGACGTGCGCCGCGCCCTGGTGGAAGCGATCGACGCCGCCGACGGCGATGCGGCCGTCGCGGCCGTGCTGCTGGTCGGCAGCGGCAAGACCTTCATCGGCGGCGCCGACATCCGCGAATTCGGCAAGCCGCCGATGACGCCGTTCCTGCCCGACGTCTGCAACCGGATCGAAGCCTGCACCAAGCCGGTGGTGGCCGCGATCCACGGCGCCGCGCTTGGCGGCGGGCTGGAAATCGCGCTGTCGGCCCACTACCGCCTGGCGCTGCCGGCGGCCAGGCTCGGCCTGCCGGAAGTGCAGCTTGGCCTGCTGCCGGGCGCCGGCGGCACCCAGCGCACCCCGCGCCTGATCGGCGCCGCCGCCGCGCTCGACCTGATGCTCAGCGGCCGCCACGCCGGCGCCGCCGAAGCCGCGAAACTGGGCCTGGTCGACCGCCTGGTCGAGGGCGACGACCCGGTCGTCGCCGGCCTGGCGTATACCCGCGAGCTGCTGCAGATGGGCGCCAGGGTGCGCCGCACCCGCGACGCGACCGCGCTGGCTGACGCCGACGCGCAGAAGACAGCGATCGACGCCGCCCGCGCCGAGACCGCGAAAAAGGCGCGCGGCCTGTTCTCGCCATTGAAAATCGTGGACGCAGTGCAGGCCGCCGTCGAGCTGCCGTTCGACGACGGCCTGGCGCTCGAGCGCAAGCTGTTCATGGAATGCCTGGACAGCCCGCAGCGCGCCGGCCTGGTGCACGCCTTCTTCGCCGAGCGCGAAACGGCCAAGGCGCCGGAGACCCGCGCTGCCAAGCCGCGTCCCATTAACAGCGTCGGCATCGTCGGCGGCGGCACCATGGGCGCCGGCATCGCGGTGGCGGTGCTGGACGCCGGGCTGCCGGTGACGATGATCGAACGCGACGACGAAGCGCTGGCGCGCGGCCGCAAGAACGTCGAGAAGGTGTACGACGGGCTGGTGGCCAAGGGCCGTATCAAGCCGGAAGCGAAAGAGGCCGTGATGGCGCGCTGGTCCGGCAGCACCTCGTACGACGCGCTGGCGCAGGTCGACCTGGTGATCGAGGCCGTGTTCGAGGACATGGGCGTGAAACACGCCGTGTTCGCGGAGCTCGACCGGGTGTGCAAGCCGGGCGCCGTGCTGGCAACAAACACCTCCTATCTGGACATCGACCAGATCGCCGCCGCCATCTCGCGTCCACAGGACGTGGTCGGCCTGCACTTCTTCTCGCCGGCAAACATCATGAAGCTGCTCGAGATCGTGGTGCCGGCCAATGTATCGAGCGACGTCGTCGCCACCGCCTTCGAACTCGCCAAGAAGCTGCGCAAGGTGCCGGTGCGCGCCGGCGTGTGCGACGGCTTCATCGGCAACCGGATCCTGGCGGTGTACGGCCAGGCCGCGCACGCGATGATGGAAGATGGCGCCTCGCCGTACCAGATCGACAAGGCGCTGCGCGACTTCGGCTATCCGATGGGACCGTTCCAGGTCTCGGACCTGGCCGGCGGCGACATCGGCTGGGCCACCCGCAAGCGCCGCGCGGCCACGCGCGATCCGCGCGCGCGCTACGTGCAGATCGCCGACCGCCTGTGCGAACGCGGCTGGTTCGGCCAGAAGACCGGGCGCGGCTACTACCTGTATCCGGATGGCGCCCGCGTCGGCACGCCGGATCCGGAAGTGGAAGCGATCATCGACGCCGAACGGGCGCGCGCCGGCGTGACGCCGCGCAGCTTCAGCGACGACGAGATCGTGCGCCGCTACCTGGCCGCGATGATCAACGAAGGCGCCAATGTGGTGCACCAGAAGATCGCGCTGCGCCCGCTCGACGTCGACGTGACGTTTGTCCACGGCTACGGCTTCCCGCGCTATCGCGGCGGCCCGATGAAGTATGCCGACACGGTCGGCTTGCCGAAGATCCTGGCCGACATCCGCGAATTCGCCAATGAAGATCCGATCTTCTGGCAGCCGTCGCCGTTGCTGGTCGAGCTGGTCGAGCAGGGCGCCGACTTCGCCAGCCTGAACAAATAAAGCAGCATTCACTATAAGCAGAACTGGAGACTCGCCATGCGCGAAGCAGTCATCGTTTCAACCGCACGCACGCCCGTGACCAAGGCGCACCGCGGCGAATTCAACATCACCCCGGGCGCCGATCTGGCCGCCTACGCCGTGCGCGCCGCGGTCGAGCGTTCGGGCGTCGACCCGGACCTGATCGAGGACGCCATCCTCGGCTGCGGCTACCCGGAAGGCACCACCGGCCGCAACGTCGCGCGCCAGACCGTGATCCGCGCCGGCCTGCCGATCACCATCGCCGGCACCACCGTCAACCGCTTCTGCGGTTCCGGCCTGCAGGCGATTGCGATGGGCGCCGGCCAGATCGTGCTGGGCGGCGCGCCGGCGATCGTCGCCGGCGGCGTCGAGAGCATTTCGCAGATCCGCGGTCGCGACAAAGGCGAGAACGACCCGAGCCTGAACCCATGGATCCTGCAGAACAAGCCGGAACTGTACCTGCCGATGATCGACACCGCCGACATCGTCGCCACGCGCTACGGCATCAGCCGCGAAGCGCAGGACCGTTTCTCGGCCGAGTCGCAGCGCAAGACCGAAGAAGCGCAGCTGGCCGGCCGCTACCGGGACGAAATCGTGGCCTGCACCACGGTCATGGCGGTCACCGACAAGGAAACCAAGGAGGTCACGCAACGCGAAGTGACCGTCTCGGAGGATAACTGCAACCGCCGCGGCACCACCTACGAAGGCCTGGCCAAGCTGCAGCCGGTGATGGGCGAAGGCAAGTTCGTCACCGCCGGTAATGCCTCGCAGCTGTCGGACGGCGCCTCGGCCTGCGTGATGATGGACGCGACAGAGGCCGAGCGTCTCGGCCTGAATCCCCTGGGCGCCTTCCGCGGACTGGCGGTGGCCGGCTGCGAGCCGGACGAGATGGGCATCGGCCCCGTGTTCGCGGTGCCGAAGCTGCTCAAGCGCTTCGGCTTGACGGTAAACGACATCGACCTGTGGGAGCTGAACGAAGCCTTCGCTTCGCAGTCGATCTACTGCCAGCAGCGCCTGGGCATCCCGGACGAACGCCTGAACGTGAACGGCGGCGCGATCTCGATCGGCCATCCGTTCGGCATGACCGGCGCGCGCCTGGCCGGCCACATCCTGCTGGAAGGCCGCCGCCGCAAGGCGAAGTATGCCGTGGTCACGATGTGCGTCGCCGGCGGCATGGGCGCTGCGGGCCTGTTCGAGATTTTCTAAAGGATAGTCATGGACCTGAATTTCACCCCTGAAGAAGAACGCTTCCGCGACGAGGTGCGTGCTTTCCTGGCAGAGAAGCTGCCACGCGAACTGTCGGACAAGGTCGCCAACGGCAAGCACCTGTCGAAAGACGATATGCAGCGCTGGCACGCGATCCTCAATGAGCGCGGCTGGCTGGCGAATCACTGGCCGGAAGAATACGGCGGCCCGGGCTGGACCGCGATCGAAAAATTCATCTTCGAGAACGAATGCGCGCTGGCGAATGCGCCGCGCATCGTGCCGTTCGGCGTCAACATGCTCGGACCGGTGCTGATCAAGTACGGCAACGAGGCCCAGAAACAGTACTGGCTGCCGCGCATCCTGGATGGCTCGGACTGGTGGTGCCAGGGCTATTCGGAACCGGGCGCCGGTTCCGACCTGGCGGCCGTCAAGTGCAGCGCCGTGAAGGGCGTCGATGCCGACGGCGAGCACTACATCGTCAACGGCCAGAAGACCTGGACCACGCTCGGCCAGCACGCCAACATGATCTTCTGCCTGGTCCGCACCGACCGTGACGCCAAGAAGCAGGAAGGCATCAGCTTCCTGCTGGTGGACATGAATTCGCCGGGCGTCGAGGTGCGGCCGATCATCCTGCTCGATGGCGAACATGAAGTCAACGAGGTGTTCTTCACCGACGTGCGGGTCCCGAGCGAGAACCTGGTGGGCCAGGAAAACCGCGGCTGGACCTGCGCCAAGTATCTGCTGACGTATGAGCGCACCAACATCGCCGGCGTCGGCTTCTCGGTGGCCGCGCTGGCGCGCCTGAAGCGCATCGCGGCGGAACAGACCCGCAACGGCAAGCCGCTGCTGGAAGACCCGGCGTTCGCAAGCCGCCTGGCGCGCGTCGAGATCGACCTCGAGAACATGAAGACCACCAACCTGCGCGTGATCGCGGCGGTGGCCGGCGGCGGCGTGCCGGGCGCGGAGAGCTCGATGCTCAAGATCCGCGGCACCGAGATCCGCCAGGAGATCAATGCGCTCACGCGCCGTGCGATGGGCGTGTATGCGCGTCCGTTCAGCCAGGACATGCTCGACGCGGCGCACGAAGGCCCGGCCTTCGGCCACGAATTCGCGGCGGCCGCCTCGGCGCAGTACTTCAACAACCGCAAGCTGTCGATCTTCGGCGGCTCGAACGAAATCCAGAAGAACATCATCTCCAAGATGATCCTCGGACTGTAAGGACAAGGACATGAACTTCGAACATACCGAAGAACGGCGCATGCTGGCCGATAGCCTGAACCGCTTCATCGCCGAACAGTACCACATCGAGGCGCGCAACAAGACTGCCGCATCCACTCAGGGCTTCTCGACTGAAATCTGGCAGCAGTTTGCGGAACTGGGCGTGATCGGCGCGCTGCTGCGCGAGGAAGACGGCGGCTTCGGCGGCGGCGGTTTCGACATCGCCGTGGTCTTCGAGGCGCTGGGCCGGGGCCTGGTGATCGAGCCGCTGCTGGGCAGCGCGGTGCTGGCGGCGGAAGCGATCTCGCACGCCGGCAACGACGAGCAGAAAGCGGTGCTGGCTGGCATCGCGGAAGCGTCGACCATCGCCGCCTTCGCGCACGACGAACCGGGCAGCCACTATGAACTGTCGCGCGTCGGCTTGACCGCGCGCCGCGACGGCGACGGCTGGGTGCTCGACGGCGCCAAGGCCGTGGTGGCCAATGCCGAACAGGCGCAGCTGATCGTGGTCTCGGCCCGTACCGCCGGCGCGATCGACGACCAACAAGGCATCTCGCTGTTCCTGGTGCGGGCCGATGCTGCCGGTTTGACCATGGTCGGCACCCCGACCATGGACGGCGGCCGCGTGGCCGAAGTCACCTTCAGCGGCGTGCGCGTCGGCGCCGATGCGCTGCTGGGCGCCGAAGGACAGGGCTATCCGACCCTGGAACGCGCCGTCGGCCGCGGCATCCTGGCCCTGTGCGCCGAAGCGCTGGGCGCGATGGAAGCGGCCAAGGAAGCGACCCTGGACTACCTGCGCACCCGCAAGCAGTTCGGCGTGCCGATCGGCAGCTTCCAGGCGCTGCAGCACCGCATGGCCGACCTGCTGCTCGAGATCGAGCAGGCCCGTTCGGCGGTGATCAACGCCGCCTCCGCCCTGGATGCCGACCGCATCACCCGCGAGCGCGCGCTGTCGAGCGCCAAGTTCAGCATCGGCCGGATCGGCACGCTGGTGGCGGAAGAATGCATCCAGCTGCACGGCGGCATCGGCATGACCTGGGAACTGCCGATGGCGCACTTCGCCAAGCGGCTGGTGATGATCGACCACCAGCTGGGCGACGAGGACCACCACCTGGAGCGCTACATCGCGCTCGGCCGAGAACTGGAAGCGCAGGCGGCATGAGCGGCGCCGGGCTCCTGGTCCGCACCGAAGGCGCGGTCCGCGTCCTCGTCAACAGCAATCCGGCGGCGAGGAATGCCATCACGCCGGCGCTGTACGACGCGCTGCCGGCCGCGCTGCGCGATGCGGCGCGGGACCCGGCAATCGGCGCCATCGTCCTCACCGGCGACGGCGATTTCTTCTGCGCCGGCGGCGACCTGCGCCAGCTGGTGACGCGGCGCGAACTGCCGCCGGAAGGGCGGCGCGACAAGATCGAGCGCCTGCACGACCTGGTGCGCGCGATCCGCGCCTGTCCCAAGCCGATCATTGCGGCGGTGGAGGGCGGGGCGGCCGGCGCCGGCATGTCGCTGGCGCTGGCCTGCGACATGCTGGTGGCGGCGCGCGGCGCCTTCTTCGCGATGGCGTATGTGAAGGTAGGCCTGAGCCCGGACGGCGGCGCCACCGCGTTTCTGTCGCGCTTCCTGTCCCGCCAACTGTTGACTGAACTGTGCCTGCTGGGAGAACGGCTGCCGGCCGAGCGGCTGCATGCGCTGGGCGCGGTCAACCGGTTGGCCGAACCCGGGCAAGCATTGACGGAAGCGCTGGCCTTGGCCACGCGCGTGGCCGACGGTCCCGCCAACGCCAACGCCCGCATCAAGCGTCTGTGCGAGAATGCCGGCGCCGCCAGCCTGGAACAGCAGCTCGACCTGGAAGCGGAACTGATGGTGCAATCGCAGGGCGACGACGAGGCGCAGGAAGGCATCAAGGCCTTCTTCGACAAGCGCGCGCCCGATTTCACGGCGCTGCGTCACGCGGCTGCCGCGCAACGACAAGAATAAAGTTTTTCCGGTTCCCTTTGGAGACGCCGGGTATCTGGAGTGTTATGTTGACTGACAAATCTGCTCTGCCCCTGAGCGGCGTGCGGGTCCTGGACCTGTCGCGCGTGCTGGCCGGCCCATGGTGCGCGATGGTGCTGGGCGACCTGGGCGCCGAAGTGATCAAGGTGGAGCACCCCGAGCGGGGCGACGACACGCGCGACTGGGGCATGCGCGTCGGGTCCACCGAGACCGCCTATTTCAACAGCGTCAACCGCAACAAGCGGTCGGTGTGCCTCGACCTGAAGACCCCGGAAGGCAAGGAGATCGCGCGCGAACTGATCCGCAAGAGCGACGTCGTGATCCAGAACTTCAAGTTCGGCGACATCGAGCGCCTGGGCCTGGGCTACGACGACCTCAAGGAAGAGCAGCCCAAGCTGATCTTCTGCTCGATCACCGGCTACGACCGCACCGGTCCGGAAGCGGCGCGGCCCGGCTACGACCTGGTGATCCAGGGCGAATCGGGCCTGATGGCGCTCAATGGCGAACCGACCCAGCCGCCGCTGAAATTCGGCGTGGCGGCGGTCGACATGATGACCGGGATGTACGCGGCGCAGGGCGTGCTGGCCGCGCTGTACGAACGCGAAAAGAGCGGCAAGGGCCGCCACATCGGCATGGCGCTGTTCGACTGCGGCCTGATGATCACCGCCTACTACGGCCTGGAAGCGCTGCTGCGCGGGAACGATCCGCCGCGCTTCGGCAATGCACATCCGTCGATCATGCCGTACGGCGTGTACGAGGCGGCGGACGGTCCGCTGGTGGTTGCGGTCGGCAACAACGGCCAGTTCATCCGCTTCTGCACCGACGTGATCGACCGGCCCGACATCGCGGCGGACGAACGCTTCAAGACCAACCTGGCGCGCACCGCGCACCGCGACGAGCTGATGCCCGAGATCAAGCGCGAGCTGGCGCGGCGCCAGCGCAAGGACCTGCTCGAGCGCATGAGCAAGGTCGGCATCCCGTGCGGCGAAGTGGCCGGCCTGCACGAGGCGCTGACGTCGCAGCGCGCAGTCGACGGTGGACTGGTCAAGGATATGCCCCATCCGGTGGTCGGCAGCACGCCGGTGCTGGCGTCGCCGTACCGCTTCGACGGCGAACGGCTGCCGGTGCGCAGCGCGCCGCCGTGCCTGGGCGAGGGTACCGAGGACGTGCTGCAAGATCTTCTGGGACTGTCGAAAGAGAAACTGGCTGGGCTGAAAGAACGCGGCGTGGTGTAAAGCGGGAAGGGCCGCAATCGCTCAGCTCATCTGTTTTGCAGCGTGAAACAAAGTGAATTAAAATGGAATGCATCCATTCACTTTGCGTTCACGCCATGCCTGCCAGCGACACCAGCCGCACCAATCTCGACGCACCGGGCGAGGCCGACGACGCGCCGCGTGGCGCCGAAGACCGCTATTACATCACGGCGCTGGCCCGCGGCCTCGACGTGCTGGCGTGCTTCCGCTCGGCCGACAAGGGCCTGACCAACCAGCAGATCGCCGAACGCTGCGGCCTGCCCAAGTCGACCGTCACCCGCATCACCTACACTCTCACCACGCTCGGCTACCTGGCCCAGGAAAGCGGCGGCCGCTACATGCTCGGCACCGCGACCCTGGGCCTGGGCAGCGCCATGCTGGCGCGCCTCGACATCCGCCAGCTGGCGCGGCCGATGATGCAGGACCTGGCCGAATTCTCGGGCACCACGGTGTCGATCGCGATGCGCGACCGGCTGTCGATGATCTATGTGGAAGTCTGCCGCAGCAGCGCCGCGCTGGCGCTGGCGCTGCAGGTCGGCTCGCGCATGCCGCTCGCCACTTCGGCCATCGGGCGCGCCTACCTGGCCAGGGCGTCGGAACAGGAGCGCAAGGATATCCTGAGCCGCTCGCTGGAGCTGGATGAGACCGCGTTCGAGGCCATGCGCACCGGCGTGGACAAGGGGCTGCGCGACCAGGCGCAGTATGGCTGCACGACCTCGTTCGGCGACTGGCAGAAAGACGTGAACGGGATCGCGGTGGGCTTCATGCCGATCGGCGGCAGCCAGCTCATGTCGATCAACTGCGGCGGTCCGTCGTCGAGCGTGTCCAAGGAATTCCTGCTCGATGAAGTCAGGCCGCGCCTGATCGAGATCGCGGGGCGGCTCGAGACCTGATCGGCCGCCTGGCGGCTCAGTAACCCTTCGCCAGCTGATCCGCGCTGAGCGCATTCATCACCGCAAACACCCCGCTGGCGCGCAGGATCCTGCGCTCGCCCACCTGCAGGAAGCAGTTGGCGAACGCGACCCGTCCGCCCAGCTTCTGCACGTCGACGTGCGCTTCGACCCAGTCTCCGGGCCGCGCCGCGTCGACGAAATCCGTGCTCAGGTTGACGGTCACGAACGAGTGCCGTCCTTCGCAATGCAGCGTCAAACCCAGCCCCAGCGCCGAATCGGCCAGGCTGGAGAGCATGCCGCCGTGCGCGATGCCGCGCATATTGGTGTGCCGTTCGTCGATGCGCATCGCGATCACGATCTCGCCCTGGTTGCGGCGGCAGTAAAGATCGCCGAGGTTGGCCATGTAAGGCCCGCCGCGCTTGAGGCGCTCGAAGCCGGGAGGAATTGGTGATGCGTTGTCGTGTGTCGTCATAATCGGTAACTGGTGTTCCCCCCATCGCGCACGGTCCGAAACAGGAATCCCGGACCGTGCGCCACAGGTCAGAACATGTGCATGATGCCCATCGTGAAGCGGGTGGCCGAATCGCTGCCCACCGCCACGAAATTCTGGGCCAGGTTGATCTGATCCGCCTGCACCACGTCGTCGGTGACGGCGCGGCCGATCGAGACGTAGCCGGTGGTGCGCTTGCTCATCAGGTAGCGGCCGATCAGGATGTACTGCTGCGAGTCGTCCACCAGGTCGCCCGAGCGCTTGGTATTGTAGAACGCCGCGGTGACCAGGAACTGCTGCGCCACCGGCACGTCGGCGCCGACGCCAAGGACCGCGATCTTGCGGCTGGTGCTGCGCAATTCGTTCATCGAATAGGTCGACTTGAGCGTCACGGCCGGGAAGGCATACTTGATGCCGTAGGCGTGCGAGGTCAGGAGGTCGGTATTGGTGACGTTCTTCATGCGCGCATAGGCGCCGGCGGCGGTGAATTTGCCGGTGTTGTACAGCAGCGCGCCGCCCTGGTATGAACTCTTCTGATGGTCGCCCGCCTGCTCGCCGAAGGCGCGCATCACCGCGAAACTCAGGCCGTTGAAGACGGGAGAGCTGTACTTGATCGAGTTATTCTGGCGCAGCGCGGTGCCGCCGTTGTTGGCGCCGTACGGGCCGTAGACGGCGGCGTTGTTCATTGCCGAGAACAGCACGTTGGGGCTGCTGGACGCGAAGCCCAGGCCGAGCGGGTCGGCCATGCCGACCGACATGATACCGACGATGTTCTGGCGGCCGGCGTCGATGGCGCCGTACTTGCCCGAGATGCCGACCGTCGCTTCGCGGTCGAACAGGCTGGTGCTGGTCGGCGTGCCGAAGCCGACGCCGGCGCCGCCGGTATCGTTGAGCAGCGTGCCTTCCAGGCCGAAGCGCGCCTTCATGCCGCCGCCCAGGTCTTCCTGGCCCCTCAAGCCCCAGCGCGACACCTGCATCTGGCCGGTGTCGACCTTGGTGACGCGGCCCGCCGGTCCGTCGTTATGCAGGCTGGTGAGACCGGCGTCGATGATGCCGTACAGGACCACCGACGATTGCGCCGACGCGGTCGACACGCAGGCGCAAAGCGCCGCCATTGCGAGGATGTGTTTCTTCACTGGTGCTGTCTCCAATTTTATGTGTTATGCCCGGTCGTCGCGCGCCGGCTGCATAAAAGCTGTTTCTCTTTGCGGAATTCAGTCTTCTATAATGAAACTGTATTTTTCCCAAGTGACACTGTCAACAAGTATTCATCCCTCATCAATAATGAGAAGAAGAATGGCGAAATCTGTGACCGGAGGAGCACATGCGGTTTTGAAAGGCGAACCAACCGTTCTGCAACGCGGAACTTGACGCAGTTGGACTGGCAAGCACCTACCAACAGTCCCAGGTAGACAGGTGACCCGCCACACAGTAGAGTTCATCCGTTGCATAACGGAAACCTTCTCTCGACCGCACACCATGACCACCTATCGTTCGATCTCCCTGGCCATCATCGTCTCGTGCACGCTCGGCGCCTGCGCCTCGAACACCGCCTCGCGCATGGGCACCGCCGCCACCACGCCGCTGTCCGACCTGAACATCGCCAAGACCGACATCCCCGCCGTACTGGCGCGCGCCAAGCAGCAGCCTTACCTGATTCCGGCGCAGCAGAATTGCGTCGCCATCGGTCTCGAAATCAAGGAGCTGGACGTGGCGCTGGGCCCCGACCTCGATACGCCGGTGTCCGAAAAACGCGATTCGCTGATGCAGAAGGCGTCGGCCGCCGCCCAGGACCACGCGGTCGGCGCGCTGCAGCGCACCGCGCAAGACCTGGTGCCGTTCCGCGGCTGGGTGCGCAAGCTGAGTGGCGCCGAACGCCATTCGCGCGAAGTGACTGCGTGCATCGCGGCGGGGACGGCGCGGCGCGCCTTTTTGAAAGGGATGGCGGTCGCACAGAGCTGCACCTTGCCGGCTGCGCCGCTCGAGGTGACGCAGCGTTGACGGCAAGAGCAGGGTTGCGCCCGGCCACGCTGGCCCTGGCGCTGTGTGTGGGGGCGATGATGGCAGGCTGCGGCACGGCGGCCCCGCTGCACGCTTTCACGACCGACGGCTGCAGCATGTTCCCGGACCGGGCGCTCATCGGCAAGGCGGATTGGTGCACTTGCTGCCTGGCGCACGACCTGGCCTATTGGCAGGGCGGCACGGCGGACGAACGGCTGGCGGCGGACCGCGAACTGGCGCGCTGCGTGCAAGACAGGGCACTCAGCCCGGCGCTGGCGACGACGATGCTGGCAGGCGTGCGCGCCGGCGGCAGCGCGTATCTGCCGACATCGTATCGCTGGGGTTACGGCTGGCCGTACGGGCGCGGCTACCAGGAGTTGAACGACACCGAGAAGGCGCAGGCCGCGGATCTGCGCGCGGCATATCTGGAGCACAACCCGGCGCTGGTCTGCACGCCGCAAGACCTGTCGCAGCGCGCCGGCGATTGAGGCGATGGAGACAAAAAAGCGGCGCCGCCGCGGAAGATGCGGCGCCGCGTTTTTTTTTT
>NZ_JASNRA010000023.1:18089-85813 GCF_030411955.1 Massilia sp. YIM B02443
GCGCCGCCGCTTTTTTTTTTACCTGCCTGCGATCAGAAACGGTAGCGCAGCGTCAGCGACGCATTGCGCGGCGCGGCATAGGTGATCTGGTTGTAGGCGGCGAACATCGCGAACGTGTTGCGGTCGGTGACGTTGTTGAAGTTCAGCTGGGCCGACAGCTGCTTGCTGAACTCGTAGCGCGCCATCAGGTTCACCAGCGCGTACGACCTCTGCTCCACCAGGCCGCCACCGACCGGGGACGGGTCGAAGGTCCAGGTGCGGCCTTCGAAGTTGACGCCGCCGCCGACGGTCAGCTTGCTCCATTCGCCCGGCAGGCGGTAGGTGGCGAAGGTGCGCAGCAGCTTGCGCGGGTAGATCGAGTTGAAGTCGGCGCCGTCCGCGTCTTTGGCGCGGTAGATCGAGTAGCCCAGGCCGGCGTTCAGGCCCGGCGCGAGTTCGCCCGAGACGTCGATCTCGATGCCCTTGCTGGTGGCGCCGTCGGCGGCGCGGTAATAGGCTTCGCCGACCGGCCGGCCGCTGCCCGGCTCGAACACGCCGGCGGGCTGGCCCAGCTTGTCCTGCTTGATGTAGAACGCGGCCAGCGCGGCATTCACGCGGCGGTCGAAGAATTCGCCCTTGATGCCCACTTCCGAGCTTTCGCCGACGATCGGGTCGAGCAGGTTGCCGTTGACGTCTTTCAGGTTCTGCGGCTGGAAGATGTCGGTATAGCTGGCGTAGACCGAATAGGTGTCGTTCAGGTCCAGCGTCAGGCCTGCATACGGCGTGACTTCATTGTCGTACTTCATGCGGTAGGCGGTGGTGAACACGCCCACGCCTTCCTTGTCGTACCGGGTCAGGCGCGCGCCCAGCACCAGCTTGAGGGTGTCGCTCAGGTTCAGGCGCGTCATGCCGTACAGGCCCTGCTGGGTCAGTTCGCTGCGCTCGTAGAAGGCGCGCGGCGCCCAGGTCGGCTCGAGGTAGCTGCCGTCCCAGTTGTTGATGTCGCCCACCGGCGGCGCCATGCCGCCCGGCTGGCCCGGATAGGTGGCGGCGCGCTGGTCCGAGTTGAAGTCGTTGTTGGCGTGCAGGTAGCCGAACGCGGCTTCGTGGCGGCGCCCGCCCGCCTCGTAGTCGCCGTTCAGATGCAGACTGAAGTCGTTCTGCACCGAATGGGTCAGGTACGAGGCCGGGAACGAACCCAGGCCCTCGCCGCTGACGCGGTCGGGCACGCCCGACAGGTACAGCAGGTGCGAATCGCCTTCACGCTCGCCGCGGGTGTAGGTGGCGCGCAGGTTCCAGCCGTTGGCGAAGCGGTGATCCAGTTCGACGAAGGTGTTGTTGGCCGAGCTGGCGTTGCGCGTCCACGGCGTGGCGGTGGTCTTCGAGCGGTCCCAGTTGGTGAGCGTGCCGTCCGAGTAGCGGTACGGCAGGCCGCCCCACATCGAGCCTTCCGGCGAGATCTGCTGGCGGCTGAAGCCGGCGCTCAGCTTGCTACCCTTGGCCAGGTCGGCCTCGACGGTGGCGTAGAAGGTGTGTTCGTTGTTCTTGATGAACTGCACCCAGCTGTCGCTGTCGACGTATTCGCCCACCACGCGGCCGCGCACGCTGCCCGATTCGTTCAGCGCGGTCGAGACATCGGCCATCACGCGCCGCTTGTCCCAGCGGCCCACCGTCACTTCGGCGCTGCCGGCCAGTTGTTTGCTGGAAGCGCGCTTGCGGACCAGGTTGATCGCGGCCGACGGATTGCCGGCGCCGGTCATCAGGCCGGTGGCGCCGCGCACCACTTCGACGCGGTCGTACTGCGCCAGGCTGCCCATCACTTCACCCGAGCTCCAGGCCTGGTTCCAGGTGGTCGGGATGCTGTCGACCTGCAGGTTGTCGATGTCGAAGCCGCGCGACACGAAGCCGCCGCGGTGGGTTTCGTACTGGTTGACCGAGACGCCGGTGACGTTGTTGGCGACGTCGGTGATGGAGAGCAGGTTCTGGTCGATGATGCGCTGCTGGGTGATCACCGACACCGATTGCGGGGTCTCGCGCAGCGACATGTCGAGCGGGGTCGCGGTGCGGGTCGCGCCGATGGTGTAGGCGCCGTTGTCGGTGACCTTCTGGGCCTGCACTTCGACCTGCTGCATGCGGGTGGTGCCGGCGTCGGTGACTTGCGCCATGGCGACGGCGGGGAATGCCATGCCGAGGGCGAGGGCCAGTTTGCTCATGCGGGTAGTGCGGCGCCCTGCGGCGCTGACCTGCAGTTCCATCTTTTTTCCTGTTGTTGACGGTGAGTGGCTGCCGGACCCGGTTACAGAAGGGTAGCGCGATCCGGTTATCATGAAATCCCATGAATGATAACCATTCTCATTTAATTGTCAATACCAGGATGCAACATAGCGATTTTTGCATCGCCGTGCGAGGTAGATGCAACGGTATCGCCGGCCGCAACGCAGGCAGCCGGCGGTGGAGGGATGATCGGCCTGCTTCAGGCAGCCGCTTCTTTCTTGTTGGCCTCGGTGATGGTCCAGTAATAAATCGTGCGGCCGTCGACCTCGACCGTCTTCTCGGCCGGCCATTCGCTGCCCATGTCGAAGGCGTGCGACACCACGCGCGTGCCGACCTTCAATTGCTTCCACAGCTGAGGGCGCAGTTTGGCGTTGACGGTCGGCAGCAGGTAGAGCGTGACCACGGTGGCCGACGAGACGTCGGTCTTGAACAGGTCGCCGACACGGAACGAGGCACGCTCGGACACGCCGGCCTTCTTCGCGTTCTCCCTGGCCTCGGCGATGCGGGCCGGGTCGAGGTCGATGCCGGTGCCGCGCGCGCCACGTTCCTTGGCGGCGGTGACGACGATGCGCCCGTCGCCGCAGCCCAGGTCGTACAGCACGTCGTTCTTGCCGACCTTGGCCAGGTCGAGCATCTTGTCGACCACTTCCTGCGGCGTCGGCACATAGGGCACGTCCAGGCGCGGCGGCGTGGCGGTTGCGGTGGCGCCGGACTGGGCGAGCGCGCGCCCGAACGGGATCAGCGACGTGCCGCCCAGAGCGGCGGCGGACAACAACAGGGTACGGCGGCGTGGTTGCGGGTTCATGGGGACATCTCCTTGGGTGGGGGGGACGCTGCAGGGAAATCGTTATGCCTTATTTCGGCACTCGCCGGTCCTTGTGCGATCGCAGCAACAGCAGCAAGACGCCGCCGCAGGCCAGCACGGCGACGCCGATCCACGCCGCGTTCAGGCCGCCGAGCGTCTGGCTGGAGACGTAGGAAAGGCTCGACCACAGCATATAGGCGCAGCTGGCGCAGAACAGCAGCGGCAGGATCGGATACAGCGGCACCTTGAACGGACGCGGGGTATGCGGTTCGCGCCGGCGCAGCACGAACAGCGAGATGCCGGTGAGCAGGAAGAACAGCCAGAATACCGGCGCGGTGAATTCGACCATCGCCTTGAAGCCGCTGCCCAGCGCCGCGCCGATGCCGACCAGCGCCAGCGCGGCGACGCATTGCACGGTCATGGCAACCCTGGGCGTGCCACGCTCGCCATCCCATTCGGCCATGCGCCGCAGCGGGCCCCAATCGCAACCCATGGCGTAGCCGGTGCGGGCGCCGACGATCATGGTGGCGTTGATCGACGTCAGCGCGGATACCGCCACCAGCACCGAGATCAATTTACCGCCTGTTGGACCGAAGGTTTGCTGCATCACGTCGGCCGCCACCGCCTCCGAAGCGGCCATGCCTTCCATGCCGAGCACTTTCCAGTAGGCCCAGGTCACCAGCAGATACAGCACGGTGATGATGACGATGCCCGCCGTCAGCGCGGTGACCATGCCGCGCGGCCCGCTGCGCATCTCCGCGCTGATGTAGGCGGCCTCGTTCCAGCCGCCGTAGGTCAGCAGCACGAACACCATCGCCATGCCGAGCGAAGCGGTGAGAGCGCCGCCGCCGGCGTCTTCGGCCGGAGCAGCGCTTGAAGCCGCCACCGGCGCCGGATCGGCGAACAGGGCGGCCGCGCCGACGATCAACAGCAGGCCCAGGATCTCGGTCAGCGTCAGCACGGTCTGGGCCCCGGTGCCGGCGCGGATGCCGTGCAGGTTCAGCAGCGACAGCGCGACGATCACCGCCACCGCGTACGCCGTGCTGCCCCAGCCGGCCGGCAGCATCGTCAAGGGAATGGCTTGCTGCATGTAGTCGCCGAACACGAAGCCGAGCAGGGCGATCGAGCCGGTGGTGATCACCGAGAAGCGCGCCCAGCCGAACAGGAAGGAGACCGAGCGGCCAAAGGCGCGCTGCAGGTAATGGTAGTCGCCGCCCGGATGGGCATAGGCGGTGGTCAGTTCGGCGTAGCACAGCGCGCCGATCAGGGACACCACGCCGCCCATGATCCACAGGCCGAACATCTGGCCCGCGCCACCGCTCAGGCCGGCAACCAGCGAGGGTGACTTGAAGATGCCGGCGCCGATGACCACGCCGACGATGATGGCGACCGCTTCGCGCAGGCCGATGGTGGGCCGCACGCGCGTGCCGGGGGCGGCTGATGCGGTGCGTTCTGCTTCGATGGCATCCATGTCGAAAGGGGGCTGCGCAAGGCGCGGCGGCCGCAGGACGGCGCCGCACGTGGTTGACGGAGGGGAACGTGTGGAACCACCGCCGCTCGCCCGCTTTTCGGAACAGCTTTGGATCTTATCGAGCCTGTCCAGCAGGCGTCGCACATTTGAATGCGCGACCTTCAGGCGGGCGGCGCCGGGGGCGCGACCCCGCGTGCGTGTCAATTACGCCTGCGCCGACGCGCGTCATCTCATTGTGCGGCGGCCGGCGCGGCAGTCGGGGCTGCGCCCGGCGCCGTCAGCAGCGGCGTGGCCGCCGGCGCGCCCAGCCACGCGAAGATCTGCGGCCACAGCGTCGCGTGCGCACTGCGCCCAACCAGCACGCCCACGTGCTGCAGGTTGACGCCGATGTCGCCGCCATACGACAGCACCTGCTTGCGCTCGCTCCCGGCCGCCTCGTGGAACGGCAGCACCGACTGCGGAGGAATCACCTTGCTGCGGAAGTCGACTACCGTCATCAATGGCGCGCGCAGGTCTTGCGGACCGAGCGTGCGCGTGCCGATGAGCAGGCGCCCCTGCATGAAGTCGTCGCGCCGGTACAGCGCTTCGACGATCTCGGTGAACAGCTTGCCGGGAAGGGCGAACTCGTCGTGGGTCCAGCGCTCGACCCGCATGTGGGTCGTCATCGCCTGCGGGTCGAGCAGCGACAGGTTGCGGTCGATGATGCGCTCCCACTGGAAGGCTTGCGGCTCGGCCATGGCGCTCATCATGTTGAGGAATACGCCCGGCACGTGGCGGAAGGCATTCGCGATCGCGCGTGCGTCCGGCGTCGCCTTGACCAGCGGCGTGAAGCAGCAGTGGGCGTGGGCAAAGCGCAGCGGCGCTTCCAGCAGGACCGTGGCGGCCACCCGCTCGGGATGGGCGGCGCTGTAGATCGCAGCCAGGATACCGCCCAGCGAATGGCCGGCGATGATCATCCGGTCCTGGCCGCTGTCCTCGGCGATCTTGTCCTGGCACACGGTCAGCAGGCGGTCGCCGTAGTCCGCCAGGCCGACCTCGCTGTCGCCCTCTGGCGTCGGCACCCACTCGGCCAGGTAGACGCGGTAGCCGCGTTCCAGCCAGCGCCGCACCACGCTGATCTCGGGCGCCATGTCCCAGATGTACGAGCGCTTGATCGGCGCCGGTACCAGCAGCACCGGCGGGCCGTCGCTCCTTGCGCCGGCGTAGCTCAGCAGATTCAGGCCCGGCTGGGCATGCAGCACGTGCGAGGGGGTGCGCTGCGGGCCGTAGCCGGCGCGCTCGAGCAGCGCGCCCTTGGCCTGGCGCCGGCGGTCCATGTCCTTCAGGGCCTGCGGCCCGAGTGTATCCAGGGTGTTCCAGTTCATTGCGTACATGGCGATCCCATCCAAAAGGCAATCACGCGACTTTACGCCTGCTGCACGCGCTGTCCAAGCGCGCACGCGCGGAACCGCGCGGGGGTTTGCGATGGGCTAAATCCGGTGTTTTGGATTTTAGCCGTGAAGCTATTTCTCTTTCATTCGGGCAGCGGAAACCGTGCTCGCAGTCAGCGTTTGACGTCGAGCGCGCCATCCATGATCGCTTCGATCTGGGCGCGCGACGCGGGGCTGAAGTCGCCGGCGATCGAATGCTTCATCGCTGCCGCGCCCAGGCCGAACGCTGCGACCTCATCCGGCGCCGCGCCGCGCAGCAAGCCATCGAGAATGCCGGCGGCGAAGGCGTCGCCCGTGCCGATACGGTCGACGATGTGCTGCAGCGTGCACGGTCCGGCCGTGTGCGCGCCGTCGCGGGTGTGCAGGTGGGCGTCCAGCTCGTGGTGGCCGACGCCGTGCTGGCGGCGGCCGGTGTGCGCGATCCAGGCCAGGTGCGGGAAGGCGGCGAAGGCGGCGCCGATGGCTTCGTCCTCGCGTCCCGAGTCGGCCAGTTCGGGCCGGCCCAGCACCAGGGCGAAGTCGCGCGCCCCGGCGAAGGCCAGGTCGGCCTGCGCGAACAGTGCGCGCAGGGTCGCGGCGCCATCGTCGCCGCGTGCCGCCCACAGCGAGGCGCGGTAGTTGCCGTCGAAGGCGATCTTTATGCCCAGTTCGCGCGCCGTGCGCATCGCTTCCAGCACCGCGCGCGCGGGACCGTCGCCCACCGCCGGCGAAATGCCCGATACGTGCAGCCAGTCGGCGCCGCGCAGCAACGCGTTCCAGTCGTAAGCGTCCGGCGCGGCATTGGCAAAGGCGGAGCCGGCGCGGTCGTAGACGATCTCGGAAGGACGCAGCACCGCGCCCGGGGTCAGGAAGTACAGGCCCATGCGCCCTTCGGCGCGCGCCACGTTCGCCACGTCGACGCCATGCATGCGCAGCGCATCGACCGCGGCCTGGCCAAGCGCGTTGCCGGGCACCCGGCTGACCATCGCCGCGTCGTGGCCCAGGGTGGCGAGTGACACGGCCATATTTGCCTCGGCGCCGCCGACGCACAGGTCGAGCGCCGCGGCGTGCTGCAGCAGGCGGCCCTCGGGCGCGGACAAGCGCAGCAGCAGCTCGCCGAAACAGACGACGCGCGGACGGGTGGATCGGTTCGGGTCAAGCATGGCGGCTCCTCGCGGGACAAGAAAGCCAGTATAGACGAGGTCGTGCCGCCTACAGGTATTTCACCCAGGCCCTGGTCGTCACCCGCTTGTAGTCGCCGAAGCGGCGCGTCGGCCAGTACAGCAGCGCCGACACGACCGCCGCGCCGAGCCACACCTGCCACACGTGGTCGACGTCGGCGCGCGGCACCCCCAGCATGGCGGCCGCGATGTGTTGCGCGGCCAGCAGCAGGTACAGGTGCAGGATGTAGAAAAACAGCGGCGCGCCGCCGAACACCGCCGCCACGCGGGTCCAGCCGGCATCAAACCGTTCGAGCAAGGCCAGCAGCGGCAGGCCGACGCCGAGTGTCATCAGGATGAAATCGAGCGAGGGCGGATACTTGGTGAAGTTCAGGTACGACATCGCGCTGCGCACGACGTCGGCCTGCGGCGCCCACGGCTGAGTCTCGCCGTAGATGTTCCAGGTGCGCAGCACCAGCAGCAGCGCCAGGCAGGCCAGGCCGAGCAGCGCCAGCCAGCGCCGGCGCAGCTCGGGCGCGGTGGCGCGCGCATACAGTGGGCCGCAGGCGTAGCCGAGCAGGATCACGCCGATCCAGGCCAGCAGCGGGTAGCTGATCTTCACCCGCACCGGATCCTCCAGCAAGAAGCCGCGCTGTTCCAGCACGGTCCACAGCGACGCGGGCATGCCGCCCGGTTCGAACGACAGGCCGGCCAGCGCATTGTGGCCGCCGACGATGACCAGGCCCGCCACCGCGAGCACGGCCAGCGGCAGGCGATGCAGCAGCGCCAGCGCCAGCATCGACAGGCCGATGGCCCAGATCACCTGCAGGTAGATGGTGTGCGGCGTGAAGCTGCCGGTCCAGGCGAAGTTGACGACCACGATCTCGAGCAGGATCAGGAAGGCGCCGCGCTTGGCCAGGAAGCCGGTGGCGTCGCGCGGCCCGCCCGCCGGATTGGCGTACAGCCAGGCCGACAGGCCGGTGAGGAACACGAACATCGGCGCGCAGAAGTGTGCGGCCAGGCGGGTGAAGAACAGGCCCGGGTCGGTCGTGGCGGCGTCCATCGGGTCGCTGACCTGGTGCTGCAGGAAGAAAGTCTCGCGCACGTGGTCGACCGTCATCAGGAGCATGACCAGGCCACGCGCCACGTCGATCGAGGCAATGCGCTTGCTGGCGGCGGTCATGGGGCGCTCCTTGCTGATGGAAGGGCGGCGGCTGGGAAATCGGAGGTACGAATCAACGTCATGAGTCTCTGCTGTGGTGCGCCGCCTTGCAACTTGCGGCGCGGTCTTGAATGGCGTGCAGCGGCAGCCGTAAGCATGCGGCTGCGCGCGTCCATGGCGAACATGGACGCGCGGCGTCAGGCGGAGAGCTGGAACGAGGGCGGCGCGTGCGGTTGCGGCAGCAGCCGGCTGGCATGGATGACGAACGGACCACCGGCCTTCGTGGTCGTGACCAGTTGCAGCAGGATGGGTTGGTAAGCGAACGGCGCCAGCCCAAGGGCCGGCGGCGCGGCGTGGGCCTGCGCCTGAACGGCGCAGGCGACGCATTCCTGCGTCCTGGACTGCTTCTCGTGATCGTGGCCGACCGCAGCGAACAACTGCAGGAGCAGGGCGATGGCGGCGAGCCACGCCAGCAGCCGGCCGCGCGCGGCGGCCTGGGGCTGTCGGTGTCGTTGGGTGCCTGTCATCGTCGCTCTTGCGTGGATCAAGCCAAAAATTGTACTCCATATCCGGCAACGACAAAAAGCCACGGCCAGCAAGCCGCGAATCGCTCTGGCATACTCGACATCGATATTCTTACCGAATCACCGAGGAAGCGAACGAATGAAACCGGAAATGCTAGTGTTGGGAAGCGTATGGTCGGCCGAGGTGCGCGAGCAGATACAAACTGCGTTCGAGTGCCATTTCACGAGCGGCATCCCGCAGGCGGGCGACCCTGAATTCGACGCGATCGCGCCGCGCATCCGCGGCGTGCTCACCAGCGGCACCGTGGGCGTGACGCCGGCACTGGTGGCCAGCCTGCCGGCGCTCGAGATCGTGTCGGTGCACGGCGTCGGCGTCGATGCGGTGCCGCTGGACCTGCTGGCCGCGCGCGGCATCCGCCTCACCAACACGCCGGACGTCCTGACCGACGACGTGGCCGACTTCGCGGTGCTGTTGCTGCTGGCCGCGGTGCGCCGCCTTCCGCTGCTGGACCGCTACGTGCGCGACGAGCGCTGGCCCGCCAAGGCGCCGCTGACGCAGGCGCGCAGCCTGCGCGGCAAGGTGGCCGGCATCGTCGGTTTCGGCCGCATCGGCCAGGCGGTGGCCAATCGCCTGCAGGCGTTCGGCGTCGAGATCCGCTACTACCAGCGTAGCGCCGGGCCGATGCCCGAGCGGCGCAGCGAGTCGCTCTTGGGGCTGGCGGAGGAGAGCGACATGCTGGTGCTGTGCATGCCCGGCGGCGCCGAGACCACGCGCATGATCGGCGCCGAAGTGGTCGAGGCGCTGGGGCCGGAAGGCACGCTGGTGAACATCGCGCGCGGCTCGGTGCTGGATGAAGCGGCCTTGATCGCGGCGCTGGAAAGCGGACGGCTCGGCGCGGCCGGCCTGGACGTGTTCGAACGCGAGCCCGAAGTACCGGCCGCGCTACGCGCGCTCGAGAACGTGGTGCTGACGCCGCACGTGGGCAGCTTCACGGTCGAGGCGCGGCGGGCGATGGGACGGCTGGCGGTAGCCAACCTGACGGCGTATTTCGCGGGCCAGCCGCCGCTTACGCCGGTGGTGTGAACTTAGTCCAGATGCTCGTGGTGGTCGGGCACGCCGTGCTTCCAGTAGGCCGACACGCGGGTCGCCTGGCGCGGCAGTCCCTTGTCCAGCAACAGCTGGCGCACGCGCACCATCAGCGCCGCTTCGCCGCCGCCCCAGGCGATGCCGGCGCCCAACTGTAGGGGCAGGCCGCTCAGCACGGCGATCAATGCGTCGCCTGATCCGACCCAGTGGATGTCGGCGTCCGCATTCGTGAAGAAGCCGCGGCGGTCGGCGGCGTCGGCCAGGATCACCACCTGGGCACGTGCACCCTGCGGCAGCTCTTCCAGGCGGCGCGTGATCGCCGGCAGCGCGCTGTCGTCGCCGATCAGCAGGTGCCAATCCATTTCCAGCGGCAGGATCATCGAGCCGCGCGGGCCGCCGATGATGGCGCGCTGGCCGACGCTCGCATTGCGCGCCCACTCGGCCGCGCCGCCGTGGCCGTGCAGGGCGAATTCCAGGGTCAGTTCGCGCGCTTCACGGTCGAAGCGGCGTGGCGTATAGTCGCGCCGCACCTGCTGTCCGTCCGCGCCGTCGAACATGAACTTGACGTGGTCGTCGAACGAGAGCGAAATGAAGTCGGACAGCGCCTCACCCTTGAAGGTAATGGCGGCGAAACCGGGGCTGAGCTGGTCGATGCGGACCACTTCGACGTCGCGCATCTTGAGATCGTGGCGTACGCGTTCGATGACGGGGACATTGGCGGGAGTACTGAATTCCGACATGCTACACTCCAGAATTAGTTGATAGTGTCTACCATTATGCGAAAAGAAGTTGATAGAGTCAACCAAAAACACGAAGCCAAGCGGGACAGTGCAGGTAACGACCCGCTCGAGCTGATGCATGCGATCACGCATCTCTACCGTTCGCAGCAGCTGCGCGGGCTGCGCGCCGGCGCGCACGAACTCGCGCATATGGAAGTCAAGGCGTTGATGTATTTTGCCCGGAATCCGGGCGCGACGTTGTCCGAGCTGGTGTCGCACTCGGGGCGCGACAAGGCGCAGGTGGCGCGCCTGATCAAGGGTCTGCGAGACGCAGGTTTGCTCGATGCGGTGGCCGATGAAGCCGATCGGCGCAGTACGCGCTTGTCGCTCAGCGACGCGGGGCGGGAGGTGTTCGCGTCGCTGCACCGGCATAACGATGCGTTGAGCGAAGTGGCGCTGGCGGGGGTGTCGGACGATGAAAAGTCCGTGCTGATGTCGTTGCTCGGGCGCGTGCGCGCGAATCTGGAAGCGCGCGAAGACCGCTGACGTTCCTGTTTCTCCGCACCCTCAAAACCGTCGTCACCGCGAAGGCGGGGACCCAGGTTTGCACTAGCAGCCACCTGAGCAAACGTTAGTGGCTGCGCAACGAACTTGGATCCCCGCCTGCGCGGGGATGACGTTGCCGAGGGTGCGGGACTGGCGTGCGGCTGCGCTGGTCAGCCGACGGCTTTGCCGTTAGCCGGCCGTGTACATCGCGCTTACTCCACCCACGCATGCCCATCGCNCCGAGGGTGCGGGACTGGCGTGCGGCTGCGCTGGTCAGCCGACGGCTTTGCCGTTAGCCGGCCGTGTACATCGCGCTTACTCCACCCACGCATGCCCATCGCGCGCCATCAGCGCAAACGCCTCCGCCGGCCCCCACGATCCGGCCGCATACGGGTGCGGCTTCTCGTTGAGGGACTCCCAGCCATTGATGATCGGCTCCACCCACTCCCACGCCGCTTCAAGCTCGTCGCGGCGCATGAAGTGCGTCAGGCGCCCGCGCACGACGTCGATCAGCAGGCGCTCGTAGGCCTCCGCGCGACGCTGCGCAAACGCCGACTGCAGATCGAGATTGAGCGCCACCTGCTGCATCTCCATCCCGCTGCCCGGCTGCTTGGCCATGATCTGCAGCTTGATCGCTTCTTCCGGCTGCAGCTCGATCACCAGGCGGTTGGCGACGCTGCCTTGCGACTGCGGGAACAGCGGGAACGGCGGATTGGCGAATTCGACCACGATCTTCGACGAGCGGCGCTGCATGCGCTTGCCGGTGCGCAGGTAGAACGGCACCTTGGACCAGCGCCAGGTGTCGATGTGGGCGCGCAGGGCGACGAAGGTCTCGGTGTGGCTGTCCGCCGGCACGTTGCTCTCGTCGTGGTAACCCTTGGCTTCCTGGTTGCCGCTCACGCCCTTGCTGTACTGCCCGCGCACGGTGTCGCGCGCGATGTCGGCCAGCGTCATGCAGCGCAGCGAGCGCAGGACCTTCAGCTTTTCGTCGCGCACCGCGTCTGGCGACAGCGAGGTTGGCGGCTCCATGGCGACGATGCACAGCAGCTGCAGCAGGTGGTTCTGCACCATGTCGCGCATCGCGCCGGCGCTGTCGTAGAAGCCGGCGCGGCTGCCCACGCCCACTTCTTCCGCCACCGTGATCTGCACGCTGGCGATGTTCGGCGCGCGCCACAGCGGTTCCAGGATCGAGTTCCCGAAGCGCAGCACCATCAGATTCTGCACCGTTTCCTTGCCCAGGTAATGGTCGATGCGGTAGATCTGCGACTCGGCGAAATGTTTGCCGACCGCCTCGTTGATCTCGACCGCCGAGGCCAGGTCGCGGCCCAACGGCTTTTCCAGCACCACGCGCGCGTTGTCGTCGACCAGGCCGGTGGCGGCCAGCTTGTCGCAGATCATCGTGAACAGCGACGGCGCCGTAGCCAGGTAGAACACGCGCTGCGCGCCGTCGCGCGAGGCTTCGCGCAGGCTGTCGAACAGCGGCGCGGCCGACACGTCCAAGCGCACGTAGACCAGCAGCTCGAGGAAGCCGGCCCACGTTTTCTCGTTGAAGTTGGCTTCGGTGATGAACGAGCGCGAATGTTCCTCGACAAACGCCAGGTAGGCGGCGCGGTCGTAGTCCTGGCGGCCGGTCGACAGGATGCGGGTCGATGGCGGCAGGTTGCCGTGCAGGAAGGCCATGTACAGGGCGGGCAGGAGCTTGCGCATCGCAAGGTCGCCCATGCCGCCAAAGATGGTCATGTCGAGGGGAAGTCCGGTATCGTGCTCGGTCGAGGTGGTCATGGGTCTTTCGCTAACGGTTGGGATGAACGCTTCGGCGTGGTGCATGTCGCACCTGATTGTAGCCTAACTACGGCGATTCTCTGAATAAGCTGACATGTCGCAGCATGGCATTGCAGGACGAAAAAAGGCCCGCACGCGGCGGGCCAGGAGAGCACTACAGGAAGATCGGTCAGAACTTGTAACGCAGCCCGGCCAGGTATTCGCGCCCGGTCACGTTGTTCACCACCACGCTGTTGCGCGCCCGGCTGATGAACTGGTCGTTCTCCTCATTGGTCAGATTCACACCCTCCAGCGTGAACTCGAGCCGCTCGTTGACCTTGTACGAAATCGACAGGTCGACGTTGAAGGTCTCGTTCTTGCCCTCGACGTCATTGTTGTTCTGCCCCGGCACGCGGGTGATGAAGCCCGAACGCTTGGAACCCGACAGGCGCGCGCTGAACTTGCCGTCGTCATAGAAGAAGGTGGCGTTCCACGACTTCGGCGACAGGTTCAGCAAGTCGTCGGTGATGCTCTCGTTGCTGGTCGGCGAAACCGCGTAGTTGATCTTCGACGACACCTTGGTGTAGTTCAGCAGCGTGCCGAAGTTGCGGCCCCAGCCCGGCAGGAAGGTGAACGGCTGCTGCCAGTTGACCTCGAAACCTTTCAGCTTGCCACCGTCGGTATTCACCGGCTGCGTCAGCTGGAACATTTCCTCGCCCGTGAAGTTGGCCGGCAGCAGCGACAGCGGCAGGCCCGAGTCGCGGAAGGCGACGTTGGTGCGCAGGCTCTGGATGTAGGTGTCGATGTTCTTCTGGAACAGGCCCAGGCCGACGAAGGCCTTGTTCGAGAAGTAGTACTCGAAGCTGCTGTCGAAGGTCTTTGCGCGGAACGGTTTCAGGAATGGGTTGCCGGAGTTGATCGACAGGTTGCCGGTAGTGGCGATGCTGCCGCCCGGCGACAGGAAGCCCAGCTGCGGACGGGTCATCACCTTGGCCGCGCCGAAGCGCACGATGAACGCGTCGGTGACATTCGCCGCCACGTTGAACGACGGCAGGGTGTCCTTGTAGTCGTGCTCGACCTTGACGGCGGTGCCGCCGCCGGCCGCCTGGTAGCCGATGGTTTCCAGTTCGGTCTTCACGTGGCGCACGCCGAAGTTGCCGCGCAGCGGGATGTTCCACAAATCGGTGCGGAATTCGCCCATCAGGTAGATGCCATTCGATTTCTCGGTGACCGAGCGGTTGTTGCCGCGCGCATTGCCGTTCTCGATCGACGACAGCGTGAAGTCGCCGGGACCGCCCGCCGGGCCGCTCTTGATGCAGTTGCAGTAGATGTCGTAGGCGGCGGCGATCGCCTGCAGGTTCGGCACCACCCAGCCGGTGGCGTTCCCGGCCGGCATGCCGAGGTTGCTGCCGAAGCCGGTTAGATTGGTGGTCAGACCCGTGGCGCCGGCCGGCGGGGCGAAGATGGTGTCGTTCTGGTTGACGCGGCGGAACTCGTAGGTATCCGAGCTGTACTTTTTCGAATTGACGCCGCCCTTGAAGGTCAGCGCTTCGCTGGCTTCCCACGCCAGGTCGAACTGGCCGACGTTGTTGACGTTGTCGGTGCCTTGCGGACGGATGCGGATTTCGCTGGTGGTGGTGTTCGGCACCGTGGTCGGCTGGGCGCCGCTGGCCACCTGCGGCACGCCGATCAGGCCCATGCCGCTGCCGTTGACGTCGATCGGGTAGGTAATCACCGGACGGCGGTCGCTGCCGCGGAAGTCGATGGCGTAGCCGTCGACGTTGAGCGCATCGAGCGTCACCGTGGTCTGGATCGGATTGCGGAACTTGGATTCGGCGCGGCCGTACTTGGCGCTGAAGCTCAGGGTGTCGCTCAGCTTGTGTTCCAGCGTCAGGGTCGGCTGGGTGAAGGTGGTCTTCAGTTCGTCGAAGCGCTGCTCGGAGCGCAGGTCGACGTTATTGTAGCGGCCGTACAGCAGCTGGCCGCTCGGCGAATACTCGGCTTCCAGCACGCCGACCTGCGGCTTGCCGCCCTGGCTGCCGCTGCGGCTGAACGAGGTCGCCTGCAGGAAGTCTTCCTGGCGCGTCGCGTCCAGCTTCGAGTACAGCATGTCGAAGGTGAGCAGGGTGCCGCGCTGCGGGCGCCATTGCACCGAGCCGGTCAGGCCCAGGCGGTCCTGGTCGTGGGTCAGGCGGCCGTAGCGCGGCAGGCGCGGGTGGAAGTTGTTCGGGTCGCTGGCGGCGTTGTAGGCGGCGATGTTCTGCGGCGTGCCCGGCAGACGCTCGGCGCCTTGCGCGGCCGGGCCGCAGGTGGTCGCGGTCGAGTTGCTCGGGTTGGCGGTCACGCCCTGTGGCGCGCACCAGCCGCCGGAGGATGGACCGTTATCCCAGCGCACCGTGCTGAAGCCGTCTTCCAGCACGCGGCGCTTGGAGAAGGCGCCCGAGACCAGCACGCCCAGTTTGCGGTCGAAGAAGGTGTCCGACACCATGAAGGCGATGCGCGGATCGGTCTTTTTCGAGCCGTCGTTGTACTTGCCCTTGACGGCGATGGTGGCGTTGCGGCCGCGCAGGTCGAACGGGCGCAGCGTCTGCAGGTCGACGGTGGCGCCGAGCGAGCCTTCGTCGACGTCGGCCGACGAACTCTTGCGCACGGTGAGCGAGCTGAACAGTTCGGAGGCGAACACGTTGAAGTCGAAGCCGCGGCCGCGGTTGGTGCCGCCCGAGCTGTCGGTGCCGCCGGTGGTGGCCAGGCCCTCGATGCCGTTGATGCGCACCCGGGTAAAGTCCTGGCCCAGGCCGCGCACCGTGATGTTGCGGCCTTCGCCGGCGTCGCGGTCGATCACCACGCCCGGCACTCGCTGCAGCGATTCTGCAAGATTAGTGTCAGGAAACTTGCCCATGTCTTCGGACTTGATCACGTCGACGATGCCGTTTTCCTGGCGCTTGGCGTTCAGGGCGCTTTCCAGCGAGGCGCGCAGGCCGGTCACCACCACGGTCTGGGCGTTGCCCGGGGCGGCGGCCGGGGAAGCTTGCACCTCCTGGGCGAAGGCGGGGCCGAGCGAGAGCGCCGAGATGGAAGCGGTGCCGAGCAGGCACAGGGTAAGTTTGCGCAGCGTTGCGCGCGGGGCGGGTTGGGTCATGCTGTCTCCATGCGTTTTTGTCGGGGCGGTGTGAAGCCGGTGCCGCAATAACTTGCTTTTATTACTGTTTTTATTGCTTGAGTTCTGGTCGGGCCAGTTTTGGAATTCTATGGCAACTTTATGAGTTTTGGTCAGGCCAGATGAAAAATATTTACGCTACTGGCCTGACCTGTCGCCAATCAGGTCTTTTTGTTGAGAACCTGGTTGTAGCGTTTGCCCGCGATGGTGACGTTGTCCAGCGTGATGTCGACGGCGTTATGCACGAACCACGGCTTGTCCGCGTTGCGCGGCGTGCCGAAATCGGAATCGCTGATGCGCACGCGCGAGATCGGCAGGATCGGGGTGCCGGCCTTGCCGTTGAAGCTCGACGCCACCGGTCCCAGCAGCACGAAAGCCTGGTAGCACGAGAAGCTGCCCTTGCCGGTGTCGACGTTGGAGGTGCGCACGTTGCGGATGTCGATGTCCGACACCTGCGGCGGCCGGATGCGCATGGTGTCGTCGCCCGGCACATAGTCGCAGTCGATGGTGACGATGGCGCCGGCGCTGGAGGCCACCGGTTCCCTGATCTCGTGTGCGCCCGCCAGCGGCTTGTACAGCCCCGGCTCCAGCGCCACGCCATGCGGCAGCGTCACGTCGCGCACGTACAGGTGGCGCAGGAAGCCGCCGCGGTTCATATTGGTCTTGAGCCGGATCGCCGTGTTCAGCGGATCGTCCTTCCAGTGCGTGTTGCGGAACTCGAGCTTCTCGGCATACACGTGCTCGATGCCGCCCGCCATCTCGCTGCCCAGGGTTACGCCACCATGGCCGCTGTTCATCACGCAGTTGCGGATCACCACGTTGCGCGTGGCGCCGCGGCCGGTGTCCAGGTTCTTGCCGGCCTTGATCGCGATGCAGTCGTCGCCGTTGTTGAACTGGCAGTCGTCGACCAGCACGCCGTCGCAGCTCTCCGGGTCGAAGCCGTCGCTGTTCGGGCCCAGGCTTTCCATGTTGACGCGCCGGATCAACAGGTCCTTGCAGTCGACCGGATGGTGCAGCCAGAACGGCGCGGCATTCACCTGGTAACCCTGCAGCAGCACCTTGTTGCAGCCGATCAGTTCGATCATGCAGGGACGCAAAAAGTGGCCGTGGCCGAACACGCGCCGGGTCGCCGGCACGCCGGCCTCGGACAGCGCCGGCAGGTAGCGCGAGTCGGTCTGCCAGCGGTCGCCTTGTCCCTGGATGCTGGCCTGGCGCCGCGCGTCGATGCCGGGCGCCACCTTGTCGAGCGCCGGGTTGTTCGGGTTGGGGTAGACTTCGGTGCGCTTGCGTACCGGCTTGCCGCGGCCCTTCCAGTCCCACCAGCATTCGGGTCCTTCGGCGAAGCCCGGCTCGAACGGCACGCCGCCCTGGCCGTTCAGGATGCTGGTCCAGTCCTCGCCGGTGAGCGCGATATTGCTCTGGTTGATGGCGTACACCATCGGCGAATAGTTCAGGCAATCGTTGCCCTGCCAGCGCGACAGCACCAGCTTGCCGTTGGCGCCGCAATCGTGCTCTCCGTGGCGCGCGTAGTGGGCCGGATTCGCCGCGAAGTGCACGCGCGCGCCGGCCGCCAGGTGCACGTGCACGTTCGAGCGCAGCACGATCGGGCCGGCGCAGTACCACTCTCCCTTCGGGATCAGCACGCGGCCGCCGCCCCTGGCGTGGCAGGCGGCGATGGCGGAGGCGATCGCCGGGTAGCAGTCGGGCGAATTCGGGGCCGGCGTGTGCAGCGTGCCCTCGACCAGCGACGCGACCTGGCCCTTCACCTGCACCAGCGTGCACGGCTTGGCGCCGTGGGCCGTGATCGGGAAGTCCTCGTTGCGGAAGGCGAGCGGCGTGGCGAAGCGGGCGACGATGTCGGCGGCGCGCTTCCACGGGTCCGGATTGGCGCCACTGGCGACGGCAGCGGCAGCGGCGGCTGCGCCGTCCTGGGCCTGGGCCGCGCGATGCAAACCAAGCCCGGACAGCACCAGCGAGGCGGCGGGAACGGAGCGCAGCAGCGCGCGGCGTTTAGGGTGAAAAGACATGGGATTCCTTACGGTTGTCGTGCGAGGGTGACGCGCACCGGGCTGGCGTCGCGGGCAGCCATGTCCTGCGTGACCTGGGTCCACCTGGCGCGGCTGGTGATCTCGCCGGCCCGGCTCCAGGCGCCGCCGGCGTAGTAGCGCAGCGGCTGGCCGGGCGTGGCCTTGGCCACGATCAGTTCATTCAGGGCGTCCTGGGCGAAGCCTTCGGCCGACGGCAGCACGACCGCGGTGCCGAAGGCGTCGTTGCTCTTCTGTTCGACCCACTGCAGCAGCACCTTGCCTTCGCGCACGGTCTGGATCTTCGGTTCCTGGCCCTTGTCGCCCGGGGTCTTGTTGAGGCCGATGGCGACGGTCAGCGGCGCATTGTCGCCGGCGCCCGTGGTGAAGGTGCTGTCGATGCGATCGAGCCAGTGGCCGGCATCGACCGTGAAGCGCTTGACTTCACTGACCTGGCGTCCGCCCGCGTCCCACGGCGCGTAGTGCAGCTCGAACACGGCGCGGATCGGGCCGTTGGCCAGGATCTTGTAGCTGGCGTAGTTCACGCCGGTGTGCAGCGTCTTGCCGTCCCACACGCCGCTGCCGCCGGCGCCGCGCGACTTGCCGACGTTGTACATGTCCATGCCTTCGCCCTGGTCCTTGTGGTAGTGGTCATGGCCCTTGTTGTACCAGCGGTCGACGATCGGGTAGTCGACCCGCTTGAACCAGATATCCAGGCCACTGGTCACCAGCACTTCCTTGACCACGCCGGCCGGTGCCGGTGCTGCCAGGGCCGGGCCGTAGGTGCGGTGCGCGATCTTGTCGTTCTCCCACGCGAAATCGTCGAGCCGTTCCGGCACCTGGCGTGCGAACGCTTTGATCGGGAACGGCGGCGCCACGCCATCGATGCGCTCGATGGTGAAGCCGGCGCTCTTTTCGCCGGCGGCGAAGCTGTGCTGGAACAGCAGCTCGCCGTAGGCGATGCCTTCGTTCTTCGGGTCTTTCGCCTGCGGCGCGATGTTGGTCACCTGGTGCGGCAGCACGCGGCCGGATGCGTCCTTGACCGCGATCTTCTGGATCATGGCGCCGGGCAGGGCGGCGTTGACGTCCTTCCATGGGATCGAAATGGTTTCGGACGGGCGCGCGATGGACAGGTCGTGCTGCACGGTGACCGCGACGCGGTCGCCCGCGAACGCCGCTTGCGCGCCGAGGGCGAGCGGCGCCCCCAGCAAGGTGGCCAGCGCCGCTGCCATTGAAAGTCGTTGCATGGTTCCCCCGGATCAGTGGTGTTCGCGGTAGTCGGTGGTCCCGCCCTTGGGCAGGTAGTGATAGGTACGCACCTTGTGCTGGATCTCGAACTGCGGATTCGTCACCAGGCGGATGATCTCGGCGCCGGCCAGCAGCATCGGGCCGTAGCCGTGCAGGGCGTCGACGCTGGTCGGGCGGTGGTAGTAATAGACCATGTCGCTGGCCAGGGTGGTGCCGACGCAGGTGCCTTCGACCTGGCCCAGCGCAGTAATCCGCGTGCTCAAGGCGTTCCAGCCGGTTTGCGCGATCGAGCCATAGGTGGTGGCGCTGATCCAGCCTTCGTTCACCGCGTGCGCGAACACATAGGTGAAGATGGCGCTGGCCGAGGTCTCCAGATACGAGTCGTTCCGGTCCAGCATCTGGTGCCACAGGCCGCTGCCGCTTTGCAGTTCGGCGATGCCTTTCAGCGAAGCGCGCAGCTGCGCCAGCACTTTCGGGTAGCCCGGATGGTCTTTCGGCAGCACGTCGAGCAGGTCGGACATGGCCAGCACCGCCCAGCCATTGGCGCGCGCCCAGTAAAAGCGTGGCGCATCCGGGTGATTCGCGTGCCAGCCGTGGGTGTAGAGGCCCAGCTGCGGATTGAACATGCGGCTCGACATGCCGATCACGTTGTTGACGGCGTCATCGAAGTGCTCGCGCTTGCCGGTGAGGCGTCCCATCTCGGCCAGCGCCGGGATCGACATGTACATGTCGTCGGCCCACAGCGAGACTTCCTGCGGACGCTTGCGCGCCATGGTGCCGTCTTCCAGGCGGAACTGGCGCTTGGCCACCCAGTCGCTGCAGGTGTCGATCATCTGCTTCAGGTCCGGGCCGACCCTGGCCAGGCGCGCCCGGATCAGGGCCGCGCACATCGAGCCGCTGTCGTCGAGCGAGCGCGGATCGAGGAAGCGCGAGAAGCTGTTGGCGCGCTCCAGCTTGAACTTCTGTTCCTGGGCGCGGAAGTAAGGGAGGGTGTCGTTGAAGAACTGGAAGTGACGACGCGTCATGCCGGTGAAGCCGGCGTCGCCGGTAACCTGGGCCGCCTTGAGCAGGCCCGAATGGACCACGCCCATCTCGTACACCTGGATGCCGTAGTCGCCCGCGCTCTTCTCGAAGACGGCGTCCGCGACCGGGTTCTTCATGTCGGTGATCGGCTGGCCGCTCTTCTTGCCGACGATGCGGGTCGGCGTGGCGCGGTCCATGAAGCCCCGGATCGCCTGCAGCTGGGCCGTGACTTCGGCCACCACCGGCTTTTTATACGGGATCGGATAGGTGCCTTCGCCCGGGTCGCCCAGGTTGCTGTTGTCGGGATTACGGTACTTGCCCTCGGCCAGGGCGGGTCCGCAGGCGAGCGCGCAGCCGAGCAGGGCTGCAAGCAGGTGCAGTGTGGGGCCTTTCATGTGTCTCCAATCGCTTTGTTGTGTTACCGGATATCGGTACTGCTTTTCTTGTGATGCAGGTTTTGCCAGCGCCCGGGTGGTCCCGTGGTCGCCGTGTTATTGCGTTTTGGTCAGGCCATTCTAATTTGGTCCGGCCAAAATCGCAAGGTGGACTAGCCGCATTCGATTTATTTATGGCATACTAAAAATGAACCGTTGAATCTCCCAACTCACACAAGCCAACCGACAGGCCAAGAAACATGAACCACCAAGTTCCGCGCACCATCCGCATGCAGGCCAGCGACAACGTCGCCATCGTCGTCAATGACGGCGGCCTGCCCGCAGGCACCGTCTTCCCGGACGGCCTGGTGCTGCTCGAAGGCGTGCCGCAGGGTCACAAGGTGGCGCTATACGACCTGGCCGACGGCGACGCCGTGATCCGCTACGGCGTCACCATCGGCTATGCCGACGGCGCGATCGCGCGCGGCAGCTGGGTCTCCGAGCGCGTGCTGCGCATGCCGGCCGCGCGCTCGCTCGACGACCTGCCGGTCGGCACCCATGCGGTGGACGCCGGCCCGCGCCTGGAAGGCTACACGTTCGAGGGCTATCGTAACAAGGACGGCTCGGTCGGCACCCGCAACATCATGGCCATTACCAGCACCGTGCAGTGCGTGTCCGGCGTGATCGACTACGCGGTGCAGCGCATCAAGACCGAACTGCTGCCGCGTTATCCCAACGTGGAAGACGTGGTCTCGCTCGAACACGTGTACGGCTGCGGCGTGGCGATCGACGCGCCCGGCGCCGACATCCCGATCCGCACCATCCGCAACCTGTCGAAGAACCCGAACTTCGGCGACAGCGTGATGGTGGTCAGCCTCGGTTGCGAGAAGCTGCCGCCCGCGCGGCTGTTCCCGGCCGGCGCCATCCCGATCGGCACCGGCGCGCCGTCGGTGGTGACGCTGCAGGACGGCCAGCACGTCGGCTTCATGTCGATGATCGATTCGCTGATGGCCACCGCCGAAAAGCACCTGCAGGAACTGAATGCACGCAAGCGCGAAACCTGCCCGGCGTCCGACCTGGTGGTGGGCGTGCAGTGCGGCGGCAGCGACGCCTTCTCGGGCGTGACCGCGAATCCGGCGGTGGGCTTTGCCACGGATTTGATCGTGCGCGCCGGCGGCGCCGTGATGTTCTCCGAAGTGACCGAGGTGCGCGACGGCATCGACCAGCTGACCGCGCGCGCCGCCACGCTAGAGGTGGCGCAGGCGATGGTGCGCGAGATGCAGTGGTACGACGATTACCTGGTGCGCGGCGGCGTCGACCGCAGCGCCAACACCACGCCCGGCAACAAGAAGGGCGGGCTGTCGAACATCGTCGAAAAAGCCATGGGCTCGATCGTCAAGTCGGGCAGCACGGCGATTACCGGCGTGCTCTCGCCCGGCGACCGGCTGCAGCAGAAAGGCCTGATCTACGCCGCCACTCCCGCCAGCGACTTCATCTGCGGCACGCTGCAGATGGCGGCCGGGATGAACGTCCACATCTTCACCACCGGGCGCGGCACGCCGTACGGCCTGGCGGCGGTCCCGGTGATCAAGGTGGCCACCCGCACCGAACTGGCGCAGCGCTGGCACGACCTGATGGACCTGGACGCCGGCAGCATCGCCAGCGGCGCCGCCACCATCGAGGACGTCGGCTGGGAGCTGTTCCGCCTGATCCTGGACGTGGCCAGCGGGCGCAAGACATGGGCCGAACACTGGAAGCTGCATAATGCGCTGGCGCTGTTCAATCCCGCGCCAGTGACCTGAACAAGATACAAGAGGAGACCCGAATGACCGAAGCAGCAAAGATCAAACCCTTCAAGCGCATCCTGCTGACCGGCGCCGCCGGTGGCCTGGGCAAGGTGCTGCGCGAGCGCATCAAGCCGTGGGCCGAGGTGGTGCGCCTGTCCGACGTGGCCGAGATGGCGCCGGCGGGCGAGGGCGAAGAGGTGGTCCGGTGCGACCTGGCCGACAAGGAAGCCGTGCTGGCGCTGCTGGACGGCGTGGACGCGGTGCTGCACTTCGGCGGCATCTCGACCGAGAAGCCGTTCGAGCCGATCATGCAGGCCAATATCCTCGGCGTGGCCAACCTGTACGAGGCGCTGCACAAGGCCGGCACCCGGCGCGTGATCTTCGCCAGCTCGAACCACGCGATCGGCTACCACCCGGTGACCACGGTGCTGGACGCCGATTCGCCGACCCGCCCGGACAGCTACTATGGCCTGTCGAAGGTGTTCGGCGAGCAGATCGCGCGCTACTACTTCGACCGCTTCGGCATCGAGACCGTGTGCGTGCGCATCGGCTCGAGCTTCCTGGAGCCGGCCAACAAGCGCATGATGAGCACCTATCTGTCGTACGACGACCTGACCGAACTGCTGCGCTGCGCGCTGTTCGCGCCGCGCGTCGGCCACACCATCGTCTACGGCGTGTCGGACAACGACAGCGTCTGGTGGGACAACCGCCTGGCGTCGCACCTGGGTTACAAGCCGAAGGACAGCTCGTCCAAGTTCGCGCACCTGTTCCCGGACACGTCCGAGTATCCGGCCAAGGATGACGTGACCACGATGTACCAGGGCGGGAAGTTCCTGCTCGACGGTCCGCAATACTGAGCGCATGACCGGGCGGCTGATCGAGCGCATGCGCCTGCGCAACGACAGCCTGCTGGCGGAGGTCGTGCCGCAGGTGGGCGGCGGGTTGGCGCGGCTGGACTGGCTTGGCGGCGCGCAGCCCGAACCGGTGCTGCGCGCGCTGCCTGCCGATGTCGAAGGTATCCCGTTGCCGGGGCAGCTGGCCTGCTTTCCGCTGCTGCCCTGGTCGAACCGCATGGCGCCGTCGGGATTCATGTTCGAGGGCGACCGCCATGTGCCTGCGCCGAACCGTGACGGCGAGCCGTGTCCGATCCACGGCGATGGCTGGCAACAGCCGTGGCAGGTTTCTTCGCGTACCGATACGTCACTGCTGCTCACACTGGCGCGCGCCGATGCCGGGCCGTTTTCCTACCACGCCGGGTTGCGCTACACGCTCGACGGACCCGCGCTGCTGGTCGACCTTGCAGTGACCAACACCGGTGCGGCCGCGCTGCCGTTCGGGATCGGACTGCATCCCTGGATGCCCGATCCTGGCGGCGCAGTGCTGCACGCGGCTGCCGCCAGCGTGTGGATGAGCGGGGCCGACAAGCTGCCCGTGGAACGCGGCGCCGTGCCGTTGCCTTGGCGTTTCGATGTTCCGGCCGCGCTGCCGCCGGATGGCGTCGACCACGTGTTCGAGGGCTGGCCTGGTCGCGCGCGCATCGCCTGGCCGGCGCGTGGCGTCTCTCTCGAGATCGAGGCTGACATGGATTACTTCATTCTGTACGCGCCGCCCGGGCGCGACTTCTTCTGCTTCGAGCCGGTCGACCATCCGATCAATGCGCACAATCTGGCCGGCTATCCCGGCTTGAGCGTGCTGGCGCCTGGCGCCACGCTGCGCCGGCGTTGCGTGTTCCGCGGCGGGCCGGCATGATGCGCCTGCGCCTGCGCCGGGCGTTCGCGCTCGCCGCCATTGCCATCGCCGCGCCGGCGTTGGCCCAAGCGCCGTACAACGCCGAAACCACTTACCGCAAGCTGGAGCGCGACTATCCCTTCATCCGCATCGCCAGCGCCGAAGCGCCGGCGCCGGTGCGCGTGCGCAAGGACCTGGTGTACGTGCGGCGCGGCGAGCTGGCGCTGGCGCTCGACCTGTACCTGCCCGCGCCTGATGCTAAGCCGGCGCCGCTGGTGCTGCTGGTGCATGGCGGCGGCTGGAGCAGCGGGGAGCGGACCAATATGGCGCCGCTGGCCGCGCGTCTTGCCGCACGCGGCTATGCAGCCGCCACCGTCAGCTACCGACTCTCCGGTCAGGCCCGCTATCCGGCGGCGATCGACGACGTCAAGGCGGCGCTGGACTGGCTGCGCGCGCAGGCGCCCGGGTTCGGGCTCGATCCGGCGCGGGTTGCCATCGCCGGAGGCTCGGCCGGCGGCCAGATCGCGGCGCTGGTCGGCATGACCCGCCCGCGCGAGGTGCGCGCGATCGTCAACATCGACGGCCTGTCCGACTTCACTTCCGAAGAGGCGCGGCGCCACGAGGACGATCCGGCCAAGAAGCCGTCGGCGGCCGGGGCCTGGTTCGGCGGGCGCTACGCCGACAACCCGGCGCCGTGGCGCGAAGCATCGCCCCTGACCCACGCCGGCAAGGACAGTCCGCCGGTGCAGTTCATCATCAGTTCCGTGCCGCGTTTCTCGGTCGGACGCGAAGCACTGGCAGCCCGGCTGGGCGCGCACGGTATCGCCACCGACACCGTGGCGCTGGCCGGCGCGCCGCATTCGTTCTGGCTGTTCGATCCGTGGCTGGCGCCGACGGTGGACGCGATGGACCGCTTCCTTGGCCGCATCCTGGGTCAGCCTGCGCCGCGCGCACCGTGGTCGCCCGACCTGGGCGAAGGCCGCTATCGCAACCCGATCCTGCATGCGGATTATTCGGACCCGGACGCGATCCGCGTCGGCGACCGCTACTACATGGTGTCGTCGAGCTTCGCCAACGCGCCCGGCCTGCCGCTGCTGACCTCCAGCGACATGATCAACTGGGAACTGGTCGGCCACGCCGTGCCGCAGCTGGTGCCGACGACCACCTTTGCCACGCCGCAGCACGGCAAGGGCGTCTGGGCCCCGAGCCTGCGCCACCACGACGGCCGCTTCTGGATCTTCTATCCCGATCCCGACCACGGCGTGTACGTCACCACGGCCACCGACTTCCGTGGGCCATGGAGCGCGCCGCACCTGCTGTTGCCGGGGAAGGGCATCATCGACCCGGCGCCGCTGTGGGACGACGACGGCAAGGCCTGGCTGATCCACGCCTGGGCCAAGAGCCGCGCCGGCTTCAACAACGTGCTGACGCTGCGGCGCATGGCGCCCGACGGCCGCAGCCTGCTGGACGGAGAGGGCCAGGTCGTCATCGACGGCAACCGCCTGCCGGGTTACCGCACGCTGGAAGGCCCGAAGCTGTACAAGCGCAACGGCTGGTACTACGTGTTCGCACCAAGCGGCGGCGTCGAGCACGGATGGCAATCGGTGTTCCGTTCGCGCCGCATCGAAGGCCCGTACGAAGACCGCATCGTGATGGAGCAGGGCGCGACCGGCATCAACGGCCCGCACCAGGGCGCCTGGGTCACGACGGCGCAGGGCAACGACTGGTTCTTCCACTTCCAGGACCGGCGCGCCTACGGCCGTGTGGTCCACCTGCAGCCGCTGCGCTGGATCGACGACTGGCCGCTGATCGGCGAGCCGTCCGCCAAGCCGGGCGTCGGCCAGCCGGTGCTGGAGCATGCCAAGCCGGTGCCGGGTGATTTTGCGCGGCGCGAACCGCTCATCGGCGACGAGTTCGATGGACCAGCGCTGGGACCGCAGTGGCAGTGGGCGGCCAATCCGCAGCCTGGCTGGCATGCGCTGGATGCACGTAGTGGTCATCTGCGTCTGTTCGCCCAGCCGGCGATGCCGGTGCGCGCGCTGCCATCGGTGCTGACCCAGAAGTTTCCTGGTCCGGCCTTCGGCGTCACGGCGCGGGTAGAACTGCGCGCACAGCGCGACGGCGACCAGGTCGGCCTTGGCATCATGGGACTGGCCAGCGACTGGTTCGGCGTGCGGCGCGTCGATGGCCAGCCACGCATCGTGTCGGTGCGCTGCAAGCAGGATGGCGCCTGTGCCGAGATCCTGGGCGCGTCGCTACCCGGCTACGCGGCCACGCTACGCACGCACGTCACCCACGGCGCGCGTGTCGCTTTCTCGTACAGTACCGACGGCGTAAGCTTCACGACGGTCGGCGAGCCGTTCGATGCCGCCATGGGCCGCTGGGTCGGCGCCCAGGTCGGCCTGTTCGCCACCGGTGCGCAGGGCGCCTGGGCCGACGTCGATGACGTGCGCATCACTCCCTGAACCGAAAAACCGGATTTGCATGGCTGTGATAAGGTCGGTCTACGAATCTTATCGTCTATGCAATCTGGTTTGAAAGGGGAAGCATGAACCGTTTTAACGAAAAAACCGTCCTGGTCACCGGCGCCGCTTCCGGCATTGGCCTGGCAGCCGCGCGCCGATTCCTGGACGAAGGCGCCCGTGTCGTGATGCTCGACATCGACGAAGCGAAGCTGAAGGAAGCAACCGCACAACTGCCGCAGGACCGCATCGTGGTGCAGGTCGGCGACACCGCCGACAAGGCCACCGCTGCCGCCGCCGTCAAGGCCGCCGTCGACAAGTTCGGCGGGCTGCACATCCTGGTCAACAACGCCGGCGTCGCCACTGAAGGCGACATCACCAAGACGAGCGAAGAAGACTTCGACCGCGTCATGTCGGTCAATGTGGCCGGCTATTACCACATGGCCAAGGCGGCGATGCCGGAACTGGTGAAAGCGCGCGGCTCGATCGTCATGACCTCGTCCGTGTCGGGCCTCGGGGGCGACTGGAACATGTTCGCCTATAACACCTCGAAAGGCGCGGTCAGCAACATGGTGCGCGCGATGGCGATGGATGCGGAGAAGGATGGCGTGCGCGTAAACGCCGTCAATCCGAGCTTCACCAAAACCGGCATGACCGAGGACATGGTGAGCGATCCCGAACTGGTTGCCAAGTTCAAGGAACGCATGCCGCTTGGCGCGCCGGAGGATGCGGAGGGCGTGGCGGCGGCGATGGCATTCCTGGCGAGCGAGGATGCGCGCCTGATCACCGGCGTCAACCTGCCGGTCGATGCCGGGCTGATGGCGTCGAATGGGCAGCCGCCGCAGTAAGGCTTGCCCAGTCGTTAGCTGCTCGTAACGGCCCTCCGTGAAAACGGTCTGGCGCGTTACGAGTGCTGCGGGTTACGGACGCCAGGGATATATTGCATGCCTGGCGCATCATCCGGGCGTTTGGAGAAGCCGTTCTTCACGTAGAAGTCCGCTTTGCCCTTTGCGCAGAAAAGTTGAATGTCCGTGATGCCCGATGCGTGGCACTGTTCAACAAGCAGCTTCAATAACTGCTCTCCCAGCCGGCGGCGTTGGTATGCCGGGTCCACGATCATTTCGGTAATAAATGCATGTAGCTTGCCATCCGAAATTGCGCGCGCAAATCCAATCAACCTGTCGTCATCGTAGGCCGCAACCAAAGCCCACGAACCGCGCAACGCGTCGGCATAAAATCCAACATCTCGCTCGACCGGCCCCCAATTTGTCGTGTCGTAGAGACGCTTGAAGGACTGGGCGGCAGGTGCCTCCGTCGAAAAGATAATTTCCATTTGTCGACAATTATTGCTGAGGAAAAGTCACTTATTCTGAACGCTAAGTTCAACTTCAGCAACTTCCCTATCGCAAATAGCGGTGTCAGATCCGACAAGTCGACACGGACTGAGCAGAAGTTCGAATACGGCAAGAATATGAAGGCGGGATTTAATGATCAGTTCGCGTCCATTTGTCGGACCTGACACCAGCTTGGAAATTGCTAGCGCGATGGATAGGTTTGACGCGTTATTGCTTGCCGGCCCCCGCGCCGGCACGTACGTGGGCCGGAACGGCTGCAGCAGGTAGCGGCGTGAATGCGTAGGGCACGTTCCAGGACGGTGCCTGATTCGCACCGCAGGGCGCAAGAGGCGCGCCGTTGAGCAGCGAACCCTGGTCGCTGAAGCTCCCGGCATCCGCACCGCTCGCGAACGATTTCACGGCGTCGGTGCAGGTGCGTGCGCCGGCGATCTCGAACGCATTGGCATGCGACAGGATCCGCGCCAGTTTGGCCACGCCGACACTGTAGCCGTGGCGGTAGGTTGGATGCTTGCGATCGCCTACATGGTAATTGTTGAACAGGTGGACCTGGCCGAAGCGCACCCGCGGCGCACGGCTGGCGACGTATTCGAACAGGTTGTGACTGATGGTGATGCGCAGGTGGCCGGCGTCGCCTTCGGCCTTGTCGCTGGCGCCGATCAGCATGTTCTTGGCGTGCAGCGCGAAGTGGTTGTACGAGACGGTCACGTAGTCGCTCGCGTCGCGGATGTCGAGTGCGCCGTCGTGGCATTGGCGGGTCTTGCCGTTCTCGGTCGGCAGCTTGTCGTCGGTGAGCGGGGCGTCGGTGAAGCTGTTGTGGTCGACCCAGACGTGGCGCGCGGCGACGATCGAGATGGCATCGAACTCCGCGTTCCAGCCGCCATCGCCGTCTTCCGGATCCCACTTCGGCGCGACGTCGCAGGGATTGCGCAGGTTGAGGTTGCGGATGATGACTTGCTCGACCTTGGCCACGTGCAGATGCGCGTTGACGAAGCCGGACTGCGCGCCCAGTCCGACCAGCGTGGTGCGCCACGGCAGCACGACACGCCCACGGCGCGACTGGTCGGCATGGTCGACAAACGTCCGGCCTTCGCTCATGTCGATCACGCCCGAGACCTGCACGATGCGGCTGCCCTCGACCGATTTGTCGAGCGCCTTGCGCAGCTGCGCGGCATCGCTCACGGTGAAGACGTTGGCGACAGGCGCATCGGCGCCACCACGGGTGCCGCCGGCCTGCGCCGCCCAGCCGTCGGCCGGCGCTACCTGGCGTGCCAGCGGGGACGATGAAGGCGATGGCGCGACGTTCGCGCAACCGGCGACGGCAGCGCACAGGATAACGGTCGATAGGATGTGCTTCATAAGACTCCGGCCGTCGCGCACGGGCCAAGGCGCGCGACTCAGATGAACAAGAAAAAACGGGATGGAAGGCGAAGCCAATCCATCCCGCACCCGGTACGACTACCGCACTCAGAACGTGTAGTCGGCACGCACCGTGAAGGCGCGTCCGATCGGCTTGGCGATATTCTGCGCAAACACGACGCGCGACGACAGGCGCTGGTTCGAGAGCGGCGGATCGTGGTCGAACAGATTATTGACGCCGACGCCGAGCTTGAACTTCGGCGTCACCTTGTAGGTTGTCGACAGGTTGTACACGCGGTACGGCGCGATCACGTTGTAGAACGGCTGGCCGGGTTGCTGGGTCGGCAGGGCATTGGTGTCCTCGTAGGTCGACGAATACTGCTGCGTCAACTGGGCGAAGAACGGGCCGTAGCTCCAGTTGACGCGCGCCGTGTGCTTCCACTTGAAGATGTAGGTGTTGGCCGAGGTGGAGCCGGTGGCCAGCGCGCCGATGCGGCCGACGCTGTCCACCCACGGGCTGCCTTCGTCGTTCTGGCCTTCGTACTTGTCCGTGTAGGTGCCGTCGAGCGCGAAGCCGAAGCGGCCCCAGTTCCTGGTCGAGACCATGTAGTTCAGGCTCAGGTCGATGCCCTGGGTCTTCAGGCCGCCCATGTTCAGGCGCGTCTTGGTGATGTACTGCAGCGTGCCGTCGGCGTTACGCACGAACAGGTCCTGATAGCGATCGAGGTTGTCGAAGATCGAGTCTTCGTTGATCTGGGCGATCGTCTTCTTCATGTCGATCTTCCAGAAGTCGATCGTGGCCACGAAGTTCTTCACCGGCTCGATCACGAAGCCGACCGTATAGGTCTTCGACTTTTCCGGCTCCAGGTCCGGATTGGCGCCCACCAGCGTGGTCAGGCGCGTATTGCAGACGCGTTCCGGATCCAGTCCCAGGCCGGCGTAACGCGGGTCGGTGGTCAGGGTGCCGGAGCCGGCCACGTTCGGCGTCGCGCTCGGGCACAGCAGCGGATCATCCCAGCTCGACGTCGACGGGGTCAAGGTGCGCGGAGTGCCGTACAGTTCCGGCAGGGTCGGTGCGCGGAAGCCCGTGCTGACCGTGCCGCGCACCATCAGCGCCTTGAATGGCCGGTAGCGGAAGCTGGCCTTCGGGTTGAAGGTCGAGCCGAAGTCGCTGAAATGGTCGCCGCGCACCGCGAAGTTCAGGTTCAGGTCTTTCGTCACCGGCGCGTCGAGTTCGGCGTACAGGCCGGACACGCGGCGCTGGCCGCTCGGGTTGTTGCCGGGCGAGCCGGACACCCGCCACACCACCTCGTCGCCGATCATGGTCGCGTTTTCCTCGAAGGTCTCGCGGTGCCAGTCGCCGCCGACCGCGATGCCGAGCGCGCCGCCCGGCAGGTCCATCAGCGTGCGACTGAGGTTGAAGTCGGCGCCGTAGTAGCGCACGTCGGCTTCGCGGAAGTTCTGGCCGTCGGCCGAGATGCTGGCCAGGTAGTCGCGGCCGGCCTGGTCCTGGGCGCCGAACGGGTTCAGGATGCCCTTGGCCACGCCCTCGTACACAGCCGGGGTGCGCACGAAGTTCTCCTTGAAGCCGCTGTCGCGGTGGCTGTAGCCGTAGGAAGCGCCGACGCGGTAGTCCCAGCCCTTGACCTGGCCTTCGTCGGCCACCACCAGGCGGTGGTTGGTCTGCACGTCGTGCAGCTTGGCGGCGCCCAGTTCGTCCAGCATCCAGGTCAGCGCCAGGTCTTCGCCATTCAGACCGGCCACCGCCGGCACGCCGCCGCTGCCACCCGGATACCAGGGGCTGGCCTTGGTGATCATCAGCGGGCGGCGCGAGGCGGTCAGGCGGTCGTAGTCGGTGTTGGCGCCGAACGGCTGCGGCGGGCTGATGGCGTCGATGTAGGAGCGCGATAGGTTCAGTTCCACGGTCAGCATCTTGCCTTCGCCGTGCGCCAGGCTGGCCTTGGTGAACAGCGTCACCTGCTGGTTCTCGGGCAGCAGCTGCGGATAGATGCCGGGGTCGAGGATACAGGTGTTGGCGCCGTTGGCGTTGGTGCGGGTCGACGGCACCGTGGTCTGCGGCAGGCCCGGGGCTACGCAGCCGGACGCGAAGTACGGGTTGCCGGTGATGCCGGCCGGGCGGCCGTTGCGGTAGATGGTGAAGTTGGCGGGCGAGGCCGAACCGCCCGAAGTGTTCGAGGTGAACGGGGTGCCGCCGAGCGAGGCCAGCTTGTCGGCGTCCCAGATCTGCGGCCGGTCGCGCTGCAGCAGCGATTCGCGGCGCTGGGCGCTGAAGGCGGTGTACACGTTCCAGCCGTCGGTCGCCAGGTCGCCCTTGCCGGCGACGATGGTCACGCGTTTCTGGTCGCCGCCGCCGGATTGCTCCGGCTGCACGGTGCTGGCATGCAGGGTCACGTCCTGCACCGAGCGCCTGGTGATGAAGTTGACCACACCGGCGATGGCGTCGGTGCCGTACAGGGCCGAGGCGCCGTCGCGCAGCACTTCCACGCGCTCGATGGCGGCCATCGGGATCACGTCGACGTTGACCGAGCTCGCGCCCAGCGCTTCGTTGGCCAGGCGGCGGCCGTTGAGCAGCACCAGCGTGCGGTTGGTGTTCAGGCCGCGCATATTGATCATGGTGCCGCCACCGCCGCCGCCCACCGGTTCGTTGGTGGCGGCCACCGTCAGCGCCACCGCGACCTCGGACATCGTGGTCAGGCCCTGGTTGGTGAGTTCCTCGGCTTTATATGTGGTCAGGGGCAGGGCGTTCTCGGTCGCCAGGCGCTTGATCGAGGAGCCGGTGACTTCGACGCGCTGGGTCGACGTGTCCTGGTTCTGTGCCGACGCTTGCTGCGCCAGCATCATGGCGGCGACTGCGATGGTGGTGAGGATAAGGCGCGGCCTGGCCGCGGTCCGGTGGTTGGTCATTGCATGTCTCCAGCTGTAATCATCAGATGCGTCCGGATGTGCCTCCGGATCGCGCATGGTCGCCTGCGGGCGCAATGCAAGCGCGGACGGCGCCAGGCCCCGCGATTGATTGGTATGAAAACAATTGTAAACTGGTCCGACCGCTTAATCAATCTGGACGAGCCAGATTATTTTGGTCTATCCGGACGTGTGGCGAATCGGCGAACTATGGCAGCTGCATTGACGAGCCGCGACGTCAGTGGCAGAGGAGGGGAGGCGCGGGATCGGCCGGTCTGCGCCGGCCGAGTGGGTGTGGATGAACGCGAACGTTGCGCGAATGCGGCGCGGATCAGCCGCGCGAGAAGGTGCGCGTGACGCGGTCCAGGTGGGCGCGCATGGCGGTGCGCGCGCCGGCCACGTCGTGCGAAGCGATGGCGGCGAAGATGGCGCGGTGGTCGATCAGCGTCTGCTGGCGCAGTTCTTCGGTCTGGAAGTGTTCCTTCAGCTTGTGCCACAGCGAGCCGCGCTGGCTCCACAGGTATTCGATCACGCCGACCATCGCGCTGTTGCCGGTGGCGCGCGCGATCGCCAGGTGGAAGTTGCGGTCGGCCGACTCGTTGCCGCTGCGGTCTTCGTGGTGCTGCTCCATCTGTTCGACCGCCACCAGGATAGCGTCGATCGCCGAATCGCTGGCGTGCCTGGCGGCCATCGCCGCCATCTCGACCTCGATCAGGCGGCGCGCCGCCAGCACCTCGAACGGACCCGGGCCGGCGGTCGGAACGTCGGCCTGCGGCGCGACCTGCTCGCTGACGTAGACGCCCGAACCGCCGCGCACCTCGACCTTGCCGCTCAGTTCCAGGGCGATCAGCGCTTCGCGCAGCGAGGTGCGGCTCACGCCCAGCTTGGCGGCCAGTTCGCGCTCGGCCGGCAGGCGCTCGCCGGCGCGGATGTTCTCGGCGCGGATCAGGTCTTCGATCCTGGCCGCCACGACCCGGTATAGCCGCGGCTCGTTGGTGCTTGGTTCATTGGGCGCTGGGGTCTTCTTCATTGATCGGTTCGTCCTGGAATATTGGCAGCCGCTGCCAAAACTAGCGAATCTTAGTTTGCCACGGTTAATGTTGCAAGTGGGCTAAGTAAATAGTTGGGCTGCATGGCGCAGCGTACTACGGCTGGGGATTCCATGCCCGGCCGGCAAACACAGCGGCGCGGTTCGACAGGCGCGCCGCCGCCTGCTGGTCGAGGACGAAGCCGCCGTAGCTGCGCGCCTGGCCGTCCGGGCCGCGGTTGCCGTACTCGCGCCAGCCACCGTGCAACGGATTGGGCAGCGGACGACGCAGCCAGCCATCGGCGGCGATGTGCGGGCCGACCGTGCACTCGATGAAGGCCACGTTGTCCCAGGTGTTGGCGGTGCCGGGCGAGCGCGCCAGGTAGGCGCTGCCGTCGAGCGGCAGGTTGCCGGCCGGGCCGGCGCCGCGGGTCAGGCGCGAGCGCAGGAACACGAAGCCCGGCTGGTCGGGGCCCACGGTGCGCGCCTGCACGATGTAGCCGCCGCTGTCGGGGCGCGCGCTATCGCCGATGCTGCGGATCACGCTGTCCTCGAACAGGGCGGCGCGGTTGTTCCCCCAGATGAAGTCGACATTGCCTTCCACCAGCGATTTATGGAACCAGCTGTAGCCGGTCAACTGCAGCGTGTCCTGCTCGCTCAGGAAGTGGGCGTTGCGTACCGCCAGGCGCCCGTCCGGACTGCTGAAGTACAGCGTTTCGGCCTGCGCCGAGTGGCCGTCGCTGCGCAGCGTGCTGTTGTGGAGAAGGATGTCGCGGATCTCGAGCAGGTCGCTGTCCTGGGCCAGGAACAGCGAGCGTCCGCCCAGCAGTCCTGGCACGCCTGCTTCCTGCCCGGTGCCGGAGCCGGGATTGAGCGTGTCGCTGTTGGCGGCGCGGATGATGGTCGCTTCGCGGCTGGCGCCGCGTAGCGTGACGTTGTCCTTGTCGCGCAGGTACAGCAATTCGGGGTAGACGCCGTCGCGCACGTTGATCGTGATCGCGCTGGCGCGCGGCAGCGACATGGCGTGGTCGAGCGCGCCCTGCACGGTGCGGAAGTGGGCGCGGCCCTCGCCGTCGACCGTGATGCTGTCGCCGACCGGACGATGCGGCGTGGTGCGGAAGGTCCAGCGCGCGCCCTGGAACGCCGCCCCGCGCACCAGGCGCGCCTCGGCCACGGCTTCGTAGTCGGTGTCGTAGTCGAGCGCCTGCGGCAGGCGCACGCGCAGTTCATTGCCGGCGAGGCGGATCGGATGCTGGCGCACCAGGCGCCGGCGCGGCGCGGGGCCGAGCGCGGTGACGGCGTCGCCCGCGCGCACGATCGCGACCAGCTTGCCGTCGCGCTTACGCAGCACGCGCACGCTGCCTTCGCCGCTGAGCGTCGCGCCGTCGGGCAGCGTCAGGCGCAGCGGGGTGTCGGGCGGCACCCCGCGCTCGCCGGCGGCCGGGCGCATCGCGATGCTGCCGGAGGCCGATCGCGGCATCGCGAACGGCGCGCCGACCACGACTGCGAAACGGGTCTCGGCCCACGGATCGCTCGCGCTGCGCACGGTGACCGACGTGCTGCCGATGGCGCGCGGCGTCACCTGCACGGCGCCGTCCTTGACCTCGACCGTCGCGATGCGCGGATCGGCGCCGACGGCGCTGAAGTCCGATGCGCCGCCGATGGCAACGCTGTCGGCCGGATCGCCGGCCTGCAGCGCGAGGCGCCCGCCGGCCACCTGCGCGGTGAGGCGCGCCGGCGCAGTTCCGGCGGGACTGCTGCGCAAGTCGAGCAGGGTGTGTACGCCCGCGTCCCAGTCGAGCGGTTGCTCGGCCGGCAGCGGCGTGGCGAGCGCATTGGTGACGCGCTCGCCGTTCACCAGCGCCTGCAGCTGGCCGTTGTCGGCGGCGAAGCCGAATACCAGCGGCCCGGAGCCCGGCGGGATCGTGCGTTTTACCTGTTTCAGACGCTCGACGGCGCCGCCACGCGCGGCAAGCAGTTCGACCTGCAGCGTGTCGCCACCATCGACCAGCTGCAGGCTGACGCCTTGCCAGTCGCCGTTGGCCTGGCGCCGCGCGCGCAGCACAAACGGCGCGCCGGCGGCCGGCGTCAGGCGCGCTTCGGCGAGGCCGCCGGCGGCGGCGCTCGCGGGACGCGGGCCGGCATTGGCGCGCACGTGCTGCGCCACTGCCTGCGCCGGCAGCGCCGCAAACGCGTAGGGAACGCGCCAGCCGGCGTCGCCGCCGAACGGGCAGCCCGACAACGGTTGGCCGTTGAGGATCGAGCCGCGGTCGGCGAACAGGCCGGGGCTGGACGCCGGGTCGCGCACGATCTGGGCGCAGCCGCTCGCTCCCGCCACTTCGAAGGCGTTGGCGTCTGAGATCAGGCGCGAGGCGTGCGCCACGCCGATGCTGTAGCCGTGGCGATAGACGGCGCGCCCGCGGTCGCCCACGTAGTAATTGTTGAGCAGGTGGACCTGGCCATAGCGCACGCGCGGGGAACGTTCGGCGACGTCCTCGAACAGATTGCCCTTGAGCGTGATGCGCAAACGTCCCTGGTCGCCGGTAAAACGGTCGCCGGCGCCGATCAGCATGTTCTTCTCGTGCTGGGCGAAGTGGTTGTAGGTGACGCTGACCAGGTCCGAGCCCTGGGTGATGTCGAGCGCGCCGTCGTGGCATTGCTTCATCTTGCCGTTGACGATTGGCGCGCGGTCGTCGGTCTCGGGCGCGTCGGTGAAGCTGTTATGGTCGATCCAGACGTGGCGCGCGTCGCGCACGGTGATGCCGTCGAATTCGGAGTTCCAGTTGCCCTTGGCGCCGTCCTTCGGATCCCATTGCGGGCCGACGTCGCACGGGTTGCGGATCGCAAGGTGACGCACGATCACCTGTTCGACGCCTGCCACCATCAGGCTGGCGTTGGCGAAGCCGGCGCCCGGCGCCACGCCGAGCAGGGTGGTGTTGGACGGGATGCGCACCACGCCGCGCCGGGCCTGGTCGGCGCTGTCGGCGAACGGACGTCCTTCGCTCATGTCGATGGTCGCCGCCACGCGCACGATGCGCGCCGGCGCGGTCGCCGCCAGCGCATTCACCAGCTGCGCGCGGTCGCGCACCGTGTACACGTGGGCGGCGGCGGCCATTGCGCCGCCACGGGTGCCGCCTTCCTGCGCGGCCCAGCCATCGGCCGGCGCGTGCTGGCGCTCGGTGACGGCGGCGGGGGCGGCGACCGGTTCGGTGGCCGGGTTGGCGATGGCTAGGGCGAGCGCCGCAGCGGCGGCGTTCATTGTGCACCCCGCGCGGCGGTCAGTTCGGTCGCGAAGGCAGGTTTCAGTCCCGGCACCTGGCGCACCAGCTCGCGCGCCATGATGTCGGCGAAGCGCTCGGCGCCGGCCGGTCCGACGTGGGTGTAATCGAAGTTGGCGCCGACCCGGGCCAGCTGGTCCGCCTCCTTTTCCCCCATGGCCTGGACCGCGGCCAGGGACAGGGCGTTCAGGTCGACCAGCGGCGCCTTGGTGACGGCGGCGATGCGGCGCACCGTGCCGGCCCATGGCGCCAGGTCGTTGTGCACGTAGCCGGCCTTGAAGCTGCGGCGGGTCAGCGGCGTCACCAGCACCGGCACCGCGCCCAGGGCGCGCGCCTCCTCGACATAGCGCGTCATATTGGCCGGGAACTCGGTCGCGAAGTCGGTTGAGCGTCCCGGTTTGCCCGGCTGGTCGTTGTGGCCGAACTGGATCAGCACATAGGTGCGGCGGTAGCCGGCGCCGTCGCGCAGCAGGCGCGTCACCTCGTCCCAGCGTCCCTCGGCGCGAAAGCTGCCCGAGCTGCGTCCGCCGCGCGCCAGGTTCAGGCAGGCGGTTTCCGGCGTGAGCCTGGCGCACAGCGCGTCGCCGTAGCCGGTGGTGCTGGCCATGGTCGAATCGCCGACCAGGATCACGCGATCGTGGGACGCCGGCGCCGCCCAGGCCTGAGCAGCAAACAAGAAGGGCAGCACGGGCAGCAGGGAGCGAGGGCGGGCGAACGGCATGGAGTCTCCTGGATTTTTTATGTTCGCTGATTCTAGTTTGGTTGGGCCAATTGCGCAACGTGGCCTAACCAGCATGTTCCATGCATGAGTACAGGTAAATGAGATGTCCTACAACTAGCGATATCGGCAACTATTCATTCGCGTATAATCGCGCCCATCCTGTCATTTTACGTAGACGAACCATGAATCTTCCCCAGCGCAAGCACCGCAGCCTCGCCCAGGGCGTGGTCGAGCAGATCAGCGGCACCATCCGCCAGGGGACCCTGAAGCCGGGCGACAAGCTGCCGACCGAGTCGTCCCTGATGAGCCAGCACGGGGTCAGCCGCACCGTGGTGCGCGAGGCGATCTCGCACCTGCAGGCGGCCGGCCTGGTGCAGACCCGGCACGGCATCGGCACCTTTGTGATCGAGCGCGCCCAGCCCAACCTCGGGCTCGAAGCCGAGAACATCCTGACCCTGCGCGACGTGCTGTCGATCCTCGAACTGCGCATCGGCATCGAGACCGAGACCGCCGGCCTGGCGGCCAGCCGCCGCAGCGAAGACCAGGTCGACGAGCTGGCCGCGGCGCTGGCCGAGATGCAGCAGGCGATGGCTGAGGGCAGGTCGGCGGTGGAAGCGGACAAGCGCTTCCACCTGTTGATCGCGCAAGGCACCGGCAACCGTTATTTCGTCGAGATGCTCGAGCGGCTCGGCAACGCCATCATCCCGCGCGCGCGACTGAACACGCCGGTACTGGAACAGTCGGTGCGGGCCGAAGACAAGCCGGCCGATTTCCTCGAGCGCGTCAGCCGCGAGCACGACGACATCTTCCGCGCCATCGAGCGGCGCGACCCGGAAGCGGCGCGCGCGGCAATGCGCACCCACCTGTCCAACAGCCGCGAACGCCTGCTGCAGGCGCAGCGCCGCCTGGAGAGCAAGCTCAACTAAAAATTCGTTTTTTTGCTTGCGGTCCAACCAATTGGGTTGTACGATGACTTACAACCTGACGCCATGACGTCAGATCAGTCCAACAACACAGACCCTTGGAGACCCCGCAATGCAACCAAACGAACTCAAGCAAGTCCTGTCGCACGGCCTGCTGTCCTTCCCGATCACCGACTTCGACGCCCAGGGCGACTTCGACCCGCGCGGCTACGCGGCGCGTCTGGAATGGCTTGCGCCGTTCGGCGCGACCGCGCTGTTCGCGGCCGGCGGCACCGGCGAATACTTCTCGCTGCATGGCGAAGAGTACGGCCAGATCATCAAGACCGCGGTCGACACCTGCGCCGGCAAGGTGCCGATCCTGGCCGGTTGCGGCGGCCCGACCCGCACCGCGATCGCCCACGCGCAGGAAGCCGAGCGCCAGGGCGCCAAGGGCCTGCTGCTGCTGCCGCACTACCTGACCGAAGCCAGCCAGGACGGCCTGATCGCCCACGTCGAAGCGGTGTGCCGCTCCGTGAGAATCGGCGTGGTGGTCTACAACCGCGCCAACTGCCGCCTGACCCCGGACTCGCTGGCCAAGCTGGCCGACCGCTGCCCGAACCTGATCGGCTTCAAGGACGGTAATGGCGACATCGAACTGATGGTCTCGATCTGGCGCAAGATGGGCGACCGCTTCAGCTACCTGGGTGGCCTGCCGACCGCCGAAGTGTATGCCGGCGCCTACAAGGCACTGGGCACCCCGGTGTACTCGTCGGCAGTGTTCAACTTCGTGCCGCAGATGGCGATGGACTTCTACCACGCCACTGCCGCCGGCGATACCGACACCACGAATCGCCTGATCGACGAGTTCTTCCTGCCGTACCTGGAGATCCGCAACCGCAAGGCCGGCTACGCGGTCAGCATCATCAAGGCCGGCGCGCGTCTGGTCGGCCATGGCGCCGGTCCCGTGCGTCCACCGCTCACCGACCTGACGGCCGAAGAAGACGCGATGCTGCTGGCACTGCTGCAAAAGAACGGAGTGCTGTGATCATGTCGATCCTCGGTGAAATGATCATCGGCCGCGCGTGCCTGCGCGGCAGCGCCGGCCAGGCCTTCGGCTACAACCCGGCCACCCGCGCCGACCTGGAACCGGCCTTCGGCCAAGCCAGCGGCGACGACGTCGAGCGCGCCTGCGCGCTGGCGCAGCAAGCGTTCGACCCGTACCGCGCGCTGCCGCTCGAACGCCGCGCCCGGTTTCTGGAAGCGATCGCCGAACAGATCCTGGCCGTCGGCCCGCAGCTGATCGAGCGCGCGATGCAGGAGAGCGGCCTGCCGCAGGCGCGCCTGGAGGGTGAGCGGATGCGCACCGTGAACCAGCTGCGCCTGTTCGCGAAGGTAGTCCGCGATGGCTACTTTATCGATGCGACGGTCGACAGCGCGCTGCCGGACCGCGCGCCGCCGCGTCCCGACCTGCGCCTGCGCAAGATCGGCCTCGGCCCGGTCGCCGTGTTCGGCGCCAGTAACTTCCCGCTGGCGTTCTCGGTGGCCGGCGGCGACACCGCGTCAAGCCTGGCCGCTGGCTGCCCGGTGGTGGTGAAAGCCCACGGCGCCCACCCGGGCACTTCGGAGCTGGTCGGCCGAGCCGTGCAGCGCGCCGCCATCGAGTGCGACATGCCGGAAGGCGTGTTCTCGATGCTGTTCGGCGACGGCCGCACCGTCGGCCAGCAGCTGGTGGGCCATCCGGCGATCAAGGCGGTCGGCTTCACCGGTTCGCGCCAGGGCGGCACCGCGCTGATGCGCACCGCCGCCGCGCGCAGCGAGCCGATTCCCGTGTATGCCGAGATGAGCAGCGTGAACCCGATGTTCCTCTTGCCGTCGGCGCTGCAGGCCGGCGGGGCCACGCTGGCGCAGGGCTTCGTCGATTCGCTCACGCTCGGCGTCGGCCAGTTCTGCACCAACCCGGGCCTGGTGTTCGCGCTAGCCGGCAGCGACCTGGATGCGTTTGTATCCGCCGCCGCCGAAGCGCTGGCCGCGAAGGCCGCCGGCACCATGCTCACCGCCGGCATCCACGAAGCCTACAACAGCGGCATCGCCAGGTTCGGCGCGCTCGACGGCCTGCAGCTGGCGGCCCAGGGCGGCGAGCAAGGGCAGGGCTGCGCCGCGCGCGCCGCGCTGTACGTGTGCGACGCCGATGCCTACCTGGGCAACCCGGCGCTGGAAGACGAAGTGTTCGGCCCGGCCGCGGTGCTGGTGCGCTTCACGGACGAAGAGCAGCTGCTGCGCGCCGCCGAAGCGCTGCACGGCCAGCTCACCGCCACCGTCCATGCGGGGGAAAGCGACCATGCGCTGGCGGCCAGGCTGCTGCCGGTCCTGGAGCGCAAGGCGGGCAGGGTGCTGTTCAACGGCTTCCCGACCGGCGTCGAGGTCTCGCATGCGATGGTGCACGGCGGCCCGTTCCCGGCCACCAGCGACAGCCGCACCACGTCGGTCGGCGCCAGCGCGATCGACCGCTTCCTGCGTCCGGTGTGCTACCAGAACATCCCGGCCAGCCTGTTGCCGCAAGAGCTGAGCGACGACAACCCGCTCGGCCTGGCGCGCCTGCTGGACGGGACATTGAAAGTCGGAGGGGCAGCGTAACGCAGTAGCTTCGATTGCAGCACCAGCCGGGGGAGACACCGGCTGCATCACACTTGAAAAGAACTGATCACCATGAATCAGCAAGTCATCACCCTCGCACCGCCACAAACGGTGGTGGGCAAGTATCGCTGGACGATCTGCGCCCTGCTGTTCTTCGCCACCACTATCAACTACCTCGACCGCCAGGTGCTTAGCCTGCTGGCGCCGGTCCTGACCGAGGAATTCGGCTGGTCGAATACCGACTACGCCAACATCACCGCCACCTTCCAGTTCGTGTACGCGATCTCGATGCTGTTCGCCGGCCGCGTGATCGACCGCATGGGCACCAAGCGCGCGTACGTGCTCGCGATCGTGGTCTGGTCGCTCGGCGCCATTGGCCACGCCTACGCGATCGCCATCGGCGAAGCGGTCAATACCGTGTTCACGGCGGTCGGCCTGGCCGTGGTGCCGGTCTCGATCGCCGGCTTCATGATCGGGCGCGCGGTGCTGGCGATCGGCGAGGCGGGCAACTTCCCGGCCGCGATCAAGGCCACCGCCGAATACTTCCCCAAGCGCGAGCGCTCGTTCGCCACCGGCATCTTCAACTCGGGCGCCAACGTCGGCGCGATCCTGGCGCCGCTGTCGGTGCCGGTGATCGCCGAGTTCTGGGGCTGGCAGGCGGCCTTCATCGTGGTCGGCGCGGTGGGCTTCTTCTGGATGGGACTGTGGATCTGGCTGTACGACGCGCCGGAGCGCCAGCCCCGCCTGAGCCGCGACGAGCTGGCGTACATCAACAGCGACGCCGCGACGCCGGCCGGCGCCTGCGAGGTGGCGCAGCGCTCGTCGTGGTTCAAGCTGCTCGGCTGCCGCCAGACCTGGGCCTTCGCCTTCGGCAAGTTCATGACCGACGGCGTGTGGTGGTTCTTCCTGTTCTGGCTGCCAAAGTACATGTCGGCCCACTACGGCCTGTCCGGCACCGAAATGATCGTGCCGCTGGCGGTGTTGTACAGCATGACAATGGTGGGCAGCATCGGCGGCGGCTGGCTGCCGACGTACTTCCTCAATCGCGGCGCCGACATCTACCAGGGCCGCATGCGGGCGATGCTGATCATCGCCCTGTGCCCGCTGGTGGTGCTGCTGGCGCAGCCGCTCGGCTACCTCGGCTTCTGGTTGCCGGTGATCCTGATCGGCATTGGCGCCTCGGCGCACCAGGCCTGGTCGGCCAACCTGTTCACCACCGTCTCCGACATGTTCCCGAAACACAGCGTCGGTTCGGTGGTCGGCATCGGCGGCATGGCCGGCGGCCTGGGTGGCGTGCTGCTCACCAAGCTCGGTGGCTGGCTGTTCGACCACTACGGCGCGCTGGGCCAGCTGCAGACCGGGTATATGATCATGTTCTCGATCTGCGCCCTGGCCTATATGGTGGCGTGGCTGGTGATGAAGGCGCTGGTGCCGCGTCACAGCGAGATCACTCACCTGTAAGGACAGCGATGGAGATGCAACGAATCGCCGGCGTGCACTGCGCCACCGGCGAATGCCCGATCTGGCACGCGGGCGAACAAAGCTGGTACTGGGTCGACATTCCGGCGCGCCGCATCTGGCGCATGGCGCATGCCGACGGTGCGCTACGTCGCTGGCAGGCCGACGAGATGGTGGCCTGCATTGCAGCGGCGGCTGGTGGTGGACTGGTGGCGGGGATGGAGACCGGCATCTACCACCTCGACCTGAACGACGATGGCGGCGTCGCGGCGCAGCGCCTTGCCGCGCCGCCGCCGCACGAGTTGGGCGAAGGGATGCGCTTCAACGATGGGCGCTGCGACCGTCAGGGGCGGTTCTGGAGCGGCACCATGTTCATGGACATGGGCGCCGCGCGCGAGGTCGGCGGGCTGTATCGCTACAGCCGTGACGGCGGCCTGCATGGGCCGGTGGTCACGCGGCTGCTGACCCAGAACGGCCTGGCATTCTCGCCCGACGGTCGCACCATGTACCTGTCCGATTCGCATCCACGGCGGCGCGTGGTGTGGGCCTACGATTACGACATCGAGGCCGGGCTGCCGTCGCGCGAGCGCGTGTTCCTCGACCTGGCGCAGCAGAAAGGGCGGCCCGATGGCGCGGCGGTGGATGCCGATGGCTGCTACTGGACCTGCGCCAACGACGGCGGGCTGCTGCAGCGCTTCACGCCGCAAGGAGCGCTTGATCGCGAGATCGCGCTGCCGATGGCGAAACCGTCGATGTGCGCGTTCGGCGGGCCGGATCTGCAGACGCTGCTGGTGACGTCGATCGATCCGGCCGGAGCCGGTGGCTCCGAGGGTGACGCCGGGGCCGTGCTGTTGCTGCGGCCCGGCGTGCAGGGGATTGCCGAGACGCCGTTCGGCGCCTGAGGTCAGCCGTCCAGCCCGAGGCGCGCGGCCTGTTTGCGCAGGAAAGCGATGTGTCCTTCGCGTGTGGCCGGGCCGTCGTAGGGCAGGATGGTCCAGCGCTCGGATGCCGCCATGCTCTCGTTCGGCGCCAGGCGCAGGTAGGGCGCGTGCACTTCCATCTCGAGCAGGCCTTGGTCCGGCGTCGCCGGATCGGCGTCCAGGTACAGCTCGACCTGGCCCTGTTCCGGATGGATCGCGGCGCGTGGCTGGTGCGCGAACTGCACGATGAAGGCCTGGCCGCCGTGGAAGCCGGCCATCCACCCGGCGGACGGCTGGGCGAACAGCTTGCCCTTGCGCGCCGCCTGGCCACGCTGCGGCAGGTCGAGCGACAGCACGCCGTCTTGCAGTTTGTACGGCAGCGCGGCGGCCGGTTCGATGCGCACGTCTTCCTTTGCGGCGACCGGCACGTAGACCATGGTGTCGGGCCGGACGCGAGTGTTGAACCACAGGTCCCAGGCGACCTCGGTGGCGCGGCGGTTGGTGGCGTCGGCCTGCAGTTCCAGCGTGTTCGGCTGGCCCTCGACCAGGGAGTAGCGCTTGCGCAGGGCGATGCCGTTGACCGGACTGGCGGGGCTATCCAGTTCGATCTGGCGGTCGCTGTGCGATGTGATCGTATACCTGGCGAGGCTCAGGTAGGGATCGGGCGGCCATGGCGCTTTCGCGGCGGCGCGGGCCGGATTCACGCTCTGGTGCTGCCACCACTGGCTTTGTGGACCGATCCAGACTTCGTGGCCGAGGTAGCCGATGTTGTTCGTGGTCGCGTCGACCGGAGCGTGCGGATCGCCCGCCGTTTCCTTCACCAGCAAGAAGTTCGGTTTCCCGACCAGGCCGAAGGACAGCAGCCGTCCGCCAATCGCTTCGGTAACCGAGGCGCGGATCGTGCCATTGTCGAGATGATGGACCGGGAGCCGGGCGTAGGCGCCGTTGGTCGCCAGAGCAATAGCGATGCCCAGCGCCGGGGCGACGTAGCGGAAGATGGACATCGGAACCTCTGTTCAAGAACGATGCCGCCCAGTGTAATGCAGCAGCCGGGCCGTGAATACGATGATCCGGCCGCAAAAACGCGCACGCCGTTCCCACTTGCGCGGGAACGGCGTGCTCACGGTGCCGATTGATGCGGACAGCGAATTACTTCGAAGCGTCCTGCATTTTTTCGCCGGCGCGTTCCACGCTACGGCCAGCCGCAGCGGTTGCGTCGCTGGCGGCAGCCTTCGCGTCCTGGGCGGCTTCTTTCGATTCCTGCTTGATTTCCTGGCCGGCAGCGTCGATGCGCGCGCCGGCACGGTCGGCAGCGGCTTCGGCGCGGTCGCCGGCAGCTTCGATCTTGGCGCCGGCGGTGTCGGCAGCGGCTTCCATCTTGTCGCCGGCGCGTTCGGCGGCGGCGTCGGCAGCCTGCACGGCTTCGCGCGATTCGGTCGCCACGGCGGCGCCCGCGTCGTCAACGGCCTTGCCTGCTTCTTGTGCAGGGCCCATGCCATCGTTCTTGTTGCACCCGGTAACCAGCACTGCCACTGCCAGCATGATGCCCGAGATAGTCGTCGTTTTCATGGTGTACTCCTTTAGTCAATGTTGTAATTTAGCTTACACTGTTTTGAAAAAAAGTGGCTCACGATACGGTTGTGTATCGTGCGCAACAACTTGACAGAAAGTTTCTGAAGCCTTCAACCGTTCGGTCCAAGGTAGCGGAGCAGGCGTTCGGCGTGTGGCGACAGCAAGCCCGGATCGGCGAAACAGACCCGCAATTCGCGGATCGCCCACGGATCTTCCAGCGCCACGATCCGCACCGGCATCTCTTTCGCAAACCTGGTCGCCGCGGCTTCCGGCAGCATGGCGATGCCGGCATCGCCCGCCACCAGCTGGGCGATCGCGTCGAAGCTCGACGCGCGCACCCGGATCTTCAATTCGCGCCCGCTGCTTGACGCCATCGCTTCGATGAAACGCTGCATGGCGCGTTTCTGCGGCAGGCAGATGAAGGCGTGTTCGAGCGCGTCGCGCAGGCGGATCGCCCCGCGTTCGGCCAGCGGGTGGTGCTGCGCCACCACCAGCACCAGCCGGTCGCTGCGAAACGGCAGCGAGGTGATGGCGTCGCCCGCCACGTTGCCGTCCAAAATGCCGAGTTCGACCTCGCCGCTGCGCACCGCCTGCAGCACCTCCGGGCTGCCGCGTTCCAGCAGCTGCAGGTCGACTTCCGGATGGTCGGCCAGGAAGCGGCCCACCGCCGCCGGCAGGAAGGTGCTGATCGCCACCGTGGTGCCGGCCAGGCGCAGCGTCACGCGGCGCTCGCCGCGCAGCTCGCGCACCGTGTCCTTCAGCTGCTCGACTTCGCTGGCCACGCGCGCCGCGCGCTCCAGGATGAAGCGCCCGGCCGCGGTCGGGGTCATGCCGTCGGCCGAGCGCGCGAAGATCTCGACCCCGCACGACTGCTCGAACTTGCGCAGGCGGTTGCTGGCGGCCGACAAGGCGATCGGGAAGCGCTGCGCCGCCTTGCTCAGGCTGCCGGCGTCGGCGATGGCCAGCAACAGGCGCAGGTCGATGAGTTCGAAGTGCAAGGTTTCTCCTGGCGAGAAGGGTGGCTAAAGAATTTGCGTATTCTACCGTCCGCGGCTTCGCGGCAGAATAAGGCTTTACCACCAAAGTACAATCATGGACGGTTCGACGACACGACTGGCGCGCTGGATGCAGGACGGGCGCTTCTATGCGGTACTGGCCGCCGCCGGTTTCAGCATGAAGGCGGTCTTCGTCAAGCTCGGCTACGCGGCGGCGCCGGTCGAGGCCTTGACCCTGCTGGCGATCCGCATGGGATGCGCGCTGCCGCTGTTCCTGTGGCTGCTTTGGATGGCGCGCGAGCGCGGCGCGGATCGCCTGAGCGCGAAAGACATCGGCCGCATCCTGCTGCTCGGCTTTACCGGCTACTACCTGGCCAGCCTGTTCGATTTCTTCGGGCTCGAGACCGTCACCGCCGGCCTTGAACGGCTGATCCTGTATCTCTACCCCAGCCTGGTGCTGATCTTCCAGGTCTGCCTCACCGGCGAGCGCCCGACGGCGCGCACGCTGCAGGCGATGGCGATCTGCTACCTGGGCCTGGGTGTGGGCTTCGTGCACGACATGCAGCTGGCCGGCTGGAGCCATGAAGTGCTGGCCGGCGCGGCCTGGGTGTTCGCCAGCGCGGTCAGCTACGCGCTGTACTACATCGGCACCGGCGCCGTGGTGCAGCGCATCGGCTCGATGCGGCTGGCGGGACTGGCGGGCAGCGCTTCGTGCGTGCTGGTGCTGGCGCACTTTCTGGCGTTGGGCGAGCCGGCCGCCTTGCCGGCGTTGCCGCCATCGGTCTGGCTGTATGGCGCGCTGATGGCGCTGGTGTCGACGGTGCTGCCGATCTACTGGACGGCGTTGGCGATATCGCGTCTGGGCGCGGCGCAGACCGCGGCCTTCGGCAACCTGGGGCCGGTGCTGACGGTGTTCGCGTCGTGGCTGCTGCTGGGCGAGCCGCTGTCGGTGTGGCAGCTGGGCGGCCTGGCGCTGGTGCTGTTCGGAGTGATGCGGCTCAAGCCGGCCCCTAGGAGGCCGGCGCCGGATCGAACAGGCCAGCCCCGTCCCAGCGTGGCGCAGCCGGGTCGGCGCGTGCCGTGACCGCTCGCCGCGCGTAGCGCGGGCCGAGGTTCTTGAGCAGGCGGGGAAAGGCGCGGCAATAGCTGGTCTGGATGCCGGCCAGGTGCGCCAGCCGCGCATAGGTCACGACGCTGCCCTCCGGCGCGGCATCGAGCACGCGAATCAGGCGCTCGCGCCAGTCGTCCGGCCAGGGATCGAGCAGCACGCCGAGGTCGTGGACCGGATCGCCTGTCTGTATCTCGCCGCCGCGCAGCACGCGCGTCAGGATGCCGCGCCGGGCGCCGATGCGCGCTGCCAGCCGTGCGCCGTGCCGGTCCAGCTGTCCGCACGCCTCGCAGGTAAACATCGCCCTGACCAGGGCCCGCTGTCCGATCCGCAGCACCGTGCCCGATGCGAGTGTGGACACGTCCGCCTCGAACAGCAGGTTTTCGCGCAGCGAATGCGGCGCCAGGCCGAATGCCGCATACGCATCGGCGCCGGCCAGCAGCAGCTGGCGCGGCGACAGCGCATCGGCATGGCGGTCGCCGTCGGCGCCGATGCCGGTCAGCAGGCGCATGCCGTCCACCGCGACCGGCGCCGGGGAACCGGCGGGCCGCAGCGACAGGCCGGCGACTTGCCCCAGGGACGACATGCGACGTGACGTGCTTACTTCGCCGCCTTCAGCGCGCGCGACGCGTCCAGGTACTTGGCGGCGTTCGGCACATTGGTCCAGCTGGGCGCGACGCGGTTGTTGGCGATGTCGCGCAGCGCCACCGCCACCATGCGGTTCACGCGCGCCATATTGTCGTAGTCGATCTTGTCCCAGGTGTCGTCCTTGCCGTGGTAGTCGGGGAAGCCGAACGCCACGCACAGGGTGTGGGCCGGCACGCCGGCGTCGGCCAGCGCCTGGTTGTCGCTGCGCGCAAAATAACGGTCGCTGTTGACCGGGTGCTTGTAGAAGCGCACGCCGGTCTGCCGGCCGGCGCGCTGCAGCGTGGCGCCGATGGTGGAGTAGTCGTAGCCGGTCATGGTCGCCGAATTGACCTGCGCCCCTTCGCTGTCGTCGGTGCGTCCCACTTGTTCCAGGTTCAGGTTGGCGACCGTGTCCTTCAGCGGGAACACCGGGTTGCGCGCGTAGTAGCGCGATCCGAGCAGGCCCAGTTCTTCGCCGAACAGCGCGATGAACACGATGCTGCGGCGCGGACGCTCCTTCTGCGCCGCCATCGCCGCCGCGATCTCCAGCACCGACACGGTGCCGCTGCCGTCGTCGTTGGCGCCGTTGAAGATCTCGCCGTCGCGGATGCCCAGGTGGTCGTAGTGGGCGCTGAGCATCACATAGGTGTTCTTCAGCGCCGGGTCGGAGCCGCGCAGCACGCCGATCACGTTGCGCAGCTTGACCGGCTTGATCTCCGGCGCGACCACGTTGGCGGCTACCGTGGCGGCGCCGCCGGCTTCCAGCGCCGCCGCCGCGTCGGCAGCGTGCAGCAGCACCACCGGCGGCGCGCTCTTGTTGACCGGTTGCGCCGGGTCGATCAGCCAGCCGCCCGCGCCGCGGCTGTGGCGGCGTTCGCGGTCGATCATCACGATCAGGGCCGGTGTCGATTTCAGCTTCGATTGCAGCTGGGCCGCGGCGCCCGAGATGGCCGGCGCCGGCACCACCAGCACCTTGCCGTTGGCGGCGCCGCTGTCGTCGAGCGCGGCCTGCCAGCTCATGAACACCGCCGGCGTGGCCGCCAGCGACACCGGATCGACGAAGTTGCCGCTGGCGCCGTTTGCGGGCAGGGACATCGTCTTGCCGCCGGCCGTGATGGTCAGCGCCACGTCGCCGTCCTTGCGCTGCGCGAACTGCCAGTTGGCGCTCTGGAAGTAACCGTCGTCGCCCGCCGCCTCGAGCCCGGCGCGGCGGAACTGGGCCGCGATGTATTCGGCCGCCAGGTCGACCCCGCGCGACGGCGTGCCGCGTCCTTCGAGCAGGTCGGACGACAGGAACGACAGGTGGCCGCGCAGCGAGTCGGCCGAGATGCGCGACGTCAGCGCGTCGAGCGGCAGGGCTTTCGACGCGGTCGGGGCTTCGGCCAGGGCGCTGGAGCAGGCAATGGCAAGGGTGAGGGCGGAGACGATGTGACGCATGTGCGAACGATCCAGGGATGGGAAGAATGGCAATATGACATGGCGGCGCGATCGGGGTCAACTGCTTGCCGAATCTTGCCGAATCTTGCCGCGCGTTGCGCGGTTGGACGGTGCGAACAATCGGGTCGATCGGACAGCCGCTTGGCGCCACGATTTCGCGACCTCGTCGCAATGGGCTTGTCCGGGATCGCCTTGCTGGGCACAATGAACCACATCGTTGCCTCTTTCACCAAGCGAGACCGCATGCCCCATGCCGCCAGTTCCACCAGCATCACCACGACCCCGCGCTCCGGCCTGCGACGCGTGCTCGCCGAACTGCCGCTCACGGTCGTCGTCAGCACGCTGCTGGCGGCCCTGATCACGCTGGTGATCGGCAAGCCCGAAGTGTTCCTGGAAAACCTGCTGTTCTCGGTGATGATCGGCGCGGTCGCCTTCGTGCTGCTCAACGGCGCGCGCCTGCTGTTCTGGGATTTGCCGGTCTGGGGCTGGCGCCAGTGGACGCCGTTCCTGGCGCTGACGGTGGTGGTGGCGCCGGTAGCGCATTTCACCGGCACCCGGGTGGTCGGCCTGCTGCTTGGCCTTCCGATGCCGACGCTGGCCGAGTACCCTTCGCGCGCCAGCGCCAGCATGATCCTGTTCACGCTGGGCGGCACCAGCATCATGACGGTGCTGCTGCGCCACCGCGAGCGCCTGCGCCGGGTCGAGGCCGACCATGCGGCGGCGCGCCTGCGCGCCGAGGTCCAGGAACGCCAGGCGCTGCAAGCGCAGCTGCGCCTGATGCAGGCCCAGATCGAGCCGCACATGCTGTTCAATACGCTGGCCAACCTACAGGGACTGATCGCCATCGACCCGGTGCGCGCCGAGGCCATGCTCGACCATCTGATCCAGTACCTGCGGGCGACGCTGAGCGTCTCGCGCGCCGAACAAACCACGCTGGCGGAAGAATTCGACGCCATGCGCGCCTACCTTGGATTGATGGGCGTGCGCATGGGCGCGCGGCTGGCCTACCGGCTCGAGCTGCCGCCGGCGCTGCGCGCGGCGCGCCTGCCGACCATGCTGCTGCAGCCGCTGGTGGAGAACGCGATCGTCCACGGCCTGGAACCGAAGGTCGACGGCGGCGAGATCGTGATCGCGGCGCGCGAGGACGCGGGGCGCCTGAAGCTCACGGTGCGCGATACCGGCCTGGGCCTGGGCCAGCCGCATGGCCGCCGCAGTAATGGACACAGCGGTGGCGTCGGCGTCGCCACCACGCGCGAACGGCTCGACGGCTTGTATGGACCGCGCGCCACGCTCGACCTTGCCCCGGCGCAGCCGCACGGCACGCTGGCCCGCCTCACCTTACCCCTGGAGACCGCATGACCCCGCGCGCACTGATCGCAGAAGACGAACCGATCCTGGCGGCCACGCTGGCCCGCACCCTCGGCCAGTGCTGGCCCGAACTGCAGATCGTGGCCAGCGTGCCGAATGGCCTGGCCGCGGTGGAACAGGCGCTGGCGCTGCGGCCCGACATCCTGTTCCTCGACATCCGCATGCCGGGCCAGAGCGGCCTGGAGGCGGCCGAGGAACTGGCCGAGCGCTGGGACGGTCCCGCGCCGTTCCCGCACGTCGTGTTCGTCACCGCCTTCGACGACTACGCGGTGCAGGCCTTCGAACAGGCCGCCGCCGACTACGTGCTCAAGCCGGTGAGCGCGGCGCGCCTGGGCAAGACGGTGGCGCGCTTGCGTGGACTGATGAATGAGCGGGGCGGGGGCCGCACGGAGCAGGGCGCCGCGCTCGGCCAGCTGCTTGGCCAGCTGCAGGCCTTGCTGCCGCAGGCGCCTGCTCCGGCCCCGCAGGAGCGCCTGAGCACGATCCGCGCCGCCGTCGGCAACGTGGTGCGCATGATCCCGGTCGAGGAGGTGGTGTTCTTCCAGGCGCTGGATAAATACGTCAACGTCGCCACCCCCGATGGCGAGGCCTTGATCCGGGTGCCGCTCAAGGACTTGCTGGCGCAGCTCGACGAGAAGCGCTTCCTGCAGATCAGCCGCGGCACGGTGGTCAATCTCGATTGCGTGCAGAGCGCGGCGCGCGACGACCTGGGCAAGGTGATGCTGGCGCTGCGCGGGCGGCCCGAAAAACCACGCGTCAGTCCCGTGTACGCGCACCATTTCCGCCAGATGTAGCGGTTCGCATGCGTGATGGGTAGGCGCGCCGGCCGCGTTGCCGTGCGCGCCGCAAATGGGTAGCATGGCGAACGACGAACCCTCGCCACGATGTTGGCGCACCCATTGGAGGATTGCTTGGTCTTCGACTTTTTCCAGAAAGTGTCGCGCGCCCCGACCAACCCGCGCACCACGACCGCGGCCCACGAATTCGACGTCGCCGACCTGTACCGGGGGCCGGTCGCCGCGGCAGGCGACGGCGCCGACGCGGCGCCGCGCGCGCTCGACGAAAAGCTGCGCCAGGCCTACTTCTGGATCGTCAACAAGGCCATCATCAGCCCGCACTACGACATCGAATACAACGACGGCCCGGCGCAGACCTTCGTGGTCGGCGACAGCAAGCGCGTCCTGACGCTGCCTTCGGGCCAGAGCTACTCGAGCTACGTGCTGCTGCCGCTGCTGACCTTCGCCGTCCGCCGCAAGTGCCTGTTCGTCGGCGGCCCCGGGCGCGGCAAGACCGCCAGCGCGATCCTGATGGGGGTGCTGGCCGGCTCTCCGGTAAGCGAAGTGCGGCGCGCCATGCAGCACGGCCACCCGCAGATGACGATCGCCGACCTGCTCGGCAATCCGCTGCCGGCCGACCTGGTGGCGGCGCAGAGCATGGACCAGATCCGCATCGCCTGGCGCGCCTGGCTGTCGATGCGGGTCAAGATCATCGACGAATACAACCGCATCCCGACCCGCACCCAGAGCGCGCTGCTGACGGTCATGGGCGACAACTACGCCGAGGTGCTGAACCAGGTGTTCGAGTGCCCGGAGTCGGCCTGGTACCTGACCGCCAACGACGACCAGGGTGGCGGCACCTACCAGGTGATCGACGCGCTGCGCGACCGCATCGACGTGGTGGTGCAGGCGCTGGCGTTCAATCCGCGCTTCCTCGAGGAGCTGCTGGTGCGGATCGAAGAAGACGCCCGGCCCGAGGAGCTGGTGCCGCACGAACTGGTGTTCGGCGAAGACGAGATCGACGCCATGGGCCGCGCCGTGCGCGCGGTGGCGCTGCCGCACGACGTGCGCCGCCGCCTGGAGTTCTTCGCCAGCCAGTTCGAATTGTCCGAGGCGGCCGGCGGCCAGTTCGAGTACATGACCAAGGACACCGCGCGCCTGTCGGGCATGGAGTGGCGCGAGGTAACCGCGCTAGACGCCGGGCGCGATCGCCTCAAGGATCTGGGCTGCCAGACCCGCAACGGCGTTTCGGTGCGCAACCTGATGACGCTGATCCTGTACGCCAAGGCGCTGGCCTGGTTCCGCGGCAACGGCGAGGTCGAACTGGAAGACGTGCGCCAGGTACTGCCTTTCGTTTTGCACGACAAGCTGCATCCGGATCTCGACGCGCCGTTCTTCGCCGCGCCCGAAAACGCGGCCTACCGCTTCGACCGCGTCAGCTGGCTGCGCCGCCTGTTCGATCTGTCGGGCGCGGAATTCCTGCGCCTGGACCTGGAGCGCGACGATCCGGTAGGCGAGCTGGCGGCGCAGTTCGCGCTGGGACTGGACGACGTGTCCGAACGCGAGACGCGCGCGCGCCTGGTGAAGATCGAGAAGCTGGTCGCGACGCTGACCAAGGGCCGCAAGCTGTATGGACACCTGTACGACGATCTGCTCAAGCTGAAGTACCTGCACCAGCGCTACACCAACTACCTGGCGTGGCTGCGCGCGCAATAGCACCGGCACGGAGCGAGCGATGATTTCCGGCGCCTTCGGCGCGGCGCTGGCCGCGCAACGCGATCGCTTCAATGCGCGCATGCGCGAAGCGCGCCGGCGCACGCCCGCGCTCGCGCCCGAGGTCGTCGCCGTCTTCCTGCAGGAGTGCGCGGCGCCGCTGGTCGATGCGGTGGCGGCGCAGGCGCCGGCGCGCGTGGACGCCGTGGTCGATGCGGTCTATGAGGCGGCGCTGGCGCTGGCCGCGCGCAAGTCGATCGGTCCGGGCGCGCGCAGCCAGCTACTGGCCGAAGCCTGGGCCGGAACCTTTGCCGCGTTCGCACCGCTGGTCGCCGCCCAGCCGGCGCCGCTGCTCGGCATGCTGAGCAACGCCATCGTGTACCTGGAAGCGCTGCCTGGCACGCGGCCGCGCCAGTGGCTGGCCGAGACGGCGGCGCTGGCGCCGCGCATCGAGAGCGCCGCGCAACTGGCGGTGGTCGGGCAGATCTCCGCCTGGCGCGCCGGCGCCGCCCACTTTCGCGAGGGCGCGCTCGGCGCCGCCGATGGTTTACCCGCCGCGCTGGCGCTGGCGGCGCTGGGCGCTCCGGCGGATAGCGATCTGCAGGCGCTGCTGCTGCGGATGATCGACGATCCCTGGTGGCGCGGCGCCGGCGACGCGGCGCGTGAGGACGTGGAAATCGGCGCATTCACCGGTTTCGGCGGCGCCTTCGCGACGCCGCCGCAGATCCGGGCGGCGCCGGATCGCTTTGTGGTGCGCTCCGGCGAGCGCTATTTCACCTTGATGGTCGACGCCTACGGCGCCGTGCTGCAGCCGGCCGGCGCGGACGATTTCGACCGCGCCGGCGCCGGCCAGGTCGCCCATACGCTCGACGGCGATACGCTGCAGGTCGGCGCGCGCCGCATCGCATGCGACTTGCCGGCGGCCGGCCTGGCGCTGTGCGCCAACCGCAGCACCGTCGCCATCGCTTCTCCCTTCACCCACGCCATTCGCCTGCTGCGCCGATGATCCGACTATTCAGCAAACCGCGTCCACCCGACACATTGATCGAGAACTGGCGCGCCGCCTGGCCGCAGGCCCTGGAGAGCTGGAGCCGCTACACCCGGCTGCGCGACCCGCGCCTGTGCGCCAGCACGGTGGAGGCGGCGAAAGAGGGCCTGAGCGGCAGCTTCGCCATGATCCGCCTGCTCGACCAGAGCGTCGTGATCGACCTGCAAGCGGTGCGCGCCAACCACCTGGACGATTACGCGGTCGAGATCCTGGCGCACGAGATCGGCCATCACGTGCTGGCGCCGGCCACGGCCCTTGAACACTTCCGGCTGATCGCGCGCATGCGCAAGGCCTTGCCGGGCGAAGAACGGCATGCGGCGATGGTCGCCAACCTGTACACCGACCTGTGCATCAACGACCGGCTGCAGCGTCAGGCCGGCCTGCGCATGGCCGACATCTACCGCCTGCTGCGGCAACATAAAACAGACGACAAGGGGTCCGCGCCGCTGTGGGTGCTGTACATGCGCATCTACGAGCACCTGTGGCAGATCGAGCGCGGCCAGCTGGCCGGCGCCGCCATCGACGACGCGCTCGACACCGACGCCTGGCTCGGCGCGCGTCTGATCCGGGTGTACGGCAGCGACTGGATGAAGGGCGCAGGCCGTTTCGCCGCGCTGCTGCTGCCGTACCTGGCCACGGACAAGGAGCCGGCCGCGCTGCGCGCCTGGCACGACACCGGCGCCGCCGCAGAGGGCTGCGACCCCGATGGCCTGCTCGACGCCGAAGTGGAAGAAATCGAGGACGCGCTGCATCCGGTGCTCGACCCGCGCATCACGGGCGACGCCGTCGGCACGCCGAAGGACCAGCCGCGCAACACGCAGTCGCGCGGCCAGCTGCGCGAGCCGTTCGAGTATGGCGAGATCCTGAAAGTCGGCGGCATCAAGCTCAGCGACCATGCGATCGCGATGCGCTATTACCGCGAGCGCGCCATGCCCTACCTGGTGCCGTTCCCGACCCGGCCCAGGCCGCGTTTGCCGGAACCCGAGCTGGAAGGGATCGAGCCGTGGGAAATGGGCGACCCGCTCGACCAGATCGACTGGCTGCAAAGCCTGACGCTGTCGCCGTTCGTGGTGCCGGGCGTGACCACGGTGCGCCGCACCTTCGATGCGCCGCCGTTCGAAGAGCGCGCGCCGTTGCCGGTCGACCTCGACCTGTACGTGGACTGTTCCGGCTCGATGCCCAATCCCCAGGTGGCGACGTCGTACACGGCGCTGGCCGGCGCCATCGTCGCCCTGTCGGCGCTGCGCGTGGGCGCCTCGGTGCAGGTGACGCTGTGGAGCGGCAAACGCCAGGTGATAGGCACCACCGGCTTCGTGCGCGACAGCGACCAGATCCTGCGCGTGCTCACCGGCTACCTGGGTGGCGGCACGTGCTTTCCGATCCACCGGCTGCGCGACACCTATGCCAACGCCGAGCGGCTTGCGCGACCGACGCACATCCTGATGATCTCGGACGAAGGCATCACGACCATGTTCGACCAGGACGAACGGCGCGCCAGCGGCTGGGACATCGCCGCCAGCGCGCTGGCGGTGGCCGGCGCCGGCGGCACCATGGCGCTCAACCTGCATCCCGCGTGGCACACCTGGGAAGGGCCACTGGATATCCTGCGCCGCGCACGTGACGAGCAGGGTTGGGACATCCACGCAGTGGCCGACCTGGAGCAGCTGGTGGCGTTCGCGCGCGCATTCAGCCTGCGCACGTACGGACCGGCGCCGCAGGGATCGGTGCGGTGATGGCGGACCTGGCTGCGTTGACCCGGCGCCTGGCGGAGACCCCGCAGGAATTCCTGGCCGAGCCGCGCGTCGCCGGCCATGGCGAGGTGGCGGTGGCGGCGCTGGTCAACGACGTGCTGCGTGTGTACGGCGCGCACGCCGGCGCCGCCGTGCTGGCAGAGTTCGAGGGCGTCGATGCCCGGCTCGATCGCAACCGCCTGGCGCTGGCCATGATCATGGCCTGGCTGCTGGCCGACGAGGCCTTGCGCGCGGCGCGCCCGGCGCAGGACGACCTGGTCGCGGCGTTGTCGGGGCTCGCGCGCGAGCTGGCGGTCGTGACCCGGGCGCACGCCTTCGTGCACGACGCCGAGCGGCGCGAGGAGCTGGTGCGCTCGGTGCTGGCGCGCCTCGGCTTGCGCCCGCAGGGCGAGACCGAGGCCCAGGCTGCCGACCGCCTGAGCGCCATCAGCGCGCTCCAGCGCCGCGCGCTGCTGGACGCCAGCCGCAAGGCCGAGGCGCGCGCGCGCAAGGTGCGCGAGGCGCTGGCGCGCAAGCTGGCCGAAGAGTCGGCCGACAAATGGACGCGCGAATGAACGCGCCAGGCACGCTTGATGCGCTCCACAGGGAGCGCTTTCCGACCTTGACCCCGGATGGCCAGCGCATGCTCGACTTCCTGCACGGTCACCCGTGCGCGCCGCTGTACCGCAACCGCAGCGGCAACCGCCTGCTGCAACACGAGGTCGAGGCCCAGCTGGCCTATGAACGCGCGATGGCCACGGCGCCGATCGGCTGGTCGCCCGGCCAGCCGCCCGGCTGGGTGATGCCGTTCGTCGCCCGGGCCTATGCCGACGTACCTTACTACCGCGCCCAGGGCGCCGCCCCGCGCCGGCTGGCGGACGTGCGGCCCATCGGTCGCGCCGAGCTGGCGGCGGACGTGGCGCAGTTCGTGCCGGACGACGCCCCACTGGCGCGCATGATGCAGTTCCGTACCACCGGCACCACCGGCAATCCGCTGGTGATCCCGTCGCATCCGGTGGTGGCGGCGCGCTATGCCGCATTCCACAAGCGCGCGCTGGGCCGGATCGGCATCGCGCCAAGCCATGGCCGCGGCCAGGTCGGCGTGGTGCTGCTGGGCTTCCAGCAGCGCTGCTTCACCTACGTGTCGGTGACGCCGACCATGGACGAGTCGGGCCTGGCCAAGATCAACCTGCACCCGGACGACTGGCGCCATCCCGACCACCGCGCGACCTACCTCGACGCGCTGGCGCCCGAGATCGTCGCCGGCGACCCGATCTCGTTCACCGAATACCTGACGCTGCCGACCGCGCGCCCGCCACGGGCGCTGATCTCGGTCTCGATGCAGCTGATGCCGGGCTTGCGCACGCGGCTCGAACAGCGCTTCGGCTGCCCGGTGCTCGACATCTATTCGCTGGGCGAGGTCGGCCCGGTCGGCGTGTTCGATGCGGCGCTGGGCGGGCATCTGCTGCTGCAGCCGGGCCTGTACGTCGAGCTGCTCGACCGCGACGGCGCAGCGGCGGCGCCGGGCGTGGCGGGCGAGATCACCGTCACCGGCGGCTTCAACTTCTGCCTGCCGCTGCTGCGCTATCGCACCGGCGACCATGCCACGCTGGCCACGAGCGCCGAGGGTCCGGTCTTGATCGGGCTTTCGGGCCGGCGGCCGGTGCGCTTCCTGACGCTGCGCGGCTGGGTCAACAATATCGACGTCACCCACGCGCTCGAAGCGTTTCCGATCTCGCACTTCAACCTGCACCAGGACGCCGACCGCAGCGTCACGCTGCGCCTGGCGCCCGCTGCGCTGGGCTGGTCCGATGCGGCGCGCGCTGCACTGGAAGGGCTGTTCGGTACCGGCGCGGTGCGGGTGCAACGGCTGGACGCGCAGGACAAGACGCTGCAGTACACCTCCGACGTGGCAGGAGCGCACGAGTGAAGGTCGTGAACGCCGTGAACGGGTTCAGCCAGGGCCTGGTGGTCGGCAAGTTCTGCCCGCTGCACCGCGGCCACATGCACCTGATCGATTCGGCCATCGCCGCCTGCGACCAGGTGCTGGTGATCAGCTACACCAGGCCCGGCTTCGACCGCTGCGGGCGCACAGCGCGCCAGCGCTGGTTCGACGAACTGTATCCCGGTGTGCGCAGCCTGGTGCTCGACGACGAGGAACTGGCGCGACTATGCCGCCAGCGCGGCGTGCCGCTGCGAGTATTGCCGCATGACGACGACGATGCCGCCGTCCACCGCGCTTTCTGCGCCTGGATCGCGCACGTGCTGTGCGGGTTGACGGTCGACGCCGTATTCACCAGCGAGGATTACGGCGACGGTTTCGCGGCGGCCCTGAGCGCCTATTACTCGCAGCGTCTCGGGCGTGCGCACGCGGTGCGCCACGTCTGCGTCGACCGCCTGCGCCTGGCGGTGCCGGTGTCGGGCACGCGGGTGCGCGCCGATCCGGAGCTGGAGCGCGCCTACCTGCATCCGGCGGTGCGCGCCGATTTCATCGACCGGGTCTGCCTGCTGGGCGGCGAGTCGAGCGGCAAGACCACGCTGGCGGCGGCGCTGGCGCAACGCCTGGAGACGGAGTGGGCTCCCGAGGTCGGGCGCGAACGCTGGGAAGAGAAGGGCGGGACGCTCGATTACGCCGACATGCTGGCCATCGGCCGCGACCAGGTGGCGCGCGAAGACGCGCTGGTGCGCACGGCGCGGCGCTGGCTGGTGTGCGACGGCAGCGCCCTGACGTCGCTGTTCTACAGCCTGGACGGCTTCGGGCGCGCCGAGCCCGAACTGCAAGCGCTGGCGCGGCGGCCTTACGCGGCGATCCTGGTCTGCGCGCCCGACTTCCCGTTCGTCCAGGACGGCACCCGGCGCGACGCCGCCTTCCGCGCGCGCCAGCACCGCTGGTACCTGGACCGCCTGGCCGGGATGGAGATGCCGTACACGCTGGTCACCGGCCCGCTGGAACGGCGCATCGACGCGGCGCTGGCGGCGCTGGCGGCGCTTTCGGTAAAATGCCGCTTTTGAACCGAACAGACTTCATCATGGAATTGCGCGCCGGCGCATTGCAAGCGCTGCTGGAAACCGATCCCGCCACCAAGGCCGACGCCGTATTCGCGTTGGCGACTGCCTGCCGCGCCGGCCAGATCCGCGTCGACAGCGACGCCGCCATCGCCGAGCCGCACGCCATCCCCGGCCGTCCGGCAAAGCCGGAGCTGGTGCCGCCGCTGCAGGTCGGGCGCCGCTCGATGGGCACGTCCGAGGGCCGCGCCATGCTGATCCACGCGCTGGCGCACATCGAGTTCAATGCGATCAACCTGGCGCTCGACGCGCTGTGGCGCTTCCCCGGCCTGCCCGAGCAGTATTACCGCGACTGGCTGCGCGTGGCCGACGAAGAAGCTCTGCACTTCACGATGTTAAACACGCACCTGGGCACGCTCGGCTACGGCTATGGCGACTTCCCCGGCCACGACAGCCTGTGGGAGATGGTGGCCAAGACCAGCGGCGACGTGCTGGCGCGCATGGCGCTGGTGCCGCGCACGCTGGAAGCGCGCGGGCTCGATGCGATCCCGCCGCTGCGCGCCAAGATCGCCCAGGCCGGCGACCTGGCCGCGGCCCGGATCCTCGACCGCCTGCTGGTGGACGAAGTGGGCCACGTCGAAATCGGCAACCGCTGGTATTTTTACCTGTGCCAGCAGCGTGGCCTGGAGCCGATCGCCACCTACGACGCGTTGACCGTGCAGTACAAGGCGCCGGTGCTCAAGGGCCCGTTCAACGTCGAGGGCCGGCGCCAGGCCGGCTTCAGCGAAGCGGAGCTGCAGCGCTACCGCTGATGGACACGCCCGCTTCAACGCCGCCCGGCGGCACCGGCTTTCTCTTGACGCGCCACTGGCGCGACACGCCGGCCGGCTGCGAAGTCGAATTCTGGCTCGCCACCGACGACGGCCCGCGCCGCGTGCGCCTACCGCTGCAAACGCCGGTCGCCTTCATCCCGGAAGAACAGCGTGCGACGGTCGAGACGCTGCTGCAGTCCGAGCGCGGCTGGGAGCTGCGCCCGCTGGCGCTGCTCGACTTTCGCCATCGTCCGGTGGCGGGCCTGTACTGCCGCAAGTACCGCCACCTGCTGCGCATCGAGAAGCGCCTGCGCGAACACGGACTGGACGTGTTCGAGGCCGACGTGCGCCCGACCGAGCGTTACCTGATGGAGCGCTTCATCACGGCGCCGGCCGCCTTCACCGGCAATGTCGATGCGGGCGACCCGCGCCTGCTGGCCGACGGCGTCCTGAAACCCGCGCCCGGCTACCGGCCGGCGCTGCGCACGGTGTCGCTCGACATCGAGACCACCTTCCACGGCGAGCTGTATTGCATCGGCCTGGAAGGCTGCGGCCAGCGCCAGGTCTACATGCTGGGTGAGCCGAACGGCGACCCGGCCAGGATCGACTTCGACATCGAATACTGCGCCACCCGGCGCGAGCTGCTGGAGCGCCTGGAAGCCTGGTTCGTGCAGCATGACCCGGACGCCATCATCGGCTGGAACGTGATCCAGTTCGACCTGCGCGTGCTGCAGAAGCAGGCGGACAAGTTCCAGCATCCCCTGCGCCTGGGCCGCGACGGCAGCGCGATGGAGTGGCGCGATGTCGGCAAACAAAGCGGCGGCCAGGGCGAACACTACTTCGTGTGCATCGCCGGCCGCCTGGTGATCGACGGCATCGAGGCGCTGCGCTCGGCCACCTGGAGCTTCCCTTCGTTCAGTCTCGAGAACGTGTCGCAGGCGCTGCTCGGCGAAGGCAAGGCAATCGACAATCCGCACGACCGCATGGCCGAGATCGACCGCATGTTCGCCGAGGACAAGCCGGCGCTGGCCTGGTACAACCTGAAGGATTGCGAGCTGGTGACGCGCATCTTCGCCAAGGCCAAGCTGATGGACTTCCTGCTCGAGCGCGCCAGCGTGACGGGCCTCGCGGCCGACCGCAGCGGCGGTTCGGTGGCGGCGTTCGAGCACCTGTACATGCCGCTGTTGCACCGGCAGGGACGCGTATCTCCGAACATCGGCGACGTCGCCGGCGCCGACAGCCCGGGTGGTTTCGTGATGGATTCGCGTTCGGGTCTGTACGACTCGGTGCTGGTGCTGGACTACAAAAGCCTGTACCCCTCGATCATCCGCACCTTCCTGATCGACCCGCTCGGCCTGATCGAAGGACTGCGCGAACCGGAAGCGGACACCGTGCCGGGCTTTCGCGGCGGGCGCTTTTCGCGCACCCGGCACTGTCTGCCGGGCATCGTCACCGAAGTGTGGAAAGGGCGCGAAGCGGCCAAGCGCGAGCACAACGCGCCGCTGTCGCAGGCGCTGAAGATCATCATGAACGCCTTCTACGGCGTGCTGGGCACCACCGGCTGCCGCTTCTTCGATCCGCGCCTGGCCTCGTCGATCACCATGCGCGGGCACGAGATCATGCACCGCACGCGCGAGCTGATCGAAGCGAAGGGCTACCAGGTGATCTACGGCGACACCGATTCGACCTTCGTCTGGCTCGGCAAACCGCACGTCGAAGACGAGGCGCGCCGCATCGGCAGGGAACTGGTGGAGCACGTGAACGGCTGGTGGCGCACGCGCCTGAAGCACGACCTGGGTCTGGACAGCGCGCTGGAGCTGGAATACGACGTGCACTTCCGGCGCTTTTTGATGCCGACCGTGCGCGGTTCGGACGAAGGCAGCAAGAAGCGCTACGCCGGTCTTGCGGCGACAGGCGACGGCGGCGAAGAGATGGTCTACAAGGGCCTGGAAACGGTGCGCACCGACTGGACCCCGTTGGCCCAGCAATTCCAGCAAGGGCTGTACGAGCGCGTCTTCAAGGGCGAACCGTACGAGGACTACGTGCGCGGCACGGTGGCGCGCCTGCTGGCCGGTGAATCCGACGCGCTGCTGGTGTACCGCAAGCGTCTGCGCCGCCCGCTCGAGGAGTACCAGCGCAACGTGCCGCCGCACGTGCGCGCGGCGCGCATGGCGGACGAGCATTTCATTCGCAACGGGCGGCCGGCCCTGTACCGCAAGGGCGGCTGGATCCGCTACGTGATGACGCTGGGCGGGCCGGAGCCGCTGGAAGTGCGCAGCGCCCAGATCGACTACGAACACTATCTGACGCGCCAGCTCGAACCGGTAGCCGACGCGATCCTGCCGTTCCTGGGCGACAGCTTCGCGCGCTTCGCCACCACCCAGCAGTCGCTATTCTAGGGTCGGGCCGGTCTTCAGCCCATCCACCGCCCATGCCTGGCGCACGCAGCGCCGCGGCGCGGCGATACTGCGGTGCATGATGTATCGGCTGCCGGGCATCGCCAGCGCGGTGGCGAACAGCAGGTCGCGCCACAGGCCGGCGCCGTCGCGCTGGAAGCACGGCGTCAGTGCGCGGCTCATGGCCTGATAGGCGCGCACGGTGCGCAGGCGGCCGCGCGAATAGCGCTGCAGGCCGGCGAGCGGACCGGCGGCGTCGACGTGGCGCGCCAGCGCCAGCGCGTCCTGCACTGCCAGCGTGGTGCCCAAACCCAGCTGCGGGCTCATGGCGTGGGCGGCGTCGCCGACGATGCACACCGGGCCTGCGGCGAGGCGGCTCGGACGCGCGTGGTGGTAGCTGGCGAAGGCGATCTGGTCGTGCGAGACGATGCGGTCGACCACCGGGCGCGACTCGGGCCACAGCGCCAGCAGTTCGTCCTTCCATTGACCCAGCGGCGCCGCGCGCCATTCGGCGTAGCGGTCACGCCGCAGGCTCCAGAACAGCGAGACGCGCAGCGCGTCGCCCACCCGCTCGGTGGGCATGATCCCGAACATCCGTTCGGTGCCGCCGTAGCGCTGCTTGAGCAGGTGCGGGTCGGGCCAGTCGTCCAGGTCGATCAGCGCCCACAGCGCGCCCCAGTCGTACATGGTCGAGCGCACCGCCAGGCCGCTGTCGGCCGGCAGCTGCGACGAGGCGCCGTTGGCGACGACGGCAATGTCGAAGGCGTGACGCGCATCGTCCACCGTGATCACGCCGCGTTCGCCCTCGGCGCCGATGGCGCGCACGTCCGAACCGAAGTGCAGGCGCACACCGAGGCGCCGGCACTCGCGCTCCAGCACCGCGCCGAGTGCCGAGCGGCTGACGGCGCGCGCCTCCAGGTCGCGGTAGGGGATGTCGACCAGCGTCCAGCCACGTTCGCACTGCCCGGTCAGGCGTGCGATCGGCACGCTGATCGCTTCGAATGCCGGGCCCACGCCCAGTTCGTCGAGGGCGGCCACGCCCTGCGGCTGGATCAGCACCCCGGCGCCCAGCGTCGCCAGCGACGGATGCTTTTCGAAGACGTCGACCGTGTGGCCGGAACGCGCGAAGGCGATTGCGCTGGCCAGGCCGGCGGTGCCTGCGCCGGCGATGCCGATGTGGTGGTGCGCCATGTGCTCTCCCTGTCTTGTCATCATCATTTGTCGACCAAGTATAACTCCGCAGTACGGGCTTGCCGGCCTGTCACGCCCGCGACATATCGCGTAGCTAGACTTCGGGCCATCAGCTCAACTGGAGGAACACCGTGGACCGACGTGGCTTTCTACGAAGCAGTGCCTATTTCACCGTGGCCGGCGCCGGCGCGCTCTTGAGCGCCTGCGGCAGCGGCGACGACAACCCGCCGCAGGGCAGCTATACCTTCCCGCTGGGCGTGGCCAGCGGCGACCCGAAGGAAGCCAGCATCGTCTTCTGGACCCGCTGCGCACCCAAGACCGGCAGCGCCGACGTCGACCTGCGCCTGGAAGTCGCGCTGGACGCCAGTTTCAACCAGCCGGCCGGCATCGTCGACCTGAGCGCGCGCGCGCAGTACGACCACACCGTGCGCGCCAAGCTCACCGGCCTGTCGCCCGCCACGCGCTACTACTATCGCTTCCGCGCCGGCGGCGACCTGAGCCCGGTCGGCCAGGCGCGCACCGCGCCGGCCGCCGCCAGCACCCCGGGCCAGCTGCGCTTCGCCTGGATGACCTGCCAGGACTGGAGCATCAACCACTGGGCCGCCATGAGCCTGATGGCGAACGAAGAACTGGACTTCATCGTGCACCTGGGCGACTACGTCTACGAGACCGTCGGCGCCGCGTTCCAGGCCGGGCGCGCCGAGCCGGCCCATGCCCGCATCGAGCTGCCGGACGGCGTCGCCGTCGACGGCGGCGCGCGCTACGCCAATTCGCTGGCCGACTACCGCACCCTGTACAAGACCTACCGCAGCGACCCGCGCCTGCAGGCGCTGCACGCCAAGTGCCCGATGGTGGTGATCTGGGACGACCACGAATTCTCGGACGACTGCTGGCAAGACCATCAAACCTACGACAACGCCAACCGCCAGCAGACGGCGCGCCGCCGCAACGCGACCCAGGCCTGGGCCGAGTACATGCCGGTCGACTGGGGCGACGTCTCGTTCGACCTGAACAAGGCCGGCTACGACAATATCCGCATCTACCGCGACTTCCGCTTCGGCACCCTGATGCACCTGGTGATGACCGACCAGCGCCTGTACCGCGACGACCACGTGGTCAGCGAAGCGGATTACGCGCGCATGCTGCAGGGCGATCCGCTCAGTGATCCAATGAGTGGGGACGATTCGATCGGCTCGCGCTACTTCGTGCCGCAGCCGCTGCTGGCCCAGTTCGAGACCCGCGCCAAGGGCACGCTTGGCCGCAACCCCGGCCTGCTGGGCCCGACCCAGACCCAGTGGTGGAAGGACACCATGAAAGCCTCGACCGCTACCTGGAAGGTGTGGGGCAACGAAGTGACGCTCAATCGCATGTGGCTCGACATGCGCACGCTGGCCCCTGCGCCGTACAACAACCTGTACATCGTCAACGCCGACGGCTGGGATGGTTTTCCTTCCTACCGCGCCGAGATGCTGGGCCACCTGGCCGCCAACAATGTGAAGAACGTGGTGGCGATCACCGGCGACCTGCACGCCTTCCAGTGTGGCGTCATCTACGACAACAACGACCCGGCCACGGGCGAGCCGGTGGCGGTTGATTTCGTGAGTGCCGGCATCAGCAGCTCGTCGTTCTACCAGTACCTGCGCGCGGGCGCGGGCGCTACGCCATTAGGGCCGCTGGTGGCCACGCCGCAGGGCTTCGACCAGGTGCTACGGATGAACAATCCGGGCTTCGCCTACGCCGACCACGATGCGCAGGGCTATGCGGTGGCCACCGTCACGGCGGCGTCGTTCAGCGTCGTCTTCAACAAGGTCAAGGGGCTCGACGCCAACGGCAGCGCGCCGGCGGCGCCGCTCGCCAGGCGCACCCGCATCACCCTGGCCAGCGGATCGACCTCGCCGCGGGTCGAGGACAACGCCGGCTGAGAAGCATCCAGCAACAGCGGCGATGCAGTCCGCATGAAATGGCGCGCCAGGGGCGCCGCGCACTCCCGCGGAGCGCGGCGCTTCCTATAATGATGACTTCCCGTCAAGTCTTCGCCAAGGAGGCGCCTTGTCCTTCCTGATCGTCCTGGCCGCACTGGCCTTTCTGATGTTCGCCGCCTACCGCGGCTACAGCGTCATCCTGTTCGCCCCGGTCGCCGCCCTCGGCGCCGTGCTGTTCACCGATCCGGCCCAGGTGGCGCCGGTCTTTTCCGGCATCTTCATGGAAAAAATGGTGGGCTTCGTCAAGCTGTACTTCCCGGTGTTCATGCTCGGCGCCGTGTTCGGCAAGGTGATCGAGCTCTCGGGCTATTCGGAGTCGATCGTGGCCGCCGCGATCCGCTATATCGGGCGCGCGCGCGCCAACGCCGTGATCGTGGCGGTGTGCGCGCTGCTGACCTATGGCGGGGTGTCGCTGTTCGTGGTGGTGTTCGCGGTGTATCCGTTCGCGGCCGAACTCTATCGCCAGAGCGACATCCCCAAGCGCCTGCTGCCGGGCGCCATCGCGCTGGGCGCGTTCTCGTTCACGATGGACGCCTTGCCCGGCACGCCGCAGATCCAGAATATCATCCCGACCACCTTCTTCCAGACCACCTCGTGGGCGGCGCCGACCCTGGGCGTGGTGGGCGCGGTCTTCATCATCGCGGTCGGCCTGAGCTACCTGGAATGGCGCCGGCGCGCGGCGCTGGCCAAGGGGGAGGGCTACGGCGCCAACCTGCGCAACGAACCGGAACGGGTCGACTCGGGCGACCTGCCGCCACCGCTGCTGGCGATCCTGCCGCTGCTGCTGGTGGGCGTCGCCAACTTCGCCTTCACGCGCCTGATCCCGGACTGGTACGGCGCCGGCAACTACACGGTGCCACCCGAGATCCTGCCCGGTATCTCGACCCCGGTCACCGCCACCATCAAGACCGTCACCGCGATCTGGGCGGTGCAGGCGGCGCTGCTGCTGGGGATCCTGTTCGTGGTGCTGACTGCCTTCAAACGCGTGGCGCAGCGCTTCGCCTCGGCTAGCCAGGCAGCGGTGGGCGGGGCGCTGCTGGCGGCGATGAATACGGCCTCGGAATATGGCTTCGGCGGCGTGATCGCGGCGCTGCCGGGCTTCATCGTGGTCGGCAACGCCCTCAAAAGCATCCCCGATCCGCTGGTGAATGCGGCGGTGTCGGTCAGTTCGCTGGCCGGCATCACCGGCTCGGCCTCGGGCGGGATGAGCATCGCGCTGGCGGCGATGTCCGATCTGTTCATTGCTGGCGCGCAGGCGGCGCAGATTCCGCTCGAGGTGCTGCACCGGGTGGTGGCGATGGCCAGCGGCGGCATGGACACGCTGCCGCACAACGGCGCCGTGATCACGCTGCTGGCGGTCACCGGGCTCACCCACCGCGAGTCTTACCGCGACATCTTCGCCGTCACGCTGATCAAGACGGCGGCGGTATTCGTGGTGATCGCCGTGTATTACGCTTTCGGTGTAGTCTAGATGACGCCGCGACAACATCATGGGGCTGCCGGGCTTGACTTCATGACAGGCCGGTATCAAGGCTGTGACAATCCGTGGTTTTTTGGCACGAACAACAGGAAATTTGCGGACGCTTGCGCCAGGTATTGAACAATCCGACGAGGCCGCGTCTACAATGGTTGCCCGACAGCATTATTTTGATGGCATCACTATTCAGGACAGGACATGAAATCGGTTCAACAGGAAGTCGACGAGCGCAGCAATCTGACCGGCACCAACAAATTCGAGCTGCTGCTGTTCCGCCTCGGTGGCGACGAGCAGGGCAACCATAGCGAGCTGTTCGGGATCAACGTGTTCAAGATCCGCGAAATCGTGGCCATGCCCGAGATCACGACCGTGGCCGGCGCACCGAAGCACGTGCTGGGCGTGGTCAACCTGCGCGGCCAGATCATCCAGGTGCTCGACCTGCCGGCCATCGCCGGCGTCAAGCCCAAGACTGGCCTGAACATCATGCTGGTGACCGAATTCGCGCGCACCACCCAGGCCTTCGCGGTCGAGAGCGTGGAAGAGATCGTGCGCCTGGACTGGAACCAGGTGATGTCGGCCGAGAACAGCGCCGGCAGCGGCATGGTGACCAGCATCGCGCGCCTGCCCGAGCAGGACGGCGTGGCGGGCCGCCTGGCCCAGGTGCTGGACGTGGAAACCATCCTGCGCACGCTGAACCCGAACGAGGAGCGCGAAAGCTTCGACCAGGCGGTGGGCAGCAAGATCGCGATCAAGCCGGGCACCGTGGTGCTGGCGGCCGACGACTCGGTGGTGGCGCGCGCCCTGATCGAGCAGGGCCTGGAGGCGATGGGCCTGCCGTTCATCATGACCAAGAGCGGCAAGGAGTGCTGGGATGGGCTGAACAAGATCGCCGCCGCCGCCGAAGCCGAAGGCCGCACCGTGTACGACCGCGTGGCGATGGTGCTGACCGACCTCGAAATGCCCGAGATGGACGGCTTCACGCTGACCCGCACCATCAAGTCGAACAACCGCTTCGCCAACCTGCCGGTGGTGATCCACTCGTCGCTGTCGGGCACCACCAACGAGGAACACGTCAAGAACGTGCGCGCCGACGCCTACGTCGCCAAGTTCTCGGCCGAAGACCTGTCGCGCACCCTGCGCAAGGTGCTGCACGGCTGATCCCGGCCGTCATCGGGTTCTAACAGTTAGCGAGGAACTCATTCGAACATATGCA
>NZ_JASNRA010000024.1 GCF_030411955.1 Massilia sp. YIM B02443
GCATATGTTCGAATGAGTTCCTCGCTAACTGTTAGAACCCTTCGGCCACGGTCGACAGCCCCAGCTTGCGTGCCAGCGCCACGATCGCCTCCACGATCGGCGCCCCGTGCGGATCGGCTTCCACATCCTTGACGAAGGCACGGTCGATCTTGAGCGTCGACAGCGGCAGCCGTTTCAAATACGCCAGCGACGAATAGCCGGTGCCGAAATCGTCGAGCGCGAATTCCAGCCCCAGGGCGCGCAGGGCATACATGCGCTCGGCGGTGATCGCCAGGTCCTCGGCGAACACGCTTTCGGTGATCTCCAGCTGCAGGCGCGCCGGATTGGCGCCGCTCTCGACCAGCACCGCCGCCACCGACTCCAGGAAGCGCGGGTCGCGCAGCTGCTGCACGCTGACGTTCACCGCCAGCTTGATCGAGCCCAGCACCGGATCGTTGGCCCAGCGCGCCAGCGCGGCGCAGCCTTGTTCGATCAGCTGCAGCCCGAGCGCGACGATCAGGCCGGTGTCTTCGAGCAGGCCGATGAATGCGCCCGGCATGCCGAGCGTGCCGTCGTCGCGCCGCCAGCGCACCAGGCCCTCGGCGCCGACCAGTTTGCCGGCGCAGTCGAACTGCGGCTGGCAGTGCAGGACGAACTCGCGCCGCTCCAGAGCCAGGCGCAGTTGCGCTTCGAGCGTGGCGCGCCGTTCGGCTTCGGACTGCATCGCCGGCTCGAAGAAGCGCGCGGTGTTGCGGCCGTCGGCCTTGGCGCGGTACATGGCCAGGTCGGCCTCCATCAACAAGGCCTCGATGCCGGTGCAGTCGCCGTCGAACAGGGTGACGCCGATGCTGGGCGTGCTGCGCGCGCTGTGCGCGCCGAGCTGGAACGGGCGGCCCAGGGTCGCCAGCAGGCGCTCGGCCACGGCCCTGGCGGCGGCGATGGCCTCAATGCGCACCGCGCCCAGGTGTTCGAGCACCACCACGAATTCGTCGCCGCCCAGGCGCGCCACATGGACGTCGCAGCGCATCTCGTCGAACCCTTCGCCGCAGGCGTCGCCCCGTACCGCCTGGCGCAGGCGCTGCGCGACCTGGTGCAGCAACTGGTCGCCCACCGCGTGGCCCATGGTGTCGTTGAGCAGCTTGAAATTATCCAGGTCGATGAACAGCAGCGCGCCGAATTCGCCGCTGTGGGCGCTGTGGGCCAGCGTCTCGGCCAGCTGTTCGGTCAGGTAGCGCCGGTTGGGCAGGCCGGTGAGCGGGTCGAAATAGGCCAGTTCGTGGATGCGCTGGTCGGCCAGCTTGCGTTCGGTGAGGTCGGTATTCAGGCCCGAGATGCGCAGCGCCTTGCCGGCGGCGTCGCGCAGCACGTAGCCGCGCGACAGGATCGGCACCGCGTAGCCGTCGCGGTGGCGCAGGCGAAATTCCACGCTGTAGGTCTGGCGCGGGCCGTCCAGCAGCGACTGTAAAAAGCCGAGCACGCTGGCCAGGTCTTCCGGGTGCGTCATGCGGCGCCAGGCCTCGCTGTCGGGCGCCACTTCGCCAGGGTGGTAGCCGAGCATGTTCCACCAGCGCTCCGAATAATAGATCTCGTCGCCGGCCAGGTCCCAGTCCCAGGGCGCATCGCTCGAACCCTGCACGATCAGGCGCAGGCGTTCTTCGGACTTCTGCAGCGAGCGTTCGGCGTCCTTGAGCGCGGTGCAGTCGGTGAAGCAGACCACCACCTGTTGCAGGCGCCCGTCCGGGGCGAATTCGGGATAGGCGTTGGCCAGCATCCAGCGCACCGGCTGCGCCGCGGCCATGTCGGGCAGGCCGATCACCATGTCGGTGAGCTTGGCGCCGCTGGCCAGCACCTGGTTGACCGGGAATTCGCCGGCCGGCATGACGCTGCCGTCGCCGCGCAGCAGGGTCCAGCGCTCGTCGCTGGCCTCGACGCCGAGCAGCTGCGGCTCGTCCAGCCCGACCAGGGTACAGGCCAGGCGGTTGGCCGAGACGATGCGGCCGTCGGCGCCGTGCACGATGACGCCGGCCGGCAGGTGCTCGAGCAGGCCGTCCAGGCGCCGCTGCAGCTCGGCCGGGCGCACACTGGCACTGGCGCTGGCGGTCTCGGTGCGGTCCTGTAGCGTCGGCATGCTGTGCTGGTTCTGCGGGAGATCAGGCGCGGTGCGACACGACGCCGGGCGCGCCGTCGGGCAGGCCGAGCTGGCGGTTGGCCGGCAGCGCCACGTCCATCAATTTGGGACGCGGCAGGTCGAGTGCCGCCATCAGCGCGATGAAGTCGCCCCGTTCGCGATGCGCCAGGCGCTTGTTGTGGCGCCGCTCCCAGCCGATCGTCGAGACCGACTGGCCGCGGTAGTCGTGGCCTGGCCAGACCCGGGTGGCGTCGTCGAGCGTGAAGAGTTTGCGCGTGACGCTGTCGTACAGGTCGGCCGCGCTGCCGCTCTGGAAATCGGTGCGTCCGCAGCCGTCGATCAGCAAGGTATCGCCGGTGAACAGGTTGCCGCGCCACAGGTAGCACATGCTGCCGGCCGTGTGGCCGGGCGTATGGATCACGGCGATGTGCTCGCGCAGGCCGAAGGTGAGCACGTCGCCGTCCTGCAGCTGCATCTCGGCCGGCGCGATGCCGCAGCCGCTCGGCACGCAGGCCTTGGCGCCGGTGTGCTCGCGCAGCAGGCCGGCCGAGGTGACGTGGTCGGCGTGGGCGTGGGTTTCCAGCACGTGGGTCAGCTGCAGGCCGAGGCGCTCCAGGTGCGCCAGGTCGCGCTCGACGTGGCGGTCGACCGGGTCGATGATGACGGCGTCCCGGCTGTCGGGCGCCGCCAGGATGTAGGTGAAGGTGGACGACTCGGCGTCGAACAGCTGGATCGGATTGACTTGCATGCAGTTGCTCCTCGGTGCGGCCAAAGTTGTACCACAAGTGTGTTTGTGAGGAAAGTACGCAGCCGCCGTTCACATTGTGAACAGGAAATATGTGTGGTTTTGATGCACGGCGCGGGCCGCGTGCGGCCTCCGGCATCGCTTGTTGGTGCGCGCAGCCCGGTGACCGTCAGGCTGCCGGCTGTGCCGGTTCCTGGGCCGCCATTCGCGCCACCAGGATGCGGTCGATGCGGTTGCCGTCCATGTCGACCACCTCGAAACGGAACTCGCCCCACTCGAAGAATTCGGAAGGTTTCGGGATGTAGCCGAGCTGGTAGAGCACGAAGCCGGCCAGCGTGTGATAGGCGCCGTTGTCTTCGTCGGGGAAGCGCAGGCCGCTGCCCATCAGGTCGCGGAAGCGGTCCAGGTCGATGCCGCCGTCGAGCAGCCAGCTGCCGTCCTGACGCTGCACCGCGTCCGGGTCGTGCTCCTCGCCGATCACGGTGACGTCGCCGACCAGGGCGCTCATCACGTCCGACAGCGTGACCATGCCCTGGATGTCGCCGTACTCGTCGACGATCAGGGCCAGTTCGGAACTGTTCTTCTTGAACGATTCGAGCAGCACCATGGCGCTCACCGTCTCCGGCACGTACAGCAGCGGCTGGATGGCGGCGTCGATGTTGACCGCCTCGAGCGAGCCGTGCTTGACCGCCTGGGCCAGCAGGTCGCGCACCGAGATGAAGCCGATGATCTGGGCGCGATCGCCCCGGTACACCGGAAAGCGGCTGTAGGTGTTGTCGGCGACGAGTTCCAGGATCTCGCGGCGGTCGGCGTCTAGGTCGATCAGCACCAGGTCGACCCGCGGCGTCATCAGGGCCTTTAAATGGCGGTCGTCCAGGCGCAGCGCGCGCGAGACGATGTCGTATTCGGTCTTCTCGAACAGGCCGGTGTCGGCGCCTTCCTTGATCATGCCGGTGATGTCTTCCTCGGTCGGCGCTTCTTCCTTGGCTTCGCGGATGCCGAGCAGGCGTACGATGACCTCGGTGCTGAAGGACAGGATCTTGACGAACGGAGCCATGATCTTCGAGAGCAGGCTGAGCGGCGGGGCGATCAGGGTCGCCATCGCATCCGGGTAGCGCATGGCGATGCGCTTGGGCACCAGTTCGCCGAGGACGATGGAGACGAAGGTGATGCCGAGCACGACGATAAATAGCGACACCTGATAGGCGTAGTCGGCGGGAATGCCGATCGCCTCGATCTGCGGCCTCAGGCGCTGCACCAGCGAAGCTTCGCCGAAGGCGCCGGTGAAGATGCCGATCAGGGTAATGCCGACCTGGACGGTGGAAAGGAAGTGGCTGGGACTGTCGGCCAGTGCGATCGCGGTGCGCGCGCCGCGGCTGCCTTCTTCGGCGCGCCGCTCCAGACGCAGGCGCTTGGCGGACACGAGCGCCAGTTCGCTCATCGCGAACACCCCGTTCAGGAGGATGAGAACGAGGATGATCAGTATGTCGGACATAGGTGGATGAAACGGGGCCGCAGCCCGTGCGCCGGTCTATCCGGGCCGTGGCCGGGTACGCCAGGATGGCGTACGGCGCATCATGGCATATCCGACGAAATCACGGTACACGGCACGGTGCGCCAGTACAGCTCAAGGCTGGGGGCGGAAGAACTTGCGGATGCCGGCCCAGCACTGCTGGTAGTCGGCCTGCAGCTGGGGCGAGGCCAGCGCCTGGGCGGTCGGCATCAAGGGGGTGCGGGTCTCGAACATGAAGGCCATCGTGTCCGCCACCTTGTGCGGGCGGCTGGTGTCGGCGGCGCTGGCCTTGTCAAAAGTGGCGGCGTCCGGCCCGTGCCCGCTCATGCAGTTGTGCAGGCTGGCGCCGCCCGGGTTGAAGCCGTCGGCCTTGGCGTCGTAGGCGCCGTGGATCAGGCCCATGAACTCGCTGGCGACGTTGCGATGGAACCAGGGTGGGCGGAAGGTGTCCTCGCCGACCAGCCAGCGCGGCGGGAAGATCACGAAGTCGAGGCTGTCCACGCCCGGCGTGTCCGAAGGCGACTGCAGCACCAGGAAGATCGACGGGTCCGGATGGTCGTAGCTGATCGAGCCGATGGTGTTGAAGTGGCGCAGGTCGTACTTGTAGGGGGCGTAGTTGCCGTGCCAGGCCACCACGTCGAGCGGAGAATGGCCGATCGGTGCGCGCCATAGTCGGCCGCCGAACTTGGCGACCAGCTCGAAGTCGCCTTCCATGTCTTCGTAGGAAGCCACCGGCGTCAGGAAGTCGCGCGGGTTGGCCAGGCCGTTGGAGCCGATCGGCCCCATGTCCGGCAACTGCAGCAGGGCGCCGAAGTTCTCGCAGACGTAGCCGCGCGCCGCGCCATCCGGCAATTGCACCTGGAAGCGGATGCCGCGCGGGATGACGGCGATCTCTTGCGGCTCGACCTCCAGCACACCCAGTTCGGTGGCGATGCGCAGCCGGCCCTGTTGCGGCACGATCAAGAGTTCGCCGTCGGCGTTGTAGAAGTAGCGCCCGTCCATCGAGCGGTTGGCCGCGTACAGGTGGATCGCGCAGCCGTTCATCGCTTCGCTCGAGCCGTTGCCGGCCATGGTGACCCAGCCGTCGACGAAATCGGCCGGCGCGTGCGGCATCGGCAGCGGGCTCCAGCGCAGCTGGTTGGGCGGCGCCGGGGCGTCGAAACGGCCGACGATGCGTCCGCTGTCCATCGCCTCGAAGCTGCCGTGCACCGCGGCCGGGCGGATCCGGTACAGCCACGAGCGCCGGTTGTGGCTGCGCGGGGCGGTGAAGGCGGTGCCCGAGATCTGCTCGGCGTACAGCCCGTACGCCACCTGCTGCGGCGAATTGCGGTGCTGGGGCAGGGCGCCGGGCAGGGCTTCGGTGGCGAATTCGTTGCCGAAGCCGGACTGGTAGCCGGACTGGATCATGCGGAGTTCTCCCTATTCTGTAACGACGGCGATAGTCTGTTGGCGCCACTCTAGAATATCCAATCGTGTTTTACGAGATGAATAGCAAAATGTAGACTATTCATATCATCAATATTGCTGTTCGCTGGACAGGGCGGGCGCGGACAATGCCGTTCGCGCCGCCGATGTCACGGCGCGCCGCCAAGAGAACCCCATGATCGAGCCGCACGCCATCGACCTGAACCTGCTGTCGGTGTTCCAGGAAGTCTACCGGGAGCGCCAGATCTCGTCCGCCGCCCGCCGCCTGGGCCTGTCCCAGTCGGCGGTCAGCAATGCGCTGGCGCGCCTGCGGCGCAGCTTCGGCGACGAGCTGTTCGTGCGCACCGCGAGCGGCATGCAGCCGACCCCGCTGGCGGCGCAGATGGCCGAGCCGATCGGCGCCGCCATGGCGCAGGTGGCGCTGGCGCTGAACCAGCGCAGCCGCTTCGACCCGGCCACCAGCAACCGCCGCTTCAACCTGGCGATGACCGACGTCGGCGAGATCTATTTCATGCCGGCCCTGATCGAGCGCTGCCGCCAGCTGGCGCCGCAGGTGCAGCTCAGTTCGCTGCGGGTGGCGAGTTCGCAGCTGAAGGAAGAGATGGAAGGCGGGCGGGTCGACCTGGCGGTGGGGCCGTTCGAGGACGTGTCCGAGGCGTTATACCAGCGCCAGCTGTTCCGCCAGCCGTTCGTGACCATGTTCCGCAAGGGCCATCCGCTCGGGCGCGGCGCGCTCACGCCGGAGCGCTTCGTGGGCGCCGAGCACCTGCTGGTGGACGCCGCCGACAGTCCGTACGACCGCGTCAACGCGGTGCTGCTGCGCGCCGGCGTGAAGGCCGACAGCCGCTTCCGGGTGCCGCATTTCACCGCCGTGCCCTACATCGTCGGCAGCAGCGACCTGGTGGTGACGGTGCCGCAAAAGCTGGCCGAGCGCGCGGCGGCGCCGTTCGGCCTGGAGTGGGTGGCGCCGCCGCTCGACCTGCCGCCGCTGCAGACGCATATTTTCTGGCATCGCCGCTTCAACCAGGATCCGGGCAGCGCCTGGCTGCGCGGCCTGCTGGCCGACGTGTTCGCCGAATGAACGACAGTTACATTACAACCGAGAATAGAGGAAGACGATAATGGCAGACCTGTTTGACAATCCCATGGGCCTGATGGGCTTCGAGTTCGTCGAGTTCGCCTCGCCCGTGCCGGGCTTGCTGGAAGACGTGTTCACCAGGCTGGGCTTCACCAAGGTGGCGACCCACCGCTCGAAAGACGTGGCGCTGTTCCGCCAGGGCGGCATCAACTTCATCGTCAACAACGAGCCGAAAAGCCACGCGGCCTATTTCGCCGCCGAGCACGGCCCGTCGGCCTGCGGCATGGCGTTCCGCGTGCGCGACGCGCACCAGGCCTACGCCCGTGCGCTCGAGCTGGGCGCGCAGGCGGTCGAGATCCCGACCGGCCCGATGGAGTTGCGCCTGCCGGCGATCAAGGGCATCGGCGGCGCGCCGCTGTACCTGATCGACCGCTTTGACGAAGGCGACACGACCGGCAAGTCGATCTATGACATCGACTTCGAATTCATCGAGGGCGTCGAGCGCCATCCGAAAGGCCACGGGCTGTCGATCATCGACCACCTGACCCACAACGTCTACCGCGGCCGCATGAGCTACTGGGCCGGCTTCTACGAGAAGCTGTTCAACTTCCGCGAGATCCGCTACTTCGACATCACCGGCGAATACACCGGCCTGACCTCGAAGGCGATGACGGCGCCGGACGGCATGATCCGGATTCCGCTGAATGAAGAAGGCAAGGCCGGCGGCGGCCAGATCGAAGAATTCCTGATGCAGTTCAACGGCGAAGGCATCCAGCACATCGCGCTGCTGACCGACGACCTGATCCAGACCGTGGACGGCTTGCGCGCGGCCGGCGTGCCCTTGATGAGCGCGCCGCCGGAGACCTATTACGAGATGCTGGACGAGCGCATTCCGGGTCACGGCCAGGATGCCGCCGCGCTCAAGGCGCGCGGGCTGCTGCTGGACGGCTCGGTCAAAGACGGCAGCGCGCGCCTGCTGGTGCAGATCTTCGGCGAGGCGCAGCTGGGGCCGGTGTTCTTCGAGTTCATCCAGCGCAAGGGCGACGACGGCTTCGGCGAAGGCAACTTCAAGGCGCTGTTCGAGTCGATCGAGCGCGACCAGCTCAAGCGTGGGGCGATTCCGGGCGCGGCGAACGCGGCGCCGGCGGCGGCCGAAGCCTGATTTTGCCGAATTTGCTATCCTGACGGTTTTCCAGCGCCGGTTGGACGCGTCGGCGGCCCAGCCGCCAACCCTACGGGAGAGCAAATACGTTTTCCCTTCCCGTAATTCCAAGAGTTGCGGTTCGTAGGGTTGGCGGCTCCGCCGCCGACGCGTTCCGCAACTCCATGAATTACAGATGGCGTCAGGGTGGCACGCTGACGTTTTCTGCAATCGGATGAGTTGCAATTCGCGCGCACTGTTCAGGAGAAGTCATGCTGGCTGCGTTTGCGGTCCTGTTGTTGTTCCAATGCCTGGGCGAGGCCGTGGTCTTTGTGCTGCGCCTGCCCATTCCCGGCCCGGTGGCCGGCATGCTGCTGCTGAGTAGCGCGCTGATCGCGCTGCCGAAACTGCAGGCGCTGGTCGAGTCCGCCGCCAACACGCTGCTGTCGCACCTGTCGCTGCTGTTCGTGCCGGCCGGCGTCGGCATCATCGTCGCCGCCGCCAGCGGCAGCGGCCACTGGCTGGCGATGCTGGTCTCGGTGGCGGTCAGCACCATCCTGGCCCTGGCCGTGACCGGCCTGATCCTGCGCGGCATTGGCGGCGCAGACGAGGCCAAGGCGAAGGATGGCGATGCTTGACCTGAGCAAGCTTGGTCCGGATTTCAGCCACTTCTGGGTTTATCTCTCCGCTTCACCACTGCTCGGCCTGACCATGACGCTGTGCGCCTACCTGGCGGCGCAGTGGATCTTTGTGCGCTGCAAGGGTTCGCCGCTGGCCAATCCGGTGGCGATCTCGATCGTGCTGATCGGCGCCGTGCTGTGGCTGTCCGGCATGTCGTACCAGCGCTACTTCGCCGGCGCCCAGTTCGTGCACTTCCTGCTGGGGCCGGCCACGGTGGCGCTGGCGGTGCCGCTGGTGCGCCAGCTGCCACGCCTGCGCCGCTCGTGGCTGCCCTTGACGCTGGCGCTACTGGCCGGCTGCGTGACGGCGATCGTGTCGGCGGTGGCGCTTGCCGCCTGGCTGGGCGCGACGCCGCAGCTGGCCGCCACGCTGGGCCCGAAGTCGGCCACCTCGCCGATCGCCATGGCGGTCTCCGAGCGCCTGGGCGGCATTCCGGCGCTGACGGCGGCGCTGGTGATCGGCACCGGGATTTTCGGCGCCATCGTCTCGCGTTACGTGTTCGAGCTGCTGCGCATCCGCCACGACGCCGCGCGCGGCTTCGCCCTCGGCCTGGCTGCGCACGGCGTCGGCACCGCGCGCGCCTTCCAGCTCAGCCCCGAAATGGGCGCCTTCGCCGGCCTGGCGATGGGACTCAATGGGGCGCTGACGGCGCTGTTCGCGCCGTGGCTGGTGCCGCTGGTGCTGGCCTGGACCGCGTAACCTCCTGAATTGTGCGCTGCGACATAAAACGGCATCTCCGGGTAGGCTGAGGCCATCTACCCAAGGAGTTACCGTGACCACGTTCAAGACAATCAGCCTTGCCCTGCAGGGCGGGGGAACCTACGGCGCCTTTGGCTGGGGCGTGCTGGACCGGCTGCTGCAGCAGGACGACCTGGCGCTCGACGCCCTGAGCGGCTCGAGCGCCGGCGCCATCAACGCGGTGGTGGTGGCCGACGGCTACGCCCGCGGCGGCGGGCGCGCGGGCGCGCGCAAGGCGCTCGACAAGTTCTGGCGCGCGCTCGGCAGCACCGCCACCCTGAGTCCGCTACAGCGCACGCCGCTCGACCGCATGGCGCCGACCTTCACCATGGAATTCTCGCCGGTCTACCACCTGCTGGAACTGGCCGGTGCGCTGGCCGGGCCGGTGCGCGAGGGGCCGGTGACGCTCAATCCGCTTCGCCATTTTCTCTCTGCCACCATCGACTTCGAACGCGTGCGCGACTGCGAAGAGCTGCAGCTGATCATCGCGGCCACCAATGTCCGTACCGGCATGGGCAAGCTGTTCCGGCGCGAAGAGATGGACGTGCAGCGCCTGGTCGCCTCGGCCTGCCTGCCGACCGTGTTCGCGGCGGTCGAGGTCGAGGGCGAGATGTACTGGGACGGCAGCTACGTCGCCAATCCGCCGCTGGCGCCGCTGCTGGAACATTCGGCTGCGGGCGACCTGATCATCGTCCAGAACAACCCGATCGCGCGCAGCGACATGCCGCGCACCATGGCCGACATCGCCAACCGGGCCAACGAGATTGCGTTCAACATCAGTTTCATTCGCGAGGTGAGCGCGCTGCAGTACCTGAACGGGGTGCCGGAAGAAAGCCGCGGGGCGGGGATGATGCCGAACACGATGCGGCTGCACCTGATCAGCGGCAACGAGCAGCTGCAGGACCACGGGATTTCGGCCAAGTTCAATGCGGAGATGCCGTTCTTGCAGATGCTGCACGACCAGGGCTTTGCGGCAGCGGATCGCTGGCTGAAGGAGCAGGGCGGGAATGTCGGGGTGAAGTCGACGCTGGATATTCAGCCGGTGTTTTTTGCGGACCAGCGGTAAGTGCTTGTCCGCGATAAATCTCGATACCGCGATCCGTAAAGCTGTCATTCCCGGACGCCTGGTCCGGGAATGACGCTCTTGAGGGTGCGCGATCAACGCGCACGTGGCATTACACCGACGCCGGTTTCGACTTCCACGTCTCCTTCTTCGGCACCAGCGCAAACGCCGCCAGCAGCGCCCCGGCTGCGCCCACCACCATCGCGGCGGTGCTGCCCGAGAACCCCACCACGTGTTCCTTGGCCACTTTGCCGGCCTTCGGTCCCAGCAGTTGCATGCGGCGCACGTTCATGTCGGCGCCCATCTCGGACAGGCGCTGCTTGCCCAGGATCGCTTCGGCCTGCGGCAGCAGCGTGGTTTCTTCGTCGGCCACGTGGTGGATCACGTCGCGCATCAGTTCCATCACCAGGTCGTCATGGCGCGGGTCGGCGCCGCTGGTGCGGCGCAGCTCGGCGATGATGCGGCGCATTTCATCGTGCTCGGGCTCGGCTTCGTGGATGAACGGCTCCTTGGCGTCGCGCTGGCGCATCACCGGATAGAAGATTTCTTCTTCCAGCGTGGCGTGGATCTCGAGCGCGTCGCAGATGGTGTCGGCCAGCGCCTTCTTGACGCGCGGGCTCTTGTCCTTGGAATACTGGTGGAAGGTCACCATCACGTGCGAGTGATCGAAACGGATCATGTCGGTAATGGTTGGGCTCAGTTGTTTCAGGTTAAACATGGTAATACCCCCGTTCGTGGTTGTTTGACCAACATGGTAGTGCGCGCCGGCTCGGCTTTACTGTAGGACGCCGTGCCGGGCGGCTGTCAGCGAAGATCGTCCTGTGCCGCGTATCTGGGATGGCACTTCCGATAAAAGGGTTATTGCCATTTTGAATTGTTAACTTGGCATAGCAGATTGTCACTTTAGTCCTACAAGCGCACGGCGCAAGCTCCTGATGACTAGTCATCGTCCTACTGCCAACATGGACTCATCGAGCTGCCGTTCCCGGCGGTAGCTACCTCGCAGGCAGTGAGCGCTTGACGCGTCACGCCTGGATAACCAACCAAATCGGAGAACCCTGTCATGTTTGCACACAACAAGCGGTTGCAATACACAGTCCGTGTCGCCGGGCCCAATCCGGCCCTCGCGAACCTGATGCTGGAACAGTTCGGTGGGCCGCAAGGCGAGCTTGCCGCCGCCATGCGCTACTTCACCCAGGCCGTATCGGAAGACGATCCAGGCCGCAAGGACATGCTGTTCGACATCGCGACCGAAGAGCTGAGCCACCTGGAAGTCATCGGCCACATCATTGCCATGCTGAACAAGGGCGCAAAGGGCCGCCTGGCCGAAGCGGTGGACACCGAAGCCGAGATGTACAAGTCGATCACCGGCCCCGGCAACGACAGCCACATCACGCAAGTGCTGTACGGGGCCGGCACTCCACTGATCAATTCGGCCGGCGTGCCGTGGACCGCCGCCTATATCGACTCGATCACCGAGCCGACCGCCGACCTGCGTTCCAACATCGCCGCCGAGGCGCGCGCCAAGATCGTCTATGAGCGCCTGATCGCGCTGACCGACGATCCGGGCGTGAAAGAAGCGCTGGGCTTCCTGATGACGCGCGAAGTGGCGCACATGAAATCGTTCGAGAAAGCGCTGTACTCGATGGAGCCGAACTTCCCGCCAGGCAAAATGCCGGTGGACCCGCGCTTCGCCAGCGTCTACTTCAACATGTCGCAGGGCCCGGGCGAAATGCGCGGCCCGTGGAACCAGGGCGGCGACTGGGACTTCGTCAGCGACCGCGAGAAGCAGATGGCGGTCGACGGCGGTTCGGGCGAGGCCGAAGTGGCCCTGCCGGACGGCGACATCGACGTGCTGAAACAGATGGCGATGCGCACGATGTCGGATCCGAACGCCACCCCGCGCACCGGCTCGGAATTGGGCATGTTGCAATCGGCGACTGGTGGTACGATGGGTGCTTCCAGCGGCAATGCGATGGGCGACGCCAACGTCGGTTCGAAGGGCGGTCCGCTCGACGATACCGGCCTGGGCAACCCGATGGGCAGCGGCAAGCCATTCAAGTGATGGTCCGCTGAACCGATAGTGGTTCTACCGTGGCTTCGGCCACGTTGCCGCGCCGAAGGCGTCGCCATCCTCGCGGCCCCGGCGCGGCGTTCGCACAGGGATTTGCATGAATTTTCGTACAGATAAAGCCGACGATACCCGTGTGGCCTCGCGCTTCGCGCCCAGCTGGCTGACCCCGCGCCGCGCACTCGGCTTCGGCATCTGCGCGGTCGGATTCCTGGTCCTGCTCGGCAGCATGGTCGAGCAACTCATGAACGCCAATCCCAAGATGATGGCGGCCCTGATGGGCGGCGCCACGGCGGCCGCGGCCACCGCGCTCGGCACCTTGCCGGTGTTGTTCGCACAGAATTTCACGAAGCGCACCTATGATTGCTTCCTCGGTTTCGGCGCCGGCGTCATGCTGGGCGCCACCGCCTTCTCGCTGGTAATCCCGGCCCTGGCGGCAGCCAAGGCCTCCGGCGCCGGCAACTGGGAAGCGAGCCTGATGGCAGGCGCCGGCATCATGGCCGGCGCCGGCGCCATCCTGCTGCTCGGCCGCGCGGTGCGCACCGAGGGCATCCTGACCTCCGAAGAAGAGAACAAATCGCTGCGCCGCGCCTGGCTGTTCGTGTGGGCGGTGGCGCTGCACAACCTGCCCGAAGGCCTGGCCATCGGCGTCGCCTACGCCGGCATCGACGTCGAGAAGGCGACCTCGCTCGCCACCGGCGTGTCGATCCAGGACGTGCCGGAAGGCCTGGTGGTGGCGCTGGCCCTGCACACGGTCGGCTACAGCCGCCTGACCGCGGTCGCGATGGGCGTGATGTCGGGCCTGATCGAGCCGATCGCGGCCGTGTTCGGCGTGGCGCTGATCGGCATCTCGGCCGGCCTGCTGCCGTTCGCCCTGGCCGCCGCCGCCGGCGCCATGCTGCTGGTGATCGTGCACGACGTGATTCCCGAGTCGCAGCAGGCCGGCAACGGCACCCAGGCCAGTATCGCGCTGGTGGCGGGGTTCATCCTGATGACGGTGCTGGATACGGCATTGTCCTGAACCCGGGTGCAGGGCTGGATTGACGAACGGCGCCGCGAGGCGCCGTTTTCGTTGGTGCGCGGGCTGGATGCCTGGGCGTTGCCAGCGAGCACAAAGCCATTCTGCGAGCGTCGTACCAGCTTGCTGACCGTCACATCGAAGTTGACGCTCTCAAACGCCCGCAGCGCCAGCTCGCCGCGCGCGTCCGGCGCTGCGATGTGGCCTGTTGGCTTCCAGCAGCGCGCTAATGGCCGTGCCGTGTGACGGGAATTGACAGCCGCGAGGGCGCCCGACAAAAAAAATGGCGCTGTCACCGTAAGCTATTGATGGGTTTGATTGCGATACAGAGCAATTGTTCAGCAGAAGCAATACGCTGACCATCGAGCGCCCGGCGCCATCCCAGGTAATTGGGCAGGTAACGCGACGCGACGCCGTGAAAGCGGGCAATCCATTCGCGCAGGCGCTGGTGGTAGGCATTGACGTTTTGCACGTGGATCGCGCCCGCGCTGGCGGCGCGTACCCGCTCGCCGGCACGCAGGTTGACCGCTTGATGCGCGATGCCGTGCTTGCGCGCCAGACTGCGGTAGGTGGCATTGGCGTCCGTCACCAGCAGCGCCTGACGCTCGAGCAGCGGCAGCAGGTGGCGCTCGGCCTGCCGCAGTGTCAAGGGCCCGCGTCCGGTAACGGCATCGGCGGTCTGGCCGGCACGGTCGCGCATGACCAGGATGCAGTCGAGCTCGCGCGAGATGCCGCGCTTGTGCGCCGCGCCCCCGCGCTTGCGTGCCGGCCGGTCGAGCTGGCGCGACCCTTTTTGCGATTCGAGCATGAACATTTCGTCGGCCTCGACGATGCCGCATAGCCGCCGCGGCCGGTCGTCCTTGACCCGCTGCAGAAAGCGGTGGCGCCAGCGAAACGCCGTGTTGCGGTGCACGCCGGCCTGGTCGGCCGCGCCGCGTACCGGCTTCGATGCCAGCAGCGCCTGCAGGTAATCGGCCCATTTTTCGCGCAGGCGCAGGCGTGCCAGCGGCGTGGCGGTCAAGTCGTCGAAGGTACGGCCGCAGTCGCNCGCGCCGCGTACCGGCTTCGATGCCAGCAGCGCCTGCAGGTAATCGGCCCATTTTTCGCGCAGGCGCAGGCGTGCCAGCGGCGTGGCGGTCAAGTCGTCGAAGGTACGGCCGCAGTCGCGGCAACGATAGCGCTGCAGGTTGTTGGCGTGGCCATGCCGCTGCCAGTGCACGCTCTGGCAGCGTGGGCAGCGACGATCGGCCGACCTGACCTGCTCGATGAGTGCGACGATGTGCGCCAGGCCGGCCGCCGGCCGCAGCGCGTGCAATACCCGCAGGCGCTGCGGCTGGTTGAGCGCGGGCAAACGCGCGAACCACTTCTTGAAACCGGGGGCTTTCATGCGCGCTCCGTCTCAGTGTCGATACGGATTGGACCGCGAGGCAGCTCGACAGTTCAGTGCTCATCCACAGCTAACGGTGACAGCGCCAAAAAAATGGCCCCGCAGGGCCACTTGACTGGATCGGGCAAAGCTTAGACTTTGGCTTCCACGCCCGGCGTCGCCGAACGCGCCAGGAAGGCCTGGGTGACTTGCGGCAGGTGCTCCAGCAGCCACGCGGCCATCGCCTTTTCCTGCACCAGGATCTGTTCCAGCGAGGCGGCGGTGGCGCTGTCGCCCACGGCCTTTGCAGCGGCGATCAGCGAGGTGTAGCTGGCGATTTCCAGGTTCTCGAAGACGTAGCCGGCCATCGCGCCCTTGACCACCTCGTCGCTGGTCATCATGCCGCCGACGCCCTGGCCGAAGGCGGCCAGTTTGCCGCCCAGGTCCTTCAGCACCGAGTTGCTGACGCCGCGGCGCGCCAGGATCTCGTCCAGGATGCTTTGCTGGCCACGGGTTTCCTCGATGTGCTGGACGATGCGGGCGCGCAGGTCCGGATAGTGTTCGAGGCGCTCGGCCTGGGCCTTGAGCATGGTTTCGGCTTGCTGTTCCATCGCGTGCGCGTCGCGCAGCCAGTCGTTCAGGTTGTCATTTGCAGAAGTCGACATGTTTCCTCCGTCAGGTTGGTTGGTGATGAACGCAGCAGGAGCGGGCGGCAGCAGCAGTGCCATGCCGTGCCCGGGCGAGTGCGCTTCCTGGTACTACCTTCGCAGACTTCGGGCTCGACGTTTGTTAAGTGATACACACTGGTGCGTAATAAGTCCCGAAGCAGGCGAGGCACGAAGTCGACGCCTAGCGCACGCTGGAAAAAAAATGGCCCCGAAGGGCCATTTTCATGAACACATGCAGATTGCTTACTCGCGAATCTCCAGCTTGCGGTTCAGGCTCAGCGCCGCCAGCGAGGCGACCGCACCCGACAGCAGGTACAGGCTGACATAACCCAGGCCGAAGTGCGCCGACAGGCCCAGTGCCACCACCGGGGCGAAGGCCGCGCCGACCAGCCAGGCCAGGTCCGAGGTCAGCGCCGCGCCGGTATAGCGGAACTGCTTCTGGAAGTTCGAGGTCGTGGCGCCGGCGGCCTGGCCGTACGACAGGCCGAGCAGGGCGAAGCCGATCAGGATGAAGGTGTTCTGGCCGGCGGTGCCGCCGTCGAGCAGGGTCGGAACGAAGGCCGAGAACAGCGCGATCAGGGCCGCCAGCGTGCCCAGCGTGGTGCGGCGGCCGACCTTGTCGGCGATCACGCCGGAAGCGAGCATGGCGACCATGGCCAGGCCTGCGCCCCACAGCTGGATGTGCAGGAAGTCTTCGATCGGACGGGTGTCGTACAGCTGGATCCACGACAGCGGGAACACCGTGATCAGGTGGAACAGGGCGTAGCTGGCCAGTGCGGCCATGGCGCCGATGACGATATTCGTGCCTTGCTTGCTCACCAGTTCGCCGACCGGGGCCGGATCGAAATGGTGATCGTCCAGCAGTTTCGCGTACTCGGTGGTCGAGATGATGCGCATGCGGGCGAACAGGCCGACCACGTTGATGGCGAAGGCGACGAAGAACGGGAAGCGCCAGCCCCAGGTCAGGAACTCTTCCTGGGTCAGGTTGGCGGTGAGGAAGGCGAACACGCCGCCCGCGATCAGGAAGCCGAGCGGCGCGCTCAGCTGGCCGAGCATCGCGTACCAGCCGCGCTTGCCTTCAGGGGCCGACAGCGCCAGCAGCGACGGCAGGCCGTCCCACGAGCCGCCTTGCGCCACGCCTTGCGCGATGCGCAGCAGGGCCAGCACGACGATGGCGGTGGCGCCGATTTCGGCATAGGTCGGGATCAGCGCGATGGCCACGGTGCTGGTGCCCATCATGAACAGGGCGATCAGCAGTTTCATGTCGCGGCTCCAGCGTTTCTGGATCGCCATGAAGATCACGGTCCCAAGCGGGCGCGCTACAAATGCCAACGCGAATATCGTAAACGAATACAGGGTCGCGTCAAGACGATCGGCCCAGGGGAAGAAGATCGACGGGAACACCAGGGCCGAAGCGATGGCATACACGAAGAATTCGAAGTATTCGGCCGAACGGCCGACCACCACACCGACGGCGATGTCACCTGGGGAAACGTGCGCGTCGCGGGCGTTGATGTTGCGGGCCCCGCTGTTCGGGCTTGTGATTGGAGCGGCCCCTGCGCCGCCGTATGTTGTCGTGCTTTGCATATATGTTCTCCAAGTGGTGTTCACGGTCGCTGGTTTGGTTCAAACCGTTGTTAAAATTGCACTAGAGCAAAGGGTGGGACAAACTGTCCAATGTTCTTCGGCGACCGTTGACGCTAAAGTAGCATGTTCTCATTCCATGTAACGTTAGATACCTAGCATGATTCCTAAAATTGTCCGCCGCGGACTCCCATTACTCCTTGCTGCAGTGCTGTCCGGCTGTAACACGGTCGTGATGAATCCTACCGGCGATATCGCGAAGCAGCAGGCCGACCTGATCGCCGTGTCGGTCTGGCTGATGTTGATCATCATTATTCCGGTGATGATTTTTACCGTCGTGTTCGCATGGCGCTACCGTAGTGGCGCCAATGCCAAGTACGAACCCGACTGGGACCACTCGACCAAGCTCGAACTGATCATCTGGGGCGCGCCGCTCCTGATCATCATCGTGCTGGGCCTGATTACCTGGGTCAGCACCCACAAGCTCGATCCTTATCGTCCGCTCGACCGCATCGACGCCAACCGTCCGATCTCGGCATCGGTCAAACCGCTCGAAGTGCAGGTCGTGGCACTCGACTGGAAATGGCTGTTCATCTATCCGGAACAGGGCATCGCCTCGGTGAATCACCTGGTGACCCCGATCGACGTGCCGGTGCGCTTCAAGATCACCGCCTCGACCGTGATGAACACGTTCTACATCCCGACCCTGGCCGGCATGATCTACGCAATGCCGGGCATGGAAACGGAACTGAACGCGGTGCTGAACAAGACCGGCAACTACCAGGGCCTGTCGGCCAACTTCAGCGGCGACGGTTATTCGCACATGAAGTTTGCCTACAAGGGCGTGACCGCCGGCGAGTTCGACGCCTGGGTCGCCGAGATGAAAAACAACCCGGGCGTGCTGGACCGCGCCGACTACCTGGTGCTGGAAAAGCCGAGCGCCAAGGAGCCGGTGCGCCACTACGGCCAGGTCGAGCCTGCGCTGTTCAACCGCGTGGTGAACCGCTGCGTGGCCGAAGGCTCGATGTGCATGAACCAGCAGATGCATGAGGACACCAAGCGCAACCAGATGGCCGCGGCGATCCGCCAGCTGCCGAAGGACGGCAGCAAATCCGTGCTGGCCGAAGCGATCGAAATGTGTGTCGCCCCTTTTAATACTGTGAAGAAGTAACCATGCAAGACTCTTTCGACTTGACGAAGTTTATCTTCGGTCGGCTTGGCTGGGATGCGATTCCCTTCCATGAGCCGATCCTGATCGCTACCTTCGCAGGCGTGATCGTCGGCGGTCTGGCCCTGTTCGGGCTGATCTCCTACTTCCGTCTGTGGGGCACCCTGTGGCGCGACTGGATTACCAGTATCGACCACAAGAAAATCGGCATCATGTACATGATCCTGGGCCTGGTCATGTTCCTGCGCGGCTTCGCCGACGCCCTGATGATGCGCGCCCAGCAGGCGATCGCCTTTGGCGACAACGCCGGCTTCCTGCCGCCTCACCACTATGATCAAGTGTTCACCGCCCACGGCGTGATCATGATCTTCTTCGTGGCGATGCCGTTCGTGACCGGCCTGATGAACTACGTGGTGCCGCTGCAGATCGGCGCGCGCGACGTGGCCTTCCCGTTCCTGAACAACTTCTCGTTCTGGATGACCACCATGGGCGCCGTGCTGGTGATGGCTTCCCTGTTCGTCGGTGAATTCGGCCGTACCGGCTGGCTGGCCTACCCGCCGCTGTCGGGCATCCTGGCAAGTCCGGGCGTTGGCGTCGACTACTACATCTGGTCATTGCAGGTGGCGGGCGTCGGTACCACCCTGTCCGGCGTGAACCTGATCGTCACCATCATCAAGATGCGCGCTCCGGGCATGGACCTGATGAAGATGCCGGTGTTCACCTGGACTTCGCTGTGCACCAACATCCTGATCGTGGTCACCTTCCCGATCCTGACCGCCGTGCTGGCAATGCTGGGCATGGACCGCCTGTTCGACACCGCGTTCTTCACCAGCGACCGTGGCGGCAACCCGATGATGTACGTGAACCTGATCTGGATCTGGGGCCACCCCGAGGTGTACATCCTGATCCTGCCGGCGTTCGGTATCTTCTCCGAAGTCGTCTCGACCTTCTGCGGCAAGCGCCTGTTCGGCTACACCTCGATGGTGTACGCGACCTGCGTCATCATGGTCCTGTCGTACCTGGTGTGGCTGCACCACTTCTTCACCATGGGTTCGGGCGCCAGCGTCAATGCGTTCTTCGGCATCACCACGATGATCATCTCGATCCCGACCGGCGCCAAGATCTTCAACTGGCTGTTCACCATGTACCGCGGCAAGATTCGCTTCGAACTGCCGATGATGTGGACCGTGTCGTTCATGCTGACCTTCGTGATCGGCGGTATGACCGGCGTCATGCTGGCGATTCCGGCGGCCGACTTCGTGCTGCACAACTCGCTGTTCCTGATCGCGCACTTCCACAACGTCATCATTGGCGGCGTGGTGTTCGGTATCTTCGCCGGTATCAACTACTGGTTCCCGAAAGCCTTCGGCTACAAGCTGGACCGTTTCTGGGGCCTGGTCTCGTTCTGGCTGTGGTCGATCGGCTTCTGGGTCGCGTTCACCCCGCCGTACATCCTGGGCTTCATGGGCTACACCCGCCGCGTGAGCCACTTCGATGATCCGTCGGTGCAGTGGCTGTTCCAGATCTCGTTCCTGGGCACCCTGATGATCGCCGGTGGTATCGGTGCGCTCTTGATGCAGATCTATGTCAGCTATCGCGACCGCAACACCGCACGCCTGCGCGACTTCACCGGCGACCCGTGGGAAGGCCGTACCCTGGAATGGTCGACTTCGTCGCCACCGCCGGACTACAACTTCGCCTTCACCCCGGTGGTGTTCGACAACGACACCTTCGCCGACATGAAGAAGAACGGCTACCGTCGTCCGCTGAAGGACTTCGTGGCGATCCACATGCCGAAGAACACCGGCGCCGGCATCATCATCTCGGCACTGTCGTGCGCGGTGGGCTTCGGCATCATCTGGCACATGTGGGCGTTCACCGTGGTGTCGTTCGTGGCCATGATGGCGGCGATCATCATCCATACCTTCAACTACAAGCGTGACTACTACATCCCGGCCGACGAAGTCGCCCGGACCGAAGAAGCGCGTACCCGTATGCTGGAAAGCCATGTCTGAAATTAAGCAAACCATCACCGGCGGCAGCATCGCCGACGACGTGAGCGGGCGTTACATCTCCCGCGACCACCATCCGGAGCAGGGCACGCTGCTGGGCTTCTGGCTCTACCTGATGAGCGACTGCCTGATCTTCGCGTCGCTGTTCGCCACCTATGCGGTGCAGGGCCGCTCGTATGCCGGTGGTCCCACCGGCGCCGAGCTGTTCGAGCTGCCGCTGATCGCGCTCAACACCACGTTCCTGCTGGTGTCGTCGCTGACCTTCGGCTTCGCGATGATCGCGGCCCAGGCCAAGAACCTGGCCAAGACCCGCCTGTGGCTGGTCGTGACCGGCATCCTGGGCCTGGCCTTCCTGTGCGTGGAACTGTATGAGTTCCATCACCTGATCCATATCGGCGCCGGTCCGCAGCGTTCGGGCTTCCTGACCGCGTTCTTCGCGCTGGTCGGCACCCACGGCCTGCACGTGACCTTCGGCATCATCTGGCTGGTGACCCTGTTCTTCCAGTTGGGCAAACACGGCCTGACCCCGGAGAACTTCCGTCGCCTGTCGTGCCTGTCGCTGTTCTGGCACTTCCTGGACCTGATCTGGATCTTCGTCTTCACCTTTGTCTACCTGATGGGAGTGCTGCCATGAGCGACCACCACCACGATCATGACGCCCACGGGCATGACGTCCACGTGACGCACTACAGCACCAAGGATTACCTGACCGGCTTCGTGCTGGCGGCGATCCTGACCATCATCCCGTTCTGGCTGGTGATGGGCAACGTGCTGGCGCCGGATACCACCCGCTACGTCATCCTCGGTTTCGCTGCCGTGCAGCTGATCGTCCAGATGATCTACTTCCTGCACTTGAGCTCGAAGTCGGAAGGCGGCTGGAACATGATGGCGCTGCTGCTGACCGTCGTCATCCTGGTCATCGTGATGTCGGGCTCGATCTGGGTCATGCATCACATGAACGAGAACATGATGCCTGGCATGGGTCCGAACAGCACCCACACCATGACCTGATGTTCTGAATGGCGAACACGCACGTACCGCCGCAGGGTTCGGCGCCAGTAGAAAACCACCAACCACGCTCCGCCTTCGCGCGGCGCCTGGCGGGGGTGCTGGCCCTGTTGCTGTTCGTGCTGTTCGCCGGTCTCGGCACCTGGCAGGTGGTTCGCCTGCAATGGAAGCTGGACCTGATCGCACGCGTCGACGCACGCGTGCACGCGGATCCCGTTGCGCCGCCCGCGGTGGCGCAATGGCCGCAAGTCTCCCGCGAGTCCGACGAATACAGGCATGTGCGCCTGTCGGGCCGCTATCTGTATGCCTATACGGCGCCGGTCCAGGCTTTATCGGAACTCGGCGCAGGCTTCTGGCTGCTCACGCCGCTGTGCACGGCGGAGGGCCACATCATCCTTGTCAATCGCGGTTTCATCCCTTCGAGGGGGACCGTCGCGGCCGATTATCCGGGCACCAGGGCGCCGGCAGACGCCTGTGTCGCCGGCGGCGCTGCGCCCGTCACGCTCACCGGTCTGCTGCGCCTGCCCGAACCGAAGGGCGGCTTCCTGCGCGATAACGACCCCGCCAACAACCGCTGGTATTCGCGCGACGTCGCGGCGCTCGCCGCCGCGCGCGGCTTCGACCCCTCGCGCGTGGCGCCGTATTTCGTCGACGCGGCCAAAGGCCAGGACCCACAGGGCGCGCCCGACCAGCCGGTCGGCGGCCTGACCGTCATTTCTTTCCCAAATAATCACCTCGTTTACGCGCTCACTTGGTATGCTCTCGCGCTCATGGTCGCGGGCGCATGGTGGTGGATCGTCCGCCACGGCGTGCGCCGCACCGACGACTAGAGACTGATTAACGGGTTCCGATGCAATCACCGCTGGACTTCTTTGCCCGGGCGGCGCGCCTGTCGCCGTCCGCCGCCGCCGCGAACGTGGAGTTCGCGGCCGGCCACAAGAACATGCTGCAGCTGATCGAGCTGCGCTGGATCGCCGTGGTCGGCCAGATCACCACCATCGCCGCCGCCATCAGCCTGTTCGGCATCGCGCTGCCGCTGGTGCACATGCTGCAGGTGCTGGCCTGCCTGATCGCCTTCAACGTCGCCAGCCACCTGCGCTGGCACGAACGGCGCCCGGTCTCGAACGGCGAGATGTTCCTGGCGCTGCTGGTGGACGTGTTCAGCCTGACCGTCCTGCTGTACCTGTCGGGCGGCACCACCAATCCCTTTGCCTTTTTGTTCCTGCTGCAGGTGATCATCTCGGCGGTGCTGCTGGACGTGCTGTGGACCTGGTCGATCGTGGCCATCACCATCGCCTGCATGGCCGGGCTGGCGGTGTACGCCCAGCCGCTGGCGCTGCCGTTCGACCACGCGCGCGGCATGGCCAGCCTGTACGTGCAGGGCCTGCTGGTGTGCTTCGCGCTGAATGCGGCGCTGCTGGTGCTGTTCATCTCGCGCATCTCGGACACGGTGCGCGACAAGGCGACCCAACTGGCTGCGCTGCGCCAGCGCGCCGCCGAGGAAGAACATATCGTGCGCATGGGCCTGCTGGCCTCGGGCGCGGCCCACGAACTGGGCACGCCGCTGGCAACGGTCTCGGTGATCCTGGGCGACTGGAAGCGTATGGCGCCGTTTCGCGACAACCCGGAACTGCTGGGCGAACTGACCGAGATGCAGACCCAGCTCAAGCGTTGCAAGTCGATCGTCAGCGGCATCCTGCTGTCGGCCGGCGAGGCGCGCGGCGAATCGGCCGAGCGCACCACGGTGCGCGCCTTTCTCGACGGCGTGGTCGAGGGCTGGCAGGCCAGCCGTCCGGTGCGCACCTTCACCTACAATAACCGCGTCGCCGACGACCTGCCGGTGGCGTCCGACTCGGCGCTGCGCCAGACCATCGACAACCTGCTCGACAATGCGCTCGAGGCGTCGCCCAACTGGGTCAGCCTGGACGCTTACATCTCCGACGGCAACCTGGTGGTGACGGTACGCGACCGCGGCCCCGGCTTCGCGCCTGCCATGCTGGCCCAGCTGGGCAAACCGTACCAGTCGAGCAAGGGCCGTCCCGGCGGCGGCCTCGGCCTGTTCCTGGCGGTGAACGTGGCGCGCAAACTCGGCGGCGCGGTCACGGCGCGCAACCGCGGACCGGGCGAGAGCGGCGACCCGGGCGACCGTGGCGGCGCCGAAGTACAACTGACCCTGCCGATGTCGGCGATCGAACTGGAAGAGGAATTGAGCGATGGACAAGCGTGAACCCGGCCCCCTCGAGCTGGGCGGCGAACAGCCGCTGCTGCTCATCATCGAGGACGATGAAGCGTTCGCGCGCACCCTGAGCCGCTCGTTCGAGCGGCGCGGCTACCGCGTGATCGCCGCCACCGGCCATGACGAAGCGGCGGCGCTGCTGCAGGACCATACGCCCGGCTACGCCGTGGTCGACCTCAAGCTCAAGGGCAATACCTCGGGCCTGGCCTGCGTCAACCTGCTGCACGAGCACGATCCGGACATGCTGATCGTGGTGCTGACCGGCTTCGCCAGCATCGCCACCGCGGTCGAGGCGATCAAGCTGGGCGCGGTGCAATACCTGGCCAAGCCGTCGGACGCCGACGACATCGAGGCGGCGTTCGGCCACATCGCCGGCAGCACCGACATCGAGGTCACCAACCGCTCGACCTCGATCAAGACCCTGGAATGGGAGCGCATCCACGCCGTGCTGGCCGAGACCGATTTCAATATCTCGGAAGCGGCGCGCCGGCTCGGCATGCACCGGCGCACGCTGGCGCGCAAGCTCGAGAAGCAGCGGGTCAAATAAGGATGCGGGCGCTCTTGTCGATGCTGGGCCTGCTCGCGAGCCTGCAGGGCGCGGCCCAGGCGGCCGACCGGGTGGAGGCGGGCAAGCGCGTGTTCGCGCGCTGCCTGAACTGCCACGAGGTCGGCGCCAATGCGCGCAACGTGTTCGGGCCGCAGCTTAACGGCGTGCTCGGTCGCCAGGCCGGCAGCGTGCCCGGCTACGCCTATTCCTCGGCGATGAAGGCCTCGCGCGTGGTCTGGAACGAACGCAACCTGGCCGCCTTCCTGCGCGATACCGACGACGTGGTCCCGGGTAACAAGATGCGCTTCTTCGGCTTTTTCAGCCAGCGCCAGCTGGATGATTTGATGGTCTTCCTGCGCGCCAATCCGGCCATCGCCGCGGCGCCGGCCAGGCCGGCGGCAGCGCCAGCATCCGCACCGCGCAAGTAGCGCTCAACCACCGAGCTTGCTGAGCGCGAACGCCGCCAGGAAGCCGGTCACCGTGATCAGGCCGGCGAAGTCGTGCGTCTCGGCGAACGCCTCCGGAATCATGGTGTCGACCACCATCGCCAGCACGCCGCCGGCCGCCACCGCGGTGGTGGCCGCCAGCATCGCGGGCGGCAGGTCGCCGAACACGGTGTAGCCCAGCATCGCGGCGACGCCGGAGGCGAGGGCGATGCCGCTCCAGATGCCGTAGACATAGGCCGGCGAGCGGCCCGCATGCTTCATGCCCGAGGCGCTCGACAAGCCTTCCGGCAGGTTCGACAGGAACACCGCCACCACCATTGCCATGCTCACGCCTTTGCCGCCCAGCAGCGACAAACCGATCACGATCGATTCCGGAATGCCGTCGAGCAGGGCGCCGATGGCGATTGCCGTGCCGCTGCCGCCATCCTCCCGTTCCGATGGCTGGTGCGGCCCGGAGCGCTTGCGGTGGCGCGCGCCCTGGCGCGCCAGCAGCCAGTTGGCGCCGGTGTAGATCACGGCGCCGATCAGGAAGCCGGCGGCGGTGGCGGCAAAGCCGCCGGTCGCGATCGCCTCGTCCATCAGCTCGAACGACAGCGCCGAGATCAGCACGCCGCTGCCGAAGGCCATGACGGCAGCCACCAGGCGCTGCGGCGCCGCGAAGCGCACGCCGGCGAAGGCGCCCAGCAGCAGGGCGCCGCCGGCCAGCAAACCCCACAGTCCCGCCTGCAGCCAACCGGGTAGTGCGTCCATACGTTTCTCCTTGTCGATGGCCTGGATGATATTGTCGAGCTCAAGAACATGCCCGCACCTTACAAAAACTGTCAAAGCGCACGACACGATGCTGCGCCGCAAGATACGGCTTCGCGCCGGCTACGGTCGCGATATCAATGCAAAATTGCTGCATCGCACCGCGGGGCGCTGCGACGGACGTAAACACATTTCCACAAATAGGGTTGCCTTCGTTATATTTCTGAGGCAATATAGCTGAGTGGCGACCGGCCCGCAGTTCCGGTTGCCCGATCAGCGATGAGGCGGCTCACACCGTTTCTTTTCGTCCCCCAGGCGTTCGCCGGGGGACATTTTTTCGACGGTCGCCGTGCCGCCGCCATGCTTGCCGCAGCATGCCGCGACCCTGGCCTGATATGGCGCCACCCGCCGCGTTCACGCCAGCCGGACCACCGCGCCGTGCGGCCACCCGCCGCGCGCTTGCGCATTCACCTGGATGCCATCGATGCGTGAACTGCTGTCCCTGACCGACGCCCTGGCCTGGCCGCTGGCGTTGACGCTGGCCTGGATGGCCGGCGAACTGCTGTACCGCTGGGCCTCGGTGCCGCGCATCGCGGTGTATGGCCTGTGCGGCTTCATCTTCGGCAATCTCGCCAGCGGCTACCTGCCGCCGGCCCAGGCCGACGCCTTCCTGATGCTCGCCAACCTCGGCTTCGGCCTGATGCTGTTCGAGCTCGGCTACCGCATCAACCTGCGCTGGCTGCGCACCAATCCCTGGCTGCCGCTCACCGCGCTGCTCGAATCCGCACTGACCTGGATTGCCGTCTACCTGGTGGCGCGCGCCTGCAACGTGGCGCCGCTGTCGAGCTGCCTGCTCGCCGCGCTGGCGATGGCCAGTTCGCCCGCCGGCCTGCTACGCGTCATCAACGAAGAGGGTGGGGCGGGCCAGGTGACCGAGCGCGCCATGCACCTGACCGCCATGAACTGCGTGCTGGCGGTGTTCGTGTTCAACGTCACGGTCGGGGTCGGCGTGTTCCAGACCTCGGGCGACGTGGTGCACGCCAGCTGGACCGGGCTGGTGGTGCTGGCCGCCTCGAGCGGCCTGGGCGCGGCGTTCGGCTTTCTGGTGCCGCTGTGGCAGCGCCTGGTGGGTCATGCGCGCGCGGACGCCACCCTGACCTTTGCGGTGGCCGTGTTCCTGCTGGTGGCGGTGACCCACGAGCTGCGCCTGTCGCCGGTGCTGGCGGCGCTGACCTTCGGCCTGGTGGCGCGCCACCGCCGCATCACGCTCAGCCCGGCGCAACGCAATTTCGGCGCGCTGGGCGACCTGCTGGCGGTGCTGCTGTTCTTCTTCGTGGCCACCACGGTCGAATGGCGCTCGGTGTTCGACGGCTTCATGCTCGGCCTGTTGCTGCTGCTGGTGCGCGCGCTGGTGAAGGTGGCGGCGTGCACGGCCACCGCGCGCGCCTCGGGCATCTCGGCGCGCAAGGGCGCGCTGACCGGCGTCGCGATCATGCCGATGGCGGTGTTCACGATCGTGATGGTGGAGCAGACCCGGCGCCTGGGAGTGGACCTGTTCGACAGCCTGGCGCCGCTGGCGGCGATGGCGATCCTGGCCGAGGTGCTGGCGCCGGTGCTGACCCAGCGCGCGCTGGCCCAGGCCAAGGAGTCGAGCCAGCACCCGGCGCTGCCGCCGAACAAGCCAAAGGAAAAACACGATGCCACTGCCTGAATTCGCCGCATCCTCTCCGCTCACCATGGGCGTCGAGCTCGAGCTGCAGCTGGTCGGCCTGTCCGACTTCGATCTGGCGCCGGCCTCGCCCGACATGCTCGACCTGCTGAACCGTAAACCTTTCCCCGGCGCGGTGACGCCGGAGATCACCCAGAGCATGATCGAGGTGAACAGCAGCGTGCATACCGGCTACGCGCCGCTGGTGGACGAGCTGCACCTGATCCGCGATACCTTGCTTGCTGCCGGCGACCGCCTGAACGTCGGCCTGGCCGGCGGCGGCACCCATCCGTTCCAGCAATGGTCGCAGCGCCGCATCTATGAGAAGCCGCGCTTCAAGGAAGTGTCGAGCCTGTACGGCTACCTGGCCAAGCAGTTCACCGTGTTCGGCCAGCACGTGCACATCGGCTGCGGCAATGGCGACCAGGCGCTGTTCCTGCTGCACGCGCTGAACCGCTACATCCCGCACTTCATCGCGCTGTCGGCCTCGTCGCCCTTCCTGCAGGGCAGCGACACGGCGTTCCAGTCGGCGCGCCTGAACTCGGTGTTCGCCTTCCCGCTGTCGGGCCGCGCGCCATTTCTCTTGAGGTGGGAAGACTTCGAGCGCGACTATTTCAAGCGCATGGAAGACACCGGCATCGTGCGCAGCATGAAGGACTTTTACTGGGACCTGCGCCCGAAGCCCGAATACGGCACCATCGAGCTGCGCGTGTGCGACACTCCGCTCACCGTCGAACACGCGGCGGCGCTGGCGGCCTACCTGCAGGCGCTGTGCAGCTATCTGCTGGAAGAGAATGAGCCGCCTGCGCGCGAGGACGACTACCTGGTCTACAACTACAACCGCTTCCAGGCTTGCCGTTTCGGGCTGGACGGCACCATCGTGCTGCCGCAGAGTCACGAGTCGGTGCTGTTGCGCGACGACATCCTGGCCACCCTCGAACGCATCGCGCCGCATGCCGAGCGGCTCGGCGCGGGCGCCGCGCTGCCCCATCTGGCGCGGGTGGCGAAGGAGGGCGGCGACGCCTGGCGGCTGCGCGCGGTGCACGAGCGTGAAGGCAGCGTGGAATCGCTGGTCAACCTGGCGTTGCGGCGCTTCCGCGGCGCCGACGATTGACGATGGCGCTGTCACCGTAAGGTATGGATGACTCCGATTGCGATGCGCAGCAATTGTTCGACGGAAGTGACCCGCCCAGCATCCAGCGCCCAATGCCAACCCAGGTAGTTGGGCAGGTAGCGCGAGGCGACGCCGTGAAAATGCGCCAGCCACTCCCGCAAGCGCCGGTGGTAGGCGTTCACGTTCTGGACATGGATGGCGCCGGCCGTACTGGCGCGGACCCGCTCGCCGGCCTGGAGATTGACGGCCTGGTGTGCGATACGCTGTTCACGGGCGAAGGCGCGGTAGGCGGCGTTGGCGTCGGTCACCAGCAACGCTTGCGGCGCGAGCTTCGGCAGCAGATGCCGCACCAGCTGCGTCGCTTTCAAGGCGCCGCGGCCGGTCACGGCGTCGATGGTGTTCCCGCTGCGGTCGCGCGCGACCAGGATGCAGTCCAGGTGGCGCGAAACGCCGCGCAGCGGCGCGGCGCCGCCACGTTTGCGCGGTGGGCGATCGAGGTTGCGCGCCCCTTTTTGCGATTCGAGCAGGAACATCTCGTCGGCTTCCACGATGCCGCTCAACTGCGCCGGGCGGTCATGCTTGACCCGGTCGAGGAAGCGGTGGCGCCAGCGAAACGCGGTGTTGCGGTGCACGCCGACGCGCCTGGCGGCACTTCGCACCGGCTTCGCCGCGAGCAGCGCATCGAGGTAGTCCGGCCATTTGGCGCGCAGCCGCAGCCGCGCCAGCGGCGTACCGGTGAGGTCGTTGAAGGTGCGGCCGCACCGGCGGCAGCGAAAGCGTTGCAGGTCGTTGGCATGGCCATGCCGGACCAGTTTGTCGCATCGGCAGTGCGGGCAGTGACGCCCGACCGACCGGATCTCGTGGATGAGGCCGATGATGCGATCCAGTCCGGCAGCAGGATGCAGGGCCGCGAGCACCTGCAGCCGCTGGGGCTGGTTCAGCGAGGGCAGTTGGGCAAACAGCCTGGCAAAGCGCGGCGCTTTCATGATCCTCTCCCCGGGGAACGACGACCGGAGTTGGACCGCGGATCAACTCAGCAGTTCAATCCTCATCCACAGCTAACGAGTACAGCGCCTTGACGATTGGATCGGGACGAGGGCGCAGCTTCGGTTGCGCCTGAGCGCAGCATCGGTTGCGCCTGAGCGCCGCGCCGCTTTACGACTGCGCGAGCGGGATCTTGCCGGCCGATTCGTCGGTGTCGAGTTGCGCGATCAGCCGCGCCAGATCGTGCTCCAGCCGCAGCAGCGTCTCGTCGTCGAGGCTGGCCAGGGCGTTCGGCAATACGCCGGCCAGCGGCGCCGGCGCGCGCAGCAGGATTTCCTTCCCTGGCGGCAGGATGCGCAGCGCCACGCTGCGGCGGTCGCTGCCTTCGCGCGCGGCGCCCACGTAGCCCCGCTCGACCAAGCCGCGCACCAGGTTGCTGGCAGTGGACTGGTGGATGTCGAGGGCGCGCGCCAGGCTGGTGGCGCCGATGCCGGGCTGGCTGTCGATCACCGACAGCGCCCACACCTGGGCCCCGCCCAGGCCGGACTCGCGTTCGAGCTGGCGAAAATGGGTTTTCACGGCATTGAAGACAATGCGGAACTGGCGCAGCACGCGCTGCGGCGGTGCGTCCTTGGGCAAGGTGAGGGAATCGGGCGGCATGGCGAGATGATAAACGATCGGCGCGCGCTGCGCAGCATGCGGTCGAGTGACGGCCGGGCCGGATCCAGTCCGCACCTTCAGGCGTTACGGTTTTGCATGCGCGCAGTTGGCGTGCGGTTCGCCGGAGCGCCCGGATATGCGCTAGCATCGCCTCCATGCGACACGCATTCGCCAGCCGTCTGCTGCACCGTAGTCGCGACCTGTCGCGGGCCGCGCTGGCCACGTGTGCGCTCGGCCTGGCGCTGACGGCGCTGCTGTGCGGCGCGGTGCGCACGATGGAGGCGGACCGCACCCGCGCCGAATTCGCGCAGCGCACCGCGGTACGGGTGGCGGGCGTGACGCGCGCCTTCGGCGAGGCGACCGAGTCGCTGCGCGCCGTGAATCTGTTCCTGCGGGCGTCGAAAAACGTGACCCGCGCCGAGTTCGATGCCTTCGCCGCACCGCTGGCGGCGCGCCACGACTACCTGCTGGCGCTGGCCTTCCACCGCTTCGTCAGCGACGCCGAGCGCCCCGCGTTCGAGGCCGAGCGCGCGCGCGACTGGCCCGGCTTCGCGATCCGGGAGCGCGGCCCCGCCGGGCCACTGGTGCGCGCCGCCAGGCGCGAGCGCTACCTGGTCAACGATTACGTGGCGCCGATCGAGGGCAACGAGGTCACCTACGGCTACGACGCCTGGTCGTCGGAACAGCAGCGCGCTTTCACCCGGCGCGCGATCGACAGCGGCGAGCCGGCCGCCAGCAGCATCATGACCCTGCTGCAGGGCGGCGGCCGGCGCCAGGGCCTGCTGATCGTGTTGCCGGTGTACCGCGCCGGCGCGCTCCCCACGACCATGGCCGAGCGGCGCGCGAGCGTCGTCGGCGACACTGCCGTGGTGCTCGACGTCGGCCTGCTGGTCGGCGGCACGTTGTCGGCGGTGCGTCTGCTCGACGGCAACGGGGTGGCGATGTCCTTGCGTGCGCCCGACATGCACGGCAATATCGTCACCGCCTACCAGCATGGCAGCCTGGCCGCGCCGGGCGGGCGCTGGGATGCGCTGCTGGGCGGCGCAGGGCTGCGCCACGTGGAGGAATTCAATATCGCCGGCAGCCCGTGGCAGCTGGTGGTCCAGGAGCCGCCGCCGCCGCTGGCCAGCCACACCGCCGAGCTGACCACGCTGGCGCTGGGCCTGGTGCTGAGCTTTGCCGCCGCTGCGCTGGTGCAGGGCCGGGTGCGGCGCACGCGCCGCATCGAAGCGCTGGTCGGCGAGCGCACCGCGGCGCTGGAACGGGCCAGCGGCGCGCTGCGGCTGTACCGCCAGGCGATGGACGCGGCCGTCAATCCGATCCTGCTGGTGGATGCGCGTTCGTCCGGGTATCCGATCGAATACGTCAACCCGGCCTGCGAGCAGGTGTTCCGCATTCCCGCGCCCGAGCTGGCGGGCCAGCCGCTGCGCACCGTCGCCGGGCTCGATGCCGACCTGCCCGCGCTGGGCGAGCTGCGCCAGGCGCTGGACGAGCAGCGCGCCGGCCATGCGCTGGTGGCCCAGCGCACCCGCGACGGCGCCGAACTGGTGAGCGACGTGTACGTGGCGCCGGTGCGCGACGCTGCCGGCCTCACCACGCACTTCGTGGTGATCGTGTACGACGTCACCACCGCCAGGCGCTACGAGGCCGAGCTGGAACGCCATGCCCACTACGACACCCTGACCGGGCTGCCCAACCGCGCGCTGCTCACCGACCGCCTCGAACGCGCCATCGCGAACGCCGGCGCGCTGCCGGTGTGGACGGTGGCGCTCGACATCGACCACTTCAAGCTGATCAACGACACCCTGGGCCGGCGCGCCGGCGACGCCGCGCTGCGCGCGCTGGCCGTGCGCATCATCGGTGCGTTGCGTCCGAGCGATACCGCGGCGCGGGTCGGCGGCGACGACTTCGTGCTGGTGCTGGCCGGCTGCGCCGATGAGCGCCAGGCCGCCTCCCGCGTGCAGCAGGTGCGCGACGCGGTGGCGTTGCCGCTGGAACTCGAGGGGCAGTCCCTGGTGCTCGGCTGCAGCGCCGGGGTGGCCGCCTGGCCGGCCGACGGCGGCGACGCCGACACCCTGGTCAAGCACGCCGAGATCGCCATGTACCGCGCCAAGACCATCGGCCGCAACGGGGTGCGCTTCTACGCGCCGGACATGAACGCCCACGCCTTCGACCGCCTGGCGCTGGAAGGCGCGCTGCGCCATGCACTGGAGGCCGGGCAGTTCGAGCTGCACTTCCAGCCGCAGGTGGACCTGGCCAGCGGCACCGTGGTCGGCACCGAGGCGCTGCTCCGCTGGCGCCATCCGCTGCTCGGCAGCGTGCGCCCGGACCGCTTCATTGCGCTGGCCGAGGAGACCGGCCTGATCGTGCCGATCGGCGCCTGGGTGCTGCGCGCCGCCTGCCAGCAGAACCGGCGCTGGCAGCGCGCCGGCTTCGGGCCGCTGCGGGTGGCGGTCAACCTGTCGGCGCGCCAGTTCGCCGAGCCCGACCTGGTGGCGACGGTGGCGCAGGTGCTGGACGAAACCGGGCTGCCGGCCAATTCGCTCGAGATCGAGCTGACCGAGAGCATGATGGTGAACGACGTCGAGGCCGCGATCCAGACCATGCTGTGCCTCAAGCGCATGGGCGTCAAATTGTCGATCGACGACTTCGGGACCGGCTACTCGAGCCTGTCGTACCTGAAGCGCCTGCCGGTGGACGTGCTCAAGATCGACCGCTCGTTCGTGCAGGACATCGCCGGCAGCGCCGACGGCGCGGCGCTGGTGGAAGCGATCGTCTCGCTGGCGCACGGCCTGCGCATGGGCGTGATCGCCGAGGGCGTCGAGACGCTCGAGCAGCTCGACTGCCTGCGCGGCTGCGGCTGCGACGAGGTACAGGGCCACATCTACGGCCGCCCGCAGCCGGTCGAGGCGCTGGAACCGCTGCTGCGCGCGCGCCGCGTGGAGCCGGCGCCGACTGCCTGAAGCGCGGCCGCACGCCGCGCCGCCGAGCCGTGCCGTGGACGCGCGGCCGGTCGGCTATACTTGCCGAATATTGACGAATTCGCAGGCAAGGAACACGCGTGGACCAGCATCAGGAGAACAAGAACACCGACCAGGAACAGACAGCGCATGCGCGCGCCGCCGATGGCGCGAGCGGCCCGGAATCGCTGAAGGAACGGGCGCTGCGGCTCGGGCGCCGCCTGTTTGCATCGGCCTCGCACCGCGCTGGGGCGGTGCATGCCGGGGCGCGCCAACGGCTGCATGGCCGCCCGCTGCCGGTGAAACTGGCGCTGCTGTCGCTGTGGACGGTGGCCGCCGGCCTGTCGCTGTTCCTGGCCTGGCTGCTGGTCCTGATCCCACTCACGCCCGGCATCGACGACCTGCAGCAGGCCAGTTCCTCGCGCCCGACCGTGATCCTCTCAAGCGACGGCAAGAAGCTCGGCACCTTCGAGCAGGGCCTGCAGGAGCGCGTCAAATTGTCGCAGATCTCGCCGCGCGTGATCGAGGCCCTGATCGCCACCGAAGACCACCGATTCTATCGCCACCACGGCGTCGACTTCCGGCGCGTGGCCGGCGCCGCCTGGGCCACCCTGAAGGGCGACTCGCAGGGCGGCTCGACCATCACCCAGCAGCTGGCGCGCAATATGTTCCCGAAAGAGATCGGGCGCAGCCGCAGCATCAACCGCAAGATGAAGGAGCTGATCACCGCGATCAAGATCGAGAACACCTACAGCAAGACCGAGATCCTGGAAGCCTACCTGAACACCGTGCCGTTCCTGTACAATGCCTACGGCATCGAGATGGCGGCGCGCACCTATTTCGGTAAACCCGCCCTCAAGCTCGACGTGCTGGAGTCGGCCACCCTGGTCGGCATGCTGAAGGGCACCCACTACTACAATCCGGTGACCAAGCCGGAACGCTCGAAGGCGCGCCGCAACGTGGTACTGGGCCAGATGCGCAAGCACGAGGTGCTGAGCGAAGCGCGCTACCGGGCGCTGGTGAAACGTCCGCTGCGCCTGCGCTTCGCGCGCCTTCCGGACCGCAGCGGCAAGGACAACCACTTCACCGCCTACGTGCGCAAGTGGCTGCAGGAGTGGGCCGACGACAACGACTACGACCTGCAGCTGGACGGCCTGGTGGTGCGCACCACGCTCGACGGCAATCTGCAAGCCGCGGCCGAGCGCGCGGTCGAGCGCCAGGCGAATACGCTGCAGGCGATCGCCGACGTCGAGTGGGCGCTGCCGAGCGTGGCGCGCTCGACCTCGACCGGCATGTACACGGCCATGCGCCAGAGCCTGGAGCCGTTCAGGTACTACTGGAATTCGCACCCGCAGATCCTGGACGCCTTCGTGCGCGAGAGCGGCGAATATCGCAACGCAGTCGAGCAGGGCGAGGCGCCGGCCGCGGCGCTCAAGCGGCTCAAAGGCGACCGCCAGTTCATGCGCACGCTCAAGAGCGCCAAGTCGCGCCTGGAAGCCGGCTTCGTGGCGGTCGATCCGACCAGCGGCGAGGTGAAAGCCTGGGTCGGCAGCCGCGACTTCGAGCGCGACCAGTTCGACCACGTGGCCCAGGCCGCGCGCCAGCCGGGATCGACCTTCAAGCCGATCGTGTATGGCGCCGCGCTGGAACGCGGCATCCCGCCCGACCAGGCCTACCGCGACGTGGTGCAGGAATTCCGCGGCGCCGGCGGCAGCGTGTGGAAGCCGACCGACATGAGCGGCAACAGCGGACGCATGATGCCGATGAGCGAAGGCCTGGTGTTCTCGAAGAACACGATTACCGCCCAGGTGATGCAGGAAGTCGGCGTCGGGCCGGTGGTGCGCCTGGCGCAGGGCATGGGCATCCGCCAGAGCAGGCTCGAAGCGGTGCCGTCGCTGGCGCTGGGCACCAGCCCGGTGACGCTGCTGGAGATGGTCAGCACCTATTCGACCATCGCGGCCGAGGGGCAGTACAGGAAGCCCGTGATCGTGCGCAGCATCGAAGACCGCGACGGCCAGATCGTCGCCGACTTCAGCACCGGCCAGCCCGAGCGCGCCATGTCGCAGGCGTCGGCGCTGGCGCTGATCGACATGCTGCGCGGGGTGGTCAACCGCGGCACCGGCGGCGGCGTGCGCTACCGCTTCGGCATCTATGGCGACGTCGCCGGCAAGACCGGCACCACCCAGAACAACACCGATGGCTGGTTCATCCTGATGCATCCGAACCTGGTGGCCGGGGCCTGGGTCGGCTTCAACGACAACCGCGTGGCGATTCGCAGCACCTACTGGGGCCAGGGCGGCCACAATGCGGCGCTGCTGGTGGGCGACTTCTTCAAGAGCGCGCTGGATGGCGGCAGTATCGATGCGCAAGCTCGGTTCCCTGGCGCGCGCAAGCCCGAGCCGCGCCGTTACGAGGAAGCGCCGGAAGAAGTGTACGAGGTGCCCGATCAATTCGCCGACGACGAGTCGTTCGAGGAAGTCACCCCGCCACCAGCAATCGAATCGAGCGAGCCGGTCGAATCGTTCGAGCCGGTCGACGTGCCGCCGCCGGCGCCGCCGCTGGAAGTGCAGCCTGCTCCGGCACCTGCCCCTGCGCCCGCGGCTATCCCGGTTCCGGTCCCGGGCGAGACGCCGCGCCTGCGGCGCGAAGACCTGTTCTGACGCTTTCCGGTTCGGCCTTGAGCATCGGGTAGGGATTGATCGCGCCGCCGGCTTCGTAAACACCGTAGTGCAGGTGCGGCGGCGTGCCGGCGGCATTGCCGCTGTTGCCGACGTAGCCCAGCACATGGCCGGCCTCGATGCGCATGCCCGGCGACACGCCGGCGTAGCGCTCCAGGTGGGCGTAGTAATGGCGCTGGCCGCCCGGGCCGAGCACCCACACCACCAGCCCGCCCAGGCGGTTGGTGCCGACCCGCGCCACGATGCCCTGGGTGCTCGATTTCACCGGCGTGCCGCGTTTGGCGAAGATGTCGATGCCCTCGTGCTTGCGGCCTTCGCTGCGCGCGCCGTGCCAGGTGTCGCGCAGCTCGCGCCGGCGCACGCCCTCGACCGGCATCGCCAGCGTCTCGGGCACGGGCATGGCCAGCAGGCGCGCGGTGTACATGGCGCGTTCGACGGCCGGTTCCAGCAGGCCCCAGCCCAGGATCAGGAAAACCGCAACAACAAGACTGCGCATGAAGGTTCGCATGGCGTATCGGTAACGATGGTCATGCAAGGCACATGGGGACGCTTGTCCCGATTGCTACCTCGGCGGCGCCTTCTTCGCGCTGAGCATGACCCAGGCCACGCCGGCCAGCGTCGCCAGCCCGGCGAGTATGCCCCATGCGCTCATCCGTTCGCCCAGGAACAGCAATCCCATGACCGCGCTGATCACCGGCACCGACAACTGCACCGCGCCGGCGCCGATCGCGCTCAGGCGGCTGCGCACCCAGTACCAGACCGCGTAGCCGAGCGCCGAGGTGATGCTCCCGGAGACGACTGCGTAGACGGCGCCGGGCGGGTCGAACACGGGTGCGTCGCGTGCGGCCGGCAGCAGCAATAGCAACAGCAACAGCGCCAGCGGCACCGCCAGCAAAAAGCTGACGGCGGTATTGAGCACCGGCGGCCCGGCCGAGCGCCCCAGCAGCGAAAAGCCGCCCCAGGCGGCGCCGGCCAGCGCCATCAGGAGGGCGGCGCCGGGCGACGGCGCCGAGGCCGAAGGCAGCAGGAACGCGGCCATGCCGCCCAGCGCCAGCAGCATGCCGGCGATGCTGGCCCGCTCGCCCTTGACCAGGCCATAGCCGATCATCACCAGCTGGGCCGAGGTGAACAGCACCAGCGCGCCGGCGCCGGTGCCGATGTCGCGGTAGGCGAAGGAAAACGCCGCCGCGTAGGTGAACAGCAGCGCCGCCGACCACCATGCGTTGCGTCCGACGGCCAGCTTGCCGCGCTGGAAGCGCAGGATCGCCAGCAGCGTCAGCGCGCCGGCGACGATGCGGATGGCGGTGAACGCTGCGGCGTCGATGCCGGTCGTCTGGAAGGCGAGGCGGGCCAGCAGCGAGTTGCCGGCGAAGGCCAGCATGGCGACGCAGGTCAGCACGGGGAGCAGGGCGGGCAGGGGAGGTTGCTCGCGCCCGGCGTCCGTGGCGGGTTGCGGCGAGCGCGCTTGCTGGTTCATGGTGGCGCTTCCAGTCTGATGATCTGGTCAGTATGCCACGCCCGGCGCCGCCCGTTAAGGGAGGGCGCAGGACAAGCGCGGGCGACGCGCGCGTGCGCGCCGCGGGGGAGCGTGTTACAGGATCGGTGTGCCGCCAGTGACGGCGATGCGCGCGCCCGAGATGTAGCTGGCTTCGTCCGAGGCCAGCATCACGAAGGCCGGCGCGACTTCCTTCGGCTGGCCGGCGCGCTTCATCGGCACCTGGCTGCCGAAGCTCTCGACCTGGTCGGGCGGCATGGTCGACGGGATCAGCGGGGTCCAGATCGGGCCCGGCGCCACCGAGTTGGCGCGGATGCCTTTTTCGGCCAGCAGCTGGGCCAGGCCGGCGGTGAAGTTGGCGATCGCGCCCTTGGTGGTGGCATAGGCCAGCAGGGTCGGCACCGGCTTGTCCGAGTTGATCGAGGTGGTGTTGATGATCGACGAACCCGGCTTCATGTGCTTGACCGCCGCCTTGCAGGTATGGAACATGGCGCTGATATTGACCTTGAAGGTGTAATCCCACTCGTCGTCCGGGATGTCCTCGATCGACTCGTGCGACATCTGGAACGCGGCATTGTTGACCAGCACGTCGATGCGGCCGAATTCCTGCACCGCCTTGTCGATGATGGCGCGGCAGTGGGCCGGATCGGCCAGGTCGCCCGGCACCAGCACCGCCTTGCGGCCGGCTTCCTCGACCAGGCGCGCGGTTTCCCTGGCGTCGTCATGCTCGTTCAGATACGAGATCAGCACGTCGGCGCCTTCGCGCGCGAACGCCAGCGCCACCGCACGGCCGATGCCGCTGTCGGCGCCGGTGATCACGGTGGCCTTGTCCTGCAGGCGGCCCGAGCCGCGGTAGCTGGACTCGCCGTGGTCGGCCTGCGGGGTCAGTTCCTTCTCGCTACCGGGTGGCTGCTGCTGTTGCTTGGGCATGTTCATTCAATCGCTCCTTGTCACTGGTTGATTGCTGGTTGGGATGCTGCAGGGAACGGAGCGCGCAGTCTCAGGCTCGCGCCCCGGGGAATGTGGTGTAGACCGCGGCAGGCTGGTGCCGGTTCTGGTGCCAGAGCGCCGTAAAAATCGAAGGCGCGGCCGCGGCAAGCTGCCGGGGCCGCGCTACCGGTCAATGCTGTAAAGCACGCCGGCCTGCTGCGGGAAGATCAGTGGCGGCCGAGATGCTCGCGCACCGCGTTCACGCTCGGACCGACCTGGCGCACCGCGCTTTCGAGTTGCTCGCGGCTCACGCCCAGCGCTTCGGTCCAATGACGCACTTCCCATTCCTCGTGCACGTTGATGCGCGAGCGGTCCTGCTGGCCTCGGTCGTTCAGATTGTCTGACATGGCTATCTCCTTTGCATAAGCTGGGTCCAGCGTGCCACCCGCAAGCGGCGTCTTCCGTACGCTGCCTCACATTCCGATGACTCACATTCGACCCGCTTCGAGATGATCGGTCCGCTTCGTGCGGCGCCCGTGCCGGCGTGCCGGTTTTCGGGTAGGCTTATGGCGTTGATGAAGCTATAACAAAGGAGACCGAGCCATGACCGCACCGTATGAAACCGCCCAGCCCGAACGCAGCAGCATCGACGCCACGCCCGGCATCGTCGCCCTCGACTTCGGCACCAACTGGTGTGGCTACTGCCGCGCCGGCGAGCCGCTGATCGCGCAGGGGCTGGCCGACTATCCGCAGGCACGCCACATCAAGGTCGAGGACGGTCCGGGACGTCCGTTGGGACGCTCGTTCCGCATCAAGCTGTGGCCAAGCGTGGTGGTGCTCAAGGACGGGCAGGAAGTGGCGCGCGTGGTGCGGCCCGACAGCGCCGACGCGGTGCGCGAAGCGCTGGCCAAGGCCGGCGCATGAGCGTTGCATCATCGACTCCGGCGCCGGGCGCGAATCCGGTCCCGGCCAACAAGCCGCGCACCGTACTGTTCGCCAGCCTGATCGGCACCACCATCGAGTTCTACGACTTCTATATCTACGCCACCGCCGCGGTGCTGGTGTTCCCGCGCCTGTTCTTCCCGGCCGGCGACCCCGGCGCGGCGGTGCTGCAGTCGCTGGCGACGTTTGCGATTGCCTTCTTCGCGCGTCCGGTCGGCTCGGCCGTGTTCGGCCACTTCGGCGACCGCATCGGCCGCAAGGCCACGCTGGTGGCGGCGCTGCTGACCATGGGCCTGTCCACGGTCCTGATCGGGCTGCTGCCGACCTATGCCCAGGCCGGCGTGGCGGCGCCGCTGCTGCTGGCCCTGTGCCGTTTCGGCCAGGGCCTGGGCCTGGGCGGCGAATGGGGCGGCGCGGTGCTGTTGGCCACCGAGAACGCGCCGCCCGGCAAGCGCGCCTGGTACGGCATGTTCCCGCAGCTGGGCGCGCCGATCGGCTTCTTCCTGTCCGGCGGCACCTTCCTGCTGCTGGGCGAACTGATGAGCGACGCCGCCTTCTTCAGCTACGGCTGGCGCATCCCGTTCCTGGCCAGCGCGCTGCTGGTGGCGGTCGGCTTGTACGTGCGCCTGAAGATCACCGAGACGCCCGACTTCCAGAAGGTGCTCGACAGTAAGGCGCGCGTGAAGGTGCCGATGGTGGCGGTGATGCGCGACCACCGGCGCGCGCTGGTGCTGGGCACCCTGATCGCGCTGGCCACCTTCGTCGTGTTCTACCTGATGACGGTGTTCGCGCTCAGCTGGGGCACGGCGCAGCTGGGCTTCACGCGCCAGCAGTTCCTGCTGCTGCAGCTGTTCGCGGTGCTGTTCTTCGCGTTGACGATTCCGCCGTCGGCGCTGCTGGCCGACAGCCGCGGACGGCGCACGGCGATGATGCTGGTCAGCGGCGCGATCGCCGTGTTCGGCCTGCTGTACGGGCCGTTGTTCGGGTCCGGCGGCTGGGTCGCGGTGACCCTGTTCATGGTGCTGGGAATGTGCCTGGTCGGGTTCACCTATGGTCCGCTGGGCACGCTGCTGGCCGAGCTGTTCCCGGCCGAGGTGCGGTATACCGGCGCCTCGCTGACCTTCAACTTCGCCAGCATCCTCGGCGCCTCGCTGGCGCCGTATATCGCGATGTGGCTGGGGGGCAATTATGGGCTGGAATACGTCGGCTACTACCTGAGCGCGGCGGCGCTGATCAGCCTGTTTGCGCTGGTCGCCGCCGGCAAGCAGACGCGGGCCGCGTGAACGCATCGGCGACCAGGCGCTTCGGCGCGCTGTCCGGGCGCACGCCGGGGCAGCGGGACGAGGGCTTCCTTGCCGAGCTGTACCTGTCCTGCCGACCGGACCTGGGGGCGCTGCCGGTGCCGCGCAGCGTGATCAGCGCCATTGCGCGGCACCAGCAGGGGCAGCGCGATGCCGACTATGCGTTGCGCTATCCTCAGGCGCAATCCTGGCTCCTGGAAAGCGAAGAGGGGCCGCTGGGCTGGGTGCTGCTGGCAAGGGCAGCATCGGGCGTGCGCGTCGTGGACCTGGCAGTCGCTGGCGGGCAGCGCAGGAAGGGCGTGGCGCTGGCCGTACTGACGACCCTGCAGCGGGAAGAGGACGCGATTGCGCTGCGGGTGCGGGCCGATAACGGCCCTGCACGGACACTGTATGCGCGTCTCGGATTCGGACTGGTGCAGGATCAGGGCGATGTCCTGGAGCTTGCATGGACAGACGATTCGCAACCGGAATGACGATATGAGGATGGTGCAAGGAGCCATGGTGCATTAGTCCGATCTCATAAAACGTAACTAACCAACATAAATATCTCCCCAACCTGATTCATTCACCGCTAACAATTCAAACAACACAAACACACACCACACAAGCCATCAGGAAAGAGGCAAGGGCGAAGACGCGTGCCAGCAGAGATACCGAAAAAACTTGAAGGCCGGGAACTCATCAGCCAGAATGAGGGCAGCGGCTTATACCCATCCAATAACATCCACGATGCAACCGGAGGCAGCATGCAACAACTCTCGCGCGGCGAACGCCTGCCGTTGGCGCAACAGGTTCCGGGCGGTATGCTGCAGGTCGGCCTGCCGGCGCAGGGGCTGGATCTCGACTTCGCCTGTTTCGCACTCGATGCCGGCGGCAAGCTGGCCGACGAACGCTATATGACGTTCTTCAACCAGCCGGGCACGCCATGCGGCGCCGTGACCCTGGCGGCGGTCGGCGGCGATCGGGATGGCTTCCGTTTCGACCTCGGCCGCTTGCCGGCGTGGGTCGAACGCGTGAGCATCGTCGCCAGCAGTGAGGGCGCCGCGATGTCGCAACTACGCAGCGGCAGCCTGTGCCTGCACGGACCGGGCGGCGCGTTCGCCCGGTTTGCGTTCGAAGGCAGGGACTTCGCGCAGGAGCGGGCGGTAATGCTGGGTGACGTGTACCGCAAGGACGGCCAATGGCGCTTCATGGCCGCCGGCCAGGGTTTCAACGGCGGGCTGGACGCGCTGGTACGCCATTTCGGCGGCACCGTTGCCGATACGCCGCCCGCAGCGCCGGCTCGTTCCGCGCCAGGCGCAGGCAACGCGGCCCGCATCAATCTGGAAAAGCGCGTCGAGCAATCCGCTCCCAAGCTGGTCAGCCTGGTGAAATCCGCCGGTGTGTCACTGGCCAAAGCGGGCCTGTCCGAGCACCGCGCCAAGGTCTGCCTGGTGCTCGATATCTCCGGCTCGATGAGCGCGCTGTACCGCAGCGGGGCGGTGCAAGCTTTCGCCGAACGCATCCTGGCACTGGGCTGCCGCTTCGACGACGACGGCGAAATCGACGTTTTCCTGTTCGGCAAACACGTGCACAAAGGCGCGCCGATGGGCCTGTCGAACTGGTCGGACTACATCGAGCGGATGATCAAACGCCATCCGCTCGAGGGCGACACCCGCTACGGCGCCGCGATCGAAGCGGTGCGCCGCCACTATTTCCCGGATGGCGGCGGCGGCGCGCGCAACACGCCGCACAAGTCGCAGGTGCCGGTGTACGTGATGTTCGTGACCGACGGCTCGACCTCGGACAAGCCGCTGACCGAACGCCAGATCCGCTGGGCCAGCCGCGAGCCGGTCTTCTGGCAATTCATGGGCATCGGCAAGGGCCGCAAGTCGAAGAGCAAGGCGCTGGCCAACTTCGCCGACTCCGACTTCCCGTTCCTGGAAAAGCTCGACGAACTCGACGGGCGCCTGATCGACAACGCCGACTTCTTCTCGGTGGCGGCGCCGGACGAACATTCCGACGCCGCCCTGTACGATTTGCTGATGACCGAATACCCGCAGTGGGTGGCGCAAGCATCGCGCCACGGGCTGATCGGCTAGCCAGGATCGCGGCAAGGGCAGGCGCAGCGTTGCTTATCGACGATGGGCGCCGCAGTCGATCGGCGGGAAGCCGGAGGGCTTCAGGGCGCGCCAGGGGACGGCTTGCCGCACGTCAGAACGAATACACCATCGTCAGCGAGGTCTGCGTATCGGTGTTCTTCTTGTCGTCCGGCACGCTGGTATCGTTGCGGATCGAGAAGCCGGCCTTCATCTGCATGGTGCCATTGATCTTGGTGCTGAGCGACGTCTCGGCCACCGAGTGGGTGTTCGAGGTGCCTTTCTCGACGCTGACGGTCTGGGCGAAGAAGGCCGACGGGCTGACCTGCCAGCGGAACTGGGCCGCGCCACGCACCGTCAGGCCATCTTCGTCCTCGCCGGTCTCGCGTTCGCCGGCGAAATAGCCAGGACCGATTTCCACATCGAGGCTCTTGTCCGGACGCGTCAGCACACGCGAGCCGTAACCGACGGCCAGCGTCGAGTAGCGGGTATAGGCGCCGAACTTGTCGTTCACGTGGCTGCCCAGCACGAAGGCGCGGCGGCCGTCGCGCAGCAGCTTGAGCGAGGCCTTGGCCGAGGTGGCCCAGCGCTCGGCCGAGCGCACGTGCTGGCGCTCGCCGTTCTCGTCGTCGTACTCGTCTTCCTTGAAGTAGCCGCTGAGCAGGAACTCATGGCTCCAGCGCGGCGTCTCGTGGCGCGCGTCGATCTTGCCGGTGACCGAGGTGCCGGTGGTATTGCCCGAGGTGCTGATCGCGCCCAGCTCGGCCGAGGTGAACCAGCCGCCATCAGGAATTGGCGGCTTGACCACCGTGAGCGGCGCGTGGACGTCGATCACTTGGGGAAGATCGGGGGAGGCGCATGCCGCGCCGTGCAGGCCGCCTGTGGCCAGGGCCAGGACAAGCGCAGGGATCGGGGTGGATTTCATCAGCTTCTGTGCGGCCGCCGTTCGCGTGGAACCTCAGGCGAGGGCGGTCCGGCCCGTCGTTGGTGGAAATTGCGCGGCCGCCAGGGCGTCGCGGATTGGCGGACATTGTATCCCAAAGACAGCGAGATGCGATGCAATCGGGCATGATTCGTGCGCACCTGGCTTGCTGCTGAGTAACTCTGAGGTCACACTCCGGTCACGCTGCCAGCACGCTGTCAGGTGCCCACGTAGGCGATCTTGAAAGTGAACAGCGCCGCGATCACCCACACCACCGGCTTGACCTGGCGCGCGCGCCCCGTCAGCAGCTTGAGCGCCGCGTAGGTGATGAAGCCGAAGGCAATCCCTTCCGCGATCGAATAGGTAAACGGCATGCCCAGCGCAGTGACCGCGGCCGGAATGCTCTCGGTGGTGTCGCCCCAGTCGATCTCGCCCAGGTCGGCCAGCATCAGGCAGGCCACGAACAGCAGCGCCGGCGCGGTGGCGTAGGTCGGCACGGCGCCGGCCAGCGGCGCGATGAACAGGCAGGCGAGGAACAGCGCCGCCACCGTCAGCGCCGTCAGGCCGGTGCGCCCGCCGGCCTGCACGCCGGAGGCGCTCTCGAGGTAGGCGGTGGTGCTGGAAGTGCCGAGCACGCTGCCGGCCAGGATCGCGCCGCTATCGGCCAGCAAGGCTTTGTTCAGGCGGTCCATCTTGCCCTCGACCAGCAGGCCGGCGCGGCGCGCCACGCCCATCAGGGTGCCTGTGGCGTCGAACAGCTCCACCAGGAAGAACACCAGCACCACGTTCAGGATGCCGGCCGACAGTGCGGCCTTGATGTCCAGTTTGAACCAGGTCGGTTCGATCGACGGCGGCGCCGAGAACACGCCGTGGTAGGTATTGCCGCCGAAGAAAAAGCTGAGCACGGTCACCAGCACGATGCCGATCAGGATCGCGCCGCGCACGCGCAGGCGATCCAGCGCGACGATAACCAGGAAGCCGGCGGCAGCCATCAGCGCCGCCGGATGGTGCAGGTCACCGGCTTTCACCAGGGTGTCCGGATTGGCGACCACGATGCCGGCGTTCTTCAGCGCGATCAGGGCCAGGAACATGCCAAGCCCGACCGTGATCCCGACCCGCATCGAGCGTGGAATGCCGTCCACGATCATGCTGCGCAGGCCGAGCAGGGTGACCACGACGAACAGGCAGCCCGACAAGAACACGGCGCCCAGCGCCGCCTGCCAGGTGAAGCCCATGCCGATGACCACGGCATAAGCAAAATAAGCGTTCAGGCCCATGCCGGGCGCCATCGCGATCGGATAGTTGGCGTACAGGCCCATCACCGCGGTGCCGAGCGCGGCTACGATGCAGGTGGCGACGAACACCGATTCCTTCGGCATGCCGGCGTCGCCCAGGATCGAGGGATTGACGAAGATGATGTACACCATCGTCAGGAACGTCGTGAGGCCGGCCACCAGTTCGGTGCGCACGTCGGTGTGGTTGTCGCGGAGTTTGAAGAGTCGGTCGAGCATGAATTCGGTCGCTGAGCGCGCAGCTGGGCGCCACGTTGTTATGTTTGGCCCGAAGCTTATCACTCCGGCAGGCGGCGCGTGCGCGGCTCTTCGGAAGTTCCCGGGCCTTCCGAGCGTTTCGCAAGGGCGGCGCGCGGTGATACCATGCCAACTCGATCAATTTCTTCAAGTATGACATGCCCAAGAACAAGCGTCCCGCTCCCCGCACCTCGAACAACACGCGTGACGAATCGCAAGAGCGGGACACCGATGCCCAGGCCCGCCAGCTGGCCGACCTGGCCCTGGATATCGCCGAGCGCGAGGACGCCGCGGCCGCCGGTCTCGGCCCGCTCGAGGACGAAGATCCGGACGCCGCCCTGACCCACGCGGTGCGGCGCGCGGTGCGCAAGGGCGGCCGCAAGGGCGCCGACGCGGTGCTGTACGAAGCCATCGAGCTGGCCCGCTACACCGACCCGCTGGCCTGCCGCCTGCTGCGCGCGCGCATCGAAGAAGAAGCCGCCACCTGGCGCTTCCGGCGCGACGCCGACGGCAAGGACGTCGAATACGAAATCGACGCTTTCCTGGTGCCGCTGTTCGTGCGCAGCCGCGGCGGCCTGGCGGCGCTGGAAACCTTCCAGGACGAGGCGGCGTTCAGGGCCCTGGCGGCCAGCTTCCAGAGCGCCGGCCTGGACAGCGAAAAGGCGAAAGTGGTGCTGCTGCAGCACGCCTTCGACCTGGCCGAGATCGACCATATCGGCTACGGCACGCTGCACGAAATGCTGCGCGAAGCGGCCGCGTCGCTGCTGGAAAAAAAGCTGCAGCCGGCGCCGACCATCGAGGCCAGCATGCGCGGCTGGACCGGGGAGCCGGTCGCGCCCGACGAGACCGCGCTCGAGCTGCGCTTCCTGCTCGGCTTCTCGCTCAAGCGCGACGACGACCCGTTCTATCGCGTGCCGAAGGACGAAGCCGGCAGCGACGCCTATTTCGAAGCGCGCATGCAACGCTATCGCGCGTGGACCGAATCGGCCGCGCCGCTGCTGGCGCGTTGCCTGGCGCGGGAACCCGAGCGCCTGGAACTGTCGTTCCTGTACCAGGACCTGTTCTATGGCGCCAAGGAACAGGCGGTGGCCGAGTTGGCCATGCTGGGCCTGCTGGCCGAGGCCAAGCGCCTGCTGGCGGCCAAGGACCTGGCGCCGGACGCGGTGCACGCTACCGTGGCCCCGCTCGACATGGGCGAGCACGTGCTGCTGCGCGCCAACCTGTACGCGCTCGACGGCGGCCGTCCATGGGGCAGCGTCGAGAAGCCGGTCGACCTGGCGGCCGACCTGGCGCACGAGGTCGACGAACTGTGCGACGCGCTGCTGTCGCTCGGCCTGGAAGGGGTGTCGGTGGCGACCGGCTTCAGCGAAGACGGTCACGCCGAAGGCGCGGAACCGTACCACGCGGTGTAATCCGCGCGTGGTTTTGTCGGGCGGTCCCGGCGCGCCGTCTGGCGCGCTCTTGCTGCCCTTCGGCAACAGGGTCGACGCCGGAATCCGGCCCGGAGTGCCGGAAACCGGCATTTCCGGCTGGCCGAGGCTGGTGGTAAATCAAAAAAAAGCCAAATTCTCGTAGTTGCTTTCCGCGTCAGAGTGTAGGAAGCCCCCTACATGGTGCAGCACACGAGCCGGGCTCTCCCTATGAAGCTCATCCATACGAAGCGCATTCCAAATTGCTTTTGTTGCAATGTTGCCTCGCATAAATGAAAATATTGGGAAAATTGCATGTTACGATTCTGAGGTCGGCCAGGTTCCCGCATGCAGCGGACACGCCGTCCTGCGCCCCGGTCCACGACCGGCCGCCGCAGCGGCGTCCAGAGAGAGAAGAACCGGCCCGGCTTCACATTGCCAACAACTATAGCTCCAGCAAGGCGAAAGGAAATCAACATGCCGACCCTGATCGTGTTTTGCCACCTGCGTTGGGATTTCGTGTTCCAGCGTCCCCAGCACCTGATGACCCGTCTGGCCGAACACTACAACATCCTCTTCGTGGAAGAGCCGATGCATACCGAGGGCGAGGCACGCCTGGAAAAAAACCAAGTCGCCGCGAACATCACCGTCTGCCGTCCGCACACCCCGATCCAGCAGTTCGGCTTCCATGACGACCAGCTGCCGGTCCTGCAGACGCTGCTGGCCGACCTGGTGCCGGAAGACGAGTCGCCGATCGTGTGGTTCTACACCCCGATGGCGCTGCCGCTGCTGCAGCTGTTCAAGCCGTCGAAAGTCATCTACGACTGCATGGACGAGCTGGCCGCGTTCAAGAACGCGCCGAAGCAGCTGCTGCAACGCGAAAGCGCGCTGCTGAACATCGCCGACGTCGTCTTCACCGGCGGCCCGAGCCTGTACCAGTCGAAACGCGACCGCCACGCCAACGCCCACTGCTTCTCGAGCAGCGTCGACGCCAAGCACTTCCGCCAGGCGCAGGATGCATCGATCTCGCACCCGGAACAGGCCAACATCCCGCATCCGCGCCTGGGCTTCTACGGCGTCATCGACGAGCGTTTCGACACCGAACTGGTCAAGGCCATGGCCGACGCCCATCCGGAATGGCAGATCGTGCTGGTCGGCCCGGTGGTCAAGATCGACCCGGCCTCGCTGCCGAAGCAGCCGAACGTGCACTACATGGGCCAGCGCACCTACGACCAGCTGCCGCAATTCCTGGCCGGCTGGGACGTCTGCCTGCTGCCGTTCGCGATGAACGAGTCGACCAAGTTCATCTCGCCGACCAAGGTGCTCGAATACATGGCAGCCGAGAAGCCATCGGTGTCGACCCCGATCACCGACGTCAAGGTGCCATACGGCGACGTGGTCGAGATCGCCGAATCGTACGAGGATTACATCGCCGCCTGCGAACGCCAGCTGGCCCTGAGCGACGACGCGCGCCAGACCATGGCCCAGCGCATGCGCGAAGTGGTGGCCGGCACCTCGTGGGACCTGACCGCCTCGCGCATGCACGAACTGATCCAGAGCGCCGAGCAGAGCAACAAGGTCGAGCGTTTCTTCGCCGCCAGCCAGCAGGAAGTGGCGGCGCCGGTGGAGAAGGTGGCGGTGGCCGGCTAAGCTACCACCCTCATACTGTCATTCCCGCGCAGGCGGGAACCCAAGTTTTCACACATGCCACTACGTTTCGACGAAGTGGTTATGCAACGAACCTGGGTTCCCGCCTCCGCGGGAATGACGTTTTGAAGGTACCGAAATAACCGCGGCCGTCACTCCTCAAACAACTAGATAGCCGCCAATACCGCTTCGATCGCTTCCACCGTCGCCGGCTTGGTCAAATGCCGATCGAACCCCGCCGCCGCCGTCTTCGCACGGTCGGCCTCGCCGCCCCAGCCGGTCAGGGCCACCAGCAGTATGCCGTCGTAGCGCCGCTGCGCGCGGATCTTCTGCGCCACTTCGTAACCCGACATGCCCGGCATCCCCAGGTCGAGGAACACCGCCTGCGGGTTCAAGCTGTCGAGCATGCGCAGCGCCTGGTGGCCGTCGTTGGCGACCGGCGCGCTGTGGCCGAGCAGGCCGAGCAGGGCGGCCAGGGTCTCGGCGGCGTCGCGGTTGTCGTCCACCACCAGCACGCGCAGCCCGGCCCGCGCAGCCGGCTCGGGCGCGGCGCCGGAGGCCGAAGACGGCGCCGCCCCCGGCAGTGCCGGCGCCAGCGGCAGGCGCACCGTGAACACGCTGCCGGCATTGGTCCCGGCGCTTTCCGCGCGCACCGTGCCGCCATGCAGCTCGACCAGGCTGCGCACCAGCGACAGGCCGATGCCGAGTCCGCCTGATCCCGGCTGCTGGGTCTGGCCAACCTGGGTGAACATGCCGAACACCTGTTCCAGCGCTTCCGGCGCGATGCCGATGCCGTTGTCCGACACCGCCACCACCGCCTGGTCGCCGTCGCGCTCGGCCGCCAGCATGATGCGCCCGCCCTTGGGCGTGTAGCGCGCGGCGTTGTTGAGCAGGTTGCTGACCACCTGCGTCAGGCGGGTCGGGTCGGCGTCCAGGGTCAAGGGTTCGTTGGGCAGGCGCACGTCGAACCCGTGGCGCGCGGCTTCGATCAGCGGCAGGCTCGATTCGACCGCGGCCGACAGCACCGCCGCCAGGTCGACCCGTTCGCGCCGCAGCGCGATCTGGCCGCGCGTGATGCGCGCCACGTCGAGCAGGTCGTCGACCAGGTTGACCAGGTGGCCCAGCTGGCGTTCCATGATGTCGTGCACCCGCGCCACCGCCGCCGTGCCTTGCGCATCGGCGGGCGCGCGGCGGATGAACTGCAGGCCGCTGCGGATCGGCGCCAGCGGGTTGCGCAGCTCGTGCGCCAGCGTGGCCAGGAATTCGGTCTTGCGGCGGTTGGCCTCGGCCAGGTCGTGCGCCATCTGGCGCAGTGCTTCCTCGGACTGGCGGCGCGCCGTGATGTCGTTGAACAGCACCGCCACCCGGCGCTGCCCATGGCCGCCCAGGCGAGCGGCATAGACGTCGTACCAGCGCCCCAGCGCGCGCGCCTCGTTCTCGAAGCGTACCGCTTCGCCGGTCTCGGCCACCTGGCCATAGATGTCGAACCAGTGCTGTTCGTGGCCCGGCGCCAGCTGGCGGATGGTCTTGCCGACCGCGTCCACCAGGCCGGTGTGCTTGATGAAGGCCGGATTGGCCTCGATGAAACGGTAGTCGCACGGCTTGCCGTGGGCGTCGTACAGCATCTCGATCACGCACAGGCCTTCGTCGATCGAGTCGAACACGGTGCGGTAGCGCTCTTCGGTGGCGGCCAGTTCCTGCTCGGCCTCGAGCTGGCGCGTGGCGTCGATCACCACGCCGCGCAGCTCGTGCACCGCGCCGTGCTGCTCGACATGGCCGCGAGCGATTACCCAGCGCCAGCCGCCATCGGGACGGCGCACGCGGTAGGTCGAGGCATAGCCGCCCTTGTTGGCGACGGCGAGGTCGATCTGGGCCTGGGTGGCGCCGACGTCGTCGGGATGGATCGCGGCCAGGTAGCTGGCCAGCGGCGCCCGCCCGCGCGCGTCGTGGGGCACGCCGAACAGTTCGGCCATGCGCATGTCGGCGTCGACCCGGTCGGCGCCGACTTCCCAGGTCCAGACGCCGAGCTCGGCCGCCTCGATGATGCTTTCCAGCCGCGCCTGGGTCTGCACCAGCGCCAGTTCGGCGCGGCGCCGCTCGACCTGGCTGTCGAAGGCGTCGATGTAGAAGCGCGCCTTGGCGCGCAGGATGGTCGGCGACAGCGGGTCGTGCAGCACCGCGATCGCGCCCGCTTCGTACAGCTGCTCCTGGTCGAACGGCGCCGGCTGCGGCAGGCCGATCGCGACCAGCGGAGTGTGCAGGGCGCGCGGATGGGCGCGCAGGGCGCGCACCGCGGCCAGCATGCCCGGGGCGTCGCCCGAATAACCGACCAGGATCAGCGCGAACGCGCGCTCGTCGATCCTGGCCAGGCCTTCCTCCAGCGTCCAGGCGCGCTCGACCGTCTGCCCCAGTTCGCTTGCCACCTGCATCAGCAGCGGATCGTCGATCTCGCGCCGGCACACGAACAGGATGCTGCCGCGGCCGCTCAGCATGGCGCGCCGCCCGGCGCTCTGGAAAGGAAAATCGGTCGCGGCAAAGTGAAAGGGCCTGCAAATATGGACATTGCGGCAATGTATGTCGCAGGACGGGCGCTGTCAACGCCCGTTTGCCGGGATTCAGGACTTGTCGGGCACCGGCTGCGTCGCCGGCGGGGTCTTGAGGGCGTCCGGCAGGGCGTCGGCGATGCCGTCCGGCGCCTGGCCGATTCTGCGCGCCTGGTCCGAATTCTGGTCGAGGCTGACTTCTTCGGCGACGTCGAAGCGGCCGTCCTCGGCGCCGTCGTCGCCCGGCAGCAGGTTGTCGGAACGGTTGTCCTGGCCGCCCGCTGCCGGCTGGCCTTGATCCGGACTCTGCGGCGCCTTTTGCTGCGCGCCCTGGCTGGATTTCTGCTGGTTGGAATCGCTCATGCTGGTCTCCTGATGACGATTTGACATGTGGCGATTATGTCCCAGGCCATGGCCGCCGGGCGCACGGTTCGAGCCCGGCCGACCAGCGGCTAGCGCTCGCGTTCCTTTCGCGGCAGGTTCTTTTCCAGGATCGCCCAGATGATCAGACCGTAGGCCAGCAGCCGGATCAGGTAGTGCAGCGGCGAATCCTCGCCGCCGCCGTCGCGCATCACCGCATAGATCCGGTGCAGGCCTTCGATCGCGAACGACAGCGCGAAATACAGGAAGAACCGGTCGCCGCTGCTGCGCCAGAAGCGCAGGAAGAACAGGGCGATGGTCAGGGAAGCCATGGCGATCGCGCCGGCCAGCAGAAAGCTCATCGCCTACTCCTTTTCGTAGATCAGTCCGTACAGCAGCAGCAGGCAGGCGACCAGCGCGCTGGCCTGGCGCCAGGGCAGCAGGTCGACCTGGGTCGGGAACACCACCTTGTCCAGCAGGAGAAGGAAATTATTCAGCGTCATCACCGCAAAGCAGGCGCCGCTCCAGAACAGCAGGCGGTAGCGCGTGCGCCGGTAGCTGGCCAGCAGCAGCCAGGTGCAGGCCAGCGAGGTCAGCATGCAGAGAGTGTAGATCAGTTCGCCCATATGGATGCGCCTCAGGCGTCCTTTCGCAGTCGGAACGCGTCGGCGAACTGCTGCGCCTTGCGGTCAAGGGAAGAGTGGATCAGGTGGGTGATGTCGACCAGCTGGCGTGCGTAGACCTCGGCCAGGCGGTCGATCCGTTGGCGCAGCGCGTCGTCCGGCGCATAGCAGCACAGGATGGGTCTGGTCCCCGGTCCGGATGCATCGCAGCGGCGCGCCATGCCGGCGGTGCACAGGGCGTCGAGCAGGTCCTGCGCCACGCGCTCGCGCACGTACAGCCGGCCGGCCAGCATGGTGCCGTCCCACTCGCAGCCGGGATCGGCGCGCAGCAGCAGCAAGGCTTCCAGGAAGGGGACGGAAGGCACGCTGGTCAGCACAAAGCGGCGTACGTCTTCCGGAATCGGCGGGGTGGTCACGACAAACTAGTTTCCCAAAAGGAAAATCAACTTGAGAAAACGGCAATTTTAATCGATTGCGCGCCCAACTGCCCAGTCAATCGTGCGCGTCTGTGTGGCATGCATAGCGGCCACGCCTGCGTGCATGGGCACGTCCCGGAATTTTTATGCTTGAGTAATCTCAAACAGCTAAAATGCCGGGTCTCTTAAATATTGTCTTAAGTCATGTTTCGTCACACCCTCCGCCGCCTGGCCAGCGGCTTAGCCGCTGCCGGCATGCTCGTCGCGGCCAGTCTCGCGGCCGCCGGCGCCCAGGCCGCCAGCTGCCCGGTCCATTACCTGGACGGCCGCCCTCCCGAAATCCGCAACCAGAAGCTGAATGCCGCCACCCGTGAGCTGTGCTATGGCGTGTTCGGCATCGTCCATTCCGGCGTCACCCGCACCCCGCTGTGGTCGGCCGAATACCTGCGCGCCGATAACCTCGACCGCGCCAAGGGCCTGGACCGCGACGACAAATTCCATCCGGAAGGGCGGCTGCCGCGCGGGCAGCGCGCCGAGCTGTCAGACTATGCGCGCAGCGGCTTCGACCGCGGCCACCTGGCGCCCAACGCCGACATGCCCGACCGCCGCACCCAGCGCGAAAGTTTTTCGCTGGCCAATATGGTGCCGCAGGACCGCGACCATAACCGCCACATCTGGGCCCCGATCGAAGGCGCGGTGCGCACCATGGCCAAGAAGGAAGGTTCGCTGTACGTGATCACCGGCCCGGCCTTCCTCGGCGCCAACCTGAAGAAGGTCGGCAACGTGATCGTGCCGAGCCACATGTACAAGGTGGTGTACAGTCCGCGCCAGAAGGCGGCCGCCGCCTGGTTCACCGAGAACCGCGGCGACGCCCCGATCAATGTGATTCCCGTGGCCGAACTGGAACGCATCGTCGGCATCGAACTGCTGCCGTCGCTCAGCCAGCAGCAGAAGGAACGCATGCTGCGCCTGCCGAAGATCAAGGGGCGCAAGAACCGCTCGTAACGGCATCGCCGCTACCTCAGAAGACTGGAGCTAACATGGGCAAGAAGATGAGCAAGAAGAACGACAGTTTCACCCCGTTCGCCAACGAGGCGGACGTGGCCGGCATTGGCAACCTGATGCTGGAAAACCGGGTCGACCGCATCACCATCTCGGGCGACGTCGACCTGACCGCCGACAAGCCGGGCCTGGAGCAGGCGCGCCGCCTGCACGCGCTGCTGGGCCAGGTCGTGGACGCGCTGGAAGCGCGCGAGCTGCCGGACCGGCTGCCGCCGCCGGAGGTGCAGACGATCGCCAATCCCTTCGCCTGAAGGTGTCCGGCCGGCTGTTTTAGCAAGGCAGTAGCCGGCTGGATATATCCCAAATTTTTTAACTCCCCCTTGAGCTGGCTCAACCGTGCCGGCCATGCCGCGACGGCCATCGCCGGCTTCTTTCTTCCTCCATGTGTGCGGCGTTTCACTCTCAAACACCAGTTAATTGTCGGTAGTCAATGGTGCGCGAGCCTGAAGAGGAATGTTGTAATCTAGTTCACGAAAGCGCTCCAGACGATGCGGCTTTTTGCCGCGTGCAGGCGCCTGACCATTTCAATGGAGGAACGACCATGCAACATACCCTTGTAGCGGTGTTCGACAACCGCACCGACGCACAGAGCGCCATGAACGAACTGCTGTCGTCGGGCTTCACCCGTACCGACGTGCGCCTCTCCACCGGCGACGCCACCGATGACCTGAACGCTACCGGCAGCCTGGGCAGCGACGGCATCAGCGCCACCCGCGCGGCCGACCTCGACCGCAGCGCCGACGGCGACACCGGCATCACCGCCAGCATCAAGAATTTCTTCTCCGACCTGTTCGGTTCGGACAATGCCGAACACGCCAGCCGTTACGAAGGCGCGGTCAACCGCGGCCATCACGTGCTGACCCTGACCGCCGACTCGCTGCCGGAAGTCGAGCGCGCCGCCGACATCGTCGAGCGCTACGGTCCGACCGACATCGACGAAACCTCGTCGGGCACCCCCGGCATGGGCATGAGCGCCGGCGCCATGGGCCTGGGCGCAAGCGCGGGCATGCAGCAATCGTCGTCGATGTCGGCGCAGTCGGCATCGAACCTGGGCTCGGGCTCGGCTTCGTCGTCGCTGTCCGGTTCGGCCAACGCGTCCTCGCCATCGTCGGTGCAGGCCGGTTCGATCCCGGAACTGGACAATCCGGGCGACCGCGGCCTGTTCCAGCAGCAGTCGATCAACCAGGCCGAGCCGATGGGAGGCACCTACCAGGAGCCGCAGGGCCAGAGCGGCCTGACCGCCACCGGCGGCACCTCGCTGCAAGCGTCGACGCTGCGCGAAAATGCAGTGCAGGGCTCGTCGCTGGAAGGCACCCTGAGCAGCACCAGCACGAGCGGCACCAGCCCGCTGGCCGGCAGCTCGCTGGGCCAGGCGGCAGCCACCACCGGCTCGCAGCAGCGCGATACCGCGCTGGGCGGCACTGACACCATTGGCCTGGGCACCAGCGGTGCTTCTTCGACTTCCAGCTCGCTGTCGGGTTCGGGCAACCTGGACAAGCAGCGCAGCGGCACCCGCATCTTCTCGCGCGAACGTAACGACAGCTCGCTGAGCACCGCTTCGGGCTCGTCGCTGGGCTCGACCTCGGGCTCGTCGCTCGGTTCGGTCTCGGGCGCCTCTTCGGATGCGACCGGCACCTCGCTGAGCTCGTCGGGTTCGGCACTCGGTTCGACCTCGACCCCGGCCTCCCAGCCGACCTCGGGCCTGGCCGCCAGCTCGTCGACCGGCATGGGCATCGACGACGACAGCTACTACCGCCAGCACTTCGACAGCAACTACAGCGCCTCAGGCGCCAAGTACGACGACTACCTGCCGGCCTACAGCTACGGCAGCGAATCGGCCCGTAGCGACCGCTACACCAACCGTGCCTGGGACGACGTCGAAAGCGACCTGCGCACCGACTGGGAAACCCGCAACGCGTCCAGCGCCGACCAGTCGACCTGGGAAAAGATGAAGAACGCCGTGCGCGCCGGCTGGGACCGCATCACCGGCGATGACGACGACGATTACTACCGCAGCCACTACACCTCGAACTACGAGGGCAGCGGCGCAATGTACGACGACGTCAAGCCGGCCTATTCGTACGGCAGCGAAATGCGCAAGAGCGAGATGTACCGCAATCGTCCGTGGGACGACGTCGAGACCGACCTGCGTTCGGGCTGGGACAACCGCATCGACGGCCGCCGCGAATTCTCGACCACCGGCAGCGACAGCAGCGAACCGTCGACCTGGGACCGCGTCAAGAACGCCGTGCGCCACGGCTGGGACAAGATGACGGACGACGATGACAACGACGCCTACTACCGCAACCACTACAGCTCGACCTACGGCGCCACCGGCGGCTCGTACGACGAATTCCGCCCGGCCTACGCCTACGGCTCGAGCATGGCGCGCGACGACAAGTACCGTGGCCGCCAGTGGGACACGGTGGAAGCCGACCTGCGCAGCGACTGGGATACCCGCTATTCGACCGGCGGCCAGTCGACCTGGGAAAAGATGAAGGCCGCCGTGCGTCATGGCTGGGATCGCATGACCAATGACGACGATGACCTCTACTACCGCAACCACTGGAATTCGGTGTACGGCGCGGGTGGCGAGTCGTATGACACTTACCAGCCGGCGTATTCGTACGGTTCGACCATGGCGCAGAACGACAAGTACCGTGGCCGCCAGTGGAACGACGTCGAGAACGACCTGCGCACGGATTGGGATACGCGTTATCCGGCCGAGCAGTCGACCTGGGACAAGATGAAGTCGGCGGTGCGCGCGGGGTGGGATCGGATGATGCGCTAGGCGCATCGGATGATACGCTGGAGTGCCGGAGCAATGCCGGCACACCACTCGCCATCGCATTTTAGTCAGCTTGAAGACCGTCGTCCCCGCGAAGGCGGGGACCCAAGTTTACTTCGCACAGCCACTCTCGTTGACTTTAGTGGTACGCGACGTACTTGGGTCCCCGCCTGCGCGGGGACGACGGTTTTCAGGATAGTGGGGATGGTTAGACGCTGACCATGTGCAGACAGCGCCAACGCAGTCCACGCAGACTTATTTCGCAAACACCTGCGCCGCCGGCGTCACCTTCACCGCTCCGGCCTTGATATCCAGCTTCATCCCCCCGATCGCCTTGTCTTCATCCAGCAGCGACTGCGGCTTGTTGGCGTCGTACTTGATCGCCGAGAACGCATCGCTCACCAGCGCCTCCTTCAGCGCCGCCCCATCCCTGGTGATCATCACCACCGACAGGTTCCTGGCCGACAGGTGCCGCTTGATGGCCGCATTCACGTCGGCCACGGTCAGCTTGCCCAGCGCATCGCGCATCATGCCGGTGAACTCCGGCGTTCCATACCACTGCGAATCGAGGGCGTAACCCAGACGCTGGTCCTGCGTCGCCGTCATCACGAACACGTTCTTCATCAGGTAATCGCGGGTGGTCTCGAAATCGGCCTGCGACAGGCCCTGGTCGACCAGCTGCCCCAGCTCATGCAGCGCCACGCGCAGTGCGAAGTGGCCGTTCTGCGGCGCCACCGGGCGGATCCAGACCTCGAACAGCTGCGCCTTGCGGCCCAGGTTCGGGTTCGGGAAGAACTGGAACATACCGCGCGGGAAGGCTTCGATATAGGCGTAGTCGCCGTAGTTCATGCCGCGCTCTTCGCGGATGCGCTGGTACAGGCGCGCGCTCGAGGCGCGGTGCTCGCCGAGCCAGGTCTTGGCGATCCACAGGGCGGCAAAATCCGGATGCTTGCGCGTGACCTCGATCGGCAGGCCGAACGAGATCGCGGTGGCACGCGTGTTCTTTTCGACGATCTCGACTTCCAGCCCGTTCGGCATGCGGCCGCGCGGGGTGGCGGTGGCGGCCAGGCCGGCGCCTTGCGGCAGGCGCGCCAGCGCCTTTTGCAGCGAGGCGTTCATGGCATCCGAGACGTCGCCCGAGATGCCGACGCGCACCGCGCCCTGGGTGTAGGCCTGGCGGTAGAAGGCCTTCACGTCGTCCAGGGTGATGGCCTCGATCCCGGCCACGGTGCCCAGCACCGGATGGCCGTACTGGGTGCCGGCGAACACATTTGCTTGCAGGCGCTCCTTGCCGAATTCTTCCTCGTTGTTGTCCTTCAGGTCCAGCACCAGCGCATTGCGCTGGGAGTCCTTGAGGCGGCGGAAGTCTTCTTCGCGGAAGCCCGGATCGACCAGCAGCGGCAGCGCGATGCCCAGGAACTGGTCCCAGTTGTCCTTGTGGATGGCGCCGGTGAAGGTAGTCATTTCCTTGTCGGTCTGCTCGGTGAAGCTGCCGGCCAGCGGGAACAGGGCCTTGGTCACTTCGTCGATCTTGCGCTCGCGTGAGCCGCTCGACGCCACCATCGCGGCGCTCAAGGCCGCCAGGCCTTCCTTGCCCTTCGGGTCATGCGCCGAGCCGGCCGCGAACAGGAGTTTGAAGCGGATCTGCGGCAGCGTCGACTTCTGTACCAGCACGTCGAATTTCACGTTTGACGGCGCCGGGGCGAACTGGGCCAGCTGCGGCAGCTTGTCGATACCGGCGGGCAGGGCGTCGTGCGACAGGGTGGTCACGATCAGGCTGTCGTCGACCAGGTATTTGCGCGCCGCGGCCTGCAGGTCGGCCGGGGTCAGGCTGTCGACCACGCGGTAGTAGCGGTTCAGGGTGCCGTAGGAGCGCTCGAAGTGCACATACGACGCCAGGGTGGCGGCGATCGCTTCGGTATTGTCGAGCGAACGGATCAGGCCATACTTCTGCGCCGACTTGGCGTCGGCCAGTTCGCGTGCATCGACCGGCTCGTCGCGCAGCCTGGCCACGGTCTGCAGGATGGAGTCGCGTACGTACAAGGCATCGGCCGGCTTTTTCACGCGGGCGATGATGGTGGCCAGGGTCGGATCGACCCGGTTCGGGGTCGAGTCCATCAGCTGGTCGACCTTCTGTTCGTCCTGCACCAGGCGCTTGTACAGCGGCGAGGTACGTCCAAAACTCAGCGACAGCAGCATCGACAGCGCCGCCTGCTCCTTCTGGTCGGCGATGAAGGACGGAGCGCGGAAACCGACCGTCACCAGCGGCAGGGTCGGGGTCTGCCAAGCCACGTGGCGGTAAAGCGCGCCGCGCGGCGCCGGTTCGACCGGGACGTTCGACTTGAACGTGCCGCGCTTCCAGCCGGCCCAGTACTTCTCGACCAGCGCCACCGCCTTGGCCGGCTCGACGTCGCCGGCGATGATCACGGTGGTGCGCTCCGGGCGGTACCAGCGATCGAAGAACACCTTCGAATACTCGTACTGGTTGGGCATGTCCTCGATATCCTTGAGGAAGCCCATCGTCGTGTGCTTATACGTGTGGCTGGTGTAGGCGGCTTCGCGCTGGGCCTCGAACAGCTTCGACATCGGGTTGGCGCTGTTCTTGTTGTACTCGCCCAGCACGGCACGCGATTCGGTCTTGAACGCCGCCACCGGATACGACAGGTGCTGGAAGCGGTCGGCCTCGACCTTCAGCACCGTCTCCAGGTCCTGCTTGGCGAAGGTGGTGTAGTAGTTGGTGAGGTCGTCGCTGGTGTAGGCGTTCTGGCGCGCCCCGGCGCGCGTGATCACTTCCTGGTACTTCTCGGGCGGATAGGTCGGCGTACCGCGGAACATCATGTGCTCGAAGAAGTGGGCGAAGCCCGACTTGCCCGGCTCGACTTCGTTGCGCGAACCGGTCTGCACCGGGATGTGGACCGAGACCAGGTTCGGGAAGCCGGTCGGCACCACGATCACCTTCAGGCCGTTGGCCAGGGTTTTCTCTAGGGCCTTGAACGGCAGCACGTCGGCGGAAGCAGGGGTGGCCGGGGTAACGGCGCCGGCCGGCGCGGCGGCCAGGAACAGCGCCGCAATGGCGGTCGCCAGCGCGGTGCGCGACAGGATCGACTTGAGCACAGATGTCTCCTTGGAAAATAAACCAGCGCGCAGCATAGTCGATTCGCCATGGAATGAACAGCAGCCGGGACGGCCCCGGCCCGGTGCTCGATACCGGTGCTCTCGGGACGTCAGGCCGCTTCGCTCATCGGCAGGCTGATGCGGTTGCGCCCCATGTGCTTGGCCCGGTACAGCGCCGCGTCGGCGATCGCGACCAGCTGGCTGGCGTCGTTGTCCGGCCCCGCCAGCGCGGTGGCGGCGCCGATCGACACCGTCACGTGGCCGGGCGCGAAGCTGCACGGCAGCTCGAGGCGCTCGACCCTGGCGCGGATGCGTTCGGCGACGATGGCCGCGCCTTTCAGCGACTGGTTGGGCAGGATCACGGCGAATTCTTCGCCGCCATAGCGCGCCACCAGGTCGTTGGCGCGCATCTCGCTGGCCACCGCGCGCGCCACGCGCTTGAGGCATTCGTCGCCACCCAGGTGGCCGTTGGCGTCGTTATAGGCTTTAAAATTGTCGACGTCGACCATCAGCAGCGACAGCGGCTGCTTCTGGCGCAGGGCGCGCGACCATTCGGCGCGCAGGGTATTGTCGAAGCAGCGCCGGTTGGCAAGACCCGTCAGGCCGTCGCGGGTGGCCAGCTGCTCGAGCGCGGCCTGCGCCATCTTTTCCTCGGTCAGGTCGCGCAGCGTCTCGACCACCGCCGACAGGCGGCCGCGCGCATCGAAGATCGGACTGGCGTCGGCCGCCAGATAGCGCCGCTTGCCGGCGCGCGGCATGTCGCACCAGCTTTCCAGCGACAGGGTGCCGGCCAGCGCCGAGCGGCCGCCGCTGTTCGCGACGGCGCCGGGAAGATGCTGCATGGCGCAGGTGTCGGCGCCCGGCTCGGCGTCGCGCCGGCCCTGCAGCACCAGGTCGGCCAGCGTCGGACGCTCGCGGTCATAAAAGCTGCGCCAGTGGTCGCGCGTGCCCAGGACGTCGCTGGCGGCCACGCCCGTCAACTGTTCACAGGCCCGGTTCCAGATCGTGACGCGCGCCGCGGTGTCCAGCACGAACACCGGCACCGACAGGCTTTCCATCAGCTGGCCGACGAAGGCCGCGTCGTGGATCAGGGCGGCATGCACCGGCGCGGAACCTGGGCCGGACATGACGATGCCGTTGCCGTGCGCACCGGAAGGGTTGAGCGCGCCGGCGCCGATACTGTCGGGACTGATCATGAGCCATCCTCTGGGTTCGCTGGCGGCAGCTTGATTGCTGCCGACAGGAAACGATTCTGCTACCGGCGCAGAGACGGGCTATTGATCCAAGACAAGACGAATCTGGCTGTGGCGGGCGTCAGACAAGAGGAATAGCCGGGCCGGCATCCGGCCAGGCGGGGAACATCAGGCCACCGGCGCCGGCTCGGCCGTCGCCCGCATCGGGAGCGACAGCGACCAATGGCTGGGCCGGCCCGGCGCGGCGGCCAGGCGCAGCACGCCGCCGAGGGCGCGCACCTGCCTGCTCAGCGCGTCAGTCAGTTGCGCCGGCGCGCTGCCCACCGAAGCGCCGGCCTGGACGTCGAGCGCCAGCGTGTTCATGCCTTCGCTCAGGCGCACGTGCAGGTCGGCGCGACCGTCCTTGCAGCTGGCCAACACTTCATGCAGCACCTCGAACACGGCCAGCCGTGCGGCGCGGCCGACCGGATGGGCCGCCGGATCGACGCCGGCCTCGAAGCGGCAACGTACGCCGAATTGCTCGGCGTGTTCGACCAGGCAGCGTTCGAGCGCATGGCGCAGGTTGTCGGTGCCAGCGCCGCCGCGGGCGGCCCCGGCCGCGCTACGCGCAGCGTCCTGCTGGCGCACCAGGCGGCACAGCACCTCGTGGCTGGCAGCCACGCCCTGGTCGGCCAGATGGCGCGCCTCGCGCTCGGCCGCCAGCTGCCGTTCCAGCGAGCGGTTGCGTTCGCCGGCGATGGCGCTGCGGCGCAGGCCGACACCGGCCAGCAGCAGCGCGCCGAAGGTGACCGCAAGGCTGGCGGCAAAGAAAATCATGGTGTTGGTCATGGCATCCTTCTGACTTTGTTCGGAAGATTCCTGTAAGAATTTACCGGGGCTGCGTCGTAGGAATATTGTCCATAGTCAATATCCGTGCCGGGTGAACGAGCCGTGGGCGGAGTGGCTGCCGGCCAACGGCCTGCTGCGCCGCCGCGCCTGGCGCGCTATAATGGAAGGTTGACGAGAGGTTTACCGTGACTTACAGCATCAAAGAGATCTTCTACACCCTGCAGGGTGAAGGCGCCCACGCCGGGCGCCCGGCCGTGTTCTGCCGCTTTTCCGGCTGCAACCTGTGGACCGGCCGCGAGGCCGACCGCGCGACGTCGGTCTGCCAGTTCTGCGACACCGACTTCGTCGGCACCGACGGCGAACGCGGCGGCAAGTTCAAGGAAGCGGCCGCGCTGGCGCTTGAGATCGACGGCCTGTGGCCGACCACCCATACCGCCAGCAAATACGTCGTCTTCACTGGCGGAGAACCGCTGCTGCAACTGGACGCCGCGCTGATCGAGGCCATGCACGCGCGCGGCTTCACCATCGCCATCGAAACCAACGGCACGCTGCCGGTGCCGCCGGGCGTGGACTGGATCTGCGTCAGCCCGAAGATGGGCTCGCAGCTGGTGGTGGAGAAGGGCAGCGAGATCAAGGTCGTCATCCCGCAGACCGGCCAAAACCTGGCTGCCTACGAGGGCCTGGACTTCGAGCACTTTTTCGTGCAGCCGATGGACGGCCCGCTGGCCGCGCACAATACCCGCCTGGCGATCGAGACCTGCCGCCAGAACCCGAAGTGGAAACTCAGCCTGCAAACGCACAAGCTGCTCCAGATTCCTTAACACCTTACGCTTTACAGGCTGACTTTCCATGCTGACCATTACCCGCAAACTCGAATTCGATGCCGGCCACCGGATTCCCGACCACAAGAGCCAGTGCCGCAACCTGCACGGCCACCGCTACGTCCTCGAGATCACCCTGACGGGCGACGTGATCGATGCCGACGGCAATTCCGACAACGGCATGATCATGGACTTCTCAGACGTCAAGGCGCTGGCCAAGCAACACCTGGTCGACGTCTGGGACCACGCTTTCCTGGTCTACGAAAAGGACGACAAGGTGCGCGAATTCCTGGCCTCGCTGCCGGGCCACAAGACGGTGGTGATCGACTGCATCCCGACCGTGGAAAACCTGGCGCGCGTCGCCTTCAACATCCTCAAGACCGTGTTCACCGACCGCTTCGGCACCGGCCTGCGCCTGCACAAGCTGGTGCTGCACGAAACCCCGAACTGCTGGGCCGAGATCACCGATGTGTGAATGCACCCCGGCCGCGGCCGCGGCTGACAGCGCCACGGGCGGCATGCCCGGCGCCGCCGCGCCGGACGCGGACCTGACGCCGGACGAGCGTTTCATGACGCTGGCGCTGGCGCAGGCGCGCCTGGCCTGGGAGCGCGGCGAGGTGCCGGTCGGCGCGGTGCTGGTCAAGGATGGCCAGGTGATCGCGACCGGCTTCAATCAGCCGATCGGCGGCCACGATCCGACCGCCCACGCCGAAATCGTCGCGCTGCGCGCCGGCGCCGAAAAGCTGGGCAATTACCGGCTGCCCGGCTGCGAACTGTACGTGACGCTGGAACCGTGCATCATGTGTTCCGGCGCGATGATGCATGCGCGCCTGGCGCGCGTGGTGTACGCCGCCACCGACCCCAAGACCGGCGCCTGCGGCTCGGTGCTCAACCTGTTCGGCGAAGAAAAACTGAATCACCACACCGAGGTGGTGGGCGGGGTGCTGGCCGGCGAGGCCAGCCTGATGCTCAAGGCCTTCTTTGCCGAACGCCGCGCCGCTGCCCGCAAGCCGGTGCAGCCCAAGGACGATTAAGTCGTCGCATCATGTCGCGGCAAACGCGCGCGCATCGACCGGCAGGTGCAACGTAAACGTGGTGCCGCGCTCCTCGCCGCTGTCCACCGCCATCGCGCCGCCGTGGCTCTCGGCCACGCTGCGCACATAGGGCAGCCCCAGGCTCCATCCCTTGAGCGCGATCTCGTCGGCATGCTGCGGCGGATCGAACAGGCGCGCCATGTCCTCGATGCCGATCGGCGCGCCGTGGTTGTGCACCGATAGCCCCATCCGCTCGCCATCGCGCTGCACCCGCACCGTGATCGGCCCGGCGCGCTTGCCGTGCTTGCGCGCCCTGGTCACCAGGTTTTCCAGCGCCCGCTTGAGCGCCGCGCGGCACCAGTGGCCGTCGATGCGCTCGCCGACGATGTTCACCGGCTGGCCCAGCAGGGGCAGGTCGACGCAGACTTCTTCCACCAGCGCCATGATGTCGAACGTCGAGATCTGCAGCTTGATCTCCTTGCCGTCGAGCACGGCCGCATCCTGCAGGGTCTGGATCAGGGCGTCGGCGTCGGCGATTTTCTTGACAATGCGCGCAGCCAGGCCGGCCACGCCCGGATCGTCGGACTTCAGGCCGATCAGCTGGGCGGTGGCGCTGGCCACGCTGAGCGGGTTGCGCAAATCGTGCGCGAAGCCGGAGATGCAGGCGTCGCTGAAACCGGGAAAGGCGGCGCTGCGCGTGGCCGCGGCCAGCAGCCAGGCGTCGAAGGTGGCGCCGATCAGCTCGACGTCGTGTGCGGACAAGACCTGTTCGGCCATCAGCGCCGTGAACAGGGTCGCGCGCAGCAGCTGCAGCTCGCACGCCAGCTCGCGCGCACCGTAGCGGCCGGGTCCGAGCCAGGGCCCCAGGTCGGGGGCGATGCCGGTGCCGCCGGCAGCATTGCCCGCCAGCTGCGTGGCGAGCTCGTCCAGCAGGACAGGGGCGGCCTGCGCCAGGTGCGGGCCATTGCGTGAGCTGCCAGTCGCCTGCACGCGCGCGCGCCACTGCGCCAGCACGGTCGCCCGCTGGCGCGCAAGAGAGTCTGCGAGCGCACTGGAAGCGACCCGGCGCTCGCCTGCATCGGTGGTATCCATGGTTGTTCCTATCAAAGCGGCGAGATTTTCGCCGCCACCGCTCAGCCAGCCCACAAGTTACCGCAAAAGCGGTAACCGGCGAGCACTGCTGGAGAAGAATAACGCACTACGTGCGTGCGGCACACGTCCGCACGCGCATTGCGCCATGCCCGCACCGATGATGTTATGCTGGCCACACGCCGCACCACGCGGCACTGCCGAACCGCCGACCTTGCCGTCATGCCTACTCTCCACGCCAATGGACTGCGCCTCGCCTTCGATACCGCGGGCGATCCGAAAGCCGCGCCGCTGCTGCTGATCCACGGCCTCGGCATGCAGCTGACCAACTGGCCCGACGAATTCGTCGAGAGCCTGGTCGAGCTGGGCTTCTACGTGATCCGGTTCGACCACCGCGATTGCGGTCTCTCCACCAAATTCGAGCAGGCCGGGGTGCCGAACCTGGCGCTGGCGCGCATCAAGGCGGCGCTCGGCCTGCGCCTGCGCCCGGTCTATCGGCTGGACGACATGGCCGAGGATGCGCTCGGCGTGCTGTCGGCGCTGGGCGTGGCCCGTGCCCACGTGGTCGGAGTCTCGGCGCTGGGCGGCATGGTGGCGCAGACGCTGGCCGCGCGCCATCCGCAGCGGGTGTCGAGCCTGACCGCCATCATGACCACCAGCGGCCGCCGTGGTCTGCCGGGCCCGGCGCCATCGGTGCGCAAGATCCTGGCCGCACGGCCGGCCAATCCGCTCGACCTCGACAGCGTGATCGCCCACGAGGTGGCGCTGCTGCGCGCGCTCGGCAGTCCCTCGTATCCGACGCCGGACAAGCAGCTGCAGCGGCGTGTGGCGCGTTCCTTGCGGCGCAGCCATTGTCCGGGTGGCGTGGCGCGCCAGATGCTGGCGCTGCTGGCGGCCGGCGACAACAGCGCCGCGCTGGAGAGCATCACCGCGCCGACGCTGGTGATCCACGGCGCCGCCGACCCGCTGGTGCCGGCGGCGTGCGGGCGCGACGTCGCCGCGCGCATCCCGCAAGCGCGCCTGGAACTGATCGAAGGCATGGGCCACGACCTGCCGCCACAGCTGGTCGAGCGGCTGCTTGCCTTGATCGACTCCCATGCCCGGGGTAAGATGTTGCCAGATTCCACACCCCGGCTATTCGTCAAACAGTGATACCATCCAGTGTCGTTACACGCGTCGGCGTCGCCATCGTCGCCCCGTCCGGCTGCACCCAAGACCCGTCCGCGGTCGAGCGCGCCGTCGCCCGGCTCGAAGCCCAGGGCTGCCTGGTGCGCAACCACTATGATCACAGCTGCATCCACCTGCGTTTCGGCGGTTCCGACGAAGGCCGGCTGGCGCAGCTGCAGGCGGCGATCGACGATCCCGAGGTGCAACTGATCATCGCGCTGCGCGGCGGCTACGGCATCACCCGGCTGCTGCCGCAGGTCGACTTCGAGGCCATCGCCGCCAGCGGCAAGCTCCTGGTCGGCTTTTCCGACGTCACCGCCTTGCACATGGGCCTGATGGCGAAGACCGGGGTCCAGAGCTATGCCGGGCCGATGATCGCCGGCGACTTCGGCGCGGCCGAGCCCGATCCTTTCACGCTGGGCGATTTCTGGCGCTGCCTGGCCGGGCCGGAACACACGATCGTGGAGACGGCGGCCGGCAATCCGGCGCTCGACCTGCACGGCACGGTCTGGGGCGGCAACCTGGCGATGCTGGTTTCGCTGCTCGGCACGCCGTATTTCCCACGCATCGAGGGTGGCATCCTGTTCGTGGAAGACATTGCCGAACACCCGTTCCGGGTCGAGCGCATGCTGCTGCAGCTGCACCAGGCCGGCGTCCTGGCGCACCAGCGCGCGCTGGTGCTGGGCGACTTTTCCGGCTACCGCATCGGCCCGCAGGACAATGGCTACGACTTCGACGCCATGCTGGCCTACCTGCGCGCCACGCTGCCGCTGCCGGTGCTCACCGGGCTGACGTTTGGCCACGGCCCGCACCGGGTCACGATCCCGTTCGGGTCCGACGGCCATCTGGTGTCCGGCGACACAGGTTTTTCGCTCACCTTGAGCAATTATCCGACCCTGCGCTGCGCCTGAGCGGGCGCCATGGGGCGCACCAGGCTCTTCCTGCGGCCAATCATTCGCCCGCTCTGGCATGCAATGGTAAAATAGCCGGTTAATCAAATACGCTTTTTGGGGTTCATACAAGTGCTATCCACAGCCAACATCACGATGCAATTCGGCGCCAAGCCGCTGTTCGAGAATATTTCCGTCAAATTCGGCGAGGGCAACCGCTATGGTCTGATCGGCGCCAACGGCTGCGGCAAGTCGACCTTCATGAAGATCCTGGGCGGCGACCTGGAACCGTCCGCCGGCAACGTCAGCCTGGATCCGGGCGAGCGCCTGGGTAAATTGCGCCAGGACCAGTTCGCCTACGAAGACGTGCGCGTGCTGGACGTGGTCATGATGGGCCACACCGAGCTGTGGAACGCGATCGCCGAGCGCGACGCCATCTACAACAACCCGGACGCGACCGACGACGACTACATGAAAGCGGCCGAGCTGGAAGGCAAAGTGGCCGAATACGACGGCTACTCGGCCGAGGCGCGCGCCGGCGAACTGCTGCTGGGTCTGGAAATCGGCACCGACCTGCACCAGGGCCCGATGAGCGCCGTGGCGCCGGGCTGGAAGCTGCGCGTGCTGCTGGCCCAGGCCCTGTTCTCGAACCCGGACATCCTGCTGCTCGACGAACCGACCAACAACCTGGACATCAACACGATCCGCTGGCTGGAAAACATGCTCAACGAGCGTAACTCCACCATGATCATCATTTCCCACGATCGTCACTTCCTGAACCAGGTCTGCACCCACGTGGCCGACATGGACTACGGCACCCTGAAGGTGTATCCGGGCAATTACGACGACTACATGCTGGCCTCGACCCAGGCGCGCAACCAGCAGCTGGCCAACAACGCCAAGGCCAAGGAGAAGGTCGCCGAACTGCAGGACTTCGTGCGCCGCTTCTCCGCGAACAAGTCCAAGGCACGCCAGGCGACCTCGCGCGCCAAGCAGATCGACAAGATCAAGATCGAAGAGTTCAAGCCATCCTCGCGCGCCTATCCCTTCGTGCGCTTCGAAGGCGAGAAGAAGCTGCACCGCCTGGCGGTGGAAGCCGAGAACATCTCGAAAGCCTACGACCGCCAGCTGTTCAAGAACTTCTCGATCATGGTCGAGGCCGGCGAGCGGATCGCGATCATCGGCGCCAACGGCGCCGGCAAGACCACGCTGCTGCGTTCGATCGGCGGCGACCTGTGCGGCCTGCAGCCGGACAGCGGCCGCGTCAAGTGGGCCGAGAACGCCAATCCGGGCTACATGCCGCAGGATCCGACCGAGGAATTCGCGCTCGACGACAACCTGACCGACTGGATGGGCAAGTGGACGCAAGAGGGCGACGACGACCAGGCGGTGCGCTCGATCCTGGGCCGCCTGCTGTTCGGCGGCGACGAAGTCAAGAAGTCGGTGCGCGTGCTGTCGGGTGGTGAAAAGGGCCGCATGATGTACGGCAAGCTGATGCTGGGCCGCCACAACGTGCTGCTGCTGGACGAGCCGACCAACCACATGGACATGGAGTCGATCGAGTCGCTCAACATCGCACTGGACAAGTACGCCGGCACCCTGATCTTTGTCTCGCACGACCGCGAATTCGTGTCGTCGCTGGCGACCCGCGTGATCGAGATTCGCGAACACGACGTGGTCGATTTCCAGGGCACGTATGAGGAATACCTGAAGAGCCAGGGTATCGACTGATAGCGTAGCGAGTAATATTGGAGAGGCGCCCGCGACCGCGACGCCACTCCCGGAGACAAGAAGAACGAGTATGAATACCGCACAAAGCGCCGTACCGATCAAGACATTCGAATACGACCGGCCCCAGGCCGGCATGGCCTGCACGGCCGAAGCCTGGGCGCGTGTTCCGAGCGCCCCGGAACTGGCCGAACGGGCCGAACTCAAGGACCGCATCCGCCGCCTGCTGAAAGAACGTGGCGCCGTGCTGGTCGCCCACTACTACGTCGACGGCGACCTGCAAGACCTGGCCGAGGAAACCGGCGGCTGCGTCTCCGACTCGCTCGAGATGGCGCGCTTCGGGCGCGACCATCCGGCCCAGACCCTGGTGGTGGCCGGCGTGCGCTTCATGGGCGAGACGGCCAAGATCCTGAGCCCCGAAAAAACCATCCTGATGCCGGACCTGGACGCCACCTGTTCGCTCGACCTGGGCTGCCCGGCCGACGAATTCGCCGCCTTCTGCGACCAGCATCCGGACCGCACCGTGGTCGTCTACGCCAACACCAGCGCCGCCGTGAAGGCGCGCGCCGACTGGATGGTGACCTCGTCGATCGGCCTCGACATCGTGGCCGAGCTGCACGCGCAGGGCAAGAAGATCCTGTGGGCGCCCGACCGTCACCTGGGTTCCTACATCCAGGCCAAGACCGGCGCCGACATGCTGCTGTGGCAGGGCTCGTGCCTGGTGCACGACGAATTCAAGGGTATCGAACTCGACCTGCTGAAGGCGGAATACCCGCTGGCCAAGGTGCTGGTGCACCCGGAGTCGCCGGCGAATGTGGTGGCCCAGGCCGACGCGGTCGGCTCGACCACCCAGCTGATCAACGCGGCCCAGACCATGGACGCAACCCATTTCATCGTCGCCACCGACAACGGCATCCTGCACAAAATGCGCATGGCCGCGCCCGGTAAAACCTTCATCGAAGCGCCGACTGCCGGCAACAGCGCCACCTGTAAAAGCTGCGCGCACTGCCCGTGGATGGCGATGAATGGCCTGCGCAACCTGGCCGCGGTGCTGGAAAACGGCAACAACGAGATCCACGTCGATCCCGACACGGGCTTGAAGGCCAGGCGCGCCATCGACCGTATGCTCGACTTCGCCGCCGCCAAGCGAGCCAAGGCGCTGCCGACCGGCAAACTGGAAAACAATGCCCCGATGTTCTCGGGAGTAGGACCCGCATGAGTACCCTCAAGAATCCCCACGCCCAGTTCGACGACAAGCTGCAGGCGGCCTTCGAGCAGAACATCCTGGCCGCGCTGCTGGAAGACGTCGGCAGCGGCGACCTGACCGGCAAGCTGGTGCCGGGCGACACCCGCGTGACCGCGCGCGTGATCGTGCGCGAAGCGGCCGTGCTGTGCGGCGCCCCGTGGTTCGAGGGCGTGATGCTGGCGATCGACCAGGACACCGAGATCGAATGGCACTATGCCGAAGGCGACCTGATGACCGCCGACAGCACCGTCTGCACCATCGCCGCCAACCCGCGCTCGCTGCTTACCGCCGAGCGCGGCGCGCTGAACTTCATGCAGTTGCTGTCGGGCGTGGCCAGCGCCACCCGGCGCTACGTCGGGGTGGTGGCCGGCACGCAGGCCGCCATCCTCGACACCCGCAAGACGCTGCCGGGCCTGCGCCTGGCGCAGAAATATGCGGTGCGCGTCGGTGGCGGCCAGAACCAGCGCATGGCGCTGTACGACGGCATCCTGATCAAGGAAAACCACATCGCCGCCGCCGGCGGGGTGAGCGCGGCGCTGCAGGCGGCGACGGCGCTCGACGCCGGCGTGCCGGTGCAGATCGAGGTCGAGACCATCGCCCAGCTCGAGGAAGCGCTGGCGGCCGGCGTCAAGTCTGTCTTGCTGGACAATTTTGACCTGGACATGATGCGCCAGGCGGTGCAGGTGAATGGCGGCCGTGCGCTGCTCGAAGCCTCGGGCGGCATCAATATGGACACGGTGCGCGCGATCGCAGAGACGGGCGTCGACCGCATCTCGATCGGCAGCCTGACCAAGGACGTGCGCGCCACCGATTACTCGCTGCGGATCGTCTAGATCCAGCCTTCGCCGGCCGGGCCTGGCCCGGCTGCATCTCATGCGGGCGCCCCGGCGGCGCCTGTGCCATCTTTTTTCTGCATACCCATGATCACTTCCAAGATCCAGCGCTCCCTCGGTTCCCGCCTGTTCTGGCTCGGCTTCGGCCTGCTGCTCGGCGTGCCCCAGGTGCTCGACGGCATCAAGTACAACATGAACGGCGAGCTGTTCTTCGGCATCGGCATGCTGCTGGTAGGCGTGCGCGGCTTCCTGCGTCCGGTCGTGCTCGGCCGCGCGCTGGCCATGAAGCGCGACGCCGCCGCCGCCGAATCGTCGATCGGCTCGACCGCGCTGCACGGCGCGCTGTCGCTGGCGATGGCCGGCGCGCTGATCGCCGGCCTGGCGATCAAGTTCAACGGCGGCTGATCGCCGCGATTTCCCTAGACGCCGCTCTCGCTGGCCCGCGCCAGCGCTTCGGCGCGCGCGTTGTGCAGCGCCGGCGGCACGCCGGCCTGGGACGCGATGGCATCGATTGCCGCCAGCACTTTTTCCGGATGGGCATGGTGCAGCATGTGGCCGACACCCGGCTCCAGTCCCAGCTCGCCATTGCGCAGCCGTTCATGCAGACGTTCGGCGTTGTGGGTGCAATCGACTACCGCGTCGCGCGTGCCGGACAGCAGCTGCACCGGCACTTTCAGGCGCGCATAGCGCCGCGCCAGCGACGCCGCCGACGGCACCATCAGCGCGCTCTCGGCCGCGCTGGCGCGCAGTTGCGACGGCCGCAGCGCCATCCAGGCGGGCATCGCACGATAGCTGTCGGGAATTTTCTGAGGCGCAAACGCGCGCTTGAGCGTGCCGCGCCACAGCAGCCGTCCGGCCAGCGGCGCCACCGTATAGCGCATCAGGTCACCCACCACCGGCAGCGCCGGCGGTGAACTCAGCGCCACGTCCAGCCGCGGGCTCGGATAGTAATATCCCGACACCAGCACCAGACCGCGCACGAAGTGCGGCACCCGCAAACCCATCGCCAGCGCCACCAGCGTGCCCCACGAATGGCCCAGCACGATCGCGTTGTCGACGCCCAGCGCCTGCAGCGCATGGTGCAGCAGGCAGGCCTGGTTGTCCGGCGTCCACATGGTGTCGCGCGGCCGTTCGCTGTAGCCGAAACCGGGGCGGTCGAAGGCAATCACCCGGTAGTGCTCGGCCGCGCGCTCGATCAGGCCGCTGATCTCGAAGTCGCGCGAATACGTGCCGTTGCCGTGCAGCAGAACCAGGGTCGGACCTGCGCCGCGTTCCAGGTAATGCAGGCGCACGCCGTCGACCGTGACGAACTTGCCGGTCGGCGGATTGTCGCGCTCGGCCTGGCGGGTCTTGGCGCGCACGTAGAGGAAGGACGCCAGCAGGCCGAGGCCGGCCAGCGCCGTGCCTGTGGCCAGGCGCGGGCGCGAACGTGGCGCGCCGTGGATGCGATAGGTTGTGTTCACAATATCCCCCTAGGATCGAGTAGGTCCGGCAGCGACGCCGGTGAATCCGCACCCAGCAGACGCGCCACCAGCGGCAAGAGCTGTTCGCTCGACGCTTCCAGCTTCAGTGCGAGCAGGTCGTCAGCGCGGGTACGGCCGAGGTTCACCGCAGCGATCGGCTTGCCGGCCGCCTGCGCCAGCCGACAGAAGCGAAAGCCGGAATACACCATCAACGACGACCCGACCACCAGCAGCGCGTCGGCAGCCTCCATCTGCGCCAGCGCGCAGGCGGTACGTGCCGGGGGTACGTTGTCCCCGAAGAAGACCACGTCCGGCATCAGGACGCCGCCGCAGTGCACGCACACGGGCAGCACGAAGTTGGCTTGCACCTCGTCCATGGTGTCGGTATCGAGCGCGGCGTCGCCGTCCGGCAAGGGCTGCGCCATGGTTTCATTCAGGCCAGGATTGGCTGCCTGCAGCTGGGTCTGGATAAACGCGCGCGGGAACTGGGCGCCGCAGCCGAAGCAGGCAACGTGGTGAATATTGCCGTGCAGCTCGAGTACGGCGTGGCTGCCGGCCTGCTGGTGCAAGCCATCGACGTTCTGGGTCAGGATGAAGCCGAGCTTGTTGCCTTGCTCGAGCGCGGCCAGCGCGCGGTGGCCTTCGTTGGGCCGCGCCTTGGTCAGCACCGGCCATCCGACCATGCTGCGCGCCCAGTAGCGGCGCTGGATGGCGGGATCGCGGCGAAATTCCGGGCCCTGGATCGGCAGCCGGCCGCGGCGTACGCCGTCGCGATCCCGATAGTCGGGGATGCCGGAGGCCGTCGACAGGCCGGCGCCGGTCAGTACCAGCGTCCGGGAATGGCGTCCCAGGAATACCGCCAGTTGTTCAGCCAGCTCATGCGCCGAACGCTCCATCAAGTGCGCGCCACTTTCGACGGCGCCGAATGCTTCTGCCATGCTGCTCGATCCTCCATGCATGGGATCGTAGCATTCTCGCCGGGTGACCGAAACACGATAGGCGCGTGGACACCGCAGTTGGCTGACTCAGGATGATGTCCGCGCCGACACCGCGATACCACCTACGATCATGGCAAACGCCAGCGCATGATAGAGATGCGGCGCCTCGCCCAGGAAAGTCGACGACAGCAGCGCAGTGAACAGCGGCGTCAGGTTGATGAAGAACGACCCCAGCGTCGGTCCGGCGCGCTGCACGCCCGCACCCCAGCAGCGCATGGCCAGGATCGCCGGCCCGATCGCCACGTACAGTAGCGCCGCCACCAATGGCCAGCTCCAGGCGATCGCGACATCCTTCAGCGCCCATTCGCCGCCCGCCAGCACGCCCGACCACAGCACGCCGTAGGCGACCTGCGCCAGCAGGAACGCGGCCCAGTCGGCGCGCAGGGCCGGCACGTCCTTCTGCTGCATCAGCAGCCAGCTGTAGAACGACCAGGCAATCGTCGCCAGGATCATGTACAGGTCGCCCGCCACCAGGCGCAGCGCCGCCAACTGGGCCAGGTCGCCCCGGCACATGACCACCAGCACGCCGGCAATCGACAGCAGCGCGCCCACGACCTGGCGACGCCGCACCGGTACGTTGAAGAACAGGCGTCCGACCAGCAGCATCCACACCGGCACGCCGGACGCCACCAGGGTGACGTTGATCGGCGACGAGCTCTGCAGCGCCAGGTATTGCAGCGAGTTGTACAGCCCGACCCCCAGCAGGCCGAGCAGGCTGTAGCGCTTCCAGTTTTCAAGCACGCCGCTGCCGGCGCGCAGGGCGGCGCGCCCGAGCGGCACCAGGATCATCAAGGCGATGCTCCAGCGGATCAGGTTGAGCGTCATCGGCGGCACCGCGTCGCGCACCAGGCGGCCGACCACGGCATTGCCGGCCCACAGGATCGGCGGCACGGTGAGCAGGAGGGCAGTCGAGGGAGTAAGGGGCTGGCGCTGCATGGCGATTCTCGAAAGAAGTCGCGGCGCACGATGGCGCCGCGTGGAAATGCATGGAAGGACCGGCTGGAATCAGGGCCGGCGCGGCGTCAGCACGCTCGGCAGCGCCTTCGGCAAGGTGTCCGGGAAGTCGCGCGAATAATGCAGGCCGCGGCTCTCGCGGCGCGACAGCGCGCTCTCGACGATCAGGTGCGCCACTTCGACCAGGTTGCGCAGCTCCAGCAGGTCGGGCGTGATGCGGAAGTTGCGGTAGTACTCGTCGATCTCTTCCTTGAGCAGCTTGATCCGGTGCAGCGCCCGCTCCAGGCGCTTGGTCGTGCGCACGATGCCGACGTAATTCCACATGAAGCGGCGCAGCTCGTCCCAGTTGTGGGCGATCACGACTTCTTCGTCGGCATTGGTGACGCGGCTCTCGTCCCACGGCGGCAGCGTCGGATTCTCGATGCCCGGGGCGGCCGCGATCTGCTGCGCGCAGGCGCGGCCCACCACCACGCATTCGAGCAGCGAGTTGCTGGCCAGGCGGTTGGCGCCGTGCAGCCCGGTGCAGGCGGTTTCGCCCACCGCGTACAGGCCGGGGATATCCGTGCGCCCGGCCAGGTCGGTGACGATGCCGCCGCAGGTAAAGTGCACCGCCGGCACCACGGGGATCGGTTCCCGCGTGATGTCGATGCCAAACTCCAGGCAGCGCGCATAGATCGTCGGGAAGTGTTCCTTGAGGAATTCCGGATCCTGGTGGCTGATGTCCAGGTGCACGTAATCGAGGCCGCGCTTCTTCATCTCGTAGTCGATGGCGCGCGCCACCACGTCGCGCGGGGCTAACTCTCCGCGCTCGTCGTGTACCGGCATGAAGCGGGTGCCGCCGGCCACACCTGCCTCCGGCGGGAGCTTGAGCACGCCGCCTTCGCCGCGGATCGCCTCGGTGATCAGGAACGACTTGGCATACGGGTGGTACAGGCAGGTCGGATGGAACTGCATGAATTCCATGTTCGACACCCGGCAGCCGGCGCGCCAGGCCAGGGCGATGCCGTCGCCGGTGGCGGTGTCGGGATTGGTGGTGTACAGGTAGACCTTGCCGGCGCCGCCGGTGGCCAGCACGGTGTGCTCGGCCTCGAAGGTCAGCACGTTGCCGTTCCTGACGTCCTGCACGTACAGGCCGTGGCAGCGCGGCTGGCCGACCAGGGTCGGGGCGCCGCCGTGCACGCCCTTGCCGGTGAGCTTGTCCGAGGTGATCACGTCGATCGCCACGTGGTGCTCGAACAGGGCGATGTTCGGGTGCGCGCGCACCTTCTGTTCCAGCGTCACCTGCACCGCGTGGCCGGTGGCGTCGGCGGCGTGGATGATGCGGCGCTGGCTGTGGCCGCCTTCGCGGGTCAGGTGAAAGCCGAGCTCGGCCGTCTCGTCGCGGGTGAACGGCACGCCTTGCTCGATCAGCCATTCGATCGCTTCGCGGCCGTGCTCGACGATATAGCGGGTCGCCGCTTCGTCGCACAGACCGGCGCCGGCCACCAGGGTGTCGGCGATGTGCTGGTCGTGACTGTCGCCCGAGTCGAGCACGGCGGCGATGCCGCCCTGGGCCCAGTTGCTTGCCCCATCCAGCAGCTCGCGCTTGGAAATGATCGCGACCTTGCGCGTCTGCGCGAGGTGCAGTGCAACCGACAGGCCGGCCAGACCGCTGCCGACGATAGCGACGTCAAATTTCATGGCAATGTCATATTTGTACAGAGGCATCACTATAGACGATTTGACTGGCCCCGGCGAGGGAACTGCTCAGTTGCCGGCCGAGTTGCTGGCGGTATCAGTAAACAGCTGCTTCCCACCATAGCCGGGTAGCCAACCGTGCCCGGGTCCAGCGTTCGTCCGCGCACGGAAACGCCGGCGTGCGCAGGCTAGCATCGGGTTTTACTCATCCATGAAGGAGTCATCATGCTTCCAGACCGCAATCACGTCGCCGCCCTCGAAGACCGCATCGGCTCGATGCGTTTCGCCATGTTCACCTTCCGCGACGCGCACGACCACCTGGTCAGCCAGCCGATGACCAAGCAGGAGCTCGACGATCAGGGCGGCCTGTGGTTCTTCGCCAACTCGACCACCGACCTGTGGGAAAGCATCGCCCACCAGCCCGAAGTCAACATCAGCTTCGCCGACAGCGACGACAGCACCTACGTGTCGGTCAGCGGCCGCGCCGAGCGCATCGTCGACCGCGCCGAGGTCGAAAAGCGTTGGAATCCGATGGTGCAGGCCTGGTTCCCGGCCGGTCCGCAAGACCAGCATGCAGTGCTGGTGCGCGTGGTCCCGCACGCCGCCGAATACTGGGATTCGAACGACAGCAAGATGGTACGCATGTTCGCCATGGCCAAGGCGGCCGTGACCGGCACCCAGCCGGACGTGGACGGCGAGCACGGCACGATTCGCATGTAATCCGCACGCCCGCCAGGGCGTGACCAGCGAGACCTTGCGGCAAGGCATCGGTCTCGCTTACAGTAGCCGCTCCTTCACCTGAGCCCATCTGGAGCGACTTCATGATGCCATCCCGGCCCGCGGGCGCCGCCGCATGACTATCCCGAGCCCCCTGGAGCTGGCGGCGAACGCCTTCACCGCCGCCGCCATCCTGCTGGCCGGACGCAACAACGTGCATACCTGGTGGACCGGCATCGTCGGTTGCGTGCTGTTCGGCCTGCTGTTCGCACAGAGCCGCCTGTATGCCGACGTGCTATTGCAGGCCTTCTTCGTCGCCACCGGCATCCTCGGCTGGTGGCGCTGGCTGCATGGCAGCAACGGCGCGCCGCTGCCGATCACCCATGCGGGCTGGCGGTCGCTGGCCTGGATGGCGCCGGCCGGGATCGCCGCGACGGCGGCCTACGGCGCGCTGCTGCACTTCTATACCGATGCCTATGCGCCGTTCATCGACTCGGCGGTGCTGGTGTTCAGCGTCATCGCCCAGCTGCTCATGATGCAGCGGCGCATCGAGAACTGGCCGGTGTGGCTGCTCGTCAATACCATCGCGGTTCCGCTGTACTACAGCCGCGGCCTGATGCTGACGGCGGTGCTATACGCCGGGTTCTGGATCAACGCCATCGTGTCCTGGTGGTGGTGGCGCCGGCTGGCGCAGCAGCAGGCGCTCGCGCCGGCCTGATCTTTCAACGGGTCACGGCTGAACCGGCGGCAGGTCGCCCTGGTCCTGGTTGGCGCCGGTTTCCGGCGCGCCCAGACCCGTCTCGCGCACGCCGGCCTGGCCCGCGCGGGTGTCCTGCGCACCGGGATTGGCGTGGGTCATGGCGCTGTCGGCCGACTCGCGCGGGTTGCCGCCGACCACCGGCGCGCCGTCAGGCGCCGCCGTGGGCGGCGGGACCTGTCCAGGCGCGCCGTTGGGCGCATTGACGTCCGGGCCTGCCTGGTTGCGGGTCAGACCTGCGCCGCCGTTGCCGCCGGTTTCCTGCTGGGTTTCATGTGTCGCGCTGGCGCCTTGCTGGCCACTGGTCTGTCCGCCAACGCCGATGGTGGTCGATGGCTGGTCTTGTCCGGTCGTGGGTGTCGGATTGTTCATATGCGCCTCCTGTCGATGATCATGGCCCATTCTGGCGTGGGCGGGCAGGCGCCGCTATCGGCCGGCTTGGCGTGGCGCTGTAGGACTCGGCCGGACGCGCTTGCCTGGCAGTACCGTGCGGCGAGGGCCGGCGCGCGATGCTACGGTGGGCGATCATCGAATGGAGGACAGCACATCATGGAACGCGCCCAATACGCCAACTGTATCGAAGCCTGCAACGACTGCGCCGACGCCTGCGATTTCTGCGCCGCCAGTTGCCTGCATGAAAAAGACGTCAAGATGATGGCGCGCTGCATCGCGCTGGACATCGACTGCGCCCAGGTCTGCCGGGCGGCGGCTGCCCTCATGGCGCGCGGCTCGGAAGCGGCCGCTACCATCTGCGCCGCCTGCGCCGACCTGTGCGAGATGTGCGCCGCAGAGTGCGGCAGCCACCAGATGGACCATTGCCAGCAATGCGCGGCGGCCTGCCGCCTGTGCGCCGCCGAATGCCGGGCCATGGCAGACAAGCCCGGCGACGCAGTGCGCGACGCGGCCTCGGCACCTGCATGAGCTCGATTGAGGAGACCGGACCGGGAGCTTGATGCGAACTCAACCTTAACCCTTCCGGAGGGCAGGGCGACGATGCTATACTGTATATCCATACAGTCCTTTAGCAATTTGCCATGCCCGCGATGCCCGTCTTCCTGCCGATCGACCTGGACCCGCTACCGTCGCCCGACGCGCATCCCGACCGCGCCGCGGCCAGCCGTCCGGACGCCGGCATCTTCCGCGGCATGCACGACGAGCCGGTCACCTCGGCCACCAGCGACGCCGAGCTGGCGCGCGAGTATATCTCGCACGGCGAACTGAGTCCAAAGTCGATTGCCAACCTGCAGAAGGAGCTGTACCGCTTCCTGACCTGGTGCCGCGAAGAAGCGCAGAAGACTTTCCAGCAGCTGACCGTGGCCGACCTCAACGCCTACAAGGAGTTCATCCGCCAGCCGCCGCCGGAATGGGTCTCGACCACCAAGTGGCCGCGCAACGATCCGCGCTACCGGCCGTTCACCGGCCCGCTGTCGGACACCAGCCGGCGCCAGGCGATGATCGCGGTAAAGGGCGTGCTGGCCTTCGCCGAACACACCGGCTACCTGCGACGCAACCCGGCGCGCCTGGTGCGCAATGTGCGCGCCCCGCATGCGAGCCGCATCACGCGCTACCTGACCCCGCAGGCGATCGCCTACGCGCTGGCCGCGGCCGAGGCCCGTCCGGGCGAATCGGAAGCGGCGACGCGCCAGCGCGAACGCGACCGGTTCCTGTTGATCGCGTTCGCCCAGACCGGCGCGCGCCTGAACGAGATCGTCGGCGCCAGGATGGGCTCGATCTATAGCGAGGGAGACGGGCGCTGGTGGCTCGACGTGGTGGGTAAAGGAAACAAACCGCGCCGGTTGCCGGTGCCGCCGGCCACGCTGGCCGCCTATCGGGATTACCGCCGCGCCTTCGGGCTATTGCCGCAGACCGGCCGCGCCGACCGCATGCCCTTGGTGCTGTCCAGCCGCACGAAAGAGTTCGTGCGGATTACCGACGAAGCGGCGTCGGAAGCGCTGAAGGCGATCTTCCAGCTGGCAGCCGACGAAACCGCGGCCCAGGGCGACGGCGACAGCGCCGCGATGCTGCGCCAGGCCTCGCCGCACTGGCTGCGTCACAGCATGCTGACCAACCACGCCAATAGCGGGGTCCAGCTCAAGACGCTGCAGGACACGGCAGGGCACGCGAACATCGCCACCACCGCGGCCTATCTGCACAAGACCGACAAGGAACGGCATGACGAGATCCTGGGATCGGGCGCCGATGGCGGTGTCGACAGAGGGATGGCGTCGGCGCGCCAGACCGGAACCAGCGATGCCGGCGATGATCAGACCGGAATCGACGACGTGCCGCCGGACGAGCTGCCGTAATTCTGCAACTCGTCGAGTGACAGTCTGCGCTCGTTGAGCGCGGCCAGGATCGCACCGAGCTGCTCCTCGTCCGGCTGGATATAGACGATGCGCTGCTCCAGCAGCTTGTCCCAGTACGGCGTATACGGAACGTCGGTCTCGGTCATGACCTTGGCCTTGAAGCTGCCGTCCTGCAGTTCGCCGACCAGGGTGATGCGCGCGCTATCGGGGAGGGTATTCGCTACCGTGATGTTCATGGTGTTCCTTTCATAAAAGACCAGTTCGCATGAGGTCATTGTCACGCACGCACGGAGAGTGCGCAAACGCGTGCGCCTGCCGTGCGCGCGCTCCGGGCCCGCCATCCGCCTGCGGGCCGTGCCTGCTTGCCAGCGTGTCCACCGCGGCCTAGAGTGATGCCTCGGCGCCGGACGCCGCCTGGCGCACCCGGCATGGCAGCCGGCCCACGGGGGCAGACAACCGCGTCAACGTCACCGCAGGTCAGTTCAAGTCCGGGCGGCTGGTGCCGACGGTGGAGCGGGTGCTGCAGACGACGGGGCTGGCCAGCAACTGCCGTGCATCGAGATCACCAAGCGGAACCAGCTGGCCGCTACCGAGCAGACCAGGGCGACCATGGCCGCGCTGAAGGGGCTGGGGGTGCTGGTGGCGATCGACGATTTCGGCACCGGATATTCGTCGCTGGGATATATCAGCTGGCTGCGGCCGGACAAGCTGAAAGTGGACATGTCGCTGGTGTCCGAGGTGGACGTCGATGCCAAGCGGGCAGGGCTGGTGGTGGCGGGGCTGGCGATGGTGCGCGGGCTGCACCTGATTGTCGTGGCGGAGGGCGTCGAGACCGAGGCGGAGCAGGCGTTCTTGCAGGCGCATGGCTGCGACATGGCGCAGGGCTACCTGCGTGCGCGTCCAATTCCGGCGCCGGAGTTCGAGACGTGGATGGCGCGGGTCGACGGCGGGCCGCGGCCGGAGACGGGCATGGCGGCGACCTGAGTCATACAATCTGTAATTTCAGGAAGTACAGTTAGACGGCTTTCTGTAACGCCTGAAAGTACAGTTTTGAACCATCGAAGATCTCGGAAACCGGAGCCATAGGTACGGTTTGAACGGCGAATATATCACTCGACATTAGCTTATATATTGTCGAGTTCGGTCCGATTGGCGGGGTGGTGCTTGTCCTGCATCTTGCGCGCGGGTAGAGTCGCTGCATTTGTTGAACAGGCAAACCGCGATGACACTGACTTACCTGAGCTCCGGTGCACATGCGCGCCGCAACGACGATCACGTCGCCGTCTTTTCAGCGCCAGATGTCACCGACTTGCTGGTGATCGACGGCGGTACCTCGGTCGCCGGGCGTGATTATATCGATCCGATGCGCGGCGACGTTAGCTGGTTCGTCCAGGCCTTCGCCGCCGCGATCGGCCGGAATGTACGGCCGGAGCGTTCGCAGCAGGCCAGCGTTGAAGCCGCCGTCGCTGCCGTGCGCGCGCGATTCATCGAAGCCGGCGGCCACGAAACGGCGCCACTGCATGCCTGGCCAATCGCTGCGCTCACGTGGCTGCGCATCCTCGATCGCGATGGACGCTCCACGGCGAGCCTGTACAGCCTGGGCGACTGCAAGACCTTGCTGCGAACGGCGGACGGCGCCGTCTCGGATCCGGATCCTTTTTCCAATCCTCAGGAAGCTGTCCTGCAGGCCGAGATCGCCCGGCTGCGCGCTGCGGGCGTGGTCGACAGCGCGCAGCGGCGTGAACGCATGCTGCCGATGCTGCGTGCCCGGCGCGAGGCGCAGAACCTTGCGCCGGCGCCGACCGTCCTGTGCGTGCAGCCGCACGGACCGTTCCAGGCACGCACGTGCGCGTTCGAATTGGCGCCCGGTGCGGCGCTGCTGGTGATGACGGATGGTTTCTACAGGCTCGTGGATACGTATGGGCTGTACACGGATGCGGGACTGATTGCGCGGTGCGAAGAGCATGGGCTGGATGCTGCGCTGGACGAACTGCGGGCGTTCGAATGCGCAAGCGGGGATACGGGTGAACGGGCAGTCAAAGCGGCGGACGATGCGTCGGCGGTACTTTGGGTGGCGGCTTGATGTTGGGTTGAGGGCTGCCGGAGTGCGCCGACATAAAAGTGTTAGTCGTTTTCTAAGCAGACCCTATAGGAGAAACCCGGTATCAAAATCTCTCGAGCACACACTATTCTGTCGTGCTGGTGCGACAGAATAGTGTTAGTCAAATCATGTGCGACAGAAGTTTGTTAGTATTTCGACAGCCGCTTCACTCAGCGTTGGGCTACATTACATAAAAGCTTCCCGAGACATGGCTCTGGCGTGCGGGTCCGCCGAGTTTAATTCCCGCTGACAGGCACTCGCACCGGTGTGCAGGTAGCAGCTAAGCCGTACTGTTCGTAGTCGTCCTGAACCTCGGAGGGATCACGGTGAACGTCAGTAGAAAGTCCGGTCGGCTAGGAACCCGTTTGCGAGGGAAGCTCGCGGCAGCCTATGGGCGGCGCGGTCATCAAAATTCTGCTCTCTGGTACGTCTACAGTCCTCGTACGGACAGGGATTGGGTACTTCGAAGTGATCTTTACTTCGAACATTTCGTCTTAACCGAAGCAGACCCATCAGTAATCGACGTCAACTACGCACCAGAACTGGACGTTCCGCATTTAGGACCAATGCAGTTCGCAGCGATTGTTCATTACAGCGACGGTGCAGTTCAGTGGCATCACGTTTCCGACGAGCGCATTAAGCCGAACAGTGACGCTGCCGCACAGCAGCTCATGCTCTCCGATGCAGCCGAGCATGCTGGGGCGAACCTCGTTTGCTTAGACCACCAGTTTCTCAATCAAAACCGACAACTGCTTTGGAACTGGCAAAGGTGCATTGCCTGGATGACAGCGGCGAGGGGAACCGCATTGGCCCCATACATGACTGAGATCGCAACTTTCATCCACGCACGAGAAATAGCGACCCTTGGTGAACTTGCTGAGCTTGGCGCGAGGAACCTGTTCGCCCTCTACGCAGCAGCGGCATTTCGACTGGTACAACTGGGCGATCTCAACAGTGATCTCGACGAGCATCCCGTTTCAATGACGACAACGTTTGTTGCACGAGGCTAGTCATGACTATCCGGCGCTGGACCTTTCGGACGCTTCCGCAGGAATTGCGAGACACCCGGCTATGGCGCCAAGTTGATGTCGCCGTACTGGGCGAGGATGAACGTCAACGATTCGAGCGTTTGCAGCGGGCCATCGAAGCCTATGTCGCGACCGGACGGCTGAGTGCGATTAGCGAAGAAGTGGGTGTAGCGCCGGAGGAGATTATCCGCGCGCTAAATCGCTGCGTGGCACTTTCTACAGACGGCCACATCATGGGCTGGGCGGCTCTACTGAAAAACGGGCGCATTGGCCCCTACAGGCGTGATGCCGAACTACCGACGGGACGTTCAGGACGGGCAAAAGGTTTCGTAGGCGCGTTTTCTGCATTCCTAAACGAACATCCCGAAATTAAGGAAAAGCTCGACACACTAATACTGAAGCGCAACAAGCGGGGAGTCGTGCACGAGGCACGCATTGCAGCCAAGACGGTGCACTCTACCTTGGTACGGCTATGTGTCGAGGCTGGGCTTTCGCGCGAAAATTATCCGCTGAATTCGAAGTCCCAGGGCCGCCGTTCTGTTGAGCGCTACATGATTGATCTGATCGAAGCGAACGTAGCCGAGGGTACCCGTGCTCGCTTCGGCACAGACGCTGCCGCCCGGTTGCGTGTCGGCACCGGACACTCGCGACGTATTCAGTCACTCGCACCCTACGACCTTGTGGGTCTCGATGCCCACAAGATCGACTGCATCGGTACCGTTCGCATTCATGGTCCAGCGGGACCACAATGGGTACCAATGGAGCGCCTATGGATTGTACCGGTCCTTGAATATGAATCTCGCGCCATCATTGGGTACAGCGTCGGTATCCGTACGGAGTGTTCAGCGGGAACAATTGAGAGCGCACTGAAATCCGCGCTGACTACGTGGCTCCCCCGTCAATTAAAGGTGCCAGGTATGTCATATCTGCCGAATGCTGGCTTACCCTCAGGCGTGTTTCCCGAGCTTTCTGGTGTTGGCTGGAACACGCTTACCGTTGACAACGCAGCCGCTCACTTCGCTACGGCGATTGCCGAGCGCTCCCGAAGACGCATTGGTTGCTTCTTGACCTATGGCGCAATCGGTCGATGGGATCATCGCGCGGTGATTGAACGTCTGATGCAGACTTTAGAAAAGTATGGTTTTCAACGCCTTCCTTCGACTACCGGAACCGGACCGAATGATACCAGGCGTGATGACCCTGTGCGCAAGGCAGTAACGGCCAAGATCGAATACGAGGTTTTGCTCGACATCATCGATGTGCTGATTGCGAACTACAATGTAACGCCCACCGAGTCCCTCGGAAATCGGGCGCCCCTTTCCGCTTTGCGCGATCACCTTTACAGCTCGTCACCAACGTTCGTGCCGCGACCATTGCCACCAGCGACAGCGTGCCAACCAGAGCTCGGCATTGTGGTCGAGCGGAAGACTGTACGTGGTAACAAGGGAGAGGGCAAGCGTCCGTATGTTTGCATTGATCGAGTCAATTATACAAGTCCGATCTTAGCCAAGTCTATGGCACTGATTGAACGCGAATTACTGCTCCACATCGATGAAAGCGACCTCCGAACCGTGCGCGCTTTCTTCGCCTCAGGCGAGGAGCTAGGAGTGCTGGCCGCGAGTGGAGGATGGGCGCGTACCAAACACACGCGGGAGATGCGGAAGTTGGTCAATTCGCTTGGTAATCCCCCCACAAAAAGAGCGCGATCAGAAGTAGAAT
>NZ_JASNRA010000025.1 GCF_030411955.1 Massilia sp. YIM B02443
AGCTAATTCCGGTTAGATTTGCATAAGTTTGGAAGAACGGAGAGGGAACCACGGCGCACGTATCTGAATGTTATGATGCGCCCGTGATTCCCGACCTGTCCCAACTCCGCATCCTCGACAGCCTGCTGCGCGAGGGCAGCCTGACCCGCACCGCCGAACTGCTCGGCATGACCCAGCCCACCGTCAGCCGCTCGCTGGCGCGGCTGCGCCGCCATTTCGGCGACCCGCTGCTGGTGCGCACTGGCCAGCGCATGCAGCCGACCGCGCGCGCCCTCGAACTGGCCGCTCCGATCGCCGCCGTGCTGGACGCCGCGCGCCAGCTGGAAGGCGGTCCGGCCGACTTCGATCCCGCCAGCGCCATCCGTTCGTTCGGCCTGTACATGGTCGACGGCGCCGTGGTCAACATCCTGCCGCGCTTGCTCGATGCGTTGGCCCGGCCCGCTGGTGGGGCGCCAGGCGTGCAGCTGCGCAGCGTGCACATCGACCCCGGCTCGATCGAACAGCAGATGGAGCGCGGCCACGTCGACCTGGCCATCGGGCGCTTTCCGCACCTGGTCAACAATATCCGCCAGCGCAAGCTGTGGCAGGACGAATACGCCTGCGTGATGCGCCCCGGCCACGCCTGCGCCGGGAGGCTCGATGGCGATGCCTATCTCACCCATCGCCATGTGCTGATCGAGATGGAGCACACCAGCCACCACAACGCCGCCGTCACGCGCAAGCTGGAAACGCTGCTGGCGCCGTCGCGCATCCTGTGCCACGTGCCGAGTTTTACCAGTGCCGCCCACATTGCGCTGCATACCGACGCCATTGCCACGATCCCGCGCCGCCTGGCGCGGCCGCTGGCGCGCGACCTCGGGCTGGTGCTGGCCGACCTGCCGCCCGACCTGCCGATGCAGCTGCCGCCGCTGCAGCTGGCACTGTACTGGCACGAGCGCAGCCACCGCGATCCGGCCAATGTCTGGCTGCGCGAGTTCGTGCGCTCGACGCTGGCGGAAGAAGAGTCGATGCCGGCCACGCCGCACTATGCAGAATCTGCATGATCGCCATGGCTCCGGCGGCATGGCCTCAATGACGTAGAGCAACTATGCTTCGGCTATTCCGATTTTTCTGCCGAGGCAAACGATGCTTCCAATTACCTGTCCAGGCCGGCCATCCGCCCGCCTGGCTCTCGGTTCTGTCTTTCTGGTGCTGGCCGGCTGCGTGTCGATGGGACCGCAGGGCGAGCGCGCCGGCGTGCACGACGCCGCCGCCGCCGCGAATTCCTCGCGCGCGATTGGTTCGTTGACGACTGAGGTCGCCGCCTGGCCGGCCCAGGACTGGTGGCGCGCTTACGGCGACCCGCAGCTCGACCGGCTGGTCGAACAAAGCCGCGCCGGCAGCCCGACCGTGGCCGCGGCCCAGGCGCGTGTGCGCCAGGCCGCTGCGCTGGAAGGACTTGCCGCTTCCGCGCTGGGTCCGCAGGCCAACGCGTCGCTGCGCACTTCGCGCCAGCGCTACAGCGAAAACAGCAACGTGCCCAAACCCCTGGCCGGCAGCTGGCAGTGGGCCAACGACGCCAGCGTCGGGCTGGGTTATGAGGTCGACTTCTGGGGCAAGAACGCCTCGGCTGTCGCCGCCGCCGCCGGCCGCGTCAACGCACGCCAGGCCGAAGCGCAGGCGGCGACGCTGGCGGTGTCGGTCGCCGTCACCCAGGCCTATCTGCGCCTGGACCACCTGTTCGCGCTGCGCGACCTGGCCGAGCAGGAGCTGCGCCAGCGCAGCCGCATCCTGGAACTGGTGCAGCAGCGCGTGTCGGCCCAGCTCGACAGCCGCGCCGAACTGCGCCAGGCCGAGATCGGCGTGCCTGCCGCGCGCGGCCAGATCGCGGCGCTGGATGAGTCGATCGCGCTGACGCGCGGCCAGATCGCGGCGCTGACCGGCCAGGGACAGGATGCCGCCAACGGCGTCGCGCGGCCGCAATTGCGCCTGCAGCGCGCGCCCGGGGTGCCGGCCGACCTGCCGGCCGCGCTGCTCGGCCGCCGTCCGGAACTGGTGGCGTTGCGCTGGCAGGTGGAAGCGGCCAGCGGCGACATCGACGTCGCCCGGGCCCAGTTCTACCCGACCGTGAACCTGAGCCTGTCCGCCGGCCTGTCCACCCTCGGCTTCGACGCCCTGGTGCACAGCGGCAGCCGGACCTTTGCCGCCGGCCCCCTGGTCACACTGCCGCTGCTCGACGGCGGCCGCCTGCGCAGCAATCTGGCCGTGCGCAACGCCGACTACGACCTGGCGGTGGAGCAGTACAACGGCGCGGTGCTGGAGGCGCTGCGCGACGTGACCGCGCAACTGACGTCGCTGCGCTGGCTCGGCGCGCGGGTGGTCGAGCAGGATCAGGCGTTAGAGGCGGCCGAACAGGCCTACGACCTGGCCGAGCAGCGCTACCGCGCCGGCCTGGGCAACTTCGTGCAGGTCCTGATCGCCGAGACCCAGGTGGTGGCCCAGCGCCGCGGCCAGGCCGAGCTTAGAGCACGCGCCAATGAGCTCGACCTGAACCTGGTGCGGGCGCTGGGTGGCGGCTATGACGTGACCGCCTCCGCGCAACTTGCAAAGTAAATTCAAGGAACGACATGGACAACAAGAATACGACCACGGTGGCACAGAGCCGCCGCAAGCTCGCCATCGGCCTGCTGGCCGCCATCGCCGCCGCTGTGGGCGGCATCGCCTGGTCCTCGCCCGAGGTGCTGGGCCTGGGCTGGAACAGCCAGCACACCGAAGACGCCTACGTCGAGGGCAATCTTGTGCAGGTCACGCCGCAGGTGGCCGGCACCGTGACCCGCATCGCCGCCGACAACACCGACTTCGTGCGCCCCGGCGAGACGCTGGTGCAGCTGAACGAAGTCGACGCCCGCCTGGCGCTGGACCGCGCCGAAGCGGCGCTGGCCAAGTCCGCGCGCCAGGTGCGCGCCCAGTTCGCCGGCGTGGATCAGCTGCGCGCCACCGTGCTGCAGCGCGAAGCGGACCTGGGCAAGGCTGCCAGCGACCTCGAACGCCGGCGCAAGCTGGCCGACACCGGCGCCGTCTCGGGCGAAGACATCCGCCACGCCGAGGACGCAGTCGCCGCCGCGCGCGCCGCCTTGACCGCCGCGCGCCAGCAGGTGGGTTCGGCCAATGCGCTGGTGGACGGCACCACGGTCGAGAACCATCCCGACGTGGCGGCCGCCATCGCCCAGCTGCGCGACGCCTCGCTGCAGCTGGCGCGCACCACGCTCGCCGCGCCGGTGGGCGGCATCGTCGCCCGTCGCAACGTCCAGATCGGCCAGCGCGTGGGGCAAGGTTCGCCGCTGATGGCGATCGTGCCGCTGGACCAGATGTGGGTCACGGCCAATCTGAAAGAGACGCAATTGAAGGACGTGCGCATCGGCCAGCCGGTGGCGGTGACCGCCGACGTGTATGGCGGCGACGTCGTGTTCCATGGCCGCGTGGTGGGCCAGGAAGCGGGCACCGGCAGCGCCTTCGCCGCGGTGCCGGCGCAGAATGCGACCGGCAACTGGATCAAGGTGGTGCAGCGCGTGCCGGTGCGCATTGCGCTCGATCCGAAGGAACTGGCTCAACATCCGCTGCGCCTCGGCCTGTCGATGAAGGTGGCGATCGACACCAGCAAGCGTGAAGGTCCCACGCTGATGCAGGCCGGCGCAGTGCGCCAGCAATACCACACCGTGGTGTTCGAGACCGAGGCGCACGGCGCCGATGAAGCGATCCGCCGCGCGCTCGGCCAGCCGGGCGCGGTGGCGGCGCGCTGAATGGGGCTGCCATGAGCACCGCAAGCAATCTGGCGATCCCACGTCCGGCGCTGCTGGCCACGATCTTCGTCTTCAACTTCATCGAGTTCCTGACCACCGGGATGACGGTGCTGGCGGCGTCGGCGATCATGGGCCACATTGGCGCCTCGCCCGAGGAATACGCCACCACCTCGGCCATGTACGCGGCGGTAGCGGTGCTGTCGATCTCGCAGATGACGGTGCTGCTGCAGCGCCTCGGCTGGCGTAACTTCCTGCTGGCGACGGTGCTGGTCTACCTGCTCGGCGCCTGGCTGTGCGCCACCAGCGGCACCGTGGCGCAGTTCGCCGGCGGACGGCTGCTGATGGCGATGGGCGGCGGCGTATTCATGACGGTGTCGCGCATGATGGTCAACCTGATTCCGCCGTCGCCGCAGCGCCTGCAGGGCATCGCGGCGTTTGGCGCGGCGCTCTCAGGCGGCTTCGCGCTTGGGCCGTGGCTGGCGGCCAAGATGGTCGGCCACGAAGCCTGGGGCGGCATGTTCCTGGTGCTGGCGCTGCTGGCCGCGCTGGGCGCCGCGCTGGCCGCGCGCTGGATGCCGCAGGACGCGGTGACGCTGGACGGCACGCCGACCCGCATGCACCTGTTCGATGCCGTGCTGCTGGGACTGGGCGCCGCCATCACCCTGTACGCGCTGCAGCACATGACTTACGACTGGCACGGCGAACGCGCGCCGCTGGTGGGTCACCTGCTGCTCGGCCTGGCCTTGCTGGCGGCGTTCTGCGTGCTGCACTGGCGCCGCAGCCAGCCGTTCCTGCACCTGCACATCCTGCGCAGCGCCCGTTATCGCCTGGGCCTGCTGATCTTCGCGGTCTGCTACGCGGTGCTGGGGATGGTGAACACGCTGCTGCCGCAGCTGGTGCAAAAAGGGCTGGGCGTCGGCCTGCAGCAGGCCGGCGAACTGCAGGGCATCGGCCTGCTGTCGACGGTGGTGGTGTTCGTCGTGATGCTGGAGCTGGTCAAGAAGAATCCGCATCCGACCCGCTTCTACGTGACCGGCTTCGCGATGCTGGCGCTGCTCGGCTGGCGCTTCGCAACGCTCGACCCGCGCGCGTATGCCTGGGATACGCTGCTGGCGTGGTTCGGGCTGTTCGGCGGCTTCGTCACGCTGGGCATGGCGACCACCGCGATCCACTCGTTCAAGGATCTGCAGATGGACAACGTGGTGTTCTCGCACGCCCAGCAACTGAAGAACATGCTGGGCCAGGCCGGCCTGGCGCTGGGCGTGGGCATGACCAATATCGGGCTGCAGGAACGAACCGCGCTGCACCTGTCGCGCCTGGGCGAAAAGGCGCGTGATTCTGCACTCGACATCGGCGCCGAGCTGGCGCGCCAGGCGGCGTTGCTGGCGGGGCAGGATCTGTTCTGGATCGTGATGTGGATCGGCGTGGTGGGCGGCGTGATGCTGACGCTGCAGCGCAGGTTCGATTGACGTCCGCCCGGCTGCCGGGCCGCTCGCGCGCGGGCTGAGAACCCGGCTATTCAGGCAGTTGCCCCTGACGGCCTCAGGCGCGACGGCCGGATCCCGTACTCGTCGGCGGCCCAGCGTACTGCATGGCTCAGCTTGTTCCCGAAATCGCTGCGCGACAGGACCGCGAGTACCTCGAGCAACTCCTTGGGGTCGGCCAGGAATGGATGGCTGGCCTGGGTCAGGACGTCCGCCACCAGTTGCGCATGGGCCGTCGGTGCGGCGCGCGCGATGCGGGCCGCCGCCAGCGCGGCGTAGGCCTTGGCCAGTGTCGTGGCGTCGTCCCTGTTGCCGGCGCGTTCGAGCAGCGGGCGCAGGGCGTCGGCCTCCGCCCGCAGGTCGGCATCGGACCGCAGCCGCGGCGCGACGGCAAGGTATGCCTGCGCCAGATCAGTGTTGACTTCTTTCTCCAGGGCGGCGCGTATCGCCGCCGCCTCGCGCTTCAGGAAGCCGGCATCTCGCATTCCCTCCGCAACCATGGCGTAGGCGCCGCCGGAGATATCGTCCGGATAGCGCAGCAGCAGGGTGCGCAGGAGCACGGCGGCCGACCCGCGTCGTTCTGGATCGGGCAAGCCCGACGCGACGGTGGCGTAAGCAAACGCCATCGCCGCGGCGCGACCCGGGCCGCTTCCGATCCGGCGTTCAAGGACATCGGCTGCGCGCCAGAGCTGGTCGGGGTCGTTGAATCGCCTTACCATGACCGCGTAGTAATCTGCCAAGGTGATCGCCTGGCTGTCATGGTCGGGCTCATCGAGCCAGGCTTCGAACGACGCGATGGCAGCCCGGGTACGCCGGTCATCGTCCAGGCGCGCTACCAGCGCGGCGTAGGCTTCCCTGACGGCATGGACGGTGCCGCCGCGCCATTCGCTCCTCAGCAATCGTTCCAGGGCCAGCACTTCGGTCTCGAGGTCGGCGGGGACGCTCAGGCGCTTGGTCAGCGCGGCGTAGGCGCTGGCGACGACCTGACGGTCACCGAACGCCGGCTGGGCCAGCAGTGTTCGCAAGGCGGCGATTTCGGCGCGTAGTTCCGTAGCGCCACGGATGGCTGCGATCAGTGCGAGGTACGGTTTTTCGACGATTCCTGCGATGTCGTCGCGCGGGCGCTGCGTCAGGTACAGGCGTAGCGCCCGCGCTTCGTCGGCGACGCTCTTTTCGTTGCTCAAGTGAAGAATGGCGATCTCCTCGTAAGCACCGGCGAGCGTGCTGGCCAGGGCGGGGTCGCCCGCACGCTCGAGCCGGGAGCGCAGCATGGCCACTTCAGGCTCGACGTCTGCCACCTCGCTCAGATGTCCGACCACTGCCGTGTAGGCTTGGGCGGCAAGAGTCAAGCCACCACGGGTACCGGGGCGAAAGTTCCGATCCGGGGCCAGGCGCGAAGCCAGGAATGCGGCCTCCTTTCTCAGCTCGTCCGGATCGGTCAAGTGCAGCACCACCACGACATAGGCCGACCCGAGCGCATCTTCCGCTTCGCTGTCGTGCGCTTGCCCGACCAGGCGGCGCAGCGCCGCGGCTTCGATCCTGGCGGCTGCCGCGTCGTCCAGCCGGCTTGCCAGAGCGCCGTACGCAGTTGCCAGAGCCTGCAATGTGGCGGCGCCGTGTTGGATGCCCATCCGTTCGTCGAGTGGGTTCGCCAGTGTGCTGTCGGTGGCGGCTGCCGGAGCGCGTGCGTGCTCGCGTTCCAGCAGCGCGCGCAGGAAGACCAGCGCCTGCGTCACTCTGGCGCCATCGCTCAGGCGCGCTGCGATGGCGGCATAGGCGCCAGCGATCTGCGCGCGGGCACGATGATCCGGATCGCGCTCCAGCAGCGCATGAAATGCCGCGCTGCCGGCATCGATTTCCGCAGGCTTGTCGACGCGTGGCGCGAGGCGCGCGTAGGCATGCGCGAGCCTGCCCACCACTGCTGGATCGGAATGCCTCGACAGCAGCGTGCGTATGGCGCTGGCTTCGGCGTTGACGTTGGCGTCAGCCAGCTTGGCATAGCGCGCCGCTGCTGCCGCGTAGGCGTCGTCGATCATGGCTGCGGATGATTCCTGCGGTGGGAGCGCGAGCTGTTGGCGCAGCGCGTCCAACTCGGCCTTGACGACTGCGGGATCGGTGAGGCGTTGAACCACCGTGGCATAGGCCGCGGCCAGCCGCGACGCGCTGTCGTGATTGGCACGAGACACCAGGCCCCGACGCAGGGCTGCTCCGGCAGCGGCCAGGGCATCGGCGTCGGTCATGTTCATGAGCAGGCCCTGGTAGGCCTCGGCCAGCTCGTCCAGGATGTCGTCGTCGGCCTCGCGCATGATACGCGTGCGCAGCGGACCCTCCACCGAAGACACGCGCGCCGCATCGTCCAGGCGCCCGAGAAGCTCCTCGTGCGCTCGCGCAACTTCGCGCACTGCGCGGTCGGTACGGGCGTGCAGGAACAGTCGACCCAGTAATGCGGCCACTTCGGCGGCCTGGGCCGGGTCGGCCCCGGCATGCGCCAAGTGCCACCGGGCGCGCAGCGCCACCTGCAGCTGACCGGGGTCGGTACGCAGCAGGTCGAATATGCGGGCACGCAGCGCTTGTGGGGCGCGCCATGCCGCGAGCGTGCCTGCAGGCCAATCCTCGGCGCCGAAATCGTTGATGATCGGGTAGGCACTGGCGGTCAGCAGCCGGTCCCGGTTCCAGCTGGTTGCGCCGCCCGCCACGAGGCAGATGCATAGCAGGACCATGCCCGGCCTGAGGGTGCTCAACAGGATATATTCTCTGGCCGACGCGAAGCGCAAGCGGTTGCGCACGCGCTCCCACAGCAGCCGCATCAATGTGGAAAACGGCAGCAGCGCCGCATAGCGTTTGCGCCAGCTGCCGGTTGCGGCATCGAAGCGCTGCTTGCATTCGGCCAATGTTGCCGACCACCGTGCAGCGCGCCGCTCATGCGCCAGCACGGCGCGCGCCAGGTAGTCGTGGTCGAGCTGCCAGGCGCGCTCGCTGCCGGCGGAATCGGCTGGCCGCACGACCTCCTCATGCTCCAGTGCATCGAGGACGGCCCTGGTTTTCGAAGCGTTGCCGACGATCGTCTTCAGCTGCGTGAATGGCGCGCGTTGCGCTTTCGGCCGCTGCTCCGGACCACCCTCGAGCACAAACGCACGCAGCACGGCTGCGGCGACCCGGGCGCCATCGGGACCGCCACCCGCAGCCAGGCCGGCCGTCTTGAGCGCGCGCGCGATCACCAATGTCTCGACACCGCGCAAGCCACCGGCGGCTTCGTAGTGCTTGGGGGTCAGCAGCGGCAACTCGCGCAGGCCCATGAGCACAGTGCGCACCTGTTGCATCAGGATTGCGCCTTCCGCTGTCAGGTCGCGCTCGAGCCGCTCGCGCAACTTCAGCCAGCCACCTTCGGGATGCATGACGATCGCAGTGCCGGCCCCGGCCGGGGGGACGGCTGCCGTGAGGCCGACAAGCAAGGGATGCAGGTAATCGGTGTTGACACGCTTGAGCGTGCGCGCCGCGGTGCGATCCTGGTCCAGGAAGCGTACCGACGACAGGCCGGCGGCAGTGTCCGAGCGCGCGACGACAAGCAGGTGCAGCGTACCTGCCTCCAGTCCCGTCCGGATCAGATTCCAGAATGGATTGGCGGCGGCAAGGGCGGCCGGCGTCAGCCAGCTTCCGTCAGCGTCCACAAAGCGTCCGCGGTGCTGGGCCTGATAGTCGTCGAACTGGTCTGCGATAAGGAGCGGGCGGCGGTTCAATGTGCGCACGATAGCGGCCAGGCGCGTGTCGAATTCGGCGAGCAGCAATGGTGTCGCGGCCGCCAGGTCGGGCGCCGACTCCCACGCCAGACGTTCGCGCTGGCCTGCGGACAAGACGCGGTACAGGCCGTCGAGTGCAACCGCAACCGGGCCGCGGATCCAGTCCTCGCCCCATTCGCGCACCAGCACCGGAAGCAGTCCGTCCTCGGCACGCAACGCCGGGGTCAAGCCGGCACTGATCAGGGCAGACTTGCCGCAGCCGGATTCGCCGTCAAGCAGCACGATGCGCGACTGTTTCACCGACGTCGTCAGCCGCTTGACGTCATCCGTGCGGCCGATCAGTGTCTCGGGCGAGGTGGGACGCAGTGTGAACGCATCGCGGCGCTCGAGCCGGCTGGCTTGTGCGAAGTGCCGGTAGCTGCGCCACACCAGCAGGGCCGCCGCGACAGTCACCGCTGCGGACAACAGGGCGGCGCCAGCTTTGGCGGGGATGTCGAAGAATTCGAAAACGCCGTTGAGCCAGCCGCCCAGCGCCGTCGACACTACCGCGAGCACGGGAAGCGCCGTACCGACCAGATTGACGGACCCCTGGACTGTACTGAGCCAGTTGTTGAAGCCTCTGTTTTCCATATGCATGCGACCGGCCGGATCGGCATCGCGCCGTGTTCGTGAAATCGTGCTTCTGCAAAGCTAGAACGACGATGCGGCAGTGGGATGCGGCGGATCAAATGTGCCTGGATCCGCCGCAAAATGCTGCCCGCACCGCGCGCGCATCGCGTGCTTCGATACGTCGCGCATCATCGTCATCCGCTGCCGGGAAAGCAGCATCTTTTCCTGTTAAAGTTCGCTGCGCACACCGGTAGCCGTGGGTAGGGACGTCATTTCGTCCGCCGCGTTTGGCGGGCAGACCGACTGAAAGGTGTTCGATGGATGCTCTGGATATGGTGCTGGCAGGCTCGCTTGCCTTCGTCGGCATCCATTTTGCGTTGTCCCACCCCTTGCGCCGGCCGCTGGTGACGGCCGTCGGCGAAAAGGGTTTCCTGCTGCTGTATTCCCTGGTCGCGTTCGCCACGCTCGGCGGCGCGATCCATGCCTACCGCCAGGCGCCGGTCACCGCGCCATGGTGGCAGGTTGGTCCCGGCCTGTGGGCCTTTACCAGGTGCATCCCATTACCAATTACGTCATCCTCTCCGGCGCGATCGTCGTGCTGGCGCTGGTCGGCGCCGTGCTGCAGGACCGCAAGAAGTCCGGCGGCGACGCGGCCGGCTGGCCTGCGTGGCAGAGCCGCACCAGCAATCTGCCGTTCGTGGCGATCATGCAGCGCAGGGCGCGCTTCGGCAACTTCGGCACGCATGCACTGGCGGGAGGAGTGGCGGTGTGGCTGCTTGCCTCGTGGGTCCATGGGCCGCTGGCGGGATGGCCGGCCGGGATCTGGCGCTGGCTGGCCTGATGGCCGTGCTATCCGGCGCAGCGCAGCCACTGCACGATCACGATTTCCGTTCTTCCGGCAACGCCGCGTACCACGCAGCGTAGGGCGTGTTGCTCACCATGCGCCGGTTATAGTCCGGCGCGCCGTCGGTCCACCACACCGGGCCGCGTTCACCCAAGTCGCGCTTGGCTGCATCGACTGCCGCGCGGGCAGTGCGTTCCGCCGCAAGATCGCGTGCCTTCAGCGCCGATCCGACTTCGCGGCGCGCCTGCATCAGCCGGTCGACCAGCCGTTGCCGCTCGTCGTCCGGCAGCGCTGGATTGCTGGTGCGCCACAGGCGCTCCCTGACAACGAAGTAGCGTCCGTCCGGCGTGGCAGGATATTTTTGCGGGTTGCTCATGCGACTACCATACCGGAGCTGCCGCCACGACGGCGTCCGGCTGGCAAGTGGGCGGTCGAGTCCGACCGGCGGGCACTCCCGCAGCCCGGTCAGCGGCGGCGCAGGCAGGCCAGGCCGGCCAGGCCAGCCAGCAGCAACAGACCGGTGGCAGGCTCCGGGATCGCACTCGGTGCGCGATCGAGGGCGACCTGGGCCGAGGCTGCGACCTGGTCGATCATCGGATGGTCATAGTGATACAAGGACATGAACAGCCCTGCGCCATAGAAATCGTCGTAGCCGTCCGGCACCCGGAATCCGTCGAACGCGGTGCTCTCAGACGCCTCGATGCGCAGTACGACGCCGAGCGTGTGTGCAGGGTCCAGGCGCAGGCCGGCGTTCACAACGAGCTCGCCATATCCACGCTCCTTGTCGTCGGTGACCGAGATCGAGTGGAGTTGCCAGGCGCTCGCGACGCTGTCGAAACGCTCGGATACGTGCATCTCGAAACCGAGCAGGGGATAGATAGCCCACGGTCCCAAGCCATATCCGTCCGGCGCGGACGTGGTATCGAACGTGAAGCGGCCCGAGAAGCGGTCGCCCGCCTGGATCAGGCCCAGCATCAGCGGCTCGTCGTTGCTCTCGTTCCGCGAGAAGCGGGATGGTTCCTCGAAAACGCCCGCGAAAGAATACGTAACAATTCCGGCATTCGCCGTGAGGGTGCAGAGACTGAGTGCCAGAGCAAGAAGAAATTTCATTTTTATAATTAAAAAAAAAGAAAGACTATATTGACGTCTTTACTTTTAGTCAATGACTAATTGATATCGTTACGCATTGAAGCGAAGGAGTGGTCGCATCATCGCCGCGACCTCAGGCGAATCGCCGCTTGCATCTGTAAAACGATCGTTTTACAGTCCGCCCATGGATACCCGAACCAATCTCATCGCCAGCTCCGAGCGGCAGTTCTACGAACATGGCTTCATGGCCACCGGCATGGATGCGCTGGCGCGCGCCGCCGGCATGTCGAGCCGCACCCTGTACAAGCACGCCGGCAGCAAGACCGACCTGATCGTCGCCGTGCTGGACGCGCGCGACCGCCGTTTCTTCGAGCAGGTCGACCGGGTCGAGGTGCAGGCGCTGTTCGACGCGCTGGCGCGCTGGATCGACGAAGAGGGCGCGCGCGGCTGCCTGTTCCTGCGCGTGCTTGGCGAAACCGGCGGCGCGCAGCCGGCCATCGCAGCAGCCGTGCTGCGGCACAAGGATAAATTGCGCCTTTGCGTGGCGGACATGGTGCGCGCCGAAACCGGCCGCGCAGACGCCCTGCTGGCCGCGCGCATCGTGCTGCTGTTCGAAGGGGCGGTCGCGGCCAGCGCCTACCAGGGCCAGGACGCGGTGCGCACGGCGGCCGCCGCTGCGCGCCGGCTGATCGAGGAGGGCGCGCCATGAAGACCGCACTGCTGGTCGGGGCGTCGGGCTTCGGCCTGATCGCCGTCTGCTACGGCTTCGGGCGCTTCGCCTTTGGCCTGTTCCTGCCCCAGATCTCGGCCGACCTGGCATTGTCGTCGACGTTGAGCGGGGTGATCTCGGCCGGCTCCTTCGGCGGCTTTTGCCTCGCCATCGTGGCCGCCGCCTGGCTCACCGAGCGCTGCGGACCGCGGGCGGTGGCGATGGCGGCCGGCGCCATCGCGGCGCTCGGCATGGCCGGCATTGCCGCTGCGGCGTCGCCGACGTGGCTGGCGATCGCGGTGATCGTGGCCGGGTCCAGCGCCGGGCTGGCCTCGCCGCCGCTGGCCGCCGCGGTGGCCGCAAAGGTCGACAGCGCGCGCCAGGACACCACCAATACCGCGATCAATGCCGGCACCAGCGCCGGCGTGGCGCTATCCGGACCGGTGGCGATCCTGATGGGCGCCGGCTGGCGCGTGGCCTTCGCCTGCTTCGCCGGGGCCGCCGCAGCGATGGCGCTGGCCACACTGGCGACGCTGAGCGGGACCAGCAAACGGGTCGGCGCGCCGAACGATGACGTATCCGGCACCGGTGCGCTGCCGGCATTCTCCCCCGACCTTGCGCGCCTTGCCGCAGCAGCCTGCCTGACCGGCGTCGCCAGCACCGTGGTCTGGACCTACGGCGCCGAACTGACCGCACATAATCTGGGCTGGGATGCGTCCGAGACCGGCGTGCTGTGGATCGTGATGGGCTGCGCCGGCCTGGTCGGCGCAGCCAGTGGCTGGCTGATCGGGCGCGCCGGCCTGAACGCCGTGCACCTGGGATTTCACGTCGCGCTGGCGCTTGCGCTGGTCGCGGTCGGTCACAGTCATGGCGGAGCGGGGCCGACGTTCGCTGGTGGCGCCGTGTTCGGCGCCGCCTACCTGGTGCTCACCGGCGTGTATCTGGTGTGGGGCATCGCCGCGCTGCCGGGCCGACCGGCTGCGGGCGTGATGGTCGCCTGCCTGGCGCTGGCAATCGGCCAGGCGCTGGGTGCGTCGGTGTTCGGGATGGTGATGGAGCGGACTTCGCCCAACAGCGCGGTGCTCGGTTTTGCACTGGTGGCATTGCTGGCCGGGCTGGTGCGCCGCAAGTGATGGTCGCCGCGGCGGAGGAGTAAAACGACACCGCCCGGCGCCAGCCCCGCAGGACCGGCGCCGGGCGGCGCGGGTGAATCCAGGCGTCAGGACATCAGTCTTCCTGGAACGCCTCTTCGCGCTTCTTGCGCAGCGACGGCAGCAGCACCACCGCCATCGCCGCCACGGCCAGGCCCAGCATCACGCCGCTGATCGGGCGTTCGATGAACACCATCGGGTCGCTGCGCGAGAGCAGCAGGGCGCGGCGCAGATACTCTTCCATCATCGGGCCGATGATGAAGCCGAGCAGCATCGGCGCCGGTTCCAGTTCCAGCTTGGCGCACAGGTAGCCCAGCAAACCGAACAGCGCCATCAGGTAGACGTCGAATTCGCTGTTGTTCAGGCTGAACACGCCGATCGCGCAGAACATCAGAATCGCCGGATACAGCAGCTGGTACGGCACCATGATCATGCGCACCCAGATGCCGATCATCGGCAGGTTCAGCACCACCAGGAACAGGTTGCCGACCCACATCGAGACGATCAGGCCCCAGAACAGGCCCGGCTGCTCGGTCATCACTGCCGGACCCGGCTGGATGCCTTGGATGATCATCGCGCCGATCATCAGGGCCATCACCGGGTTCGACGGAATGCCGAGGGTCAGCATCGGGATGAACGAGGTCTGGGCGCCGGCGTTGTTGGCCGCTTCCGGCGCCGCCACACCCTCGATCGCGCCCTTGCCGAAGTTGGCCGAGTTCTTCGAGACCTTCTTCTCCAGCGAGTACGAAGCGAACGAGGCCAGCATGGCGCCCCCGCCCGGCAGGATGCCGAGGATCGAACCGAGACCCGTGGCGCGCAGCACCGGGGCGATGATGCGCTTGAAGTCGTCTTTCGACAGCATCAGGCCCTTCACCTTTTTCATGACCAGGTCGCGCGACTCGTCATGCTCCAGGTTGCGGATGATCTCGCCGATGCCGAACATGCCCATCGCCACGATCACGAAGTTGATGCCGTCGGCCAGCTGCGGCAGATCGAAGGTGTAGCGCGCGGCGCCCGAGTTGACGTCGGTGCCGACCACGCCCAGCAGCAGGCCGAGCAGCACCATACCGATGGCTTTGAGCAGCGAGCCGCTGGCCAGCACCACCGAGGCCACCAGGCCCAGCACCATCAGCGAGAAGTATTCGGCAGGGCCGAATTCGAGCGCCATGTCGGCCAGCGGCGGCGCCGCCACGGCCAACAGCACGGTGGCGACCGAGCCGGCGAAGAACGAGGCGATGGCGGCGGTGGCCAGGGCCTTGCCGGCCTGGCCGTTGCGCGCCATCTGGTAGCCGTCCAGGGCGGTGACCACCGAGGACGATTCGCCCGGCAGGTTGACCAGGATCGCGGTGGTCGAGCCGCCGTACTGGGCGCCGTAATAGATACCGGCCAGCATGATCAGGGCCGATTCCGGCGGCAGACCGAAGGTGGCCGGCAGCAGCATCGCGATGGTGGCGATCGGGCCCAGGCCCGGCAGCACCCCGACCGCGGTGCCGACGAACACGCCGACCAGGCAGTAGAACAGGTTTTGTACCGAAAGCGCCGTCTCCAGGCCGAGCGCGAGATTACTGAAGAGTTCCATAGTGTTTAATTCCCGCCAAGCCAAGGACCGATGATCGGCATCGGCAAGCCAAGCAGCTTGACGAACAGGACGATCGCGAATACCGCACCGCCGATCGCGAGCAGCACTGATTTTTTCAGGTTGAACTGGCGGCTGGCGTAGGAGCTGATGAAGATCAGCAGGATCGCCGAGACCAGCAGGCCCGCTTCACGCACCAGGGTGCCGAACAGCAGCACGGCGACCAGCACGATGATCAGTTCTTTCCAGTACAGGCGGCCGATCGGCTCGCCCTTGCGGAAGAACGAACGCAGCGTCGACGCGGCGCCGACCAGGGCCAGCATGATGCCGAGCGCGGTCGGGAAGTAAGCCGGGCCCATGCGGCCGGCGCTGCCCATTTCGTAGTCCTGGCCGATGACCACGGCCGCGAGGCCGAACAGGATGAAGATGATGCCGCTCCAAAAATCCTTTGGATGGCGTATGAATGCTGGCACGGTGGTCCCCTTTTGTTATGCGAAAGCGTTGTTGCGGATGCTGGTGGTTCAACTGCGTTCAACTGCGGTGCTGCGGTGCTGCGTGCACTGCGCGGCGCAGGCGCCGCACAGACGACAACACCGGCGCGCCGCGGCTGCGGCGTGCCGGTGTGTCGATGACGTCAGGTCAGTCGGCGAAGGCGCCGGCTTTCTTGATGATCGGACCCCACAGGTCGATCTGCTGTTTCAGGTGGGAGCGCAGCGCTTCCGGCGTGGCCTGGTTGGTCGGCGACGGCTCGGTGCCGAGGTCGGCGAAGCGCTTGGCGACGTTGGGGTCGCGCAGGGCCGAGCGCAGGGCGTTGGCCAGGGTGTCGACGGTGGCCTTCGGCGTGCCTTTCGGCGCGTACAGGCCGTGCCAGACGCCGACTTCGAAGTTCGGCAGGCCGGCGTTCGCCAGCACCGGCAGGTTGGGCAGCGACGGCACCGGGGTCTTGCTGGTGACGCCATAGGCCTTGATCTTGCCGCTCTTGATCTGGCTGGTGGTGTTGGTGGTCTGGTCGCACATGAAGTCCACCTGGCCGCCCAGCAGGTCGTTCATCGCCGGACCGGTGCCTTTGTAGGGCACGGTGGTGAGCTCGACGCCCATCGCGGTCTGCAGCAGCATGCCGCACAGGTGCGAGGCCGAACCCAGGCCGGCGTGGGCGTAGGTCACCTTGTCCTTGTTGGCCTTGACGTAGGTGATCAGCTCCTTCATGTCCTTGGCCGGGAAGTTGGCGCGCGCGACCACGGTCATCGGCACGTCGGTGATCAGGCCGATCGGCTCGAAGCTGGTGATGGCGTCGTACGGCAGCTTGCGGTACAGGGCCGGTGCGGTCGACTGGCCGATGTGGTGCAGGAACAGGGTGTAGCCGTCCGGGGCGGCTTTCGCGGCGCGCGCGGCGCCGATGGTGCCGCCGGCGCCGCCGACGTTCTCGATGATGATCTGCTGCTTGAGGGTGGTGGTCATCGACTGCGCGATCAGGCGCGCCACGGTGTCGGTCGGGCCACCGGCGGCGAACGGCACGATCATGGTGATCGTCTTGTTGGGGTAGGCCTGGGCCTGGGCCAGGCCGGTGCCGAAGGCGGTCAGGCACGCGGCGGCGCACAGCATCTTGAGCTTCATGGTGTCGTCCTCTTACTCTCGTTATAAGTCTTGTACTTCGGATTTTTTTAGCGCGCACCTTTTCTTGCGTGATGCTGCGGTGCGCAGAACGTTGTCAAACGCAGAAGAGGTTTTACCAGTAAATATTTCGTTCTGCAACTACGTAGAAGTACTGATTGGTGACGCGGCGCGCGGAGTATGAAGACACAATCGGAGCATTGTGCATACGAGAGCGAAAAAGCGGCAAGCAAAATGGCTCTGCTCAGCCGTTTCTGAGAGGGAATGGACTATTTACGCTGCATAAATCAGCAAAATCCGGCGCGCGCGGCCTGGTTGGACGCGCGCGCCGTTCGACGCGCCGTTCTACTAGTTAGCGCTTCAATTGCGACAAATCGCGCACCGCGCCACGGTCGGCCGAGGTCGTCAGGGCCGCGTAAGCCTGGAGTGCCTGCGACACCACGCGCTCGCGTCCGACCGGCTGCCAGGCGTCCGCGCCCAGCGCTTCCATCGCGGCGCGCCGGTGCGCCAGCTCTTCGGCCGTCACGCGCAGGTTGATGGTGCGCGCCGGGATGTCGATGTCGATCGCGTCGCCTTCCTGCACCAGGCCGATGGCGCCGCCTTCGGCCGCCTCGGGCGAGGCGTGGCCGATCACCAGGCCCGACGAGCCGCCCGAGAAGCGGCCGTCGGTGAACAGGGCGCAAGCCTTGCCCAGACCTTTGGATTTGATGTACGAGGTCGGGTACAACATCTCCTGCATGCCGGGGCCGCCTTTCGGACCTTCGTAGCGGATGATCACGACGTCGCCCGCGGCAACCAGGTCGCCCAGGATCGCTTCGACCGCCGCGTCCTGGCTCTCGAACACGCGCGCCTTGCCCGAGAATTTCAGAATGCTTTCGTCGACGCCGGCGGTCTTGACGATGCAGCCTTTCTCGGCGATGTTCCCGTACAGGACCGCCAGGCCGCCGTCCTGCGAATACGCGTGCGCGCGGTCGCGGATGCAGCCGGCGCTGCGATCGAGGTCGTTCGCGTCGAAGCGCTCGGACTGCGAGAACGCCACTTGCGTCGGCACGCCGCCCGGCGCTGCGCGGAACAGGCGGTGCACCTCGGGATCGTCGCTGCGCCGGATGTCGTATTTTTCGATGGCGGCGCCGATCGACGGGCTGTGCACGGTCGGCAGCGAGGTGTCGAGCAGGCCGGCGCGCGCCAGTTCGCCCAGGATGGCGACGATGCCGCCGGCGCGGTGCACGTCCTCGATGTGGTACTTGTCGGTCATCGGCGCGACCTTGCACAGGCAGGGCACCTGGCGCGAGATGCGGTCGATGTCAGCCATCGTGAAGGCGACGCCCGCTTCGTGGGCGGCGGCCAGCAGGTGCAGCACGGTGTTGGTCGAGCCGCCCATCGAGACGTCGAGCGCCATCGCGTTCTCGAACGCGGCCTTGCTGGCGATACTGCGCGGCAGCACGGTATAGTCGTCACCTTCGTAGTGGCGCTTGGCCAGGTCGACGATCAGGCGGCCGGCGCGCAGGAACAGTTCCTTGCGGTCGCTGTGGGTGGCGACGATGGTGCCGTTGCCGGGTAACGAGAGGCCGAGCGCCTCGGTCAGGCAGTTCATCGAGTTGGCGGTGAACATGCCCGAGCACGAACCGCAGGTGGGACAGGCCGAGCGCTCGATCTCGAGCACGTCGGCGTCGGACACCTTGTCGTCGCCGGCCTTGATCATGGCGTCGATCAGGTCCAGCTTGATGATCTTTTTATCATTGTTGACCACCTTGACCACCTTGCCGGCCTCCATCGGGCCGCCCGAGACGAACACGGTCGGGATGTTCAGGCGCATCGCCGCCATCAGCATGCCGGGGGTGATCTTGTCGCAGTTGGAGATGCAGACCATGGCGTCGGCGCAGTGGGCGTTGACCATGTACTCGACCGAGTCAGCGATCAGGTCGCGCGAGGGCAGCGAATACAGCATGCCGCCGTGGCCCATGGCGATGCCGTCGTCGACGGCAATGGTGTTGAATTCCTTGGCCACGCCGCCGTGCGCCTCGATCTCGCGCGCGACCAGCTGGCCCAGGTCCTTCAGGTGCACGTGGCCGGGCACGAACTGGGTGAACGAATTGACCACGGCGACGATCGGCTTCTCGAAGTCGCCGTCCTTCATGCCGGTGGCGCGCCACAGGGCGCGCGCGCCGGCCATGTTGCGGCCCTGGGTCGTGGTGCGGGAACGGTAGACGGGCATGGCAGACTCCTTGGGTTGTTGCGAAAGCAGGAGCAACAGGGTGCCTGCTGGAGGGTGATTTGTCCAATATGCAATGGACGGGTCTGTGATACGTAATATATATCAGTAGGGTTGGCGGCTTTGCCGCCGACGCGTTCAATCGCCGGTCGCATTGCCACTTCGCACGCACTGGCTGGACGCGTCGGCGGCCAAGCCGCCAACCCTACGAAAAACCGCCGGGGATGCCGGCGGTTGCGGGGGCATGGCGATACCCGGGAAAATCAGGTATTCATCTTCGCCATCGGCTCGCTGGCCGGCAACTGGCGTTCGCCCACCATCAGCTTGTCCGGCGTCATCGGCGTCGTGTGCAGGCGCTTGCCGGTCGCATGGAACACGGCGTTCGAGATCGCGGCGGCGACGCCGACGATGCCGATCTCGCCCACGCCCTTGGCGCCGAGCTGCTTGCTGACGATGCGGTCGTCTTCCTCCACAAAGATGACGTCGATGTCGTGGATGTCGGCGTTCACCGCCACGTGGTACTCGGCGTAGTTGTGGTTCATGAAGCGCCCGAAGCGGTGGTCGGTGTGGGTTTCTTCATGCAGCGCCTGGCTGATGCCCCATACCACTGCGCCGCTGACCTGGCTGGCCGCGGTCTTGGCGCTGATGATGCGCCCGGCCGCAACCGCGCTGACCACGCGCGTGACGCGGATCATGCCCAGCTTTTCGTTGACGCGCACTTCGCAGAACACCGCCGAGTGCACCGCGCGGGTGTACTTGCGCTGCTTGAGCATCTGCGGCGTCATGAAGAACTTCTCTTCGACGCGGTCGACGCTGGCGTCGGCCAGCACTGCGCTCAATGCCACGCGCACCGCAGGATCCTTTTTCAGGAAGATGAAGCCATCGCCGAACTCGACGTCGCGGGTGCGCGCTTTGCCCAGCGGCGTTTCCTTCATGGCCAGCGCCATCTTGAGCAGCTGTTTCTTCAGCTTGTCGCAGGCGCCGTGCACGCCCGAGCCGACCGTCGACACGTGCGACGAGCCGCCCTCGATCGGCGCCATCGGCAGCGTCGAATCGCCCAGCTGGAAGGTGACCTGTTCCAGCGGCAGGCCCAGGCTTTCGGCGGCGATCATCGACATCACCGTATAGGTGCCGGTGCCGATGTCGGACGCAGCGCTGCTCACCACCAGGCGGCCGTTGCTGTGCAAGACTGCGCTGACACGGGCCACCATCACCAGCGAATCCCAGATCCCGGTCGCCATGCCCCAGCCGACCAGTTCCTCGCCATCCTGCATCGAACGCGGTTCCAATGGACGGCGCGCCCAGCCGAAGCGTTCCGCGCCCTGGCGGTAGCATTCCATCAGTTCCTTGGTCGAGAACGGCTTGTCCTCGACCGGGGCAATGGTGGTGTAATTCTTCAGGCGCAGGTCGAGCGGGTCCATCTTGAGTTCGTACGCCAGCTCGTCCATCGCAACTTCCATCGCGTGCACGCCGTGCGCCGCGCCGGGGGCGCGCATGTCGATCGGCGAGAAGCGGTCGGTGCCGACCAGCTCATACTTCAGGGTGATGTCGTTGCAGGCGTACAGCTGGCCGGACCAGTTGACGATCACCTCGACGTAGTCTTCCAGGCGCGAGGTTTCCTGCTTGGCTTCGTGCCAGATCGCCTTCAGGGTGCCGTCACGATCGGCGGCCAGGCGTACCCGCTGCCAGGTCTCCGGACGATGGCCGAAGCTGAACATCTGCTGGCGCGTCAGCACGACGCGCACCGAGCGCTTCAGCTGCAGCGCCGCCATCGCCGCCAGCGGCAACTGGTATTGCGGACGCAGGCCGGAACCGAAGGCGCCGCCCACGTAGGGATTGCGCACCGTCAGCTTGTCTTTCGAGATGCCGAGGCCGTGCGACAGGAACCAGCGGCTGTTCTGCGAGCTTTGCGTTTTGTCGTACACGGTCAGGTGGCCGTCTTCGCCATAGATCACGGTCGAGGCGAACATCTCCATCGGGTTGTGGTGCTCGACGCCGTTGTAGAACTGGGCGTCGATCCTGACCGGCGCCGCTGCATACGCCTTTTCGGCGTCGCCTGTGGAGCTGGGCGGGGTGAAGCCGGCCTTCAGTGGGCGCGGCTTGTACGACTGGTCCAGCAGTTTCAGGATGTCGGTCTCGTGCTCCTCGACGTCGTAGTGCACGCGCACCAGCGAAGCCGCGTAGCGCGCCGCTTCGAAGGTGTCGGCGATCACCAGCGCCACCGGCTGGCCGCTGTAGAAGATCTCGTCGCTGAACAGCGGGCGGAACGGCGAGCCGGCCGGCGCCGTCATGTCCTTCCAGGCGATGTCGAAGGCGCGCATCTTGGGGCGGTTCTCGTGGGTCATCACGGCGATCACGCCGTGCGCGGTGAGCGCGTCGACGGTGTCGATTTTCGTGATGCGGCCCTTGGCGACGGTGCTGCTCACGACCACGCCGTAGCACAGGTCGGGGGCCGTGTATTCGGCGGCATACTGCGCCTGGCCGGTGACCTTGGCGCGGCCGTCGACGCGCGAGACGGCCATCCCGCTGTGCACGCGGCCGGTGCCGGCCGGCGCGGTCGGGGTGCGCAGTTCTGGAATCAGGTCGGTCATGCTTGTTCTCCTTGTTGTGCAGCTTGCTGCTGGCCGCGCGCGTAGTCGGTGCCGCGGGTGGCGCTGGTCAAGGCCTGGACGATGGCGTTCTTCGCCAGCGGCAGCTTGAAGTCGTTGTCGCCGTAACCTTGCGCGCCTTGCAGGATGGCGTCGGCCGCGGCCAGGAAGGCGGCTTCGGTCGGCGCCTGGCCGACCAGCGCGGCTTCGGCCGCTTCCACGCGCCATGGCTTGTGGGCCACGCCGCCGAGCGCGATGCGTGCTTCCTTGATATTGCCGTCGGCGCCGAGGTCGAGCGCGGCGGCGACCGACACCAGTGCGAACGAGTACGACAGGCGGTCGCGCACCTTGATGTAGGCCGAGTGGTCCTTGAAGCGGTCGGCCTCGGGCACGCTGATGTGGGTGATCAGCTCGCCCGGCTGCAGCGTGTTGTCGATCTCGGGCCGGTCTTCCGGCAGGCGGTGGAACTCGGCGAAGGGAATCGCGCGCTCGCCGCCCTGGCGCGACTTGACGTGCACGGTGGCGTCCAGCGCGCGCAGCGCCACGCACATGTCGGACGGGTGGGTGGCGATGCAGGCCTCGCTGGTGCCGAGGATCGCCAGCTGGCGGTTGAAACCGTCCCTGGCCGGGCAGCCGGTGCCGGGTTCGCGCTTGTTGCACGGCACACCGACGTCGTAGAAATAGACGCAGCGGGTTCGTTGCATCAGGTTGCCGCCGTTGGTGGCCATATTGCGCAGCTGGGGCGAGGCGCCGGCCAGGATCGCGGCGCTCAGCAGCGGATAGCGCTCGCGCACGACCGGATCATAGGCGGTGTCGGCATTGCGGCCGAGCGCGCCCAGGCGCAGGCCGCCGGCGTCGACCTCGACCGCGTCCAGGCCAGTGACGAGATTGATGTCGACCAGGTGCGGCGGCTGCATCACGCCTTCCTTCATCAGGTCGATCAGGTTGGTGCCGCCTGCGATCGGGCGCGTGCCTTGCGCGCCGAGCGCGGCCAGGGCGCCGTCGAGGTCCGTGGGCTGGGTGAAGGCGAACGGGTTCATGCGAGCACCGGACCGGTGGTGAACGCCGTCTTGCCGTCGGCGCCCGGTTCGGAAATGCCCATCACGCCGGCCACCGCCTCGGTGATCTGCGGATAGGCGCCGCAACGGCACAGGTTGCCGCTCATCAGTTCGCGCACGTCGGCCAGGGTCTTGGCCTGGCCTTCATTCATCAGGCCGACCGCCGAACACAGCTGTCCGGGGGTACAGTAGCCGCACTGGAAGGCGTCGCAGTCGATGAAGGCTTGCTGGATCGGCGCCAGGTTCTCGCCGTCGGCCAGGCCTTCGACGGTGGTGACTTCGCGGCCGTTCTGCATCACGGCCAGCGTCATGCAGGAATTGATGCGCTTGCCGTCCACCAGCACCGTGCAGGCGCCGCACTGGCCATGGTCACACCCTTTCTTGGTGCCGGTCAGGACCGCGCGTTCGCGCAGGAGGTCGAGCAGGGTGACCCACGACTCGACGTTGAATTCACGGTCCTGGCCATTGATGCGCAGGCGGACCGGATACTGCTGGTGAAGTTCCATGGTGATCCCCTCTATGAGAAGCTTCGACCATAACCGCACGAGCGTACGCCATTCGGTTAGATCACGCACCTATTCTTGAGATTGATTGAACATTTCCTGTTCGCAAAACTGGCGCCGGCTGCCGCCGTAAAGACACAATTCGTTGATCCATCTTGCGCCTTCTCATCCGTTGGGCTGCAATGCGTGCCGGGTTTGCCGGTCCAATTGTGACGATCGACGAGAAGGTGGGCGGGCGTGAACCAGCAAGCATCCGGAGCGGAAGCAGGCATCGCCAGCGAACTGTGGCAGGTGCTGGCGCGCCATCGCCTGCGCATCGGCGCGGCACTGGTGCTGCTGCTGGCGGCCAAGTTGGCCACGGTGGCGGTGCCGCTGCTGCTCAAGCGCATCATCGACACCTTCCAGGGCGGCCCGGCGGGCGATTTTCCGCATACCTTGCCGCTGACCTTGCCGGTGCTATTGCTGGCCGGCTACGCCGTGCTGCGTTTTTCCAGCACCCTGTTCAATGAGTTGCGCGACCTGCTGTTCTCACGCGTGACGCTCGATGCCGTGTCCGGCTACGCCCAGCGCACCTTCGCTCACCTGCATGCATTGGGTCCCCACTTTCATGCCCGGCGCAGTCTGGGCAGCCTGCTGCCCGACATCGACCGCGGTACCAGCGGCATCGCCTTCCTGCTCGGGGTGGCGCTGTTCACCATCGTGCCGACCCTGGTCGAGATCGGGCTGGTGCTGGCCATCATGCTGCGCGCCTACGAGGCCGGCTTCGCGGCCATCATCCTGCTCACCTTCCTGGTGTATGCCGGCTTCACGCTGGTGTTCACGGCGCGGCGCGTGGTCTACCAGCGCCGCGTCAACAAGCTCGACTCCAACGCCAAGGGCCGCCTGGCCGACAGCCTGATCAACTACGACACGGTCAAGTACTTCACCAACGAAGCGCTCGAGGCGCAGCGCTTCGCCGCCATCATGGACGAATGGCGCGCCGCCGGCGCCGGTAACCAGCGTGCGCTGTTCGCCCTGCACGTGGGGCAGAGCGCGCTGATCGGGGTGGGGGTGGCGGCGATCATGCTGCTGGCGGGGCAGGCGGTGCTGCGGGGACGCATGAGCGTGGGCGACCTGGTGCTGATCAACGCCTATGCGCTGCAGGTCTGCCTGCCGCTCAATGCGCTCGGCTTCGTCTACCGCGAGGCGCGCGACGCCTGGGTCAATGCCGAACGCCTGTTCGCGCTGTTGCGCGAGCGTCCGGAAACGGTCGACCCGCCCGATGCGCCGCCGCTGCGCGCCGGGCCGGGCGAGGTGGTGTTCGAGCGGGTCGGGTTTGCCTACGAGGCCGGACGTCCGACCCTGGTCGACGTCGACCTGCGCATCGCGCCGGGCACGACGCTGGCGGTGGTCGGGCGCAGCGGCTCGGGCAAGTCGACCCTGGCGCGGCTGCTGCTGCGCTACTACGCGCCGGGCAGCGGGCGGATCCTGGTCGACGGCCAGGACATCGGCCGGGCCCAGGCCGGCAGCGTGCGGCGTGCGATCGGGGTGGTGCCGCAAGAAACGGCGCTGTTCAACGACAGCATCGGCAACAACATCGCCTATGGCCGCCCGGGCTGCTCGCGCGAAGAGGTCATCGCCGCCTGCCGCGCCGCGCACGTGCACGACATGATCGCGGCGCTGCCCGACGGCTACGACACCCAGGTGGGCGAGCGCGGCGCCAAGCTGTCGGGCGGCGAGCGCCAGCGCATCGCGATCGCGCGCACCATCCTCAAGGACCCTTGCATCCTGGTGTTCGACGAAGCGACTTCGGCGTTGGACGCGGTGTCCGAGCACGCCATCACCGAGGAGCTGAACCGGCTGGCGCGCGACCGCACCACGCTGGTGGTGGCGCACCGGCTGTCGACCATCGTGCACGCGCACCAGATCGTGGTGATGGACCGCGGGCAGATCCTGGAGCAGGGCAGTCACGCCGAACTGCTGGCGCGCGCGGGCGCCTATGCACGGCTGTGGTCGCTGCAGCAGCGGATCGAAAAAGAAAGCGCGCAGCAGCAGCAACCCCTGCGCTGACAACGCGCTGTCCGCTGTCTTATGGCCCGCGGAACACGATGGTCTTGTTCCCGTGCACGAACACGCGGCGCTCGATGTGGAACTTGACCGCCGCCGCCAGCGCCATGCATTCGTTGTCGCGTCCCACGCGCGTGAGCTGCTCGGGCCGGTAATTGTGATCCACGCGCGTGAGCACCTGCTCGATGATCGGGCCCTCGTCCAGGTCCGGCGTGGCGTAGTGGGCGGTGGCGCCGATCAGTTTGACGCCGCGGTCGAACGCCTGCTGGTAGGGCTTGGCGCCCTTGAAGCCCGGCAGGAAGGAGTGGTGGATATTGATGCACTTGCCGGCCAGACGACGCGCCAGCTCGTCCGACAGGATCTGCATGTAGCGCGCCAGGATCACCAGTTCCGAGCCGGTTTCCTCGAACACTTCCAGCAGCCGCGCTTCCTGCTGCGTCTTGTTGTCCTTGTTCACCGGCAGGAAGATGAAGCGTATCCCTTCGCGCTCGACCATGGGGCGCAGGTCGAGGTGGTTCGACACCACCGCCGTGATGGTCATATTCAGTTCGCCATTGCGACGGCGGTACAACAGGTCGTCCAGGCAGTGGTCGGTCTTCGAGACCATGATCACGGTGCGCACCGGCTCGCGCGGATCGTGGATCTTCCACTGCATTTCGAGGCGCGTCGCCACCAGCTCGCCGAACTGTTCGCGGATCGCCTCGATCGGCGGCGAGCCGTCCTGCTGGCGGAACACGGCGCGCATGTAGAACCAGGCGGTCGAGTCGTCGTCGAACTGCTCCAGCGCGCAGATATAGCAGTCGCGCTCGGCGAGAAAGCCGGCCACTGCGGCAACGATGCCGGTGCCGGCCGGGCAGCTGGCGTGGAGAATGTATTCGATGCGTCCGGCCGAAGCCGGCTCTAGGCTGCTCATGCGTTGTCCTGTCCTGTGTGCGATGTCGAAGAGTGGCTGCCCGTACCGTGCGAGCGCGCCATGGGTGGACGGGCGCCGCATTCGGCATGCGGGCGCCGCCCGGTCGGCGACGCTGGCAAGGCAAGATTGTCAGAAGGATCAGAATGGCGGATGGCTGCGCCGCCGTCAAGTGCGCACGAACACGTGCGCCGACCGCCAGGCTGCTCCCGGAGCCGATTTTGCTACCCGATTTTCATGGGATTCGCTGTGTCATTTTGTACACATTTTGAACGCATCCGTGCGCCAGAAAACGTTTCAAAAAGTTAAGCTTTAAATTCTTACAACCGATGTTTTCACATTTCACGGAGTCTACATGTTCAAGTCCACCCTGCGTCTCGCCTTCACCTCGGCACTGGTGTCCGCCGCCCTGTGCGCACCGGCCAGCGCGGCCAAGCCGGCCAAGCAGACCTACCAGGATCTCGAGATCAGCGGCGTGCTGCAGGAACTGGTCGGTCCGTCGCTGCGCTGCGCGTCGAAGTTCGGCGGCACCATCCTCGGCTACGGCTCCAGCCCGACCCTGGGCAAGGTCGGTTTCGTGGCCAACGACTGCATCACCCCGAGCGGCACCTCGTTCACCTTCAGCGACGGCATCTTCGTGGTCACCACGCTGACCGGCGAGCAGCTGTTCGCCAAGTACGGCGGCCAGTTCGTGCCGACCGGCGAAGGCAACAAGTTCGTGTTCAACGGCGCCACCTTCACCATCACCGGCGGCACCGGCCGCTACTTCAAGGCCACCGGCGGCGGCGACCTGACCGGCGGCGAAGACATGAGCAACGGCCAGGGCAACATCAAGCTCAAGGGCCGCATCCTGCTGAAGAAGTAAGCCACGACACGCCTGCGCAACGCCCGCGCGCGGCCTGCACGCGAGTGCGGGCAGGGCGGTTCGAACGGCCGGGCGCCAGCCAGGCCGGACGGCCCGTGCTACCATCGAACTTTTGCGCGTGCCGCCCGGCGCGCGCACGTTTCGATGCCCCACCGGATTCGCCCGATGCACCTCGCCGACCTGGACGCCGTGATGGCGGTCCAGGCCGCGTGTTATCCACCGTCGATGCAGGAACCGCGCGCCGTGGTCCGGGCGCGCCTGCTGGCTGCCGCCAGCAGCTGCGCCGTCGCTTTCGATGGCGACGGGGTGTGCGGCTACCTGTTCGCCTATCCGTCGCGGCTGGGCGCGGTCACCGATCTCGGCGCGCCGTTCGCGCCGCCGCCGCAACCCGATACCCTGTACCTGCACGACCTGTCTGTCGCGCCGCGCGCGCACGGCCGCGGACTGGCGCGCGCGCTGGTCGAGCACCTGCTGGCCACCGGCCGCGCGCAGGGCCTGCGCCACGCGGCGCTGGTCTCGGTGCAGGACAGCGAGCGTTTCTGGACCGGCTTCGGTTTCCGTCCGTCTCGCGCCGCCGGCGCCGACGCCGGCCTGGCCACCTATCCCGGCGCCGCCGTCTACATGGCGCGCGCCCTCCATCAACTGTCGCTTTAATCACTATCGAAGGAATGCCATGTCCCAGCAAGTCACCGTCATCGCCACCCTGCATGCCCGTCCCGGCCAGGAAGCCGCGCTCGAAGCGCGCATGCGCATCATGATCGAAGCCACCCGCAAGGAGGCCGGCTGCATCCGCTATGACATGCACCGCGCCGCCGACGACCCGGCCAGCCTGATCATGGTCGAGTACTGGACCAGCGCCGAGGCGCTGCAGCAGCATGACGACAGCAGCCACATGGCGGCGCTGGGCCGCGACTTGCCGGACCTGGTCGACCGGCCGGTCGAGGTGCGCAAGTTTTCCCAGGTCGCCTGACTGTCGAGAAATTTGACAGTAGTAAATACGCAGCATACCCGCCGGAAAAAATCCTGATTTAAATCAAGGAAGTAGCGTTATGGCTGAGTTCTGGCGCACTTCTTGCTCCTTTCTTTTACTGAGTTACCTGGAGGAGCAAGATGATGTTACGTATTACTTCGATGTTGTTCGCGGCCGCCCTGCTGGCCCAACCGGCGGAAGCCGGTGTAATGTATTCCTGGCACCAGACTGCCGCGTCCGATACCATGCCTCCAGGCATGAATCTGGAGTTGGTGTTCTCGGATCAGGCCGTCAAGCAGGGCAAGCTTAAGCTGGACATCTTCGCCAGCTGCGCCCAGGGTGGCAGTTGCTACGATGGGCAAGACAGCTTGCTGTCCCTGCGTTACTGGTTTGATCGCGATTACGGAGGCGCTTCTCCATCGCGTATCAATTACATTGATTATGGATACCGGAGCAGGCCGCAGTACTACAGCGACATGATTTCGCTCGATCTGACATTCTTGCCGGACGGGTTGCTGAGTGGCTCAATTTCCGCCAACGATTCCAACAGCGATTTCAGGATGGCCAGCACTGGTTCGATATTCACGGTGAACTGGGCCGCCAGCGATGAAGGCCCATGTACCTTTACGATTCCAGAGTGCAGCGGGGAAATGGGCCAGTTGCGCGCAGAGGTACCCGAGCCATCGAGCGCCGCCATCGCCGGCCTGGGCCTGCTGGCCGCCTGGTTCGGTCGCCGCCGCCGGCGCTGATCCATCCACCGACCTTCACGCGGCCTGCTCGATCCGTTCCCGGATCCAGGCCGCGCAATCGGCCGCCCGCAGCGGCTTCGAAAAGTAATACCCCTGGATCTGGTCGCACTCGGCGCGCCGCGGCGCCGCGACCTGGTCCGCCGTCTCCACGCCTTCCGCGATCACGGTCAGCCGCGACCGGTGCGCCATCGCGATCATCGCCTGCACGATGGCCAGCGATTCCGGGCTGTGCGCCATGTCGTCGATGAACGACCTGTCGATCTTGAGCTTGTCGACCGGCAGCCGGGTGAGGTAGGCGAAGCTCGCATGGCCGGTGCCGAAGTCGCCGATGCTGAGCGTGACGCCGCGCTCGCGCAGCTGGCGCATCACCACCACGCTACGCGCCGGACCGGCCATCGACAGGCTTTCGGTCAGCGACTGCGCCGCCATCGCCAGCTGGCGGTGATAGATCAGCTGCTCGACCATCCGCGCCAGGTCGCCCAGGCATTCCAGGCCGGCCTGGTCGAGCGTGCGCGGTTCGTGGTCGAGCACGATCGGATTGCCGGCGAAACGTCGGTCACGGGTGGCGTCCGGCACCACCATCGGTTCGTCGCTGAGAATCGCATGGCCGCAGAACGAGACGTCGCGCGCCGTACTGTGCGGCTCGAAGCCGCAGCGCGACTTGAACCATTGAACGTCCTTGCCGACCAGCGACACCAGAGCGATCGGTGCGCCGGTGACGCGGCTGGCCATGCGGGTAATGCGGTCGAACGCCTCCTCGGGTGCGCTGCCGGGCAGGCGGGTGGCATGGTGGAGGGCGGCGAGCCGCCGCACCTCGTCGGGCGGAATGCGTCGTGCTCCCATGCGTGACGGTCCAAGTCCACGAGCGAAAGCCCCGGGACGATCCCGGCCGTGCCGAGAGCCCGTGAGTGTCTGGCGGGCAGGAGTACTGCGCCAGATGTGGCTGCCGTTTGCAAACGGCGTAGCCCAGGCGTGCGCGGGGCCGGCCCGCGCCGTGCATCAGGCCAGCGATGCGAGCAGCGCCGCGGTGTCGTTCGCGCCCATGCGCCGCGCCGCATCCAGTGCACTGACGCCGTCGGCGTCGCGCGCCGCCGGGTCGGCGCCGCGCTCGACCAGCAGGCGCAGGATGTCGGTGCGGTTGAACATGGCCGCGAACATCAGCGCGGTCTTGCCGGAAGGGCCGGGGTGGTCCGGCCGCGCGCCCTGGTCGAGCAGCAGGGTGGCGACGCCGAGGTCGCCCTTGAAGGCGGCCCCGTGCAGCGGGCTCTGGCCGGCGTCGTTCATCAGTTCCGGATCGGCGCCGTGCTCGAGCAGCACGCGCACCGCGTCCAGGTGGCCGTGGTAGGCGGCCAGCATCAGCAGGCTGTCGCCGCGCTCGTTGCGCAGGTTGGGCGGCAGGCCCTGGGCCAGCAGGGCGTCCAGCGGCTCGGCGTCGCCGGCGCGGGCGTGCTGGAACACCTGGCGCACCCAGGCGAGGGTGGCTTCGTCGAGTTCGGCGGCTGCGGGCGCTGCGCCGGGGGCGTTGTTGGACGATTCGTTGGTCGATTCATTGGACTGCATGGTGACTCCGGTGATGTCGAGGTTCGCTGAGAGCATAGCAGGGCCTGCGCCAATGATACGTTCCGGCATCCGGCGAGTCTGATCGCCGTCCGACCTCGACTATAAAATGTAACTAACCCACGGAGTCTAGTGAACCACAAAATCTCGCCAGCAAGAAACGGGGTCGCGATTGACCCCATCGTGCTTCACAGGTGTTACGGCGCTTCGGCAATGCGGCGCGCTGCCGTATGCTCGGCCGCTTCCATCACCCACACCGGCAACGCCACCGCAGGCAGCAGCATGCCCGCGATCAGCGCGGCGTGCCAGCCGAGTTCTGCGTACAGCCACCCGCCCAACGCCGAACCGAAGGCGCCGCCGGCGAAGAACAGCGCGAAGTACAAGCCGTTCAGGCGGCTGCGCACCTCGGCGCCGAGCGTGAACAGCGCGCGCTGGCCGAGCACCAGGTTGGCGGCGACGGCGGCGTCGAGCACGATCGCGGCCACGGCCAGCAAGCCCAGCGCCGGCATCTTGGCCTGCGGCGCGAGCAGCGGCAGTGCAAAGCTCAGGCTGCCGAGCACGAGGGCGAAGAAAGTGGCGCCGAGCGTGCGGCCGGCGTCGGCCAGGCGTCCGGCAATCGGCGAGGCCACGGCGCCGGCCATGCCGACCAGGGCGAACACGGCGATGCCATTCTGGCTCAGCCCGAACTGCGGGCCGCCCAGCGCCTGCGGCACCACGGTCCAGAACAGGCTGAAGGCGCCGAACAGGCCGGCGTGGTACAGCGCGCGGCGGCGCAGCACAGTCGTCGTCGTGAACAGCGACCACAGCGATCCGATCAGCGCCAGGTAGCGCGGCGCCGGACCGGGCCGGCGCTGCGGCAGCTTGAAGTGCAGCAGCACGGCCAGCGCCAGCACCAGCGCCGCGGCGATGCCGAACACGGCGTGGTAGCCGCCGGCGCCCGCCAGCACGCTGGCCACCGGGCGCGCCAGCATGATCCCGAGCAGCAGCCCGCTGACCACCTTGCCGACCGTCTGCCCGCGCGTCGCTTCCGGCGCCAGGTGGGCGGCGAAGGGCACCAGCACCTGCGCCACCACGGCGCCCAGGCCGATGGCAAGCGCAGCCAGCAGGAATTGCCAGGCTTGACTGGCGGTGGCCGCCAGCAGCAGGGCGGCGGCGGTGGCCAGCAGGCCGCCCACGATCAGGCGCCGGTTCTCGAGCAGGTCGCCCAGCGGCACGATGAACAGCAGGCCGAGGGTGTAGCCGATCTGGGTCAGCGTCACCACCAGCCCGGCGGCGGCGGGCGGGATGCCGAGCGCGGCGCTGATGTTGGCGACCAGCGGCTGGGCGTAATACAGGTTGGCGACGATGATGCCGGCGGCTGCGGCGAGCAGCGCCGTCATGCCGGGTGTGATGGTGGGGTGTGCTGAGGCTTGCATGGCGCGATCCTTTCTTGGCTTGATGGTTGAGTCCATTCTAGGAAGAGTTCAGCAAAAGATAATTAGTGCATAATCCGCTCATACAATTCACATCATATGAACAATCATGGACAAAGTACGGGCGATGCAGACCTTTGTGCGGATCGTCGAGGCCAACAGTTTCTCAAAGGCGGCCGAGTCGCTCAATCTCCCGCGCGCGTCGCTGACCGCCACCATGCAGACGCTGGAGCGCCATCTGGGCGCCCAGCTCCTGAAGCGCACCACGCGCCGCCTGTCGCTCACGCCCGAGGGCGAGCGCTATTACCAGCAGTGCGGCGAGATCCTGGCCGCGATCGACGCCGCCGAAGCCGAGTTCCTCGGTGAGGAGGGCCGGCGCCTGAACGGCAGCCTGCGCATCGACCTGCCGGGCGCGCTTGGGCGCAGCGTGGTGTTGCCGCGCATCGCCGAGTTCCGTGAGCGTCACCCCGAGCTGCAACTGACGATCAGCCAGAGCGACCGCCTGGTCGACCTCACCGCCGAAGGCATCGACTGCGCGCTGCGCGTCGGCACGCTGCAGGATTCGGCGCTGGTGGCGCGCCGCATCGGCCTGATGCGCTTCACGATCGCCGCCGCCCCAGGCTACCTGCAGCGGCGCGGCGTGCCGGCCTCGATGGACGAGTTGCCGCAGCACGAGGCCGTGGTCCACTTTTCCGGCCGCACCGGCCGCGCCTTCGACTGGGAAGTCGAGCATGACGGCACGCTCGGGAAAGTGCCGATGCAGGGCGGCGTCGCCGTCAACGACGCCGAGGCCAACCTGCTGTGCGCGCTGCAGGGACTCGGCCTGGCGCAACTGGGGCGCTACCAGGCCCGCGCCCACGTGGCAGCGGGCACACTGGTCGAGGTGCTGCCCGGCGTGACGCCGACCCCGATGCCGGTGTCGCTCCTGTATCCGCGCGGCCGCATGTCCAGTCCGCGCCTGCAAGCCTTCGCCGCCTGGCTGGCCGCCATCTTCGACGACGATCCCGACTTGCGCCTGGCGCACGATTGAGTTTCCTCAGGCGGGGCCAGCAGTACGGTCGGCACCATGGGGAGGCCGACCGCCGCCCAGGAGTCTCCATGCCGCATCCCGTCCGCTCGCTAGTCCGACTGTTCGCCTGTCTCGGGGCCTGCATGGCGTCCGGCGCGGCGCCCGCGTCCATCCCTTATGTCTATCCATTCAACAGCATGAGCGGCCAGGAGGTGATCGAGCGCCGCCTCAAGCAGCCTAAGTCGCAGCTCGACTACATCAACCGCGAAAAGGTCGAGGCCTACCTGAACGGCATCAAGGACGGCGCCCACGGCACTGCATGGTGCCTGACCCGGCCGGTGCTGCCGCAGGAACTGAACCTGGCCGTGGTGCAGCGCCTGAAGGAAAGCCGCAAGCCGGCCGAGCTGAAAGGCAATGCGGCGCCGCTGGTGCTGGCAGAGTTGCGCCGCCGCTTCCCATGCGAGAAACCGCGCAAGGCCAGGCGTTGATTGCGTGGGCAGCCGGACGGCCGCACAGCGTATTGACAATGGCGCCCATCACGCAGCGTGATTACCAAACGCTCTGCGATAACTGCCGCAAGTGATGTCGATTCCGCTATCATGCCGGACGCGAGCGGGCGGAGGCTGTCTGCCGGCCCGCCTTCACGCATCACAGCCCATACAGGAGTACACATGAAGAAGCACCTGATCCTGGCTGCGACGTTCGCCGTCGCCGCTGTCCCGGCCGCCCACGCCAGCCCGGAACTGGCCAAGGCCAAGGCCTGCATGGCTTGCCACGCGGTCGGCAACAAGCTGGTCGGTCCGGCCTACAAGGACGTCGCCGCCAAGTATGCGAAAGACGGCGGCGCCGAGGCCAAGCTGGCCCTGAAGATCCAGAAGGGCAGCAGCGGCACCTGGGGCCCGATCCCGATGCCGGCCAATCCGCAAGTGAGCGACGCCGAGGCCAAGGCCCTGGCCAAATGGGTCCTGTCCCAGAAATGATGTCCGGCGGCGCAATGCGCCGCTTCTCATTTTCGGACCGGGATTATCGTTTTATTGATAATCCTTTCTCGAAATGCCCGCCGCCCGTTTTATATCCGATTCGATCCGCTGGCTTATTCCTTGCATATTCCGGTTTATCTGATTATGTCGGGAACTGCGGATGTTATTGAATAACGATGTCATCGAATATGCGGGCACGCCGAATCGTGTGATCCGGATTCTCTGGATCGACCAGCAACGTGATCTCGCTTATACCTTTGAACTGGGCTGCGCCACTGCCTGGCCGCGACCGGTCGCCCTGGCTTCGCTGGCCGCCGATCTGCAGGCACGCCGTGCGCGGCTGCTGCTGACCGACCCGTATCGGGCACGGCCCCGGCAAGACCCACCCGAGCATCACCGCCAACTCCAGGCCAGGGCCTGGGACGCGGTGCGCGCCCTGCACGAACAGCGGCCGGACGTCTACCTGCGCGTCGCACGTGCAAAGGCGGTTGCCGGATATGCCTCCGAGCACGGCATGTCGCGCGCCAACCTGATGCGCTACCTGCGCCGCTACTGGGAGCGCGGCCAGACCCCGGACGCGCTGCTGCCCGACTACGCCAACTCCGGTGCGCCCGGCAAGGCCCGCGAAGCGAGCGGCGGCGTCAAGCGCGGCCGCCCGAGCAAGCGCGCCGTTGCCGGCCCAAACGTCGACGCCGCCATGCGCGCCATTTTCCAGGCAGCCGTCGCGCGCCACGCCGCCACTCACGCGGAGTTCTCGCGGCGCGCCGCCTACCGCAGCCTGCTCGCCGAACACTTCGCCGGCGCCAACCCCGGCGCCATTCCCAGCTACGGCCAGTTCATCTACTGGCTTGCGCGGGACAGCCACCGGACGGTGCAAAAGCCGGTGCGCTAACCCAATCAAGTGCGTATTGGCTCCACTGCAGTGCAGCACCAAATTGGGCGTCACGCCATCAATCCACCGCGCGTCGTTTAGCGGCGCCAATTCATCAAAATGCGCCTGTAAATATAGTGCGCTTCCGATAAAAAATAGTTCTCAAATTCGCCGCCTGACACTTCTGTAAATATTCTGGGCGGCGATAAAGCCGGCACGACTATATTTTCTCGCCGCCCGAAGTTGGCGCCATATCTTGTCGATCCCTTCTTAACGACTTTATTTTCACAATATTCACTGTGAATTTATCTGACCCGAATTGGCACAGGTATTGCTGAAAGGCCATTAATTCTTGGTTTTTCAGTGTTGACTTGTGGAGGTGTGGATGAACCGTTCGACAGCGTCGCTCTCGCGGCGCGACTTTCTCTACCGGGCCGCGGCGGTTGGCGGTTCGGCCTTGTTGTTGAACACGATGAACGCCTGGGGCATGGGCATCGCCTCCAAGGTGACTGCGCCCCCTGCATTGAGCGGCAGCGGCAAGGGCAGGAAGGTCGTGATCCTCGGCGCCGGCGTCGCCGGCCTGAGCGCGGCCTTCGAGCTGCGCAAACTCGGCTACGAGGTGCAGGTGCTGGAAGCGCGCTCCTTCGCCGGCGGGCGCTGCCAGACCGCGCGCAAGGGCTTCAGCCTGCAGGAACTGGGCGGCGAAGCCCAGCACTGCCGCTTCGACGAGGGCCACTACATCAACCATGGCCCGTGGCGCATCCCGCTCGACCACCAGTCGACGCTGTACTACACGCGCCTGTTCGACGTGCCGCTGGAGGTGATCGTCAATGAGAACGACCACGCCTTCGTCTACCTCGAAGACGGCGGCCCGCTGTCGAAGCAGCGCCTCCGTGGCGCCCAGATCAAGGCCGACATGCGCGGCCATGTGGCCGAGCTGCTGGCCAAGACCGTGCAGGGGCGCCAGCTCGATGCGCGCCTCTCCGCGGACGACCAGATGCTGCTGCTCGACTACCTGACGCGCGAGGGCGCACTGGAACGCGGCGATCTGGCCTACAAGGGCCGCAACGGCCGCGGCTACGCGGTCAACCCGGGCGCCGGCCTGGCGCCGGGCGCCGGCACGCCGTCCGACCCGCTCGCGTTCCACGACCTGCTGGCGGCCAAGGTCGGCAAGGTGTACAGCGCGGTGCAGGACTTCCCGATGCACGCCACCATGTTCCAGCCGGTGGGCGGCATGGACGCGATCCCGCGCGCGTTTGCCAAACGGCTCGGCAACGCGATCCGCTACAACGCCGAGGTGCAGCGCATCCGCCAGAATGGGGACAAGGTCACGGTCGACGTGCGCGACGCCGCCAGTGGCAAGCGCTCGAGCGTGTAGGCCGATTACTGCCTGTGCACCGTGCCGCTGTCGGTGCTGCGCATGATCGACACCGATTTCTCCGATGGCATGAAGGCCGCGATCAAGGCGGTGCCGTACGCCCCGGTGGGCAAGATCGGCCTGCAGATGAAGCGCCGCTTCTGGGAAGAAGAAGACCACATCTACGGCGGCCACGTGCTGACCGACCTGAAAGGCATCAACACGATCTCGCTGCCGTCGAGCGGCTGGCAGCAGCAGAAGGGCGTGCTGCTCGGCTACTACAACTACTCGCTCGACGCGATCGAGGTCAGCGCATTGACCCCGCAGGAGCGCGTCGAGTTCGCGCTGGACGCCGGCGAAAAGATCTTCCCGGGCTACCGCAGCCATTACGAAAGCGCGTTCTCGGTGGCCTGGCACCGCGTCAAGTACAGCCTGGGCGGCTGGGCCGAATGGAACGAGGCGTCGCGCCAGGACGCCTATCCGAAGCTGCTCGAAGGAGAAGGGCGCGTGCTGCTGGCCGGCGAGCACCTGAGCTATCTGACCGGGTGGCAGGCCGGCGCCATCGAGTCGAGCTGGCAGCAGGTCGAACGCCTGCACCGGAGGGCCAGCGCATGAACCACCGACTTTATCTGCTGACAGGCGCGCTGGTGTTCCTCTGCCAGGCCGGCGCGCTGGCCCAGCCCAAAGCCGACGGCAAGACCCTGTTCGCCAGGAACTGCGCCGCCTGCCATCAGGCCGACGGCCGCGGCATCCCCGGCGCCTTCCCGGCGCTGGTGGCCAGCCCGGTCGTTACCGGCGCCCCGCTAGAAGCGGCCGAAGTGCTGCTCAAGGGCCGCGGTGGCATGCCGGCGTTCAGCGGCAGCCTCGATGACGCCGAGATCGCCGAGGTGCTCACCTATGCGCGCGCCAGCTGGGGCAATCGCGCGGCGCCGGTTTCCGGCGCCGAGGTCGAGGCCCGGCGCACGGCGCTGGGCGTGGCGCCGCCGACCCGCAGCCGCTTCGGCAACAAGCATTGATCCATGCATGTTTCGTTTCATCCATCAGCCATGAAAGAGCACCACATGACATTTCAAGCTTCCCGCCTCGCTGCCTTGCTGCTGTTCGCGTCCGGCGCCGCCGGCGCCCAGGACATCGTGCGCCACAAGATCCCGAACTCGGATTTCCCGATCGCGCAGGCGGTCACGCTGCCGCCCAATGCCACCATCCACTTCATCAGCGGCCAGGTGCCGCCGGCGGTGAACAAGGCGGTCGACCAGAACTCCATCGCGGCCTTCGGCGACACCAGGACCCAGACCGCCAACGTGCTCCTGAAGATCAAGGAGATCCTGGCCGGCATGGGGCTGGGCATGGGCGACGTGGTCAAGATGCAGGTGTTCCTGGTGGGCGACCCGAATAAGAACGGCCGCGCCGACGTGGCCGGATTCATGGAGGGCTACACCCAGTTCTTCGGCGGCGCCCAGCCGAACCTGCCGGCGCGCGCGGTGGTGCAGGTGGCGGCCCTGAGCAATCCCGGCTGGCTGGTCGAGATCGAAGTGGTGGCAGCGAAAAAATAAGCCGCAACCCGAAACAACGCTAACAACAACGGGCTGGCCAAGCGCCGCCCGCGACAACGTCCATACCAAGGGGGAACCATGTACAAGGCCATACTTCACACCGGCGTCGCCGGCCTGCTGACCTGCATAGTCGCCAGCGCCAGTGCCTACGCCGACGACAAGCCGGCGAACGCCGTCGAAACCACCGGCGACGCGCCGGCCGCATCCGGCGTCGCCAACAGCGGCGTGGTGATCGTCACCGGCACCCGCGCCGCCGGCCTTACCGTGCAGGACAGCGCCTCGCCGGTGCAGGTGCTGGACGCCGCCTCGCTGGCGCGCACCGGCCAGCCGGACCTGATCCAGGCGCTGTCGCAGAACCTGCCGTCGCTCAACGCCCAGGCCTTCGGCGGCGACATGGCGGCCATGACGCTGGCCGCGCGCCTGCGTGGCCTGAGTCCGAACAACACGCTGGTGCTGGTCAACGGCAAGCGCCGCCACGGCACTGCCAACCTGGCGGTGCTGGCCGGCGCCTTCCAGGGCGGCGCCGCGGCCGACCTGAATTACATTCCGGTGGCCGCGATCGACCACGTCGAGGTGCTGCAGGACGGCGCCGCCGCCCAATACGGCACCGACGCCATCGCCGGCGTGGTCAACATCATCCTCAAGTCGGGCAACCGCGGCGGCAGCGCCAACGTCAACGGCGGCGGCTACAAGGATGGCGGCGGCTCCACCGGCGACGGCATGGCCAACATCGGCATCGCGCCGTTCACGGACGCCTTCCTCAACCTGTCGGTCGAGACCAAGTACCACGGTTTTTCCGAGCGCGGCGGCATCGACCCGCGCGTGATCGATCCGGCCACCATTGCCCAGATGCCGGCCCTGGTGACGGCGCCGGGCTATCCCTACGTGAACAAGATCCAGGGCGACGCCCAGTACCGCCAGCACATCTTTGCCGCCAACTTCGGCGCCGACCTGACCCCCGAAAACCAGCTGTACAGCTTCGGCACCTACGGCAAGAAAGAGGCGCGCGCCTTCGAGAACTACCGCATGCCGAACCGCCTGCCGCAGATCTACCCGCTCGGCTTCAGCCCGCAGGAGACCTTCGACGAAGAAGACTATGCGCTCACGCTCGGCGTCAAGGGCAAGGTCTTCGGCGCCTGGAACTGGGACCTGTCGAGCACCTACGGCAAGGACGTGGCCAAGCTCGGGGTGGCCAACTCGGCCAACATCTCGCTGTACACCGACACCGGTTCCACCCCGCTCGAGTTCGCGGCCGGAGAATTCCATGCCAGCCAGTGGACCAACAACCTCGATATCAGCCGCGAGTTCGAGGTCGGCGCGGCCACGCCCCTGACGCTGGCCCTGGGCCTGGAGCACCGGCGCGACACCTACGCCATCGTGGCCGGCGACGCCGCCTCGCGCTACAAGGAAGGCGCGCAATCGTATCCCGGCTTTTCGCTGACCGACGCCGGCAGCCATAGCCGCAACAACAAGGCCGCCTACGTCAACGTCGCCGTGCAGCCGGTGCAGGGCTGGACCGCCGACATCGCCGGCCGCTTCGAAGACTTCAGCGACTTCGGCAACGCCAGGGTCGGCAAGCTCACCAGCCGCTACGACTTTTCGCCGGCCGTGGCGCTGCGCGCGACCTACAGCAACGGCTTCCGGGCGCCGACGCTGGCCGAATCCTACTACTCGGCCACCAACGTCTCGCCGCGCAGCGCCTTCGTGCAACTGGCGCCGAACTCGCCTGGCGCGCGCCTGGTCGGCATCGACGGCCTGAAACCCGAGGCCTCGACCAACGTCAGCGCCGGCCTGGTGCTCAACCCGAGCGCCAACCTGGCGATCACGCTGGACGCCTACCAGATCGGCATCCGCGACCGCATTGTCGGCAGCGGCTCGCTGTACGGCTCCGGCGGCGCGATCAACTCTCCGGCGGTGACGGCGGCGATCCTCGCCAACGGCAACGTGCTCGACCCGACCGTGGTGCAGACCGGCATCAACATCTTCACCAACGCCGTCAATACCCGCAGCCGCGGCCTGGAAGCGGTGGCCACCCTGTCGAGCAACTACGGCGCCAACGGCCGCGTCGACTGGTCGGCGGCGGCCAACTACAACCGGGTCAAGGTGGTCAAGATCAACCAGGCCCCGCTCCAGCTGCAGCCGCAGACGCTGCTCGACGAGACCGCGATCTCGCACCTGGAGACGGCCTCGCCGCGCGTGCGCGTCAACCTGGGCGCGCTGTGGAAGGTGGGCGCGTGGACGGTCAACCTGCGCGAGAACTACTTCGGCAAGTCGTCGGACCAGCAATCGACCGACGGCGCGGTGTTCTATAAGACCGAGATCAAGCCGACCTTGCTGACCGACCTCGAACTGAGCTACCAGGTCAACAAGTCGCTGACGCTGTCGCTGGGCGCGAACAACCTGTTCAACGAGTACCCGGACCAGGTGAATGCGCAGTTGCTGGCCGAGCAGCGGGCCAACCTCGACAACACGGCGGTGACGATCTATCCGTCGTTCTCGCCGTTCGGCATCAATGGCGGTTATTACTATGCGCGCGTGGGACTGAAGTTCTGATCCTGAACGTGCTGTGCCAAGCGCGGCGCTGGCCTGTCGGGCCGGCGCCGCGTTGTCGTTTGGCCGCTTGCATCCAATGTTCGAATTTCTCGATGATAGGCCAATAAATTATCCGTTTTTCAATCTCGTACGGCGCGAGCATAATGATTCCATCGCATCGAACACGGCGCAGCAGGCAGGAGCAACAGCGCAATATCCTGAGCGTCGAACGGTTCGATGGTCCCAACCACGACAAGGAACTCATCATGTTGAACGTACGTAAAAGCAATGAACGCGGCGGCGCAAGCTTTGGCTGGCTGAACTCGAAACACACCTTCTCGTTCGGCCACTACCACGATCCGAAGCACATGGGTTTCGGTCCTCTGCGCGTGATCAACGAAGACCACGTGGCGCCGGGCCGCGGTTTCGAGCCGCATGGTCACCGCGACATGGAGATCATCTCCTACGTGCTGGCCGGCGCGCTGGAGCACAAGGACAGCATGGGCAACGGTTCGGTGCTGCGCTACGGCGACGTGCAGCGCATGAGCGCCGGCATCGGCGTGACGCACAGCGAGTTCAACCATTCGAAGACCGAAGAGGTGCACTTCCTGCAGATCTGGATCGAGCCGAACCGCCGCGGCGAGCCGGGCGGCTACGAAGAAAAACACTTCGACACCGCATCGAAAACCGGCAAGCTGCGCCTGATCGCCTCGAGCGACGGCCGCGAAGGTTCGGTCTCGATGCGCCAGGATGCGTCGATCTACGCCTCGATCCTGAATGGCGACGATGCCCTGCGCCATCCCTTGGCCGCCGGCCGCCAAGCCTACGTGCACGTGATCCGCGGCCGGGTCTCGGTCAACGGCGTGGCGCTGAACGGCGGCGACGCGCTGAAGGTGACCCAGGAAGATGCGGTCACGCTGGCCCAGGCCGAAGCGGCCGAAGTGCTGGTGTTCGACCTGCCGCAGTAAAGACGGTACGCCGCCCCGCCCGGGGCGGCGGGGCCACCCTTCAACCTCCATCTCGAGGAGCATGTCATGCAAGTCACAGCCCAACGCGGCGCCGGCCCGCTGCAAACCGCGATCCGGATCGGCAAGCACCAGGTGCTGTCCGACGCTCCCGAAGCGCTCGGCGGCGAGAACAGCGGCCCGGAACCGCACGACCTGCTGGCCGCCGCCCTGGCCGCGTGCACGGCGCTGACCGTGACCATGTATGCCAAGCGCAAGGGGCTGGCGCTGATTGATGTGCGGGTGCGCATCGGGCACGGCCAGATCGACGGCGCCTATGAACTGCAGCGCCACATCGAATTTGTCGGCGCATTGAGTGCGGACGACAAGGCGCGCCTGCTCGATATCGCCAACAAGTGCCCGGTCCACAAGACGCTGAGCGGCACGATCCGGATCCAGACCGACGCCGTCTAGGCGTCAGGCACAGGGATCGGCCAGCATGCGCCCGAACGGCGAGTTGCCGCGCATGCGCTCGATCCACCAGCGCAGCGCGGCGCCGTCTTCGCCGCTGCGCCAGGCCAGGTAGAAGGTTTCGTCGGCCTTCGGCTCGACCACCTGTTTTTCGACCAGCAGCCCGCGCTCGATGGCGGGCCGGGCCCAGGCCTCGGGCAGGAAGCCGAAGCCGAGGCCGCGCACCTGGAATTCGTACTTGGTGCTCATGTCCGGCACCGCCAGCGTGTCCTGCCCGAACAGCAGGCCGACCGTGCGCCGGCCGAGCACCCGGGCTGAGTCCGACACCGAGACGGCGCGGTGCGGCAGCAGGTCGCTCTTGTCGAGCGGGTGCGTGGCCGCGGCCAGCGGGTGATGCGGGGCGACCGCGAACACGAAGGCGCTGGCGCCGATCGGCTCCGCAGTAAAACCGCCGCCGGACGGACCTTCGCCGGCGGCGCCGACCAGCAGATCGACGCGGCGCTCGAGCAGGGCGTCCCAGGTGCCCGACAGCGACTCGCGCACGATGCGCAACCGGGTCTGGTCGGCCACGTTATAAAAGGCTTCGATGTCGGGCTGCAGTCCGGCAGCGGAGAGCAGCGAATCCATGCAGAGGGCAATCTCCGTTTCCCAGCCCGAGGCGACGCGCCGCACCCGCGACTCGAGGTCGCTGGCTGCGCGCAGCAGGTAGCGGCCTTCCTTGAGCAGTTCCTGGCCGGCGGCGGTGAGCACGACCCTGGGGCCGAAGCGGTCGAACAGGCGCACGCCCAGGTCTTCTTCCAGTTTGGAGACCGTGTACGAAATGGTCGACGGCACCCGGAACAGTTCCTTGGCGGCGCCGGCGAACGAGCCCTTGCGGGCGATGGTGTCGATGATCTGGAGGGCGTCGAGACTGAGTTTGAGCAATTGCTTTCCCTATAGGCTGGATGCGCCATGGTAGCCGTTTTGTTGAGCTGCCTCCAGTCGCGGCCCTGTAGATGCCTTTTTTGCATGGTTGACGGCACAGCAATCTGATTCTATCGCGCCGCCGGCGGTCAAACGATACTTCAACCGCTGGCGCCATCCCCGGCGCCGGGCAAGGAGAACGATATGTACCTGATTTCACTCGGCGCCGGCGTACTGGCCGGCGTGCTGTACGGCCTGCTCAACGTGCGCTCGCCGGCGCCGCCGGCGATTGCCCTGATCGGCCTGCTGGGCATGCTGATCGGCGAGCAGATCGTGCCAATGGCCAAGCGCGTGATCGAAGGCGAGCCGCTCACCATCAGCTGGTTCGCCAGCGAGTGCAAGCCGAAGATTACCGGCGTCCAGGCGCGCGACGTCGCCGCCGGCGAACAGGCCGACGGTTCCAGCCGCCAGGGCTGAGCGCAACCGGCAAGACGCAACCCCCGATACCTGACCAACCCGGGCGGCCGCGAGCAGCGGCGCCTTCAACCACAAGCAAAAAGGAGAACACCATGAGCAATCCAAAACTCGAAGTCCTGACCCCGCATAACTCGCAGCTGATCATCATCGACCACCAGCCGCAGATGGCCTTCGGCGTGCAGTCGATCGACCGTCAGACCCTCAAGAACAACGTGGTCGGCCTGGCCAAGGCAGCCAGGGTGTTCGGCATCCCGACCACCATCACCACCGTCGAGACCCAGTCGTTCTCTGGCAACACCTATCCCGAGCTGCTCGACGTGTTCCCGGGCCAGCAGATCCTGGAACGCACCTCCATGAATTCCTGGGACGACCAGAAGGTGCGCGACGCGCTGGCCGCCAACGGCCGCAAGAAGGTGATCGTGGCCGGCCTGTGGACCGAAGTCTGCAACACCACCTTCGCCCTGTGCGCCATGTTAGAGGGCGAGTACGAGATCTACATGGTGTCCGACGCGTCGGGCGGCACCACCAGGGAAGCGCACGACATGGCCATGCTGCGCATGGTGCAGGCCGGTTCGGTGCCGGTGACCTGGCAGCAGGTGCTGCTGGAGTGGCAGCGCGACTGGGCCAACCGCGACACCTACGACGCGGTGATGAAGATCGTCACCGAGCACTCGGGCGCCTATGGCATGGGCGTGGACTACGCCTACACCATGGTGCACAAGGCGCCGGCGCGCGCCGCCGGTGCGCACGAAGTGCTGGACCCGGTGCCGGCGCGCTGATCGCGCCGTCCTGATTCGGCCGGCCGGCAGGCGCTGTACGGCGCGCCGTGCCGGCCATGTTTCAACACGCCGGGCGTGCTGCGTCCGGCGGTGGCTGCCGCATATCGACGCCATCGGCGGCCACCGGCAACCATCGGAGACCAGCATGCCGACCACATCCCCAGCTTCGGCGCCATCCCCGGCGCTGATCCTCATCAATGGCCGCTTCCACACGGTCGACCGCGAACAGCCGCAGGCCAGCGCCGTGGCGATTCGCGACGGCCGCTTCGTCGCCGTGGGCGACCTCGAACACGTGATGCGCCAGCGCAGCGAAGGCAGCCAGGTGATCGACCTGAATGGCCGCACCGCGATCCCGGGCCTGAACGACTCGCACCTGCACCTGATCCGCGGTGGCCTCAACTACAACCTCGAACTGCGCTGGGAAGGCGTGCCGTCGCTCGCCGACGCCCTGCGCATGCTGAAGGAACAGGCGCTGCGCACCCCGAACCCGCAATGGGTGCGCGTGGTGGGCGGCTGGACCGAGTTCCAGTTCGCCGAAAAACGCTTGCCGACGCTGGACGAGATCAACGCTGCCGCACCCGACACGCCGGTGTTCATCCTGCACCTGTACGACCGCGCGCTGCTCAACCGCGCGGCGCTGCGCGCCGTCGGCTATACCAAGGACACTCCGAACCCGCCGGGCGGCGAGATCGTGCGCGACGCCGCCGGCAACCCGACCGGCATGCTGATCGCGCGCCCCAATGCGATGATCCTGTACGCCACGCTGGCCGAGGGCCCGACGCTGCCGCGCGCGCTGCAGGTCAACTCGACCCGCCAGTTCATGCGCGAACTGAACCGCCTGGGCCTGACCAGCGCCATCGACGCCGGCGGCGGCTTCCAGAACTATCCCGAGGATTACGCCGTCATCGAAGAACTCGAGGCGGCCGGCCAGCTGACCATCCGCATCGCCTACAACCTGTTCACGCAGAACAAGGGCGCCGAGCTGGAAGACTTCCAGCGCTGGACCGGCATGGTCAAGCCGGGGCAGGGCAGCGATTATTACCGCCACAACGGCGCCGGCGAGATGCTGGTGTTCTCGGCCGCCGACTTCGAAGACTTCCTGGAGCCGCGCCCGGACCTGGCGCCCGGCATGGAGGACGAGCTGGAGCGCGTGGTGCGCCACCTGGTCGCCAACCGCTGGCCGTTCCGCCTGCACGCCACCTACGACGAGTCGATTTCGCGCATGCTGGACGTGTTCGAGAAGGTCAACCGCGACATCCCGTTCGACGGCCTGCACTGGATGTTCGACCACTGCGAGACCATCACCCAGCGCAATATCGACCGGGTGCAGGCGCTGGGCGGCGGCATCGCGATCCAGCACCGCATGGCGTTCCAGGGCGAATACTTCGTCGAACGCTATGGCGCCGAAGCGGCGCGCGCCACGCCGCCGGTGAAACGCATGCTGGAAACCGGCGTGCCGGTCGGCGCCGGCACCGACGCCACCCGCGTGGCCAGCTACAATCCGTGGATGGCCCTGTACTGGCTGGTGACCGGACGCACCGTGGGCGGCCTGCCGCTGTACGGCAGCGCCGGCCACCTGCCGCGCGAGACCGCCCTCGAACTCTGGACGGCCGGCAGCGCCTGGTTCTCGAACGAGCAGGACAAGAAAGGCCGCATCCGCGAAGGCATGCTGGCCGACCTGGCGGTGCTGTCCAGCGACTTTTTCAGCATCGACGCCGAGGACATCAAGGCCATCGAATCGGTGCTGACCGTGGTCGGCGGCAAGGTGGTGTACGGCGCCGCCGAGTTCACCCCGCTCGGACCGGCGCCGATTCCGGTGCTGCCGGAATGGTCGCCGGTGCAGAAGGTGCCGGGCCACTGGCGCAAGAGCGCACCGGCGGCGCAGCCGGCGGCGGCGCTCGCGCACCAGTGCTCGGGTCCGTGCGGCGTGCACGCCCACGGCCATGACCGGGCACGGCGCTCGAACATGCCGGTGTCGGACCACAGCGGCTTCTGGGGCGCGCTGGGTTGCAGCTGCTTTGCGTTCTGATCATGGCAGCTTATCAATCGCAACGGCTGCAGGGCGCCGGCATGGGCTTCCTGGCCGGCTACGTCGACACGCTCGGCTTCATCGCCCTGTTCGGCCTGTTCACCGCCCACGTCACCGGCAACTTCGTGCTGCTGGGCGCCTCGCTGGCCGACCCGCAGCAGATCCCGTCGCTGCTCAAGATCCTGGCCTTCCCGGCCTTTATCCTCGGGATCGCCGCGGCGCGCCTGCTGGTGGTGGCGTGCGAACGGCGCGCCGCATCCGCCCACAAACCGTCCTACCTGCTGCAGCTGGTGCTGCTGACCGGCTTCATGGTGTGCGGCATGCTGGCCGAACCGGTGCCGAAGCAAATGGGCGCACTGGCGATGGCGGCCGGGCTGCTCGGCGCGGCGGCCATGGGCGCGCACAGCGCGGCCAGCAAGCTGCTGCTGTCGAACCTGGCGCCGACCTCGATGATGACCGGGAACGTCACCCAGCTCGTGATCGACGGCGTCGACTGGCTGCGCGGGGCCGGCGACCAGGCCACCACGGCGCGCTGCGGCAAGTTCTTCTGGCCGGTGTTCGGCTTCGCGCTGGGCTGCGCCGGCGCCGCCTTCGGGTTCCTCGCATTCGGCTTCGTCGCGCTGCTGGCGCCGATCGCGATCCTGTGCCTGCACCTGTGGCTGCCGGCCGCGGGAGGCGAGGCAAAAGCGGCATCGGCGCCGGCATGAACAAAGCATGAACAAAACCAGGCTCGAAGCCTTCAGCGACGGCGTGATCGCGATCATCATCACGATCATGGTGCTCGAGCTGCGTCCGCCCGAGTCGGGCACGCTGCGCGACATGGCGGCCGTGGTGCCGTCCTGGCTGCGCTATGCGCTCAGCTTTGTCTATGTCGGCATCTACTGGGTCAATCACCACGCGATGCTGGAACGGGTGCGCACCGTGGACTGGGCTGCATTGTGGGCCAACCTGCACCTGCTGTTCTGGATGTCGCTGATCCCCTTCGTCACAGCCTGGGCCGGCGAGCATCCGATGGACTCGGCGCCGGTGGCGCTGTATGGCGTGGTGTTGCTGATGTGCTCGATCTCGTTCATGCTGCTGTCCTGGCGCCTGGGCACGCTCGGCGGGGTCGATCATGCGCACTCCTGGCAGAACGGGAAGATCCGGCTGTCGGTGGGCTTGTATGCGGCGGCGATCGCGCTGGCGTTGTGGTACGCGCCGGCCGGTTCGGCGCTGCACGTGGTACTGGCGGCCTTGTGGCTGATGCCGCAGACCCAGGCCGACCTTGCAGTGCGGCCGGCTGCGACGCGGGCGCCGCGTAATGACGAACAAGAGGAGACCGAGTGAACATCAAGCAGCTGCCGATCGAAGTCCTGGTGGCCGACGACCATCCCCTGATGCGCGAGGGGATCGCGGCGGTGGTCAACAGCCAGTCCGACATGCGGGTGGTGGGCGAGGCCGGCGACGGCCTGGAAGCGCTGGCGCAATACCGCGCGCTGCGCCCGCACGTGACGCTGCTCGACCTGCAGATGCCGAACCTGAACGGCACCGAGGCGGTGCAGGCGATCCGCGCCGAATTCCCGACCGCCTGTTTGGCGATCCTGACCACCTACAGCGGCGACGCCCGCGTGACCCAGGCGATCAAGGCCGGCGCCCAGGGCTACCTGCTGAAAAGCGCGCTGCGGCGCGAACTGACCGAGGCGATCCGCACGCTGGCCGCCGGCCACCGCTATTTTCCACCGCAGGTGGCGGCCGAACTGGCCAATCACCTGGGCCAGGAATCGCTCACCGCGCGCGAGCTGCAGGTGCTGGGCCTGATCGCGCGCGGCAAGGCGAACAAGCAGATCGGCGGCGAGCTCGGGCTGTCGGAAGACACCGTGAAAGGCCACCTGCGCAGCATCATGGACAAGCTTGGCGCCAGCAATCGCACGCACGCGGTCACGATCGGGATCGAGCGCGGGTTTATCGAGTTGTAGGGGCGGCGTCCTGGCCGCGCTCCGCTAGAATGGGCGCATGCCGAAAAAGTCACCGATCTTCCCCGGGCCGCGCACCGCGCGCGGCGCCGTCCTCGCCGTCCTGCTCTCGAATGCCGAGCAGGCTGGCGCCGAACCACTGCGCGGCCGCGTCACCCTGGCCGCCATCGTGCGCGCGCTGAAGCGCAAATACCACTGGCCGATCGAGACCAGCAGTTTTCCGTCGAATGCCGTTGACGGCCGCGCCACCTGGGCCACGGTCTACAGCCTGCCTGAAGACGTGATTGCGGCCGCGCTGGATGGGCGTGGCCGCGACTGGTTGCAGAGCGCTGGTGGTGGCGCGCCCGACGTATAGCGTCGTCGCGACCGGAATCAGGCGGCGAGGCGTGCGCTGCTGGCCGGCTGGCCAACCATGCGGCAGTCGGCCAGGTCGCGCACCATGCGGCCGAGCAGGAGGCCGTTGAATGCCCCGGATACGGCGCACACGGCGACGATCGCCTGCATGGCGCCCGCCAGTTGCGGGTGCAGCGCGAGCATCACCGCCGACGCATACTTGGTGCAGAACACCGCCAACATGAGCGCCAGCGGCGCGGTGCTGCCGCCGACCCGCACCCGTCCCGGTGTCGCGGAAGGAGCGACGCGCGCACGGGCATGGCGCGCCATCAGCACGGCAGTGACCATGCAGCCCGCCGTCCACGCGCCCAGCGACAGCATGCCGAACCCGAATTTGTTCGAGATATCGTTCAGCGACAGCGCCAGCATCGCCAGCGGCAGGATGAGCAGGCGGCGCACGGCCATTTCGCGCTCGCGCATGGCGAGCACGCCGAGCACGATCATGGCTGAGAGGATGGCCCAGACGTAGGCAGGGGTGTGGGCGAGGATCTGCAGCATGGTCGGCTCCCGGAGGACGGTGGTGGTTGAGGTGCCTCCACTATGCCGTCATCACGGCAGCGACGGGATCCGTTGCGACGAAGCCGCGATTCGACGGCGCCAACCGTGGTTTGGCCGCGCCGAACCCGGGCTCAGGCCGCGACCAGCCCCTGCAGCGCCGGAATCACTTCCTGCAGGCTGGCCGCTTCGCAGTCAGGCACCGCGTGCGAGTTGTTCTCCGCCCGGCCCGGATTGAACCAGCAGCTCTCGATGCCGAAGCGGTTGGCGCCGAGGATGTCGGCGTCCAGGCGGTCGCCCACGATCACCGTTTCGTCGCGCACGAAACGCTGCGCCATGCCGGTCGCATACTCGAAGAAGCGCACGTCGGGCTTGGCGAAGCCGCAGGCTTCGGAGGTGGCGACGAACGACACGCACCGGTCCAGCCCCGAACTGGCGATGCGCCGGCTCTGGATCTGGTGCACGCCGTTGGTGACGATGCCGACCTCGCCGCGTGCGGCCAGCGCCGCGCACAGCTCGACGGCGCCGTCGATCAGCACCACGGTGTCGGCCAGGGCGTCGAGGTACAGCGCGCTCGCCGCCTGCGGGTCGCGCTCGATGCCGTGCTGCTCGAACGCCTTGCGAAAGCGCTCCACCTTCAGGAAATCCTTGGTCACGGTGCCCAGCTCGAACGCCTTCCACAGGGCCAGGTTGATGGTCTGGTAGTCGGCGAACAGGGCGTCGGGATTGAGCGCGGCGCCATCGAGGCCGAGCGCTTCGATGGTGCGCGTGAACGAGAGCCGTTCGGAGGCGCGGAAATCAAGCAGGGTGTCGTCGAGGTCGAACAGGAAGAGGCGGTGTTTCATGCGAACGGTGGCTGCAAGGGCAAACTGATCAAGGCCCATGTTAGCACGAGCCCGCCAGCCAATGCCTCAACCCACACTTTCGTGGGGGTGGAGGCCGCCCTGATCCGGTCTGGGCGGGGCGCGTCCCGCGCTGCACCATCGTGGCCTGAACGATCCCGTTCGCCACCATGGAGAGCCCCGTGCACATCGCGCCCCTGAACCCGATTTTTTTCGCTCCCGTGCGCCCTGGCGGGCTGCCCGGATGGCAGGTCAAGCAGGTCACCGACTACATCGACGCCAACCTGGACGCGACCCTGCGCACCGCCAGCCTGGCCGCCACGGTCGGCCTGAGCGTGAGCCACTTCACGCGCGCCTTCAAGCACAGCGTCGGGGTGCCGCCGCGCGTGTACGTGATCCGGCGCCGCCTGGCCGCGGCCTGCGCCGCGATGCTGGCCTCGGACGCGCCGCTGACGGCGATCGCGCATGCCCATGGCTTTTGCGACCAGTCGCATTTCACGCGCACCTTCCACGAGACGATCGGCCTCGCGCCGCACGCCTGGCGCTGCGGCAATCTGCAAAAGTGCGTGCGAAAGGGGCGGCTGAACACGTTACCCGGAGAAAACAATGAAATTTCGACAAAATTGGTATCGTAGAGGCTGTCAACCACCCATGACGGAGCTTCTGCCGTGTTCGATTTCATTACCGAGTTCATGCAAAACAGCGGCTATTTCGGTGTGTTCGCCCTGATGGCGCTGGAAAACATCTTCCCGCCGATTCCTTCGGAACTGATCATGCCGTTCGCCGGCTTCGTCGCCGCGCGCGGCGACCTGAGCGTGGCGGGCGTGCTGGTGGCCGGCACCGCCGGCTCCGTGGCCGGCGCCTTGCCCTGGTATTACGCCGGCAAGGTGTACGGCAAGGAGCGCCTGGAAAAGCTGGCCGACAAACATGCGCGCTGGCTGACCGTGACCCACGGCGACATCGAGCATGCGATGGACGCGTTCGAGAAGCATGGCAAGAAGGTCGTGCTGCTGGGGCGCCTGATCCCCGCGATCCGCACGCTGATCTCGGTGCCGGCCGGCCTGGCCAAGATGCCGCTGGCGCAGTTCCTGCTGTATTCGACGGTCGGTTCGCTGCTCTGGACCGGCATCCTGACCGGCGCCGGCTACCTGCTGGAAAGCCAGTACGAGCGCGTGGCCGACTACGTCGACCCGGTATCGAAGGCCGTGCTGATCGGCCTGGTCGGCTGGTACCTGTACCGCGTGGCGACCTTCAAATCGCGCAAGGCTTGATGTAAAGTCTGCAGCAAATGCGGAGTTCGACGCGGCGCGGACGCAACGTCCGGCGCCGCGCAGTGTGTCCGGCAACCCGCGCTGTGGCGTCAATCCCGGCTACAATCGCCCTGTCCGATGCCAGGCCCGCGCACATGAAGAACCAGTTGCTGGAAGATTTCGGGGATAGCCGCTCACAGCCGGCCGTCCCGCCACCCGTTACCAGGCCCGCCGCGCCGCCCGAGCAGGCGGTGAGCGCTCCTGCGCCCGCGCCACCGGCCGCTCCCGCGGCCCCGGCGCCAGGTCCCAAGGTCTGGCGCGCGCGCCGCGCCAGTCCGCCGCCGGTGTGGCGTGCACGCGAAGCCGGGGTAGTCTCGGCGCCCGATCCGCTGGTGGCAACCGAACCGGTCGTACCCGAGCCCCCGCCGGTGGCGGCGCGTGAACCCGAACCCATACCCCCGGCCCAGGCCGCGCCGCTCTTCGTGCCGTCCTTCGCCAGTCCCGCCCACGATGTGGCATTGCGCTTCACGCCAACGCAGCCGTCCTGGTTCGAACGCAACGGCCGCAAGGTGCTGGGCTGGGGCGCCGTGGCATTGCTGGCGCTGGCCGTCGCCGGCGCCGGCGCCTGGGCCTACCGCGACCGCCAGGTCGCCGATGCGCTGGCGCTGATGGCCGGCGAATCCGCTCCCGCGCCCGAGATCGTTCCCTATGTGCCGCCGGCGCCTGAGCCCGTGCCGCCGCTGGTGCTGGCCAGGCCGGGGCCGTCGACGCCCGAGCCGGCGCCGGAGATGAACGATTCGCGCCGCCTCGATGTGCGTCTGCAGGACAGCGCGCAAGCGCAGGAAGAGAGCGGGGAAGAGGAGTTCGTCGATAGGGCGGTGAAGGCCGCGCCGGTGGTCGCAGCGGCAGCCGCCGCCAGGGCTGCCGCGCCGGCGCCCAAAGCGAAGGCCGAAACGCCGCGCGTGGTCGCTGAAAAGCCGACCAAGCCGGTAGCGCGCAAGGAAGCCGAGCGCAAGCCGAAGCCGGTTAAGCAAGACGTGCGCAAGGCCGAAGTGCGCAAGCCCACACCTGCCAGGGCCGATGCGCGCAAGACCGCCGCGCGCGACAAGCCGCCGGCCGGGACCAACGCTGCTGCGGCCGCCGCGCCGGCGCTGTCGCAAGAAGAAACCCTGCGCCAGTGCCGCGCCGCCGGCTATCACGCCAGCCAGTGCGTGCGGCGCGGCTGCGTCGCCACCAGGTTCGGGCTGGCCTGCCGCGGTTGAACGTGAACGTCTAGTCGGCCCCGCGCCACACCACCCGGTTGCGCCCGGCCTGCTTGGCCCGGTACAGGGCGGCGTCGGCCGCTTCGAACAGCTCGTACTGCAGCTCGGCGCCGTCCGGCACCAGGGTCGCGCCGCCGATGCTGGCGCTGAGCATCGGCGCCACGGGCGAGGCCTCGTGCGCGATCTGCAGGTTGACCACCGCGGCGCGCAGTTCTTCCATCACCGTGGCCGCATTGGCCGCGTCGGTATCCGGCATCAGCAGCACCAGCTCTTCGCCGCCGTAGCGCGCCGCCAGGTCGGTCGGGCGGCGCATGGCGCCGTAGGCCACGCGCGCCACCGAGCGCAGCGCGCGGTCGCCGGCCGGGTGGCCGTAGCGGTCGTTGTACTGCTTGAAGGCGTCGATGTCGAGCACCGCCAGCGACAGCGGCGTGTGGTTGCGCCGCGCGCGCTGCCACTCGATGGCGAAGATCTCGTCGAAGCGGCGCCGGTTGGCCAGTTCGGTCAGGCCGTCGATGTTCGCGAGCCTTTCGAGCATCCTGCGCTGGCGCACCACCTGCAGGTGCAGCGCCACGCGCGCCATCACCACCGTCGCATTGAATGGTTTGGTGATGTAGTCCGAGGCGCCCATTTTCAGGCCGCTGGCTTCGTCCTCGGGCCGGTCCAGGCCCGAGATGAAGATCACCGAGATGTGCGCCGTCTGCGGATCGGCGCGCAGGCGCCGCAGCACCTCGTAGCCGTCCATGTCGGGCATCATCACGTCGAGCAGGATCAGGTCGGGCAGGTGGCGCGCGGCCCGTTCCAGGGTCTGGGCGCCGTTGCGGGCCAGCAGGACGGTGTATTCGGGTTTGAGCAGGTCGCCCAGCACTTCGCGGTTGATGGCGTCGTCATCCGCCACCAGGACTTTTTGCGTCTCTACTGCGTTCATGTGCTTCCTTCAAGGCTGCGCAAGCGTGCGGTATCGGTGTCGGCCTGGCCGGCCGGCGGCGTCGCCGCCCCTGCAGCCAGACCGGCCGCCAGCGCATCGAGCGGCGCCAGCGCCGCAGCATACTCGATCTGGTCGATGGCGCGCCGCACGGATTCCAGCGCCGGGGCATGGGCGGTGCCGGCCAGCAGCGTCTCGAGTTCGGACAAGGCGTCTTCGGCGCGCGCATCGTCGGCGCGCAGGTAGTCAAGCAGGCGCGCCATGACCGCCGCCACCGCTTCTTCGGGGGCCGCGCGCGGCAGGGCGGTGGCCGCCATGCGCGCCAGGCCGGAAAGCGCCGTCTCGAGTGCGCTCAACAGGGCCGGCACCTGCACCCCGACCCGGTCCGGCATGCCGGCGCGCAGGTCCTGTTCCAGGCGGCTGGCGGCGCCCGACAGTTCGAACGCGCCGACATACGCCGCGCTCGACTTGAGGTTGTGCGCCAGCGCCTGCAAGCGCGCGTGGTCGCCCGCGCCCAGCGCTTCGCGCAGGATGCGCGGCGCGCCGGCGTACTCGCGCACGAAGCTGCCGGCGCGCTTTTCCAGGCGACTGCGCTGGCCATCCACGTGTTCCAGCGCCAGGCGCCAGTCGATGCCGGGCGCCGCCGGCAGCGCGCCGGCCGCTTCCGGCGCCGCCGGCGCGCGTGCCCCCTGTAGCCGCGGCGGCACGGCGCGTCCCTCCAGGCGCGCCGGATCGATCCACTTGAGCAGGGTGCAGAGCAGCAGGTCGGGGTCGATCGGCTTGGCCACGTGGTCGTTCATGCCGGCCATGCGGCTCAGCGCGCGGTCGCTGGCCATCGCGTGCGCGGTCATGGCCACGATCGGCAGTTTCGCCAGGCGTGCGTCTCTGGCGGCGGCGCGGATCTCGCGCGTGGCGGTGAGGCCGTCCATCTCGGGCATCTGGATGTCCATCAGCACCAGGTCATAGTCGCCTTCCCTGGCCATGCGCAGCGCCTCGACGCCGTTGAAGGCAACGTCCACCTGCATGCGCGCGGCGGCCATGAAGTCGAGCGCCACTTCGCGGTTGTTGTCGTTGTCCTCGGCCAGCAGGATGCGCGCGCCGTCCAGGCGCGGGATGTCGGCCATGGTGCTGCTGCGCGCCAGGGTGCCGGCGGCGGATCCGTCGGCCGCGCCCAGTTGCGGATGCAGCACCTGCAACAGGCTGTGATACAAGAGCGCCGGGCCGACCGGCTTGTGCAGGAAGGCATCCACCGGCAGCTTGCCCTGTTCGTCGAGCACCGTCTCGCGGGTCAGGCTCGAGACCATCAGGATCGACGGCGGCGCGGCGTCGTGCGCGCACTGGTGGATGCGGCGGATGGTCGCCATCCCGTCCATCCCCGGCATCAGGTAATCCATCAGCACGATCTGGTACGGCTGGCCGGCGTCCCGGGCGCGCGCCAGCGCGGCCAGGCATTCCTCGCCCGAAGCCACGGCGTCGGCCTGCACGCCGAACGAAGTCAGCATCTCGACCAGGGCGGTGCGCGCGGTGGCGCTGTCGTCGACCACCAGCGCGCGCACGTCGGTCAAGAGCGCCAGGCGGGTTGCGTTGGCGGCGCTGGCGGCCGCGGACGTCTCATGGCCTTCGGCCACGCCCAGCGGGACGGTGAAGGTAAAGGTGGTGCCGGCGCCCGGGCTGCTCTCTACCGCGATCGTTCCCCCCATCAGCTCCACCAGCTGGCGCGAGATCGACAGGCCGAGGCCGGTGCCGCCATACTTGCGGGTGGTCGAGCTGTCGGCCTGGCTGAACGACTGGAACAGCCGCGGCAGCTGCTCGGCGGTCATGCCGATGCCGGTGTCGCTGACCGAAAACGCCAGCAGCACCGGGTCGGCAGCGGAGCGGCCTTCGACCTTGACCGCTTCCACCGCGACCACGATCTCGCCGCGCTCGGTGAACTTGACGGCGTTGCCGGTCAGGTTGATCAAGACCTGGCCCAGGCGCAGCGGGTCGCCGACCAGGCGCGTCGGCACGCCGGGCCCGACCCGGAAGATCAGTTCGATGCCCTTGGCGTCGGTCTTCACCCCGGTCAGGGTCGACAGGTGTTCGAGCATCTCGTCCAGGTCGAACGCCACCTTTTCCAGCGCCAGCTTGCCTGCCTCGATCCTGGAAAAATCGAGGATGCCGTTGATGATGCCCATCAGGTGTTCGCTCGCGCCCAGGATCTTGCCGAGGTAGTTGCGCAGGCGCGGCGCCGGGTCGCTCATCAGGGCCAGGCGGCTCATGCCGATGATGGCGTTCATCGGGGTGCGGATCTCGTGGCTCATGTTCGCCAGGAATTCGGACTTCATGCGCGCGCCGGCTTCGGCGCGCAGCATCGCGGTCTGCATCGCCTGGGTGCGCAGGCCGAGGATGCGCATGAACACCAGCATGTCGAAGGTGGCGCCGAATTCGAGCGCGTGCATGGTCCAGAAGTTGGCCGGCAGGCGGCCGTTGATCACCTGCGCCGTGATCAGCGAGCTGGAAAAGCTCACCGCCCAGCCGACCAGGAACCAGGTGCCGATGGCGTCGCCGGCGCGGGCGCGCCGGAACGCGCCGGGAAGGCCGAGCAGCATCGGCATGATGCCGAGCGTGCCGACGATCGCCACCAGGTAGCGGTGGCTGATGACGCCGGCGCCGAAACCGACCGCGGTCACCAGGCAGGCGACCGAGAAGCCGCGCATCAGGCGACTGAAGATGCGGTCCACGCCGGGGCGCGCCAGCGACTGTTCGACGAACAGGTAGGCGCCGCACGAGGCCATGATCGACGAGATGCCGGCGCCGTGCTCCAGGAACCAGGCGTTGCCGGGCCACAGGAACTGGCCGGCGATGCCGAACCAGCAGGCCGAATACACGGTCACGCCGCCGACCAGGATCGCGTACTTGCCGAACAGCGGTTCGCGCAAGGTCAGCCACTGGCCGACGCTGTACAGGAACAGGCAGATGCCCAGGCCCAGGATCACGCCCTGCAGCATCTGCTCGCCGAGCGAATCGGGCAGCACTTCGTCGACCTGCATGAACGACAGCGGCAGGATCTTGGGGCCGACCGCGCTCACGCGCAGCAGCACGGTGTAGTCCTGACCCGGCGCCATGCGCAGCACCACGGTCGGCACCCGGCCCTTGAGCGCGTCGCCGGTCTGCGCCTGCATGCGCCCGGCCGTCGCCACCCGCTGCAAGCCGTCGGGATGGGCGATGTGGACGTCGAGTTCGTCGAGCAGGGCGAAGTCGACCTGCATCACCCAGGCGTTCGGGGCGTCAGCCGGGACCGAGACGGGGATCCGGACCCAGGTCGTCCCCGGCTGCATGCCGAGGGTGGCGGTGGCCGTGTCCGGACGCGCGAAGCGGGCCTGCTGCTTCAGCGCTGCCTGGGCGTCGAGCGTGCGCCCGGGATCGCGCAGGATGGTGATGAAGCGCCAGGCATCGACCTGCTGGACATCCTTGCCCAGCACCAGCGGCTCCTGCGCCGCCGACCATGGCGAGGCGCCGCACAATATCGACAACAATAACAGCCCGGGCAAGCGCGCCCACCAGGACCGCAACCGGTAAAACAGACTGCCAACCGTCATGCCGGCTCCCCGCGCGGCGCGGCGGCGCGTTCGCCATGCCAGCGCGCCAGGCCGCAGCCGGCGCAGAACAGCGGGATGCCCGTCGCGAACAGGGCGATGGCGCGGGTCTCGACCGGCACGCCCTGGGTGGCTTCATGCACCATCAGGACGCCGTACGGCAGCAGCGGCGCCGCCACATGCCGCAGCGCCGGGCGCGCGGCGCAGTTCGAAGCGACGGCACGCGTGGAGGACAGCCAGCCTCGCCGCTCAAGCAGGAGCGGCACCAGCAGGGCCGGCGCCACGCCGGCCAGGATGGCGAAGCGCGCCAGGCGCGCCGGCCGCACGCCCGGCGTGGAACGCGCGATGCGCGCAATGCGCGGTGGACGGGATGGACGCGGCGCAGGGGGGGAATCGAGCGGCGAAGACGACATGGTCGTGATCCTCTTGACGGGATTGAACGGCGGTGCGTGCCCGTTCACCGCAGCCGGCCGCGGGTTGGACCCCGGGGGCGGCTGCGCGCTGCACGCTCATCTCATCAGTCTAGCAGGTCGGAGCCGGCTGTGGCATGCCCTCGGTGCCGAATTTTCAGGTTTGCAGCGTGACGCGCTCGCGCCATGCGATACGGTTGCGGCCGGCCTGCTTGGCGCGGTACAACTCGGCGTCGGCGGCTTCGAACAACTCGGATTGCTGTTCGCCGCTGTCGCCATGCAGGGTGGCGCCGCCGACGCTCACCGTCAGCACCGGCGCCACGTTCGAGGCTTCATGCGCAATCGCCAAACCGGCTACGGTGTCGACCAGCTGGGCGATCACGCGCCGGGCGTCGGCGGCTTCGGTTTCCGGCATCAGCAGCACCAGTTCCTCGCCGCCGTAGCGCGCCGCCAGGTCGGCCGGACGGCGCATCGCGGCGCCGGCCACGCGCGCCACCGAGCGCAGCGCGCGGTCGCCGGCCGGGTGGCCGTAGCGGTCGTTGTACTGCTTGAAGGCGTCGATGTCGAGCAGGGCCAGCGACAATGGCCGGCCGCTGCGGCGCGCGCGTTGCCATTCGAGCGCGTACATCTCGTCGAAGCGGCGCCGGTTGGCCAGCTCGGTCAGGCCGTCGATGTTGGCCAGGCGCTCCAGCATCCGTCTCTGGCGCAGCACCTGCAGGTGCAGCGCCACCCGCGCCATCACGACGGTCGGGTTGAACGGCTTGATGATGTAGTCCGAGGCGCCCATCTTGAGGCCGTTGGCCTCGTCCTCGGGCCGGTTCAGGCCCGAGATGAAGATCACCGAGATGTGTTCGGTCTGCGGGTCGTCGCGCAGGCGGCGCAGCACCTCGTGGCCGTCCATGTCCGGCATCAGGACGTCGAGCAGGATCAGGTCGGGCAGGTGGCGCGCGGCGCGCTCCAGGGTCTGGGCGCCGTTACGCGCCAGCAGCACCGTGTATTCGGGCTTGAGCAGGTCGCCCAGGACTTCGCGGTTGACGGCGTCGTCGTCGGCCACCAGCACCTTCTGGAACTCGACCACGTTCACGCCGCGTCTTTCGTGACGTGCGGCGTCGGCGCCGGCGCTGCGTGCAGGCCGAGGGCGGCGGCCAGCGCCGCCAGCGGCGCCAGCGCCGCCCCGTACTCGATCTCGTCCACCGCGCGCCGGACCGGCGCCAGGCCGTCCTCGAATGCGCTGCCGGCCAGCAGCGCCGCCAGGTCGTCCAGCGCGTCCTCGGCGCGCGCGTCGTCATCGCGCAGGAAGCCTTCCAGGCGCGCCACCAGCGGCGCGGCCAGCGGGGCCAGCGCCTCCTGGCCGGGAGAGCGCGGCAGCGCGGCGGCGGCCAGGTCGGCCAGGCCGGCCAGCACCGCTTCGGCCGCCGTCACCAGCGACGGCACCTGCACCCCGACCCGGTCGTACAGGCCGGCGCGCAGGTCCTGCTCCAGGCGGTTGGCGGCGCCGGACAGTTCGAAGGCGCCGACATAGGCCGCGCTCGACTTCAGGTTGTGCGCCAGCGACTGCAGGCGGCCATGGTCGCCGCTGCCGAGCGCTTCGCGCAGGATGCGCGGCGCGGAGCCGTATTCGCGCACGAAGCTGCCGGCGCGCTTTTCCAGGCGGCTGCGCTGGCCATCGACGTTCTGCAGCGCCAGGCGCCAGTCGATGCCCGGCACCGCCGGCAGCGCCCCGACCGGCTGCGGCACCGCCGGCGTCTCGGCCTGGGCACGCGCGGGCACGGCACGCCCGTGCAGGCGCGCCGGATCGATCCACTTGAGCAGGGTGCAGAACAGCAGGTCGGGGTCGATCGGCTTGGTCACGTGGTCGACCATGCCGGCCATGCGGCTCAGGGCGCGGTCGCTGGCCATCGCGTGCGCGGTCATGGCCACGACCGGCAGCCTGGCCAGGCGCGGGATGGCAAGAATCTCGCGCGCCGCGCTCAAGCCGTCCATCTCGGGCATCTGGATGTCCATCAGCACCAGGTCGTAGTCGCCATCTTTCGCCATGCGCAGCGCCTCGACGCCGTTGAAGGCGACGTCGACCTGCATGCGCGCGGCGGCCATGAAGTCGAGCGCCACTTCACGGTTGTTGGCATTGTCTTCGGCCAGCAGGATGCGCGCGCCGTCCAGGCGCGGCAGGTCGGGCATGGCCATCATGCCGGCCAGCGGCGTGCCCAGGCTCTCGACCGCGCCCAGCTGCGGATGCAGCACCTGCAGCATGCTGTGGTACAGCAGCGCCGGGCCGATCGGCTTGTGCAGGAAGGCGTCCACCGGCAGGTCGCCCTCGCTTTCCAGCACCGCGTCGCGGTTCACGGCCGACACCATCAGGATCGCCGGCGGCGCGGCGTCGCGCACGCACTTGTTGATGTTGCGGATGGTCTCGACCCCGTCCATGCCCGGCATCAGGTAGTCCATCAGCACGATCTGGTACGGCTGGTCGAGTTCCTGGGCCCGCGCCAGCGCCTTCAGGCATTCTTCGCCCGAGGCCACGGTGTCGGCTTTCACGCCCAGCGTGGCCAGCATCTCGGCCAGCGCGGCGCGCGCACTGGCGCTGTCGTCGACCACCAGCGCGCGCACGCCCTGCAGCATGGCCTGGCGCACGGCGTTGGCGGCCAGCTGGCCGTCGGCCACGCCGAGCGGCACGGTGAAGGTGAAGCAGCTGCCCTGGTGCGGCGTGCTCTGGGCCGAGATGGTGCCGCGCATCAGTTCGACCAGCTGGCGCGAGATCGACAGTCCGAGGCCGGTGCCACCGTACTTGCGGGTGGTCGAGGTGTCGGCCTGGCTGAACGGCTGGAACAGGCGTGCCAGCTGTTCCTGGGTCATGCCGATGCCGGTGTCGCTGACCGAGAACGCCAGCGTGACTTTACCTGGCTCGCTGGCGCGCGCCTCGACCGAGACCACGATCTCGCCGCGCTCGGTGAACTTGACGGCGTTGCCGGTCAGGTTGATCAAGACCTGGCCCAGGCGCAGCGGATCGCCCACCAGGCGCTGCGGCACGCCGGGGCCGACCCGGAAGATCAGCTCGATGCCCTTGGCGTCGGTCTTCACCCCGGTCAGGGTCGAGAGGTGTTCGAGCATGTCGTCCAGTTCGAACGGTACGGATTCGATATTCAATTTTCCTGCTTCGATGCGTGAGTGGTCGAGGATGTCGTTGATCAGGGCCAGCAGGTGTTCGCCGGCGCCAAGGATCTTGCCGAGATAGTTGCGCAGCTTCGGCGCCGGGTCGCTCATCAGGGCCAGACGGCTCATGCCGAGGATGGCGTTCATGGGAGTGCGGATCTCGTGGCTCATATTGGCCAGGAATTCGGACTTCATGCGTGCTTCGGCTTCGGCGCGCAGCAGTGCGGTCTGCATGTCCTTGGTGCGCAGGCCGAGGATGCGCATGAACAGCAGCATGTCGATGGCGATCCCGAACTGCATTGCGTGCATGGTCAGGAAGTTCGACGGCAGCTTGCCGGCTGCCACCAGGATCTGCACCACCGTGGTGGTGGAGCTGAGCACCCAGCTGAACAGGAAGTAGTAACCCATCGCCTGGCCGGCGCGCATCAGGCGTACCGCGCCGGGCAGGCCGAACATCATCGGCATCGAGCCGGCGGTGGTCACGAACAGCACCAGCACGGCAGGCGGGACAAGGTCGAAGATCCACAGCACGCAGACGATCAGGCACAGCGCCGCCATGGTGCGCATCAGGAGCGAAAACTTACGGTCCTTGCCGGGACGGGCCAGCACGTGTTGCACGAACAGGTAGCCGCCGGCGCCGGCGATCAGCGAGGCGATGCCGGTGACGTGGGAGCTGAGCCAGTCGCTAAGTGCATTATTACTGCGCCACAGGAACTGTTCGGTTAAACCGAACCAGCAGGCCGCGTAGACGCCAAGGCCGCCGACGAACATGGCGTACTTGCCGTACAGGGTCTGGCGCAACGTGATGAACTGGGCCAGGCTGTAGATGAACAGGCATAGTGCCAGGCCGACCATCATCCCCTGTAGCATCTGCTCGCCGAGCGCAGATTGGTGGAAGGCGACCGGCTGCATGATGCGCACCGGTGCCATCTGCGGGCCGCGCGAGGCGATGCGCACCAGCAGCACATACTCGCGCCCCGGCTCCAGGTTCAGGACGATTTCCGGCACCCGGCCCTTGAGCGCGCCGTCTTCGTTCTGGCGGCGGCCGGCGTCGGCGATCTTGCGCAGCGACTCGGGCTGGTTCGCTTCTGCCAGGTAGAAGTCGACCCAGTCCAGCAGCGGGTAGTCGACCACGGCCACCCAGGTCGACGGCGCATCGGGCGCGACGCGCAGTGGAATGCGCATCCAGGTCGGTTCCTTGCGCATGCCGATCACGCCGGAGGCAAGGGTTGGCGCGCCGAAGCGTTCCTGCGCCGCCAGCGCGGTCGCCGCATCGAACCTGGATTCGGTATCGTATAGCAGCGACACCGCCGGCCAGGCGTCGAGGCTGGTGTCGGCGCGCGTCAGTTCCAGCGGCGCGGCGCGCGCTGCCGAAGCGCCCAGCGTCAGCAGCAGGAAGAACAGGGCAAGCGCGCGCAGCATGCGCGGGAGTGCGGACGAGTGCGAAGTGGCGGTCATATCATTCAGCGCGTGGTGGCGGTACCGGAAGCAGCGGCGTCCGCGCCGGCGTTCAGGCGTGCTTCCAGCCGGTTGACCCAGCGCGGCGCCTGCGGGTCGTGGCGCCAGCTGTCGGTGGCGTCGGAGACTTGCTCCAGCAGCGCCGGCGGCAGGCGCAGCGGACGGGTCTCGTCCATCAGGAAGCGCGTCACCAGGCGGTAGCCCAGCACGCGGGTGCACATGCGCGTGATCGAGAAGCCCGGCACCACGCGGCGCACGGTCCAATCGATCGCGCGCACTGCGCCAAGACCACCGGTAAACAGCAGGCGCGAGGCCAGCGGCAGGCGCGCGGTCAAGCCCAGGTCTTCGGTCGCGTCCTTGCCGCACAACAGGCGCGTGAGCAGTGTCGGGAACGGTTTCAGGAACGCTACCGGGATTTCGTTTTCGATCGCCTTGATCAGCGCCGCGGCCAGCGCCGGGCGCGGGTCGGGCTGGCGCACCAGCAGGCGGCCGCGCGCTTGCATGGCCGCGAAGTCGCGCCCGGCGTCTTCCATCGTCCACGACATCAAGCCGCGCTCGACGCCCAGCACGTGGGCCATCACGTTCCAGGCGTGCAGGTAGGCTTCCTCGTCGGCGCGCTCCAGCCCCAGGCCGAGGCTGCGCAGGCCGCGCAGGAATACGTAGTTAAAGGTGAGCAGCGTGTACGCCAGCTCTTCCTGGTTGCACGGCAGGCCGTTGCGCGCCGTGTCCCAGCCGTGCGCGTACAGCTGGTGGTAGATGCCGCCGCCGGCCGGGTTCATCGATTCAATTGGGGCCGCGCCCAGCGCGTCGCCTGGATGGCCGCGCAGGATCAGGTGGCGGATGGTGGCATGGATCAGGCGCACCTTGAGGGTCTGGGCCACGCCGGCGCCGTCGGGCGTCGTCAATCCGCCCTTCATCATCACGGGAAAGATCATGGCCGCGGTCGAGCGCACGCGGTAGTCGGTGTGGGCTTCGAGCTGGCCGGCCGCGTGCAGCACCGCCGACAGGTCGGGCAGCACGTAGCATTCGGGCAGGCTGGCGCAAAACAGCAGGGTGCACGACAGCATGCTCATGTCCATGAACAGCGCTTCGGCGCGCGCGATTTTCACCGGGTCGGCCCACTCGGGCAGCGCCTGGCAGCGCGTCAGGTAGTCCTTCAGCGCGGCGACCGCGCGCGGATCGAGATTGGAGTCGGGCAGGGGCTGCCAGGCGGCGAGCATGCCGTTCGATTCCCAGCGCACGATCTCGCGGTTGATGGCGGCGATGCGTTCGCTCAGTTCATGTGGGCCGTCGGCGCCTTCGAGCATGCGGGCGACGGTATCGTCGGCCGGCGCGTCGGCGCGCATGGTGGGTGACAGCAGCTGGTGGTCTTCGCGGTTCATGCAGTCTCCTGGTTCCGTGCCCGGTTGAGAGAGATGGTTACAGCCATGCTTGCAGGGGAAGTCCGAGTCCGGCCGCGAAAGCGGCCGGTCTCGTTGCACCGATACTTAGAAACGCACGTCCAGGCGCAGGTCGGCGGTGCGCGGCGCGGTCGGCGTGGTCATGCCGAAGCTGTCGATGATCGACGGACGCACCTTGTCCTCGATGTTGCGCACGCGCGCCAGCACGCTCCAGCTGGCGCCATCCGGCGCGTAGCGCAGGGTGGCGTCCGTACTGGTGTAGGACGGGATGCGGTACTCGAGCAGCTGGCTCGGCACGGCGATCACGTAGTCGGCGCTGCGACGGGCGAACACGCCGGCGTTGAGCTGGCCGCCGAGCACGGCGAAGCGGTGGTCGTAGCCGAGCATGTAGACGTGCTTCGGCGCGCGGTCGAGCGAGCGGCCGGCCCACGACACGCTGCCGTTCGGGCTGTACTGCACGTACTCGGCGTCGAGCAGGGTCGCGCTGTAGCTCAGGCGGCCGTTGCTGCCGACGCGCACTTCACCGTCGAGCTCGATGCCGCGCGAACGGGCCTGGCCGGCGTTGCGGGTCAGGATGCGCGGCGCGCCCGAGACGATCGCGTTGCCCGACAACTGCAGGTTGGTGTAGTCGTAGTAGAAGGCGGCGGCGTTGAAGGTGGCGCGGCCACCCAGCAGACGGCTCTTGAGGCCCGCTTCCCAGGCGCGCAGCTGCTCCGGCTGGTAATACAGCGCGCTTTCGGTGACGGCGATCGCCGCCGGGCAGGTGAGGCCGGCGCCGGTGCTGCCTGCCAGGCAGCCGTCGTTGAAGCCGCCCGCCTTGTAGCCGGTCGACAGGCTGCCGTACAGCAGCGCGCCCGGGGCCACGTCATATTCCGCGCCCAGGCGCCAGGTGGTCTCGCGGTGGTTCAGGCTGGCCGTGTTCAGTTGCGCGCGGTCGGTGGCCGGGTTGAAGGTCGGCCCCTGCTGGAAGTTGGTCGAACCGAGGCGGCTCTTGTCGTCTTCGGTGCGGCGTGCGCCGGCCGTCAAACGCAGGCCGTCCTGCACGCGCCAGGTCAGCTGGCCGAAGATGGCCTTGCTCTGCGCCTCCGTCACCAGCGGGAAGGCGTACACCGGTGGCAGGCCGACCGGCTGCAGGCCGGTGAAGAAGTACGAGGTGTCGGATTCTTCGCTGAAGTAGTACAGGCCGCCCTGGGCGCTGAGCGGACCGCTGCCGTTGGTGGCAATGCGCAGCTCGTGCGAATCCTGTTCGTTGTGGCCGTCGTAGTGGTTGTTCACGCCCAGCGCCACGGCCGGGGTCACGCGGTAGTAGTAGTTCTGCAGGATCTGCTGGTCGATCTCGCGGTGCGAGCCGATGTAGTAGACGGTGGCCGGGCCCAGGTTCCAGCTCAGGTCGGTCGTGAGGCCGCGGATGCGACGGTCGTTCCAGCCCTGCACCGGGGTCATGTTGAACGGACGGAAGCTGTTGGTCAGGCGCTCGTCGGTGCTGCCGCCTTTCCAGACCGGCGCGCCCTGGGCCACGCCGGTGTAGAAGTTGGTGTCGGGGACGAAGCGGTCGTTGTTGCCTTCGGTGATGCTGTGATCGTAACGCACCACCAGGGTGGCGTCGGGATTGATCTTCCACCTGGCGCTCAGGCGCGCGTCGCGCTCGTCGCGGTCCATGCCGGCACGGTGCGGGGTGCCCTGGTTGTTGTTCAGGAACGGGTCCTGCTTGCGCCCGCTGACGGCGGCGCGCAGCGACAGCGCGTCGTTGACCGGCACGTTGATCATGCCGTCGACCTTGCGGTTGCTGTAGGTGCCGAGCTCGAAGCCGGCCGCGCCTTCCAGCACGTCGGTCGGGGCGTTGCTGATCACGTTGACCAGGCCGGCGGTGGTGTTGCGGCCGTACAGCGTGCCCTGCGGGCCGCGCAGCACTTCGATGCGGTCGACGTCGAGGAAGTTGGCCGACTGGCCGGCCGGACGCGAGATGTACACGCCGTCCTGCATGAAGGCGGCCGACGGGTCGCCCTTGTCGGTGGTGTCGTTGTTGCTGATGCCGCGGATGGTGACGCGCAGGCCCGAGAAGGCCTGGTCGAAGTGCACGTTCGGCAGGCGCGGACCGAGGGTGGCGGGGCTGTCGGCGCCGATGTCGCGCAGCTGCTCGCCGCTGACGACGCTCATCGCGACCGGGGTGCGCGAGGCCAGCGCGGCGGTGCGCTGGGCGGTGACGACGACTTCCGGCACTTCGTTGGTGTTGGCGTTCGCAACGACCGGCGCCGGAGTCACGATTTGCGCCTGGGCGATGCTGCAGACGATACCCGAGATGGCCGCGACCAGCAGCTTCTGGGCTGGGCGGACCTGCATTGCTTTCATGAGAACTGCTCCCTGTTATATGACTATCAGTTTCTCGTCATGAGAAACACATCCACGCTTATATTCTTGTTGGCAATCTACGTTGCGCAGCGGGATGCAAAGCCCGACAGTCTAGCAGGTGATTACTACCGGAAATAGTCCTTCGATGAGTTAACGAACAAAAAAGGACGCGTTTGCAACGCGTCCTTGTCAAAAGCGGCGGGCTCGTCAATATGTAGGCGCGCCCGGCGGGCCGTCTTGCATGAGCCAGGTCACGATCGGCTACGCAGTATTACGCAGGCAGCGCCGCCAGCTGTCCACCCGGGCGCGCATGCGCTGCGCCGCCGTGGACTGCGGACGTGGTCTTGAAGGTGCCCACCAGGCCGGCCAGCTGCGCCGCCTGTTCGCGCATCGCGGCGGCCGCGGCGGCGGCTTCCTCGACCAGCGCCGCGTTCTGCTGCGTGACGCGGTCCATTTCGACCACGGCGGTATTGACCTGCTCGATGCCGGCGCCTTGCTCCTGGCTGGCGGCGGCGATCTCGCCGATGATCAGCGTCACCTGCTGCACGCTGTCGACGATCTGGCGCATGGTGGCGCCGGCCTGGTCGACCTGGCGCGTGCCGGCCGCCACCTGGGCGCTGGAGGCGTCGATCAGCGACTTGATTTCCTTGGCCGCGGTGGCCGAGCGCTGGGCCAGGCTGCGCACTTCGCTGGCGACGACCGCGAAGCCGCGTCCCTGTTCGCCGGCGCGCGCCGCTTCCACCGCTGCGTTGAGCGCCAGGATATTGGTCTGGAAGGCGATGCCGTCGATCACCCCGATGATGTCGACGATGCGCTGCGACGAGGCGTCGATCGCGCCCATGGTCTTGATCACGCCGTCGACGATGGCGCCGCCGTCGACCGCGATGGCTGCGGCATCAGCGGCCAGCCCGTTGGCGCGCTGGGCGTGTTCGCTGTTCTGGCGCACGGTGGAAGTCAGTTCTTCCATCGAGGCCGCGGTCTCTTCGAGCGAGCCGGCCTGCTGTTCGGTGCGGGCGGACAAGTCCTGGTTGCCGCTGGCGATCTCGCCCGAGGCCTGGGCGATGGCCTGGGTGCCGTCGCGCACCTGGCCGACGATGCTGGCCAGGCCGGCGTTCATGCGGCCCAGCGCGGCCATCAGCTGGCCGACTTCGTCGCGCCGGTCGGCATCGATGCGGCTGGTCAGGTCGCCGTCGGCGACGCGCTCGGCGACGCGCACCGCCTGGCCCAGCGGCGCGGTGATCGAGCGCGTGATGAACCAGGCGCAGGCGGCGCCGAACAGCAGCGCGCAGGCGCCCAGCGCGAACAGGATGATGCGGGTGCTGCCGTACGAGTCGAGGATGGTCTGGGCGATCACGTCCGAGGCCGCGATCTGCATGTCGGCGAATCTGGCCATGGTGTCGAGGTAGGACGTGGTGCTCGGCAGCAGGCGGTTGCGGTAGATGTCGTCCATGCGTGCGCGGTCGTTGTCGCGGCGCGCTTCGAACAGGGCGTCGCGCGCGGCCATGTAGGCCAGGCGTTCTTCCTTGACCACCTTGAACTGGGCGCGCACCGCTTCGTTCTTGAGCGAAGCGTCGATTTCCTTCTGCAGCGCGTTGGAGCGCTCGGTGATCGCGCGCCGCTTGGGCGCCATCACTTCCAGCACGCCGGCGTCGGCGGCGTGGTACACGGTGTCGTTGATCGCGCTGTTGACTTCGATGTTGCGGCGCCATTCGGCGACGCTGCGCTGGTTCTTGACGCTGGTGTTGACCAGGCGGTAGGTGAGGTCGCCCGCCGATTGCATGCGGGTGAGCGAGGTGGCGCTCATGACGAGCAGGAGTGCGAGAACAATGGCAAAGCCCAGGCCGAGGCGGGCGCCGATTTTCAGGTTTTTCACGGAAGAAGTATCCAGGCTGCCGACAGCCGCGAATGCGGCGTGTACGGTGTTGCATTGAAACCCTGCAGAGACCGCACGCCGGCGCGCACGGTTCCTGCAAGAGCCGCCTAGTATAGGTCGGTCCCGATGAAATTTGTTACCTTGCGGCACATTTGCAACATAAAAATTTCGCGATGTTGCAATTGCTGCAGCCCGGATCCGGGTTGGCTCAGGCCGGCAGGGCGGCCGTTGCCGGGCGCGCTGCCGGCGAGCGCTGTGGCGCCACGATTGCCAGGTCGTGGCCGGCGTCGGCGGCGAGGCGGAAGGTGCCGACCACCTCGGCCAGCTGGCCGGCCTGTTCGCGCATCGAGGCGGCCGCCGCTGCCGCCTGCTCGACCAGCGCCGCGTTCTGCTGGGTCACGCGGTCCATCTCGACCACGGCGGTATTCACCTGGTCGATGCCGGCGCTTTGCTCTTCGCTGGCGGCGGCGATCTCGCTCACGATCACGGTCACCTGGTTGATGCTGTCGACGATCTGCTGCATGGTGGCGCCGGCCTGGGCGACCTGGCGCGTGCCGGCCTGCACCTGCTCGCTTGACGCGTCGATCAGGGTCTTGATTTCCTTGGCGGCGGTGGCCGAGCGCTGGGCCAGGTTGCGCACTTCGCTGGCGACGACCGCGAAGCCACGGCCCTGTTCGCCGGCGCGTGCCGCCTCGACGGCCGCGTTCAGCGCCAGGATATTGGTCTGGAAGGCGATGCCGTCGATTACGCCGATGATGTCGACGATGCGCTGCGACGAGGCGTCGATCCTGCCCATGGTGCCGACCACCTCGCCGACCATGCGGCCACCTTCGCCGGCCACTGCGGCGGCGTTGNTACGCCGATGATGTCGACGATGCGCTGCGACGAGGCGTCGATCCTGCCCATGGTGCCGACCACCTCGCCGACCATGCGGCCACCTTCGCCGGCCACTGCGGCGGCGTTGCCGGCCAGCCCGTTGGCGCGGCGCGCATGCTCGCTGTTCTGGCGCACGGTCGAGGTCAGTTCTTCCATCGAGGCCGCGGTTTCTTCGAGCGAGCCGGCCTGCTGCTCGGTGCGGCTTGACAGGTCCTGGTTGCCGCTCGCGATCTCGTTCGAGGCCTGGGCGATGGTGGCGGTGCCGTCGCGCACTTGGCCGACGATGGCGGCCAGGTTGGCGTTCATGCGGCCCAGGGCGTTCATCAGCCGGCCCGTTTCATCCTGGCGCGTGGCTGCGGTGCGGCTGCTCAGGTCGCCGGCGGCGACACGTTCGGCCACCTCCAGCGCCTGCTGCAGCGGGGCGGTGATCGAGCGCGTGATGAACCAGGCGCAGGCCACGCCGAAGACGACTGCGACGACGCCCAAGGCGATCAGGATGGTGCGGGTCTCGGCGAACGAAGCCAGGATGTTGGCGCCGACCTTGCCGGTGGCGGTGCTTTGCTGCTTGGCGAATTCGTCCAGCGCGCCGACGAAGGCGCGCGCGGCCGGTTCGAAGCGCTGTCGATAAGCCTCGTCCAATGCGGCCTGGTTGCCGGCCAGCTTGGCCTTGAGCACCTCTTCGCGCGCGGCGCCGAACTCCGCGCGCAAGGCCTTGGCGCGGTCCAGGAACACGCGCACCTTGGCGTTGACCAGGTTGGCGTCGACGTCGGCCTGCAGCCTGTTGCCGCGTTCGATATTGGCGCGCAGGCGCGGTGCATAGTCGGCCACGATGTCGGCGCCGGCGCCGTGGTAGATGGTTTCCATGATCGCGTTGTTGATCTCGGTATACATGCGCCATTCGGCCACGGTGGCCTGGTTCTTGGTGCTGACGGTCACCAGGCGGTGGGTCAGCGCGCCGGCGTCGTTCATGCGGACCAGGGCAGTGGCGGTCATCGCCAGCAAGAGCGCGAGGACAATGGCGAAGCCGAGCCCGAGCCGGGCTCCGATGGACAGGTTTTTCACGGTTGGATTCCTTTATGGCAGAGAACGCTTCGGCCGCAGCGGGCCGGGATCGCATGCCGACAACGGTGTCGGCGCTCTCTGCAATTGTTAATTGAATTCAGTCAACCGATAGTATATCGCAATACGGCAAGTTTTGTTGCAATGCAGCAAAACTGCAGCGTGTTGACGGTACGGGTGGTCACATCGTCTGGATCCTGCGCGCAGTCCTACAGCGGCCGGGGTCGTCCGCCTATTCGCGTCCCCGGCGCCCGTCGCTAAGATGGCGCCACGTTATCAATCATGAGGAGATCGCCATGTCGATGCAAAGCGAAGGCAAGGACGCCAAAGGACGTAACTACCACCAGATCACGGACGGCAGCACCAGCGCCGCCAGCATGGGCGCAGGCTCGACCGGCGACGTCGGGTCCATTCCGGGCCCGGACCAGGCCGAGCGCAGCCGGCAGTCCGGACAGCCGGGCAACCAGCAGGCGGGCGATGCCGGCCGCACCGACGACCTGCTGGCCGGCGGGTCGAACGCCGAGCAGTCGGACAAGGGTTTCAAGGGCGAAGCCGGGCAGCAGGGCGGCCAGGCCGCGGCCGCCACCGGCAACCGCCAGTCGGACCAGGGCGGCGGCAAGCAGTAATCCACCATGGTCGGCGGCCGGCGCGGTCGCCGCCCTACGCCGCCAGCCGCCGTGTGGCCGCTGCCGCGGCGATGAAAGCGGCGGTGCGCGCCGCTTGCGTGATCGGCAGCATGTGGCCGCCATCGACCAGTTCCAGCCGCGCCCCCGCTACCTGCCGGACCAGTTGCTCGCCGTTGGCGCGCCAGTCGAGCAGGCCGTCATCGCGGCCATACAGCACCGACAGCGGCGCCGTCAGCTGGCGGTAGCGCGCTTCCAGTCCCGGCAGATGGGCGCGCAAGGCCTGCAGGTCGGCGGCGCCGGCCAGGAATTGCGACGGGCGCAGGGCCAGCAGGCCGCCGCCGCGCGTGGCGAAGTCGCCCGGTACCGGTTCCGGTCCGAATACCTGTTTCATCAAACGGCCGCCGCCGATGACCGTCGCCGGCAGCGCCAGCGCATGCGCGAACAGCGCGCACAGCGGGCGTGGACGGATCGTCAGCGCCGCGAACACCGACGGCACCCGGCGCGGCGTATGTGACAACGGCGCCACCAGCGCCAGCGCGCCGACCGCATGCGGATGGTCCAGCGCGAGTTGCAGTGCCACCGCGCCGCCCAGCGAATGGCCAACCACGGTCGGCCGCTCCAGTCCGAGCTGTTTGACGAGCGCCGCCAGCGTGCGCGCCTGCGCCGCCAGGTCGGCCGGCGCATGCCTGGCGCGGCGCGAATAGCCCGAGCCGGGCCGATCCACGCTGATCACCCGGAAGTCGTGGCGCAGGTCGGCCATGGCGCCGAAGTCGAAATGTCGCATCTGGCCGCCCAGGCCGTGCAGCAGCACCAGCGGCGGCCCGCTGCCCTGGTCGCGCACGTGCAGCTGCTGGCCGTCGACCTCGACCATGCGCCCCAGCGGCGGCAGCGCCTGCTCGATGCGGCGCGCGGTGCAGCGCGTGTACCAGGCGAACACGCCCAGCACCAGCGCGCAGCCGAGCACCAGGAAGCAGAGGTACGCAACGACGATCATCGGGCAGGGCCTTTGGTGGACGGGTTGGCGGGACGGCAGCGAGCGGACAGCGATTCCAGCGGTGTCATGGTTCGCCCGCGCGCCCGAACTGCAGCACGCCGTCGTCGATGCGCCCGAGCCGGATCGCCAGCAGGTCGCGCAGGTAGTTCTGGTGCACGCGCCAGGGATGGCGCCGTCCCTGTTTCGGCAGCAGGTGGCTGGCGCGCTGCACGTAGCCGGAGCTCAGCTCCAGGAACGGCGCCTCGGCCTGCGCCGGGTCGCGCGGCGCCAGCGCGATCTGCGCGCCGCGCCGGTCCATCCAGCGCAGCAGGCGGCAGACCCAGGCGGCGGTGAGGTCGGCCTTCAGCGTCCACGAGGCATTGGTGTAGCCGAAGGCCAGCGCGCAGTTCGGCACGCCGCTGAGCATCATGCCCTTGTACGACATGGCGCGGCTGGGGTCGACCGTGCGGCCGTCGACCGTCAGCTGCGCCCCACCCAGGACCTTCAGGCGCAGGCCGGTCGCCATCACGATCACGTCCGCTTCCAGCTCGCGGCCCGATGCCAGCACGATGCCCTGGCGGCTGAAGCGCGCGATGCGGTCGGTGACGATCCCGGCGCGGCCCGCGTGCAGCGCGCGGAACAGGTCGCCGCTAGGGGCGACGCAGATGCGCTGGTCCCACGGCTTGTAGGCGGGCGCGAAATGGATACGCGCGTCGACGCCGGGACCGGCCATGCGCGCCGCCATCGCGATCATGCGCTTGCGGGTGAAGCCGGGCAGGACGCGCAGCAGGCGGTACAGCGCGATGCTTTCGAGCACGCTGCGCCAGCGCGCCAGCGTGTGCGCCGCTTGTGCGGGCAGCCAGCGCCGCAGGCGCAGGGCGAAGGCATCGCGCCTTGGACGCGCCACCACGTAGCTGGGCGAGCGTTGCAGCATGGTGACGTGCGCCGCCTGCTGCGCCATGGCCGGCACCAGGCTGACCGCGGTGGCGCCGCTGCCGACCACCACCACGCGACGGCCCGCATAGTCGAGGTCTTGCGGCCAGAACTGAGGCTGCACGATGCGGCCCTGATAATCGGATTCGCCCTCGAAGCGCGGGCGGTGCGCGCGTTCGTAGTCGTAGTAGCCGCTGCACAGGTACAGGAATTTCGCGTGGAGCAGCACCGTGGCGCCGCCTGGCAGGCGCGCCTCGACGGTCCAGCGTGCGGCCTTACTGCACCACGCCGCCTTGACCACCGTATGGCCGAAGCGGATGCGCGCTTCGAGATCGTATTCGCGCGCGGTGGCGGCGATGTAGTCGCGGATCGCGGCGCCGTCGGCGATGGCGCTGGCGCCGGTCCAGGGTCGAAAGCCATAGCCGAGCGTGTACATATCGGAGTCGGAGCGCACGCCCGGATAGCGGAATAAATCCCAGGTGCCGCCGATGGCGGTGCGTGCTTCCAGCAGCGCGAAACGTTTGCCGGGACAGCGCCGGCGCAGCGTGGCGGCGGCGCCGATGCCGGACAGGCCGGCGCCGACGATCAGGACGTCGAGCAGGTCGGCAGCATCGGCGCGGTGCGCGGCGCCCGAAAAATCGGGATACATCTGGTCTCGGTGGAATGCGTTCTAATACTGACACTCTACATTGTCAAATTACGTATGGCAAGTATGTCAGAATAGCGTCATGACAGCAGAGCTTTCCACCCGTTCCTACCGTGGCCAGTCGCAGGAACAACGCCGCGCCGAACGTCGCGCGCGCCTGATCGCCGCGGCGATCGCCGTCTACGGCGAACGCGGTTATCACCAGGCGACCGTCAAGGGCGTCTGCGAGGCGGCCGGCCTCACCGAGCGCTATTTCTATGAATCCTTCGTCAACAGCGAAGCGCTGCTCATCGATTGCTTCCATGTCGTGACGGCCACCGTGATGGACGAGGTCGTGCGCGCCGGCGCGGCCGCCGCCCCGGACCCGATGGCGCGCTCGCGCGCCATGCTGCATGCATATTTCTCCGCGCTGCAGCGCGAGTCGCGCAAGGCGCGCGTGTTCCTGGTCGAAATCCGGGGCGTGAGCCGCGCGGTGGACGCCGCCTTCGACGACGCGCTCAAGGCGATCGGAAAGGAAGTGGCGCGCATGACGACCCCAAGCGGCGCCGTCGAAGACGAACTGCTGCAGGCGGGCGTGGTGGGCGGCGTGATCGCCATCGCGCTGCGCTGGATCGGGAATGGCTACCAGCCGCCGATCGAGCAGGCGGTGGAATCGGCGTTGAAGATGGGGACGGTGCTGGCGGCCGCTCCGCAGGGGTAGGTCCGGGCCGGACCGGCGCCAGTCTGGGCCGCCACGTCACTCCGGACGTGGCGCCTGCGCTTCAGATGTGCAGGGCATGCCCCAGTGCGCGCAGCGCCGCTTCCTGCACCGCTTCGCCCAGCGTCGGATGCGCATGGATCGTGCGCCCGACATCCTCCAGCAGCGCGCCCAGCTCGATCGACTGCGTGAAGCCGGCGGCGAGCTCGGACACGCCGACCCCGACCGCCTGCCAGCCCAGGATCAGGTGGTTGTCCTTGCGCGCCACTACCCGCACGAAGCCATCGGTCCCTTCGATCGTCATCGCGCGTCCGTTGGCGCTGAACGGGAAGCTGGCGCTGATCGCCTCGATGCCGGCGGCCGCCGCCTCGGCCGGCGACAGCCCGGCCACCACGATCTCGGGATCGGTGTAGCACACCGCCGGAATCGCCGCCGGCGCGAAATGGCGCCGCTTGCCGGCGATGATCTCGGCCACCATCTCGCCTTGCGCCATGGCGCGGTGCGCCAGCATCGGTTCGCCGGTGAGGTCGCCGATCGCCCACACGTTGCGCATCGAGGTGCGGCAGCCGTCGTCGACCTTCAGCGCGCGTCCCTCCATGTCGAGCATCAGGTTTTCCAGGCCCCAGCCGACGGTGCGCGGCTTGCGGCCGACCGCGACCAGCACCTTGTCCGCTTCCAGGAAGGCTTCGACGCTTGACGCGTCGCGTACTCGCACTTGCTTGCCCTCGCGACCGTCTTCCATGCCCAGGACCGAGGTCGCCAGGCGCAGCTCGACGCCCAGGCGCGCGAGCGACGACGCCACCGGTTTCACCAGCTCGGCGTCATACGCCGGCAGGATGCGCTCGGCCGCTTCGACCACCGTGACCTGGGCACCGAGCTTGCGGAACGCCGTGCCCAGTTCCAGACCGATGTAGCCGGCGCCGACCACCACCAGCCGCTCCGGCACGCTGCTCAATGACAGCGCTTCGGTCGACGAGATGACCGTGCCGTCGAACGGCATGAACGGCAGCTCGACCGCTTGCGAGCCGCTGGCCAGCAGCAGGTGCTCGCAGCGGATGCGCACGGTGGCCTCAGGCGCGCCGTCGGGCGTGACCTCGACCGTCTTGCCGTCCAGGATGGTGGCCCAGCCGTTGACCAGCCGCACGCCGTTCTTCTTGAGCAGCGCGCCGACGCCACCGGTCAGCTTCCTGACGATGCCGTCCTTCCAGGCCACGGTCTTGCCCAGGTCGATGCGCGCATTGCCGGCGCTGATGCCGAGGCTCGAGGTTTCGGCCGCATAGCTGCGCACCTTGCAGTATTCGTCGGCCGCGTGGATCAGCGCCTTGGACGGAATGCAGCCGATGTTCAGGCAGGTGCCGCCCGGCTGCGCCCCTTCCACCAGCACCGTCGGGATGCCGAGCTGGCCGGCGCGGATGCCGGCCACGTAGCCGCCGGGGCCGCCGCCGATGATCAGGAGCGTAGTATTGATTGTCTCCATCGGCTCACTCCACGAACAGGGTTGCAGGGAACTCGAGGTAGCCGCGGATCGTCTGCACGAACTGGGCCGCCACCATGCCGTCGATCACCCGGTGGTCGAACGAGGACGACAGGTTCATCATCTTGCGCGCCACCATGGCGCCCTCAACGATCACCGGACGGTCGACGATGCGGTTGGTGCCGATGATCGCCACTTCCGGCCGGTTGATCACCGGCGTGGTGACGATGCCGCCCAGCGGGCCGAGGCTCGTAATCGTGATGGTGGAACCGGTCAATTCGTCGCGGGTGGCCTTGCCGCTGCGCGCGGCCTCGGCCAGGCGCAGGATCTCGGCCGCGCTCGACCACGGATCGCGCGCCTCGGCGTGGCGCACCACCGGCACCATCAGCCCGGTCTCGGTCTGGGTGGCGATGCCGATGTGGGCCGCATCGTAGGTCGTGAGCACGTTGCTGTCGTCGTCGTAGCGCGCGCTCATCGACGGGTAGGCGCGCAGCGCCAGCACCACGGCGCGCATCAGGAGCGGCAGCAGCGTCAGCTTGCCGCGTTCAGGGCCATAGCGCGCATTGAGCTGGGCGCGCAGCGCTTCGAGTTCGGTGACGTCGACTTCTTCGACATAGGTGAAGTGCGGGATGTGGCGCTTGGCTTCCTGCATCTTCTCGGCGATCTTGCGGCGCAGGCCGATCACCGGCGCCGCGTGTTCGCCGTGCTGTTCGGCGTAGCGTTCGTCGCGCCCCTTTGCAGTGCCGCCATGGCGGTGGCCTTCGACGTGGGCATCGAGGTCGGCGTGCGTGATGCGGCCGGCCGGGCCGCTGCCGGCCACGAACTGCAGCTCGACGCCCAGGTCCCAGGCGCGCTGGCGCACGGCCGGCGCAGCCAGCGGTTTTTCGCCGGCGGCGCGCATGGCGGGCGCGCCTGGCGACGGTTTTTGCGGCGCACGCGGCGCCGGCTTCGCGGCAGGGGCAGACGCCGGCGCTGGAGCACTGGACTGTGCCGGCGCGCTGCTCCCGGCTACCGCTTCCAGCTGCGGTTCCGCCACTTCCTCGGCCGGCGCCTTGGCCGCGCCCGACTTGGCCGGTTCCTGCTTCGCCTTGTCACCGGCGTAGTTGCCCGCGCCTTCGACCTCCAGGCGGATCAGCTCCGCGCCCACCGCCAGCGACTGCCCGATAGCGCCGCCCAGGCTGGTGATGACGCCATGCACCGGCGACGGAATCTCGACCGTCGCCTTGTCGGTCATGACGTCGGCCAGCACCTGGTCTTCCTTGACCGTGTCGCCCGGCTGCACGTGCCATGCCACCACCTCGACCTCGGCGATGCCTTCGCCCAGGTCCGGCATCTTGATCACATGAATACCCATCTTATTTCTCCATCACGCGTTTCAAGGCCGCGCCGACACGGTCGGGCCCGGGGAAGTAAGCCCATTCCTGCGCATGCGGATACGGGGTGTCCCAGCCGGCCACGCGCCCGATCGGCGCTTCCAGCTGGTAGAAACAGTGTTCCTGCACCAGCGCCGCCAGCTCGGCGCCGAAGCCGCTGGTCTGGGTCGCTTCGTGCACGATCACGCAGCGGCCGGTCTTCTTGACCGAGGCCACGATGGTGTCGAGGTCGAGCGGCCAGATGCTGCGCAGGTCGATCACTTCGGCGTCGACGCCGGATTCGCGCGCCGCCGCTTCCGCGACCCAGACCATGGTGCCGTAGGCCAGCACGGTGACGTCGTTGCCGGGGCGGACGATGGCGGCCGAATCGAGGTCCACCTTGTAGTAGCCGGACGGTACGTCGCCCTTCGGATGGCCGCTCCACGAGACCACCGGACGGTCGTGGTGGCCGTCGAACGGGCCGTTGTACAGCCGCTTTGGCTCGAGGAAGATCACCGGATCGTCGTTCTCGATCGCGGCGATGAGCAGGCCCTTGGCGTCGTAGGGATTCGACGGCATCACCGTGCGCAGGCCGCACACGTGGGTGAAGAAGGCCTCCGGGCTCTGGCTGTGGGTCTGGCCGCCATAGATGCCGCCGCCGCAAGGCATGCGGATCACCATCGACGACGTGAATTCGCCGGCCGAGCGGTAGCGCAGGCGCGCCGCTTCGGACACGATCTGGTCGGTCGCCGGATAGAAATAGTCGGCGAACTGGATCTCGACCACCGGGCGCAGGCCGTAGGCGGCCATGCCGACCGCGGTGCCGACGATGCCGCCCTCGGAGATCGGAGCGTCGAACACGCGGCTCTTGCCGTATTTCGCTTGCAGTCCATCGGTGACGCGGAACACGCCGCCGAAATAGCCGACGTCCTGGCCGTACACCACGACGTTGTTGTCGCGTTCCATCATCACGTCCATGGCCGAGCGCAGGGCCTGGATCATGGTCATCGGCGCCGTTGCCTGGGCCGCCCCTTCTCTTGCTTGATCGTCGCGTGCCATGCTCATACTCCCAACTGCTGGCGCTGCCGGCGCAGGTGCTCCGGCATGTCTTTGTAAACGTCCTCGAACATGGTGGCGGCGCTCGGCGCGCGCTCGTCGCCCAGGATGCCGAAGCTTTCGGCCTCCTTCTGCGCGGCCAGCACTTCGGCTTCCAGTTCGGCTTGCACGGCGTCGTGCTCGGCGTCCGACCACCAGCCCTGCCTGGTCAGGTACTGGCGCAGGCGGGCGATCGGGTCGCCCAGCGGGAAGCGCGCGTAGTCGTCGGCCGGACGGTAGCGCGACGGGTCGTCCGAGGTCGAGTGCGGGCCGCCGCGGTAGGTGACCCATTCGATCAGGGTCGGGCCGAGGTTCGAGCGGGCGCGTTCGGCAGCCCAGCGCGACACCGACAGCACGGCCAGGAAATCGTTGCCGTCCACGCGCAGCGAGGCGATGCCGCTGCCGATGCCGCGGGTGGCGAAAGTCACGCTTTCGCCGCCGGCGATCGCCTGGAAGCTGGAGATCGCCCACTGGTTGTTGACCACGTTAAGGATCACCGGCGCGCGGTAGACGTGGGCGAAGGTGAGGGCGGTCGAGAAGTCGCTTTCGGCGGTGGCGCCGTCGCCGATCCAGGCCGACGCGATCTTCGTGTCGCCCTTGATCGCCGAGGCCATGGCCCAGCCCACGGCTTGCGGGTATTGCGTCGCCAGGTTGCCCGAGATGGTGAAGAAACCGGCGCTTTTCACCGAGTACATCACCGGCAGCTGGCGGCCCTTGAGCGGGTCTTTTTCGTTCGACAGCAGCTGGCAGATCATGTCGACCAGCGGCACCTTACGGGCCATCAGGAGGCTCTGCTGGCGGTAGGTCGGGAAGTTCATGTCGCCGTCCTGCAGGGCGAGCGCATGGGCGGTGCCGATCGCTTCCTCGCCGAGCGAGATCATGTAGAACGACATTTTTTTCTGGCGCTGGGCGATCACCATGCGCGCGTCGAAGATACGCGTCTTCATCATGGTGCGCAGGCCGAAGCGCAGCAGTTCGCGGTCGGGCGTCTCGGCCCACGGGCCGACGGCATTGCCGTCGTCGTCGAGCACACGGATCAGCTGCGAGGCGATGTCGCTCGTCTCGAGCGGGGCGACGTCGACCGGTGGACGCCGGACCGAGCCGGCGGGACTTATCTGTAGAAACGAAAAATCAGTCTTGCAGCCCGGGCGGCCGGTAGGCTCCGGTACGTGCAGCGACAGAGGCTTACTCTGGCTCATACGCGTTCTATCCCTTGTGAGGTGGTGGTGCGACTCGGCGATAATAAACGGAGAATTGACGTATACGTAAAGTTCAGCAAATTATTTTCATATTGCTATGCACCATAGGAGGGTGCGGGTGGCGTCCATCGGCGTCGCTGTTGCGAGCTGCAGCCCACCACGACCGCGCATCAGCCCCCTTTGCGCATAGCAGCAAACTGGTAGACTTGGAAAATCCTTGCCGCCCTTCATCGGCTCGCTCCAACCAGCCGGGCCGATCCATCAATCGTGCGGCCTTGTCGTGGAAGGCGTCCTATTCTTGGTCAATTCGTCAATCTGAACCAAGGAACCAACGTGATTACAGCAAAAGGCTACGGCACCAAGCATTCGTTCACCGATTTGAAGCCCTACCAGTTCGAGCGCCAGGAAGCCGGCGCCCATGAAGTCGAGATCGAGGTGCTCTACTGCGGGGTGTGCCATTCGGACATCCACCAGGTCAAGAACGAGTGGTCCAACACCGTGTACCCGTGCGTGCCGGGTCACGAGATCGTCGGCCGCGTGCGCAAGGTCGGCGCCCACGTCAACAAGCATGCGGTGGGCGACCTGGTCGGCGTCGGCTGCATGATCGACAGCTGCCGCCAGTGCGAACCGTGCTGCGGCGGCGAAGAGAATTATTGCGAAAGTCCGAACAGCTGGCTCGCCACCTACAACGGCCCGATGGTGCCGGCCAGCCAGGCGGATGGCGAGAATATCTACGGCCGCGACAACACCTTCGGCGGCTATTCGGACGTGGTCACGGTCAACGAGGACTTCGTGCTGAAGATCCCGGCGGCGCTGAAGCCCGAAGTGGCGGCGCCGATCCTGTGCGCGGGCGTCACCACCTATTCGCCGCTCAAACACTGGAAAGTCAAGGCGGGCGACCAGGTCGGCGTGCTCGGTTTCGGCGGCCTGGGCCACATGGCGGCCAAGCTTGCCAAGGCGATGGGCGCCGAAGTGACGGTATTTACCCGCACCAAAGAGAAGCTGGACGAAGCAGCGCGCTTCGGCTTCAAAGGCGTGCTGGAAGACGACAACGATGCGCTGGAAAAGCTGGCGATGAGCTTCGACTTCATGCTCTCGACCGTGCCCGAGAAGCACGACATCAACCCGTTCATCGAGCTGCTCAAGCGCGACGCCACCATCTGCGTAGTCGGGGCGCTGGACACGATGAAAGGCGTCGACAACCAGGAACTGGCCTTCCACCGCAAGAACGTGTCGGCTTCGCTGATCGGCAGCCTGGCCGAGACCCAGGAAGTGCTGGACTTCTGCGCCGAGCACGGCATCGGACCGGACATCGAGATCATCCCGATCCAGGGAATCAACGACGCCTACAAGAAGGTGATCAAGGGCGACGTGCGCTTCCGCTACGTGATCGACATGGCCAGCCTGAAGGACGAGAAGGACGACTTCGCGACCTTCTGACGGGCCAGGCTTGCGCGCTGATGCGCAATGGATAACGGTGGACCGCGCGGCGTCTTGAAGGCTAAGATGCCGGGCGATCGCCCTCCGGCGGTCACTGCCGGGAAACCATGAACATCAAGATTGTCCGAAACGGCGTCGCCGTGATCGGCGTCGCCTTGCTCGCGTATTGCACGCTCAGGACGCCTACCGAAGCCGAGACATACGAGCAGGTGCTGAGGGACATGCCGGCCGGGACCCCTGTTCCGGTGAGCTCGCTGTTCAAACGGCGCTTCGATCGGGTGTGCATGCTTGGCCCCTATGTCGACCAGTTCCACGACGCGCCGGAGGCGGGCGCGGTCAATCCTTTTCTGAAGCAGGTCGAGTACGTTGGAGATGAAGATCAGTGGTCACTGCTCTGGTTCGATCACGACCGGCTCTCGCTGACCGCATTCGATCGCGAGTACGACATGGACGTGCTTACCCCCATCGGCGTGAATATCGCCGAGGTCATGCCGGACGGTTTCGGCAGTGTCCTGTGCGCTGGTGCCGAGAAGGCGCATATCCTGAAGATCAGCAAGGACCACGATTATTTCGACCTGGTGGCGAAAAAATGAGTGCGCGCCGCCGCGCGTGAGATGAACGGCAGGCCGGTTGTACGTGGACGGTCAGCGTCCGCTGACCGTGTCCCACAATTGCTGGCGTAGTGCGGCGACTGCCGCATCGCTGGCAAGGTACGGTGTTTGCTGGAGCGTCGTCATGCGCCAGTAGCGTCCGCCGTGCTGCAGCACGCGCGCGTTGAGGCGCGTGGCCTCCTGGCCGGCCAGCGTGGTGTCGACGGTCCAGGATGGGCTGCCCTGAAAGTCTTCGAAGCGGCCCCGCTGCCTGGTGTTTTCCGCCATCTCGTCCGCCACATTGTCCACATACGCCTTCAGCGGCAGCGTGCCGGCCGGCGTGCTCGACACCATGACCACGGCATGGTCGCCATCGCGCACGAAGCGGTGCACCGGACGTTCCTGGTCGTAGTAGATGTCGTGGGTCCAGCCGGGGGCAATGGTGGCGACGTGGCCGGTCTCGGGATTGGTCCAGCTGATCGGGGCGCTGGCAATACGGGCGCCGCGCTGCGGCTGTTCGCCGCGGCCCAGCACGCCGAGCACCAGCAGCAGCGCCAGGGCCAGGGCGGCGAACGCCAGCCGCCGGGTCCAGCCGAGCGGCTGCGCCAGCACCTGGTAGCGGCCTTCGTCGTAGCTGGCGGCCCGGCCGCGCGCCACGCGCCAGCCCTGGCGTCCCATCGTGAGCACGCTGAGCAGCGGGATGGTCAGCGCCAGGCCGGCCAGCCACAGGGCCAGGTTGCGCCTGGTGGCCTGGCCCCAGCTCAGGCGCTCGCCGTCGAGCGTCTGCACGCGCAGGCCAAGCATGGCCTTGCCGGGCGTGGCGCCGAAACGGGAGAGCAGCGCGGCGTCGAGGATGAACGCGAGCGGGATGAAGACCAGCGCCAGCACCTGGGCGCCGCCGGGCGACACCGCCCAGGCCAGGAAGGCGCCCGAGAGCACCGCCATGACGAAGATGCTGACGATGGCGATCGAGAGGATTTCCCACCACATGTCGAACAGCCGGGCAAACAGGCGGCGCCAGGCGCCGGCCGCGGGCAGCGAGGGACGCGGCGCGCGGTCGGACGCCGGCGGTATGGCCGCCTGGCCGTGCTGCGCATCGAGCTTGTCGTGGTCGGTGATGGTGTCGTTCACGCAGCTTCCGTTGACGTATCAGTCGGCCAGGGCCGGTGCGCCCGCCTGGCGGCGCTGGCGCAGCCAGTAGCCGCAGCCCAGCACCAGCAGCCAGGCCGGGATAAGGTACACCGAGATGCGCAGCCCCGGGGTGATGAACATGATCACCAGCAGCGCTGCGACAAAACCGAGGCAGATATAGTTCGACAGCGGGAACCACGGGCTGCGGAACAGCGGGCGTTCACCGGCCAGTTCCTTGGCGCGCCGGAAGCGCAGATGGCTCCACGAAATCATCGCCCAGTTGATCACCAGCGCCGCCACGGCCAGGCTCATCACCATGCCGAGCGCTTCGCGCGGCAAAAAGTAATTGATCACGATGGCCGAGCCGGTCGCAACCGCCGACACCGCCAGTGCGTTGATCGGCACGCCGCGCTTGCTGGTGTGGAGCAGGGCGCGCGGGGCGTTGCCCTGGTTCGCCAGGCCGAACAGCATGCGGCTGTTGGCGTACACGCAGCCGTTGTACACGGACAGCGCGGCGGTGAGCACCACCAGGTTGAGGATGTTGGCCACCCAGCCGCTGTCGAGCGCCTGGAAGATCAGCACGAACGGGCTGCCGCCGGTGACCACTTTCTGCCACGGATACAGCGCCAGCAGCACGGCCAGCGCGCCGATGTAGAAGATCAGGATCCGGTACAGGGCGTTGTTGGTGGCGCGCGGGATGGTGCGCGACGGGTCGTCGGCTTCGGCCGCGGTGATGCCGATCAGCTCCAGGCCGCCGAACGAGAACATGATGACGGTCATCGCCATCACCAGGCCCACGATGCCGTTGGGGAAGAAGCCGCCGTGGCGCCACAGGTTCGACACGCCCGCCTCGGGACCGGCGCCGCCGCCGATCAGGAGGTACAGACCGAACACGATCATGCCGACCACCGCCACCACCTTGATCACGGCGAACCAGAATTCGAGCTCGCCGAAGGCTTTCACGTTGAGCAGGCTGAGGCAGTTGACCAGCACGAAGAAGCCGAGCGCCGAGACCCAGGTCGGCAGCTCGGGGAACCAGTACTGCATGTAGATGCCGAGCGCGGTCAGTTCGGCCAGGCTCACCAGGATGTACATCACCCAGTAGTTCCAGCCCGAGACGAAGCCGGCCCACTGGCCGCAGTACTTGTCGGCGAAGTGGCTGAACGAGCCGGCCACCGGTTCGTCGACGATCATCTCGCCCAGCTGGCGCATGATCAGAAAGGCGACCGCGCCGGCGATGGCGTAGCCCAGCAGCACCGACGGGCCGGCCATCTGGATGGTCGAGGCGATGCCGAGGAACAGGCCGGTGCCGATCGCGCCGCCCAGGGCGATCAGCTGGATGTGGCGGTTCTTCAGTCCGCGTTTGAGTTGATTGTGCGCGTCGTCCATCGTTCGCCAGGGTGGGTTGCCATAAAGCTAGCGATTTTACTGCATCGGCGGCGCTTGCGGCTTGTCGGGCAATCTCGCGCCATCGCGCGTGCGGGCGCGTTATGCTGAGGGCGAACGCGGCTGGTTCAGCCGCAGCCTCACTGACAGGAGAAACCCATGCGTAAAATTATCATGGCCGCATTGGCCGGCTTCTTGTGGAAGCAGTTCCAGACCAAAGTGATGAAGCGTCCGGTGGCGGCGCGGCGCGGCACCTGGCGTTATTGATCGTTCCATATCATCCCGCGTAGGCGCCGCCCGCGCGGGATGACGGATGGATCAGGCCGGGCCGTCCTTGTCCCCGTCGCCGGCCCCGGCGCCATGGCGCCGCTCGAACTCTTCCAGCGGCATCGGCCGCGCCAGCAAATACCCCTGCAAGGCATCGCAGCCGCACTCGCGCAGGAATGCGCGCTGCGCCTCCGTTTCCACCGTTCTTCCAAACTTATGCAAATCTAACCGGAATTAGCT
>NZ_JASNRA010000026.1 GCF_030411955.1 Massilia sp. YIM B02443
CGGCTGCGCGCGCAAGGCTGGTGGCCTGCACGTTGTTCGGGGCAAGCGCGATGCGATGGACCAGGAACATTGCGCTTCCTTAGCGGATCAGGGCTAATACCCGAAAGGAGCGCTGCGACAGCGTAGCGGCGCTGGCCTCGCCCTGTTCTCGTCGGAGCGAGCCGCCCTGCCGCTTCCCAGCGACGCCACGTGCTGGTCGAAACGCCTAATGCCTTGGCAGCAGCGCCAATGGGAACAAGTTTGCTCATATGCATATGACTGCATATGTTCGAATGAGTTCCTCGCTAACTGTTAGAACCCACCTCCAATCAGGGTCAGAGTCGAATTGTTTGACAACTTTGTGAAATACTCTCAAGACAATTACTATGGCCAATAGCTTAGGAGAATCTTTCAGTCACGATAATTAGGGTCAGAGTCGAATTAAATGCAATTCTGAGGAATTGCTCAACAATTCGACTCTGACCCTAATTATTTTTCAGGGATTTGTGAATCGTAAGACAATGATTTATAAGGGTTGCCAAATCACGAAACGTTTCCATGGTCGAGTTGTATCCTGGCGGATTTTTTCAGCTCCGATTTCCTTGCAAATTAAAGAGGGTCAGAGTTGAATTAATCGGCAACTCTACAAGTTGTCAAACAATTCGACTCTGACCCTAATTGTCTTTTCGGAAACTTGCTGGGCGTAATCGTGGGATGTTGCTAGCTGAGCAGGTGGGCGCGGGAATTTGCTCAACAATTCGACTCTGACCCTCGTTGCCGGTGGGTCAGTGGAAGAGCAGCCAGGCGATCGCGCCGATGGTCAAGGCGATGATGCCGAAGTAGGTCCAGCCGAGGCGGCGGGCATGGGCCGGGTCGGTGACCATGCGGATGGTGCCGGGATTGCTGCGGTGGGCTTTTTTCTGGGCGTCGAGGCGGCTCTGGACATCTTCGACCATCTGCAGGCGGTCCAGGCCGCCGTTGGTGCCGGCATTGGCGCGGATGCGCTTGCGCAGGGCGCTGAAATCGGCGGGAGAGAGGATGTCGAACAGGATCAGTTCATACAGCATGTCGGCGGCGGTCTCGTTGTACAGGCCGGACGGGTCGCGCAGGGCGGCGGCGTGCTGGATCGGGGTGATCATGCCGTCGCGCAGCAGGCGGTCGAGAAAGCGCCCGTTGCGCAGGTCGTTGGCGCGTTCGATTTCCTGCAGCGCCGCCTGCAGGATGGTCTCGCGCTCGCAAGGCTCGTCGTCGAAGCTCGCCATGTCGTCGAGCTCGTCTTCGGAGATGATCTTGTGCGCATGCATCCAGGGCAGCTGCTGCACCGGATCGTGCAGTGCCAGGAAGGAAGCGCAGGCTGGATGGCGCTCGACGGCCATGCGCTGTCGCGCGGTAATCAGCTCGAGGGCTGCCAGACTGGCAAACGCATCGGCAGTTGAAGTCGTCATGATCGTCCCAGAAAATTCCAGATGGAATTTTAACTGAAAGTATCAATGGCGGGGCGGGGCACGGTTGGCGGCGGACGTGCCGCCGCCCGAAGGATCAACGCAGCAGCAGCGCGGCGGTCAGCAATGCGGCGGGCACGCCGATCCACGCCGCATGCACCACCTTGCGCGGCGCATACTGCAGCAACAAGGTCACCGTCCACGCCGCAATGGACAACACCCCGCACCACAGCACCGGCCCGATATGCCAGCCGCCGGCGCCGATGCAGGCGATGAACGACAGCGCCAGCCCGAGCCAGCCCAGCAGGAGCATGCGTCGCCGGGTGGCGGGACCCGCTTCCTTGCCGCGGCCGTGAATGTCGGCGTAATGACGGTCCATCACGATGCCCTTGGCGGCGAAGCCGCTGAAGGCGAGCGCGGCGCCGCTCAGGATCAGCATGCTCATGCGGCCTCCAGCGGCGTGGGTTGAACGGCGGCGGCAGCCGGCGCGGCGGACTTGGCCGCGGCCTGGCGCTTGCCCTTGCCCTTGAGGCCGAGCCACCAGGCGGCCCAGCCGAGCAGGGCGCCGAGCAGCAGCGTCACCAGGTCGAAGCCGGCCACCGGCCGCAGGCCCGGGCCGCCGAACAGCGTCACGCCCAGGTGGGTGCCGGTGGTGAAGAAGTTCAGCAGCGGCAGGCCGCCCAGCAGCCCGGCGCCCAGCATCAGCTGGAAGCGCCACATGCCGCGCGTCGGCCTTATCTGGGCCAGGATCGCGCACGCGGCCCAGGCGGCAAAGAAGCAGTTGGCCTCCATATTGGTGCGCTGCGCCAGGTCGAGCGGCAGCAGCCGGTTCGACCAGAAGTAGACCGCGAACGCGACCGGCAGGCCGGCGATGGCGCCGATGTTGAGGGCGTCGACCAGGCGCACGCCGAAGCCCACCTTGCCGCCGGCCGCCACCACCTTGGCGTACTTCTGGCGCTCCTTCACGCCCCACAGCAGGGCGCCGGTGGCGACCATCGCGCAGCCGGCCAGGCCGCAGATGAAGAACAGGGCGCGCAGCAGCGGATCGGCGAAGTGCGCCAGGTGTAGGCCGTAGATCGCGGCGCGCGCCGACAGCGTGGTGCTGATCGGGCCGGTGGACGCGACCAGCGCGCCGGTGGCGCCGTTGAAGGTCATCGACGGCTCCAGGTTCGACAGCTGACGGCCCGAGGGGCGGAACAGTTCGACCTTGGCGTTGGCGTCGTTCGGGTGGCTGACCACGATGCGGGTCGGCGCTTCGCCCCAGGCGCGTTCGGCCTGCTGCAGCATCGGCGCTATATTCGCCAGCGGCGCGGCCACGCCTGCCGGCTTGGTGCGGTCGACGTTCATGAAGACTTCGGCGAACATGGTGTTCTGGTCCTCGCCATACAGCGCCTTGGTGGGCGACGGCATGTACATGAACATCAGCGTCACCAGGCCGGTGTAGGTGATCATCAGGTGGAACGGCAGCGCCAGCACGGCGGTGGCGTTGTGGGCGTCGAGCCAGGAGCGCTGGCCCTTCCTGGGCCGGAAGGTGAAGAAGTCCTTGAAGATGCGTTTATGGGTGATCACGCCGCTGACGATCGCCACCAGCATGAACATGGCGGCGATGCCGACGATCCAGCGGCCCCAGAGCGCCGACATGTAGTACAGGTCGAAGTGCAGGCGGTACAGGAATTCGCCGCCGCGGGTATCGCGCGGCGCGGCGGTATGCTGGCCGGTGATCGGGTCCAGGGTGACGTTTTGCAGGCGGAAGGCGGCGCGGCGCTCTTCGCGGCTCATGCCTTTCCTGGGCGGGTTGGTCCAGCCGGCCACGATCAGCGGGTTGCGCTCGGACGGCAGGTCGATGAACCAGGCGCTGGCCTGCGGCGCGCGCTGCTGCAGTTCGCGCACGATCAGCGTGGCCGAGGCGGCGGCCGGAATGGTCGCCGGCGCCTCGGCCGCCTTGTGCAGTTCGGGCTTCATCCAGAACGTGATCTCGTGCCGGTAATAGGCCGCGGTGCCGGCCATGAACACCAGCAGCAGCAGCCAGCACACCAGCAGGCCGGCCCAGGTATGCACCCACGACATCGACTGGCGCAGGCCTTCCTTCACTACCACGCCTTCCTTCATGACGCGCTCCCGGCGATCCACAGCGCGGCGCCGAGCACTGCGCTGCTGATTGCGATGCCGCCCCAGGCGCGGGTGGCGCTGCTGGTGGCGAACACCCACAGGATGGCGCAGGTGTACACCACGAACGACAGCAGGGTGGCGAGGGTGACCGCATCGGCGCGCGGCAGCGGCAGCGCAAGGGCGGTCAAGGCGATGGCGATCGAGGTCAGCACGTAGCCGCCGCCGATCGCGGCAAGCGTGCGCGAAGCGACGGCGCCGCGGTAGCGCCAGGTGGTGGGAGTCATGATGTTCGGCCTTTCTGGTGGAGCGCGATACAACGTCTGCAACGGATGATGGACAAGTAACCAGCGACGGCGGCGCGATGCGACCACGCCGCCGCTCAAGCGCCTGATGCGAACGACGCGATCAATGCTTCGGATTCGGCGCCATCACCGGACCGGCCGCCATCGCCGCCAAACCGGTTGGCTGCACGAACGACAGCGAGGTGACGTAGGTCGCGCTGGCGTAAGGCTTGCCGGCGCGCTGGCCCGGGGTCTTGTCGACGTGCTCGGCTTCCAGCACGTAGGCGCCTTTCCACGGCAGGTCGAACTTCACGGCCCCGGCGGCATCCGACTCGGCTTCCTTGGACCAGCCGTTCGGGATCACTGCGTGCACCTTCACCTTCGGCAGCGGCTGGCCTTTGTAGAACACCTTGAACTCGCCCAGCTTGCCGGTCGGGACGATGTCGAAGGCGAGCTTCGGCTGGCGCGCGGCAAAGCCGTTCACCAGGCGCGCCGCCGGCGCCCACACGTGGGTCAGGGTCTTGCCGTCTTCCTTGGTTTCCCAGGTCGGATAGGCATTGTCTTCGGCGACGATCGACTCGCCTGCACCCGGAACGCCCGACAGCACGAAGCCTTGCGCGGTCTTGTCCAGCTTCAGCGCCTGCTCGCCCTTGGCGCCGACCAGGATCGCCTTTGGCGCCACGAACATGTCGAGCAGGCCGGGCGTGGTTTCGCGCTGGTTGTCGCCGAACTCGCCGAACTGCAGCTTGACGGCCTTGCCGTCCTGCTCGAGCCAGACGTGGTGCGCCTGGGCGGCGGGAGCGGCGAAGGCAAGGGCGAGGGATGCGAGCAGGATCTTGTTCATGGAGTGATTTCTCTTTCTTGTAAGGGCTGGGGTGGAATGCCGATGTCACGCCGGGATCGTGTCGGGCACGCATGCGCACCCATCGGTTTATAGGCAAGAATTATAATGCGAATCATTCTCATTTCCAAACCTTTTAGACGGCCGGCTCGGTACGCCGATGTACAATCGCGTCTCGTTCCATTCCCGTTGCCCTATGTTCTCTCGTCGTTCTTCCTTATTGGCCTGCGCGGCCCTGTTCCTGACCGCTTGCGGCAGCACCCCGACTCCACCGCCGGCCGCCCCGGCGCAAGCGGCGCCGGTCCAACCGAAGAAAGTGCGCATCGGCCTGGCCCTGGGCGGCGGCGCCGCGCGCGGCTTCGCCCACATCGGCGTGATCAAGGCGCTGGAAGCGCAAGGCATCAACCCCGAGATCGTGGTCGGCACCAGCGCCGGCTCGGTGGTCGGTTCGCTGTATGCCTCGGGCCTGAACGGCTTCGCACTGCAAAAGGCTGCGCTGGCGATGGACGAAGCCACCATCTCGGACTGGGCGCTGCCGCTGTTCTCCAAGTCGACCGGCCTGCTCAAGGGCGAGGCGCTGCAGAACTACGTCAACAAGGCGGTCGGCGGGGTGCCGATGGAAAAGCTCAAGCTGCGCTTCGGCGCCGTCGCCACCGACCTGAAGACCGGCCAGCCGATCCTGTTCAACCGCGGCAACACCGGCATGGCGGTGCGCGCCTCGTCGAGCGTGCCGAGCGTGTTCCAGCCGGTCGTGATTGGTGGGAAGACGTATGTCGACGGCGGCCTGGTGGCGCCGGTGCCGGTGCGCTTCGTGCGCGAGATGGGCGCCGACTTCATCATCGCGGTGAACATCTCGAGCGCGACCGAAGGCGCGGCCACCGCCAGCTCGCTCGACGTCCTGATGCAGACCTTCAGCATCATGGGCCAGCGCCTGAACCACTTCGAACTGAAGGACGCCGACATCGTCATCACGCCGGCGCTCGGCAATATGGGATCGAGCGACTTTGGCGGGCGCAATATGGCGATCCTGGCCGGCGAGCAGGCCGCCGCGGCCGTCATGCCGCAGATTAAAGCGAAGTTGAAACTCAAGCAGTATCCGGTACCAGCATCACGTTAAATCACAGGAAACACATGAACACCAAACCTTATCTGACCCTGCAGGACGCCAAGACCATCGGCGCCGCCGCCGAAGCCGAAGCCGTCGCCAACGGCTGGAACGTCTCGATCGCGATCGTCGACGATGGCGGCCACCTGCTGTGGCAGCAGCGCCTGGACGGCGCGCCGCCGGTGTCGTCGTACATCGCACCGGCCAAGGCCAATACCGCGGCCCTGGGCCGCCGCGAATCGAAGATCTACGAGGACGTGGTCAACAACGGCCGCATGTCGTTCCTGAGCGCGCCGAAACTGGAAGGCATGCTGGAAGGCGGCGTGCCGGTGATCGTCGATGGCCACGTGATCGGCGCGGTCGGCGTGTCGGGCGTGAAGTCGGAGCAGGACGTGCAGATCGCGCGCGCCGGCATCGCGGCGCTGGGCGCTTGAGGCCGTAAACCGGGTCTTGGCGCAATGTAAAGCAAGGTTTCACCAAGGCAGTAAAAAGCGGCGCCCCATGTCATCCACCGACATGTGGGCGCCTTTTTTGTGCCGTTGCAGCATTGCCGAAGGGCTCGAATCGGGCTATAATTCGGAAGTTTAACTAATTCAAACCTCAGCCGTAGCGCATACCACCATCCCTCATTCAACTTGACTTCCAACCCCTGGCGAGATGGTATTGCCGTGGGCGGTTGGATGTCGGTCTGACGTGGCGCAGCTACGGTAACTTTTTCGGGAGTTACCCTTGCCGCCATTTTTTTCTGGCTCAGCCGTCCCGGCCATCCTGGCCCTTGCCGACGGAACGATTTTCAAAGGATATTCCATTGGCGCCACCGGTCACACGACCGGCGAAGTGGTCTTTAATACCGCTATCACTGGCTACCAGGAAATCCTCACCGACCCCAGCTACTCGCGTCAGATCGTCACCCTGACGTACCCGCACATCGGCAACTACGGCGTCAACAGCGCCGACGTGGAAGCGTCGAAAGTCCACGCCGCCGGTCTGATCATCCGCGACCTGCCGCTGCTGGCCTCGAATTTCCGTTCCACCCAATCGCTGTCGGACTACCTGAAGCAAGAGAACGTGGTCGCCATCGCCGGCATCGATACCCGCAAACTGACCCGCATCCTGCGCGAGAAGGGCGCCCAGGCCGGCGCGATCCTGACCGGCGCCCAGGGCGCCGAGCCGAGCGAAGCGCAGGCACTGGAACTGGCGCGTTCGTTCCCGGGCCTGTCGGGCATGGACCTGGCCAAGGTGGTGTCGGTGAAAGAGCCGTACGTGTTCACCGAGACCGAATGGAAGCTGGGCGAAGGCTTCGGCAAGCAGGACAACCCGCAGTACCACGTGGTCGCCTTCGACTACGGCGTCAAGCGCAACATCCTGCGCATGCTGGCCGAGCGCGGCTGCAAGGTCACCGTGCTGCCGGCGCAATCGACCGCTGCCGACGCCCTGGCACTGAACCCGGACGGCATCTTCCTGGCCAACGGCCCGGGCGACCCGCAGCCGTGCGACTACGCCATCAACGCCTCGCGTGAACTGATCGAGAAGGGCATCCCGACCTTCGGCATCTGCCTGGGTCACCAGATCATGGCGCTGGCCTCCGGCGCCAAGACCTTCAAGATGAACTTCGGCCACCACGGCGCGAATCACCCGGTGCAGGACCTGGATTCGAAGAAGGTCCTGATCACGTCGCAGAACCACGGCTTCGCCGTCGATCCGGAGTCGCTGCCGGATAACTGCCGCGTGACCCACGTGTCGCTGTTCGACGGCTCGCTGCAGGGCTTCGAGCGCACCGACAAACCGGCGTTCTGCTTCCAGGGCCACCCGGAAGCCTCGCCCGGCCCGACCGACGTCGCCTACCTGTTCGACCGTTTCATCAGCCTCATGCAAGCACCGGAGAAGAAATAAATGCCAAAGCGTTCTGATATCAAAAGCATCCTGATCATCGGCGCGGGTCCGATCGTCATCGGCCAGGCGGTCGAATTCGACTATTCCGGCGCCCAGGCCTGCAAGGCCCTGCGCGAAGAAGGCTACAAGGTCATCCTGGTCAACTCGAACCCGGCGACCATCATGACCGACCCGGAAACGGCCGACGTCACCTACATCGAGCCGATCACCTGGAAGGTGGTCGAGCGCATCATCGAGAAGGAACGTCCGGACGCAATCCTGCCGACCATGGGCGGCCAGACCGCGCTGAACTGCGCACTGGACCTGCACCGCGAAGGTGTGCTCGATAAATACAAGGTCGAACTGATCGGCGCTTCGCCGGAGGCGATCGACAAGGCCGAAGACCGCGCCAAGTTCAAGGACGCGATGACCAAGATCGGCCTCGGTTCGGCGCGCTCGGGCGTGGCGCACTCGATGGAAGAATCGTGGGCGGTGCAGCGCGAGCTTGGCTTCCCGACCATCATCCGTCCGTCGTTCACGATGGGCGGCAGCGGCGGCGGCATCGCCTACAACGCCGAAGAATTCGAAGCCATCTGCAAGCGCGGCCTGGAAGCCTCGCCGACCAACGAGCTGCTGATCGAAGAGTCGCTGCTCGGCTGGAAAGAGTACGAGATGGAAGTGGTCCGCGACAAGAAGGACAACTGCATCATCATCTGCTCGATCGAAAACCTGGATCCGATGGGCGTGCACACCGGCGACTCGATCACCGTGGCGCCGGCGCAGACGCTGACCGACAAGGAATACCAGATCATGCGCAACGCGTCGATCAACGTGCTGCGCGAGATCGGCGTCGACACCGGCGGCTCGAACGTGCAGTTCGCGATCAATCCAAAGGACGGCCGCATGATCGTCATCGAGATGAACCCGCGCGTGTCGCGTTCGTCGGCGCTGGCGTCGAAAGCGACCGGCTTCCCGATCGCGAAAGTCGCGGCCAAATTGGCGGTGGGCTTCACGCTCGATGAACTGCGCAACGAGATCACCGGCGGCGCCACCCCGGCATCGTTCGAGCCGTCGATCGACTACGTGGTCACGAAGATCCCGCGCTTCACCTTCGAGAAATTCCCGACCGCCGACAAGCACCTGACCACCCAGATGAAATCGGTGGGCGAGGTGATGGCCATGGGCCGCACCTTCCAGGAATCGTTCCAGAAAGCGCTGCGCGGCCTGGAAGTCGGCGTCGACGGCCTGAACGAAAAGACGCGCGACCGCGAGAAGATCGAAGAGGAACTGGGCGAGCCGGGTCCCGAGCGCATCTGGTACGTGGGCGACGCCTTCGCCCAGGGCTTCACGCTGGAAGAAGTGCACAATCTCACCAAGATCGATCCGTGGTTCCTGGTGCAGATCAAGGAGATCGTCGACATCGAACTGTGGCTGGAAACCCAGACCCTGGAGTCGCTCGACAAGAACGTGCTGTACAAGTTGAAGCAGAAGGGCTTCGCCGACCGCCGCCTGGCCTTCCTGCTGAAGGTCGAGCCAAGCGCGGTGCGCGCGCGTCGCCACGCATTGGACATCCGTCCGGTGTACAAGCGCGTCGACACCTGCGCCGCGGAGTTCGCGACCAATACCGCCTACATGTACTCGACGTACGACGAAGAGTGCGAGTCGAATCCGACGGATAAAAAGAAGATCATGGTGCTGGGCGGCGGTCCTAACCGCATCGGCCAGGGCATCGAGTTCGACTACTGCTGCGTCCATGCGGCGCTCGCCATGCGCGAAGACGGCTACGAGACCATCATGGTCAACTGCAATCCCGAGACCGTGTCGACCGACTACGATACCTCGGACCGCCTGTACTTCGAATCGCTGACGCTGGAAGACGTGCTCGAGATCGTGGAGCTGGAAAAGCCGGTCGGCGTGATCGTGCAATATGGCGGCCAGACGCCATTGAAACTGGCGCTGGACCTGGAAGCCAACGGCGTGCCGATCATCGGCACCTCGCCGGACATGATCGACGCCGCCGAAGACCGCGAGCGCTTCCAGCAACTGCTGCAGGAACTCGGCCTGCGCCAGCCGCCGAACCGCACTGCGCGCACCGAAACCGAAGCGCTGGCGCTGGCGTCCGAGATCGGCTATCCGCTTGTGGTGCGTCCTTCCTACGTTCTGGGTGGCCGCGCGATGGAGATCGTGCACGAGCAGCGCGACCTGGAGCGCTACATGCGCGAAGCGGTCAAGGTGTCGAACGATTCGCCGGTGCTGCTGGACCGCTTCCTGAACGACGCCATCGAAGTCGACGTCGACTGCATCTCGGACGGCGAAGCCACCTTCATCGGCGGCGTGATGGAACACATCGAGCAAGCCGGCGTGCACTCGGGCGACTCAGCCTGCTCGCTGCCGCCGTACTCGCTGTCGCAGGCGACCATCGATGAACTCAAGCGCCAGACCTCGCTGATGGCGAAAGCCCTGAACGTGGTCGGCCTGATGAACGTGCAGTTCGCGATCCAGCAGACCGAGGAAAACGGCCAGACCGTGGACACTGTCTATGTGCTGGAAGTGAACCCGCGCGCCTCGCGTACCGTGCCGTTCGTGTCGAAGGCGACCGGCCTGCAGCTGGCGAAAATTGCCGCGCGCTGCATGGTCGGCCAGACCCTCAGCAGCCAGGGCATCGAGAAGGAAGTGATCCCGCCGTTCTACAGCGTCAAGGAAGTCGTGTTCCCGTTCGTGAAGTTCCCGGGCGTCGACACCATCCTGGGACCGGAAATGAAGTCGACCGGCGAAGTGATGGGTGTCGGCACCTCGTTCGGCGAAGCTTTCGTCAAGGCCCAGCTGGCGGCCGGCGTCACGCTGCCGAAGTCGGGCACCGTGTTCCTGTCGGTGAAGGGTTCGGACAAGCCGCGCGCGGTGGCCGTTGCCCGCGACCTGGTGGCGCTCGGCTTCACCCTGGTCGCGACCAAGGGCACCGCCGCCGTGATCAGCGCCGCCGGCTTGCCGGTGCGCGCCGTGAACAAGGTGCTGGAAGGCCGTCCGCACGTGGTCGACATGATCAAGAACCACGAGATCGTGATGGTCGTGAACACGGTCGAGGAAAAGCGCAGCGCGGTGAACGATTCGCGCACCATCCGCACCTCGGCCCTGGCCTCGCGCGTGGTGACCTTCACCACCATCTTCGGCGCCGAAGCGGCGATCGAGGGCATGCGTCACATCGACGAACTGCGCGTGTACGATTTACAAGGTCTGCATAAAACCTTACACTAAGCACACGTAGTACCCATCAACCACAGAGTTCGCGCGGCCCTGGCGCCGCGTGCCTCTGTGGTTTTCGCTTTACTGTGCTTCGCGCGGCGATTGTCGAGCGAGGAGCGGGAAGCATGCGGTAAACTTGAATTCACACTAACGCAGAGAACCATGAACACTCCATTGACCAAATTCGGCGCGGAACTCCTGAAGGAAGAGCTGCACCAGCTCAAGACCAAGGAGCGCCGCAACGTGATCGATGCGATCGCCGAGGCGCGTTCGCATGGCGACCTGTCCGAGAACGCCGAGTACGATGCCGCCAAGGAGCGCCAGGCCTTCGTCGAGGGCCGCATCGCCGAGCTGGAAGGTAAACTCAGTACCGCCCAGATCATCGACCCGGCCACCCTGGACGCCGAAGGCCGCGTGGTGTTCGGCGCCACCGTCGACCTGGAAGACCTGGAAAACGGCCAGAAGGTCAGCTACCAGATCGTCGGCATCGATGAAGCCGACCTGAAGCTGAACAAGGTCTCGGTGACCTCGCCGATCGCGCGCGCCCTGATCGGCAAGTACGCCGAAGACGTGGTCGAAGTGCAGGCCCCGTCGGGTCCGCGCGAGTACGAAATCCTCGAAGTGCGTTACGTCTGATGACGCAAGCCGCAGCCGTCACGACCGGTTCCGGCCGCCTGCCGGCGGCGCGCCTGCTGGTGGCGGCGCTGTGGGCGGGTAGCCTGTGGGCGCTCGGCTACATCGCGGCGCCGGCGGCGTTCGCCACGCTCGAGAGCGGGCAAGCGGGCAACCTGGTGGCGAGCCTGCTCACGCGCCAGGCCTGGCTGTCGATCGCCTGCGCGCTGCTGCTGTTCGTGCTGCTGTGGCGCTCAAGCGACCTGGCGCCGGCGCGCAAGCGCTTCCTGAACCTGCTGGTGCTGGCGATGCTGGCCTGTGCGCTGGTGATCTTCGTCGGCCTGCAGCCGGCGATGGCGCATCTGCGCGAATTGGCTGGAGAAGGGGGCGTGCGCGCTTCGCCGTACTGGACCCGGTTCGCGGTGATGCATGGGGTGTCACAGCTGTTCCACGTCGTCCAGAGCATTCTGGGAGCGTGGCTGCTCATCAGAGTTCGGTGATTCCGTCCGTAGGGTTGGCGGCGGAGCCGCCAACCCTACGCGAGCAGACATAAAAAACCGGGTCGCCCCGGTTTCTGGAATTACTTGTTCAGCAAATTCTTCTTGGTGCTGGTCTGACGCGGCTTGGCGCGCTTGATGTTGCCGCCGGCGGTGACGCGTTCGTTCCCCTTCAGCATGACCTTGGTGACGCTCGGCTTCTTGGTGCCGCTGGCGCTGGCCTTGACGATGGTGACTTCGCGCATGCCCGGACCGGCCTTGCCGCTGCGTTCCTTGACGGCTTCCTTCTTCGGGCGATACAGCACCAGCAGCTTGCCGATGTGCTGGACCGGGGCGGCGTCGAGGTCGGCGCAGATCTGCTCGTACATGGCGACGCGCGCTTCGCGGTCGTCGCCGAACACGCGCACCTTGATCAGGCCGTGGGCGTCCAGGCTGGCGCCGATTTCCTTGATCACGGATTCGGTAAGGCCGGCTTCGCCGATCATGACCACAGGGTTGAGCCCGTGTGCTTCTGCGCGCAGGGCGCTGCGCTCGGCCGGAGTGAGTTTAATCATAATAAATCTTAGATGTACCTATAAAAGCAGTATTCTACGCGAATGGCCAAGAACAAATTAAACAAAAACTGGTTGCACGACCACATTAACGATCCGTACGTCAAACTGGCGCAGAAAGAGGGCTACCGCGCCCGCGCCGCCTACAAGCTCAAGGAAATCGACGAGAGCGAAAAGCTGATCAAGCCGGGCCAGACCATCGTCGACCTCGGCTGCACCCCGGGCAGCTGGGCCCAGTACACCCGGCGCAAGCTGGCCGGCGCGCTTGACGGCGGCATCCACGGCACCATCATCGGCCTCGACATCCTGCCGATGGAGCCGGTGGCCGACGTCCATTACATCCAGGGCGATTTCCGCGAGGAAGAGGTGCTGGACCAGCTCGACGACGTGCTGGCCGGGCGCAAGGCCGACCTGGTGCTGTCCGATATGGCGCCGAATCTGTCGGGGATCGGCCACGCCGATGCGGCGCGCATGGAACATTTGATCGACCTGGCGATCGAATTTTCACAAATGCATTTGAAGCCCGGCGGCGCCTTGTTGGTGAAGTGTTTTAAAGACATGGGTTTCACCCAGATCCTGGAGAAATTCCGTACCGAATTCAAGGTCGTGAAACAGATCAAGCCCAAAGCCAGCCGCGACAAATCGTCCGAGATTTTCCTGCTGGGCCGTGGCCTCAAGAATCCCGCCGAATGAGGTGCGGGGTGCTAGCAGGTAGCCGAATGGCTGGCGATAAAAATCGTTGATCCAAGGCAGGAAATTGCTCTTGAAATCGCCATTCACGGCCGCACATCACCCCCGTGTTCGTTTGTCTGGTGGTGTATGTTGGTGAATACGCGCCAGTATTAGCGATAATGAAGTGTATTTCTTGCACTATTGCAGGCGTTGCGTGGCAGCGTCGGCGTATTCCGAGTAAAATCGGCGAGTAAAATCGGCAGTCTGAAATCGGTAGAGATGCACATCGCATCGGAGGAGTTTTCGTGAATAATATGTTTTCCAAATCCGCCATCTGGGTGGTCGTCGCGCTGCTGTTGTTCATGCTGTTCAAGCAGTTCGACACCCACAGCGTCGCCGGCGGCAGCAAGACCATCGCTTATTCCGAGCTGCTCGATGAAGTGAAGGCGCGCCGCATCAAGGAAGTGCTGATCGAAGGTCAGAACATCACCGCGGTCAAGAGCGACGACACCAAGGTGCGCGCTACCGCCACCATCCTCGACCGTGGCCTGATCGGCGACCTGCGCGAGAACGGCGTGCGCTTCGACGTCAAGCCGCCTGAAGAGCCAGGTTTCCTGCAGCAGGTGTTCATCTCGTGGTTCCCGATGCTGCTCCTGATCGGCGTGTGGGTGTTCTTCATGCGCCAGATGCAGGGCGGCGGCAAGGGCGGCGCGTTCTCCTTCGGCAAGTCGAAGGCGCGCATGCTGGATGAAACCAACAACACCGTTACCTTCACCGACGTCGCCGGTTGCGACGAGGCGAAAGAAGAAGTGTCGGAGATCGTCGACTTCCTGAAAGACCCGACCAAGTTCCAGAAGCTGGGCGGCCGTATTCCACGCGGCGTGCTGATGGTCGGTCCTCCGGGCACCGGTAAAACCCTGCTGGCACGCGCCATCGCCGGCGAAGCCAAGGTGCCGTTCTTCTCGATCTCGGGTTCCGACTTCGTCGAGATGTTCGTCGGCGTGGGTGCGTCCCGCGTGCGTGACATGTTCGAGAATGCCAAGAAGCATTCGCCTTGCATCATCTTCATCGACGAGATCGACGCGGTCGGCCGTCACCGCGGCGCCGGCATGGGCGGCGGCAACGACGAACGCGAACAGACGCTGAACCAGCTGCTGGTCGAGATGGACGGGTTCGAAGCGCAATCGGGCGTGATCGTGATCGCCGCCACCAACCGCGCCGACGTGCTGGACAAGGCGCTGCTGCGTCCGGGCCGTTTCGACCGCCAGGTGATGGTCGGCCTGCCGGACATCCGCGGCCGCGAACAGATCCTGAACGTGCACATGCGTAAAGTGCCGATCGGCACCGACGTGAAGGCCGACATCCTGGCGCGCGGCACCCCGGGCTTCTCGGGCGCCGACCTGGCCAACCTGGTCAACGAAGCCGCGCTGTTCGCCGCCCGCCGCAGCAAGCGTCTGGTCGAGATGATCGACTTCGAAGATGCCAAGGACAAGATCTACATGGGTCCGGAGCGCAAGTCGATGGTGATCCGCGAGGAAGAGCGCCGCAACACCGCTTACCACGAGTCGGGCCACGCGGTGGTCGCCAAGCTGCTGCCGAAGGCCGATCCGGTGCACAAGGTCACGATCATGCCGCGCGGCTATGCGCTGGGCCTGACCTGGCAGTTGCCCGAGCACGACGCGCTGTCGGGCTACAAGGACAAGATGCTCGAAGAAATTTCGATCCTGTTCGGCGGCCGTATCGCCGAAGAGATCTTCGTCGGCCAGATGTCGACCGGCGCCTCGAACGACTTCTCGCGTGCCACCAAGCTGGCCCGTTCGATGGTGACCCGCTTCGGCATGTCCGAGAGCATGGGCGTGATGGTGTACGAAGACAGCGAGAACGAAGGCTTCTTCGGCGGCGCCACCAAGACCATCTCGGAAGCGACCCAGCAAAAGGTCGACGCCGAGATCCGCGCCATCCTCGACAGGCAGTACGCGCTGGCGCGCCGTCTGCTGGAAGAGAACCGCGACAAGGTCGAAATGATGACCAAGGCGCTGCTCGACTGGGAAACCATCGACACCGAGCAGATCAACGACATCATGGCCGGCCACGAGCCGCGCCAGCCGAAGACGGTGTTGACCAAGCGCTCGCCGCCTGGCGACAGCGGCTCGGGCGGTGTGGCGCCAAATGCCACCGCACCGGCCTGACGCTGTCTGACTCACTCCAAAGGCACCCGTCAGGGTGCCTTTTTTCGTTTACCTCGTGCCATGAACAAGCAACTCCAATGCGGCCGTTTCAGCTTCGAGCTGGACGGGCCGGACTCCCTGCGCCCGGTCGTGATGGGCATCCTGAACGTGACCCCGGATTCATTCTCGGACGGCGGCCGTTACCAGGGCCTCGAATTCGCCCTCGGCCACGCCGAGGACATGATGCGTGACGGCGCCACCATGATCGACATCGGCGGCGAATCGACCCGCCCCGGCGCGCCCAGCGTTCCGTTGGACGAGGAACTGCGGCGCGTGATGCCTGCCCTGTACGCGCTCAAGACGCTCGACGTCGCCTTGTCCGTCGACACTTGCAAACCGCAGGTGATGCGCGAAGCGCTGATCGCCGGCGCCGACATGATCAACGACATCAATGGCTTCCGCGCGTCCGGCGCCCTGGATGCCGTGCTCGACAGTGATTGCGGCCTGTGCGTGATGCACATGCAGGCCACGCCCGAGACCATGCAGCAGGCGCCGCAGTACGCGGACGTGGTGGGCGAGGTGATTGCCTTCCTGCGCGAGCGGGTGGACGCGATGACCGCGGCCGGCATCGAGCGTTCGCGCATCTGCGTCGATCCGGGCTTCGGCTTCGGCAAGACCGTCGAACATAACTACGCGCTGTTGAACGGCCTGGGCCGTATTCGCGACGAACTCGACCTGCCGGTGCTGGCCGGCATGTCGCGCAAGTCGATGATTGGCGCCGTCACCGGGCGGCCACTCGAGGGAAGAATGCCTGGAAGCATCGGTGCGGCATTGGCTGCGGTAGCGCATGGCGCTAGAATCGTGCGTGTGCATGATGTGGCAGAGACCGTCGATGCGCTGAAGGTGTGGCATGCGGCGATGAACCCGGGCGCAAGCGTGAGCGCTGCAACCGTTTGAAATTTTAAGAAAGAGAACAAGATGGCACGCAAATATTTCGGAACTGACGGCGTACGTGGCCTGGTGGGCGTCGCACCGATCACCCCCGAGTTCGTCATGCGCCTCGGCTACGCCGCCGGCACTGTCCTGGCCAAGGGCGCAAAGTCGAGCGGCGGCCGTCCGGTGGTGCTGATCGGCAAGGACACCCGCATCTCCGGCTACATGCTGGAAGCGGCGCTGGAAGCCGGTTTCTCGGCCGCCGGCGTCGATTCGATGCTGGCCGGCCCGATGCCAACCCCGGCCATCGCCTACCTGACCCGCGCCCTGCGCCTGCAGGCCGGCGTGGTGATCTCGGCCTCGCACAACCCGTTCCAGGACAACGGCATCAAGTTCTTTTCGCGCCACGGCACCAAGCTGCCGGATTCGGTCGAGCTCGAAATCGAGGAAGCGATCGACCAGCCGATGGGTTGCGTGCCATCCGACAAGCTGGGGCGTGCGACGCGCCTGCGCGATGCCCAGGGCCGCTACATCGAATTCTGCAAGAGCACCTTCCCGAATGAACTGGACCTGCGCGGCCTGAAGATCGTGGTCGACAGCGCCCACGGCGCCGCCTACAACATCGCGCCGCATGTGTTCCACGAACTCGGCGCCGAAGTCATCTCGATCGGCGCCCAGCCGGACGGCTTCAACATCAACGCCGGCTTCGGCGCCACCGCGCCGAAAGCGCTGTCCGAAGCCGTGGTGGCCAACAAGGCCGACCTCGGCATCGCGCTGGACGGCGACGCCGACCGCCTGATCATGGTCGACGCCAATGGCCGCGTCTACAACGGCGACGAGTTGCTGTACGTGATGGTGCGCGACCGTATGAGCACCGGCCCGGTGGCCGGCGCCGTCGGCACCCTGATGACGAACATGGCGCTGGAAGTGGCGTTCAAGCAGATGGGTATCGGTTTCGCGCGCGCCAAGGTCGGCGACCGCTACGTGTTGGAAGTCATGAACGAGCGCGGCTGGCTGCTGGGCGGCGAAGGTTCGGGCCACCTGCTGGCGCTGGACAAGCACACCACCGGCGACGGCATCGTCTCGGCATTGCAGGTGCTGTCGGCGCTCAAGCGCGGCAACAAGTCGCTGGCCGACTGCTGCGCCGAATTGACGCTGTTCCCGCAGACCCTGATCAACAAGAAGGTCACGCCGGGCTTCGACTGGACCAGCGATCAGGCCCTGGTGGCCGAGAAGGAAGCGGTCGAGCGCGAACTGGGCGACAACGGCCGGGTGTTGATCCGTGCTTCGGGCACCGAGCCCCTGATCCGCGTGATGGTCGAGGCCAGGGAAGCGGACATGGCCGAGAGCATGGCGCGGCGCATCGCCGACAAGCTGGCGGCATAAAACACCCATGAATGAGCGCACGGGCCGGCGACGGCATCCGGCGCGCATTGACGCCTCGCCCTGGCAGGAGTATTATCCGCCCTACGGAGTGTAGCGCAGCCCGGTAGCGCACCTGGTTTGGGACCAGGGGGTCCAAGGTTCGAATCCTTGTACTCCGACCATGAATACGATAGCGGGCTGTCCTGGACAGCCCGTTTTCTTTTTGCGCTTCCGTTGCGACATCGTCGCAGCGCCGTTGCAGTGCCGAACTGCAGTGCCAACAATGACTGCCCATAGCTCAGTTGGATAGAGCATTAGCCTTCTAAGCTAAGGGTCGCTGGTTCGAATCCAGCTGGGCAGGCCAAGAAATCTTCCTGTTACCGCTTATGCTGCTGTGTCGAGCACCGACTCCGGCTCGGCCCACGCATTTACTGCGCGGCGCAACAGCCTGCGCTCGCGGTGATCGATCACGCTGTCGGCGCGCGCGATTTCCAGCATGCCTTTCAATACCGTCGCACGCAGCGCCGGATCCTGCACCTCCGCCAGCAGCCGGTCGATCGTGTCCGGCTCGATATCGACCATGCCCGGTTCGCGCTTGCGGCTGGTGGCCAGCAAGTCCTGGCACAGTTCGCCGGCGGTCTCATCAAACGTGTCTTCGCTGACCCGCAGCACCCCGAGCAGTCCGCTGCGGTGCAGGGTCTTGAGCTCCTGCGGGGCCAGGCGGCCGTCGGCGATCATGGCCAGGGCCAGCAGGCGGCTCATGGCTTTGGGACTGTCAGTAGGGTAACTTCGCATTGCTTCCTCGCTTCAAAATGAACTGGAGTCATCAATATACGGGCCGCAGAATCCAAAGTAAAATCGAATAATCCTTTTCCACGATCAGATTATTTCGATGTGTTTTTGGGCGCCGCTGCAGACCAGGGCCGCAGTCTGGCGGTTCGCATGCCTGCGGCAGCGCGGCATCAGAACGGCAGTTCGCGCGTATCCGGTGGCGGCGTGTCGAGGTCGACCGGATGTTCTTCGATGTTCTCCAGGTCGAGTTCTGCGAGCAGGGTGGACGTATCGAAGGTCGCGTAGGCGCGCCGCTTGCCGGCCTTGATCGACACCAGCATGATTGGCAAGCCGGGAAAATACGGCGTCAATCGCGCCAGCAGCGCGTCGCCCATGCCGGCGCCGAGATAGCGTGCCGGTGCAAAGGCAAGCGCGATGCGCACACCGCGCACGCTGACGATGCCGGCGCGCAGTTTCAAATCCGATCGCTTTCCTTGCGCACCACACGCCCGATGACGATGCAGTCGCCGCCCTGGCACAGCTTGCGGTGGTACTTGCCCTTGTCGACGTTGTCCGAGGTTAGCCACCACTGGCCGGCGTCGCGCGCGAGCCGCTTGACCACCGCTTCTCCCTCATAGTTGAACGCATACACGGCCCCGTCGACCAGCTTGGTATCCAGGGTGTTGATGACCACGATGTCACCGGCGTACAGCGACGGTTCCATGCTCTCGCCCTTGACGTAGATCGCAATCAGGTGTGTCGGGTTGTACTGGTTGCGCTCGAGCCAGGTGCGGCGCATGCCGAGCGTGCCGCCATCGCGCCGCTCCGGCTCGGTCTGGTACCCGGTGATGCCGGCCGACAGGCGCAGCTTGACCATCGGGATCTGGACGAAGCCGTCGTCGTCATTCTCGGCGCTGACGACGCGCATCGCCTCGCTCACATCGACAGCCGACTCGCCCCACGGCTTGCCGGACATCGGCGCCAGGATATCGGCCGGCAGGCTCTTGCCGGTGACCCTGGCGATCGCCAGCAGTTGCTTGAGGTTGGGGCTGTGCTTTTCGTTCTCCCAGTGCGAGATGTTGGCCTTGGTATGGCCGCGCTCAGTGCCGAGCTCGAGCGCGAGCCTGGCGCCAAGCGCCGCCCCGGACAGCCCCGCCGCGGTCCGTGCATCGCGCACCCACCCGGCAATCATCGTTTGAAGTTCCATAAACGTATGGTATAGCAAAGCTATACGCGTTTGTATAGTTTTTCTTGACTCGGGTTGTTTAGTTTTTCTATACTTTGTCATCAGTATTGATTTAGCACAGAGCGTTGTACGAGACGTCGCTCAGACAACAATCGCTGTATGCATGCCGGCTGGCCGGGACGAAGGAGACACCGTGTTGAACCAACAATTTGATCTGACCAGGCTAGCCGCTTATCTCGGCAGTGTCATGGCAATGTGGGACGGCTGGACACTGGCGGACGCGAGCATCCTGGTCGGCATCGTCACCGCGTTGCTCAGCTCGGTTGCGAACCTGGTCTACACCTACCGCAAGGACCGGCGCGAGCAGCGTGCCAGCGACGCCGCGGCTGCGCGACTCGAGAAAGATCAATGAGCTTCGCCGGCACCAGGCGCCTGGCCTGCCGATAAGCAGTCGCCTGGCTGTACAATGGCGCCCCACCACGATAACGACGTTGGAGTACCTTCCGCCCATGGTTTTATTGAACGTTCCCTATGCCGAAAAGGACGCCGCCAAGGCCCTCGGCGCCCGCTGGAATCCAACCCGGCGCCGCTGGTACGTGCCGGACGGCGTCGCCGCCGAACCCTTTGCCAAGTGGGTCGACGGCGCCGCAGGAGCGGCCGGTGCGGCGGCTCCGGGCACAGCCCCGGCCGCGGCTCGCCCCGGCCGGGTCGACAGCTACCAGGGCAAGACCGTGGTCGGCGCCAACTACCTCGAACTGGGGCACGACTGCAATCCGCTCGAACCTTGTCCGGTCTGCAGCGGACAACTGGCCGGCACGCCGTGGGCCCAGGCCCAGGCGGGTCTGCATGCGGTGATCGTCGGCCTGTCCGGCAAGTGAACGCCTGCCGCCCGGGCTTCGTGATAGCGTCACGGTAGGGCGAGCCGGGCGGTTCGCCGGTTTCTGGAGACCGTTCATGCGCCTTGCCCGTCTGTTTGCCGTCTGTGTCGTCGTCAGTGCCACCGTCGCCGGCTTGCTCGGTCCGCAGCAACAGGCGTTCGCCCAGGCGCCCGCATCCGACGCCAATGCCGGCCAGGTCGTCACGCTGGAACTCCCGGCCGGCGACGCGCCGGTCGACAACAGCCAGGGCACGGTGCAGTTCATCGGCACCGCCACCGTGCTGATCCGCTACCAGGGATTCACGATCCTGACCGACCCGAATTTCCTGCACAAGGGCGACCACGTACACCTCGGCTACGGCCTGACCTCGGAACGCAAGACCAATCCCGCCATCAGCTTCGACGGGTTGCCGCCGATCGACCTGGTGCTGCTGTCGCATTTCCACGGCGACCACTTCGACCAGCTGGTGCAGAAGCGTCTCGACCGCGCAGTCCCGATCGTCAGCACGCGCCAGGCCGCCGCCAGCCTCAGGAAGCTCGGCTTCAAGCGCGTTACCGGCCTCAGCCCATGGGACCGGCTCGAGGTCAGCAAGGGCCAAAGCCGGATGCGCGTGACGGCCACGCCGGGCCGCCATGGGCCGGCCGGCGTAGCGGCGCTGCTGCCCAAGGTGATGGGATCGGTGCTCGATTTCGGCGTCGATGCAGCACGTCCCGATTACCGCATGTACATCAGCGGCGACACCCTCGTGATCGACGATATCAAGCAGGTGCCGCAGCGTTTTCCCGGCATCGACCTGGCGCTGCTGCACCTGGGCGGCACCCGCATCCTGGGCGTGGTCAAGGTGACGATGGACGGCAAGGACGGCGTGCGCATGATGCAGGTGGTGCGGCCGCGCAAGACCATTCCGATTCACTACAACGACTACGACGTCTTCAAGTCGCCGCTCGAAGATTTCGCGCGCGAGGTCAAGGCGGCCGGACTCGAGCGTGACGTGGTGTACCTGGCGCACGGCGAAACCTATACCTTCAAGCCGACCAGGCGCTGACCTGCGTCATGCAGCGGTGCGGCGTGGAAGACGCATCGTATCGTGCGCGTCTCGCATTACTGCTGAGTAAACGTTAAGATGCCAGCTTGACAATTGATCAAGCCCGACATGCCTTCAGCGTCCGCACGCAGTCGCTCTCCCGCCACGATCCGCAGCGACCGCCGCCTTGGCGCCGGCATCGCCGTGTCGGTGCTGCTGCACGCACTGGTGCTGTCGCTGCAATTCGGCGTGCCGGGGCTCGGTCTGGGCAGCGGCGGGCCGATCACCGTGACGCTGGCGCCGGATGCGGCGCCGGTTGATGCTCCACCTGTCTCCGCTTCAGTACCGCTCGCTGCGCAATCCGTGCCACCCGTGCCTGCCGCCACCCCGCCCGCTCCCGTCGCAGTGCCCACCCCGGCACCCGTGCCAGTGCCGGCACCGGAACCTGCTCGGGTGAACGGCCTGCGCCTGGTCGACCTGCCGCCCCCGCCCCCGCCGCCGCCGGCAGTCGAGATTGCGAAGCCGGCGTCCGCCCAGGTCCGGCCCAAGCGCGGCAAGCCCGGCATCGAACGGCGTGTGCGCGAAGTGCCGGCGCCGGTGATCGTGGCCGCGCCGAATCCGGATTCCGAATTCAGCCTGCCGCTGCCGGAGGTTGTGCCGGCATCCATTCCCGAACCGGCTCCGCTGCTGGCGCAGGAAACCGGGGACGAGGGCGCAACGCCACCGCTGGCGCAGTCCACTATCGAAGACACCGTCACCGGCACGGACGACGAGGCCGAGGAACTGGCGCGGCGTGCAGCCGACGAACAACGCCAGCGCGCGCTGGAAGAAGCGCAGGAGCGCGAACGGATCGCCCAGCAACAGGCGGCCGACGAGGCCCAGGCGGCGCAGCGGGAAGCGCAGGAACGGCTGGCGCGCCAGCAACTCGAACAGCAGCAGAGGCAGGCGCAGGAGCAAGCACTGCTGGCACGCCAGGAGCAGGAACGAGTCGCCGAGGAAGCGGCGCGGGCGGCGCGCGCCAACGACGAATCGATGCGCCAGCGCGAAGCGCAAGAACTGGCGTCACGCCGGCTCGCCGAGCAGCGCGCTGCCGAGCAGGCCGCCTTGCAGGCGCAGGCTGCCGCGCAAGAGCGCGCCAGCGCGGAAGCACTGCGCCTGGCCCAGGCGCAGGAACAGGCCGAACGCCAGCGTCTCGAGGCGCAACGTCTGGCGCAGGAGGAACAAGCGCGTGCACAGGCCGAGCGTCAACGTATCGAGGCGCAGCGCCTGGCCCGGGAACAGGCCGAGCGCGAGCGCATCGAAGCGCAGCATCGCCTGGCGCAAGAGCGTGCGCGCCAGCAAGCCGATGAGCGCGCCCGTGCAGACGCCGAACGGCTGGCGCGCCAGCAAGCGGACGAGGCCGCCCGCAGGTCCGCGGCCGAGCGCCTGCAGGCCCAGGGACCCGGGCTGGCTCCCGGAAGCGGCCAGCCCGGCAGTTCGGGTCTGGGCGCCGGCGGCCCGGGTGCCGGCAACGGCGCGGGCAGCGGCGCCGGCGATCTGTCGCAACCGGGGGCGCTGGCCGGCATCCCGGGCAGCCGCGCACGCGAGCTGCTGCGCGGCCTGACCATCCCCGGCGCCGGCGTTGCGCTGCCGGCAGCCCGGCGTGACGATCCGCGCCGCGCACTGGCCGATGGCGGCGAGCGCGACGCGCCGCTGCGCCTGTACGTCGACAGCGTGCGCCAGAAACTCGAGCGCAACGCCGTGCTGGGCGGCGCGCGGCTGGCGCTGCGCGACGTGCGCATCGACCCGCTGGTCAGCCTGGCCCTGCGCAGCGACGGCAGCATCGACGAGGTGACCATCGTCCGTTCCAGCGGCAGGGCCGACATGGACGAGGCGGTGCGCCGCTTTGTGCGTCTCAATGCACGTTATTCGGCGTTTCCGCCGAACGTCGCCGCACGCTTCGACGTCATCGAAATCCGCCGCATCTGGCGCTTCACGGACGGCCTCAAGTTGCTGGAAGAGATGCGCTGACCTGGTGCTTGCATGACCGTCCCGGCCGCGCGCCGTGCCCGATTGCCTTTTGACCAGCTGCAAAGCCAAGCCCGATAGACGCCGTACTCTGGACTGCATCGTTCAAGTACCGCGACTATTTTTGATAGGCAACAATCATGGCTTTGTTTCGTTCCGTTGCAGGCACTGCCTGGCGCCGTCCAGGCGCTGGCCGCACCTTCTCCGGTGCCGCGTTACTTCTCCCGATGCTGGTCCTGGTGTTGCTCCTGACCGGCTGCGCTTCCGGCGCCGGCATCGGGTTCGGTGAAGCGGCGCGCTCGGGCGGCGGCGGCGAATCGTCTGCGCCGCCCACCGAGCTGATCACCGAGAACCTGATCGCCAACGAGCGCCAGGCCAATGCCGCCGCGGCGCGGCAAGACCTGTCGCCGCTGTTCGTGCAGCATCCGCCTCCGTATACGATCGGGCGCGGCGACATCCTCTCGATCGTGGTCTGGGACCATCCCGAACTGGCGGCCGGCGGCATGACCATGGCCACGTCCGCGGCGGATGCCGGCGTGGTCCAGCCCAACGTCACGCCGCCCGGTTTCGCGGTCGACCACCAGGGCCGCATCCAGTTTCCGCTGGCCGGCCTGCTGCCGGTCGAAGGCCTGACCGAGGAACAGGCGCGCGCGCTGCTGACCAAGAAGCTGGCGCGCTACATCGCCAATCCCAACCTGACCCTGCGCGTGCAGGCCTACCGCAGCCGCCGCGTGTACGTCGACGGCGAAGTGCGCCTGCCCGGGCTGCAGGCCATCGACGACATCCCGATGACGCTGGTCGAGGCGATCAACCGCGCCGGCGGCATGCAGCCCACGGCCGACCAGAGCCGCATCGTGGTCGAGCGCGGCGACGCGCGCTACACCGTCAACATGCGCGAGCTGGTGCAGAAGGGCGTCAACCCGGGCACCATCCTGCTGGCGCACGGCGACGTGGTGCGCGTGCATTCGCGCGACGAAAGCAAGGTATTCGTCTCGGGCGAGGTGATCACGCCGCGCGCGCTGACGATGCACAACGGCCGCCTGACGCTGAACGAAGCGCTGGGCGAGACCGGCGGCATCAGCCCGCTGAGCGGCGACGCGCGCCAGGTGTATGTGGTGCGCAAGACCGCCGAGCGTACCCGCGTGTTCCGGCTCGATGCGCGCGACTCGGGCGCGCTGGCGATGGCCGAGACGTTCGAATTGCGGCCCAAGGACGTGGTCTACGTGGCTGCTTCGCCGCTGGCCAACTGGAACCGTAACCTGAGCCTGATCTTCCCGGGGGCGCTGACCAACGCGGTCGGTGTCACCAACCGGCCATGAGCGGCATCCTCGAGCGTCCCTGAACCTGCCAGATCATTCCTGAACAGCCGCCAGTGTCCATGAGCTACTTGCACGCATACCCGAACCCCATGTCTGACGCGTCGGCCATCGGCGCCGTGAGCGCACCGAGCCGGAGGAATTCAGCATGACCAGCACGCACGATGCGCATTCGCTTACCCAGGTGTCGCACAGCCCGCCGGTGCTGTCGGTGCCGTTCGACCCCCGTCCACCCGAACCGCTGCCGGAAGAATCCACGGTCGACCTGAAGGGGTATCTCAACACGCTGTACGACAGCCGCTGGCTGATCGGCAGCATCACCGCCATCATCACCGTGGTGGCAGTGCTGTACGCGCTGGTGGCCAACCCCGTGTACGAAGCCAACCTGATGATCCACGTCGAGGAAGAAAGTCCGAACGCCTCGAAGAACATCCTGAGCGAGGCATCGTCGCTGTTCGAGACCAAGAAGGCGGCGATTGCCGAAATGGAGCTGCTGCGTTCGCGCATGGTGGTCTCGCGCGCGGTCGACAACCTGCAGCTCTACGTCGAGGTGCAGCCCAAGTATTTTCCGGTGCTCGGTTCCTGGTTCGCCAGCCAGAACGGCGCGGCGCTGTCCAATCCGGGCCTGTTCGGTTACGGCGGCTTCGTGTGGGGCGGCGAGCGCGCCGAGGTCTCCGTGTTCGAAGTGCCCGAAAGCTGGCTCAACCGCGAATTCGTGCTGACCGCACGCGCCGGCGACCGCTACCGTTTCTCGGGCGGCGGCCAGCGCATCGCGTTCGACGCCAGCGTCGGCCAGCGCTACCGGGTGCGCACCCCGGATGGCCTGGTCGAGATCAAGGTCGACCGCATGACGGCCAAGCCCGGCGCGCGCTTCAAGATCAAGCGCAAGTCACGCCTTGGCACCATCCAGGCGATCCAGCGCGCGATGGTGATCACCGAGCAGGGCAAGCAATCGGGCGTGATCGAAGTGCGGCTGCAGGGCCAGAACGCCGAGCGCATCAACAGCCTGCTGAGCGAGATCGGGCGCGAGTACATGCGCCAGAACCTGGCGCGCAAGACCGAAGAAGCGGAAAAGTCGCTGGCTTTCCTGAACCAGCAGCTGCCGATCCTGAAACGCCAGCTGGAACAATCCGAAGACCGCTACAACCAGTTCCGCAACGCCCACGGCACCGTCGACTTGCGCGAAGAAGCGCGCATGAGCCTGGCGCAGGCCGCCGCCGCGCGTGCACGGCGCATGGAGCTGACGCAGAAGAAAGCCGAACTGCTGGCGCGCTTCACCGAAGACCATCCGGTGGTCGCCGCCATCAACCGCCAGCGGCGCGAAGTCGACGCCGAGATCGAAGCGATCGCAGGCCGCATCCGCACGCTGCCGGTGATGGAGCAGGACGAAGCGCGCCTGTCGCGCGACATCAAGGTCAACACCGACCTGTACACGGCGCTGTCGAACACGGCCCAGCAGCTGCGCCTGATCTCGGTCGGCCGCGTCAGCAACGTGCGCCTGGTCGACGCGCCGATCGCGCCGGAACGCCCGATCAAGCCGAATCGGCCGCTGATCGTGGCGCTGGCGGTCGTCACCGGCCTGTTCCTGGGCACGCTGATCGCCTTTACGCGAAAGACCATGCGTGGCGGCATCGACGACCCGGCCAAGATCGAACGGTTGCTGCGGGCGCGCGTGGTGTACGCATCGATCCCCCACAGCGGCAACGAAGACCGCCTGATGCGCAAGGTGAAACCCGACGGTGTGCTGCCGCTGTTGGCCCAGATCCTGCCGGAAGACCCGGCCGTCGAAAGCCTGCGCAGCTTCCGCGCCGCGCTGCGCTTCTCGATGCCGCATTTCAAGAACAACGTGGTGATGGTGGCCGGACCGACGCGCTGCCTCGGCAAATCCTTCGTCACCGCCAACTTCGCCGCCGTGATGGCGGCCAGCGGCATGCGCGTGCTGCTGATCGACGCCGACCTGCGCAACGGCCACCTGCACCGCTACTTCGGCGTCGACCGCGTGCGTGGCCTGTCGCGCGCCATCCTGGGCGCCATGACCATTGACGAGGTCATCCACCGCGGCGTGCTCGACAACCTCGACTTCATTCCGACCGGCGAGCTGCCGACCAACCGCTCCGAATTCCTGCTGCAGCTAAACTTCGGCAACCTGCTCGAGGCCGCCAGCGCCCGCTACGACCTGGTCCTGCTCGATCCGCCGCCCTTGCTGGCGGTAGCCGATGCGCTGATCATCGGAAGCCATGCCGGCGCCGTGTTCATCGTCGCGCGCTCGGGCGTGACAACCGAGAACCACATCAATGAGTCGATCAAGCGCCTCAACCATGCCGGCATTTCGCCGCGTGGTGTGCTGTTCAATGACATGGCGCTGCGGCTGGGTGAATACCGCTCCCAGTACAACGCCGTGCAGTTAGGGTTTTAACAGATAGCCTGGAACTCATTCAAATTTGTGATGGCGGTGAGTTCCACCGTATCAGCCTGTGGAGAAGAAGGCGCTGGCCCTGCGAAACTGTAAGGTGGAACCGGCTTCGACGAATCAGGAATTCAACAGTAAAGCTAGCTGTAAATAGTTTTACATAAGTTTGAAGGAACGGTATGCGGCCTAGGCTGCAGCTTGCGCGAGCGGGCTCGACGGTTCGGAGTGGAATATACGTCGATCGTGCTGACGGTTCTGGCGGCGTGGAGGGCAGACACTTGCCCCATGATATGTGCGAGGGGCGGCGCGCTATTCGTGTCGCTGCCGCTCGATACTCCACCCCAGGCGCTACTCGACCAGCGCCTGACGCGCTCTCCGGCCTGCTCAGTTCGCAGGCGGCACTTGGCAGCCGTAGGAAGACGGTCGGCTATCCGACGAATCGACGTGACAGGCCAGACTGATCGTTGTCGCTGATCGAGCCTCCGACAGCGCTTCGTCGACGGAGCCTGGGACATGGCTGCAATAGAACGCCGCGCGCGCAGTCCAGACAGCGCTCGGTCTCGAATCGCTCGCCGGCGCCGGCGCTACGAATTGTCGTAGTGGCGAATTCCTGGTCCACGCCTGTCGCTGCCAAGGCGAGCGCCGTCCGGGCGAATGGCGCATGGGCCTGCTTTGGACGACAAGCATGCCGGGCGGTGACGAACCCATCGATTGCAACCGAGCCATGGCGCAGCGCCGCCGGGCTGGAGGCAAGCCTGCGCGTCGCCAATCAGGCTGCCTTGAAGGCAGCCTCGGCAGATAGCTCAGTCCGGCGACAGTACCGGTACCACCGGACGTTTCGGCGGCGGCGCCAGCAGCCAGTTCTTGAGCGCGCGGCGAATCCGGAACGTATTGCGTTCGAACAGCAGATAGAACACATACGCAGCGCCAATCAGCCCGAGCAGGATGACGCCGTACCACAGGTAATCCAGCGTGACGTGCGGATCGAGCTGGTCGCGTCCAAGTGTCTCGGCCCCGACGTGCAGCAGCAGGAAGATCAGCGGCAGGTGGATCACGTACAGCGTGAACGACAACTCGGAGAAGAAGTTGGCGATGGCGCTGGCGCGTACGAAGCGCGGTAAACGCGTATCGACCTGCTGGTGCAGCGATGCCAGCAGCAGGAGCAGGAGGATGCTGCAGATCAGGTCCTGCACGAACGATTCAGGCGCCAGTTCGTTATTGCTGCCGGTCAGCCGGTAATAGCTGAACAGGACCGCGGTCAGCAGCAGCAGGGAAACGCGCATCGCGTTCCCGCAATGCAGCTCGATGCGCGAAAAGGCGGCGCCCAGTAGCCAGAGGATGAAATAGGTCGAGATCATGCCGGGCAGCGCGATCACCAGCAGCACGAAGGCGGCGGCGCAGGCGGCGCGCCGCCAGCGGCCGTGTCCGAACAGCGCCAGCGCCAGCAGCGGAAACTGGACGTAGTACCAGGTTTCGTAGGTCAGGCTCCACAGGGCATAGTTGCCGCCGAAGTTGGGCACCAGGATCGTCTGCACGCCCAGCAGGTTGCCGATGAAGCTCAGCGCCGAATAGTTGTTCGCGGGCGAGGCGTCGACCTGGCCTGGATGCGCTTCGCCGATCGTCATGCCGATCAGCAGGATCAGGATCAGGGTCGGCAACAGCACCGTCCACAGGCGCGTGACGCGGTCGATCGCGTAGTTGGCGAGCGCGCGCGGCTGGTGCAGGCGGTTGAGCAGGCTGCCGCCGACCAGCCAGCCGCTGATCAGGAAGAACACGATCACGGCCTGGTGCGCGAAGCCGGTGACGAAGGCGAACACCTGGTAGGCAAAGGTCGGATCGGCCAGCGAGCGTAGGCCGGGATAGATCTCGGAGCGCAGGTGGCCCGCCGCCACCTCGAGCGCCGCCACCCCGCGCAACAGCGACAGCGCCAGCGACTGCAGTGGGTGCTCGTTCAGGTTCGATTGCGACCGACAGCGCAGGGTGGGAAGGGATAGGGTAGGCATCTCTCGCTCCTTGTGAAGAATTAGCCACAGGCATCCCATGCATGGGGATGGCTATTGCCCGACAGCGCCAGGGCCAACCGGACCATCCAGTAGCCGACGTGCGCGGATTCCATGAGCCAGGCGCCGACCGAGAACACCGGCAGCGACCACCACAGGCCCGGCAACAGGCGCGCCGTGCGCAATTCGTTTGAGGAGGCCACGCCGGCCAGGCTGACGCCGGCGCCGAGCAGCCAGCCGCCGGCGCTTTCCACTCCCGTATGCTCGCCGGTGACCACCAGCAGCGCGGCGACCGCCGCCCCCAGGGCCAGCCCGGCCGCCAGGCCGATGCGCGGCGCGGCCATTCCCTGGCGGCACAGCAGCACCCAGGCCAGCATCGGATACAGGGCGCTGACCACGGTCGCGTGGCCGCTGAGCGCCTTGAAAGCGAACGCGGAAAAGCCGGTTCCCCAGCCAAGAAAGGCGATCTTGCTGCCGCCGACCAGCAGCACCGCCGCCGCGAAGCACAGGCCCCAGCGCAGCGCGGTGCGCCAGGCGCCGGCCGCCAGCAGCCAGGCGGCCAGCGCGGCGGCGAGCGGCAGTGCCACTTCGAGGTCGCCGAGGTGCACCAGGCGCATCATGGGAGCGGTCGGTCGGCGGCCTGGCGGACGATCGCCGCCAGCGTGTGGGCGATGATCCGCAGGTCGGTCCAGAACGAACGCTCGCGTACATAGCGCACGTAATAGTCGAGCTTGACCGGCAGCACGGTGTCGATATAGGCGCGCTCGGGATCGGCCGAGCGCGCCAACACCGCATTTTCGTCCTTGTACAGGATCGAGGCCCAGTCGGTGATGCCCGGCGCGACCGACAACACGATGCGGCGCACCGGTTCCGGATAGCAGGCCACGTAGCGCGGCACTTCCGGACGCGGCCCGACCAGGCTCATGTCGCCGCGCAGGACGTTGAACAGCTGCGGCAGCTCGTCGAGCTTGTAGCGCCGCAGCAGGGCCCCGGCGCGGGTGATGCGCGGATCGTGGCCGACCGTCAGTTGCTCACCGTCGTGCCGCCGCTGGTGCATGGTGCGGAACTTGTAGATCGTGAACAGTGCGCCGCCGCGCCCGACACGCTGCTGGCGGTACAGCGCCGGGCCGGGCGAATCCCAGCGGATCCACAGCGCGATCGCCAGCAGTGCCGGGGCCAGCAGCACCAGGCCGGCCAATGACGCCACCAGGTCGAAGCCGCGCTTGATCATGACGGCAGTGATCATGGCAGTAGGGCGTGCAGCGCCGCGATCACCCGTTCCTGGTCGGCGTCGCGCATGCGCGTATAGAGCGGCAGGGTGAGCATGGTTTCGAAGGCGCGCTCGGCGACCGGGAAATCGGCCGCGCGCAGGCCGCAGCCGTCGCGCCAGTACGGTTGCCGGTGCAGCGGGATGAAGTGCACGCTGGTGCCGATGCCGCGCTCCGCCAGCTGCCGGATCAGTTCATCGCGTTCGATGCCGGCGCCGTCGGCCAGCCGCACCACGTACAGGTGCCAGGCGTGGGTGGCGCCGCGAGCGGGCCGCGCCGGCAACTGCAGCGGCAGGCCAACCAGCGCCGCGTCGTAGCGCGCCGCCAGCGCCGCGCGGCGCGCCTGGAAGCGGTCGATTTTGCGCAATTGCTCGATGCCGATGGCGGCCGCGATGTCGGTCAGGTTGTACTTGAAGCCGGCCGCGATCACTTCGTAGTACCAGGACGGCGTGCGCGAGACGTAGCGGTCGAAGGCGTCGCGGCTGATGCCGTGCAGGCGCATGCAACGGATGCGCTGCGCCAGAGAGGCATCGCGCGTGACGACCATGCCGCCTTCGCCGGTGGTCATGGTCTTGTTGGCATAGAAGCTGAAGACGGTGACGTCGCTGTCGAGGGTGCCGACCAGGCGCCCGTTCCAGCGCGCCGGGAAGGCGTGGGCGGCGTCTTCGACCACGTGCAGGCCATGGCGCACGGCCAGCGCGCCGATGGCGTTCATGTCGCAGGCCAGGCCGGCGTAGTGCACCGGCACGATGGCGCGGGTGCGCGCCGTGATCGCCGCCGCGACCGCGCGCGGGGCCAGATTCAGCGTGTGCGGATCGGCGTCGACGAACACCGGGCGTGCGCCCAGGTAGCGCACCACTTCGGCGGTGGCGGTAAAGGTCAGGGTCGGCACGATTACCTCGTCGCCGGGACCGATGCCGAGACTTTCCAGCGCCAGGTGCAGTCCGGCGGTGGCGGAGTTGACCGAGATCGCTTCGACGCCGCCGAGGTAGTTGCGGAAGGCTTCCTCGAAGCGCCTGGTGACCGGGCCGGTGGTCACCCAGCCCGATCGAAGGCAAGCCTCGACCGCGCGGATTTCTTCTTCGCCGATGTCGGGCAGCGCGAAGGGCAGGAAGGCGTCCTCCTCGCCGCTGGCCGTCGCGGCTTCGCCGGCGCTCGCCACACCGGCGCGTTCGGCATCGGAGGGGTTCATTGGCGCCCGGCCATCGTCGGCGGTGCAGCGGTACTGACACTCGGCGACAATCGTCTCGGCGCCAATGCCACTGGCGTCGGTCATCAACGCGACGCCGTCGACGGGCGGGGCTGCGGCCAATGTCGCGCCGCGTTCGCCCGCCGGGGCATCGTGCCCGGCCCTTGCCTGGTCAGCCATGGGGAGTCTCCTGTGCGAGTACGTTGAGAAAGCGCTGCGCCAGCACCGGGTAGGTGAGATGGGACAAGGCATAGCGGCGGCCGCGTGCGCCGAGCAGGCGCCGTTGTTCCGGGCCGAGTTCGAGCAAGCGCAGCAAGCCATGGGCGAGGGCCGCCGGGTCTTCGGGCGCGACGCTGACGCCACAGCCGGCTTCGGCCACCGGGTCGTTGCCGGCGTCTACGGCATGCAGCACCGGACAGCCGGCCATCATGTAGTCGAGCAGCTTGTTGGGTGCGATGCCGAAGCGGTACAACGGCTGGCGTTGCCAGCCGAGGAAGGCGATGTCGATATTGCCGAGCAAGGCCGGCATGTGGCGCTTGGCGACCGGCGCGGCAAAATGCACCTGCGCCAGTTCACGCCGCTGCGCCTTCTGTTGCAACCGCTCCTTTTCGGGACCGGCGCCGACCAGCAGGAAGGCCAGCGGCTGGTCGTGCACCAGGCGCGCAGCGTCGAGCAGGATATCGAGCGCGTTGGCCAGGCCGTGGCTGCCGGTGTAGGCGACGACCGTCTTGCCCTGTTCGCGCAATTGCCCCAGCAGCCTGCTTAATTCGGGAGGCAGCTGCGCCAGCGATGGCGTGGCCGAGGTTGCCGGCGGGCTGGCGGACCTGATCAAGGCGGCGACGGCGGCCGATGCAGGAGCTGGCGCTGCTCGGGCTCGGACCGGGGCCGGGGCCGCGCCGGGCGCCGCAGCCGTCTTCGGGCTCGAGGTGACCAGCGTCAGGACTGGTCCGGTCGCCGTCACGCGCCGCGCCGAACCGGTTCCGATCCCGCTTGCCATGCCGGTGCTCGCTCGCGTCTTCCGGACAGACTCGCCCAACGCCATTGGCCGATCCGCCATGATCCCGGCAGGCAGCTCGGCCGGCGCAGGCCATTCGTCGGGATCGGCGCCGTTCGGGATGATGTGCAGCTTGTGCGGCGCCATGCCGCGTGCTTCCAGGTGCTCGCGCACCTTGGGCAGCATCGAGACGATGGCGTCGGCGTGGCGGCAGGCGTGGTTCTCGGCCGCCTGCAGCAGCATGATGAAGGGGTGGCGCGGCGAGTAGCCGCCCAGCTCCATCGGCGACAGCGGCCACAGGTCGTGCACCTCGTGCAGCAGGCGCGCGCCGGCCAGGCGCGCAATGCGGTGCGCCGGCCAGATGTCGAGCGGATAGGTGCTGGAGGCGATCACGGCATGCGGCGCCACCGTGCGCGCCAGGCGCGGCGCTTCGCGCCACAGGCGCGCGACGAAGGCCAGCATATTGCGCACGCGCGCCGCGCCGTTGCCACGGTAGGCGGGCGTGCGCAGCCAGAGGTAGCGGATGCCGTCGATGTTTTCTTCGGTCCAGGGTCCGGCCCCGGCGTCGGTGCCGGGCGCCTGCTGGCGCAGGTGGGAGCAAGTGGCGGCGGCGATGTGCACGCGGTGGCCGCGGCGTACCCATTCGCGCGCCAGATAGTATGGGCGGTATTCCATGCCATGGTGGATGGAGCCGGCGTAGTGGTTGATCAGGAGGATGTTCATACCCGCCACGCCATTTCCTCGAGCAGTCGGCGCAGATTGCAGCGCGTGCTCTCGATCCAGTTGGTTTCCCACTGCACCGGATGGGTCAGCAGGCAGATGCGCTCGTAGCGGCCCAGCGCCTCGAACGGCGAGATCGGGTGGTAGTAGACGGGATGCTTGCGGTCGCTGATGTACATGTCGAAGCCGCGCAGCAGTTCGACGTCATAGGATTCGCATTCGATGCCGCAGCGCGCGCGTAGCGACGCGTCGCGCAGCAGTTCGTGGTTGATCACCTTCAGGCGGCGGTTGGCGAAGTCGCCGTGGCTGGCCACGGTGGCCAGCGGCGCGCCCAGGCGGGTGGCGATCTGGCCGATGTTGCGGGCGAAGAGTTCGCGGATCTCGGGAAAGCGGCGCCGCAGTTCGTCGCTCTTGCGGATGCGGTGGCGCTTGGCGAAGTCGGCGATTTCCTCGTAGTGGTAGCTCGCTTCGCTGCCGGCGGCTTCGATCTCGCGCATGAAGCCGTAGTCCAGCGTGCACAGGCGGAAGTAATAGCTGGCCTGGACGCCATGCCGGGCCTCGATCGCGAACATCTTCTTGGCGGTGCGCAGGTCGCTGTCGATGTCGTGCCGGTGCACCAGGGTGCGCCCGCGCTGCGCAGTCCGGTTCAGGTCGCGGAAGAAGCTGCGCACCGAGACCTGCGCGTAACCGGCTTCGGCCGCGGCGCGCAGCAGCGCGGCGTACTCGCCGAGACGGCTGGGCATCAGGTAGTCGGCGTAGACCCGGTTCAGGAGCGTCTTCATTGCAATGAATAGCGCGCGCGATAGGGTTGGAAGCCGAGGATGCTCTTGAAGGTGCGCAAGCCGGGCTGGGCGCCGAAGAAGGTGTCGTACATTACGTAGCGCACCTGCTTTTCATCGATCAGGCGGCAGATCGACTCGACCAGCAGCAGGTGCATGATGCCGTCGTTGTTACGGTAGCCGAGCATTTGCGAATAGGCAGCGAAATTACCGTACAAGCCGAGATTGGCATAGGCGACGAGTTGTCCTTTCCCGTCGAGAATGCCGTAATACCTGAAATGCGGCAGCCGTTCGAATGCGTCGCGTTTTTTCAGATAACGCGGGTCCATCGGCCGGCCCTGGCGATTTTCGAGCGAGGTATTGATCGCATGAATTTCGTCGACGTGTTGATTGCGGTCGATTTCCGAAAATAGATATCCGCGTTTGCGCGCCCGCTTCGCATGATAGCCGCCGTGGTTCTTGGCCTTGATTTGTTCCAGATAAGTGTTGCGGTCGGCGAAACGCGCCAGGTCAATCAGGGCGGCGCCGATGGTCTTGGCGCGGATGAAGCGAAAACGTGGATGCGGGCGCGTGAATGCGCGATAGGTATTGCAAATATCGTCCGGGTCGATATGTTCGTAAAAACACAGCTTTGCGACGGGCAAATTAATGGCCTGAATAAATGTATTGTAGTGTTGTAAGAACATGTGTTCACCCGTCGCACGATCGTTTGATCACCATAAAATGGTTTGCTTATTACTTCCTTGATTCGTTTAAATGATCGGCAGTTCGAGCAGATTGATTCAGACGCCCGTTATGATGTTGATTGCCGTAGTTTATTTTCAAAAAAGATTTCTAATCGCCATTAAAGCGCCAGGCGATGCGCCAATGGATGGCGGCACAGATCGTCGCAAAAGCGGATCAGTTTCTGGGCCTCCTGGCGCCAGTTGTAGCGTTGCTCGACCGCGCGCCGTCCATTCGCGCCCAGCCGCCTGGCCAACTCGGGATCGCCGGCCAGGCGGTCGATCGCGGCCGCGATCGCGGCCGGGTCGCCTGGATCGACGCACAGGCCGCATTCGCTGGCGTCGACGATGGCGCGCCAGCGCGGGAAGTCGGAGGCGATCACGGGGATCCCTGCCGCCATGTACTCGAACATCTTCACCGGCAGCGCGTCGCGGTAGCTGGCGGTCGGCAGCAGCGTGACCAGGCCGGCGCAGGAGCGCCGCATGACGCCGGCCACGCCGGCGCGGTCGAGGTGGCCGAGTGCCCGGACCCGCGACCAGCCGGGCAGTGCCGCGACCTCGGCGGCCAGCGCCGGCTCCGAAAAGCCGCCGGCCAGCACCAGTGTGGTGGGCGTGCGCAGCAGGTCGCACGCGTGCACCAGTTCGCGGACGCCGCGGATCGCCGAGATGCTGCCGACATAGCAGACCTGGGCGCGCGGTTCGCCATCATCGTGGTTGCCGTTGCCGTTGCCGTTGCCGTTGCCGGCGTTGCAGTTGTCGTTGTTGCTGTGGCCTGCGTCGTCGCCATCGCTCTCGCGGACCGGGAAAAATTCTTCGGGCAGCGGGTAGTTGGCGATATCCAGCGTGCGCGGATTGCAGGCTTCCAGGCGCGCGCTGATCAGGGGCGTGGCCGCCAGCAGTCCGTCCAGGCGGGCGCAGGCGTAACGCTCGTAGCGCGCGTAGGCGGCCGACAGCAGGCGCGCCGCCGCCGGCGGCAGGTAGGGTTTGTCGAGCAGCTGGGCCGGCACGTCTTCGTGGGCGTCGAACACGACGTGGATGCCCGAGCGCTGCAGGCGCAGGCCGGCAGGCAGCAATTCGGGGTCGTGCAGCTGCACCATGTCGGGCTCGAGCGCCAGTGCGTGCGCGGCCACCCTGCGCGTGGCCAGCAGCATGCGTTCGAGGCGTCCGGCCAAGGCGCCGCGCCGGGATGGCGGGGCCGCGCCGGCGCTGCCTGTTCCCGGCTCGCCCGCGGGTCGTCCGCCGGGCGAACCGGCATCGACGATGCGCACGCCGTCGCGCACCTCGTCGCCGCGGCCGTCGGCCACCACCAGGCTTACCTCATGGCCATGGGCGGCCAGCGTGCGGCACTGCTTGACGAAGATCCGGGTGTCGTAGCGCGGATGCGCCGACGTCATGTGGACGATGCGCGGCATGTTTCCTCTCGTAGGCATAGCGGCTGCAGGCGCCAAGGGTGGCGCTGAGCAGCATGTCGGTGAAGTAGTGGGACGACAGCAGCAACAGGATGGTCACGCAGGCGAAGGCAAACGCCAGCAGGAACAGGGGGCGGGCGCGGGCGGCAAAATATTCGTGGAAGAACATCGGCGTGATCGGCACGATGGCCAGCGCGCCCAGGTAGAGCATGCCGAACAGCCCGAGGTCGACCCAGGCCGAGAGCACGTTGTGCGAGTAGTAGCCGGGCTTGTAGCTGCCGTAGTCGCCCAGCACCGGATGCGCCGCGATGGTTTCCATCGCATACACGGTCAGCTGGTGGCGCTTGTTGGCCGAGGTCGAATGCGACAGGTCGAACAGCTCGAGGATGCGGTTGGCGGGCAGCGCGGCCAGGATCTGGTCGAGATACAGGCCGATGGCGGTGGCCAGGCAGATCCCGGCCAGCAAAAAGTACAGCTTGTGACGCGAATAGTAGAACTCGATCAGCGGGATGGCAAACACCAGGGCGACGAACTCGCTGCGCGCGGTGTTGACGAACAGCGTGGCGGCGCCGAGCACGTGCAGCAGCAGGCGCAGCGGCAGGTTGCGGGTGAAGCAGACCACGGCCAGGTAGGTGAACAGGTAGGAGCGCGAAAAGCCCTGGTAGGTGGCGAGCGCGTTGCTGTCCTTGGCGATGCCGAGCGCGCCCAGGTAGAACACGCCGTCGACCGAGTAGGAAAACACGATGGCCGACATCGAAAACAAGCTGAGCAGGCCGGCCAGGCGGAAGCGCCGGCTGTCGAAGTCGATGAAGCAGAACATGATGTAGACCAGCACCATGAACAGGATCGCCAGCACGTGGTAGACCACGATGGCGCGATTGGCGCCGGCGGCGGCATTGACCAGCACGATACTAAGGAAGTAGGCGAAGAACAGCCCGTAATGGAGGTCGACCATGGTCAGGCGCGCGCCATCGCGCCGCATGCGCCCCAGGTAGACCAGCAGCATCGGCAGCGCAAACAGCAGTGCCATCGGTGCGAAGTAGCCGCCCAGGAAGGCGCCGGTAGTGCCGGTGCCGAGCAGGGTGTGATAGAAGAAAAAGCCCGGGAACAGCATGAAGAAGCAGGCGATCAGCAGCCACTGTTCGCGCCGGTGGCGGGCGTCGCCGTGCCTGCCGCCGCCCTGGCGGCCGGGCCAGGGCAGTCCCGGCATCTGCCCCGGCGCTCGCGCGGGGCCGTCCGGCTGCAGTCCGCGCTGCATGGCGTGCTGCAGCGGGCGATGTGCACCGTGATGGCCGGCGCCGGGAATGTCGGGCAGGATTGTCATGCGGCCGCCAATCGGTTGCGCGAGCAGTTCCACGACATGTGCAGGTAGACCAGGTACAGGCCGGAATATCCGATCACGTACCACAGCACGTTCTGCTGCACGCTGCCGGGCAGCAGGAAGGCGCTCAAGGTGGTGGCAAACAACGTCACCTGCCACAGCAGGTCGGCTTTCTGGCGGCCGGCCACGAAGAACACGTAGCTGAGCGGACTGGCGATGAAGTTCAGCAGGAACAGCGGCGCCATCAGCTGGGCCAGCTCGCCGGCTTCGCGCCAGGAGGCGCCGAACACGGCGCCGAACAGGGGCGGGGCGAACAGCAGGAGCAGGAGCGCCGGCCCGGTGCCGAGCAGCAGCAGCGCCTTGAAGGTGTGGCGGTATGCGCGGTTGCAATTGCCGTGGGCGCGAAATTCGAGCACCGATTCGCGCTTGAAGACTTCCAGCACCGATGCCGCCAGCAGCGACACCGGCGCCGACAGCACGCGCTGGGTCAGCGCGTACAGGCCGGCGGCCAGGGCGCCGTGGCGGATGCCGATCAGGAACAGCGGTAGCTGGCTGACCGCGCCGTTGAGCAGGTTGGAAGGCAGCGAGAAACGCCAGAAGGCCTGGTGGCGGCGCAGGTAGGCGCGTTGGAACGCGTCCGGCAGCCAGCCGATCGGCGCCGATGGCGGACGCAGCAGCCAGCGCGCGGTGGCGTAGCCGGCCAGCAGGCCGGCCAGATGGCCGGCGACCAGGCCGGCGCCGCCCATCCCGGCGTACAGCAGCGCCAGCTGGGTCAGGACGATGGTGGCCGAGGTGGTGACCTTGGCGCGCGCCGCCTTGCCGAAGGCATTGTGCGAGGTGGCGTAGGCATAGGTGGTCTGCATGCAGGCGGTGAGCCAGGCGCCGGCGCCGAGGGTCAGCAGGGCGGCCCAGGGCAGGTGCAGCGCCGGGCTGAACCCGGCCAGCCGCGCCAGCGTGGCGCCCAGGGTGAGCAGCAGGGCGGTGATGGTGGCGCTGTAGAACACGACCCGGAAACAGGTGCGCTGGTGCTCGGCTTCGTGGTCGAGGATCATCGCCGCTTCCATGCGCAGGGTGGCGCCGATCGCGGACAGCGCGATCACGCCGAGCCAGACGCTGTAGGCGCCCATTTCTTCGGGCGTGCACATGCGCGTGAGCAGCGGCGCCGCCAGCAGCGGCAGCGCCTGCGCCCCGACCGCGCCGCCGAGCACGGTGACGACCTGGCGCCAGAACTGCGGCAGTTGCTTCATGAGCTGGAGGCAAGGATGGCCGGCGCGGCGCAGGGATGCGCAGCAGCGCCGGGTCCGGCGTCGGCACTGCTGCCTGGCGCAGCCTGCGCCATCGCGCGGCCAGGACCGCAGGCCTGCAGCAGGGCCTGGACCACCTGCTCCACGCCGGCGCGGTCGAGGAACGGCCCCATCGGCAGGCTCAGCACGGTACGCGACAGCGCCTCGGCCACCGGATAGGATTCGCCCGGCGCCAGGTGGGCATACGCCGGCTGCTGGTGGATCGGCAGCGGGTAGTGCACGGCGGTCGGGATGCCGGCGGCGTCGAGCTCGGCGCGGATGCGCTCGCGTTCGCCTTCATCCACCAGTACCGTGTATTGGGCGTAGGCGCTGCTGCGGTCGGGGCGCACCGCCAGCGCGGGCAGCTGGTGGCGCAGCAGCGCGTCGTAGTCGGCGGCGGCGCGCCGCCGTTGTTCGAGTTCCCATTCGAAGCGCTCGAGCTTGGCCAGTACGATCGCGCATTGCAGGGTGTCCATGCGGCCGCCGACGCCCAGCCGGGTGTGGACATAGCGGCGCGACTGGCCGTGGACGCGGATCTCGCGCATGGCGCGTGCGAGCGCCTTGTCGTCGGTGAACAGGGCGCCGCCGTCGCCGTAGCAGCCGAGCGGCTTGCTGGGGAAGAAGCTGGTGCAGCCGATCGTCGACAGGTGGCAGCTGTTGCGGCCGCGGTAGGCGGCGCCGAAGCTTTGCGCCGCGTCTTCGATCACGGCCAGGCCATGGCGTTCGGCCAGGGCGTTGATGCTGTCCATGTCGGCCGGCTGGCCGTACAACGAGACCGGAAGGATGGCGCGCGTGCGCGGCGTGACGCGCTCGGCGATCAGGCGCGCGTCGATGTTGCCGGTGACGGCTTCGACGTCGACGAAGACCGGCCTGGCGCCCACCAGCAGCACCGCTTCGGCGGTGGCGATGAAGGAAAATGGGGTGGTGATGACTTCGTCGCCGGGCTGGATGCCGAGCGCCATCAGGGCGATCACCAGCGCCTCGGTGCCGGAGGACACGGTGATGCAGTGGCGCGCGCCAGTCCAGGCTTCCAGGCGCCGTTCGAGCTCGGCGACTTCCGGCCCCATGATGTACTGGCCGTGGTCGAGCACCGCCTGGATGCGCGCGTTGATCAGCTCGCGCGAGGCCAGGTATTGCGATTTGAGGTCGATGAAGTCCATGGATACTCCTTGGGCGGCGCTCGAGGTTCGGCTGGTGGCAGGGGCTAGCGGGCCAGCCCGGGCTGGATCGGGCCAGGTCCGGGGCCGGCGCCGGGATCGAGGCCGGCACCGGGGCCGAGGTCAGGGCCGGAAGGGGGGGCAAAGCCGGCATCGCGACTGGCGCCATTCGCGCCCGGCGCCGCGTCGGCCGCGATCCGGGCCGGGTCGTACGGCGCCTCGGCCGGGCTGCAGACGCCGTCGCGCAGCACGTAAGGCTCGCCGGTATGGGGGCAGCGCGCCTCGCCGTCGTTGGCCAGGGGCAGGGCCAGGCGGTCGCCGGTGCGGCTGATCCAGCCGATCTGGCGCGCCGGCACGCCGGCCATCAGGGCGTAGGGCGCGACGTCGCGGTTGACCACGGCGCCGGCGGCGATGAAGGCGTATTCGCCGATCGTCACCCCGCATACCACGGTGGCGTTGGCGCCGATGCTGGCGCCGCGCCGCACCAGCGTGCGCCGGTATTCGTGCTTGCGCGGCACCGCGGCGCGCGGGTTGTAGACGTTGGTGAAGACCATGCTGGGGCCGCAGAATACCTCGTCTTCGAGCGTGACCGCGTCGTAGATCGAGACGTTGTTCTGGACCTTGACCCGGTCGCCGATGCGGACGTCGTTGCCGACGAAGACGTTCTGGCCGAGCGAGCAGTGGGCGCCGATGCGGGCGCCGGCGCACACGTGGACGAAATGCCAGACCCGGGTGTCGGGACCAAGCTGGGCGCCCGGGTCGACGATGGCGCTGGGGTGGATCGCAGGGGGCGGGATGGCAGAATCGGGAACGGCGCTCATGTCAGTACTCCAGAGGCAGGGCGACGCGGCGGCCGTCGCGCGCCGAGCGGTAGGCGGCGACCAGCACCTCGAGCGACTTGAGACCTTCGCGGCCGTCGGTCTCGGGTTCGGCTTCGCCGCGCAGCACGCGGATCACGTTGTCGTAATAGAGCGGGTGGCCGAAACCATAGACCGAGGTGGTCTGGTAGCTGGCCTGGGCCACCGCGGCATCGTCCGGATCGGGCTGGGCGAACTCCCATTGCTGGACTTCGTTGACCGCGACGCCGCCGATGCGCGCGCTGCCGCGCTCGCCCAGGATGGTGATCGAGCCTTCCAGATTGCGCGGCCAGGTCAGCATGGTGACGTTCATCGAGCCCAGCGCGCCGTTGCGCCAGCGCAGGCTGATCACGCCGGTGTCCTCGACCTCGATGTCGCGCGCCAGGGTGGCGGTGTAGGCCTGCAGGCTCTCGACCGGGCCGACGATCCATTCCAGCAGATCGACGTAGTGGCTGGCCTGGTTCATGAAGGCGCCGCCGTCGAATTCCCAGGTGCCGCGCCAGCCGGCGCTCTGGTAGTAGGCGTCGGGCCGGGTCCAGAACACGTTCAGGTTGACCATGTAGATGCGGCCGAAGCGCTTCTTCTCGACCGCGCGCTTGAGCAGCTGCAGGGTGGCGTTGCGGCGGTTCTGCTTGACCACGAACAGGCGCACCCCGGCTTCGTCGGCCGCCGCCACCATGCGCTTGCCGTCTTCCCAGCGCGTGGCCATCGGCTTTTCAGTGATCACGTGGCGGCGCGCGGCGGCGATGCGGATCGCCTGCTGCGAGTGCAGGCCGGACGGGGTGGCGAGCACGAAGGCGTCGGCGTCGCACCCGGCCAGCATCCGCTCCAGGCTGGCGTAGGGACGGGCGCCGGTGTTGCCGGCGGCTTCGCCGAGGGCGCGCGGGTCGATGTCGCACACGCCCGCCAGCTCGCAGCGCTCGCCATGGTCGCGGATCGCGTTCATGTGGTTGCGCGCGATCCGTCCGCAGCCGACCAGGGCGAATTTGATCTTGCGGTCGAGGACGGGCGGAGGGTAGTGGAGCATGGGGGGCTTTCGGTTCAGGCGGCGACCACGTTCGGCAGGCGCGGCGGATACACGCCCCGGGTGTCGACGATCAGGTTGGCGTATTGCCGGATCAGCTCATAGTCGAAGGCGCTGTGGCTGGTGGCCAGCAGCACCACGTCGTAGGAAGCGATCGTGGCCGGCGCCAGCGGCACGCTGGACAGCTCGAAGCGATGCTCGCGCATGCGCGGGAATACCGGCAGGTGCGGGTCGGAATAGTCGACGGTGGCGCCGCGCGCGCGCAGCAGCTCCATCAGCGCCACCGAGGGCGACTCGCGCATGTCCTCGACGTCCTTTTTATACGCGATGCCCAGCACCAGGATGCGGCTGCCCATCACCGCGCGGCCGCGGTTGTTGAGGGCGTCCGCCACCTTGCTCACCACCCAGTGCGGCATGTCGCTGTTGATCTCGCCGGCCAGCTCGATGAAGCGCGTGTGCAGGCCATACTGGCGCGCCTTCCAGGTGAGGTAGAACGGATCGATCGGGATGCAGTGGCCGCCCAGGCCGGGGCCCGGATAATAGGGGGTGAAGCCGAACGGCTTGGTGGCGGCGGCGCGGATCACCTCGTGAATGTCGATGCCCATGCGGTCGGCGATGATTTTCATTTCGTTGACCAGGCCGATGTTGACGGCGCGATGGATGTTCTCGAGCAGCTTGGTCAACTCGGCGGCGCGGGTCGAGCTGACCGGCACCACGGTGTCGATCGCCGGCCGGTACAGCGCCAGGCCGGCCTCCAGGCAGGCTTCGGTGGAGCCGCCGCACACTTTCGGGATGGTGCGGGTGTGGTAGTCGGGGTTGCCCGGGTCTTCGCGTTCGGGCGAGAACACCAGGAACACGTCATGGCCGACGCGCAAACCGCGCGCTTCCAGGCGCGGGCGCAGTTCTTCCTCGGTGGTGCCGGGGTAGGTGGTGCTTTCCAGCGACAGCAGCTGGCCGGGACGCATCCACGGCAGCAGCGATTCGACGGTGCCGAGCACGTAGGACAGGTCGGGCTCGCGGTACGCGGTGAGCGGGGTCGGGACGCAGATCACCAGCGCGTCGAGTTCGGCGGCGCGCTGGAAGTCGGTGCTGGCGCTGAAGCCGGCGGCGCGGGCGGCTTCGATAGCGGCGGCGCCGATGTGCTGCATATAGCTGTCGCCCCGGTTCAGCCGCGCGACCTTGTCGGCATCGATGTCGATGCCAAGCACGCGAAAGCCCGACGCGGCGTAGCGCAGCGCCAGCGGCAGGCCGACGTAGCCGAGACCGACGATGCCGATCACGGCTTCGCGCTCGCGCAGCCGGGTCAAGAGCTGTTCCAGGTGTACTGATTGATTCTCGTCTCGCATGGTTTTCCTCGGGTTGTGCAGTGATGAATGCGGTAATGCAGTAATGCGTGCTCTGCTGCGTGCGGCGTGTTACCTGTGTTACCTGCTGCGTGTGATCTCTTGCGTGCTGCGTCTGACATGTCGCTGCGTGCTGCGCTTGATGCGGTGCTGCATGGCGCCGGCGCTGCCCCGATGCACCTCAATCGCGAACGCGCCGGCGATCCAGTTGGTGAACAAGCTCGGGACTAACGGGTGCCCCGTCCATCACGTCTGGATCCGGAACGGCACCAGCTTGCGGATCAGGCCCACCGGTGCCGGCTCGACCGTGGCAGGCTGCGGCATCGGTGCTGGCGGCGATGGCACGTATTCGGCCACGATCGCCTTGACCATCGACTCGATCGTGCCGCGTTCGTGCGTCTCGCAAGCCATCATCAGGCAGGTGATGCAGGTCTCGAGGACGCTCGGGCGCAGCGCGCTTTCCTTCATGCGCATGATGCGCGGGTGCTCGCTCGGGAATACGGTGCCGTCGGTGAGCAGTTCTTCGTGCAGCTTCTCGCCGGGGAACAGGCCGACGTACTCGATGTCGATGTCGCCGCGCGCCTGCTGCGGCGTGCGCTCGGTGAGCCCGTGCATGGCGATCATCGTGCGCGCCAGGTCGACGATGCGCACCGGTTCGCCCATGTCGAGCACGAACACGTCGCCGCCCTTGGCCATGGCGCCGGCCTGGATCACCAGCTGGGCCGCCTCGGGGATCAGCATGAAGTAGCGCGACACCTCGGGGTGGGTGATGGTGACCGGGCCGCCGCGCGCGATCTGGCGCTGGAACAGCGGGATCACCGAGCCGGACGAGCCGAGCACGTTGCCGAAGCGGACCATGCAGAAGGTGGTGTCGCCGCCGCGAGCGGCCGCCGCCTGGAAGATCAGTTCGGCGATGCGCTTGCTGGCGCCCATGATGTTGGTCGGCCGCACCGCCTTGTCGCTCGAGATCAGCACGCAGGTCGCGACCCGGTGGCGCGCGGCGGCCGCGGCCACGACCTGGGCGCCCAGCACGTTGTTGCGCAGGCCTTCGACGATGTTGGCTTCGACCAGCGGCACGTGCTTGTAGGCGGCCGCGTGGTAGATGGTGTCGACGCCGCCGGCGGCCAGCACCCGGTCGACCAGGTCGGCGTTGCACACCGAGCCCAGGTGGGCATGGATGGCCAGTTCGGGAAAGCGCGCCGCCAGCTCCTGGCGGATGGTGTACAGCGCGTATTCGGAGTGGTCGAGCAGATGCAGGCGCGCCGGGCCGAGGGTGGCGATCTGGCGGCACAGTTCGCTGCCGATGGAGCCGCCGGCGCCGGTCACGAGCACGCCCCTGGCGCGCACGCATCGGGCGAACAGGTCCACGCGCGGCGGCACCGCCGGACGGCCGAGCAGGTCTTCGAATTTCAGTTCGCGGATCGCCTCGCGCGGTGCGGATTTGTCGTCGCCGAGGTCGACCAGGCGGGTCAGGATGCGGGTCGGCACGCCGGGCTGGCTGAGCCGCTGCATCAGTTCGCGCAGGCGCTCGGGCGCGACGTTGGGCAGGGCGATGACCACGGTGCGGATGCGCAGCGCGGCGACCAGTTCGGCCAGGCGCGCGGTGTGGAACACGCGCAGGCCGGCGACGGTGCGGTCGGTCAGGGCGCGCTTGTCGTCGAAGAAGCACAGCGGGCGGTATTCGTCGCCGTCGCGCATGGTCTGCGCCAGGCGCGCGCCGGCCTCGCCCGCGCCGTAGATGGCGACTGCCAGCGAATTGTGGGTGCACGGGCCGCGCTGGCTGCGCAGCAGGTTGCGCACGCCGATGCGCGATACCACGACATAGGAAAAGGCGATGAACCAGTAAATGGCGAGCGCGCTGCGCGGGAAACGCGCTTCATCGGCCATTACCAGCGCCAGATAGGCGCCCAATACGGCGATTGCCAATGCCAGTCCGGTGAGCATCAGCAGCCGGTGGTCGATATAGCGGATCACCGCGCGGTATAAATCGGACAGCCAGAAGGCGCCGATGGTTAATACCGCAACCAGCATATACGATGCCGCATCGAATTGTTTTGCAAGCTGTAAATCGCCACCGCGCAATATCATCGCGATTAAAAAACAGACGGGAAGCGCAATCAGGTCGGCCAGGATCGCAAGGCCGACCTTGCTGGTGCGGTGCATGGACACGATGCGGGCGCAGATTCGGGCACAGAGCTGGTTGGGGAGGCTGAGGCGTTGAATGGACATGGCGATCGGCTTATCGGTAATCAGAAATGCTCTGCTGTTTGTCCTGGAAATCAGATGAACTCACTGTGCGTCGTAAAATCCGTTAAATTGAATCAAGGCATGATTCAGCGGCTAGGGCGAATAACGAAATGACGGTGCTGGACGAAATAGCGCGTTGATTTGATTAGCTGATCATTTATAAGTTTATTATCTGTCCGGGATTGAATAACGGATTTGAGGTCACTCAACGGCTAACTGGGATCGGTATGGAGTTTCTCTTATCTAAGAATGGAATGAGTGATTAACGGAAAATGATTGAAGTTAATTATTTCTAAGCGGTTATTTATTTATTTAGGAATTGCATCTGCCCGTAGACGTTTCCGCCGCCTGGACGCGCGGGACGAAAAAATCATCTATGACGTCCCGATTTCGTCAATTCCCAGCATGGCCGACGGTGCCGTGGCGTCGGACTGCCAGCACAATCGATGCATGACAGGGATAAGGACAGGAAGCGGCAGGGAGGTACCACGAGCAGCAAATGCGCGTGCAGAAACGGCGAACAATGGTCGTTTCGACGACGCCGCGAGGCATCCCCGCATCGGCCATGCGGAAGCTGATGCGGGCGCGCACATCCTGCTGTCGCTTGCAGCTCGAACCTGATTGTGTCGTAGCCCCAGCGCGCTACATCGCATCGCGTTAGCCTGTCGACGTGAGCGTGATTCATTGCCAGGACGATGGCTTGTATGACGAGGGCACGCGGCGACCAGGGCGTCGTCGCGCTTCGCCGTTTGCGTCCGCAAGCGGGTCGAACCGGGAATGCTAGGCGATAGTGTGCGGCACCTAACGGTGAACAACGGTCGCGCTCTGTATGATGGACCTGTCTGAGTGAGGAGCGCACTGTGAAACGCGTCATTCGCGCATCGCAGTCCGCGCATTCCAACCATCTCAACAGGTTAGCCGGTCGCCTCGAGGACCGGCACCAATTCAGGGCCGCCGTTGCCTGTCGCTTGGACGGCGGACCGTATCGGAAGCGGAGGTTGCCATGTCAGAAGTGAAGCATCCATCCAAGCAGCTGGTGCGCGCCTATCTCGCACGCCGTGCGCGCGACACGGCGCCGCCGCCGACGCCCGAGGAGATCCGGCGCCAGCTTGGCTGGGGCATGCTGATGCCGGCCGATCTCAAGATGGGAACCAACCGCTCCTAATCCGCCGCACGGCGCCATGCAGGCGTCGGGACGGCAAGCCCCAACCCAAGGAGACATCCATGACCAGCAAGATCGGCAGCAAGCACATCGCACAACACCGCGGCAAGAAAGAACGCCTCGAGATCAAGCGCACCAACGTCGCCCGCGAAGCGATCCGCCAGGCGGAAGCGCGCGCCAAGTACCGCAACCAGCCGAAAGGCATGCGTCCACGCGACGAGGCGCAAGTCGCAGCCTGAGCGCACGGTTCGCACCGAGCATGGCCCGCCCTGGAGGCGGGCTTTTTTTCGTCCCGCCGTTCTCGTCGTCTGCCGGCGCCAGGCGCGCCGCCGGCTGCATCCCGCTCGAATGCCGGTTCGCCGTTCGCCGCCGTTCGATCTCCTTTTCTCCATTCGCCGCCCGCCGGCCGCCATTCGCCGAAAAGCGGTTTCGCGCCTGCCGCGGTTCTTGCTATCGTTCGTCCTGTTCGCTGACGTTCAATTCAACAGGAGCCAAGTCACATGAATACCGAAGATGCATACCGCTGGCGCAAGCAGGTGCTGTGGGGCCTGGCGCTGATCGTGCTGGGCACGGTGGTGCTGCTGGACCGCCTGGGCCATATCGACGCCCAGGATTACTGGCACTACGCGCCGCTGCTGCTGGTGGTGATCGGCGTCAGCCAGACCATCGGCTACCCGAGCCCAAAAGAATTCGGCAACGGCCTGTGGACCGTGTTCACCGGCCTGTGGCTGTTCGCCGTGTTCGAAAACGCCTTCGGCCTCACGTTTCGCAACAGTTGGCCGCTGTTCATCCTGATGTGGGGCGTCAAGCTGGTGCTCGATCCGTTCATCGCGCGCCGCTTCAACAACAACCGCATGGCCGCGCGCATGGAGAACCACCATGAAAAATGAACTGCAGCCGCGCGGCATGACCAGCCAGGTGGTGCTTGGCCTGCTGGTGATCGGCATGGGACTGCTGTTCCTGCTCGATAACCTGGGCATCCTCGACATGCACCGCGCCTTCTCGTTCTGGCCGATGGTGTTCGTGATCGCCGGCACCGTCAAGCTGTGCGACACGCGCACCCAGGGCGGGGTCCTGATGGGCGGTGGCCTGGTCGGGATCGGGATCCTGATGATGCTGGACCGGATGGGCGTGATCGACTTCAACTGGCGCACGGTGTGGCCGCTGGTGCTGATCGGCCTCGGCGTCTTCCTGGTGACCAAGGCGCTGCGCGGCCGGCGTCCGGCGCACGGCGTGCTGAAGGACGGCGCGCCGGCCGACAGCATGCTGGACGTGGTGGCGGTGCTGGGCGGCTTCGAGCGGCGCGTCACCAGCCAGGATTTTCGCGGCGCCGAAGTCACTGCCATCATGGGCGGCTGCGCGCTCGACCTGCGCGGCGCGTCGATCCAGGGCGAAGCGGTGGTCAATGTGTTCGCGTTCTGGGGCGGCCTGACGCTCAAGTGCCCGCCCGATTGGACCGTGATCCTGGATGGCACGCCGATTCTCGGCGGGTTCGAAGAGAAGACGGTGGCGCCACCCGACGACAGCAAGCGCCTGATCGTGCGCGGCTATGCGATCATGGGCGGGGTCGAGGTGCGCAATTGATGGAATATCGCTGATGGGCGCCGGCGCCTGGGGGCGGCGCAGCGCGGCGCTGTACCTGGCGGCCTGGCTGATGCTGGGCCTGATGCTGGCCGGGCTGCTGGCGGCGACCGGCGACGTGGCGCCAGGCGCCGCCGCCATATTCACGCTGCCGCTGGTGCTGGTGTATGCCAGCGCCTGCGGCTTTTCGGCCTACTACCTGTGCCGCGCCTTTCCGCTGGCGCGCAAGCCTTTGCCGGCGATCCTCGGCGTGTTCTTCGCCAGCGCCGTCATCGCTTCGCTGTTGTGGTGCGTGGCCGGCAATGCCTGGGCCGCGCTGTGCGCGTGGCTGGCGCCGCACACGCAGACGGTGACGATGTCGCGGCCGCTGACGGCAATGATGTTCGGCGTCGGCGTGCTGTGGTACGGAGTGAGCGGGGCGGCGCATTACCTGGCGATGGAGTTCGAACGTGCACGCGGGCTGGAACGCAGCGAGCTGGAAGCGCGCCTGCTGGCGCAGGAGGCCGAGCTGCGCATGCTGCGCACCCAGATCGATCCGCACTTCCTGTTCAACAGCCTGAATTCGATCAGCGCGCTCACCGCCATCGACGCGGCCGGCGCGCGCGACATGACGCTGCAGCTGGCCGGCTTCTTTCGCCAGACGCTGGGGCTGGAGGCGCAGCGCAAGGTGACGTTGCTGGAAGAAGTGGCGCTGGTGCGGCGCTTCATCGCGATCGAGGCGGTGCGCTTCGGGCCGCGCCTGGCGTTCGAGCAGCAGGTCGATGCGGATGCGCAGCGCTGCCTGCTGCCGCCGATGATCCTGCAGCCGCTGGTCGAGAACGCGGTCAAGCATGGCATCGGCGGCTTGCTCGACGGCGGCACGATCCGGGTGCGCGCCGAACGCGCCGGCTCGCAACTGAAGATCAGCATCGAAAACGATGCCGATCCGGATGCGGTGACGGGAGCGGGCGGCAAGGGCATCGGCTTGGTCAACGTCCGCCAGCGCCTGGCGGCGGCCTACGGCATCGAGGCCGGCGTGCACTGGAAAAAGAACGGGAAGTCATTCAGGGTGGACCTGGTGCTGCCCTATGAGACAGGAGAAGAAGGGAGGCAATGAGAATGCGCGTACTGATCGTGGACGACGAACACCTGGCGCGCGCGCTGCTGCGCGAGTATTTGGCGGCGCACGCCGACGTCGAGATCGTCGGCGAATGCGCCAACGGCTTCGAGGCGGTCAAGGCGATCGCCGAACGCGATCCGGATTTGGTATTCCTCGACATCCAGATGCCGAAGCTGGACGGTTTCGAAGTGGTGGAGCTGGCCGGCGCCGGGCCGCACTACATCTTCGCCACCGCCTATGACGGGTTCGCGCTGCGCGCGTTCGAGGTGCATGCCCTGGATTACCTCCTCAAGCCGTTTTCGCGCGAGCGCCTGGCCGAAGCGCTGGCGCAGGCGCGACAGCGTATGCCGTCAAGCAGTCAGGCAGCGGGGATGCAGGCGCTGGTGAAGGAGGCGGCGGCGCGCCAGCAGCCACTGGAGCGGATCCTGATTCGCGACGGCGCGCGCGTGCACGTGGTGGCAAGCAGCAGCATCGACTACATCGAGGCCCAGGACGACTACGTCGGGATCAGCGCAGAAGGTGAACGCTACCTGAAGCACGGGAGCCTGTCGGAGCTGGAAGCGCAACTCGACCCGGCGCTGTTCGTGCGCATCCACCGCTCGTTCATCGTGAATGTGGGCGCGGTGCGGCGCATCGAACCGGTCAGCAAGGACAACCACTGCGCCGTGCTGGACGGCGGCGTGCGCCTGCCGATCAGCCGCAGCGGCTACCAGAAGGTGCGCGCGCTGCTAGGCTGACAGCGCCGGCTTGTTTGCCGCCGGATTTGCGGCTGGCCGCGCCGGACGCGCGTCCAGCTCCCACCACGCCGGCATCAGCGAACGGATGCCCGGCTGGCCGAAGCGGTCGTCGATCAGCCATACCACGCCGCGATCCTGTTCGGTGCGGATCACGCGCCCGGCCGCCTGCACCACCTTCTGGATGCCGGGGTAAAGATAGGTGTAGTCGTAGCCGGCGCCGAACAGGGTCTGCATCCGTTCGCGCAGCTGTTCGTTGACCGGGTTCACCTGCGGCAGCCCGAGGGTGGCCACGAAGGCCCCGATCAGGCGGTTGCCCGGCAGGTCGACCCCTTCGCCGAAGGCGCCGCCCAGCACCGCGAAGCCGATCCCGGCGCCGCCCGGCGCGAAGCGGTCGATGAATCCCTGGCGCTCGGCCTCGCTCATGCGCCGCTCCTGGCGCCACAGCGGGATGGACGGGTCGAGCCGCGCCAGCGCCGTCGCCACCTGGTCCATGTAGTCGAAGCTGCTGAAGAAGGCCAGGTAGTTGCCTTCGCGTTCGCGGTACTGGCGCGCGATCAGGGCCGCGATCGGCGCCACCGAGGCGGCGCGCTGCTGGTAGCGGGTCGAGATGCCGTGCGCGACGTGCACGTCGAGCTGGTCGGCCTTGAATGGCGAGGCGACGTCGACCCAGGCCGTGTCCTCGGGCAGGCCGAGCGTGTCGCAGCAGTAGTGCCATGTGCCGAGCGTGGCCGAGAACAGCGTGGCCGAATGGGCGGCGGCGAAGCGCGGGCCGAGGAAGGGCGCCGGCACCACGTTGCGGATGCAGATGACCGAATCGCGCAGCGGATCGTGCATGCCTTCGCGCGACAGGTCGCACAGCGAGTGCGGGCCGAAGGCTTCGGCCAGGCGCACGAAGGCCAGCGCATCGAAATGGAAGCGCTGCAGGTCGGGGTCGAGCGGGCCGGGGAAGGCGGCCAGGTGTTCGTTGACCGCGCTGGCAGCCGTTTGCAGCGCGTCGACCAGTTTCGACGGCACCGATTCCAGCACCTGGTAGGGCGCCGGGGCGGTCTTGTTGACGGCCGACCAGGCACGCCCGACCTTTTCCAGCGCCTTCTTGATCTCGCCCGGCGCATTGGCGCGCGCCAGGCGCAGCGCGGTGCGGTCGATCTGGGCGCTGTACATCGAGCGCGCGCGGCTGACCAGGTTGTGCGCCTCGTCGACCAGCACGCTGGTCTTCCAGCCGTTGTTCTGGGCCAGCGCGTACAGCATGGCGCCGCCGTCGAAATAATAGTTGTAGTCGCCAACCACCACGTCGGACCAGCGCGCCATCTCGCTGCCCAGGTAGTAGGGGCAGACGTCGTGCGCCAGGGCCACTTCGCGCAGGGCTTCGCGGTCCAGCACCGGCACCTCGGCCGCGGCGGCGCGCGCTTGCGGCAGGCGGTCGTAGAACCCTTTGGCCAGCGGGCAGGATTCGCCGTGGCAGGCTTTATCGGGATGCTCGCAGGCCTTGTCGCGCGCGGTCAGTTCGAGCACGCGCAGCGGGATCGTCCTCCCGGAGGTCGAACTGGCACGACAGAGGCTCGCCGCGCCGTCCAGCGCCAGGCGCCGCCCCGGCGTCTTGGCGGCCAGAAAGAACACCTTGTCCAGGCCCTGCTGCGGCAAGGCCTTCAATACCGGAAACAGGCTGCCGACGGTCTTGCCGATGCCGGTCGGGGCCTGCGCCAGCAGGCACCGTCCGCTGGCGTTGGCGCGGTAGATGTTTTCGGACAGCTGGCGCTGGCCGGGCCGGAAATCGGCGTGCGGGAAGCGCAGGGCGCTCAGGGCCGCGTCGCGCGCCGTGCGGTGCGCCGCCTCGCTGGCGGCCCAGGCGGCGAAGTGTTCGCACAGGTCGCGAAAGTGCGATTGCAGCCAGGCGGCGTCGCGCGTCTCGCGCAGCACGGTTTCGACGCCGCTGCCGATGTCGTAGTAGACTAGCGCCAGGTGGATGCGCTCCAGCCCCAGCTCGGCGCACAGCAGGTGGCCGTAGACGCGTACCTGGGCCCAGTGCAGGTGGCGGTGGTTGTCGGGGATCGCATCGGCGCGGCCGCGGTGGGTCTTGATCTCTTCGACCAGGCATTCGCGTTCGTCGAAGCCGTCGGCGCGGCCGCGCACGTGCACACCGTTCCATTCGCCCGACAGCGCCACCTCGGTGCGGTAGCCGTCGCCGCGGCGCGCGCCGACCACGGCGTGGCCGGCAATGCCTTCCTGGGCGCTGGGCGAGGGCGTGAAGCGCAGGTCGAGGTCACCCTGCTTGGCCGTGAACTCGCACAGGGCCCGTACCGCGACGGTGTAGCTCACGCGGCCTGTTCCAGTGCCGGCGCTTCGGCTGCCTGTTCCCACTGCAGGTAGCACACCGAGACCGGCATGCCGTGCGTTGCGCAGTACTCGATCCAGCGCAGCTGGTTGTCCTGCAGCCGGTCGCCCGGGCCCTTCACCTCGATCATGGTGTAGCGCGCCTCATGGGGCCAGAACTGGATCAGGTCGGGGAAGCCGGTGCGGTTGGCCTTGACGTCGGCCAGGATGCGCTCGCACCACTTGCGCAGGTGCGTCGGCGGGATGCAGTGCAGGGCCAGCTCGAGCAGGTCGGCGTCGATCGCTTCCCAATGCACGAAGGGGCAGGACAGGCCGGCCTTTTCGAGATGGTTGCGCCGGATCGTGTCACGGTAGCTGCCGTCGTCCAGTTCGGCCAGGCAGGCGGCGAATTCCGCCGCGCGGCGCTGGTGGAAGTCGGCGCTGTACAGGTCAGCCGGGCCGCGGTGAAAGGGGTGGAAGAAGGCGCCGGGGATGGCCGCGAACACGGCGCGCCAGCACAGCAGGCCGAACAGGGTGTTGGCCAGCGCGTTCTCGACGTAGAACACGGGTGCTTGCATGTCGCTTTGCTGCGCCAGGTGGTCGCGCACCACGCCTTCGACCCACGGACCGAGGTGCGGCAGCGGCAGGCACAGGTCGATGCGGTCGACCGCCGCGGCGCGCCGCGCCGGCAGGCGCGCGTGGCCGAGTTTGCGCGCCAGGCGCGGTGCGATGCGCGCCAGGTGCTGGCGTTCGGCGTCGCTTTCGGGGTTAATCTGGGCGGTGCACAGGAGTTGATAGGCGTGCTCGAAGCGCTCGTGCTTTTCCAGCACCCGGATCGAACGCGCGCGCGCGCCGGGGAAGCGGCAGCGCGCGTACGCATCGAAGGCGCCGTCCCAGTCCTTCAATTTTTCGTAGTGCTGGCCGATCTGGAACAGCAGCTTTTCGCGCCGGCTTTCGAGCCAGTCGTTGCCGAAGGCGTGCTGCGGCACGTCGCGCACGATCTGGTCGACCGTCTCGCCGGTGTCGCGGGCGCTGGCGAAGCGTTCGCGGCACGCATGCAGCTGGATGTAGTGCTCGACGTCGGCGCGGCGCCGGAAGCCGCGCGAGGCCGGCGAGATGTCAACCTGTTCGTAGCGGAACAGGCCCAGGTCGGACAGCACGAACTCGGTCCAGTCCTGGTGCAGGTTGCCGAAGAAGATCAGGCGCAGGCGGTCGCACAGCGGTTTCACCAGGATGCGTAGCGCGGTATCGGTGCAGTCCTGGTACCAGACGGAGAAGGGACGCTGGTCGGCGTCGGTGAGTTCGTCGCACAGCGCCTCGCGCAATGCTGCAAGTTGCTCGTCCTTGCGCGCGTTCTTGTGGCGCAGGCGCGCGCCGAAGGCTTCGGCGATCTCGGGTTTGGACAGCAGGTCGAACAATTCGTCCAGCGTCAACGCGGGGTCACGTTCGATCCAGCCGGTGCCGAGCAGCAGGTTGGCCGCTTCGACCGGGCAGCCGATCTCGGCGTACATCAGCTTGCTGGCGCGGAACAGGTCGCCCTTGCGCATGACCATGCGCACGAACAGCGCGCGCGCATTCTGCGGCAGGGCCGGGAAGGCGGCCAGGAAGGCGAGTTCGGTTTCGTCGAGCAGGTCGGCATAGCGTTCGCCGATCCAATCGAGAACGCGCTGGAAATTGTCCAGATAATAAAACTCGTTTTCCAGAACCCTGATCATGACGGAACGTCCTACTGTGCTTATGTACAGTATAACGCCGTCGGCGCCGAAGTCCCAGCGCTTTTGGCCGCGCCAACCGATGGCGCGGACTTTTTACCACGTTATTGACGGGCGGGGCGGGGGCGGCAGGCGTCGTCGGCGCAGGGCGATGCGTTTTCGTCAATGCCGTCGCCGGCAGCGTGGCCGTTGGCGTGATAGATGACGGCCGAGATCAGCGCCACGTCGCTGTCGTCGTGTTCGCCCGAGCGGGCCGGGTTGATCGTGCGCGCCCGTGGGTTCTGGCGTGCTGGCGGGCGGGCCGAAGCGGTGCGCGCACGGCTGGGAGCAGGGCGGGCTTCGCTGCGCGCCACGCCACGCGCTTCGGGACGACGCTCCTGGCGTGGCTCAGAGCGGGCCTCGCGCCGTGGTTCCGGTCGCGGCTCCGGTCGGGACTCGCGCACCGGGGGGGCCGCCGCCACTTTTACCGGGGCCGGCGGAACGATCACCGGCGCCACCTTGACCGGCGCCGGCTTGGCGTCCGGCCCGTCGAGCATGCGCAGTGGCGGCGCCGGCTCGGGCGCGGCGTCGACGATCAGGGCCGACCTCGTCTCCTGAACCGGCGCCGGCACGTTTTCCGTGCCCGGCTGCGCCTCTTGCAGCGGCTGCGACACCGCGCCGCCGATACGCACCGCCCCGCTTTCGCTGACCTGTGCCACCTCCACCGTCTGCGTGCCGCTGTCGGCCGCCAGCAAGGCCAGGGTGGCAGTCAGCCCCACCGCGACCAGGGCGGCGGCGCCGTACCAGACCAGGCGCACCCCGGTGCGTCCGCCTGAACGGCGCGCCGGCTCGCGCTCGAGTTTGGCCAGGATGCTGTCTTCATGGCCACTGCGGCGCGATGACGACATCAGGTTGGGGCGCAGATGAGGATGCGAGCTGGCAGCTTGATTTTCGTCTGAAGGACGCACGACAACACTCCTAAGATTGGCTTTTCCGATTCCGATTAGAAACAATCTTGGGGACTTCCATGCTGATCTTTATCGCCCTTCTGTACGTTTGTGTTGCATCCGGCCTGATCTGGCTTGTGCTTTTTCCAGGTGGGCGCGCATGGGTGTCGCGTGGCGTGTTCAACGTGCGCGGCCTGTTCGCGCGCCGGGCGCCGGCCTGGCATCACGCGCGCCGCCAGTCCGGCGCCGCGCTGGAAGAGGCCGCCACCGACTGGCGCGCGCGCATCGTGGACGGTGCGCGCCGTCACCGCATGCTGCTGGCGGTCGGGGTGCCGGTGATCCTGGTGCCGTCGCTGCTGGCGCTGGCATTGAGCAAACCGGGCATGCTGCCGGTGTATGAAAGCAGCAACGCCTTGCCCGACGAGCAGATCGCAGCGCTGCTGGCCGGCGAGCAGCTGGTGCCGCCGGTCGCTCTACCGCCGGATGTGTTCACCACCCGCGAAGTGGAGCTGGTGCGGCCGATGCTGGTGGGCGCCAGCCGCAACTGGGGCCTGCTGCATCCCGACTTCAGCGCGCGGCTGCTGTTGGCGTTCAAGATCATGAAGGAACAGCACGGCTACGAGATGGCACTGCTGGAAGGCTACCGCAGCCCGGCGCGCCAGGACGAGCTGGCCAATGCGGGCGGCCACGTCACCAATGCGCGTGCGTTCCAGAGCTGGCACCAGTATGGGCTGGCGGCCGATTGCGCCTTCCTGCGCGACGGCAAGCTGGTGATCTCGGAGAAGGATCCGTGGGCCATGCGCGGCTACCAGCTGTACGGCCAGGTGGCCGAATCGCTCGGCCTGACCTGGGGCGGGCGCTGGCAGATGATGGATTTCGGCCACATCGAGTTGCGGATGCGCGGAGTGATGCGCCGTTGATACGGTCCGGCGGGGGTTGCGACGGCTCAAATGCCGGCTGACTTCGACATGCGACATTTCCTGCTGGATCTGTCGCAGCTCCCGTCCACTCCCTTTGCAACCACACTCATCCCGCCATGGCACGAATCTGGAAGTTCCTGACCGACACCCGCGTGCTGGCGGTGATCGGTATCGCCGCGCTCGCGGCCATCCTGATGATCGGCGCCGCGGTGCTTGGCGTCGGTCTGTTGTGGGCTGCGATCGTCGGCCTGGTGCTGTTGGCCTGCTGGGGCATCTGGTGGATGCTGCACCGCGCCTGGCGCGCGCGCAAGGCCAGGCAGCTGCTGGCGGCGATGGCCGAGGGCGACGCCAGTCTTGAAGCCGACGGCCGCGGCGAAGTCGCGGTGCTGCGCAAGAATCTGCTGGAAGCGGTATCGACCATCAAGACCTCGAAGCTGGGCCTGACGCGCGGCGCCGCGGCGCTGTACGAGCTGCCCTGGTACATGATCATCGGCAATCCGGCGGCCGGCAAGAGCAGCGCCATCGTCCACTCCGGGCTGACCTTCCCGATCCCCGGCAACAAGGCGCTGCAGGGCGTGGGCGGCACCCGCAACTGCGACTGGTTCTTCACCACCGACGGCATCCTGCTCGACACCGCCGGCCGTTACTCGGTGCAGGACGACGACCGCAACGAGTGGTTCGGCTTCCTTGACCTGCTACGCAAGCACCGCAGCCGGGCGCCGGTCAACGGCATCCTGATCGCGGTCAGCGTGGCCGAACTGATGGCGGGTCCGGCCACCGCCTCGCACGAACTGGCCAAGAACCTGCGCACCCGGGTGCAGGAACTGACCGAGCGCCTGGGCGTGCATGCGCCGGTGTACGTGGTGTTCACCAAGGCCGACCTGATCGCCGGCTTCCAGGACTTCTTCCACGGCGCCGAACGCGCCGAGCGCGATCGCATCTGGGGCGCCACGCTGCGCTACAACCGGCGCTCCACGCCGGTGGACGTGCTGGGCTTCTTCGACAGCCAGTTCGAGGAACTGGTCGACGGCCTCAAGGAAATGAGCCTGGCCGGCATGGGGGCCAACCGCAGCAGCGCGATGCGGCCCGGCGTGTTCACCTTCCCGCTCGAATTCGCGGCGATCAAGACCCCGCTGCGCGCTTTCCTGGCCACGCTGTTCGAAGAGAACACTTATCAGTTCAAGCCGGTGTTCCGAGGCTTTTATTTCACCAGCGCGCTGCAGGAAGGCAGCGTGCAAGACCTTTCCAGTCGGCGCGTGGCCAGCCGCTTCGACCTGGCGCTGCAGGAGCAGAAAGGGACGGCGCCCGACGCCGCCGGCGAGCAGTCCGGTTTCTTCCTGCTCGACCTGTTCCGCAAGGTGATCTTCGCCGACCGTGAATTGGTCAAGCGCTATACCAATCCGTCGGCGGCGCGCTGGAAGGTGGGCGCCTTCTTCGCCGCCACCATCGTGCTGGGCTGCGCGATGGGCAGCTGGTCGTGGTCATATATGGGCAATCGCCAGCTGGTGGCCAACGTGCAGTCCGACCTGGAGAAGGTGCAGAAGCTCCAGGCCGGACGCATCGACTTGCAGTCGCGCCTGGAAGCGCTCGACATCCTGCAGGACCGGATCGAGCAGCTGGACCGCTATGCCGAAGACCAGCCGCTGGCGCTGACGTTCGGCCTGTACCAGGGCGAGACCCTCGAGCGCAAGCTGCGCGACGAATACTTCGCCGGGGTGCGCGCGGTGATGGTGGAGCCGGTCACCGCCGCACTGGAATCGATGCTGCTTGAGGTGAACAACAACGCCGCCGCGCTCGACCCCAACGCCCAGGCGCCGACTGCTCCACCGAAGCCCGGCCAGCCCTACCAGGATGCCTCGCCCACCAACGTCGGCGACGCCTACAACGCCCTCAAGACCTACCTGATGCTGGGCGACAAACGGCACGCCGAACCGGGCCACCTGAACGACCAGCTGACCCGTTACTGGCGCGGCTGGCTGGCGGCGAACCGCGGCAGCATGCCGCGCGAGCAGATGATCCGCAGCGCCGAGCGGCTATTGAGCTTCCACCTGGACCAGATCAACGATCCGGCCTGGCCGCAGATGACCCTGAAACTCGGCCTGCTCGACACCACCCGCGAGCACCTGCGCCGCGTGGTGCGCGGCACGCCGGCGCGCGAGCGCGTCTACGCCGACATCAAGACGCGGGCCGCGACGCGCTTCCCGGCGGTGACGGTGGCGCGCATCGTGGGCGAACAGGATGCGGGCCTGGTGGCGGGCAGCCATGCGGTCAGCGGCGCCTTCACCCGCGCGGCCTGGGAAAAGTTCGTGGCCGGCGCGATCCGCGACGCCTCCAACAAGGAGCTGAACACGGTCGACTGGGTGTTGAAGACCACCGCGCGCGACGACCTGACGCTGGAAGGCAGCCCGGAGCAGATCCAGAAGACGCTGATCGACCTGTACAAGGCCGACTACGCGCGCGAATGGGTCAAGTTCGTGCAGGGCGTGGCGGTGGCCGACCTGCGCGGCTTCGACGCCAGCGTGCAGGCCATGAACCGGCTGGGCGACCCGCAATCGTCGCCCATCGCCAGGCTGCTGCGCACCATCTACGACGAGACGGTGTGGGACAATCCGGGCGCGCCGCGCGCGGCGATGAGCAAGACCGAGCGTGGCGTGATCGGGTGGATCAAGGAAGTGATCCTGCGCCGGGCGCCGTCGGATGCGCGCACGCTGGCCGATACCGTCGATCCGGTTGCGCTCATGGCCCAGGGCCAGGCGCAGGGAGCAGGGCCGATCGGGCGCGAGTTCGCCGGCGTGGCGCGGCTGGTCGGGGCGAAGGAAAAAGAAGCCTCGCTGATGACCGGCTATCTGGATGCGCTGTCGCGTTTGCGCACACGCCTGAACCAGCTGAAGAACCAGGGCGACCCCGGCCCCGGCGCCAAGCAGTTCATGCAGCAGACGCTGGAAGGCAGCGGCTCGGAACTGGCCGACGCGCTGCGCTACGTCGACGAGCAGATGCTGACCGGGATGAGCGACAGCCAGAAGGGCGCGCTGCGGCCCCTGCTGGTGCGCCCGCTGACCCAGACCTTCGCCATGATCGTGCTGCCGTCCGAGGCCGAGATCAACAAGACCTGGCAGGCGCAGGTGGTCGAGCCGTTCACGCGCACCCTGGCCACCAAGTACCCGTTCAGCGCCAGCTCCAGCGTCGAGGCCACGCCGGACGAGATCGGCCAGGTGTTCGGGCCCGAAGGCGCGGTGGCCAGGTTCGTGAATACCTCGATGGGGCCGCTCGTGGTGCGGCGCGGCGACGTGCTGGCGGCGCGCACCTGGGCCGACATCGGCATCGCGCTCGTACCCCAGGCGGTGGCCAGTTTCCCGGGCTGGGTGGCGCCGCTGTCGAACAATGGCGTGGCCAGCGGCGGCGCGGCGCAGACGGTGTTCCAGGTGCTGCCTCTTAGCGCGCCCGGCACCCTCGAATACACGATCGAGATCGACGGCCAGCAGCTGCGCTACCGGAACACGCCGCCCAGCTGGACCAATATGGTGCACCCGGGCCCGCAGGGGATGGCCGGGGCGCGCGTGTCGGCGGTGACCTTCGACGGGCGCACCGTGGAGCTGTTCAACCAGCCCGGCCAGTTCGGCCTGCAGCGCCTGTTCGAGGCGGCCCAGCGCAAGCGCAAGGACGACGGCGTGCACGAGCTGCGCTGGAGCGCCAACAACGTGTCGGTGGCGGTCGACCTGAAGATCGTCAGCAGTCCGCAGTCGGGCGGATCGGGTGCCGGCAGCGGCCAGGGCTTCCGCGGCCTGCGCCTGCCGCAGGCGATCGTCGGTCGCAGCGATGCGGCGCCAGCACCAGAGCCTGCCCCCGCGAATGCGCCGGCGCTGGCCAGCGCGGGAGTCCAGTGATGCGCCCGGACCGTATCGGCTATTTCGGCAAGGTGCCGGCGCGCGCCGACTTCGTCAAGCTGGCCAACGACACCGCCGTGATGGGCATGCTCGACGGCTGGCTGGCCAAGGTCATGACTCTGTTGCCGTCGGATGCGCGCTGGCGCTTTCACTACGACGCCATGCCGCCGGTGAGCTTCGCCCTGGTCGGTCCGGCGCGCCACCACGCGGTGGCCGGCCACCTGCTGGCCAGCCGCGACCAGTCCGGGCGACGCTTTCCATTCCTGGCCACGCGCACGCTGGCCGTGAACGACCCGGCGGCCTTCGTTGCGCGCTGTCCGCTGGCGTTCGCGCCGTTGTGGGTGTTCCTGGAAGAGATCTGCCCCAAGGTGCTCGGCGAGACCGATCCGGCGGCGTGGCTGCAGACGATCGCCGACAGCGCCATCGGCCTGGGCGACGAGGCAGGATTGGCGCGCTGGATGGAGCACGGCACGCTTGGTTCGCTCGACAACCTGCTCGGGCGCCCCGGCGTGGCGCGCCTGGTGCTGGCGCTGGGATTGCTGCTGCAGCCGGTGATGCACAGCCAGCCGGCCGAACTGCACAAAAGCCTGGTGCTGCCGCTGCCGCAGGACGGCGCGGCGCGCTATTGCGTGGCCGCCTTCTGGCTGGAACTGATCGCGCCGTTCCTGCGCCGCGCCCAGTTCGACCTGGCGCTGTTCGTCACGCGCCAGGAAGACCGTCCGGTGCTGGTGGTGGGCTTTTGCGCCGCCCTGGCCGAAACGCTGCGCGCCGTGATCGACCCGCTGGTGGGCAGCGAATTCCAGGTGCACCTGCGCGACACCGACTGGATCGACGAGCAGCTCCAGTTCGACGCCGACGTGCGCGTGCTGGCCAGCCACCTGGCCCAGCCCGACCTGCCCCTGGGACTGGCGCACGACCTGTTCATGAAGACCTTCATTGGAGCATGACGTGAAAACTTCCCTGTTGTTGATGGCGGCCTGGCTGGCCGCCGGCGCCGCGCATGCCGATCCGCAGGCGGCGGCCGTGACCCAAGGCGGCACTGCGGAAGCGCCGGTGGTGGTCAGCGGCATGGTCGCCGACGAAGCGAGCAAGGCGGCCCTGCTGGAGCGCCTGCGCGCGCTGTACGGCGCCGGACGCGTGGTCGACCAGCTGTCGGTGGGCGCGGTGTCGACGCCGGCCAACTGGAATGTGTATCTCGGGCGCCTGATCGGGCCCAATTTGCGACTGGTGAAGGGCGGCCAGCTGAAAGTGGAGGGCAACAACGTCAGCCTGCGCGGCGACGTTGCCGACGAAGCGCAGCGCCAGCGCATCGCTGCCGAGATCGCGGCCAGCCTGAATCCGACCTACACCGTCAACAACGGCCTGCGCGTGGTGCAGTCGCAGCAGGCGGTGCTGGACACCGCGCTGGCCGACCGCATCATCGAGTTCGAATCGGGCAAGGCGGCGCTGACGCCGGCCGGGACCGAGGTGCTGGACCAGATGACGGCGGCGCTGCGCAAGCTCAAGGGCGTGCGGGTCGAGGTCATCGGCCACACCGACAACGCCGGCTCGCGCGCCGGCAACCTGTCGCTCAGCCAGGCGCGCGCCGAGGCGGTCAAGACCTACGTGGTGGGGCAGGGGATCGCGCCGGACTCGATCGCGGTGTCGGGGGAGGGGCCCGATCGGCCGGTGGCGGATAACCGGACGCCGGAAGGGAAGGCGAGGAATCGCAGGATCGAGTTCAAGGTGATTCAGTAAAGCCTGGCTACCAACTCATGAGCCGTCGTCCCCGCGAAGGCGGGGACCCAAGTTTGCATGCAGACCGATAGCTTGTAATGCAGTTGGTACGCAACGGACTTGGGTCCCCGCCTTCGCGGGGACGACGGTTTTGGGGCAACGATATTACCAATCTGGCCGGTGGGTCGGCCATCCCGATCACGGCAAGGTAATCGTCACATACGCCGCCCGCGGCGGCAGCTTCACCAGGTCGTTGTACTGTGCCAGCGTCGCCTCGGTCTCGCGTCCCAGCACGGTCCGGAAGCCCAGGTAGCCGCCCAGTCCCACCACAGCGAACACCGCCCCCAGCACCCACAGCGACAGGTCGCTGCGCAGCCGGTTCACCACCTGGTCCGGCCGTTCGGCATGCGGCGCGAACCCGCGCGTGCGCCCGCGCATGCGCGCGATCTCGTCGCCCAGGCGCGCGATCAGGTAATCGAGCTTGTCGCGGCCGTCGAGCGCGTAGCGGCCCTGGAAGCCGAGCAGCAGGCACATATGGAACACTTCCAGCGCCTCGACGTGCTGGGCGCCGCGCGCGCGCAGGTCTTCCAGCCGGTGGAAGAAGTGCTCGCCCGCCAGCTGGTCGCCGAATACGCGCAGCTGCAGCGGGCGCGTTTCCCACGCTTCGCGCACCTCGTAGCTGGAGCGCAGGATGATCTCGTCCACCGCCGAGCAGAAGGCGTACTTGGCCGCCGTCACGTCCTCGGCCGCGATGCCCAGTCCCTTGGCGTTGCGGTCGACGTCGGCCAGGAAGGCGGTCATGTTGTCTGCGAACGCGCCCTTGTCCTGCGGCCCGCAGCCGTTCTGCAGCAGGAACAGCGCATGGAAACCCTCGTACATGATGTCCACCAGCCGTTGAACACGGCTGGCACCCTGGTCGCCTGCAGGCGCGGCGCGGCGCTCGATGAAGGCGTTCATGCCGACACCGCGATCAGTTCGAGCCGCAGGTCGCGGATGCCGGGCGCGCTGTGCACGACGCCATGCAAGGAATTCTGGCTGCCGGCGCCGTGGGCGGCAGGCGGCGGTCCGCCCGGCACATGCCCGCCCGGCACGTAGATCGAGATCGACTGTGACTTGAGCATCGATTCGTACAGCGCGCCGCGGTTCTCGAGCACGAAATAATAGGTGTCGGGCCGCACCGGAATCGCCGCCGGCACCTGCGGCGCGTGCACCAGCTTCACGCCCGGCAGCGCCGACAGCACGAACTTGTCGACGTCTTCCGGCGCGCCGATCTTGAATTGCAGCGGAACGGCTTCCACCAGCTTGAGCGCCGCCATGTCGGCCGACACCGCCAGGTACAGCGTGGTCTGCAGGTTGATGCGGCCCGAGTCGAGCGCGCCCAGGTAGTAGTTGGGGCGGTCCTTGTGCAGAGCGATGGTGAAATAGCGCGACGAGATCACGGTGTCGAGCAGGTCGCGGATGATGCCGTCCAGGCGCGCGAACTGCGGTCCCGGATCGGCGTGCACGTAGGACGGCAGGTCTTCCAGCCGGTAGCTGCGCGAATAGGTCATCAGGCCGCCGGCCAGCTGCAGCAGGGCGCCGTACAGGCGCTCCGGATGCAGCTCGCGGTGATGCAGGTAGTGGGCCAGCGCCGCATAGCCGGCGCTGGCGGTGTGCAGCAGCCAGAACGAGGAGACGTCGCCGCCGCGGATCTCGACCACGTTGCGGCTCGGCTCGCGCAGGTCGCCGTACAGGGCGTTGACCTTGGCCAGCAGCTTTTCCATCAGCCGCGCCAGGCCGGTATGCAGGCCGCCCGCTTGCCCGCTCACGGCGTCGATCGACATGCTGGGCGGGATGAAGCCGGGATCGAGCTCGAAGCCGCCGGTGGCCACACGGCGCAGGCGCAGTAGCGGAAAGCTCTCGTAGGCTTCCAGCGCCTCGCTCTCGGGCACCAGGCGCAGCGTCTTGCGCAGGTAAGTGACCGGGGCATCGGCGGCCTGGGTGTACAGGTCCTGGGTTTCGCGCTCGTGGCGGCCGTAGCGCATTGTCGGCGCATCCGGAAAGTCGACCCCGTCGTCGCCGATGCTGCAGTTTTCGCCGTGGGTCTTGAGCGAGGGCAGGGCGGCGTGGAAGGTGACGGTCTGCGGCGAGCCGGGCAGCTCGCCCAGGCGCACCGGCAGCGGCAGCGGATCTCCTCCCGGGGCGCGATACACTTCGCCGTCCGGGAACAGCAGCGACAGTTCGTCGATGCGCAGCACGTCGTGGCGCAGGGCGTCGAGGTCGATGCCCAGGCGCCGCACGCCCCAGCAATACGGGTGTAGCGCGCAGGCGGTCTGGTTCAGCCGCGCCTCGTGGTAGCGGTCCTGCTGCTGGAAATGCTGGGGGCGCAGGAACAATCCTTCGCCCCATAAGACCTTGGATGGCATGCTCACGTCGGCCTCGCTCGATTGATCAGGATGACAGGGAAATGTTGCAGCTTATTGACAGCGCACGGAGGCGACCGAGGCGGTGCTGGCGCCAGCGCCGCTCAGACCCATGGCGCAGCCGAACAGGCCGATGTTGACGCCGTCGCGTTCGGCGTCGGCGGCGCTGACAGTGGTTCGCCAGCGCTGTCCGGCCGGACGATGGAACAGGGCCACCACGCCGACCACGCCCGCTTCGCGCCCGACCTTTTCCACGCTCTCGTAGCGCTGCCCCGGCACCAGCATGATCTCGCGCACTTCGACCAGGTCGTTGCCCAGGCTCTCGCGCTCCGCCTGGGGCGTAAGGAAGGCAGCAAATGGCGCTGCCTCGAACGCGTCCTTCTGGCGCAGCTTGTAGACCCGTACCGCGAGCGCCAGCGGACGGCCGCGCTCGTCGACATTCAGGCGCTGCGCCGCATGCAGCCGCAGCGGCACGTTGCGTGGCGGCTTTTGCAGTTCAGGCAGCTCGGGCGGCTTGCGCAGCCCGATGGCTTCCAGTGCGCCCCCGCCGCAGCCGCCCAGCGTAGTGGCCAGCAACAGGCAGCACAGGGTGAGGGTCGGACGGACTGTGGTCATGCTTTCTCCTCGGAATGTTTAGCGCGCACCAGCGATGGATTGAACCCGACCCGACCGGCAACAGCACTGACGCGGCGCAAATCCGACGCGTATGCGACACCGACCAAGGGAACTTATTAATCATTGACGTTGCACAATTTCAGTGAAGACGCGATGCGAATAATGGTGGCTTGTTCACACCCCTGGAGAGCCGAGCATGATCCGCCACCGTCTGTACCCCGTGCTGTTCGCCGCCGCCGCTGCCGCGCTGGCCGGGTGCGAAACCATGAATGCCAATTCGAGCGCCAGGCAGTCTGCCGCCGTGTCGCCCAACATCTACGCAGAAGCCGACGCTGCACTGGCTTCCGGCCAGAGCGAAAAAGCCATCTCCCTGCTCAAGTCGGCCAGCGTGGCGCATCCGGTCGACAAGAAACCGTGGGTGCGCATGGCCCAGATCCGCTTCGACGCCACCCAGTACGGCGAAGCCATCTCGAATGCCCAGGAAGCGCTGGCGCGCGACCCCGACGACACCCTGGCCTACAGCATCCTGGCCGTGAGCGGCCTGCGCGTGGCCAGCAAGGCGCTGGCCGACCTGACCCGCAAGAACAACCTGCAGGGATCGGTGCGCAGCGAAGCCCAGGACCTGGCCAAGCTGCTGCGCTCCAGCCTGGGCGAAGAGGTGCTGGTGTCGTCGCGCACCGCGCAGCGCAAGGATCCGCCGGCGCGCAAGACCACGCCATCGCAGCCGGCGGTCGCAGGCCCGTCCAAGCCCGCCGCTGCTGCAAGCGGCAGCCCGTTCGACGTCCTCAAATAAAACCCGAGCCGGCGCCCGGCCGGTCTTTCCAACCCCGCTTCAATTCACTGGAGTCGCCATGGCCAAGAACGAAAGCGTGCAAAAACGCTTGCAGAAAGTGCGCGCGCCGCGCGTGCAGATGACCTACGACGTCGAGATCGGCGACGCCATCGAGAACAAGGAACTGCCGTTCGTGGTCGGCGTGGTTGGCGACTTCGGCAACGATCCGAACGTCGATAAGAAGCGCCTCAAGGACCGCAAGTTCGTCAACGTCGACGCCGGTAATTTCGACGAGGTGCTGGGCGCGGTGGCCCCGGTGGCCAGCTTCAAGGTTGACAACCACCTGTCCGACGAGGGCGGCCAGTTCGGCGTGCAGCTGCAGTTTCGCGAGATGGACGACTTCCGTCCCGAAGCCGTGGTGCGCCAGGTGGCGCCGCTGGCGGGGCTGCTGGAGGCCCGCACCAAGCTGGCCGACCTGCGCAACAAGCTGGCCGGGAACGACAAGCTGGAAGACATCCTGACCGAAGTGCTGGGCAATACCGAAAAACTCGACAGCCTGCGCAAGCAAGGCGGCGCAAAGGAGGAATGAGATGGCGGCGGTCCTCGAATCGAGCAATATCGCAGCAGCGCCGGAACTGGAAACCTCGCTGCTGGACCAGATCGTCGCCGAGAGCCGGGTGGCGCGTTCGACCAGCGAACACGAACGCGCGCGCGACCTGATCTCCGAACTGGTCAGCCAGGTGATGCAGGGGACGATGGTGATGTCCTCGAACCTGTCGGCCACCATCGACGCGCGCCTGGCGGAACTGGACCGCATGATCTCGGAACAGCTCTCCGCCATCATGCATGCGCCTGAATTCCAGAAGCTCGAGCGCAGCTGGACCGGCCTGCAATACCTGGTCAAGAACAGCAACACCAGCAGCAACCTGCAGATCCGCATGCTCAATGCGTCCAAGCGCGAACTGGTCAAGGACTTCCAGTCGGCCATGGAGTTCGACCAGAGCACCATGTTCAAGAAGATCTACGAAGAAGAATTCGGCACCTTCGGCGGCGCGCCCTACGGCACCCTGATCGGCGACTTCGAGATCTCGCGCCAGCCCGAAGACATCTACTTCTTGGAGCAGATGTCGCACGTGGCCGCGGCCAGCCACGCGCCCTTCATCACCTCCAGCAACCCGGAACTGTTCGGGGTCGAAAGCTTCGGCGACCTGGGCAAGCCGCGCGACCTGGCCAAGGTGTTCGACACCGCGGAATACGCCAAGTGGAAGGCGTTTCGCGAGTCCGAGGATTCGCGCTACGTCGGCCTGACGCTGCCGCGCTTCCTGGGCCGCCTGCCGTACCACCCGGCCGACGGCATGACGGTCGACGGCTTCAACTACGTCGAAGACGTCGACGGCAGCGACCACTCCAAGTACCTGTGGTGCAATGCGGCGTACTCCTTCGGCGTGCGCCTGACGCACGCGTTCGAGGACTACGGCTGGTGCGCCGCGATCCGCGGCGTCGAAGGCGGCGGCCTGGTCGAGAACCTGCCGACCCACACCTTCAAGACCGACGAGGGCGAAGTGGCGCTGAAGTGCCCGACCGAAGTGGCGATCACCGACCGCCGCGAGAAGGAATTGTCGGACCTGGGCTTCATCTCGCTGGTGCACTGCAAGAACACTTCGTACGCGGCGTTCTTCGGCGCGCAGTCGGCGCAGAAGGCGCGCAAGTACAACAACGAAGCGGCCAATGCCAACGCGGTGCTGTCGTCGCAGCTGCAGTACATCTTTGCGGTCTCGCGCATCGCGCACTACATGAAGGCCATGATGCGCGACAAGATCGGCAGCTTCGCCGCCGCTTCCAACGTCGAGGATTACCTGAACCGCTGGCTGACGCAATACGTGCTGCTCGACGATAACGCGAGCCAGGACCAGAAGGCGCAGTTCCCGCTGCGTGAAGCCAGCGTGCAGGTGTCCGAAGTGCCGGGCCGTCCCGGTGTGTACCGCGCCGTGTCGTTCCTGAGGCCGCACTTCCAGCTCGATGAACTCTCCGTTTCGCTCCGGTTGGTCGCGGAGCTTCCGCAGTCGACCAAAAGCTGACTTTTTCAACCACCTGTAATTACCAACCTTGGAGTAGAACATGGCAATTGACGTGTACCTGCAGATCGATGGGATCAAGGGCGAATCGATGGACGACAAGCACAAGGACTGGATCGAGTGCACCGCCGTCAAATGGGGCGTGTCGCAACCGCGTTCGGCCACCGCGTCGACCGGCGGCGGCCACACCGCCGAGCGCTGCGAGCACCAGGAGATCACGCTGACCAAGCTGGCCGACCTGTCCTCGCCGATCCTGCTGCAGACCTGCTCGGCCGGCAAGACGATCCCGAAAGCCAAGCTCGAATTCATGCGCGCCGACGGCCAGGGCGACCGCATCAAGTACTTCGAGATCGAACTCGAAAACGTCCTGATCGGCGGCATCAACCCGAGCGTCGAAGAAGGCACCATCATCGCCGAATCGGTGGGCCTGAAGTTCTCGAAAGTGAAGTGGAAGTACACCCAGCAGAAGGTCACCGGCGGCGCCGGCGGCAACACCTCGGGCGGCTGGGACCTGGCGACCAACAAGATCGTCTGATCCGGCGTTCGCCGGCATCACCGCGGCGGCCGGGTGGCCGCCGCTTTTTCTCTCTTCTTCATTTTTACATCCCCGCGACCTTCCGGAGGCAGCATGAAAGGCTTCACGCCGGGCCTGCTCGATCGTCTGATGCGCGAGCGTGGGGAGGGCGCCATCCCGGGCGCACCGGTCAACATCGACCAGATCAAGGACGGTGTCGCGCGCGACCTGGAAGCCCTGCTTAACACCCGCATCGCTTTTGATGCCGCCACGCTGGACGCCTATCCCGCCGTGCGCGGCTCGATCCTGCGCTACGGCGTGATCGACTTCGCCGGCTTGTGCCTGACCAGCGCCGCCGACCGCGCCGCCGTCTGCGCCAGCATCGAGGACGCCATCGCCACCCACGAGCCGCGCCTGCGCGCCGTCAAGGCCACGCTCGAGCAGGATGCGGGCGACGTCAACCGCCTGCACATCGCGATCCAGGCGCGCCTTGCCCTGGACGGACTGCAGGAACCGGTCAGCTTCAACGCCGTGCTGCAGCCGTCGTCGCTGCACTATGAGATCCGCAAGAGCGCGCGCCCGCCACGGGCCTAGGCCCGGGCCGCGCGTGCATCGCAACCATCCACCAGGAGGACCGCCAACGATGGACATCAACCTGAAGACCCTGATCGGCAAGTTGAACGACACCACCCGCGCCGCCGCCACCCGTGCCGCCAGCATCTGCGTCGGGCTGGGACAGTACGAGGTCGAGGTCGAGCACCTGTTCCTGGGCCTGATCGAGCAGCCGGGCAGCGACCTGGCGGCGATCGCGCGCGCCTGCGACATCAGCCTTACCGGCCTCGAGGCGGACCTGCGCCGCGAAGTTTCACGTTTCGCCATCGGCAGCGCGCGCACGCCGGTGTTTTCGCGCCACCTGCCGCTGCTGTTCGAGCATGCCTGGCTGATCGCCTCACTTGGCAACGGTCAGCCGAACCAGATCCGCAGTGCGCATCTGTTGCTGGCGCTGCTGACCGAACCGTCGCTGGCGCAACTGGCGCAGCGCGCGTCGCGCCTGTTTGCGCGCTTCCCGCTCGATCGCCTCAAGCACGACCTGGAGCGCCTGACCCGTGGCTCGGTCGAAGTGCAGCAGGAAGCGCCGGTTGCCGTGGAAGCCGGCGCCGATGCGGCCACCGAACTGACCCAGGCCGCCGCCGGAAAGACGCCGGCGCTGGACCAGTACACGACTTGCCTGACGGCGCGCGCGCGCGACGGCAAGGTTGACCCCGTGATCGGACGCGATCCCGAGATCCGTCAGGCGATCGACATCCTGATGCGCCGGCGCCAGAACAACCCGATTCTGACCGGCGAGGCCGGCGTCGGCAAGACCGCGGTGGTCGAAGGACTGGCGCTGCGCATCGCGCAAGGCGACGTGCCCGAGGTATTGAAAGGCGTCGAGATCCACAATCTCGATATGGGCCTGCTGCAGGCCGGCGCCAGCGTGAAGGGCGAGTTCGAGAACCGTATCAAGAACGTCATCGACGAAGTAAAGAAAAGCCCGCACGCGATCATCCTGTTCATCGACGAAGCGCATACGATGATCGGCGCCGGCGGCACGGCGGGCCAGAACGACGCCGCCAACCTGCTGAAACCCGCACTGGCGCGCGGCGAGCTGCGCACCATCGCCGCCACCACCTGGAGCGAATACAAGAAGTACTTCGAAAAGGATGCCGCGCTGGCCCGCCGCTTCCAGGTGATCAAGGTCGAGGAACCGGACGAAGACACCGCGAGCGCCATGCTGCGCGCGATGGCGCCGCTGATGGAGCAGCACTTCAAGGTGCGCATCTACGACGACGCGATCACCGAAGCGGTGCGCCTGTCGCACCGCTACATCAGCGGACGCCAGCTGCCGGACAAGGCGATCAGCGTGCTCGATACCGCCTGCGCCAAGGTGGCGTTGGGCCAGAGCGCGACACCGGCGCTGCTGGAAGACTGCAGCCGCCGCATCGAACGCTGCGACGCGCGCATCGCCGCGTTGACGCGCGATGCCCGCGCCGGCCAGGGCGACCCGGCCGCGCTGGCGATCCTGACCGAGGAACGCGCCGCAGCCAGCACCGAACAATCCGGCCTCAATGCACGCTGGCAGGAAGAACAGGCGCTGGCCGGCCAGATCGGCGGCTTGCGCGCCGAGCTGGAGTCGGCCGGCGGGCAGGGCGCCACCAGTGAGTTGCGCGCGCTGACCGAACGGCTGCAGCAACTGCAAGGCGAAGCGCCGCTGGTGCCGGTGCAGGTCGACGGCCACACGGTGGCCGAGATCGTGGCGGCGTGGACCGGCATACCGCTCGGCCGCATGGTCAAGGACGAAATCAAGACCGTGGTCAAGCTGCAGGCCATGCTCGACGAACGCATCCTGGGCCAGAAGCACGCCAGCGGCGTGGTGGCCCAGCGCGTGCGCACCGCGCGCGCCAACCTGGACGACCCGAACAAGCCGAAGGGCGTGTTCCTGTTCGTCGGCACCTCGGGCGTGGGCAAGACCGAGACCGCGCTGGCGCTGGCCGACATCCTGTATGGCGGCGAGCGTAAGCTGGTGACGATCAATATGAGCGAATACCAGGAGGCGCACAGCGTCTCGGGCCTGAAAGGTTCACCGCCGGGTTACGTGGGCTATGGCGAAGGCGGCGTGCTGACCGAGGCCGTGCGCCGCAACCCCTACAGCGTGGTGCTGCTGGACGAAGCCGAGAAGGCGCACCCGGATGTGCTCGAACTGTTCTTCCAGGTGTTCGACAAAGGCGTGATGGACGACGCCGAAGGCCGCCAGATCGACTTTCGCAACACGATCATCATCCTCACCTCAAACGTCGGTTCCAGCCAGTTGATGCAGGCCTGTCTGAACAAGCCGGCAAGCGAACTGCCCACGCCCGATCAACTGTCCGAGCTGCTGCGTCCTGTCTTGACAAAGCACTTCAAGCCGGCCTTCCTGGGCCGCCTGACGGTGGTGCCGTTCTACCCGATCCGCGACGAGGTGCTGTCGAACATCATCCGTCTCAAGCTGGCCCGCATCGGCGCGCGCGTGCTGGCCAACCACAAGGCGCAGTTCGAGTACGACGACAGCTTGGTAGCGGCGGTGCTGGCACGCTGCACCGAAGTCGATTCCGGCGCGCGGGCCGTCGACAACGTGTTGAACGGCACGCTGCTGCCCGAGATCGCCGACAGCGTGCTGGCACGTATGATGGAAGGCGGCGCCATCGCCCGGGTCAAGGTCGGCGCCACCCGCGCCGGCAAGTTCAAGTACGCGATCGAATAAGGAGACGCCATGCTGAACATCGAAACGCTGCTCGCGCCAATAGCGCCGGACAATCCCTGTGGCGAGGATCTCGCCTTCGCGCCCGAAGTCGACGAGATCGCGCGGGCACGGCTGGCCGATGACCCGTCGCTGGAGCAGGGCGCCTGGGTCACGGCCCTGAAGGAGGCCGACTGGAAGTTCGTCGGCAAGCGCTGCGCCCAGCTGATCGAGGCGCGCAGCAAGGATCTGCAACTGGCGGTGTGGCTGGCGGAAGCCAATGCCAAGACCGGCGGCGTGCGCGGCCTGGCCGAAGGGCTGGATCTGGTTGAGGCGCTGTGCGCACGCTACTGGGACGGCCTGCATCCGCAGCCGGACGAAGACGGCCATGAGCGCCGCATCGGCAACCTGGCCTGGATCGCGGGACGGGTGGCGCCGCTGGTCAAGACTACGCCGCTGGCAGACGGCGCGTTCACGTTGCAGGCGTGGGAAGTGGCGCGCGCCCGCGGGCCGGAGGCAACGGCCGAACTGGAAACGGCACGCGGGCGTTTCAAGCCGGCCGCGTGCCAGGCGCTGCTCGCCGATTGCGAAGCCTGCCTGGCAGCCGTGACCCGGCTGGAGCAGACCATCGACGCCGTGCTGGGCGTCGATGGCCCGAGTTTCGGGGCCGGACGCGCGGCGCTGCAGGACGTGATCGACCTGGTCACGCCTGGCCTCCCGGTAGCCGGGATTGCCGACACGCCGTCAGCACAGCTGACGGTCGGCGCCGCCCAGCCAGTGGCATCGCTTTCGCGCGTCGACGGCCCGGTCCAGCACCGTGACCAGGCCCTGGCCCAGCTGCGCCAGGTGGCCGAATTCTTCCGCCGCACCGAGCCGCACAGCCCGGTCGCCTACCTGGCCGAGAAGGCGGCGCGCTGGGGCGAGCAGCCGCTGCACGCCTGGCTGCGTTCCGTGATCAAGGACGACGCTTCGCTGGCACGGCTGGAAGATCTGCTGGGGATCGAGAGTCCGGCGACGCAATAGGCCGCAAAGCCGGGCGCCGGACAGGAGACTGACTGGCGGATTATTGGGACGCGCCGCCATCGCCCGCAGGCTTGGCGGCGGCGGACGGCGTCACCATCGAGCTGGCGCGCTCGAACTGCGCTTCCACGTTCTGTACCGCCTGGCGCGTGGCCTGGCTGACCTGTTCGTAGCCCTTGAAGGCGTTGTCGATCGCGGCCTTGATGATCTCGACCGCGTTTTCGGAACCGGGCTTGACGTTCTGGGTGACGTCGTAGATCAGCGCCGACAGCGTGTTCTTGGCTTCCGCCACGTGGGTGTCGGCGGCATTGCGGAACTCTTCGTGCATCTCGTCGATGATGGCCTTGAGCCGGGCGCTGTACTCGGCGGCGTTGCTCATGTCCGGCTTCAGGGTCGAGGCCAGCGAGTCGAGCGCCTGCTTCGGGTTGCCGGCCTGGGCCATGTCGCGGCCGGCGTTGAGGGTGCGGTCCATCGAACTCTTGGCCGCATTCATGTTCAGGTTCACGACCTGCTCGACGCCCTGGACCGTCTTGCTGGCGACGGCGTTAAAGGTCTGCATCTGCAGGTCGAACAAGGTCTTGGTGGCGTTGGCGAACTGCTCCGGGCTGGTAAACATGCGTGTCTCCTGGCGTGGATGCGCTGTTGTCTGCGCAAAAGCGCATTGATTGTGGCGGAAGACGGGCGTCTTCCGCTTTCATTATTTAACAACAATAAGTTTTTCGCAACGCGCGTCCCGATACGGACCGCTGGCGCGCTCCCAGCCTTCGCCGAGCGGGGTCTGGGAACAGGCCAGTTGGCCGTTGGACTTGCTGCGCCACTGGTAGTAGGACGCGGGTGCGGCGCTGGCGGAAGCGGCGGCGATGGCCAATGCCGCGATGCCTGTGGTGAAGCGGAGGATCTGCATGGCTTCCATGCTGTGCGCATCAGGCCGCCGAGTCAAGTCCCGGCTTGACCTTGCCATCGTTGGAAGGTGTATCCTGCGCCTGAATACAACAGGAGAAACCCCCATGCAGGACGGCCATTGTCAACATTCAAACATGAACATCGGCGAGGCTGCGCGCGCGTCAGGCGTGACGGCCAAGATGATCCGCCACTATGAATCGATCGGACTGGTGAAAGAGGCGCGGCGCAGCGACGCCGGCTATCGGGTGTACGGGGAGCACGATGTGCGCGTGCTGCAGTTCATCCACCGCGGGCGTGCGCTGGGGTTTTCGCTGGAACAGATTCGCAGCCTGCTGGCGCTGTGGGAAGACAAGGGACGCGCCAGTGCTGACGTTCGCGCATTGGCGCAGTCGCATATCGAGGAACTGAACCACAAGATCGCGGAGATGGAGGCGATGCGGCGTACTTTGGAAACGCTGGCGGCGTCATGTCACGGTGATGCGCGCTCGGATTGTCCGATCCTGGACGATCTGGCTGCACACTGAACGCGAAAAAGGAGGGCACAACGCAAAACGCCGTAACCCTCTTGCAAAGGCTACGGCGTTTTGCGGGACACGGGGTCCGTCAAACTTGTTCGGTAGAGTTTGGTGCCCACGGAGGGACTCGAACCCCCACACCTCGCGGCACATGGACCTGAACCATGCGCGTCTACCAATTCCGCCACGTGGGCACTGATACTGCTAACACTGCTTTTACTTCCGCGTCGGCAGGGAACCTGCCAACCCTACGATACTGCATTTTACAACGGTAGCTTTTGGTGCCCACGGAGGGACTCGAACCCCCACA
>NZ_JASNRA010000027.1 GCF_030411955.1 Massilia sp. YIM B02443
AGCTAATTCCGGTTAGATTTGCATAAGTTTGGAAGAACGGTAGTCGATCTCGGGTCTGTCCGGCGGTTCCAGGGGCGTTACCGAAAGTAGTTTCGTCCTGAGCGGTCGAGCTCTTTTGATATTACAATATGTTCAGTTATTTTTTTGTAACTCACCGGAGACTTGCATGAAAATCGCTGGATCGATCCTGGCCGCTTCCATGGCCTTGTCTTCCCCCTCGTTCGCACACATCCAGCAGCAAGCGCCGGCGAGCGCCGCCGCCGCCGCGGCGCCGGATTCCATGCAGAGCGTGGTCGTCACTACCCGCCGCTTTCATGTCGAGCCGCGCGAGTTCGCCGACTATGAGTACGCCTACACCCTCGACAATGGCGAAACGGTGCGCTTCAGTCGCCGGGTAGGCCGTTTCTACGTCGCGATCAAGGGCTACGAGCCGGTGGAAATCCTCGCTTCCAGTCCGGCCCAGTTCGTGAGCCGGGGCGGCGCCACGCTGGTGTTCACGGAAGGCGGCGACGCGCTGACCATCGACAACTATCAGCTGCTCCAGGCTGAATCCGGCAGCCCGATCGTGTACGCGTTCGGCGGGCCCAGATAGGCCGGTCGTCAGGCCCGGCCGCCCGCCGGTCCCGGTCGCGGCCGGCGTGACCGTCCGCTGCGGATCGGCATCAGGCCGGCGCGGGTTCTTGTGGAAGCAGCGCCGCCGCGGCCAGACGCACATCCGGCGCCACCGCCGGCAAATGCGCGAACAGCGCCAGCACCGAGTCCAGCGGCATCGGCCGGTGGAACAGGTAGCCCTGCATGCAGGCGTTGCTGTGCGCGGCCAGGTACTGGGCCTGGTCCGGCGTTTCGACGCCTTCGGCCACCACGCGCAGGCCGAGGTGGCCGGCCATGGCCAGGATCGACTGCACGATCGCGGTCGCGTCCTGGTCGTGCGGGGTGTTGCGGATGAAGCTCTTGTCGATCTTCAGTTCGTACAGCGGCATGCGGGTCAGGTAGGCCAGGCTCGAGTAGCCGGTGCCGAAGTCGTCGACCGAGATGCGCAGGCCGAGCGCGGCCAGTTCGCCCATGCGCGCGATGGTTTCTTCCATGCGCTCGACCATCACGCCTTCGGTCACTTCGAGGATCAGCTGGCCGGCCGGCGCGCCCGTCTCTTCCAGGATCGCCGCGACGCGCGCCACGAAGTCGGGCTGGCGGAACTGCACCGGGCTGACGTTGACCGACAGCGGCAGCGCGTGACCGGCCGCGGCCAGCGTGTGCCAGGCCAGGCAGGCCTGGCGCAGCACCCATTCGCCCAGCGCCACGATCAGGCCACTGGCCTCGGCGACCGGGATGAACACGTCCGGCGGCACGCTGCTGCCGTCCTTGCGCCGCCAGCGCAGCAGCATCTCGGCGCCGCGCGGGCTGCCTTCGTGGTCCAGCTGCAGCTGCAGGTGCAGCGCCAGCTCGCCGTGCTCCAGCGCGTGCGCCAGGTCGCGCTCGAGGGTCAGCTTGCGCTCGGCCTCGACCAGCATGCCCGGCTCGAACAGCGCCACGCCGTTGCGGCCCTGGCCCTTGGCGTGGTACATCGCGGTGTCGGCTTCGCGCAGCAGGTCGTGCACGCTCTGGGCGCCGCCGGCGGCCAGCGCCACGCCGACGCTGGCCGAGGCGTAGTGGCGCTGGCCTTCGATGTCCATGCGTTCGGCCAGCGCCGAGCGGATGCGTTCCGCTATCGCAGTCGCGGCGTGGGTCTCGCCGACGTCGTCCAGCAGCACCACGAACTCGTCGCCACCCAGGCGCGCCACGATGCCGGCGCCGGCCACGATCGATTCCAGGCGCGTGGCGGCTTCGCGCAGCAGCAGGTCGCCGATGGCGTGGCCGCGCGCGTCGTTGATGGTCTTGAAGTCGTCCAGGTCGACGTACAGCACCGCGCCGCGCGCCGGGCCGGCCTGGGCCGCCGCCGCCAGCTGCCCGAGGCGGTCCATCAGCAGGCGCCGGTTGGGCAGGCCGGTCAGCACGTCGTAGAAGGCCAGGCGGTGGATCGCGGCCGCCGAGTTGCGCCGCTCGGTGACGTCGCGCCCGACCATCACCCAGTGCGTGATCGAGCCGGTCTCGCCGGCGAACGGCACCATCTCGAGCTGCATCCAGAACGGCGCGCCGGCGCGCGTGTAGTTGACCAGTTCCGCGCTCACCGCTTCCTTGCGCCGCACCGCGTGCACGATGCGCGCCACGGTGGCGCGGTCGGTCTCGGGGCCCTGCAGCATGCGCACGCTGCTGCCGACGATCTCCTCGCGCCGGTAGCCGGTGTGGCGCAGGAAGGCGTCGTTGGCGAAGATGATCGGCTGCTCGGCCCCAGGCGTGTCGACCATGCGCGCGATCAGCACCATGTCGTTCAGGCGCGCCACCGCCTCCGACGTCAGGCGCAGCTCGGCATTCACCGCACGCAGCCGCTCCTGGCCGGTCTCGAGCGAGGCGGCGGCGGTGCGCGCTTCGCGCAGCGTGTGCGACAGGCCCTTGAGCAGGGTGCCGGCGGTGAGCGTGACCAGCGCGCCGACGCAAGTGAAGTTGATGGCGATGACGACCGAGGTGATGAACGGGGTGCCGTCCAGGCCGTGCACGTACAGGGCGCCGGAGCCGCTGGCGCCGACCGCCACGATGAACAGGGCGCTCAGCGCCAGGCAGGCGATCCCGGGCCCGGTGCCGAGCAGGATCACCGCCATCAGCGGCGGAGCCATCAGGTAATTCAGGCCGACCGGCCCCACCGCCAGCATCAGGCCGACGGCGATCAGGAACAGCACTGCCAGGAAGTGCAGCACGCGCGGGGTGTAGCGCATGCGTTCCCAGCGCCAGATGGCGAAGATCCAGGCCAGCGCGATCACGTCCATGACGGCGACCTGCCACTTGCCGCGGTAGAGCATCAGGCCGATGCTGGGGATGGCCGCGATCGTGCCGAGGCCGAGAACGATCGGGAGCAGGGTGGAGAATACCCGCACGCGCCATCGCGCGATTTCGTCAACCGGGTCCATAGGGGTCCTGTTCTGCATGTCCACAGAAACTTTCTCCACGGCGCATAGTTTTTCTTGGTAGCAAAATTCTAGGCAGGCGGGGGTGCCTTTGTCACGCACTATTTAGGGGATTGTTGTGCTGCTGAAACTGCCGAGTGTGGCGGCGCCAACCGGCACCGCCACAAACCCGGTTCATCCGGCCGTCTGGGCCAGCAGTTCGTTGAGGTGCATGGTATTGACCGGCTTGACCATGTAATGGTCGAAACCGGCCTGGGCCGCCGCTTCGCGGTCCTGGGTGCGGCCGTAGCCGGTGGCGGCCACCAGCAGGGCGTTGCTGGTCTGCGGCAGGCGGCGCAGGCGGCGCGCCAGTTCGTTGCCGTCGACGTCGGGCAGGCCGATGTCGAGCAGGCAGACCTGGGGCGCGAACACCTTGGCGATCTCGATCGCGTCGGCCGCGCAGTACGCGATCTCGACCTCGTGGCCGGCCGCGCGCAGGAACAGGTTCAGGGTATGCGCGGCGTCCAGGTTGTCGTCCACCACCAGGATGCGCAGCCTGGGCGCGGCGGCAGGGGCGGCCCCGGCCTGCACCGGCGCCGTGAATGCCAACGCGGCCGCCACGCCCGGCGCCGCGCTGTCGGCCAGGTGGCGCGGCAGGCGCACGCTGAAGGTGCTGCCGCGTCCCAGGCCGGCGCTGGCGGCGGACACGCTGCCGCCGTGCAGCTCGACCAGGCTCTTGGCCAGCGCCAGGCCCAGGCCCAGGCCGCCCTGCGACCGATCCGGGGTGCGCTCGGCCTGGGTGAACAGGTCGAACACGCGCGTCACCAGGCCCGGCTCCATGCCGATGCCGTCGTCGCTGACCTCGAGCAGCCAGTGGGCGCCGTCTTCGTTCAGGCGCAGCGCGATGTGGCCGCCCTCGGGCGTGTACTTGGTGGCGTTGCCGAGCAGGTTGGCGACCACCTGCACCAGGCGCTTGTGGTCGCCCCGCACCTGGACGGCGCCGTTCGGCAGGTCGAGCACCACCTTGTGCCGGCGCGCCGCGATCAGGGGCCGGATCTGCTCGGCCGCGTCATTGACCACGTTGCGCAGGTCCAGCACCTGGGTCGACAGCGACACCAGGCCGCGCGTCACGCGCGAGACGTCGAGCAAATCGTCGACCAGGCTGGTCATGTGCTCGACCTGGCGCGCGATGATGGCGCAGGTCTGGGTGATCTGGGCGTTGTCGGAGTGCAGCAGCTTGAGCAGGTGCGCGCCGGTGCTGATCGGCGCCAGCGGATTGCGCAGCTCGTGCGCCAGCATCGCCAGGAACTCGTCCTTGCGCTGGTCGGCCGCGCGCAGCTCGCGTTCGGCCAGGCTGCGTGCGGTTTCCTTCTTCTGCAGGTTTTCCGCCATCTCGTCGAGCGCCACCGCCAGCTGGCCGATTTCTTCGCGCGCGCCGCCCTTCAGTCCGGGCATGCCGGTGCGCGCTTCCAGGTCGCCGGCGGCGATGCGGCGCGCCACCGCGGTCAGGCCGCGCACCCGGCGCACGATCAGCTTGTCGCCGGCGAGCCAGGCCGCCAGCAGCGCCAGCAGCGTGGTCGCGCCCAGGCCCAGCAGCGACATCAGCTGGGCGTCGCGCGCCACCTGGGTGATGGTGGCGGTCGGCACGCCGATGGTGACCGTGTAGTCGGTCAGGGCCGGGGCGCCGACGCGGGCAAAGGCGTGCAGGCGCTCGACGCCGTCCTCGCCCATCACCACCAGCGCGCGTCCGTGCTGGCTGCCATGCGCGCCCTGCCCGGTCTGGGCGCGCATTGCGGCCAGCAGCGGCGGCGCCACCCGCTTGCCGAACCAGCGCTCGGGATCGGGCCGGCGCGAGATCAGGTTACCCGAGGCGTCGGCCGTCTCCAGGATCGAGCCGGGCGGCATGCTGATATCGTTGACGAAGGTGTCCAGGCTGGCCAGGTCCATCGCGGCGAACACCACCGCCGCCACTTGCCCGTTGCGGTCGATCACGGGATAGGTGAGGTTGATGGTGTGCTTGCGGATCACGCGACCGAACACGTAGTCGCTGGCGATGAAGCGGCGCTCGGCCACGGCGCGCTTGAAGTGGCTGCGGTCGCCCAGGTTCACCGGATGCAGCATCGGCACCGCGCTGCAGCTGATTTCTCCGTCGGGCTGGATCAGGCCGAAGTTGACGAAGCCTTCGTTGCGGTCCAAAAAGTCGGCCAGCAGCGCGTTGCAGCCGGCGGTGTCGCCCATCAGGTCGGGTACGCTGACCAGGTCGACCAGGATCTGGCGCGCGCGGTCGATCGACTGCGCCTCGTTGGCGGCGGCCAGCGCGGTCAGGCGTTTCAGGTTTTCTTCCGAGGCGCGGATCGCCGCCTCGCGCTCGCGCAGGCCGCCCAGCACGGTGACCACCGCGATCGGCGTGACCGCGAGCAGCACCAGCAGCATCAGGCGGCTGCGCAGGCTGTTCAGGCCGAAGCGGCGCAGCAGACGGCTCATGGCGTTCCCGTTCGCAGGCGTTCGCCGAAGTCGACGATGCGGCGCACGCCTTCCATCAGCGTGGCGTGGTCGTCCGAGATGTAGCCGATGCGGATGAAGCCCGGCACGCCCAGCGCGTCGCCCGGCATCAGCGCCACCCGTTGCTGCTCGATCAGGCGCTCGGCGAAGCCGACGGTATCCATCGTCAGGGCGCGCACGTCGCCCCACAGGTAGGGGCCGGACGCCGGCGCCTGCATACCGATCCATGGCACCTCGGCCAGGTGGTGCAGCACCAGGTCGCGCCGCAGCCGATAGTCGCGCATCATCTCGTGCGGGGCGCCGGTGGCGAAGGCCGCGGCGGCCGCCACCTGCGACAGGTGCGGCGCGGCGGCGGTGATCGGGCCTTGCACGTTCTGCATCGCCTTGACGATGTGTTGCGGCGCCAGCGCGAAGCCGACGCGCCAGCCCATCATGGCGTAGCTCTGCGAAGCCGAGAACATGGTGACGATGCCGATGTCGCGCCAGGCGCGTTCATCCTGGCACAGGGAAGCCAGGCTGACGTGTTCGCCGTCGAAGATCAGGTGTTCGTAGCTTTCGTCGACGATCAGGTGCACGCCACCCGCGGCGGCCCAGTCGAGGATGTGTTCCAGTTCGGCGCGGGTGAACACCTTGCCGCTCGGGTTGTGCGGGTTGTTCAGCACCAGTGCCTTGACCTTGCCGAAGGCCGCCAGCGTGGCCGGGGTCAAGGTGTCCGGCAAATCGGTCATGACGACTTCCAGGCCGAGCAGCTCGGCGGTGGCCAGGTAGGCCGGCCAGTAGGGGCGGAACACGGCGATCCGGTCGCCCGGGTCGGTCATCGCGTACAGCGCCTGGTAGTAGGCCTGCTTGCAGCCGTTGGTGACGATGATCTCGTCGACGCTGGCCGCGATGCCGTTTTCACTGCCCAGCTTGGCGCGCAGCGCTTCGCGTACCCGGAGCGCGCCGCCGACCTCGGTGTAGGGCATGGTGCGCTGCTTGCCGAGCGCCGCACTCACCGCATCCAGCACCGCGGCCGGGGCCGGGAAGTGCGAGATCGCGATCGACAGGTCGATCACCTGCTCGCCGGCATTGCGCAGCGCTTCGGCGCGGCCGTGCATGGCGGTGGTGGCGAGCGGGCGGGAGTGGGCGATCCGGTTCGATATGTTCATCTGGAAGATTCCATGGTTGCTTTGTTGTTATAGGCAAGCTGTGTCTCGGGCAGCTCGGTCAATGGATCAGTGAATACGGCAAACACGGCAAAGTTTCTGGATTGTACTAAAAATTTAAGGATTTTCCGTGCTTCGAGACCTGTCGTGCGCGCGCCGGTTTGAACTTGATTTGTGGCGCTGTCAGCGTTAGATATGGATGAGGATTGAACTGCTGAGATGATCAACCGTCCAACGCCCATCGTCGTCGACAGGAGAGGATCGTGAAGGCGCCGCGGTTGAAGAAGTTGTTCGCGCAGCTCCCTTTGCCTAACCATCCGCAGCGGCGGGTAGTGCTCGACGCCCTGCATCCGGCTGCCGGACGTTCGTCCGCGATCACGGGATCGCCCACCAGGCAGTCAATGTGCAAGCCGGTGCACGGGGGGCGCGGGCGCCCAGGGCGCCGTCCACGTGCAAAACGTTAATGCCTACCATCAACGGTTCAAGAAGTGGCTGGTACGCTTTCATTGCCTGGCGTCATGCCGCTGCCCAACAACCTGGGCTGGTATTGGGCGCTCGATAGCGGCCCAATTGCGTCTGTCGAGCAATTGTTGCGCATCGCGTGCGGATTCATCCATACCTAACGATGACAGCGCCTAATTTGTTGACACTTCAGCCGGGGCCACGAGTAAGATAGTCGGGTGGCGGCTTCCAGGGGTTTTTGACAGTTAGCTTGGAACTCATGAAAATTTGTGTAGTCCTACACATACGGCGGTGAGTTCCACCGTGTCAGCCTGTGGAGAAGAAGGCTCTGGCCCTGCGAAACTGCAAGGTGAAACCGGCTTCGGCGAAGCAGGAATTCAACGGTAAAGCTAGCTATAAATAGTTTTACGTAAGTTTGAAAGAACGGAATCGGCATGAATATCGTGTGCGTGGGCGGTGGTCCGGCCGGGCTGTACTTCGCGCTGCTGGCCAGGTTGCGCGACCCGCTCAACAGCGTTACCGTATTCGAGCGCAACCGCTCCGGCGAGACCTTCGGCTGGCGCGTGGTGCTGTCCGACGCCGCGCTCGACACGCTGGCGCAGGCCGATGCGCCCAGCGCTGCCGCGATCCGTGCAGTCTTCAAGCGCTGGGATGCGATTGACATCCACGTCAAGGGCCGCACTGTCACATGGGGCGGCCACGGGTTCTGCGGCATCGGACGGCGGCGCCTGCTGGCGATCCTGGAGCAACGCTGCCGCGAACTGGGCGTCGCGATGGATCATGAGCGCGAGATCGGCGACGTGGCCGCGCTGGCCCGTGCCCATGCGGCTGACATGATCGTGGCCGCCGACGGCGTGCATGGCGCGCTGCGCCGGCAGTTTGCAGACAGCTTCCGGCCCGAGCTCGAACAACGCCATTGCCGATTCGTCTGGCTCGGCACGCGCAAGCGCTTCGATACCTTCACCTTCGTCTTTGAAAACACGCCGCACGGCTGGTTCCAGGCGCACGCCTACCGCTACGACGAGGAGATGTCGACCTTTATCGTCGAGACGCCGGATGAGACCTGGCGCGCCAGCGGCCTGGCCGACATGAACAGCGAACAGGCGCTGGCGTTTTGCGAGCGCCTGTTCGCGCGGTATCTCGACGGCGAGCCGCTGCTGGCGCAGGCCGGGCAGGGGCGTGGCGCGGCCAACTGGATGCGCTTTACGCGCCTGGTGTGCCGGCGCTGGGTGCTCGGGTTGCCGGTCGACGGCCGCCGCGTGCCGCTGGTGTTGATGGGCGACGCCGCCCACACGGCCCACTTCTCGATAGGTTCCGGCACCCGGCTGGCGCTGGAAGACGCGATCGCGCTGGCCGAGGCGCTGGGCAGGGCGTCGGACGCCGATGAGCCGGACCTGGAACGCTACCAGCAGGCGCGCCAGGTCGAAGTGCTCAAGCTGCAAAGCGCGGCGCGCAATTCGATGGAGTGGTTAGAGAACGTGGCGCGCTATGGCGATTTCGCGCCCGAGCAGTTCGCGCATTCGCTGCTCACGCGCAGCCAGCGCCTGTCGCATGAGAACCTGCGCCTGCGCGACGACGCCTACGTCGCCGGCTTCGAACGCTGGCTCGTGGCGCGCGCGGCAGGGCAGGCCGGGGTCGAGTGCCTTGATCCCGCGCCGCCGCCGATGTTCACCCCGTACCGCGTGCGCTCGCTGCTGCTGAAGAACCGCCTGGTGGTGTCGCCCATGGCGCAGTATTCAGCCGTCGACGGCCTGGTGGGCGACTACCACCTGGCGCACCTGGGCGCGCGCGCCCTTGGCGGGACGGCGCTGGTGATGGCCGAGATGACCTGCGTCTCGGCCGACGCCCGCATCACGCCCGGCTGTCCGGGGCTGTATGCGCCGCAGCACACGGCGTACGGCTACCTGCTGTCGAGCGTCGTCTCGCCGCTGACCAACCAACGCACCGACTTGTATGGCGGCAGCCTGGCCGCGCGTTGCCGCTATCCGCTCGAGGTATTCGCCGCCGTGCGCGCGGTATGGCCGCAGGAGTTGCCGATGAACGTGCGCATCTCGAGCCACGACTGGGTCGAGGGCGGCATCACGCCGCAGGACGCGGTCGCGGTGGCACGCCTGTCCCGCGACGCCGGCGCCGACATGATCGACTGCTCCTCGGGCCAGGTCAGCAAGCAGGAACATCCCGTGTTCGGCCGCATGTACCAGGCGCCGTTCGCCGACTGCATCCGCAACGAGGCCGGCATCGCCACCATCGCGGTCGGGGCGATCACGGACGCCGACCAGGTCAACGGCATCATCGCCGCCGGCCGCGCCGACCTGTGCGCGGTCGGCCGGCCGCACCTGGCCAACCCGGCCTGGACCTTGAGCGAGGCGGCGCGCATCGGCTGGCATGGCGTCGCGTGGCCGCGCCAGTACCTCGCCGGCAAGGCCCAGCTGGAACGCAACCTCGAACGCGAGCGCCTGCAGGCCGCAGCGCCGGACCATTGACGTCATCCACGCCAGGAGCATCGCATGCATCTACCAATGGGCGAACCGCACCGGCTGCCGGGCAGCGGCGCCAGCTTCGCCGGGTACCAGGGGCGCCACGTTGGATTCGCGCTGGAGGCCGGCGTCGCCACCATCACGCTCGACCGCCCCGAGCGCAAGAACCCGCTGACCTTCGACGCGTACGCCGAGCTGCGCGACCTGTTCCGCGCGCTGGCCGACGCTGCCGACGTCAAAGCCGTGGTGCTGACCGGCGCCGGCGAGAATTTCTGTTCCGGCGGCGACGTGCACGAGATTATCGGGCCGCTGACGCGCCTCGACATGCCCGGCCTGCTGGCGTTGACCCGCATGACGGGCGACCTGGTCAAGGCGATGCGCGCCAGCGCCGGTGCGATGCTGGCGCTGGCCTCGGACATCCGCTACGGCACCGCGCGCAGCCGCACCGCCTTCCTGTTCGCGAGCGTCGGCCTGGCCGGCTGCGACATGGGCGCCTGCGCGCTGCTGCCGCGCGTGGTGGACCAGGGCCGCGCCGCCGAGCTGTTATATACCGGACGCTCGCTTGGCGGCGAAGAGGGCGAGCGCTGGGGCTTTTTCAACCGCCTGTGCGAGCCTGATCAGGTGCTGGCCGAGGCCAGGGCCTTCGCCGCGACGCTGGCGAGCGGCCGGACCTTCGCCCACGGCATGACCAAGCGCATGCTGCAGCAGGAATGGAACATGGGCGTCGACGAGGCGATCGAGGCCGAGGCGCAGGCCCAGGCGATCTGTATGGCCACGCGCGACTTCCACCGCGCCTATCACGCCTTCGTGGCCAGGGAGCGACCGCACTTCGAGGGGGATTGATGGAACACGATTACCTGGACTGGCCGTTTTTCGATCCGCACCACGCGGAACTGGCGCGCGCCCTCGATTGCTGGGCCGCGGCCAACCTGGGCGACGCCCGCCCCGGCGCGGAGGGCGCCGACGTCGAGGCCATCTGCCGCGCTCTGGTCAAGCGCCTGGGCCGCGACGACTGGCTGCGCCACGCGGTGGCCGGCGTGGCCTTCGGCGGCGCCGGCCAGGCGATCGACACCCGCGCCCTGTGCCTGGTGCGCGAGACGCTGGCGCGCCACGCCGCGCTGGCCGACTTCGCGTTCGCCATGCAGGGCCTGGGCAGCGGCGCGATCTCGCTGTTCGGCACCGACGACCAGAAGCGGGCCTGGCTGCCGCGCGTGGCGCGCGGCCAGGCGATCGCCGCCTTCGCGCTGTCCGAGCCGCAGGCCGGCTCGGACGTGGCGGCGCTGAGCTGCGCCGCCCGCCGCGACGGCGACGGCTGGGTGCTGGACGGCGAGAAGACCTGGATCTCGAACGGCGGCATCGCCGATTTCTACATCCTGTTCGCGCGCAGCGGCGAAGGGGGCGCACGCGCCCCGCGGCGCGGCGCGGCCAAGGCCTCTGACGGCATCAGCGCCTTCATCCTCGACGCCGCCACGCCGGGATTGCAGATCGCCGAGCGCATCCACACCATGGCGCCGCACCCGATGGCGCGCCTGCGCCTTGATGGCTGCCGGGTGTCGGCGCATTGCCTGCTGGGCGAGGAAGGGCAGGGCTTCAAGGTGGCGATGGCCACGCTCGACGTGTTCCGCACCTCGGTCGCCGCCGCCGCGCTCGGGTTCGCACGGCGTGCGCTGAGCGAAGCGCTGGCGCATGCGGCAATGCGTCCCATGTTCGGCAAGACGCTGGCCGACTTCCAGCTGACCCAGGCCCGGCTGGCGCAGATGGCGCTCGAGATCGATGCCGCGGCGCTCCTGACCTACCGCGCCGCCTGGCTGCGCGACGCCGGCGGACGCGTGACGCAGGCTGCGGCGATGGCCAAGCTGGCCGCCACCGAAAGCGCGCAGCGCGTGGTCGACAGCGCGCTGCAGCTGTTCGGCGCGCGCGGCGTGCAGCGCGGCGCCGTGGTGGAAGGCCTGTACCGCGACGTGCGCGCCCTGCGCATCCATGAAGGCGCAAGCGAAGTGCAGCTGATGATCATCGCGCGCGAGCTGCTCGCCGCGCCTGCTTGAGGAGCGGAACTCTCGGCATACAGTTGGTGTATGAAACTACGTAAGCTGGTATCGGAATGCACCCGTGGCGAGGCTGATGGAAGAGCGGGGCGCGGGTCGAGATCGGGGTCACGGCCGTGTTGCCGTACCGAGTCCCGGACTGAGTCCGGACTGAGCGCCGCCGGCGTGGCGATTCTGCTACCTTGCTCCTTAATGTGACCCAGGGAGCAAGACATCATGAATGATCCAATCGTGCGCGTGATCCGCGACTTCGACATGGCCGAGCGCCTCCGTATCGACCTGCTGGCCGCCGGCCTGGGACCCGACAGCGTGCAGCTGTCCCCGATCGGCGACGAAGCCGGACCGGGCCAATCCAATTTCACCGTGGGCGACAATCCGAACGCCAAGGGCGGCACCGACTACAACGACGTGTACCGTCCCGAAGGCGACCATCATGGCGCGCTGATCCTCAAGGTGCTGGCGCTGGACGCCAACCAGCAGCAGCAGGCGCTGGCGATCCTGGAGCGGCATGGGGCGAACGACAAGGATGTCGTCGGTGGGGCCGGGTTGCACTGATCGACGCGAGCGTGCCGGTCGCCGCGGCCGGCCGGCACGTCACCCGATCAGCTCCAGCTCAGATCCGTTTTACTGAGCGGCAGTTCGCGCACCCGTTTTCCGGTCGCCGCAAAGATCGCATTGCACACCGCCGGCGCCAGCGGCGGCAGGGCCGGTTCGCCCAGCCCGGTCACCGGATGGCCCGATTTCACGAAATGCATCTCGATCCTGCCCGGCGCGTCGCCGATGCGCAGCAGCGGGTAATCGTGGAAGTTGCTCTGCACGATGCGGCCGTTCTCGATGTCCAGCGCCGGGAACATCAACGTCGACATGCCGTCGATCACCGAACCCTCGACCTGGTTCTCGGCCCCCGACAGGTTGACGATCTGCGGCCCGATGTCCGTCGCCACCACCACCCGGTCGACCTTGACTTTGCCGTCTTTCGACACCGTCACCTCGGCCACCTGCGCCACGTAGCCGCGATGGCTGAAGTGGAAGGCGATGCCCTGGCCCTGGCCGCGCGCGAAGGTCTTCTTGCCCCATCCCGCTTTCTCGGCCGCGGTCTGCAGCACCGCGCGCATGCGTGCCACCGCGTACGGCTGGCCGCGCTCGCCGGTCCCCGCCATCACCTCCTTGTCGCCCAGCAGTTCGAGGCGGAAGGCCAGCGGATCGCGTCCGGCCGCGTGCGCCAGTTCGTCGATGAAGCTGTGGAACACCCAGGCGAACACGCAGCTGCCCGGCGCGCGCCATGGGCCCATCGGCACCCGGCATTCGAGCGCGGTCTGCTCCAGCTTGCAGTTCTCCACCCAGCGGCCCGGGAATTCGTCGCCCGAGAGGTTGCCGCCGCTGCCCGGCTGCAGGATCGACTGGCCGTCGCGTTCGACGCGGTTGGCGAAGGTGACGAAGTGGTTGTGCCAGGCCACCGCCTTGCCCTGCGCATCGACTCCGCCGCGCAGGAAGTGAAAGCCGCCCGGGCGGTAGTGGTCGTGCTGCAGGTCGTCCTCGCGGGTCCAGGTCAGTTTCACTGGCGCCGAGGTCTTCAAGCGCTGGGCGATGGCGACCGCTTCGACGATGAAGTCCGAGCTGAGGCGCCGGCCGAAGCCGCCGCCGCTGCGGATGATGTGCATCGTGATTCTCTCCTTCGCGATGCCGAAGGTGCTCGTCACCAGCGCCTGGCCGGCGCCCGGGTTCTGGGTCGGCGCCCACAGTTCCAGCGAGCCGTCAGGCCTGGACCAGGCGGTGCAGTTTTGCGGCTCCATGCTGGCGTGCGAGATGAACGGGTAGCTGTAGGCCGCCTCGACGGTCCTGGCGGCGCCGGCCATCGCCTTGTCGACGTCGCCGTCGCTGCGCATCACGCCCGTTCCCGGCTTGCCGGCGGCTTGCTTCGCCTGCGCCGTGAAACCGGCCCAGCTGTGGGTGGCGCCGACGCCTTCGTCCCATTCGACTTCGAGCGCGCGGCGGGCGCGGATCGCGGCCCAGGTCGAGGTGGCGACGATCGCCACCCCCGGACGCAGGCCGTTCAGGTTGGCCGTGCCGTCGATGATGAACGCATCCTTGACGCCGGGCAGGGCGCGTACCGCATCCAGGTTGGCCTTCAGGGGCTTGCCGCCGAAGACGGGACACTTGGCGTACACCGCGTGCAGCATGCCCGGCAGCTGCACGTCGATGCCGAACAGCGGCTTGCCGACCACGATGGCGCCGTTGTCGACGCCGCCCACGCGCGTGCCGAGCAGCCTGAAGCTGGCCGGGTCTTTCAGCGTCACGCTCGCCGCATCCGGCACCGGCAGCCTGGCGGCGCTGTCCACCAGCGCGCCGTAGGCGATGCGGCGCTTGCTGGCGGCGTGCAGCACGGCGCCGCCTTCTGTCGTGCACTCGCCCGGGGCCACGCCCCAGCCTTGTGCCGCGGCCTGGACCAGCATCGCGCGCGCCGCCGCGCCCAGGCGGCGCAAGTTCTCGTAGTTGTTCGGGGTCGAAGTCGAGCCGCCGGCGCCCTGGCCGCCGTAGGCGGTTGGGTTCAGGTCGCCCTGGACAATGCGCACGCTGTTCCAGTCGACGTCGAGTTCCTCGGCGATCACCATCGGCAGCGAGGTCTTGATGCCCTGGCCGATCTCGGGCTGCTTCGAGGTCAGCGTCACGCTGCCGTCGCGCGCGATGCGGATGAAGGCGTTCGGCGTGAAGTCGGCCTGCGCGGCATCCTCGAGCGCGGCCAGCGCGCCACCGGACGACATGCCGATCAGGAGTGCGCCGCCTGTGGCGCCCGTGCGCAGGAAGCGGCGCCGGGAAAGGGAGCTGGGAGCGTGCATCATGCCTTTCCTTTCGCGCCGGAAGCGGTGGACGCGATCTCGGCCGCGCGATGGATACCCTTGCGGATGCGCATATAGGTCGCGCAGCGGCACAGGTTGCCGGCCATGGCCTCGTCGATCTGGGCGTCGGTCGGCTTCGGGTGTTGCTTGAGCAGGGCGCAGGCGCCCATGATCTGGCCCGACTGGCAGTAGCCGCATTGCGGCACGTCGAGTTCCTGCCAGGCCTGCTGCAGCGGATGGCGGCCTTGCGGGTCGAGCCCTTCGATGGTGGTGATCTTCTGCGTGCCGATGGCGGACACGGGCAGCACGCAGGAACGGGTAGCAATGCCGTCCAGGTGGACGGTGCAGGCGCCGCACTGGCCGAGGCCGCAGCCATACTTGGTCCCGACCAGGCCCAGCGTATCGCGCAGCGCCCACAGCAGCGGTGTATCCGGTTCGACGTCGACGACCATGGCCTTGCCGTTGACGTTCAGGGTGGTCTTGCTCATGACGCTCCTTCAGGCAAACAGAACAAAGGTCCAATCCTAGCGGAAATTTTGCCTTCTCAACAGCATATCGTTGCCCGATCAGGCCGCTTTGAACCGCTTCTGACGGGATCCGGTTCGCCATGCGAACCGTGCAGTCGGAACATCACCGTCGAGTATGTAATACTTTGTCGCTTTCACAGCAGCCACCCCACCTCTTATGCCGATCAACCGCCAGCGCCTGCGCCTGCTCCCCGCGAACCTCAAACTGCGCCTGGCGGCGGTTGCTTCCGTGCTGGTGTTTGTCGCCACGCTGCTCGTGACGCTGTCCACGCTGGCGGTGGCCGAGCGCGGCATGAAGCGCGTGATCGGCGACCAGCAATACGTGCTGTTGTCGAGCGCCGCCTCGTTCATGGACGACCGCATCGAGGCGCGCCTGCGCGAGCTGGAAGGCCTGGCCGCCGGCCTGCCGCGCGATGCGCTGGACCAGCCGCAGCGCTTGCGGCGCCACCTCGAACTGCAGGCGCCGCTGGGGCGGCCGGAGTTCCTGAACCTGTTGCTGCTCGATCCGCAGGGACGCCAGGTGATGTCGATGCGCTCGTTCGGCAGTGAGCGCACGCTCGACGCGCGCGGGCGCGCCTATTTCGACGAGGTGGTGGCGAGCCGGCGCAGCATGATGTCGCAGCCGATCGTCAGCCGCATTTCGGGACGCCAGGTGGTGATCGTCAGCACCCCGGTGGTCGATGGAGCGCGCCTGCTCGGCGTGCTGACGGCCAGCCTCGACCTGCGCGAGACCGGCTTCCTGCGCCAGCTCGGCGCGCTCAAACCCGGCGGCACCGGCTACCTGTTCCTGATGACTGCCGACGGCGTCATGATCGACCATCCCGACAAGGAGCGCGTGCTGCAGCCGGCCGCGCGCGGCGCGCACCTCGGCACCGAGCGCGCCCTGAATGGCTTCGAAGGCTGGCTCGAGGCGCGCGCACGCGACGGCAGCGACGCCATCTTCGCCTACCGCCGGCTGGCCTCGACCGGCTGGATCCTGGGCGCGCGCTATCCGTCCGCCGAAGCCTTCGCGCCGCTGGCGCGCATGCGCCACAACGCCATCTTCGGCGCGCTCGGGCTGGCGCTGGCGGCCGGGGTGCTGGCCTGGGTGCTGATGGTGCGCCTGCTGGCGCCGCTGCAGGCGCTGCGCGAGCGGGTGGCGGCGGTGCGCCACGACGGCGCCGGCATCGAGGTGCTGCACGACGGCCGCCAGGACGAGATCGGCGAACTGGGACGCGCCTTCCACGCCCTGATGGCCGAGCGCGAAGCGGCCGAAGCGTCGCGCTCGGCCAGCGAAAAGCGGCTGCGCATGATTGCCGATAACCTGCCGGTGCTGATCGCCTACCTCGACGAAGAGCGGCGCTTCCGCTACGGTAACGCCACCTTCGAGCGCTGGTTCGGCATCGCTCCCGCGCGCCTGGAAGGGATGTCGATCGCTGGCCTGATGGGCGTCGAGGCGGCCGGCCAGACGCGCGATTGCCTGGACCGCGCCTATGCCGGCCTGGACGCCACCTGCGAGCTGCAGATCCGCATCCACGGGCGCCGTATCCACCTGCAGGGCGTGTTCATTCCCGACCTGCGGCCGGACGGCAGCGTGGCCGGGGTGTACGCGCTCAAGCACGACACCACCCACGTCAAGGAAGTCGAGGCCCAGCTCACGCGCCTGGCGCGGGTCGACACGCTGACCGGCCTGGCCAACCGGCGCAGCTTCAACGAGACGCTGGAGGCAGCGCTGGGGCGCGCACAGCGCAGCCGCAAGCCGCTGGCGCTGGCCTACCTCGACGTCGACCACTTCAAGCGCATCAACGACAGCCACGGCCACGGCGTGGGCGACGAGGTGCTGCGCGAATTCGCGGCGCGGCTGGAGGCCGGCGTGCGCGCCACCGACACCCCGGCGCGCCTGTCGGGCGACGAGTTCGTGGTGATCCTGGAAGAGATCGGCGGACGTGCGGAGGCCGAGCGGATCGGGGCCAAGATCGTGGATGCGATGCGCTCGCCGTTCGTGACCGGGGCCGGGCCGCTGCAGGTGTCGGCCAGCGTCGGCATCGCCTTGTCGCGGCCCGGGCAGGACCAGGAGGGCTTGCTGGCCGCGGCCGACAGCGCGTTATACGCCGCCAAGGGCCGCGGCCGCGACGGTTACGCGGTGTACGACGAAGCCGCGTAGGGTTGGCGGCTACGCCGCCGACGCGTTCAAGGAACGCCGGCAAGTGGCGCGGCGGATCGAAAGCCGGTTGAGGTCAAGGAACGTCGGCAAGTGGCGCGGCGGATCGAAAGCCGGTTGAACGCGTCGGCGGCGTAGCCGCCAACCCTACGTAGCGTGGACCGGGGGGCGCAGCCGGCTTCGCCGTCCACGCGTTCAACCAACGTAAATCACAACCCCTCCGGATACGTCTCCGGCGGCTCGCCCGAATGCCACCCACTGGTGGCATCGAGCGGCTCCACCGCGCGCGTGCGGTCGATGTGGATCACCGCGTCGAACTGGCGCGGCAGCTGGGCGTGGAAGTAGTGGCTCTGGCGTTCGGTGCGCGGCAGGTACAGCACGCCGATGGCGCGTTCCAGCCGCTCTTCCATCAGCGCGTCGCGCACCGGGCCGGGATCGCGCAGCGGCAGGAAGAAGCGCTCGATGCCGGTGTCGTGCAGCAGCCGTTCGTAGCTGCCGGCCAGCGCCGGGCGCACGTGCTTGTGCCGCGCTTCGCCGTCCCATTCCGAGGCGGCGGTGACGCGCCCGTCATAGGTGGTGAATCCGATCAGGCAGGCGTCCTGGCCGTAAGCCTTGCGCGCCAGTTCGCCCACGGTCCACTCGCCCTGGCGCCCGATCTCGGTGGCGCGGGCGTCGCCGATGTGCGAGTTGTGCTCCCACACCACGATGCGCGCCGGCTTGCCGTCCTGCGACAGGTGGCGCGCGACCGCGTCGAGGGTTTCGGCCATGTGGCTGTCGCGCAGATTCCAGGACGAGATGCGGCCCTTGAACATGGTGCGGTAGTACTGCTCCGCGTTCTTCACCAGGCGCGCGTTCTGCTGGGCGTAGAAGAACGCGTCCTGGGCGCTGGCGCCGGCGTCGGCGGCGCCGTGCTGCATGTAGTCGCGCGCGCGGCCCTGCAGCTCGCGCAGCATGTCCAGCACACCCTGCTCGCACGACGGCGTCATGCCGAAGCTGGTGGCGTATCCGTACTGCTGGCTGTCGCGGTCGTAGTGGTCGAAGCAGGAGTATGCCTTGCGCGCCTCGCTGGCGGCGTTCGGGTCGACCCCTTCCAGGTAGCGCACCACCTCGTGGATCGAGGTGAACATGCTGTACAGGTCGAGGCCATAGAATCCGGCCTGGGGCGAACCGCTCTTCGCATTCCGCTCGCGCAGCCACTCGACGAAGTCCAGCACCGCCGTGTTGCGCCACATCCAGGACGGAAAGCGCTCGAAGCCGCCCAGGGCGGCGTGGCCGTCCGCGTCCTGGCCTTCGCCACGTACATAGCGGTTGACGCGCCAGGCGTCGGGCCAGTCGGCTTCGACCGCCACCGCGGTGAAGCCCTTTTCCTCGATCAGGCGCCTGGTAATGCGCGCGCGCTCCGCGTAGAACTCGTGGGTGCCGTGAGTGGCTTCGCCCAGCAGCACGAAGCGCGCGTTGCCGACCAGGTCGAGCAGGGCGTCGTAGTCGTCCGGCCCGCCGTCGAGCGGGTGCGCCGCCAGGCGCACCGCTTCAATTGCGGCGTCCTGCGCGGCATCGTGCGCGCCGGCGGCGCGCTTGTTGCCGAAGATGGCCATGGCTTCTCAATGCAGGAAGCTGTGGCTGGGACCGGCCTGCTGCGCCGCGTACTGCGAGCCGCCGCGCTCGATGAATTCCTTCATGCGCGCCAGGTCGTCGTCCATCTGGCGCTGCGGGTCGGCGCCCAGCATGCGCGCGATGCCGTGGCCCAGCACGCCGGCCGGCGGTGCGTACGACATGCGCACCGTGACCAGGGTGCCGCCGCGGGAGGGTTCGAAGCTCACGGTGCCTTCCTGCTCGATCTCGGAGCCCGGTTCGCTGCGCCACGACAGGCGGTCCGGACGCGACTGCTCGGTCATCACCGCGTTCCAGGCGTATTCCATGCCGCCCGGGCCGCGTACCGCCCAATGCGAGCGGCGGTGGCCGAGGTCGCGCACTTCGGTCACGTGCGACATGAAGCGCGGGAAGTTCTCGACGTCGGACCAGGCGTCATATACCTCTTTCGGGGAGGCGTCGATGTGGATCGTGCTTTCCACCTCGACCTGGCTGGCACTGCCGGCGCCGCGCGCGCGCAGGGCGTCGACCAGGTTGCGGCCACGGTCGCTGCGCAGCAGCACCGCCAGCGCGCCGAGGCCGAGCAGGGCGGCCACCGGCGAGCGGCGCACCAGGCCGACCACGCTCAGCGCGCCGGTGCCCAGCAGGGCGGAGTTGGTCAGGGTCGGGCTGCGCGATCCGAATACCTGCGACAGGTGGCCGCTCCATTCGCGCAGCTGGTCGCCGACCGCGTTGGCACGCTCGCGCGCGCCGCTGCGGATGTCGGCGCTTGCACGCCCGGCGGCCGCTTGCGCGCGGTGATAGACCTCGCCGGCGCGGTCGGTCGCGTGGTCATAGTCCTTGCCGGCGCGTTCGCGCACATCCTCGGCCAGGTGGCGCGCGCGTTCACGGACGTCGTGACCGCGTTCAGCCGCGCGCGCCGATTTTTCACGCGCCTTGTCGGCCGCATAGCCGGCCGCGTAGGCGGCGCGTTCGCGCGCTTCGTACGAGGCATCCGACAGGCGCTCACCGGCTTCGTGGGCGCTGTCGGCCAGGCGTTCGCGCGCATGTTCCAGCCGGTCGCGCGTCTTGTGCGAGGCGGCGGACAGGCGGTCCCCGGCTTTGTGGGCGGCGCCGGCCAGGCGTTCGCCGGCGCGGGCGTACACGTTCGAGGCGCGTTCACGGGCCGAGTCGAAGCGGCTCCCGGCATCGTGCCAGGCGTGTTCCAGATGCTCGCCGGTGCGCTGGCCGGCGTCGCGCAGCGCGCCGCGCGCGCGGGCACGGCGGGCTGCGCCGCGTTCCGGGTCGAAAGCGTACATCAAGAGGGCGCCGGCGACGGCTGCGCCTACCCACGCGCCTACTCCCGCACCTGCTCCTTTGCCCACGTTCATTCCTTGTTCGTTCGATTGGTCCATGTCCGCTCCTTTCGGTTGGTTGGCCGGTGTTCACGGCCGTGATTGGTTCTCAATATGTGCGTCTCATTGGCTGCCTTCCCGAGGCCAGGCCCACGCTTCCTTCAGCAGCTCCTGCACTTCCTCATCGCGCGTCTGGTCGAAGCTGCGGTACCACTGGCCGACGGCGCGAAAGTGCGCCGGCGTGGCCAGGCACACCAACTCGTCGACCCCCTCGCGCAGCGCGCGCACCGTGGCCGGCGCGCCCACCGGCGCCGCCACTACCAGCCGCGCCGGATGGCCGCTGCGCGCCACCTCCACCGCGACCCGCATGCTGGCGCCGGTGGCGATGCCGTCGTCGACCAGGATCACGCTGCGTCCCGCCAGCTGCGGCGGCGCGCGCTCTCCGCGGTAGCGCCGCTCGCGCCGTGCCAGCTCGCTTCGTTCCGCCGCCGTGACGGCGTCGACTTCGTGCTGGGTCACGCCCATCAGGCCCGGCACGCCCGGCTGCAGCACGCGCACGCCGCCGCTGCCGATGGCGCCCATCGCGAACTCGGGCTGGTGCGGCAGGCCGAGCTTGCGCACCAGCATCAGGTCGAGTTCGGCGTGCAGCGCCTGGGCGATCGGGAACCCGACCGGCACGCCGCCGCGCGGCAAAGCCAGCACCAGCAGGCCCGGCGTGCCCGCGTAGTGCCTGAGTTCCTGCGCCAACAGCCTGCCGGCATGGGCGCGGTCATCGAACGGTTCGGTCGCTTGCATGGGTCGCCAACGGTCGTGAATGCAGGTTGCGCCAGGACGTGGCACGGCTACGCGGCAAAGCCGCGACCGTTGTTTCAGCATACACAGGCTGGCGCCGTTCCGGCGTCCGTTTGCCGTGTGGAAATCGCTTGCGAGCTAGCGCAATGCAGAAAGGAAGAAGGAAAGACAGCGCAGCGGCTGCGCAAGGCAGCCGTTGCGGGAGGGGAGGGTGGCGCGTCGCTGCCGCCGCGGTCAGCAGTGGACGTCAGCCGAGCTGGCGATGGTGGAAGCGCAGGTGGTCTTCGACGAAGGTCGAGATGAAGTAATAGCCGTGGTCATACCCTTCGTGGCGGCGCAGTTCGAGCGGCTGGCCGGCGGCGGCGCAGGCGGCTTCGAATGCTTCCGGCAGCAATTGTTCTGCCAGGAATTTGTCGCCCAGGCCCTGGTCGATCAGGATGCCGCCGGGGAAGGGTGCCTTGTCCTGCTGCCCCATCAGCACGCTGGCGTCGTACGCCTGCCAGCTGGACTGGTCCGCGCCCAGGTAGCCGCCAAACGCCTTCTTGCCCCACGGGCACTGGCTCGGCGCGGCAATCGGCGCGAACGCCGAGACCGAGCGGAACAGGTCCGGGTGGCGCAGCGCCATCACCAGCGCGCCGTGGCCGCCCATCGAGTGGCCGAAGATGCCGACCCTCTTGGCGTCGGCCGGCAGCGTGGCCAGCACCAGTTCGCGCAGTTCCAGCAGGTAGCTGTGCATGCGGTAGTGGCGCGCCCACGGTTCCTCGGTGGCGTCGAGGTAGAAGCCGGCGCCGACGCCGAAGTCCCAGCTCTCGGCTTCGCTCGCTACGTTCGCGCCGCGCGGGCTGGTGTCGGGCGCGACCAGGATCACGCCCAGTTCGGCTGCCACGCGCTGGGCGCCGGCCTTGATCATGAAGGTCTCTTCGGTGCAGGTCAGGCCGGCCAGGTAGAACAGCACCGGCAGCTGTCGATCGGGCTGCTGCTGCGCGGCCGGAGGCAGGTAGACCGAGAAGCGCATCGGCAGGCCGATGGCGGTCGAGTCGTGCTGGTAGAAGCGCTGGACGCCGCCGAAGCAGGCGTGTTCGTTCAGGATGTCGGGCATGGTGGTCGGGTCGAGTGATTGATGACGCAAGTATGACGCCTCGCGACCCATCCTGCCAGCCGCGGGCGTTTTCCTGGACCGGGCCGGCCGCGCTTCAGCCGCCGCCGATGCCGCGCATGACGCGGCCGCTGCCGCCGCACATCGGACAGGATTTGCCGTCGGCCAGGGCGCCGCTGCCGGCGCAGGCGTCACAGATGTCCTCGCCGGCGCCGGGCGTGCCCGGTTCGGCTTCGTCGCCGGGGTTCAGGTCGTGTTCGGGTTGAATGCTCATGGCAGTCCTCGCTGGTTGGTGTGATGCCGATTGTAGGCAGGTCGGCAGGAGCGTGGCGCGCCACATGACTGCGGACGCGGCAGGTAACCGGCCGGCGGCACAACGTCATGATGTGCACATTGATGTGGATTTGATATTGACACCGGCGATCCATCAACAATACTCGTGGCGTCGCGTTCAATCCACCGGAGCAGCCCATGAGCCCGTACCGACCCGAGACAATCGACCAGTCCCGCGCCGCGCCGCCCCGTTCCGGCGAGCTGCGCAGCGATGCACGCCAGCGCGACATCGTCGCCGGTGGCATCGCGCTGCTGCGCGAGAGCGGCATCATGACGGCGGTCGAGTATCTGAAATCGCATGCCATCCGCCCGCACGTGATCGAGCGCGTGCTGCTGGAACCGCAGCGCCGCCGCGCCAGCGCCTGACCCTTCGCGTTCTTGCTGTACGTAAGCGACCGGCGCTGCCTTCCATGCACAAAGATTGCTCCAAATTTATTTGCAGTGCATACTAGGCTCACTTGATCTTTATTCGACAAGTGTGCGTAAGCCCTTGATTTTCAGGGCTGCCGGGATTGCCTTCCCATTAGGCAAATTGTTGAAACCCGCACGGATGGCCGCATCCAGCGTGTCAAGCCCCCGCTTTTCCACATACTTATTCACAGACTTTGTGGATATCCGGAAAACTTTAAACTTATCCGTGGGTTAGCCGCGACTGTTCAAGTCATGGCTGATGTCATCGCGCGTGCGTGCATGACAGGCGCGCGACGGCGCTGCAATTTCCGCTTGCCCGGCCTTACTGGATAAATGTACAGTATGGCATTTCCAGATTCGCCGCACCATGTCCGCCGTCGCCACGCCTCCTGCCATCGAAGACCCGTTCGCACTGCTCAACGACGAGCAGCGCGCCGCGGTCGAGCACGACATCGGCGTGGCCGCGCCGCGTCCGCTGCTGGTGGTGGCCGGCGCCGGTTCCGGCAAGACCAATACCCTGGCGCACCGGGTGGCGCGCCTGATGCAGGCCGGCGCCGATCCGCAGCGCATCCTGCTGCTGACGTTTTCGCGCCGCGCCGCCACCGAGATGGGACACCGCGCCAGCGCCGTGCTGCAGCGCCTGCTGGGCAGGGGCAGCAGCCAGGCGCCGGTGGCCTTGCCCTGGGCCGGCACCTTCCACGGCATCGGCGCGCGCCTGCTGCGCGAATACGCCGGACGCATCGGCCTGGATGAAGCTTTCACCATCCACGACCGCGGCGACTCCGAAGACCTGATGGGCCTGGTGCGCCACGAAATCGGCCTGACCGGCACCGAAAAGCGCTTCCCGCTCAAAGGCACTTGCCTGGCGATCTATTCGCGCGTGGTCAACAGCCGCGACCCGCTGGACGCGGTGCTGCAGTCGACCTTCCCGTGGTGCAGCGAGTGGGAAGAGCAGCTCAAGCGCTTGTTCGGCGCCTACGTCGACGCCAAGCAGGAGCAGAACGTGCTCGACTACGACGACCTGCTGCTGTTCTGGGCCGAGATGGCGGCCGACCCGGTGCTGGGGGCGGAACTCGGCGCCCGTTTCGACCACGTGCTGGTCGACGAATACCAGGACACCAATCGCCTGCAGGCCGCCATCCTCACCGGCATGAAGCCCGACGGCCGGGGCGTGATGGTGGTCGGCGACGATGCCCAGTCGATCTACGGTTTCCGTGGCGCCACGGTGCGCAACATCCTCGACTTCCCGAAGCAGTTCTCGCAGCCGGCGCGTTTGATCACGCTGGAGCGTAACTACCGCTCGACGCAACCGATCCTGGATGCCTCGAATGCCGTCATCGCGGCCGCGCTCGAGCGTCACGCCAAGACGCTGTGGACCGATAAAACGTCCAGCATCAAGCCGCAGATGGTATTGATTCCGGACGAAGCCGAGCAGGCGCGCTGGGTCTGCAGCCGCGTCCTCGAGCAGCGCGAAGCCGGCGTGACCTTGAAAAGCCAGGCGGTGCTGTTCCGCGCTGCCAGCCATAGCGCCGCGCTGGAGCTGGAACTGATGCGCCGCAACGTCCCGTTCGTGAAGTTCGGCGGCCTCAAGTTCCTGGAAGCGTCGCACATCAAGGACGTGCTGGCGCTGCTGCGCTTCGCCCAGAACCCAAGCGGGCGCATCGCCGGCTTCCGGGTACTGCAGCTGCTGCCGGGGATCGGCCCGGCCACCGCCACGCGCCTGCTCGATGCGGTGGGGGAGAGCGCCGACGCTACAACAGCGCTGGAAGCGGCCGGATCGCGCCTGCGCGGCGGCGACGACTGGTCGGCGTTCTGCGCCCTGTACCGGCGCCTGCGCACGCCCGGCCTGCGCTGGCCGATGGACCTGGAGCTGGCGATCGACTGGTACCAGCCGCACCTGGAACGGATGCACGACGACGCCGAGGTGCGCGCGGCCGACCTGGCCCAGTTGCTGGCGCTGTCGGCCGGCCACGCCAACCGCGAAAGTTTTCTGGCCGAGATCACGCTCGACCCGCCGGAAGCGACCAGCGACCGCGCCGGCGCGCCGCTGCTGGACGAAGACTATCTGATCCTGTCGACCATCCATTCGGCCAAGGGGCAGGAGTGGAAATCGGTGCACGTGCTGAACGTGGTCGACGGCTGCATCCCGTCGGACATGTCCACCGGCAACCAGGACGATATCGAGGAAGAGCGGCGCCTGCTGTACGTGGCCATGACCCGCGCGCGCGACAACCTGCACCTGGTGGTGCCGAACCGCTTTTTTGTGAAACAGCAGGCGCAGCTGGGCGACCGCCACATGTACGCGGCGCGTACGCGCTTCATCACGCCGGCCATGCTCAAGCATTTCGAAGAGAGCGCCTGGCTGAGCGCGGACAAACGCGAGAACCGCACCCCGATGCCGGACAGCGTGCGCATGCTGGTGCGCGAGCGCGCCCGGAACGCGTGGAAATGACGACAAATGGCGGCACGTTGTCGACTTATCCCCTGTGCACCGCCTTTGTAGGAATTTGCCCCACATATTCTTGCTGCACATTTGGAGTGCATGTGCAAGTCCTTGATTTATAAGGGAAGATTTTTTGCCCGTCGAACGGGCATTTTATTGAAACCCGCATCCTTGCTGCGCTTGCGGCTTGTCAAGAGCCGCTTGTCCACACAGTTATCCACATTTCTTGTGGATAGGCCAAAAGGCTGAATAAAATCAGCCACTTAGTGCTGGGCAATTGATTCAAATCAAGCTTTTCGCGGACAGGTTTTGACCCGTCCCGTTCTCCATTTTCCGCTGTTTTCGGCCGCGGCCCGGCGGCCGTGCATAGGGCATTCCCGTCCATGCTCAGCAGTCATGTGGGAAATTCACTAATATGTAAGCTGTCGAACAGTCAATGTCGACCACGATCCTTATCCTGTGATAAGTATCCCGGCCATTTGCAGCCCATGCTGCCGCCAGCTTGCTTCCGGCCTTCGCAATGGCACGGGGGCGACAGCGCTTGCCGCGCTGTCATGTCCGCGTCGTCCATTTCCAAGAAAGATAGGTATCAATGTCTTCAGCCAACCCCGCAACATCTTCCCAGGCGCCTGTCGCGCCCGCTACTCCTCCCGACACCAAGGAAAGCCGCTTCGTCTTCAAGGTCGCCATCGCCGCCACCATGGGCGCGCTGGCCTTCGGCTACGACACCGGCGTGATCTCGGGCGCCTTGCCCTTCATGAGCCTGCCGCCCGCGAGCGGCGGCCTCGGCCTCGATCCGGTCACCGAGGGCGTCGTCACCTCGTCGCTGGTGTTCGGCGCTGCGCTCGGTTCGCTGATGGCCGGCGGCTTGTCGGACCGTTTCGGCCGCCGCACCACGCTGCTCGGCCTGTCGCTGGTGTTCATGATCGGCGTGATCGGGTCGGTGCTGGCGCCGTCGGTGGCGGTGATGGTGGCGATGCGCTTCATCCTCGGCATGGCGGTCGGCGGCGCCTCGTCGACGGTGCCGGTGTTCATCGCCGAAATGGCCGGCCCCAGCCGGCGCGCACGCCTGGTCAGCCAGAACGAGCTGATGATCGTCAGCGGGCAGCTGGCGGCGTATGCCTTGAATGCCTTGCTGGCGTATTTCTCCGATTCGCCCTCGGTGTGGCGCACCATGCTGGCGATTTCCGCGGTGCCGGCGATCCTGCTCGGCATCGGCATGCTGATGGTGCCGTCCTCGCCGCGCTGGCTGGCCAGCAAGGGCCGCATGAAGGAGGCGCGCGCGGTGCTGGAGCAGATTCGTTCCAGCGACAAGCAGATCGAACTGGAAATGGCCGAGATGAAGAAGCTCAACGCCATCGGACACGAGCAGGCCGGCTGGTCAGCCATACTGGGCACGCCTTGGATCCGCAAGCTGCTGTGGATCGGCATCGGCCTCGGTTTCATGGCCCAGTTCACCGGCATCAACGCCTTCATGTACTTCACCCCGATCATCCTGACCTCGACCGGCCTCGGCACCAATGCGGCGCTGACCGCCACCATCGGCAACGGCGTGGTCTCGGTGATCGCCACCATGATCGGCATCTGGCTGATCGGGCGCCATGGTCGCCGGCCGATGTTGCTGACCGGCTTGAGTGGCGTGATCGCCACCCAGGCCGCCCTCGGCGCGGTGCTGCTGTGGATGCCGGAAGGGCTGCTGCGCAGCTACGCCGCGCTGGGCTGCATCCTGTGCTTCCTGCTGTGCATGCAGATGCTGATCGCGCCGGTGTACTGGCTGTTGATGTCGGAACTGTTCCCGATGCACGTGCGCGGCGTGCTGACCGGCACCGCGGTGGCCTGCCAGTGGGTGTTCAATGCGCTGGTGGCGCTGCTGTTCCCGATCGCGCTGCATCAGCTTGGCAGCGCGACCTTCTTCGTGTTCGCCGGGGTCAATATCGCGTCATTGCTGTTCGTGGCCACCTGCGTGCCCGAAACCCACGGCAAGTCGCTGGAAGGGCTGGAGCGGCATCTGCAGAAGGAGCTGAGCGCGCCGGCCTGACGCACTCGAACGTCCGGTGGCTGGTTCAGGCCGCCGGACTCACTGCTGTCTTGAGCCGCTCCAGCTGCTCCAGGAAGCGTTCACATGCCACGCCTGGAGGCCACGGCTCCCACGGCGTGCAGCCGTAATACTGCGCCAGCGGGTCCTCGAGGAGCACCTCGGAGCGGATCTTGAGTGTGCGCCGCACTTCCTCGCGCGACCATCCCGCCACGTGCACCGCCTCGCTGGCCGCCGCCACGCGGTCGGCGCGTTTATGGGCCGCGTGCGCGCGCGCATCCCAGGCCGGCAGGCCGTAGCGCAGGAACACCATGTGCTCCAGCCGCCTGGTGAGGGCGCGGAAGGCCTCGCCCAGGAACGGCTTGATTACCGAAATCGCATCGAAGCCGAGCAGGCCTTCCTCGGCGTCGTGCAGCAGTTCGCGCAATTCTTCCAGCGGCGTGATGCCGGGCGCCGCGACGCGCCGCAGCAGCATCACGCTGATCGAGTGCTGGGCCACCGACAGCGGCAGCGGCCAGGCCGAATGGCCGCCCCAGCGGTAAGTGCGGGCCAGGCCAAGCGCCAGGTCGGCGTCGTCCCAGTCGAAGGGGGTCGGGTCGAGCAGGTCGAGACGGCGCCCGGACGGCATGCGGACCCAGGCGCGCGTCCTGGCGTGGGCTTGGGCGTCGATGAGTGCAGGATTCGAAGATGTCAGCATGTGGCGATTTTACACACCGCGTCGCGCATTCCCGGCATGATTGACGCAGGCAAAGCCGGCGGCCGGGCGTCTGCCTACACTGGGTCGGATGGCGCTGTGCCGCGCCGGGGAGGGGAATGATGGCTGAGACGATGGATTGCGACCTGCTGGTGGTCGGCGGCGGCATCAATGGCGTGGGCATCGCCCGCGACGCCGCCGGACGCGGCCTGCGCGTGGTCTTGTGCGAGAAGGACGACCTGGGCGCGCATACCTCGTCCGCCTCCAGCAAACTGGTGCACGGCGGGCTGCGCTACCTCGAGCACCGCGAATTCGGCCTGGTGAGAAAGGCCCTGCGCGAGCGCGAGCTCCTGCTTTGCAGCGCGCCGCACATCATGCGCCCGCTGCGCTTCGTGATGCCGCATGTCGCGAACCGGCGCTCCGCCTGGCTGATCCGCGCCGGCCTGTTCCTGTACGACCGGCTGGCGCCGCGCGCCTTCCTGCCGGCCTCGGAAGCGTTCGAGCTGGCCGGGCACCGCGCCGGGCTGCCACTGAAACCCGAGTTCACCCGTGCGTTCGCCTATTCCGACGGCTGGGTCGACGATGCGCGGCTGGTGATCCTGAATGCCGTCGACGCCCGCGAACGCGGCGCGCTGGTGCTGCCGCGCACGCGCTGCGACGTGGTCACCCGGCGCGCCGATCACTGGCAGGCAAGGCTGCGCCGCGCCGAATCGTCTGCGGCCTTTGAGGTGAGGGCGCGGGCGCTGGTGAATGCCGCTGGTCCGTGGGCGGCGCGGCTGGCGGGGGAAGTCGCCGGACCGGGCACGCGCCGCGCGCTGCGTCTGGTGAAGGGCAGCCACATCGTGGTGCCGCGCCTGTTCGACCACTCCTGCGCCTACCTGTTGCAGCATGCCGACGGCCGGGTGGTGTTCGCGATGCCGTATGAAGGCGCCTTCACGCTGATCGGCACCACCGACGTCGAGTTCGACGGCAACCCGGATGCGCCGGCGATCGGCGCCGACGAGACGCTGTACCTGTGCGAGCTGGCCAATCGTTATTTCCGGCGCCAGATCGCGCCGCACGACGTGGTGTGGAGCTATTCGGGCGTGCGCCCGCTGCTCGAGGATGCGGCGGCCAGGGGCAGGGCCAGGGCGGCCGCCGTGACGCGCGACTACTTCCTGGAGCGCGATACCGGCGGGCCGCCGCTGTTGTCGGTATTGGGCGGGAAGATCACCACCTTCCGCAAGCTGGCCGAAGAGGCTGTGGACTGGCTGGCGCCGCTGCTGGGCAGCACGGCGCCGGCGTGGACTGCCGCCAGCGTGCTGCCCGGCGGCGACCTGTTCGGCGCGGCGCCGGAGGCGCGCGGGGTGTTGCAGTTCGACCGCTGGGTGACGGCGTTAAGGCGCAGGCACGAGTGGTTGCCGGCGCCGCTGGCGCTGCGCTATGCGCGCGCGTATGGGATGCGGGTGGAGCGGGTGCTGGAAGGGTGCGCCTCGCTCGGCGATCTGGGCGTCGAGGTGGCGCCAGGGTTGTATGAAGCCGAGCTGCGTTATCTTGTGGAGCAGGAGTGGGCCGCGTGCGCGGCGGATGTGTTGTGGCGGCGGACCAAGCTGGGTTTGCATCTGCGGCCCGGTGCGGCGCGCGATATCGACGCATGGATCATGCGCTCACGCGAGGCGCAAACCGGGATCATCGCGTAGGGTTGGCGGCTCCGCCGCCGACGCGTTCGAACGGCGTTCGATGCATTGAACGGTTTGCCGATGTCCGCTGAACGCGTCGGCGGCGAAGCCGCCAACCCTACGTTAGTGGACGCGTTTGTACCACGCCCCATCCTCGAACAGCGGCTGATAATCCGCCGCCCCCGCATCGGTCCCGTCCAGCACCCGATCCAGCCCCAGCACGCCGAACAAAGCCAGGCTGTCGCGGAACAGGCGCAGCACGCGCTGCCGCAGCACCGGCCCGAAATCCGGCAACGCCCGGCAGCACAGAATCGCATGGAACTCGTTGAACGACCCATCCGTCACCAGGCAGTACTGCAGCCAGGTGATCCGCTCGCGTAGTCGCGGCAGCAGACGCGCACGGCCGTCGCTGACTTCGAAATAATCGGCCAGCCGCCCCGCGCCGCCGCTGGCTTCGTAGCCCGGCTGCGCCGCCAGCAGCTGCGCCGCCGGCAGCGTAGCCTCGCGCACTTCCAGCAGCAGTTCGTCGCTGGCCAGCGTCGCGAACACCTCGGTGCGCCCGTACAGCTTTTCCTCGGCCAGCAGGATCGCCAGCGTCCACGCTTCGCCCACGCCGGCCGCCTCGGGCAGCCAGACCTTGGGCAGGGCGGTGGGGCGCAGGCTGTTGGACAAGGCGCTGCGCTGCCGGCGCGCCCACTCGGGGCGGTCGAACAGCGACGCCGCCGGCACCGCCAGCGCGCGCGTCACGTCGAGCGCGGCGCCCGGCGCGTGCAGCACCTGTTCCTGCAGCCGCGACACCGTCGCCAGCTCGCGCCGCGCCACCACTTCCTGCAGCCGGCGCCGCAGCAGCGCGCGGTCGTGGCTGCGGTAGTCCAGGCCGTGGCGCTGGTACAGGGCCTCGAGCAGCAGGTCGATCTCGAGCTCCTCCAGCGCCGGGTCCGTTGGCATTCCCGTGAATGCGTTCATCGAACGGTCACCGCTCCGCTCAGTTGAGCCAGACCCGCATCATCGACAGCAGCTGCGCCACGTCGACCGGCTTGGTGATGTAGTCCGAGGCGCCGGCGGCGATACACTTGTCGCGGTCGCCCTTCATCGCTTTCGCGGTCAGGGTGATGATCGGCAGCGAACGGAATTTCGGGATGCGGCGGATCGCCCGCATCGTGTCGTAGCCGTCCATCTCCGGCATCATGATGTCCATCAGGACGATCTCGATGGTCGGATCCTTTTCCAGCACCTCGATGCCGTCGCGGCCGTTCTCGGCGAACAGCACCTGCATCTGCTGGCGCTCCAGCAGCGTCGACAGGGCAAAGATGTTGCGCAGGTCGTCGTCGACGATCAGGACCTTGCGTCCGGCCAGGCCGCCGTTGAGCGCGTGGATCTCTTCCAGCATGCGCCGCTGGGTCTCGGGCAGGCTGGCCTGCGAGCGGTGCAGGAACAGCGCGGTCTCGTCCAGCAGGCGCTCGGGCGAGCGCGCGTCCTTGATCACGATGGTCTTGGCATAGCGCTTGAGCTTCGTGACTTCCTTGCGATCGAGTTCCTTGGCGGTGTAGATCACGACCGGCAGGTCGCGCAGGCGCTCGTCGCGGCCGATCTGGTCGAGCAGGTCGAAGCCCGAGATGTCCGGCAGCGTCAGGTCCAGCACCATGCAGTCGAAGTGCGACGACTGCAGCGCCTCCAGCGCGCTGTTGCCGTCTTCGACGGTGACGATGTGGATGTCGTTATTGCCGATCAGGGACACGATCGACTCGCGCTGGGCCGGGTCGTCGTCCACCACCAGCAGGCTGCGCTTGCCGCCCATCAGGAACTTCTGGATACGCTTGAATTCTTCCTGCAGCTGCTCGCGCGCCACCGGCTTGTTGATGTACGAGATCGCGCCCTGGCGCAGCGCGCGTTCGCGCTCGCGCAGCGCCGACATCACGTGCACCGGGATGTGGCGCGTGCTCGGGTCGCGCTTGAGGCGGTCGAGCACCGTGAAACCGTCGATGTCGGGCAGGTCGATGTCGAGCAGGATCGCCGACGGCAGGTAGTCGCGCGCCAGCGACAAGGTGGAATCCCCGCGCTGGGTCACAATTGCTTTGAAATTTTTCTCGCGCGCGAAGTCGAGCAGCACCTTGGCGAAGCGCTCGTCGTCCTCGACGATCAGCACCGACGGGTCGCCCGGCGTCACCAGGCCGCGGTCGTCCAGCACGCTGGCGTATTCGACCACCGCGCCGCTGGCGTCGGTGAGTTCGAAGGTCGCCACTTCACGCTGCTCCTGGATCACCGGCACCAGCGGGGCAGGCACGTTCTGCGGCGGCGCCAGGCGCGCCGGCTGCGGCTGGCGCGCCTGTTCGTAGTTGATGAAGCCGGCGCGGTTGTACGGCAGGTAGAGGGTGAAGATGGAGCCGGCGCCGACAGTCGATTCGACGCGGATTTCGCCGCCCAGCAGGCGCGCCAGTTCGCGTGAGATCGACAGACCCAGGCCGGTGCCGCCGTACTTGCGCGCGGTCGAGCCGTCGGCCTGCTGGAACGCCTCGAAGATCAGCTGCAGCTTGTCGGCCGGGATGCCGACGCCGGTGTCGTGCACCGAGAACGCCAGCACCGCGTCGGCGTGCTCCAGGTTCGGGTGGTCCGAGGTCCAGCCGCTGGTCACCAGGCTGATCGTCAAGGAAACCTGGCCGTGGCTGGTGAACTTGAATGCGTTCGACAGCAGGTTTTTGAGGACCTGCTGCAGGCGCGTGGTGTCGGTCATCACGGCCGCCGGCAGGTTCTCGGCCAGGTCGACCTGGAAGCCCAGGTGCTTGGCTTCGGCCATGTGGCGGAAGGTGCGGTCGACGTAGTTGCGCAGGTTCGAGAAGCGGTACTCCGACACGTCCAGCGTGACGGTGCCCGACTCGATCTTGGACAGGTCGAGGATGTCGTTGATCAGCGTGAGCAGGTCGGAGCCGGAGCCGAAGATGGTCTTGGCGAATTCGACCTGCTTGCCCGACAGGTTGCCCTCGGGGTTATCCGACAGCTGCTGCGCCAGGATCAGCAGCGAATTGAGTGGCGTGCGCAATTCGTGCGACATATTCGCCAGGAACTCGGACTTGTACTTGGACGACAGCGCCAGCTGGGTCGCCTTTTCTTCCAGCGCCAGTTTCGCTTGTTCGACCTCGCGGTTCTTGCGTTCCACCTCGATGTTCTGCTCGGAGAGCAGGCGCGCCTTCTCGCCCAGCTCCTGGTTGGTCTGCTGCAGTTCCTGCGCCAGTGATTGCGACTGGGTCAGCAGCGACTCGGTACGGCTGTTGGCCTCGATGGTGTTGAGCACCACGCCGATCGACTCCATCAGCTGGTCGAGGAAGGACAGGTGGGTTTCGGTGAAGCGGTCCAGCGACGCGATCTCGATCACCGCCTTGACCTGCTGCTCGAACAGGATCGGCAGCACCACGATATTGTTCGGCGGCGCCGAACCCAGGCCCGACGACACCACGATGTAGTCGCGCGGCACGTCGGTGAGCCAGATGCGGGTCTTCTCCAGCGCGCACTGGCCGACCAGGCCTTCGCCCGGCAGGAAGGAAGTCGGCAGCTTGCGGCTGGAACGGTAGCCGTAGGAGGCGATCATGCGCAGGCGCGCGTCGGACTCCTGCGAGTCCATCATGTAGAACACGCCGTGGTGGGCCGACACCAGCGGCGCCAGCTCCGACAGGATCAGCTTGGTCACCGCCTGCAGGTCGCGCTGGCCCTGCAGCAGGCGCGTGAAGCGCGCCAGGTTGGTTTTCAACCAGTCCTGCTGCGCGTTCTTCTGCGTGGTTTCCTTCAGGTTGCGGATCATCTCGTTGATGTTGTCCTTCAGGTAGGACACCTCGCCGCGCGCCTCCACTTGAATGGAACGCGACAGGTCGCCGCGGGTCACCGCGGTCGCCACTTCACCGATCGCGCGCATCTGGTTGGTCAGGTTCGCCGCCAGCTGGTTGACGTTCTCGGTCAAGTCCTTCCAGGTGCCGGCCACGCCCGAGACGTTCGCCTGGCCGCCCAGCTTGCCTTCGGTACCCACCTCGCGCGCCACGCGGGTGACCTCCGATGCGAACGAGGACAGCTGGTCCACCATGACGTTGATGGTGTCTTTCAGTTCCAGGATCTCGCCCTTCACGTCCACGGTAATTTTCTTGGACAGGTCGCCGCGCGCCACCGCGGTGGTCACCGCCGCGATGTTACGCACCTGGCCGGTCAGATTGGATGCCATGAAGTTGACGTTGTCGGTCAAGTCCTTCCAGGTGCCGCCCACGCCCGGCACGTAAGCCTGGCCGCCGAGTTTACCTTCGGTGCCGACCTCGCGCGCCACGCGCGTCACTTCCGAGGCGAACGAGTACAGGTGGTCCACCATCACGTTGATCGTGTGCTTCAGTTCCTGGATCTCGCCGTTCACGTCCACCGTGATCTTCTTGGACAGGTCGCCGCTTGCCACCGCGGTGGTCACCGCCGCGATGATACGCACCAGGCCGGTCAGATTGGATGCCATGAAGTTGACGTTGTCGGTCAAGTCCTTCCAGGTGCCGCCCACGCCCGGCACGTAAGCCTGGCCGCCGAGTTTACCTTCGGTGCCGACCTCGCGCGCCACGCGCGTCACTTCCGACGCGAACGAAGACAGCTGGTCGACCATCACGTTGATCGTGTTCTTCAGTTCCTGAATCTCGCCTTTCACGTCCACCGTGATCTTCTTGGACAGGTCGCCGTTTGCCACCGCGGTGGTCACCTCCGCGATGTTACGCACCTGCGCGGTCAGGTTGCCCGCCATCGAGTTCACGCCGTCGGTCAGGTCTTTCCAGGTGCCGGCCACGCCCGGCACGTTGGCCTGGCCACCGAGTTTACCTTCGGTGCCGACCTCGCGCGCCACGCGCGTCACTTCCGAGGCGAACGAGTTCAATTGGTCCACCATCACGTTGATGGTGTTCTTCAGTTCGAGAATCTCGCCCTTCACGTCGACCGTGATCTTCTTCGACAAGTCGCCGTTCGCCACCGCCGTGGTCACGTCCGCGATGTTACGCACCTGGCCCGTCAGGTTACCCGCCATCGAGTTGACCGAGTCGGTCAAGTCCTTCCAGGTGCCGGCCACGCCTTTCACCATCGCCTGGCCACCGAGCTTTCCATCGGTGCCGACCCCGCGCGCCACGCGCCTCACTTCCGACGAGATCGACGACATCTGGTCCACCATCACGTTGATGGTGTTCTTCAGTTCGAGAATCTCGCCCTTCACGTCGACCGTGATCTTCTTCGACAAGTCGCCGTTCGCCACCGCCGTTGTCACGTCCGCGATGTTACGCACCTGGCCCGTCAGGTTACCCGCCATCGAGTTGACCGAGTCGGTCAAGTCCTTCCAGGTGCCGGCCACGCCTTTCACCATCGCCTGGCCACCGAGCTTGCCTTCGGTGCCGACCTCGCGCGCCACGCGCGTGACTTCCGATGCGAACGACGACAGCTGGTCCACCATCACGTTGATGGTGTTCTTCAGTTCGAGAATGTCGCCCTTCACGTCCACCGTGATCTGTTTGGAGAGGTCGCCGTTCGCCACCGCGGAGGTCACCGCCGCGATGTTACGCACCTGGCCTGTCAGGTTGGACGCCATGAAGTTGACGTTGTCGGTCAAGTCCTTCCAGGTTCCGGCCACGCCATTCACCATCGCCTGGCCACCGAGCGTGCCTTCGGTGCCGACCTCGCGCGCCACGCGCGTGACTTCCGATGCGAACGACGACAGCTGGTCCACCATCACGTTGATGGTGTTCTTCAGTTCGAGAATTTCGCCCTTCACGTCCACCGTGATCTTTTTGGAGAGGTCGCCGTTCGCCACCGCGGTGGTCACCGCCGCGATGTTACGCACCTGGCCTGTCAGGTTGGACGCCATGAAGTTGACGTTGTCGGTCAAGTCCTTCCAGGTTCCCGCCACCCCCGGCACATAGGCCTGGCCGCCGAGCCTGCCTTCGGTACCCACCTCGCGCGCCACGCGCGTGACTTCCGAGGCGAAGGAGCGCAGCTGGTCCACCATGACGTTGATGGTGTCCTTCAGCTGCAGGATCTCGCCGCGCACGTCGACCGTGATCTTCTTCGACAAGTCGCCGTTCGCCACCGCGGTGGTCACCTCGGCAATGTTACGCACCTGCGAAGTCAGGTTGCCCGCCATCGAGTTCACCGAGTCGGTCAAGTCCTTCCAGGTGCCGGCCACGCCTTTCACCTGTGCCTGGCCGCCGAGTTTACCCTCGGTGCCGACCTCGCGCGCCACGCGCGTGACTTCGGACGAGAACGACGACAGCTGCTCGACCATGGTGTTGGCGGTCATCGCCGCGCGCAGGTATTGCCCCTTCAATGGATGGCCGTCGACTTCGAGCGCCATGGTCTGCGACAGGTCGCCTTTCGCCACCGCGCCGATGACGCGCGCCATCTCGGTGGTCGGGCGCACCAGGTCGTCGATCAGGGTGTTGACGGAACTGATCATGGTGCTCCAGCCGCCCACCACGCCCGGCAGGTCGGCGCGCTGGGTCAGGTGGCCTTCGCGGCCGACCACGCGCGACACTTCGGTCACCGTCTCCACCATCTTCTGCTTGGTCTCGATGATGTCGTTCAGGGTATCGGCGATCTTGCCCGACACGCCGGTCCAGTCGGATGGCATGCGCACCGAGAAGTCGCCCTTCTTCAGTGCCATCAATGTGGTGAGCAGCAATTTGACGTCCAACTGTTCGCCCATGTCGGTCATGGTGTTCATCGACTAGATCCTTGTTTCGGGTGAGGTGGTGAGGCAGGTGAGTGTGTATCGAGAATGTGCTTCGAGGAATTTTGACAAGATACCTTGCTGGCTTGCCAAGTCAAGATCCTGCGCGCTCGCTGCGACTTCAGGTTACAAATAATTGCAAATGTGAAATTTTATTCGTGCGGAGGGTAGTGGAAATTACACAAGCGCGGCGCACGATTGCATCCAGCATTGTTGTTTATGCACTACAACATGCAGATCGGGTGCAATTTTCGTGGTGGATTGTTAATTTCCGTGAATTTTGAAGGGGGTCGAAGCAACTAGCATACAGGTGTTGACCAAAAATTCCGCCCCCATGATTGATACCGCTCTATTAGTCGAGCTGATGCAGGCCAAGGATTCCTCCGAATGGAGTGACTCTTTGTACACGCTCGCGCGCAAGCTCGGCTTCGATCGGGTCTTGTATGGGGTGGTCGCGTCGCGCGACGCGCCGTTCGAATCGGCCTTTTTGCGCAGCAATTATTCGGAAAGCTGGCGCGAGCGCTACGACCGCAACGGCTTCGCCTACGTCGACCCGACCGTCACCCACAGCCTGTCGAGCAGCTTGCCGCTGGTGTGGGAGCCGGGCGCCTTCGCTTCCAGCCAACAGCAGACGCTGTACGAAGAAGCGCGCATGCATGGCCTGCGCAGCGGCGTGACGCTGCCGGTGCACGGGCCGCAGGGCGAGTTCGGGGTGCTCAGTTTTGCCTCGGATGCGCGTCCGGATGCCGAGGCCAGGCGCGCCGCCGCCGCCGCCTTGCCCGCCCTGACCCTGGTGCGCGACTACGCGCTGGCCTCGTCCGCACGTTTCCGTGACGCGCTGCTGAATCCGCAACCGCCGCGCCCGCTGCACCAGCATCACCACCAACAGCACCCGTATCACCAGCCCCACGTGCCGCAACACCAGATCGACGCTCAGCGCGCCGCCTTGCCGCGCCTGACCCGCCGGGAGCTGGAAGTGCTGCAATGGGTCATGGCCGGCAAATCGTCATGGGAGATCGCCCGGATTACAAGCTGTTCCGAAGCCACCGTCAATTTTCACCTGGCGAATGTCCGTCAAAAATTTGACGTGAACACCCGCCAGCAGGCGGTGGTCAAGGCGATCGCCCTGGGGCTGCTTACCCCTGAAGATCACCATCGTTGAGTTTGCCATTCATGTACATGCGCAACAGGATCGACACGGGCGCAGGGATCGCGAGGCCGGTTTCGAAGCGGCTGCCGCTGGACTGGGTGACGCCGAAGCGGCCCCAGAATTTTTCCTGGCTTTCGCGTTTGCCGATGCGCAGGCGGCGCAGTTCGTGCGGGGCCAGGCGGATGGGACCGGCGCCCGGAATGCCTCCGTGGGCCTGCAGTTCGGCAGCCAGTGCGTCGCACATCAGATCGTTTGCCATGGGTCTTCCTTTCGAGGTGAACAAGCGGGGCGGAAAGATGAAACGGGTTGATGGACAAAAGTATTGCACCGCCGACATTGCTCAGCACCTATCAGACCTGATAGTTACCGATCTATTCATTTTGCATAAAGAATTTATGCGCAATGCATTTTCTCTTCACGTTTCTGTTCATCACGATGCGATAGCAAGCGAGGGGGCTGACAAATGAGCATGCAAATCCGGATCGCGCCGCGCGGCGCCTTCAAATCGAACGAACTGTGCGAAATGCATACCTTGCGCGCCAGGGTGTTCCGCGGGCGTCTGGGATGGGAAGTGCCGGTCTTGTCCGGCATGGAGATCGACGGCTACGATGCGCTCGAGCCGCGCTACATGCAGATGCGCGAGGGCGATACGCTGCGCGGCTGCTGGCGGCTGCTGCCGACCGAGGGGCCGTACATGCTGAAGGATTCGTTCCCACAGCTGCTCGACGGCCAGGAGGCGCCGAGCGATCCGCAAATCTGGGAACTGTCGCGCTTTGCGCTGGAGACCGACGGCGGCGGCTTTGGTTTTTCAAGCATGACGATGGAGTCGATCGAGGCCGTGATCCGCCACGCCCACGAACAGGGCCTGCAGCGCTACGTCACCGTAACCACGGTGGCGATCGAGCGCATGCTGCGCCGCGCCGGGGTGGTAACTACCCGCATCGGCGCGCCGCAGCAGGTCGGCATCGAGCGCGCGGTGGCGCTGTATGTCGAGATCGGGCCGACCTGGGACGCGTTGTACGCTTCACGCCCGCTCACACCGCGCCCGCTGGCGTCCTAGCCTGGAGTCCGACCCGTTTGCGCGCCCAGCTGATGCACGAGGAAGGTATAGGTCAGCGCCCACATGCGCGCGGTCTGTTCGTTGTCGGCCGCGCCGGCGTGGCCGCCCTCGGTGTTTTCCCAGTACAGCACGTCGTGGCCCTCGTCCAGCATGCGCGCCGCCATCTTGCGCGCATGGCCCGGATGCACGCGGTCGTCGCGGGTCGAGGTGGTGAACAGCACCCGCGGGTAGCGCGTACCGGGGCGCAGGTTGTGGTACGGCGAGTAACGCGCCAGGTAGGCCCAGTCATCGGGATCGTCCGGGTCGCCGTATTCTCCCATCCACGAGGCGCCGGCCAGCAGTTCGTGGTAGCGCCGCATGTCGAGCAGCGGCACCTGGCACACCACGGCGCCGAACAGTTCCGGGCGCTGGGTCAGCGCCGCGCCCACCAGCAGGCCGCCATTGCTGCCGCCCATGATGCCCAGCTGCGCGGCGGTGGTGACGCCGCGCTTGACCAGATCGTCGCCGACGGCCAGGAAATCGTCGAAGGCGCGCTGGCGGTGCTGGCGCAGCGCGGCCTGGTGCCAGCGCGGACCGAATTCGCCGCCGCCGCGGATATTCGCCAGCACGTAGGTGCCGCCCTGATCCAGCCAGGCGGCGCCGGTCATGCCGCTGTAGAAGGGTTTGAGCGAGACCTCGAAGCCGCCGTAGCCGTACAGCAGGGTGGGGTTTGGCGCGCCGGGGCCGGCGCCGCGGCGGGTGACGACGAAGTAGGGCACCGGCGTGCCGTCTGCAGAAATCGCCGTGTGCTGGGCCACGTCGTAGGGTGCGGCGTCAAAAAAGGCCGGCATCGATTTCAATGGCGTGCGCGTGTCGCTGCCCGCGCTCATCAGGTACAGGGTGGTCGGGTGCAGGAAGTCGGTGACGGTCAGGAAGTAGTCGTCCGAGTTGTCGGAGTCGAGCGCTGCCACGCCCAGCGCGCCGAAGGCCGGCACGTCGACGTCGCGCCGCGTCCACGCTGTGCCGTCGACGCGTTGCAGCTCCACCACGCGGTTCTTGACGTTGTCGAGCACCGTCAGCAGCAGGGCGTTTTTGGTCACCGAGACGCCGTCGAGCGAGGTGGCCGGCGTCGGCTCGAACAACACCTCGAACGCGCGTTCGCCGGCCAGGAAGGCGTCGAAACCGGTGGCCAGCAGTGCGCCCTGCGGGTAAGTCTTGCCGCCGACTTCCCAGTCCGAACGCAGCTCGATCACCAGCTGGTCGCGCAGCGCGAAGGCGTTGGCGTCCTGCGGCTTGTCGATCCGGATCAGCTCATCGTCGCGGCGCAAAAACAGTTCGCTGGAGTAGAAATCGATCTGGCGCTGGATGAAGGCGCGTTCCCAGCCGGGCGTGTTGTCCTGGTGGCCGGAGGCGGCCAGGTCGTCTTCGGCCGCTTCGTAGACCGTTTTGGCGTCGGCCAGCGGCGTGCCGCGGCGCCACTCCTTGACGATGCGCGGGTAGCCGGATTCGGTCAGGCTGCCGGGGCCGAAGTCGGTGCCGACGTACAGGCGATCGCGGTCGATCCAGGACACGTCGCTCTTCGCTTCCGGCAGCGTGAAGCCATCCGCCACGAAGGCGCGGGCGGCCAGGTCGAACTCGCGCACCACGTGGGCGTCGCCGCCGCCGCGCGACAGCGACACCAGGCAGCGTTCGCCGTGCGGCTCGAGCCAGGCGACGCCGGCCCAGACCCAGTTTTCATCCTCGTCGCGCGCCAGCAGGTCGAGGTCGAGCACCGTCTCCCACTGCGGCGCCGGCTTGTGGTATTCGTCGAGCGTGGTGCGGCGCCAGATGCCGCGCGCGTGGTTGGCGTCGCGCCAGAAGTTGTAGCACAGGCCGTCGTGCACGCCGACGTAGGGAATCTTTTCGCTGGAGTCGAGGATCGCTTTCAGGCGCGCGCGCAGCGGCGCGAAGCCGGGACGGCCTTCCAGCTCGGCTTCGGCGGCGGCGTTGCGTTCGGCCACCCAGGCGCGCGCCCGTTCGCCGTCGATCTCTTCCAGCCACAGGTAAGGGTCGTGGTGCGGGTCGTCGTGCGGGTCGTCGTGCGCTTCGTTCGGCTGTTGCATGCTGTCCTCGTCAGTGCGTGTGTCCATACATTCATTCGTTGCGCGCCAGGCCGGCGCGCCGCCATACTAACAATTTTGCGAAGCGGGCATCGTCCGCCAGGGATAGCATGAAGCGAACCACTGCGCGCATCACCAGACGGGTGAAGTCCCGGGTCCAGTCCGGCCTCCAGCGTGTCGGACGCACCGTCGCGTTGCTGGCGAGCGGGATGCTGCTGGCGCTGGCGGTCGGGCTGCTGCTGTTCGCGGTCAGCGCGCGCAGCATCGAGGACGACGCCCGGCTGCGCTTCGACAACGAGGCGCGCGGCATCCAGGAGCGGCTCGACAGCGCGATCGCGTCCTACGGCCGCGCCGTGCGCGGCGTGGTGGCGCTGCACGCGGCCGGCAACGCCGACGGCCCGCCCGAGCGCGACGCCTTCCAGCGCTACGTGGCGGCGCTCGATATCGCACGCGATTATCCGGCGATCGAGGGCGTCAACTTCGCTACCCACGTGCCGGACAGGGAGCGCGACGCCTTCGTCGCCGGCATGCGCCGTGCCGGCGACCCGGACTTCGACATCCGGCCGGCCGGGCGCCGCGCCTATTACGAAGTGGTCAGCTACGAATATCCGCACGACCCGTCGAACCGCCGCCTGGGCATCGACATGGCCGCCAACCCGGCGGTGGCCGCGACCCTGGCGCACGCGCGCGACAGCGGCGGCATGAGCGCCTCGGGCCAGCCGATGTACCTGCGCCACCCGACCCCGCACATCGCGATCGGCATGCGCCTGCCGGTGTACCGCGGCGGAACGCTGCCGCCCGACGTCGAGGCGCGCCGCGCCGCCTTCGTCGGCACGGTCGGCGTCGCGTTCTCGGTGCAGGAACTGGTCAGCGGGGCGCTCGGTTCGCTGGAAGCGCGGCCGCTGCGCATGAGCCTCTACGGTTCCACCGCGCCGTATGCCGCGGGGACGCCAGCGGCGCCGGCGGCGGGCGACCGGCTGCTCGACGGCCCCGAGGTGCGCGCCGGCGCGCCCGATCCTGCGACCCATTTCGTCAGCGTGCAAGGCGTGAACTTCGCCGGCAGCCAGTGGAAGGCGCACATCTCGGCGCGCAAGGACGCGATGCTGGTCGGCTTGTCGCGCCACCTGCCGTGGGCCGCATTCGTGGCCGGCAGCGGCGCCACGCTGCTGGTGTACGTGCTGTTCCTGGCGCAGTGGCGCTCGCGCCGGGCCGCCGACCAGCAACGCCTGCTGCTCGACACGGTGCTCGACAACCTGGACGCCGAGGTCTACCTGAAGGACGACGCGCGCCGCATTCGCTACCTCAACGCCAAGGGCGCCAACGCGCTTGGGCGTCCGGCCGCGGAACTGATCGGCCTGCGCGACGTGGAGGCGATGCCGCCGGCGCAGGCCGACGCCGCCTGGGAGCACGAGCGCGCCATCCTGGAAGGCGGCAGCCGCAGCACGGTGCAGGTGGAGCAGGCTGCCCCCACGGATGGGGGGGGCGCGCGCCAGCTGTGGAGCGTGCGCGTGCCGCTGCAGGTGGGCGAGGACCCGGCGGTGCTGTGCGTCTCGACCGACGTCAGCGAGCTGCACCGGCTCAAGGCGCGGGCGGATGCCGCCAGCAAGGCCAAGAGCGACTTCCTGTCCAACATGAGCCACGAGATCCGCACCCCGATGAACAGCATCATCGGCATGACCCACCTGGCGCTGAACGCCGCGCCCGACCCGCGCCAGCGCGACTACCTGGAAAAGATCTACCACTCGGGCCAGCACCTGCTGGGCATCATCAACGACATCCTCGACTTTTCCAAGATCGAGGCGGGGATGCTGGAGCTGCGCCGCGAGACCTTCATGGTCGACGCCCTGATGCGCAACGTCGAAGTGCAGCTGGGCGCGCAGGCGGCGGCCAAGGGCCTCGGCTTCGACGTCGAGATCGCGCCCGAACTGATGCGGCCCCTGTGCGGCGACGTGCTGCGGCTGGAGCAGGTCTTGATCAACTTCGCCGGCAACGCCGTCAAGTTCTCGGAACGCGGCCGCATCAAGCTGCGCGCCCATCTGGCGCGCGCCTTCGGACCGGAAGTGCTGGTGCGCTTCGAGGTGCAGGACCGCGGCATCGGCATCGCGCCCGACGCGCTGCCGCAGCTGTTCACGCCATTCCAGCAGGCCGACCCCTCGGCCACGCGCCGCCACGGCGGCACCGGCTTAGGGCTCGCCATCAGCCGCCAGCTGGCCGAACTCATGGGCGGTGAAGTCGGCGTGACCAGCGACCCGGGCAGCGGCAGCACCTTCTGGTTCACCGCGCGCCTGTCGCTCGAAGACCGCGCCGCCATCGTCGGCCTGGGCGCCGCGCCGGCGCCGGCGATCGCGCGCCTGGACGAGTGCGCGGTGCTGCTGGTCGAGGACAACCCGTTCAACCAGCAGGTGGCGCGCGAGCTGCTCGAGCAGGCCGGGGCCGACGTCACGGTCGCAGGAGACGGCGCCCAGGCGCTGGAAGCGATGGCCAGGGCGGCGATGGCGGGCACGCGCTTCGACTGCGTGCTGATGGACGTGCAGATGCCGGTGATGGACGGGCTGGAAGCGACGCGCCGCATCCGCGCCAATGCGGCGCTGAAGGACACGCTGGTGGTGGCGATGACGGCCAACGCCGGCGTCGACGACCGCGCGCGCTGCCTGGAGGCGGGCATGAACGAGTTTCTGGCCAAGCCGGTGGTGCCGGAACTGCTGGCCGCCACCATTGCGCGCTGCCTTGGGCGCACCACGGCGCCGGTGCCGGATGTGGCAATGAAGTCGGCTACTTCCTCCGGCGCTGGCGCCAATGCGGTGACCGGCGGCGCCGACGTGCTCGATCTGGCGCGGCTGGCCGCCACTGCCGGTGGCGATACTGATCGCATGCGCAAGTACGCCTACCTGTTCCTGGAGACGGCGCGCGATAACCTGGGTGGGATCGAGGAGGCGCTGGCGGGTGGGGATCTGACGCACACGGCCAGCCTGGCGCATCAGCTCAAGTCGGCGGCGCGGGCGGTGGGGGCGCTGGGGTTCGGCGACGTGTGCGAGGACCTGGAGGCGCAGCCGGGGCGGATGGGGCAGGGGGATGGCGGGACGGTTGCAGTGGCTGGCACGGCGCAGGCGAGGGCGCTGGTGGCACGGCTTCGTGCTTTGTTATTGCGGATCGAGCGCGAAGTGTCGGCGCAGTTCGGGTGCAGGGCTAGCGATGGGCGATAAAGGTGATTAACGCTGATCGGACGAGGAAATCCATTGCCGTGGCCAGGCTCGACAATTGGACACAAGCTCGGCAATTTTGACGACAGGAATGGCAGCATTCTTACGCGATACGCGTACCACGTTTACACTTGCTGGATGACAATCGAGATTCGACCTGCCCGCGTGACTGAACGCCTGATCGTACGGAACCTGATGGAACTGTACCAGCATGACTTTTCCGAACTCGACGGCACTGATCTGGACGAGCATGGCCAATACGGGTATGACGACCTGGACTGCTTCTGGATCAACTCGGGATGGTCGGCTTACATAATCAAGGTCGACGATCGGTGGGTGGGATTCGTCCTGACCAACGATGAAGTTCAAACGCCCGGTAATACACGCGCCATCGTCGAGTTCTTCGTCGTTCGTAAATACCGTGGGCGCGGGGTTGGCAGGGAGGCGGCGCAACTCATCATGAGCAGGCAGCCGGCCAAATGGGAAATTCGCGTTATCGAAAGTAATACGGCGGCTCAACAGTTTTGGGGATCATTGATGAACGCCGTATGGCCCGCGAAGCATCAGATCGCATTCGTGGACAACGAACAGTGGCACGGTCCCATCTTCTCTGTCGACACGAACGTCGCGACGCCGTTTGACGCAGCAGAGTAGCAAACTACGCCAGCGCACCCGAGGCTGCCCACGGGTTCCTCCGACGCGTAATAGAATGCCTGCTCGTCAACCCACGTTCATCCCATGTCGATCCATTTCTACGAACCACGCCAAGGCCACGGACTCCCCCACGATCCCTTCAACGCCATCGTCGGCCCGCGTCCGATCGGCTGGATCTCGTCGCTGAGCCAGTCCGGCGTCCTGAACCTCGCCCCATACAGCTTCTTCAACGCCTTCAACTACATCCCGCCCATCGTCGGCTTCGCCAGCATCGGCGAAAAGGACACGCTGCGCAATGTCCAGGAAACCGGGCAATTCGTCTGGAACCTGGCGACCCGCCCATTGGCCGAAGCCATGAACGCCAGCTGCGCCGCTGTCTCCCCGGAAGTCGATGAATTCGCGCTGGCCGGACTCACGCCCGCGCCGTCGCGCCTGGTCAAGCCGCCGCGCGTCGAGGAAAGCCCGGTATCGTTCGAATGCCAGGTCACGCAGATCATCCAGCTGCAGCGCGCCGATGGCGACACGGTACCGACCTGGCTGGTCCTGGGTGAAGTCGTCGGCGTGCACATCGCGCAGGGTTCGCTCAAGGACGGCATCTATGACACCGCCGCCGCCGGCCACATCCTGCGTGGTGGTGGCCCGGCCGATTACTTCTCGATCGGCCCCGAGCAGCTGTTCCAGATGCACCGCCCGCGCTAGCCACCAACAAACGAAATGGCCCACGTCCGCGCCGCGCCGGCAGCGGACGTAACCGCAATCAAAAGCCCCCTCGCAAGGCTGAGCCAAGCTTTCGCTGACCCGCCAAACTTGGTATCCTGTGGCCCCAGCTCGACGGCATCCTCCCGCACCCAATCACTCGCATGTCTTCCCCTATCTCTCCCGGCCTGCTGATCCTCCATGGCAACCAGATGGAGCTGCTGCGCAGCGCCGTGTTCGACTGGCTGCGCAACCATCCGCTCGATCCCTTGGAAGAAGAAGTCTTCCTGGTGCAATCGAACGGCGTCGCCGAATGGCTCAAGATCGCGCTGGCCGAGGAACTCGGCGTGTGCGCCGCCACCCGCGTGGCGCTGCCCGCGCGCTTCATGTGGGAAGCCTATCGCGGCATGCTTGGGCGCGAGCGGGTGCCCACGCGCGCGCCGTTCGACAAGGATCCGCTCACCTGGCGTCTGATGCGCCTGCTGCCCACGCTGTTGCAGCAGGACGGCTACGAACCGCTGGCGCGCTTCCTGGCCGACGGCGACGCCGAGCGCCGGCTGCAGCTGGCCGAGCGCGTGGCCGACCTGTACGACCAGTACCAGGTGTACCGCGCCGACTGGCTGCAGGACTGGGCCGAGGGCCGCGACGTGCTGCGGCGCGCCGTGGGCGAACCGCTGCCGCTGGCGCCCGAGCAGCGCTGGCAGGCCTGCCTGTGGCGCGCGATCCACGAGAGCCTGCCGCCCGAGCAGCGCTGGAGCGGCCGCGCCACCATCCATGCGCAGTTTTTGTCGGCGGTCGAGCAGGACTTCCCGCCGGCCAGCCGCCTGCCGCGCCGGGTGGTGCTGTTCGGGATGTCGACCCTGCCGTATCAGACGCTGCAGGCGATCGCCGCGCTGGCGCGCCACACGCAGGTGCTGTTCGCCGTGCCGAATCCGTGCCGCTTCTATTGGGGCGACATCATCGAAGGGCGCGAGCTGCTGAAGGCCGCGCGCCGGCGCCAGCCTCTGCGCGACGGCGCAGATCTCGGCGCGATCCCGATCGAGGAACTGCACGCGCACAGCCATCCGCTGCTCGCAAGCTGGGGGCGGCAGGGCCGCGACTTCGTGCGCATGCTCGACGAATTCGACAACCAACTCGGCGAAGAGCAGGGCGACAACGCCCACATGCGGGTCGACCTGTTCGCCGACGACGATGGCGCCACGCTGCTGGCGCAGGCTCAGGCCGCGGTGCGCGACCTGGTGCCGCTGTCCGAGCATCCGCACGTGCCGCCACTGCCGGACGACCGCTCGATCGAGTTCCACGTCACCCACAGCGTGCAGCGCGAAGTCGAGGTGCTGCACGACCAGCTGCTGTCCTGGTTCGCCGACGATCCGACACTGCGTCCGCGCGACGTGGTGGTGATGGTGCCCGACATCGACACCTTCTCGCCGGCGATCCACGCGGTGTTCGACCAGCATCGTGGTACCGACCCGCGCCACATCCCGTTCGAGATCGGCGACGTGCGCGATCGCAGCGTCAACCCGCTGCTGGTGTCGCTCGAATGGCTGCTGCGCCTGCCGCAGCAGCGCTGCCGCCAGAGCGAGGTGCGCGACCTGCTGGACGTGCCGGCGGTGGCGCAGCGCTTCGGCCTGAGCGACGAAGACTTGCCGATCCTGGGCCGCTGGATCGAAGGCGCCGGCGTGCGCTGGGGCCTGGACCGCGCACACCGCGCCGGCCTGGGACTGGGCATGGCGGGCGAGCAGAACGCCTGGATCTTCGGCGTGCGCCGCATGCTGCTCGGCTACGCCAGCGGCGCCGGCGCAAGCTTCGGCGAGATCGAGCCGTATGCCGAAGTCGGTGGCCTGGATGCGGCGCTGGCCGGCTCGCTGGCGCAGTTGGTCGACTGCCTGCTCAACTGGCGCGCCGCGCTGGACAAGCCGCGCCGTCCCGCCGAATGGGGCGAAGCGGCGCGCGAGATGCTGTCGTGCTTCTACGCTGCCAGCGACGAAGCCGACCGCCTGACGCTGGCCAGCTTGAGCGAGGGCCTGCAATGCTGGCTCGAGACCTGTGATGCCGCCGGCTTCGACGAACCGGTGCCGCTGGCTGTATTGCGCGAAGCCTGGCTGAATGAACTCGACCAGCCGACCCTGAACCACCAGTTCGTGTCGGGCGGCGTGACCTTCTGCACCCTGATGCCGATGCGCGCGGTGCCGTTCCGCGTGGTGTGCCTGCTGGGCATGAACGACGGCGACTTCCCGCGCCGCGCGCGCCACTCGGACTTCGACCTGCTGGCGCTGCCGGGCATGGCGCGTCCGGGCGATCGCTCGCGCCGCGACGACGACCGTTACCTGATGCTGGAAGCGCTGCTGGCTGCGCGCGACAAGTTCTACGTCAGCTGGGTCGGGCGCAATGTGCGCGACAACAGCGAACAGCCGCCGTCCGTGCTGGTGGCGCAGCTGCGCGACTACCTGGCCGCCGGTTGGGATCTGGATCTGGACGAGCGCACCACGGAACACGCGCTGCAGCCGTTCAGCCGCCGCTATTTCCAGCGCGGCGGCCTGCTGACTTATGCCGGCGAATGGCGCTCGGCCCACGGCGTCGAGGAAGACGCCGTCCTCGACGCCTTGCCGCGGCACGAACTGGAGCCCGACTTCGTGCTCAAGCTGGGCGAACTGGCCAGCTTCCTGCGCCAGCCGGCGCGTTACTTCTTCCGCCGCCGCCTGGGCGTGGTGTTCGCCGATGCGGTGCAGGTGGGCGAGGACGAAGAGCCGTTCGCGCTCGACGCGCTCGAACGCTTCCAGATCGAAGACCACCTGCTCGACGACAGCGGCGAGCCGGAACCGATCGACGAAGTGCGCGCCACGCTGGCCGAACGGGCCGGGCGCCTGGCGCGCGAAGGCGTGCTGCCGATCGGCCTGGTGGGACGCATGTGGCAGGAGCAGCTGGTGAGCTCCCTGGTGCCGGTGCGCACTGAATGGCTGCGCCTGGGCGCGCGCTTCCCGCAAGCAGCGCCCAAGCTGGCGGTGTCGTTCGAACTCGATGGCGTGCCGCTCGACGACTGGATCGACCGCCTGCGCAGCAGCGCGGAAGGGCAGACCGCGTGGCTGATGCAGCTGTCTTCACGCGTGCTGGACCGGGGCGGCAAGCCGCGCGGCGACAAGCTGATCGGCCCATGGCTGCGCCAACTGGCCAGCAGCGCCGCCGGCAGTCCGGTGGCCGGCTACCTGGTGGCGCGCGACGCCGTGGTCGAGATGAAGCCTTTGGCGCAGGAAGACTCGCTGGCCGTGCTGCGCGACCTGGCGCGCCTGTGGCGCGCCAATATGGACAGCCCGCTGCCGGTGGCCTGCCGCACCGCGCTGGCCCACCTGGCGGAGGGCGATCCACGCACTGTGTACGACGGCGGCTTCGAGCTGTCCGGCGAGGTCGAGGACCTGTGCCTGGCGCGCCTGTGGCCGGACTTCGACGCCTTGCGGACGGCCGGCGCTTGGCCCGAACTGGCCGAGGAATTGTATGGACCGCTGGCGCGCTGGATGGATGGCGCACTGACGATCAAACTGCTGCAGGAAGTGTAAAGCATGAGCCAGAAGCTCGACCCTCTCGTATTCCCCCTGCACGGCTCGCGCCTGATCGAGGCCTCGGCCGGCACCGGCAAGACCTGGACCATCGCCGCGCTGTACGTGCGCCTGGTGCTGGGTCACGGTGGCGACGACGCCTTCGTGCGCCCGCTGTTGCCGTCCGAGATCCTGGTGATGACCTTCACCCGCGCCGCCACGCGCGAGCTGGCCAACCGCGTGCGCGAACGCCTGGTGCAGGCCGCGGCCTATTTCCGTGGCGAGCTGCAACTGGACGACGCGTACCTGGAAGCGGTGGCCGACAGCTACGCCGAAGGCAGTGAGCGCAGCATCGCCGCGCACCGCCTGATGCTGGCCGCCGAGACGATGGACGAGGCGGCGATCTTCACCATCGACGCCTGGTGCCAGCGCATGCTGCGCGAGCACGCGTTCGATTCCGGCAGCCTGTTCGACGAAGAACTGGTGAGCGACGAGCGCCTGCTGTTCGAGGATGCGGCGCACGACTACTGGCGCCAGCACGTGTATCCGCTCGGCGCCGAGCCACTCGACGCCGTGCTGCAGACCTGGAGCGACGTCGAGGCCATGAAGCACGGCGTGCGCGAGCTGGTGCATCGCGGCGCGCTGCTGGGCGAGGTCGCGCAGGAGCCGCTCGGGACACTCGTGGCGCGCCTGGCGCGCGCCCAGCGCGAGGAGCTCGGCCGCCTGAAACAGGGCTGGAGCGAGCGCGCCGATGCGATGGAGCGCTGGATCGCAGGACACCGCGAGCGCGACCCCAAGTGCTTCAACGGCACCAAGATGCGCGCCGATTCGCTGGTCAAGTGGTTCGACGCGCTGCGCACCTGGGCGGCAAACCCGGACCTGCACCTGCCGGACCTGAACGACACCGCCTGGCGCCGCCTGACCCCGGGCGGCATCGAGGACGCGTTCAGCAAGAATTTCTCGACCGAGGTGCCGGATGTTTTCGACGCCACCGCCGCGCTGCAGGAAGCGCTGGGCGCGATGGACCCGATCGCGCACGCACTGCTGCGCCACGCGGCCGGCCACATCGGCGCGCGCATGCAGGAACTCAAGCGCCGCAACCGCCAGTTCGGCTTCGCCGACATGCTCGAGCGCCTGAAGGCCGCGCTGGAAGGCGAAAACGGCGCGGCGCTGCGCCAGCGCATCGTGGAGCAGTACCCGGTGGCCCTGGTCGACGAATTCCAGGACACCTCGCCCGACCAGTACCGCATCTTCGACCTGCTGTACCGGGTGGCCGACAACGACCCGCAGCAAGGCCTGTTCCTGATCGGCGACCCGAAGCAGTCGATCTATGGCTTCCGCGGCGCCGACATCCACAGCTATCTGTCGGCGCGGCGCGCCACCACGGGCCGCCACTACCAGCTCGGCACCAATTACCGCTCGACGGCGGCGCTGGTGGCGTCGGTCAACCAGCTGTTCCTGCACGCCGAACGGAACGCCAACGGCAGCGGCTACAGCGCCGGCGCGTTCCGCTTCCGGCGCGGCGACGATAACCCGCTGCCGTTCGAAGCGGTCGACGCCAAGGGCCACCGCAAACAACTGGTCGGGGTCGAAGGCGAAATGCAGGCGCTGGCCGTCTGCACCACCTGCCGCGACGACCTCAAGGCAGAGGACTACCGCGACTTTTTCGCCCAGCACTGCGCCGAGCATATCGTCGGGCTGCTCAACGACGAGCGCGTGGGTTTTCTCGAGCAGGACGATGAAGTCGACGAGAAATTCACGCGGTTGATGCCGGCCGATATCGCGATCCTGGTGCGCGACCGGCGCGAAGCCGCCGCCATCCGGCGCGCGCTGGCGCGGCGCAAGGTCCCGAGCGTGTACCTGTCGGACAAGGATTCGGTGGTCGAAAGCGAAGAGGCGCTTGATGTGCTGCGCTGGCTGTACGCGGTCGCCAACCCGCTCGACGGCGGCCTGGCGCGCGCGGCGTTTGCCACGCGCACCGCAGGCCTGGGCCTGGCCGAACTGGCGCGCTTCTCGCACGACGAGCTGGCGTGGGAAGCGCGCGTCGAGCAACTGAAGGCGCTGCACGGCATCTGGCAGCGGCGCGGCGTGCTGGCCATGCTGCGCAGCTTCATCCACGAACTCGGCCTGCCGGCGCGCCTGCTGCGCGAAGCGGGCGGCGAGCGGCGCCTGACCAACCTGTTGCACCTGGCCGAGCTGCTGCAGGAAGCCAGCGCCCAGCTGGAAGGCGAACAGGCGCTGACGCGCTGGTTCGCCGAGCAGATCGAGGGCCTGGGTTCGGGCGGCGACGAACGGGTGCTGCGCCTGGAAAGCGACGCCGAGCTGGTGAAGGTGGTCACGGTCCATAAATCGAAGGGCCTGGAGTATCCGCTGGTGTACCTGCCGTTCGCGGTCACCGCGCGGCGTACCGATCGCCGCAACCGCGCCTTCTTCGAATACGTCGATCCCGATGGCGAACGCCACCTCGACCTGGCGCTGTCGGACGACGCGCTCGACGCGGTCGACCGCGCCCGCATCGAGGAAGACCTGCGCCTGCTGTACGTGGCGGTCACGCGCGCGCGCCACTTTTTGTGGCTGGGCGCGGCGGCGGTGGCGTCCGGGCGCAAGGGCGACAACCGGCTGCACGAATCGGCGCTCGGCTACCTGCTGGGCGGAGGCGACGCGATCGCCGCCGGCGCGCTGCGCGACCATTTCGAGCGCCTGCGCGGCGACGTGGATGGCATCGCGCTGCACGAGCTGGAGCCGGCGGAAGGACTGACGATGCTGGCCCGTCACGACGCGCGTCCCGAGCTGCTGGAGGCGCCGCGCTACCACGCCGACTTCGAGCGCGACTGGGCGGTCGGCTCGTTCACGTCGCTCACACGCCATGCGGTAGCGCCGCCGGCGCCGATGCGGGCGCAGGAACAGACGCTGATGGAAGAAGCGCCGCAGGTCGTCACGCCGCCGCGCATCGAAGACGCGCCATGGCACCGCTTCCCGCGCGGCTCGGTGCCCGGCAACTTCCTGCACGAGCAGCTCGAATGGCTGGCGCGCGAGGGCTTCGACTGTCTGCACGATCCGAACTGTGAAGCGCGGCTGGTGCAGCGCATCGAACGCGCCGGCTGGGGCCATCGGCTCGACGATGCGCTGGCCTGGTTGCGCGCGATCGTCGACACGCCGCTGCCGCCGCTGGGCGTGGCCCTTAGCGGCCTGCGTGGCGTGCTGCCCGAGATGGAATTCTGGTTCCCGAGCGAGCAGCTCAAGTTGCCGAAACTCGATGCCCTGTGCCGCAAACACCTGCTGGGCGCGGTCGAGCGGCCGACGCTGCCCGAGAAAACCCTGCATGGCATGCTGAAAGGCTTTGCCGACCTGGTGTTCGAAATCGATGGCCGCTACTGGGTGCTGGACTACAAGTCGAACGCGCTCGGCACCGGCGACGATGCCTACACCCGGCTGGCGATGGAAGCCGGCATGGCCGGCCACCGCTACGACATCCAGGGCACGATCTACATGCTGGCGCTGCACCGGCTGCTGCGCGCGCGTTTGGGCGATGCCTACGAACCCGAATATCAGCTGGGCGGGGCGCTGTTCCTGTTCCTGCGCGGGATCGCCAACCCCGAGACGCACGGCTGCTGCGTGCTGGCGCCGGACATGGAGCTGCTGGACAAACTGGAACGACTGCTGGACAAGAACGATGGCCAAGACGAGTACTAAAAGCGCCGGCCCGGCGAACATCGACGCGCTCTGGGACCAGATCGGCGCGCTGACCGAGGCCGGCGAATTGCGCCGGCTGTCGAATGCGTTCGCGCGCTTCGTCGCTTCGCTCGGCAGCGCGCCGCCGCCGCTGGTGCTGGCGGCCGCCGTGCTGTCCGAGCTGGAAGGCCATGGCCACAGCTGCGTGCAGCTGGCCGACCTGGCCGAAGCCGAGGGCAGCGCCGGCCTGGCGCCGCTGCTGGGCTGGAGCGAAGAGCAATGGCGCGCGCTGGCGGCGCTGGCCGGGCCGCTGCCGAAAGGCGTCAAGGGTTGGCACACGCTGCTGTCCGGCTGCGAGCAGGTGTGGGACCGCGAGTCGTTCGACTACGACCAGCCGCTGGTGCTGGACGGCGAGCGCCTGTATCTGCGCCGCTACTGGCGCGACGAGACCCAGGTGGCGCGCGCCGTGCGCCAGCGCGCCGAAGCGGCGCTGCCGGTCGATACGGCGGCGGTGCGCGGCTGGCTCGACACGCTGTTCCCGGCGCAGCCCGATGCGCCGGCGCCGGACTGGCAAAAGCTGGCCTGCGCCATCGCCCTGCGCGGCGCAGTGGCGATCATCACGGGCGGCCCCGGCACCGGCAAGACCTATACCGTGGCGCGCCTGCTGGCGCTGCTGTTCGCGACCGCGCCCGAGGCCAGTCGCCAGCGCGTGGCCCTGGCCGCACCGACCGGCAAGGCGGCGGCGCGCCTGAAGCAGTCGATCGACAAGGCGCTGGGCGAACTGGCCGAGCGCGTCGGCGACCGCCTGCCGTTGCGCGAGCTGACGGGCCGCATGGGCGCGGCGCGCACGCTGCACAGTCTCCTGGGCGCGCGGCCCGACACCCGCGCCTTTGCCCACCACCGCGGCAATCCGCTCGACGTCGACGTGCTGATCGTCGACGAAGCGTCGATGGTGCACCTGGAGATGATGGCCAGCCTGCTCGATGCGCTGCCGCCGACGGCGACATTGATCCTGCTGGGCGACAAGGACCAGCTGGCGTCGGTGGAGGCAGGCGCGGTGCTGGGCGACCTGTGCCACGACGCGCACGACGGCAACTACGATGCCGACACGCTGGCCTACGTGGCTGCCGCCAGCGGCGAGGCGATCCCCGCGCAGTATGCCGGCGCCGGCGGCCCGCTGGCCCAGCAGACCGTGATGCTGCGCCACAGCCGCCGCTTCGGCGGCCCGATCGGGCAGCTGGCGCTGGCCATCAACGCGGGCGACGGCGACCGCGCCGAGGACGTGCTGCGCGCGGGCGAGGGCAGCGTGCACTGGATCGAGGGTGCGCAGCCGGCGCAGTTGCTGGCGCTGGCGCAAACCGGCTACGCGCCGTACCTGGAGCATCTGCGCGCCGGCGAGCAGGGCGACCATGAGGCGTGGGTACGCGGCGTGCTGCAGAAGTTCGAGGCGTTCCGCATCCTGTGCGCGGTGCGTGACGGCGAGTGGGGCGTGGCGGGACTGAACGAGGCGATCGAGAAGCGCCTGGAGTCGGCGCGGCTGTTGCGGCGCAGCGGCGAGTGGTATGTCGGGCGGCCGGTGATGGTGACCCGCAACGACTACGCGACCTCGGTGTTCAATGGCGACATCGGCGTCACCCTGCCGGATCCGGCGCGCGCCGGGGCGCTGCGGGTCTACTTCCTGGAAGGGGACAAGGTGCGCAGCGTGCTGGCCACGCGCCTGCGCAATGTGGAGACGGCGTTCGCGATGACCGTGCATAAATCGCAGGGCTCGGAGTTCGCGCACACGGTGCTGGCCTTGCCGCGCGAGCGCAATGCGGTGTTGACGCGCGAGCTGGTGTACACCGGGATCACGCGCGCCAGTAAAGAGTTTACGCTGGTGACGCCGGCCGGCGACGTGCTGTTCGACGCGATTGCACGGCGGACGCACCGCACCAGCGGCTTGCAGGAATTGATCGGATAGGAGACGGCGGTGCGTGCATCGGGATGGCTGGTCGGCGGTGTGCTCGGTATCGGTGTCGTCCATGCGGCCAGCGCCAGCTGGCCCGAGCCGCCCGTGCACGAGGGAGTGCGGGTGGTGCGCGTGACGGTGCTGCTCACGCCTCCGGGAATGCGTTTCTCCGCGCCGCTGACCTATGCCGGGCTGCAGGCGGTCGGCTGCCGCTTCAGCACCGCATTCCGACCCGACCGGCAGGCGGCTCTGGTGGATATCATGGAGCGTCACCTGCTCCACAGTCAGTCGAGCCGCTTCAGCACCGCCTCTCTGCGCAATGCGATCGAACTGCATCTGCACGACGGCGCCGTGCTGCGCTACACCTTTGGCGATGATTCCGCGGCCGACGGTGTGGTCGATGGCTGGCGTGATCGCCGGGGTGGCACGCGTGGCACGGGGTCGGCATCGATGCCGGTGGTCGCACTGCGCGGTTTCCTGCGCGAGGTACGGGCCTGGGCCGCCGGCGACGTCGGCCGCGTCAACGTCGAGCCAGAATGCCTGCGCGATCCGCAACCATCGATACCGAGCAAATAAAAAGGGCCCTGACTGGCCCCTTGGGTTGATGCGCTGTACGTTTCGCGGCGTGATCAGTCGCGACGCTTGCGCGCCGTCTTGACCTTCGCCTGCTTGCGCTTGCTGACCGCCTTCGCTTTCGCGCCCGACTTGGCGCGCGCGCTCGCCTTCGCCTTCGAGCGCCCGGCGCTGGCCTTGATGCGTGGACCGCCGGTGGCGGCGCGCGCGACACGGGCCACCGGCTCGTCGCCGGTGATGAAGCGGCGGATATTCAGCGCGTCCATGATGCGCGCCGACGAGGCGCCAGCGTTGAGCAGCACCAGGGTCGCGTTCTTGCCGGCGGCCTTGATGTTCATGATCAGGCAGCGGCCCGCTTCGTTGGTGAAGCCGGTTTTCGACAGGCCGACGTCCCAGCCCTTGGCGCCGACCAGGCGGTTGGTGTTGCGGTATTCGACGCCGCGGCCGTTGATGTCGATGATGTCGCGGGTCTCGGTGGTCATGCGCACGATCTCGGGATACCTGGTCGAGGCGGTGGCCATCTTGACCAGGTCGGTCGCGGTCGAGCGGTTGTGCGGTGACAGGCCGGTCGGCTCTTCGATCGAGGTCTGGGTCATGCCCAGCGCGTGGATCTTGCGGCGCACGGCAGCCTTGAAGCCTTCCTTGCCGCCCGGGTAGGTGCGGGCCAGCGCGGCGGCGGCGCGGTTATCCGACGACATCAGCGCCAGGTGCAGCACGTCGCGGCGCGAGATGCTGGCGCCGACCGGCACGCGCGAGCTGCTGTATTTGACGGTGTCGACGTCGCTGCGGTCGATTTCGATCTGCTCGTCCATGTCCAGCTTGGCGTCGAGCACGACCATCGCCGTCATCAGCTTGGTCAGCGAGGCGATCGGCACCACCTGGTCGGCATTCTTTTCGATCAGCACCTTGCCGGTGCCGTCTTCTACTACTAGTACCGACTGCGAGCCGAACGGCACTGCGAATGCAGCGGCCGAGAACGTCATCAGCGCGGTGGCGAACAATTTCTTGATCATTGGGCGATTTGAATTCGGGTGGAGGTTGAACGTCACGGGCGCCAGGCGGCGCTTTCAACATCTGTCTGTAGGGCAACTACAGAATTGAACGATAGCATCTATACGCAATGCATGTCTATGGCGCACAAGAAAATTCCCCTAAAGCAGAAGAAAATTTTACTGAAATGTGACACCTTGGTGAACTGAATTTATTGGTTGAAATAATTAATGAGCAAGCTCAATAGATTCGGTCGGAGATAATGGATGAGTTACGCCCACAAATAAAAACAGCCCCGCACGGAGCAGGGCTGTTTATTTATCCAGTATTTATTGACGATCTGTTCAATATTTATTTCGACTGATAAATCTTATCGAATTCGCCGCCATCGTCGAAGTGGCGCTTCTGCGCTGCGCGCCAGCCGCCGAATACCTCGTCCACGGTGAACAGGCTGATCGGCTTGTAATTGGCCGCGTATTTCTTCATCACGTTTTCATTGCGCACGCGCATGAAGTGCTTGGCGCCGAATTCCTGGCCGGCCGGCGAATACAGGAAGTTCAGGTAAGCGGTCGCCGGCTGGCGCAGCTTGCGGCGGTCGACCACCTTGTCGACCACGGCCACCGGCGATTCGGCCAGGATCGAAGTCGCCGGATAGACGACTTCGAAGTTATTGCCGAATTCCTGGCGCACCATGCTCACTTCGTTTTCGAAGGTCACCAGCACGTCGCCGATCTGGCGCTGGGTGAAGGTGGTGGTGGCTGCGCGGCCGCCGCCGTCCAGGATCGGCACGTTCTTGAAGATCTTGCCGACCAGCTCGCGCGCCTGGGCTTCGTTGCCGCCTTTCTTGATCACCGAGCCCCAGGCCGCCAGATAGGTATAGCGGCCGTTGCCGGCGGTCTTCGGATTCGGGATCACCACCTGCACGCCCGAACGTGCCAGGTCTTGCCAGTCGCGCACCCCCTTCGGATTGCCTTTGCGGACCAGGAACACCATGGTCGAGTAATACGGCGCCGCATTGTTCGGGAACTTCCTGGCCCAGTCCTTCGCCACCAGGCCGCGGTCGGCCAGCATGTCGATGTCGTTGGCCTGGTTCATCGTCACCACCGAAGCTTCCAGGCCGTCGGCCACCGCGCGCGCCTGCTTGCTCGAGCCGCCGTGCGATTGCTTGACGGTCACGGTCTGGCCGGTCTGCTGTTTATAGGCAGCGATGAAGGCCGGGTTCACGTCCTTGTAGAGCTCGCGCGCAACGTCGTACGACACGTTCAGCAGTTCGGTCTGGGCCGCGGCCTGCACCGACAGGGTGCTGCCGGCCGCCATGGCCAATACCAGCAGCGCGCGGCGCAGGGAGCTGGAAGGGGAGTTGCGCATGGTGTTCTCGCTTATCTCTAAGAGTAATGACAGTGTGCATGTTCCCTAATTTCCGCTTTGAACGGAACAATACTTTCGTCATATCCTTATTCGCAGCACGCGCTTGGGGGCGCGCCGAGCAGACCCCGGCGGTTTCGGTGTATAGTCGAGGTCATGCGACGCCCGAGGGCGCCCTGATAGTTGCCCCACGTTGTCCACGCTGTTTTGTTCGAGTAGAGATGTAATGTCCACGCGTATCCAGATTCGCAGGGCGCTCCCTGACGACGCGCCGGCTGCCTGCGCCCTGCTGCGGCGCTCCATCGAGGAAGGTTGCCGCGACGAACATCGCGACCAGCCGGCCGTGCTCGACGCGTGGCTCGGCAACAAAACGCCGGCCACGGTCCTGGCCTGGTTTTCGTCTCCCGTCAATTACGCCCTGGTCGCCGAGAGCGAAGGGCAGCTGGTCGGACTGGCGCTCCTGACCCAGGCCGGCAAGGTGGCGCTGTGCTATGTGCTGCCCGAGGCGCTGCGCTGCGGCGTCGGCCGCGCACTGCTGACCGCGCTGGAAGAGCAGGCGCGCGCCTGGAACATCACCAAGCTCAGCCTGCACAGCCCGGCCGGCGCCAGCACCTTCTTCGAACGCCACGGCTTTCTGAATGCCGGCAAGGACAAGGCCTGCTTCGGCCTCGAATGCGACCTGTTGTGGAAACGCCTCGACGGCGCGTGCGATCCCAAGGCCAGCAAGCGTTTCTGCAACTGCGGCGACTGATATTTCGCTCGCGCACGCCATTGCGCTGACGTGTGCTGTTCCAATAAGCTATAGTAGGCGCCATCGCAATGATGAGTTCCGCATAAGTAACGGACGAGCAATCCCATGGCTTCACGCAGAGACTTCCTTTACCAGGGCGCCCGCCTGGCCGCCCTTGGCGCCGTCGGCACGCCCCTGATCGGCGCCGCCACCGAGCTGCAACCCCCGCCCGACCTGTTCGATTCGCAAGCGCTGGACCTGGATTTCTGGGTCAAGCCGCGCACGCTGTCGGTCACCCGCCCGCAAAGCAATGAAAAAGCGACCCTGCTGTACTGGAAGGACGGCGAGGTGATCGAGTCGGCCTACCAGCAGCTGTGCCACCTGCTGCGCGACGTCAACGGCCGCGAGACCGCGCCGATCGACCCCAAGCTGCTCGAGATGCTGTGGAGCACGCAAGCCTTCATCGCGCGCTACGGGCTGAACCAGCCGGTCGAGATCCTGTCGGGCTACCGCACGCCGGCCTCCAACAAGCGCCTGCAGGAAGCCGGCATCCCGGCCGCGCGCAAGTCGCTGCACATGGTCGGCAAGGCGGCCGACATCCGCCTGGCCAAGCTGAACGAGGAAGTGCTCGGCGGCCTGATCCGCAGCTTCCGCGGCGGCGGGGTCGGCTACTACTACCGCTCCGGTCCGCGCGGCGGCTGGATCCACGCCGACACCGGCCTGGAACGCACCTGGAAGGGTTGACAGGTTCCGTCGCGCTTTTGCACCAAATCGGTACAACGCGTGCGAGCGTGTCGGATTTCTTTTGCTAGTATTGTTGCAAGGGCCGGGGCGACGCGTCCCGGCAATCCAACTCTCGTCAAGGAGGCTGTGATGGCAACAATCAATGCACCAACCATGGACCGCCGCACCATGCCCGACCGCCGGGTGGCCGTCCGTTCGCACCAACGCTCCACCATGTCCGCGATGGACTACCTGGCAATGGCGCTCCTGATCATCGGTGGCCTCAACTGGGGCATGGTCGGTCTGTTCAACGTCGATATGGTCGCTACGCTGTTCGGCCCGGGCAGCGCGCTGACGCGCGTGGTGTACGTGCTGGTCGGTATCGCGGCGCTGTACTCGGTGTACACCACGGCCAAGATGGCCAGCAGCAAGCGAACCTGAGGCATGCAGGAGAAACTGCGCGTCGGCCTGATTTCCGATACGCATGGGTTGCTGCGTCCGCAGGCGCTGGATTACCTGCGGGGCAGCGCCCACATCATCCACGCCGGCGACATCGTCGATCCGGCGACCCTCGAGCAGCTGGCCACGCTGGCGCCGCTGACGGCCGTGCGCGGCAATAACGACCGTGGCGCGTGGGCCAATGCGTTGCCGGAATCCGTTACGCTGACGCTGGGCGGCGTCGCCATTCACGTGATCCACGATCTCAAAGAACTGGCGCTCGACCCCATTACGGAAGGCGTTCGCGTGGTGATCGCCGGTCACTCGCACAAGCCGGCCTGCAGCGAGCAGGGCGGCGTGCTGTACGTGAATCCCGGCGCTGCCGGGCGGCGTCGCTTCAAGCTGCCGGTGTCGGTGGGCGAACTGCTGGTCGAAGACGGGCAAGTCAGCGTACGCCTGGTCACCCTCGACGTACCGTGAGGCCGGGCGACACAACCCCGTGCGCGAAAACAGCGCCTCCGCCCTGGCGCAAAATCCCGTAAGATACTGCCCGTCTACTCACACGTGCAGCACATGAATCCTTCGACCGACCAGCCGCCCCGTTTCAAACCCCGTCCCTGGACCCCGCTCGAGACGCCGCAGGACGTCGAGCTCTGGATCGACGAACACAATGCCGCGATGGTCGATGCCTTCAAGCCGCAGGAAACAGGCGTCGGCATCTGCTTCACGCTGGCCGAAGGCGGCAACCTGCATATGCAAACCACGGAGGATGCGGTGATCCTCGACGTCGACCAGGACGCCGCCTGGATCGCTCCCCTGATCATGGCCGCCACCGGCGCCGAGCAGCCGCGCGGCCAGATCTGGGTGCTGCCCGACGACCGGCTGGTGCAACTGATCCTGGGCTTGTCGACGCTGGTGCAGAGCACCACCCTGGTCAGCGGCCACAACTTCGGCACGCACGGCCGCCGCGCCTGGTAAGCCTCAGCACGTAAAGCATCAGTAAGGCAGGCCGCTCACGTCGAGCCGGGTCTGCCATACGGCGCCGGCGCCGGTAATGTACAGCGTCTTGCCATCCTTGCCGCCGAAGGCGACGTTGGTGACGTTGGCGTCGACCCGGATCGTCGCCAGTTCGCGTCCCTGCGGCGAGAACACGCGCACGCGCCTGGCGCCGTGTTCGGTGGCGTACAGGTTGCCGTGGCAATCGAGGGTCATGCCGTCGCCGGTCTCGATCCCCTTGACCAGCTCGCGTCCGGTCTGCGGCATCTTGCCCTTGACGTCGTAGCTGCGAATAGCTCCGTCGCCGGCCACCACGTAGAGCTGCGCGCCGTCGAGCGACAGCGCGATCCCGTTCGGATTGCGCCGGCTGCCGTCGACCAGCGTCACCTGTCCATCCACGCCTACCCGGTAGATGCCGGTCACCGGCTGGCCGCCGGGCGCCGCCGCCTGCTGGAAGTCGGGATCGGTGAAATAGATCGTGCCGTCGTGCGCGATGGCGATGTCGTTCGGCGAGTTGAACACATTGCCCTGGTAGCGCCCCGCGACGTCGCTGCGCTTGCGGCTGCCCAGGTCATAGCGCGACAGCGACTTGGTCTTGTGGGTGGCGGCGACCAGTGTGCCATCGCGGTCCACTGCCAGGCCGTTGCTGCCGGCATCCTCGATGGCCGTAGTCACCTTGCCGTCGAGCGTCAGCTTGCGCACGCGCGATGGGAAACCCTGACTGAAACTGAAATCCGAGAAGTACAAGGCATCCTTGATCCAGACCGGGCCTTCGTACAGGCCCGGCTCGCTGCGGCTGGGCGTGACTGCGGCGATGCGCTGGGCGTCCAGTTCGCCCGACGGTGGCTTGCCACACGAAGTGGGCAAGGGTGTCGCGGCAAGCGCGGCGCCATGGCCCAAGAAGGCCAGCGCGGCGCCGGCCAGCAGGGTGCGTGGGGAGGGAAGGCGGGATCGGATCGTGGACAGGGTCATCGGCTAAGTTCTCTCAGGGTGAGTCAAGCTGCGGGAAAGGTCGGGCTTACGCGGTGTTATCGCTACCATTTCAATCGGAACAATTGTATCCTTATCAAGGACTGCATTGCGCATGCCCGTGTCGCGGCAGTGCAAAAGCTGGTCCGACAACGCATACAAACAAGGAGATGGTGATGATCGATCTGAATCGGCGCGGCCTGATGCTGGCCGCGGGAGGCGCGCTGGCAAGCGGCGCGATGGGCATGCCGGCCTGGGCGCAGCAGCCGGGACGCAAGCTGGGCTATGCCATCGTCGGCCTGGGCGGCTACGGCCTGGGCATCATCATCCCGCAATTCAAGAACTGCCAGCACAGCAAACTGGTCGCGCTGGTCAGTGGCGACCCGGCCAAGGCGAAAAAGGTCGCGGCCGACCATGGCGTCCCCGAGCGCGGCATCTACAACTACCAGAACTTCGACAGCATCCGCGACAATCCGGACGTCGACATCGTCTACATCTGCCTGCCGGTCTCGATGCACCTGGAGTACACCGAGCGCGCCGCTGCTGCCGGTAAGCACGTGCTGTGCGAAAAGCCGATGGCCTTGACCTCGAAAGAGTGCGAGCAGATGATCGCCGCCTGCCGCAAGGCCGGCAAGAAACTGATGATCGGCTACCGCAGCCACTTCGAGCCGCACAACCTGGAGGCGATGCGCCGTGCGCGCTCGGGCGAGATCGGGAAGCTGCGCTATTTCCGTTCCGAGCACGGTTTCACGGCGAGCGGCGGCCCGGACAACTGGCGCCTGAAAAAGGCGATGTCGGGCGGCGGCTCGATGATGGACATCGGCATCTACGCGCTGCAGGCGGCGCGCTACATGGTGGGCGAGGAGCCGATCGCCGTCTACGCCAAGGAAACCACCGACAAGAGCGATCCGCGCTTCCGCGAAGTGGAAGACATGATCGAGTTCCAACTCGAATTCCCGTCCGGCGTGATCGGGTCGTGCATGTCGATGTACAGCGCCAACCAGAACCACCTGTTGCTGATGGGCGACAAGGGCCGCATCGAGATGGAGCCGGCCACCGGCTACGACGGCCACAAGCTGTGGGTCGGCAAGAACCGCAGCGACGAGACCCTGGTCACGCCGAAGCCGGGGCCGGCCGCGACCCAGTGGGCCGGCCAGCTCGACCACATGTCGCAGTGCGTGCTGCAGAACCGCGAACCGATCGTGGCCGGCGAAGAGGGCTTGCGCGACATCCGCATCATCGAGGCGGTGTACCGTTCGGCGCGCGAGCAGAAGCGCATCGCGCTGCGCTGAACCGGTATTGACGAGCGCATCGAGCGTTGGCGATTTCGTAATCGTGTTATCAGGCAAGAATTTTTAGTGTAGAGTCGCGGGTTTGCGCGGCGACCGAGAGTTCGTCGCATCCGGGCCGCCGCCCCCACTTCTTCCTGATCTTCGCGCCATGACGCTTTCCTCGATGCGCGACGCCTGGCGCCAGGCCGTCGCCCGCGCGCCGCTGCGCTATGCCGTGGCGTGTGCGCTGTTCGCCATCGCCCTGGTGGCGCGCTTCCTGCTGGTGGACGTGCTGCCGGCGCGCGGCTTTCCCTTCCTGTCGTTCTTCCCGGCGGTGCTGATCACCACCTGGCTGGTCGGGCTCGGCCCGGGCCTGCTGGTGGCGGCGCTCAGCACGGTGTCGGCCTGGGCTTTTTTCATGGGGCCGCCGCTGGCCTTGTGGAACATGGCGCGCAGCGATCTGATCGCGCTGGTGTTCTTCGCCGGCATCCTGGTGGTCGACTGCATCGTCATCGAGCTGATGAATTCGGCGATGAGCCGGCTGCGCACCACCAGCGAAAAGCTGCGCCGCAGCGAGCAGGAACTGCTGGCGCGCGAAGCCGAGCTGCGCGAAGCCGACCGTCAGAAAGATGTGTTCCTGGCCATGCTGGCGCACGAGCTGCGCAACCCGCTGGCGCCGATCCGCTCGGCGGCCCAGCTGATCTCGGCCATCGACCCGGACGACGACAAGGTGCGGCGCGCCGCCGCCATCATCGCGCGCCAGAGCGGACAATTGACGCGGCTGGNCGCTCGGCGGCCCAGCTGATCTCGGCCATCGACCCGGACGACGACAAGGTGCGGCGCGCCGCCGCCATCATCGCGCGCCAGAGCGGACAATTGACGCGGCTGGTGGACGATCTGCTGGACGTGTCGCGCATCCAGTCGAGCAAGCTGACCCTGCGCCTGGCGCACGTCGACCTGCGCCAGGTGGTCGAGGGCGCGCTGGAAACCTGCCAGCCGCTGATCGAGGCGGCCGGGCACGACTTCAGCGCCAGCCTGCCGGCCACGCCGGTGCCGGTATGCGTGGACGCGGTGCGCATCGCGCAGTGCGTGTCGAACCTGCTGAATAATGCGATCAAGTTCACGCCGGACGGCGGACGCATCGCTCTGGCGCTGGCGTTGCGCGCCGACGGCTATGTCGCCATCACCGTCAGCGACAGCGGACGCGGCATTGCGCCGGCCATGCTGCCCAAGCTGTTCGGCATGTTCGCGCAAGAACATGCCAGCGGCATGCACGGCAACAGCGGCCTGGGCATCGGCCTGGCCCTGACGCGCCACCTGGTCACCCAGCACGGCGGCCGGATCGACGCCCATAGCGACGGACCCGGCAGCGGAGCGCGCTTCGAGATCGTGCTGCCGCTGGCGCAGGACGCGGCGCCGCCGCAAGCCGACGCGGCGCCGGACGGCGCCGTGCCGGCTCCAGCGGCGGCGACGGTGCTGGTGGTCGACGACAACGTCGATGCGCTGCAGATGATGCAGGCCCTGCTCGAGATGGAAGGCTACCGCGTCCTCAGCGCGCAGGACGGCGCCGGCGCGTTGCGCGCAATCGCGGCGGGGCGGCCGGACGTGGTGCTGCTCGACGTCGGACTGCCGGACATGTCGGGCACCGATGTGGCGCTGCGTGCCCGCGCCGCCGGCTTGCTGGGTCCGCGCACGCTGCTGGTGGCGCTGACCGGCTGGAGCGACGAGGTCTCGCGCGCGGCGTCCAAGGCGGCCGGCATCGCGCACCACCTGAACAAGCCGGTGCAGCTGGCGCATTTGCTGGAATTGATGCGCGCGCACCTGGCGCCGGAGCGGCCGGCCGCATCCACAGCCAGGGCCGAGGCAGAAGCGGCGCTGGACGCCTGAACGCCGCCGGCCGCCGTGCCGGGCGTCGACCCGCCATCCTGTTCGTCACCGACTAGTCATGCTGCGTGCTTTTCGGTTATAAAGCGCGTATGACCGTTGTTCGGAGTAGCCGATGCGCGAGATGGGAATGGGGCGGGGACGACGCTTGCTGTCGATGTTGGCAACCGGGCTGGTGTTTGCAAGCGGCGCGGCCCATGGCGCCGACTTGCTGGATCAGGTCAGGACGCGCGGCGCCTTGCGCATCGCACTCGAGGGCAGCTATCCGCCCTTTAACTTTCGCGATCCGCAGAGCGGGCAACTTACCGGCTACGACGCCGACGTGGCGCGCCTGGTCGCGGCCGGGCTGGGCGTGAAGCCGCAGTTCGTGGTCAGCGAATGGTCGGCCATCCTGCCCGGGCTGGCAGCGGGCAAGACCGACGTCGCCGTCAGCCAGGTCCACGTGACGCCGGCGCGCCAGCGCGACTTCGGCTTCTCGGCGCCGTACACCTATTCCGCGCCGCAACTGATCGTGCGCAGCAACGAGCGCGCCAGCGTGCGCGGCCTGGCCGACCTCAAGGGGCGCACGGTGGGCGTCGGGCAGGGCAGCGTCTATGAACAGCAGGCGCGCGCCGTGCCCGGGATCGCGATCCGCAGCTATCCGGCCGCAGCCGAGAACCTGCAGGACCTGGCCTTCGGGCGCATCGACGCCGTGCTCAACGACAGCCTGATGGTGGCCTATCTGCTGAAAAATTCCAGCTTGCCGCTGCGCGCCGGGCCGCGCGTGGGGCCGGTCGAGCGCACCGCGGTGGCGTTTCGGGGCGGCAATCCGCGTTTCAAGGTGGCGGTCGACCTGGTGCTGGACAAGGCGCGCGCCAGCGGCGTGCTGCGCCGCCTTTCCTTGAAGTGGTTCGGGGTGGACGCCAGCCGCGAGGCGCGCTGAGGTCAGGAAACGCGCACAAAGAAAACGGCGCGGCCTCGTGCGAGGACCGCGCCCTGGATCGAACTGCCGTGACCTTGCTGCGTCAACGGTGCTTGTCCTGCAGATTATCCCAGTCGGTTTGCAACGCGTCGTTCTGCGAGGCGGACTGGCTGTTGCCCTGCTTGCTGTTCAGGTCGTCCAGCGCCGGAGTGCCTCCGGATGCGTGCTGGCCGCCGTGTTGCTGACTCTGGCCTTGCTGCTGGCCACCTTGCTGGCCTTGCTGCTGGCTGCCGATATTCTGCTGGCCGCCGCTGCTCGGCTGTTTGCCGCTTGACTGCTTGTTGCCTTGCTGCTGATCGCTTTGCAGATTGCTGCCCTGAAGATGTCCGCTCTGCTGGTTCCCAATGTCCTGCTGCCCGCCGGCGCTTTGCTGGTTGCCGGCGCTCTGGCCGGCGCGGCTGGCTGCGGAACCCATGTCGTCCAACTCGGGGTAGCTCGGATTTTTGTCGCTATGGCCCTTGTTTTCACCCATGCTGGTCTCCTTGCACTGAATGTCGAGGAGTCCCATGCTACGCCTGCCAGCGCCTGTGCCAATCGGATAATTGGAGGGCACTTCGTAGGAAGTTTCGGACAAAGCCAGCAGTAAAATACTGGCTTCAAGCGACCCTTTACATGTTCGGGTAGTTCGGTCCGCCGCCGCCTTCCGGCGTGACCCAGACGATGTT
>NZ_JASNRA010000028.1:0-12190 GCF_030411955.1 Massilia sp. YIM B02443
AAGAGAATGGCTCAGAAGAAATTCTGAGCCATTTTTCTTTTCTGGGTTCTATTGCCATCACCTGGCGAAGACACTTGGACCGAGCGCGCGATATCACGCGGCACGAGCTCTCCTCTTTACCTTGTTCAATAAGACGCGCTTGACTTGGTAGCGGGCACGTCGAAATCCCGCGCCACCAATTTAAGTAGGATCAGACCTACGCCACCTTCGCAACTCAGCGGACTTTTTCTGCTCTTCACTTTATCGCTCGGCTCTCTCCTATGAAGCGCGCGATTCCCATTGCATCGCATGGCGATTCGTTGTCGCCTGTCATGCGTGGCCTTTTTTGCACATCAAGGGCCGCGCCGCTTTCATATGCTTGGGCGTTTGCTAGCATGAAGTTCCCGATCTCGAAACCCAGGCTGCAGGACGCGGCTGATTTCTTTGCGAGGAACAACATGAAAAAATCTTTTATCGCAGCAATCGTGTTGGCATCGGCTTCATTCGGTTCTTCAGGCGTCATGGCGCAGGACATCAGCAGCGCGCCGCAGGCGATCGACTGGACCGACTTCACCGCCTTCTTCGGCGACAGTTTTGCCGAGGACAATAGCGGCGCGACATTTGCCGACCGCTTCACCTTTACCGTCGACAGCACTATCGGCCTCAATCTCGACGCCGTGGTCGGCTCGATCAGCCGCAGCGCCGACGTCGGCCTCGACATCACCGGCCTGTCGCTGTACGACGCCGACGAGACCCTGATCACGGCAGGTACGTTGCTGGAGGATGGTGCGCTCGATGTCTGGCGCCTGTCGAGCGACAACCTCGATGCCGGCGACTACTACGTGCAGGTCAGCGGTTCGCTGGTGTCGGACACCGCGGGCAGCTTCGGCGGCGCCGTGATGCTGGCGCCGGTGCCGGAGCCGGAAACCTACGGCATGATGCTGGGCGGGCTGGGCGTGCTGGGCTGGCTGGCGCGGCGCCGCGGCAAGGCCAGGGCAGAGTAGGCAGGCCGGCGCGGCCGGCCGGGACGGAAGCGTCGCCGCTTCCGTCCATTCACGCTTGACGCGCCCCGGGCTGGCGTCAGGTGCGCAGCTTCTTGATGATGCTGCGGTTGCCCAGGATTTCCTCGATCTGCTCGAAGCGCACCGGCTTGACCATGTGGTGGTCGAACCCGGCCTCGAACGCCAGCTGGCGGTCCTTTTCCTGCCCCCATCCGGTCACAGCGATCAGCACCGTCATGGCGCCGGTCGGCAGCTTGCGGATGCCGCGCGCCAGGTCGTAGCCCGACATGTGCGGCAGGCCGATGTCCAGGAAGGCGTAGTCCGGGCAGAAGCGGGTCGCCGCCGCCAGCGCGTCCGGACCGTTGTGCGTGATCACCACGCTGTGGCCCATGGCGGTGAGCAGCGCGCCGATGCTGTTGACGAAGTCGACGTTGTCGTCGGCCAGCAGGATGCGATAGCTCTCGGTGCTGATGAAGGCGGCCGGGGTCGGCTTGGTCGGCGGTTCCGGCTCGACCACGATCGGCAGGCGCACGATGAAGCGGCTGCCGTGGCCCAGGCCTTCGCTGGTGGCGGTGATGGTGCCGCCGTGCAGCTCGACCAGTTTGCGCGCCAGCGACAGGCCGACGCCCAGGCCGGCATTGCTGCGCTCGAGCGTGGAGTCGACCTGCACGAACATCTCGAACACCGAGTCGAGCATGTCGGGCGCGATGCCGATGCCGGTGTCGGCCACTTCCAGGATCAGGGTCTTGTCTTCGACGCCTCCCTTGAGCAGCACCCGCCCGCCGCGGTTGGTGTACTTGGCGGCGTTGTTCAGCAGGTTGGACAGGATCTGCGCCAGGCGCGTGGCGTCGCCATGCAGGAACACCGGCCGGTCGGGCAGCTCGAGCACCAGCTCGTGGCCGTGCAGCTCGATGTACGAGCGCACCACTTCCAGCGCGTCGTTGACGACCGCCTTGAGTTCCACGCGGCCCATCTTGATGGTGAACTTGCCGGTATTGATGCGCGAGACGTCCAGCAGGTCGTCCACCAGGCGCACCATCTGGCGCAGCTGGCGTTCCATGATGTCGGTGGCGCGCTGGGTGGCCTGGGCGTCGCCGCTGCGGATGCGCAGGATGTCGAGGCCGGTGCGGATCGGCGCCAGCGGATTGCGCAGCTCGTGCGCCAGGGTGGCCAGGAATTCGTCCTTGCGGCGGTCGGCCGTGATCAGGGCCTGTTCGGCGCGCTGGCGCACGCCCATCTCGTGTTCGAGCGTGCGGTTGGCAGTCTGCAGCGCCTCGGAACGGCGCCCGATTTCGGCCAGCATGTCGTTGAAGGCTTCGACCAGCACGCCGATCTCGCCCTTCTCCTTGCCCGGCACGCGCAGGGAGAAGTCGCGCCGCTGCACCACCTGGCGCGCCACCGCCGTCACCGCTTCCAGCGGGCGCGTGATCGAGGCCTGCAGGCGTGAAGCGACCAGCGCCGCGATCACCAGCGCCCCCAGCAGCACCCCGCCCAGGATCGCGCCATAGCTCAACGCGCGCTCCAGCACGCCGTAGCGCGAGCGCAGGTGGATGGTGCCGACCCGCTCGCCGTTCTCGACGATGTCGCGGAACAGCGTCACTTCGCCGCGTTCGATGCGGTAGCCGGCGGCCTCGGGGCGTGCCGGCAGGTTCGGCTGGACGCCCGGGCGCACGTAGGTGGCGAAGCGCTCGCCGTTGGCGCCGTAGATGGCGGCGGCCACGATCTGCGGCCGCACGCGCAGCAGCGCCAGGCTGCGGGTGGCGCCGGCGGCGTCGTTGAACGAGACCGCCGGCGCGGTCACGCCGGCCACGATGTCGGCCTGGGTGGTCAGGTCGTCGATCCAGTAGCGCTGGAAAGTGCGCAGGTCGAGCAGCAACATGGCTATGCCGGCGGACAGCAGCGCCACCACGGTGGTCGCCACCGCCATGAGGATCAGCTTGCTTCGCACCGAGCCGGTATCGTGCATGGGCATCAGGTGGCTCCTTTCTGCACCCGGTTCGCGACCACCAGCAGGCGCGAACTGAGTTTGACATTCTTCTTTTCCGCCGCATCGAGCGAGACGTCGAAACGTACCCGCTCGTCGACGATGGTGAAATTGATGACGCCGCCGGCGGCAAGGCCGCCGTCGCATTCGGTGACCGTCAGCAGCGCCGGCGAGGCGCGCAGCAGGCGCGCGCTGCGCGCTTCCTCGGGGCCGGCCACGAACAACAGGTGCGCCGGCTGCGCCAGGTCCTGCTCGCGCAGCGCGCGCACCACGATCGGGCGCCCGGCCACGCTGCGCCCGGCGACGATGCGGGTCAGCTCGGCGGCGATGTCGTCGGCGCCGACCACGCCGATCACCAGCGGCGCGCCGGGGCCATCGAAGGCGGCCGGCGGGAATTCGGCATAGCCCAGGAATTTATACAGGAAGGCCGCCTTCACGCGCCGCTCCAGCGCCGCGCCATCCGGAAGGACGGCCGCGCCGGCCGTCTTGTCCGCCGCCACGCCGGCGTCGGTGGCGGCGGGGCCGGACGCTGCCGCCGGGCGCACCAGGGCAGGCCAGGCCGCGGCCAGCAGCGGCAGCACCAGGGCCCAGCGTGCATATCGGCTGGCAACCTGGCCCACGTAGCGGCCGGGGCAGCGGGCAGCGCGTCCTGAAGTGGAGCGGCCGGCAGCCAGGCGCTGCAGACCATCGAATTGGATTGGTGTCATGGCTTCCATTGGCCCGTCAACGGCGTCCCTGCCGGCGGGCGCCGGCGTGCTTGCTGCTCATGATAGCGTCAGCCGGCCGCCGCCCCGCGCGCGCGCAGGCGTCGGCGCGGCCCGCCAACATGGCGCGCCCAGTGCAAATGGATGTAACAAAATCTGACATAGTTGCCATCCTAGAACATTTTCTCGTACGCACCAAGTGCGCACACGCCACAATCGCCTCTTGACAAACTGCCGGGATATTTATTATCGCAATGACCGTCATTTGAAATATAAATTGGACTGATTTGACGCAATGCAGCATCATGCACCTGTCTCCTCTATTCTCCTCTCAGGAAATAGATTCAGCCCGCTTCCTGCGAAGCGGGCTTTTTTTTGCCCGGTTTTCCGCTGCCGCAGAATCCGCCTTCCTCCGCCTTCGTAACGACATTACACCGCCCGCAGACGCCCCGGCGCAGCGAACGGCTGGGCTGTCGCGCACAACTGACAAAGCGGCAACTCCCGGTTTGGTGTAGGATGCCCGCCATCTTTTCGTTTCTACAACATACCTCCCCCATGCCCGACCTCGACACGTCTGCCCGGAGTACCGCGTCCTACGACTGGTCCGCGACCACCCTGGGCGATGCCGCCCGCTGGCCCCTGCCCCTGCGCCTGGCGAGCGACCTGCTGCTCAACTCGCCGCTTCCGACCTTGCTGGTGTGGGGCCAGGAAACCGTGTTGGTGTTCAATGAGGCGTACGGCGCGCTGGCCGGCCCGGGCTATGGGCGCGTGCCGGGCGGCTCGGTGCCGCCGGTGCTGCCGCCGCCACTGGCCGCGGCCGGCGCCAACGACGCCCTGAACCGCGCCTGGCGCGGCGAAGCGCAGGTCGTGCAGGATGCCGCGCTGGCCTTCCGCCATCCGGGCGAAACCCACGAACACCGCTTCGACCTGCGCCTGTCGCCGGTGCGCGACGACAGCGGCGCGGTGCGCGGCGTGCTGCTGGCGCTGGCGCCGCCGACCGCGGCGCCCGTGCAGGAAGACGCGGGCGACGCCAGCCTGCGCATCCTGGTGGTGGAAGACAATATCGATTCGCAGTACCTGGTGTGCGAGATGCTCAAGGCCTTCGGCCACGAAGCCGACGGCGTGGCGCACCCGGACGACGCGCTGGCCCTGCTCGCCAGCCGCAGCTACGACGTGCTGTTCTCGGACGTCAGCCTGCCCGGCATGTCGGGCGTCGAACTGGCGCAGCGCGCCGTGGCCGACAAGCCGGCGCTGCGCGTGATCTTTGCTTCCGGCTATGGCGACACCCTGCTGCGCCACCTGACCTTCCCTTACCTGTCGCTGCAAAAGCCGTACGAACTGAACCAGCTGCAGGATGCGCTGGCCAAGGTGGCGCGCCAGGCGGCGGCCTGAGGCTTGCGCCGACGGTTTGCTGCGCCCACGCCGGAGCGCGCCGCCTGCCGGCGGTGTGCTCCGGTTTTTCCGCGCAAGTGTGTGGGTCGGCCCTGCTCGGCTGGTCTACAATGCAACGCATCCTGCCCGGTTTCGGGCGTACCTCGGGCGCGCCTCCAGGCCGCCACATGCATCGATGAAGACTCCTTTTGAACCGATCCGCAGCGTCCGCTCTCCGGCCAGCCCTTCCGGGGTGCGCGGCGCGATGCGCGCCTGTGCAGGGAGTCGCACATGAGCGGGAGCGGCTTCACCGACATGGGCAGCGGCGGCGCCCAGAGCCGGGACCTGGTCGCGGCCCAGGAAGCGCTGCGCCAGGCCAGCGAGCGCATGGAGAACATGCTCGAGAGCCTGACCGACGGCTTCTGCGCGGTCGACCGCGATTGGCGCATCACCTACATCAACGGCCGCGCGCTGCAGATGGTGGCGCCGCTCAACAAGAGCCGCGGCGGCCTGGTCGGCAGCAAGCTGTGGGACGAGTTCGAAGACCTGCACGGCACCTCGGTGGCCGAGGACTGCCGCCGCGCGATGCGCGAGCGCGTCACCGTCAACCGCGAATTCTTCTACCGCCGCCTGCAGTGCTGGCTGGAGATGCGGGTCTACCCCTCGCCCGACGGCCTGACCCTGTACTTCCAGGACATCACCGCGCGCAAGCACGACCAGCAAGCCCTGATCGACAACAACAACCGCCTGCAGGTGGCGCTGGCCGCCGGCCGCCTGGGCGACTGGCGCTGGGACGCGGCCAGCGACCGCGTGGTGTTCGGACCGCGCGCCGCCGAGATCCTCGGCCTGCCGGCCGAAACCCCGCTCGCCTGGCCGCAGCTGCGCGCACGCCTGGCGCGCCCGGACCGGGTGCGGGTGCGGCGCATGGTGCTGGACGCGTTCGCGCGCGGCACCGACGTCGACCTCGAATGCCGGCTGCTGCCCACCGTTTCCAGTCCGGCGCGCTGCGTGGCCCTGGTCGGCCGCCCCGAACATGCCGCCGCGGCCGGCGGCGCGGTGCTGGGCATGACCGGCATGGCGCAGGACGTCACCACCCGGCGTGAAGCCGACGACCACCTGCGCCAGAGCGAGGAAGAATTGCGCGCGCTGGCCAACACGATTCCGCAGCTGGCCTGGATGGCCGACCCGGACGGCGCCATCACCTGGTTCAACGAGCGCTGGTACGAATACACCGGCAGCACGCCCGAGCAGACCACCGGCTGGGGCTGGAAAAAGATGTACGACCCCGAGGTGCTGCCGGCGGTGCTCGAGCACTGGGACGAATCGGTGCGCACCGGGTCGCCGTTCGAGATGGAATTCCCGATCCGCGGCGCCGACGGCAACTACCGCTGGTTCCTGACCCGGGTCGAGGCGGTCCACGACCGCGACGGCAATGTGGTGCGCTGGTTCGGCACGAATACCGACGTCGACCAGGTCAAGCGCGCCGAGCAGGCGCTGCGCGAAGAGTCGCACGTGCTCGAGCTGCTCAACAGCACCGGCACCATCCTGGCCTCGACGCGCGACCTGCGCTCGCTGATGCAGGCCGCCACCGACGCCGCCGCCGGCGTGTGCGGCGCGCGCTACGCCGCCTTCTACCATGTGGGCCAGGGCGGCGACGGCACCCTGTTCTCGCTCACCGCGCTCACCGGCGCCAGCGGGGGCAGCACTGCGAGCGAATTCAGCCAGATCGCCGAGCCGGCCGCCGGCGCCCTGTTCGGCCCCGGCCTGCGTGCCGGCGGCCTGCTGCGGCTGGACGACCTGCAGGCCGATCCGAACTACACCGGCCACGCCGCCGGCGCCCCGCGCTTCGGCAGCACCGGCGGCGCGCCCATGCTGCGCAGCTACATGGCGGTGCCGGTGGTGGCGCGCTCGGGCGAGCTGCTCGGCACCATGTTCTTCGCCCATCCGGAAGCCGCCGTGTTCACCCTGCGCAGCGAGCGCATCGTCAGCGGCATCGCGGCCCAGGCTGCGATCGCATTGGACAATATCCGCCTGGTGGAAGCGGCCAGCCGCGCCGCCGAAGAGCGCAAGGTGCTGCTCGAAAACGAGCGCGAGGCGCGCGCAGAAGCCGAGCGCACCAGCCAGATGAAGGACGAATTCCTGGCAACGCTCTCGCACGAGCTGCGTACGCCGCTGTCGGCCATTCTCGGCTGGTCGCAGGTGCTGCGCCGCGGCAGCCGCGACGGCGCCGACCTGCAGCGCGGCCTGACCACGATCGAGCGCAACGCGCGCGCCCAGGCCCAGCTGATCGAAGACCTGCTCGACATGAGCCGCATCACCTCGGGCAAGGTGCTGCTCGACATGCAGACGGTCGATCCGGCCTCGTTCATCGACGCTGCGATCGAGACCGTGCGCCCGGCCGCCGACGCCAAGGGCATCCGCATCGAGCGCCACTATGGCGCCACCGGCGGCCCGCTGGTGGCGGGCGACCCGGGCCGGCTGCAGCAGGTGATCTGGAACCTGCTCACCAACGCCATCAAGTTCACGCCGCACGACGGCCGGGTCGACATCGAGGTGGCGCGGCGCGGCGAACAGGTGGCGGTGACGGTGCGCGACAACGGCGCCGGCATCAAACCCGAATTCATCACCCACGTGTTCGAGCGCTTCCGCCAGGCCGACGCCTCGATGACGCGCCGCCACGGCGGCCTGGGTCTCGGCCTGTCGATCGTCAAGCACCTGGTCGAGCAGCACGGCGGCACGGTGCGCGCCGAAAGCGCCGGCGAAGGACATGGCGCCAGCTTCACGATCGAGCTGCCGCTGGCCAAGGCCACGGCGCGTTCGAACGCGGCGGCGCGCGCGGCGATGATCCGTTCCGAGGCGCCGGCGCCATTCGACCCGCTGGATGCCACGCCTGGCGCGCCAACCGAAGCGGGGCCGGAACCGGCGGTGCGCGACCTGACCGGGATATCGGTGCTGGTGGTCGACGACGACCGCGACGCGCGCGAACTGATCGCGCGCATCCTGGCCGATTGCCACGCCAGCGTGCGCCTGGCGGCGGGCGCGCGCGAAGCCTTCGACCTGCTGCGCGCGGTGCCGCCCGACCTCCTGATCAGCGACCTGGGCATGCCCGAGGTGAATGGCCTGGAACTGCTGTCGTGGGTGCGCGCATTGCCGCGCGACGCCGGGGCGCTGGTGCCGGCGATCGCGCTGACGGCGTTCGCGCGCTCGGAAGACCGGCTGACGGCGCTGGAAGCCGGATTCTCGGCGCACGTGTCGAAACCGGTCGAGCAGACCGAGCTGATGGCGGCGATCGAGATGGTGATCGGACCGTCGGCGCCGATGCTGGCGGGACGCCGTGCCTAGCGCATATGGTCCAGCTGAAATGCAGTCGTCGGTGTTCCTACCCGATCACGCGGCGCTGTCCTACAAGAAATTTTGTGGTGTTTGCTAGACTGATTAGAGTAGTGGGGTAGATGAGGTAAGCCAGATTCTGTGCAGAAAGGAATCCGCTCCAATAGCGTATAAGAGACAAGCATGCCGAGCAGACAAGACATTTTGAACGCGAAGATCCTGGTGGTCGACGACTCGCCCGACAATATCGAACTCATGGAGGAGATATTGCGCGAGGAAGGCTACACCTGCGTCAGCTCCACGATGCTGCCGGAGCAGGTCTGCCCGCTGCACCGCGAGCACAATTACGACATCATCCTGCTCGACCTGCAGATGCCGGGGCTGAATGGCTTCCAGGTCATGAAGGGCCTGAAGGAGATCGAGCAAGGCGGCTACCTGCCGGTGCTGGCCCTGACCGCCCAGCCGAGCTTCAAGATCGCGGCGCTGGAAGCCGGCGCGCGCGACTTCATCAGCAAGCCATTCGACCTGCTCGAAGTGCACAAGCGCATCCACAACATGCTGGAAGTGCGCCTGCTGTACAAGGAACTGGCGCAGTACTCCAAGGCCCAGCAGGAGCTGGCGCTGCACGACGCCCTCACCGGACTGCCCAACCGGCGCCTGCTGGAAGACCGCATCGAGACCGCGCTGCAGCACGCCAACCGCACCCACGCCAAGGCCGCGATCATGTATCTCGACCTGGACGGCTTCAAGGCGATCAACGACACCTACGGCCACGCCTACGGCGACGAGATCCTCAAAATGGTCTCGCAGCGCCTGCTGGCCAGCTCGCGCAAGGAAGACACCGTGGCGCGCCTGGGCGGCGACGAATTCATGGTGGTGCTGGGCGACATCCACAGCCTGGCCGACGCGCAAGGGCCGGCCTCCAAGCTGGTCGAGGCGCTGTCGGAACCGTTCTTCATCAACGACCTCACCTTGCGCCTGTCGACCTCTATCGGCATCAGCATCTATCCGGACGACGCCGAATCGGTCGACTCGCTGATCAACATCGCCGACTACGCGCTGTACGAAGCCAAGCGCGCCGGCAAGAACCGCTTCTGCTCGCCGGCGGCGAACCGCCAGGCGGCGGCCAGGACCTCGGCCGCGCCGGCAGCCAATCCGACGCCGGTGGCTGCCGCCGCGCCGACGGGCGAGCTGGCGCCGCATCGTTGAGACGCGCACTGCCGGCGCATCTTTTCACGACCATCTTCAACACGCCATTCCCGCCTGCGCGGGAATGGCGTTTTTTGGGCCGACAAAAGAACGATGCGTTGAACGATGCGTCGAACGATGCGTCGCACTACAGTCAGTAGTGCAACCCGAAGCCACCAACGCAAAACGGGCCACGTGGCTTGCGCCATGTGACCCGTTCGACCGGCAGCGCCGCTGGCGCGGCGCCGCCACTGCATCAACGCTGCATCAGCGCTTGCCGCCGGTCGGGAACTGCCCGGCAGCTCCAGCGCCGCCCGCCTGTTCCTGGTTGGCCTCGATCGCCGACGCGTGCTGGTGATCGCGCCCCGCATCGACCATGTCCGGCGCCACTTCGATGCGCGTGATGCCGGCGTCGACCGAGATCGGATCGCTGGCCGGGAAGGTCATCTCGACGGCGTCGTCGAGCAGGGTTTCTTCGGCCTGCTCCTTGCTCGTAACGCCTTCGCAGCCGGCCAGCGCCTTGATCGCGATGGCGTAGTTGACGACCTGCAGACCGGCCAGTTCGCCGATGGTGTTCACTCCCAGCGTGTCGGCCAGCGCGCTGGCCTGCTGCTCGCCGATGCCGCGCAGCGCCGACAGCGGTGCGTTGACCAGTTCGGCGAAAGTCTTGCCCTTGAATTGCTCATTCACGATGGTATCGATATTCATATTATGTCCTTTCTCGTAGCGCCCCGTCCTCCATCGAACCGGTTCGCTTTCAATATCGCATAGGGGCGTCAGCACGTATGTGCGGCAGCGAACATCGTCTCCATGCGCACGATTGATTTATTTGCCGAATAGCACTAATGCCGCATGTTATGATCACAAATTCATCGAGTATTTACCTCGTCGTGACTGAAAGTAGTCTGGTATTCTTCTCTAAGAGCAATAAGCGCAATGTTGACGGAAACATCAGGAACCATCGTGGCCAGCGATAAACCCAAGATCTTGGTCGTCAACGACGACCCCGCCAGCCTGCTAGCACTTACCAGCCTGCTCGACGGGCGCGCCGACGAAGGCAATTATGTGGTGCTGTCCGCCCGCTCCGGGCAGGAAGCGCTACGCCAGGTGCTGCTGCACGACTTCGCCGTGATCCTGCTCGACGTCAACATGCCCGGCATGGACGGTTTCGAGACCGCCGAGGCGATCCACCAGCGCGCGCGCTCGGCCGACATCCCGATCATCTTCGTCACCGCCTTCCTGGCCGACGAGATCGACCGCCTCAAGGCCTATCAGCGCGGCGCCGCCGACTTCCTGTTCACGCCGGTGATTCCGCAGATCCTGCACGCCAAGGTGTCGGTCTTCGTCACGCTGGCGGTGAAGAACGAAGAGTTGAAACGCCAGGCCGAAGCCCTGTCGCAGCACGCGCTGGAGCTGACCGCCACCAACCGGCGCCTGGTGCGCGAGATGGAAGAACGCCAGGCGGCCGAGCGCAAGAGCCACGCCAAGGACGAATTCCTGGCCATGCTGGGCCACGAACTGCGCAATCCGCTGTCGGCGATCTCGAGCGCCTCGAGCCTGATCGGCCTGCCCGGCGCCGGCCAGGAATCGGTGGCGCGCGCACGCACCATCATCCAGCGCCAGAGCCAGCACCTGTCGCGCATCGTCGACGACCTGCTCGATCTGTCGCGCGCCATGTCGGGCAAGATCCTGCTGGCGCGCCAGCCGCTCGACCTGGCGAACCTGGTCGGCAGCTGCCTGGAAACCTTCCGCGCCACCGGCCGCACCGCCGGCTACGGCATCAGCGTCGAACTCGAACCGGGCTGGGTCGACGGCGACCCCACCCGGCTGGAACAGATCGTTTCCAACCTGCTCGACAACGCCCTCAAGTACACGCCCAGCGGCGGCAATATCGCGATCGCGCTCGGCCGCGCCGACGGCCAGGTGGTGTTCACGGTGCGCGACACCGGCGTCGGCATCCCTGCCGAACTGCTGCCGCACGTGTTCGACGTGTTCGTGCAGGGCGCGATCTCGATCGACCGCTCGCAGGGCGGCCTGGGAATCGGCCTGTCGCTGGTACGGCGCCTGGTCGAACTGCACGGCGGCAGCGTGGCCTGCACCAGCGCCGGCGCCGGCCTCGGCTCGTGCTTCGAGATCCGCCTGCCGCAGGCCCAGGCTGCGGTCGCCGCCGCGCCGGCCGAGGTGGTACGCGGCGCCGATGGCAAGCCGACCGTGCTGCTGATCGAAGACAATGAGGACGGCCGCGAGATGATGGCCACCATGCTGGAGGTGCACGGCTTCCCGGTGCTGCAGGCGGCCGACGGCCTGCAGGGCGTGGCGCAGGCGCTGCAGCAGGTGCCGGACGCGGCGCTGGTCGACATCGGCCTGCCCGGCATCGACGGCTACGAAGTGGCGCGCCGCCTGCGCGCCGACCCGGCCACGCGCGCCATCCGCCTGATCGCCCTCACCGGCTACGGGCTGGAAGAAGACCAGCGCCGGGTGCTGGAGGCCGGCTTCGACCGACACCTGGTCAAGCCGGTGGCGATCGACCTGCTGCTCGATGCCCTGGTGCAGGCGCCGGCAGCGCTCGAGGCCGGCAGCGGAGCGCACCCGGCCGGGGTCTAGAAGGAACACGGGCGGGGGGGGGCCCGAGG
>NZ_JASNRA010000028.1:12303-65045 GCF_030411955.1 Massilia sp. YIM B02443
CGCCGCCGCCCGTCAGCACCTTGACCCGAACGACTCAGGCCGAGGCCAGCAACTCGTCGCGGCGCGCCGCCATTTCCTGGCCCAGGGCCTGCAGGTCGAGCTTGAGCTTGCGCACTTTCGGGAACATCTCTTCCTCTTCTTCCTCGACGTGGTGCTCGATCTGTTCGCCCAGCACCTTGACCTTGGCGTCGTACAGTTCGTCGCCCGGATCGGCTTCCTGCAGCTGGGCGATCAGGTCCTTGGCCGATGCGTGCTCGACCACGGCTTCGTCGACCATGTCTTCGGTTTCCTTCGAGGCTTCGCGCACCGCCGGATAGAAGATTTCCTCCTCGATCGCGGTGTGCATGATCAGCTGTTCGCAGATTTTCTCGACCAGCTTCTTCTTGCTGGTGGTGGCACGGTCGCTCATGTTCTCGAATTCGTCGAACATGTCGGCAACTTCCTTGTGCTGTTTGGTCAGCAGCACGATGGCGTCCTGCTCGGCGGCCTGGTCTTTGGTCTTGGTGTTTGGCATGGTAAAACCCCCGTATTTGTCTGTGAATGATGGCTCGCTGGCCACAAATCCAGCTTGCGCCGAAACTGCCGGGCAGACTGTTCGCGAGCGCACGTAGGACCAGCTCATGCGTGGCGGACAGGCCGGACACGGAGCGCGCGCCGTCTCCAAGTCAATTGTTGTATGATTTGGGAAACATTTAACAGAGCCTACGATGACCGAAACGGCCCATCCGCACCCCGACCCGGAGCTCGAACGCCTGGTCGCGGCCCGCACCGCCGAACTGACCGAGATGCTGGCATGGCAAGCCAACTGCTGGGACGACGAACGCCGCCAGCTGGCGCGCCAGCTGCACGACAGCCTCGGCTCGTCGATGACGGCGCTGACCATGCACCTGGCCCTGCTGAGCCAGCACATCCCGGCCGAAAACACCTCGATGCGCGACCGCAGCGCGCAGATGAAAAATCTGCTCAACGGCATCATCGAGACCAACCGCAAGATGCAGCTCGACCTGTGGAACGACAAGCTCGAGTTCCTCGGCATCAAGGCCGCGCTGGCCGAACTGGTGCCGGCCTTTGGCGCCGGGCACGGCCTGGCCGCCAACGCCAGCCTGCCGGAAGACGACAGCCCCTACACGCGCGAAGTGGGCGCCCTGCTGCTGCGCTGCGCCGAGGAAGGCCTGCGCAACGCCGCCGCCCACGCGCAGGCAAAGCGGGTGGACGTGATCCTGGACGACGACGGGGAGATGACCATGCTGACGGTGCGCGACGATGGCGTCGGGCCGGGCGCGGACGCGCTGGCGTCGGGGCCGAAGCGCTGCCACGGGCTGCGCCTGCTGCGTGAGCGCGCCCGCTTTTTGGGTGGGGATCTGGTGTTGAAGGCGGTGGACGGCGGCGGGGCCATGCTGCAGATGACCTTGCCGCGCGAGCAGATCGCTTAATTGCGACTGCAACAAGGCAGGCCGGCCATGTGACCGGCCAGGCATTGTTCAGTGCAGCTTGACCAGCGGGGTACTGCGCCGGATCAGGAAGCGCGCCACCGCCAGCAAGGCCGTGCGCATCGTCCCCATCACCGCCCGGTGATGCATCAGGTGCAGGCTGGTGTACATCACGCGCGCCACCGAGCCCTGCACGAACCAGCTGGCCCCGCGCAGCGAACCCATCAGGCTGCCGACGCTGGTGCTCTGCCCCACCGACACCAGCGAACCGTAGTCGCGGTACTCGTACGGCGTGTCCTGTTGCGGCCGGCCCTTGTCCATGCGCAGGAAGGCGGTGACCAGGTAGTCGGCCTGCTGGTGCGCAGCCTGGGCGCGCGGCGGCACCGGGGCGCCGTTGCCGTCGATGCAGGCGGCGCAGTCGCCCAGCGCGAACACATTGGCCACGCCTTTCACGCGCAGGTGGGCGTCGACCTCGACCTGGCCGCCGCGCGCGGTCGGCAGGCCGAGCGTGCCCAGCAGTTCAGGGGCGCGGATGCCGGCCGCCCACACGCACAGGTCGGCCGGATAGACGTTGCCCTTGGCGTCGACCACCTTGTCGGCCTCGATCGCGGTGACGCGGCAGTCGGCCACCACGCGGATGCCGCGCTTGTCCAGCAGCGCCTGGGCCGCGGCCGAGACACGCTCCGGCAGCGGCGCCAGAATGCGCGGCGCGCCTTCGAGGATCGCGATGCGCACGTCGCGCTTGACGTCCATGCGCGCAAAACCGTAGCGCGCGTAGGCGCCGGAGGCTTCGCGCAGCTCGGCCGCCAGCTCGACGCCGGTGGCGCCGCCGCCGATGATCACCACGTCCAGCCCGGTTTCCTTGCCCTCTTCGCGCTGCTGCTCGACCGCCAGCATCAGGCGCAGCATGCGCAGGCGGAAGCGCTCGGCGTCCTCGGTCGCATTCAGCGAAATCGAATGTTCCTGCGCGCCCGGCACGCCGAAATAGTTCGAGGTGCTGCCGACCGCCAGCACCAGCTTGCCGTAGCCGAGGCGGCGCTCGGGCAGCACTTCGTCATTGTCGGTGGCCGAACGGACGGCGCCGATGTCGACCGTCTGGTTGGCCGCGTCCAGCGCGGTCATCGGTCCCAACACGAAATTGAATCCGTTGTCGTGCGCCAGCATGGCGTACGACAAGCCTTCCTGGTGGATGTCCAGGGTGCCGGCCGCCACTTCATGCAGCGACGGCTTCCAGATATGGTAAAGGCGGCTGTCGACCAGCGTCACCTTGGATGGCCCCAGTTTGCGGCCCAGTTTGCAGGCCAGCTCCAAACCGCCAGCACCGCCACCCACGATCACGATATCGCTACGCAAGCTTGCCTCCCTCATCATGCCCGGCCCGGCAACCGCGCCGGAACATCAAGCAGGGACGGATTTTACTACGGCAAGTCCATTCGCGTTGCATGGTCATTACATGTTGCGGAACAAGCCCATGAACGGCTGGCTGACGGCCAGGGTTTCCGGGCGGTTGCGCAGCCGGATCACGCCCTTGCCGCTGTCGTCGCGCGTCACCGCCGCCACCGCGCGCAGGTTCACCACCGTCGAGCGGTGCACCTGCTTGAACATGGCCGGGTCGAGCACCGCGAGCAGCTCGCGCAAGGGCTTTCTCAGCAGCGCCTCGCCGTCCGCCGTCATCACCACCGTGTATTTGCTGTCGGACTGGAAGTAGGCGACGTCGTCGACCATGATCAGGCGCGTCTCTGCGCCGCGGCTGGCGGTCAGCCAGACCAGCGGCGCCGCCGGATGCGCGCCCGGGGCCGGCGGCGGCATTGCCGGGGCCAGACGGGCCAGCAGCGCCGCCAGTTGGGCCGCGTCGGGCGCCCCGCGTGCAAGGCGCTCGCGCACCCGGCCGATGGTCCCCAAGAGGCGCGCGCGCGCCACGGGTTTCAGCAGGTAGTCGACCGCGCCCCGTTCGAAAGCCTCGATCGCGTACTGATCGTAGGCGGTGACGAACACGATCTCGGTGCGCAGCCCCATCTCGACCACGCCGGTCGCCACTTCCAGCCCGCTCAGGCCGGGCATGCGGATGTCGAGCAGGGCCAGCTGCGGGCGATGGGCGGCGATCGCTTCCAGCGCGCTGCCGCCGTCCTCGCACACGGCCACGATCTCGAGTTCGGGCCATACGTCCTGCAGCTGGGCCACCAGGGCCTCGCGCAACAGCGGCTCGTCCTCGGCCACCACGCATTTCACCACGCTGTCAGCCATGCCGGTCTCCGCTTGCCAGTGCCGGCGCCGCGGCCGCGGCAGATGCAGGCGCTGACGCCACACCGAGCGCCAGCGGCACCGTGATGGTCGCCGCCACCCCGGTCGGGAAATTCGCCACGATCGAGAAGCCGGCCGCGGCGCCGTAGGCCAGGCGCAGGCGTTCGCGCACGTTGCGCAGGCCGATGCCAGTGCCGCCGCCCTGCGCCGTGAAGCCGCGGCCGTCGTCGGCCACCGTCACCGTCAGCGCGCTGTCCAGCGCGCGCGCCAGGATCCATACCGTGCCGCCACCCGGTTTCGGTTCCAGCCCGTGCTTGATCGCGTTCTCGACCAGGGTCTGCAGCATCATCGGCGGAAACGCATGACGCTTGAGTTCCTCCTGCACCTCGATCTGCAGCGCCAGGCGCGGCCCCATGCGGATCGCCAGGATGTCGAGATAGGCGCGCGAGCGCTCCAGCTCCTCGCCCAGGGTCGACGGCGCATCCTCGGTGCGCGGCAGCGAGTGGCGCAGGTACTGGATCAGGTTGCCCAGCATGGCGTCGGCGCGCGCCGGATCGCTGCGCGTGAGCAGCTGGGCGCTGGCCAGTGTGTTGTACAGGAAGTGCGGCTCGACCTGGGCGTGCAGCAGGTTCAACCGCGCAACGGTCAGTTCCTTCTCGGTGGCGCTTTCGCGCACCGCCGCCGCTTCCTGGCGCCGGCGCTCGGCGATACGGCGCGTGACGGCGCGCACCACCGCCTCGGCGTTCTCCAGGTTGGTGCCGTGGTCGACCAGGAACAGGTCGATCCAGGCCGGGCCCTCGGGCTCGCAGATCAGGGTCACGCTGCCGGCAGCGTCGCCGTTCGGCGTCACCGTGGCCAGGATCTGGTTGCGCCGCGTGGACAGGTGCTCCAGCGCCCAGGCATACGACGAGCGGCCGCCATATGGGTCGATGCCGTCGACCCGCGCCCGCACCTGCAGGCTGTCGCGCGCGCTGTCGACGATCTGCGCCCCCGGCAGTTCGCGGATCGCGGCGTCGATCATGTCGAACGCCTCGCCGGCCTCGAACGGAATCTCGATGCGGCGCCGCTGGCGGTTCGACAGCGCGGCGGCGCTCACCGTACCCGCCACCAGCCGCACCCGGCGGATGTGCGAGAACGCCACCGACAGCACCCAGGCGCCCAGCACAAAGCCGGCCAGCGCCGCGTAGCCGCCGATCGGCGCGTCGACATGGCGCAGCCCGGCCTCGCTGGCGAAGATGCACAGCACCAGAAAAATCGCCATCCAGGCCAGCAGCAGCCGGCCCAGGTGAAATATGCTCGAAATCATGTCACGTCCTTTGGTGTGGAAATGCGATCAGCCTAGCCACGCCGGTCCATCTCCGCCCCTATTATGCGACGAAGCCGGGGCTGGGCCGACGAAAGCGGCGGCCGTCGGCACGGATGGTTCGCGTCCGGGGTTGCGCCCCGCTGCCATCCGCGCGCCGCCGGCTGCGCGGGCGACGTAAGATCGGGCCTTCAACCGGAGGATCGCATCATGAACGCCACAAGACACCTGTCGCGCCTCGCAGCCGCCGCGCTCGCCGTGAGCTGCCTGATGCTGGGCGGTTGCCGCGAGCATAACGAGCCGGTCAAGCCGATCGCCGACCTGTCGGCTGCGCCTGCCGCTGCACCCATAGCGATCGCGCCGGCCGCCACCTGACGCAGGCGCCGACTGCAACGACCGCTTCGCAATGCCGGCCGCGGCAGGCTACACTACGGCCTCTCCATAGTTTTGCCGCAAGGTTTCCCAGTCCATGTCGCTGTCTCCACCGTCGCCCCAGCCCTCCGCCAATCCCTTTTCCGCCCTCGGCCTGAACGACCGGATCGTCCAGACCCTCGAGACACTCCAGTACCAGACCCCGACCGCGGTCCAGCAGCAGGCGATTCCGGCCGTGCTGGCCGGGCGCGACGTGATGGCCGCGGCCCAGACCGGCACCGGCAAGACCGCCGGCTTCACCCTGCCGATCCTGCAGCGGCTCAGCAAGAGCGGCACGGTCGGCGCCAACGCCGCGCGCGCCCTGATCCTGGTGCCGACGCGCGAACTGGCCGAGCAGGTGCACGACAGCGTGCGCGCCTATGCCGCCGGGCTGCCGCTGCGCAGCCTGGCGGCGTATGGCGGCGTCAGCATCAACCCGCAGATGATGGCGCTGCGCAAGGGCGTCGACGTACTGGTGGCGACGCCGGGGCGCCTGCTCGACCTGCACCGCCAGAACGCGGTGCGCTTCAACGAGGTCAAGACGCTGGTGCTGGACGAGGCCGACCGCATGCTCGATCTCGGCTTCGCGCGCGAACTGGACGGCCTGATCAAGGTACTGCCCAAGAAGCGCCAGACGCTGCTGTTCTCGGCCACCTTCTCGGACCAGATCCGCGCGCTGGCCAACCAGATGCTGCGCGATCCGGTGCGCATCGAAGCCACGCCGCGCAACACCACGGTGGCGGCGATCAGGCAGTGGCTGGTCCCGGTCGACAAGAAGCGCAAGCCGGAGCTGTTCGTCCACCTGCTCAAGAAGCACGACTGGACCCAGGTGCTGGCCTTTGCCCGCACCCGCAAGGGCGTCGACGAACTGGTCGATCTCCTGGCGGCCAAGCGCATCAGCGCCGACTCGATCCACGGCGACAAGCCGCAGCCGGCGCGCCTGCGCGCGCTGGAGCGCTTCCGCGCCGGCGAGGTGCGGGTGCTGGTGGCCACCGACGTCGCCGCGCGCGGCATCGACATCGACGACCTGCCGGCAGTGATCAACGTCGACCTGCCGATCGTGGCCGAGGACTACGTGCACCGCACCGGGCGTACGGGCCGCAAGGGCGCGTCGGGCGAGGCGGTGTCGCTGGTGTGCGCGGACGAGGTCGAGCAGCTGGCGGCGATCGAGGTGCTGACGCGGCAGACGCTGGAGCGGATCGAGGAGCCGGGCTTCGCGCCGGATCATCGGGTGCCGATGACCGATGCCAAGGGTCAGATCGTCAAGAAGCCGAAGAAGCCGAAGAAACCGAAGGGGGATGCGCCGGTGGTGAGCGAAGACGTGCGGTTCCGGCGCTGAGGCCTGCCGCAGCGCACTGAAAACGCGCGCTGACTACGTCATCGCTCCCCAGTACGACACGCGCGCGATCGCTGCTGTGCCCGCCCGTCATTGCTGCTATCGGCAGCGATGACGGGGCGCCGCGCCGACTTGCCGCGCCTTGTTGGTTAGTTACTTTTTTTGAGTAGCCAGCCCGGCCGTATTTGACCGCGCCGCCAACCGCCGATGCGTTAGCCGTGGTCCAGCGGCACACGGCGCCGCGCGATCGCCCTTTCGATCCACGCCCCGCTCGCATACAGCAGCAGGAACGCCGGCGTCATGAACAGCCCCCACGCATCCGGCCACGGGATATCGTGCAGCAGCCGATCCAGTCCCAGCACGTGCAGCAGCTCCAGCTGCGCCGCCACCGGCAATTGCAGGAACGCGAACTGCCCGTCATAACCGACCTCGCCCAGCGTCACGTAGGCGAGACAGGCGGCGATGAACAGGGCGTAGGGAGCGCAGAAGAACAGACCGAGACGGGACATCGACGACGGAAGCAGGTTTGGAAAGCGCGGACGAGGCACGGGCGAAAGCGGCTACGATACCATTTTTGCATTGTTCAAAATCCACCGAATGTCACAGCGGCGCAGCCCCGCGCCACGCCGCCGCTGAACCTAGCGCAGCGCCAGCCGCATCTCGCGCACGCCTTCCTCGCCGACCTTCACCTCGAACCCCAGCTTCCTGACCATGCCCACGATGCGCGCATTCTGCGGCAGCGCCTCACCCACGATCTCGCGCGTGCCGCGCGCGCGGCAATAGTCGATCAGTTTCTGCATCATGATCCTGCCCAGCCCCATGCCCTTCAGGTCGGAGCGCACCGTGACCGCGAACTCGGCGCTGATGTTGTCCGGGTCGGCCACCACCCGCCCCACCGCCAGCGTCTCGGCCACGCCCTCGGCATTCCTGCGGGTGGCGATGAAGGCCATCTCGCGGTCGTAGTCGATCTGGGTGAAGCGCGCCAGCTGCGACGGCTGCAGTTCGCGGATGCGCACGAACATGCGGTAGCGGATGTCGTCCGGCGTCAGCGCGGCGAAGAACGCCATGTGGGCCGGGCCGTCCTCGGGCCGGATCGGGCGCAACAGCAGCGGCGCGCCCTGCCACTCGATGGTCTGCTCCAGCTCGCGCGGATAGGGGCGGATCGCCAGCCGGTCGAGCGTGCTGCCCGAGCGGTCGGCCAGCGCCAGGCGCATGCGCGCATCGAGCACGGTGGCGCCTTGGGCGTCGGCCAGCAACGGGTTGATGTCGAGTTCCACGATCTCGGGGATGTCCGAGATCAGGCGCGACACCTGCACCAGCACCGCGGTGATCGCGTCCATGTTGGCGGGCGGACGGTTGCGGTAGCCGGCCAGCAGGCGCGCCACGCGGGTGCGCTCGACCAGCGCGCGCGCCAGCGTCAGGTTCAGGGGCGGCAGGCCGACCGAATGGTCGCCGGTGACTTCCACCGCCACCCCGCCCTGCCCGAACACCAGCACCGGCCCGAACACCGGATCGGTGGCGGCGCCGACGATCAGTTCGTGCGCATGGGCGCGCCGGCACATGGCCTGCACCGAGAAGCCGTCGAAGCGCGCCTGCGGGAACAGTTCGGCCAGCCGCCGGCGCATGCGTCCGGCGGCGGCGCGCACCGCTTCCTCGCTGTCCAGGTCGAGCGTCACGCCGCCAAAGTCGGACTTGTGCATCACGTCCGGCGTCAGGATCTTGACCGCCACCGGGAAGCCGATCGCGCGCGCCGCCGCCACCGCCGCATCGACGTCGGGCGCGGCGCGGGTCTCGACCAGGTCGAGGCCATACGCGCGCAGGATGGCCTTGGTCTCGGGATCGGACAGCAGCAGGCGTCCGGCGCGGATCGCCTCCTGCACCAGCGCGCGCGCGCCGGCGCGGTCGGGCGCCATGGCGCCGCTCATCGACGGCGGCACTTCCATCAACAGGTTCTGGTTGCGGCGGTAGTTCACCAGCTGCAGGAAGCCGGCCACGCCGTCTTCCGGCGTGCGGTAGGTCGGCAGGCGCGCGCCGGCGACGATCGCACGCGCCTCCTGCACCGAGGCCCCGCCCAGCCAGCACGACAGCAGCGGACGCGAGGCGCTGCCGGCCAGCGACGCCACGGCGTTGGCCACTTCGGAGCTATCGACATTCGCGGTGGGCGAATGCACCACCAGCATCGCGTCCACCTGCGGGTCCTTCAGCACCACCTCCAGCGCCGCGTGGTAGCGCTCGGGCGGCGAGCCGCCGTACAGGTTGACGGTGCCGACCGCGTTCCAGCCCGGCGCCAGCAGCGCGTCCAGGCGCGCGATCGATTCCTCGCCCAGCTGCGCCGGCTTGCCGCCGGCCAGCAACAGCGCGTCGCGCGCCAGCACGCCGGGGCCGGCGCCGTTGCTGACGATGGCCAGCCGTTCGCCGTGCAGCGGACGCGCGTAGGCGAGCGTCTCGACCGCCGCGAACAGGTCTTCGGTGGTGGCCACGCGCAGCATGCCGGCGCGCCGGATGGCGGCGTCGAACACGTCGTCCTGGCTGGCCAGCGCCCCGCTTTCGCTGGCCACCGCGCGCACCGCATCTAGCTCGCGCTGGGCCTTCAGCACCAGCACCGGCTTGCTGCGCGCCGCCGCGCGCGCCGCCGACATGAACTTGCGCGCGTAGCGCAGCTGCTCGACGTACAGCAGGATGGCGCCGGTGTGGCCGTCGCTGGCCAGGTAGTCCAGCACGTCGCCCAGGTCGACGTCGCTCGAGTCGCCCAGCGAAATGAAGTGCGAGAAGCCGATGCCGCGCGTGCGCGCCCAGTCCAGCACCCCGGTCATCAGCGAGCCCGATTGCGACACGAAGGCGATCCGCCCGGGCAGCGCGCCGGCATGCGCCACGCTGGCGTTCAGGCCCAGGCCGGGGGCCAGCAGGCCGGCGCTGTTCGGGCCGAGCAGGCGCAATAGATAAGGATGGGCCGCGTCCAGCGCCGCCTGGCGCAGGCTGCGGCCACGCGCGTCGCGGGCGCGCGCCATGCTGGACGTGAGCACGATCGCGGCGCGCGTGCCGCGCTCGCCCAGCTGGCGCACGATCTGCGGCACGGTCGCGGGCGGGGTGCAGATCACGGCCAGGTCGGGCGCTTCGGGCAGGTCGGCCACGCTGGCGTAACAATCGAGGTCGCCCAGGCGCTCATGGCGCGGATTGACCGCGTACAGCTTGCCCTTGAAGCCGCCCTGCAGCAGGTTGTCGAGCAGCGTGGTGCCGAGGCTGTCCGGGCGGTCGGAGGCGCCGACCAGGGCCACCGAGCGCGGGGCGAACAGGCGTTGCAGGTTACGGACGCTCATGATGTCGTCACGCGGGCAGCCGGGTCGGACGTTGAGCGGACGGCGTCATGCATGGAGCGACCTTTCGACGGAAGATGGGCGGATACCTCAAGCATAGCGCCGCCGGCGGCCATGGTGCGCACAAGAGCGGCTGGTGTCGCCTGCGTCGCTCAATCGCCCCGGCTCATGCAGGCTGCGCCTGCTCGACGCGGCGTGCCGGCAAGGCGCGCAGCTCCGGCGAGCAGGCCAGCATCTCGCGCATCAGGGCGTCGCTCAGACTGCGCGCATGGCGCGCCGCCGCGGCCGCATCGAGCGCGGCACCGCGCACGCAGGCGCGCAGCAGCTGCGCCTCGGCCAGGTCGCGCACGGCGATGGTCGCCACGACGTCGTTCCGGGTGCCGGGCGGCACGGCAAAGAACCGCAGCCGGAACTGGCGGTCGAGCAGCATGCTGCCGTTCAGGAAGCGGTCGATCCCGACGTCGAACAGCACCTGCGCGATCACTTCGGCGGCGCGCCCTGCGACCTCTTCCTGGTTCTTCCTGCGGCGTGGCGCGAACAGGCGCGAGAACAAAAGCATCGTATCCACTTGTCTTTAAGCTAACGCGGCATGCTAGCAGCGTCGGCGCATCCTCGCAATGGCGAACGGCGGCCGATTGCCGCGGTGTTGTGCCGGCGCCATGCTAGAATCGGCGCGTGAAGAATCTCGTCCGTTCCCTGCTCGTGTGGCTGATGCTGCTGGCGCTCCCGTTCCAGGGAATCGCGTCGGCCGCCATGCTGTCGTGCGCGCACGGGACGATGCAGGCTGCGGCGCCGGCCATGCCCGCGATGCAGCATGATGCCGTCGCCGCTGAAGGACATTGCCATTCGGACGAGACGCAGGCCGCGACCGCCGCCCCCCATCACGACCCCGACACGCATGACCATGATGGCCGCTGCAGCGCCTGCGCCGACTGCTGCGTCGGCGCCCTGCTGGCGCCCGCGCCGGCGCTGCTCGCCACGCCGCCGGATACCCCGGCCCTCACTCATCACGCCGCCGCCGGCCACCTGGCCGCGGTCGACCTCGCCCTACCCGAACGACCTCCCCGCTTCCCGCTCGCCTGATTCGCCCGGCAGCCGCCTGCTGTTGCAGCGCGGCGTCCCTGCAATTCATCCGAACGAGGAATCATGTTCACGCAATTCAACTTGCGCGGCGCCGTCGCCGCCGCTGTCGCCTGCGCACTCGCGCTGCCGTTGCATGCGCAGCAGCGCAGCGTCGACGACCCGCAGGCCGCCGTGCCTGCGACCCGCTACCAGCCGGCCTGGACGCAACCTGCGTCACAGACCGATACTGTCACGCCCGACCGCAACTGGCAGGCGCTGAACCGCACCGTGGCCGGCAACGCCGCGTCCGATCCGCACGCCGGCCATGCACACCATGGCCATCATGCCGCGTCCGCGAAAAAACCAGAGCAAGAACAAAAGACGCCGCCCGACCCGCATGCGCACCACCACGGGGAGCATCGGTGATGAATGCCTTCCCCCTGTTGCACCGCCCGCTGGCCGCAGCCGCTGCCTTGCTGCTGGCCGGTTGCGCGGGCGTCGCGCCGCACGACACCTTCAAGACCAGCGCCGACCTGGCGCGCACCGGCGCGGGCGCCGAGGCGCGCCTGGCCTATACCGACGACGAGCGCCGCGCACTGGCGGCCGAAGTCGAAGCGATGCTGAAAACGCCGCTCGACATCGACGCCGCCGTGCGCCTGGCCCTGCTCAACCACCCCGGCCTGCAGGCCACCTACCACGAGGCCGGCATCGCCCAGGCCGACCTGGTGCAGGCCACGCGCCTGCGCAATCCCTCGTTCGGCTTTGCGCGCATGGCGGGCGACGGCGAGCGCGAGATCGAGCGCGGCGTCGGCGTCGACCTGGCCGGCCTGCTGACCATGCCGCTGCGCCAGCGCATGGCCGCGCGCCGGCACGAGGAAGCCACGCTGCGCATCGCCGCCGCCATCGAGCGCCACGCGCACGACACGCGCCGCGCCTGGATCGAGGCGGTGGCCGCGCGCCAGGCGCTGGACTATGCGCGCCAGGTCGCGGCCGCGGCCGACGCATCGAGCGCACTGACCACGCGCATGCGCCAGGCCGGCAATGCCAGCGCGCTCGACCTGGCACGCGAACAGGCCTTCCATGCGGAAGCCGGCGCCGCCGTGCTGCGCGCCGGGCGCGAGCTGGACAGCGCGCGCGAACGGCTGACGCGTCAGCTCGGCCTGTGGGGCGCGCAGGCCGGCTACGCGCTGCCGGAACGTTTGCCCGACCTGCCCGCCCAGCCGTCCGAAGGGGCTGACATCGAACGCCTGGCGCTCGAACGGCGCCTGGACGTACGCACGGCGCGCGCGGCCGCCGCCGGCACCGCGTCCGACCTCGGCCTGACGCGTACCACGCGCCTGGTCAACGTGTTCGATCTCGGCTACGCCAGCAAGAGCGAGACCGGTAAAGCGCGCAGCGAAGGCTACGACGTGGCGCTCGAACTGCCGCTGTTCGACTGGGGCGGCGCCCGCGTGGCGCGCGCCGAGAGCCTGTACCTGCAGGCGCTCGGCCACGTCGCGCAAACGGCGGTCGACGCGCGCAGCCAGGCGCGCGCCGCCTATCTCGGCTACCGCGCCAGCTACGACGTGGCGCGCCACTACCGCGAGCACGTGCTCCCGCTGCGCAAGAAGATCGCCGACGAGACGCTGCTGCGCTACAACGGCATGCTGGCCAGCCCGTTCGAGCTGCTGCTCGATGCGCGCGAACAGGCCGCCGCCGTGCACGCCGCGATCCAGGCCCAGCGCGACTTCTGGCTGGCCGACACCGAGCTGCGCGCCGCCCTGGGCGGGCCGCTGCCGGCGCCCGCCGCCTCTGAACACGATCAGCATCACCACCATTCCACGCACGACCAGAAGGAGCCGACCCCATGACCAACCGCAGATCGTTCCTGACCGGGGCCGGCGCCACCATGCTCGGCGCCTCGCTGGTCAGCAAGGCCGGCGCCGCCGCGCTGCCGGAAGCGCCAGTCCACACCTCGAGCGCCACCGCCGCGCCGCTGGCGCCCACGGGCGGCCGCCCCTACAACCCGGTGGTCACGCTCAACGGCTGGACCCTGCCCTGGCGCATGAAGGACGGCGTCAAGGAATTCCATCTCGTGGCCGAACCCGTGGTGCGCGAACTCGCGCCCGGCATGCAGGCCAACCTGTGGGGCTACAACGGCCAGAGCCCGGGCCCGACCATCGAGGTGGTCGAGGGCGACCGGGTGCGCATTTTTGTGACCAACAAGCTGCCCGAGCACACCAGCGTGCACTGGCACGGCCAGCTGCTGCCGTGCGGGATGGACGGCGTCACCGGCCTGACCCAGCCAGGTATCCAGCCCGGCAAGACCTTCGTCTACGAATTCGTGGCGCGCCACGCCGGCACCTTCATGTACCACCCGCACGCCGACGAGATGCAGCAGATGGCGATGGGGATGATGGGGTTCTGGGTGACCCACCCCAGGGATCCGCGCCAGCATGCTGTTGCTCGAGATTATGTCATGCTGCTGCAGTCCTACGACATCGACCCGGGCAGCTACACGCCGCGCACCAACACCATGCTCGACTTCAACCTGTGGGCCATCAACAGCCGCGTGTTCCCGGGGCTCGATCCGATGGTGGCGCGCTTGAACGAGAAGGTCCGCATCCGGGTCGGCAACCTGACCATGACCAACCACCCGATCCACCTGCACGGCCACCGCTTCGAGGTCGCCGGCACCGACGGCGGCTGGGTGCCGAAGTCGGCGCGCTGGCCCGAAGTCACCACCGACGTCGCCGTGGGCCAGATGCGCGCCATCGAGTTCGTCGCCGACGCGCCGGGCGACTGGGCCTTCCATTGCCACAAATCGCACCACACCATGAACGCGATGGGGCACGAGGTGCCCAACCTGATCGGGGTCGACCACCGTGGCGTGGCGGAGAGAATCAACCGCCTGGTGCCGGGCTATATGGTGATGGGCGACAAAGGCGGCTCGATGGGCGACATGAAGATGGCGCTGCCGGAAAACACGCTGCCGATGATGAGCGGCGACGGACCGTTCGGCAATCTGGAAATGGGCGGCATGTTCACCGTGCTGAAGGTGCGCGAAGACCTGGCGCGCGGCGATTATCGCGATCCCGGCTGGTACCGGCATCCGGCGGGAACCGTGGCGCGCGAGTGGACCGGGGACGTGCCGCAGACGCATGCTGCCCCGAACGCCCCGGCGAAACAGGCCGGCGACGCCGTGAAGGTGCGCAAGCCGGGGGCAAGCGCCGGCGGCCACGAACACTAGTCCGCCGGCCCGTCCACCAGCTGGCGCAGCAAGGCGATCAGCTGCTGCGGCGCCACCGGCTTGGTCAGGTGCTCGTCGAACCCCGCCGCCAGCGACGCCGCGCGGTCTTCCTGGCGCCCGCGCCCGGTGACCGCGACCATATAAGGCCGCGGTGCCTTGCGCGCCAGGATCGCCGCCACTTCCAGCCCGTCCATCCCGGGCATGCCCAGGTCGAGCAGCGCGATCCTGGCCGGCTGCTGGTTGTACAGCCGCAGCGCCTGCGCGCCGTCGTGCGCCACCGTCACCGAGGCGCCTTCGGCGCGCAGCAGCCAGGCCAGCGATTCGGCCGCATCGACATTGTCGTCGGCGACCAGGATATGCTGCCCCAGCGCGGCCGCGCCGGCCTGCGCCGCCTCGCCCGGGTCGGGCGCTTCCGGCGCCGCCCCCAGCGGCAGGCGCACGGTAAACAGCGCGCCCTGCCCGGCGCCGGCGCTGGCCGCCGCGATCGACCCGCCGTGCAGCTCGACCAGTCCCTTGGCCAGCGACAGCCCGATCCCCAGCCCGCCCTGCGCCATGTGGCTGGCGCTGCTCACCTGCACGAAGGGATCGAACACGCGCTCGATCATGGCCGGATCGAGCCCGACGCCGTTGTCGCGCACCGTCACGCACGCGCGGCCGTCGTCCAGCCGCAGGCCGATCTCGATGATGCCGCCGGGCGGCGTGTACTTGGCCGCGTTGTTGATCAGGTTGGCCAGCACCTGGGTCAGGCGCAGCGGATCGGCGTCGACCCACAGCGGTTCGCCATGCAGGTCGAGCGCCACCTGGTGGCGGCCGGCCTCGATCAGCGGCATGCTGGTCTGCAGCGTGTCGCGGATCAGGCGTCCCAGCTCGACCCGCGTGCGGCGCAGCGTGATCTTGCCGCGCCCGATGCGCGACACGTCCAGCAGATCGTCCAGCAGGCGCGCCATCTGCGCCGCCTGGCGCGCGACCATGGACCCGATCCATTCGATCCGTTCCGGCGCCAGGCTGCTGCCGCGCAGGAGCGAGGCGGCGTTGGCGATCGGCGCCAGCGGGTTGCGCAATTCGTGCGCCAGGGTGGCGATATACACGTCCTTGCGGCGGTCGGCGTCGCGCAAGCCTTCCATCGCCTGCACCCGCTCGGTCACGTCGAGCACCAGCGAGAACACGGTCAGGATCTCGCCGCGCTCGTCGTACAGCATCGAGTTGTACCATTCGCAGCACAGCGAGCGGCCGTCGCGCGTGCGGTTGCGGTTGCTCGACTTGGCGTAGCGCGTGCCCGATTCGACCAGGCGCGCGATCATCTGCGCGATCTGGGTCGCGTCCTCGTCGTCGATGATCGGCAGCCGGTCCACGCGCCGGCCCAGCACCTCGGCGGCGCGCCAGCCGAACAGCTCTTCGGCGCGCCGGTTCCACAGCGTCACCTGGAAGTCGCGGTCCCATTCGATCACCGCCAGCGGCGTGTTCTCGATCAGGTAGCGGGTCTGGTCGAGCGCGCGCGCCAGCGCCGCCGCGGCCTCGGTGCGTTCGGTGATGTCGTCCAGCACCACCACCGCCGCCGCCAGTTCGGCGGCACCGCCGCGCAGCGGCTCGCCGCTGACCGCATACACGCGCCGGGTAGCGTCGAACGCGCTTTCCAGCAGCGCATCGCGAAAGCCCTCGCCTTTCACCACCCGCGCCACCGGTTCGCCGATCAGTTCCAGCATCGCCGCCACACCGCCTGCACCCCCGCCCGCGCCTGCAACATCGGGACCGCTGCCGTTGCCGGCATGGCTGAAACGCTCGGCCATGCGCGCCGCCTCGTCGTTGGCCATCACGCAGCGCCCGGCATGGTCGACGATCAGCACCCCGCCCGGCAACTGGCGCAGCACGGTGCCGAGCAGGCTTTGCCAGTGCGCGCGGGCGCGCGTCTCGACCATCTCCTGGAAAGTGGCGTGCAGCCGCACGTGCAGGCCGATGTTGTCGACCGCCAGCACGCCCAGCACGCACAGCGAGGCCGCCAGGCCGTACAGGGCGCCGGCATGGAAGCCCAGGTCGTCGCGCGCCGCATTGAGCACGCACGACAGCGCGGCTTCACCGGCCCAGGCGGACAGCGCCACCGCCAGCCACAGGTCGAGCGCGCTGCGCGGGCGCTTGCGCACCACCGTCAGCAGCGCCCATAAGGTGAGCACCAGCAGCGCGCCGCCGATCCAGCGGTAGGCCGGCAGCGTGCGCGTGCCGTGCAGCAGCGGCGGCAACGCGTCGACGCTTGAGACCAGCGCCAGCACCAGCAGCGCCACGCCGAGCAGCGCCAGCAGCGCGCCGCCGCGCATGAAGTAGTCGGGCGGGCGCACGTCGCGCCGTGCGTAGCCGAGCGCGAACAGGGGCAACAGGGCGTGCCAGGCCAGGTACAGCCACGGCATCAGTTGCAGGTTGGCGCCGCCCGGTCCGTCGTCGATGAACAGCCCGGCCAGCATGTGGGCGCTGGCCACCAGGGCCGTGGTGAAGTAGCCCAGCGCCAGGATGCCAAGCGCGCGCGATTCGCCGGCGTGTACGTGGCCCAGCAGCAGGATCGCGATCAGGAGGTTGGCGGCAATCAGCGACGACTGCACCACCAGCAAAAATGGCGGCGCGCTCGGCAGGTCGGGCAGCGGCACCGCGGCCAGCGGCGCCACCAGCGCGAACGGCAGCGCCAGGCACACCAGTGCCCCGGCCACGCCGCGCGACAGGGCGCCGCTGGGCGGATGCCGCACCAGGCCGGACGGTTGTGCGGCCTGGTCTGATGAAACGCCTGCTGCTGAAACACCCTTTGGCATGCGGTTTCCCCGTGAGGTCCGGCTCGATGATCGGGAGCTGCTGGTGGGACGACTTATGACGCTGGCACGAGGCGACTGCAGGTGACGTTGTCTCTTCTACAAAATATAGCTCAGTTGTACATACCGTGGGGAATTTTTGTTGCCAAAACGCCTCTTCAGGCGGCAGCCTGGGCCGTGACGGGATAGCCGGCAGCGTCGATGGCAGCCACGATGCGGCCCAGGTCGGCCTGGCTGTCGATGCGCACCTTGCTGGTCGGCAGGTCGATCGCGACCCTGGCGTCGGCGTCGACCGCCTGTACGGATTTGGTAACACGGCCTACGCAGTGCTGGCAACTCATGCCTTCGACGGTGAGTTCATACATGGGAGTTTCTCCTGTTGCGTGGGACGCAGGCGTCCCGTTGGTTGACATCGGATCGATCAATTGTCGAGCGAGCGGCGCGGCCTCGACGTCAGACGCCGCGCTGCGCCAGCGCCGCAACAGCAGCGCATTGGCGACCACGCTGACCGAGCTGAGCGCCATCGCGGCGCCGGCCAGCACCGGATTGAGCAGGCCGAGCGCGGCCAGCGGCAGGCCGACCACGTTATAGATGAATGCCCAGCCCAGATTCTGGCGGATCTTGCGGTAGGTGCGGCGCGAGATGTCGAGCGCGTCGGACGCCAGGCCTGGGTCGCCGCGCATCAGGGTGATGCCGGCGCTGTGCATGGCCAGGTCGGCGCCGCCCGCCATCGCCATGCCGACGTCGGCCGCCGCCAGCGCCGGCGCATCGTTGATGCCGTCGCCGATCATGGCCACGCGCCGGCCTTCGGCACGCAGCGCCTGGACCACGTCCGCCTTGTCGGCCGGCAGCACCTCGGCATGCACGCGTTGGATGCCGAGCGCCATCGCCACCGCCCCTGCCGCGGCCCGGTTGTCGCCGCTGAGCAGCACCGGCGTCACGCCCTGCGCCTTCAGGCGCGCGATGGCGCTGGCGGCGCCCGGCTTGAGGCGGTCGCCGAAGGCCAGCAGGCCGAGGATGCGCGCCGTGCCGCCGCGGCGTTCGGCCAGCCAGGACACGGTGTGCCCGCGCGCCTGGTGTCCGGCGCCGCCCTCGGCCGCCAGGCCGAGTTCGTCCATCAGGCGCCGGTTGCCGAGCACGATCGTGGCGCCATCGATCTCGGCCTGCACGCCGCGTCCGGGCAAGGCGCGCGCAGCGGTGGCCGACGGCGGCGCCAGGCCCTGCGCGCGCGCCGCGTCGAGCACGGCGCGCGCCAGCGGATGCACGCTGTAGGCCTGCAGCGCCGCCGCCAGCGCCAGCACGCGGCGCGGGTCGTCGCCTTCGACGGCCGTCAGTTGCGGCCGGCCTTCGGTCAGGGTGCCGGTCTTGTCGAACACGACGACGTCGACCGCGTGCGCCGTCTCCAGCGCTTCGGCGTCCTTGATCAGGATGCCGTGGCGCGCCGCCGCGCCGGTGCCGACCATGATCGCGGCCGGCGTCGCCAGCCCCAGCGCGCATGGACAAGCGATCACCAGCACCGCCACCGCGTTGAGCAGCGCCGCCTGCCAGTCGCCGTCAAAGAGGCCCCAGCCGAGCAGCGTGGCCAGGGCCAGCACCAGCACCGCCGGCACGAACACGGCGCTGACCCGGTCCACCAGGCGCTGGATCGGCGCCTTGACCGCCTGCGCGTCCTCGACCATGCGGATGATCTGCGCCAGGGTGGCCGCCGCCCCCACTGCCGTCGCTTCGGCCAGCAGCACGCCGTCGGCGTTCAGCGCGCCGCCGGTGACGCGCGCGCCCGGTTCCTTGGCCACCGGCAGGCTTTCGCCGGTGAGCAGCGATTCGTCGAGGTGGCTGGCGCCCTCGCGCACCACGCCGTCGGCCGGTACCCGGGCGCCGGGCAGGATCACCATCAGGTCGCCCACGCGCAAGGCGTCGAGCGCGATGCGCCGGTCGCTGCCATCGCGCCGCACCAGCGCCTCGGCCGGACGCAATCCTTCCAGCGCCGCCAGCGCCTGCACCGTCTGGCGCTTGGCGCGCCCTTCCAGCCATTTGCCGAGCAGGACCAGCGTGATCACCATCGCCGACGATTCGAAATACAGGTGAGCTTCGCCGTGGCTGCGGTTGCCCGCCAGCAGCAGGTACAAAGACAAGCCATAAGCCGCGCTGGTGCCGAGCGCGACCAGCAGATCCATGTTGCCGCTGCCGGCGCGAACCGCCTTCCAGCCGGCACGGTAGAAACGCGCGCCGAGCCAGAACTGCACCGGCGTCGCCAGCAGCAGTTGCAGCCAGCCGGGCAGCATCAGGTCGAGGCCGAACGGCTGGCCCAGCATCGGCAGCACCAGCGGCAGGCTCAGCAGCATGGCGGCGGCCACCGGCCACCACGCCGGCCGGCCGCCGGCGGTGGGTGGCGTCGTCGCGGCAGCCTGCGGCGCGCGGGCTTCGTAGCCGGCGGCGCGCACCGCCGCAATCAGCGCCTCGAGCGAGGCGGCGCCGCTCACGGTCGCCTTCTCGGTGGCCAGGTTGACGCTGGCCGCGTTCACGCCCGGCGCCGCCTGCAGCGCGCGTTCGACCCGCGCCACGCACGAGGCGCAGGTCATGCCGTCGATGACCAGGACGATGTTGTCAGTTTGCTCGTTCTTTTGATTCATATCGTCAGATTAGCCCTTCCCACGATGGCAAGGTCAAGCGATTTTGCCACAGCGGGGCGCCGGGGTTGCCGCGGTATTGCGCCGGTCGCAGGCGCGGCGCCGCGCGGCGGGCTACAAACCCAGGTGCGCCCGACCATTCCACGCCATCCAATTCAACGCGGGAGGACCGATGAAAGCCCACTTCAAGCTGTTCCTGTGCGCGCTCGCCTGCAGCCTGTTCGCCGCCTGCGGCGGCAAGGACGACGACGACAAGCATGCGACCCAGGCCGAACGCGCCGGCATCGGCGCCGTGGCGCACAGCGCCGGCGCGACCCCGTTCGTGGCCCGGCTCAGCTACGCGCTGCGCAATTTCGACCACGTCGCCAGCATCCAGTACCGCATCGCGCCCCGTCCCGGCGCCCATTCGCGGGCAGCCGACGTCACCTACGAGCATGACTGGCTGGCGCGGCGCGCGGCCTGGACTGCGGCGGCCGGCAACATCGCCTTTCCCGTGTTCGGCCTGTACGCCAACCACCGCAACGAACTGACCGTCACCACCGTGTTTCGCGACGGCTCGAAACACGTGGCCCAGGTCGCGGTGCCGACCGGCGCCTACAGCGGCCCGGCCGCGGTGTACGCCGCGCCCGACATCCGGCGCGCGCGCGGCGCCGCCTCGCCCGGCTTCGACTACATGCTGATCCGCAACGGCCTGAGTTCGCCGGTGATCGTCGACACCGACGGCCAGCTGCGCTGGGCCGGCGTCGGCCTGGCCGATTCGGTCTCGTCGCTGTTCGGCGGCGACGCCTTCTATGTCGGCGACGCCAGCACCCCGCTGTTGCACCGCATGGATGTGGACGGCACCTTCCGCAGCAGCATCCTCAGCGACAATCGCCTGAGCAACTTCCACCACGAGCTAGCGCCCGGCAAGACCGGATTCCTGGGCCAGTTCGACGTGCGCGAGAACAACATACTGCGGCTCGAGTCCACGCTGGCCGAGATCGACAGCGCCGGCCGCGTCATCAAGCAGTGGGACCTGAGCCAGATCTTTCGCGACACCATGCGTGCCGGCGGCGACGATCCGGCCAACTTCGTGCGCGACGGCATCGACTGGTTCCACTCGAACTCGGCGATCTATGACCGCGTGGACAATGCCCTGCTGGTATCGAGCCGCGAGAATTTCGTCGTCAAGCTCGACTACGACACCGGCGCCATCCGCTGGATCCTGGGCGACCCCGCCAAGCACTGGTACGTGAACTACCCGTCGCTGCGCGCGCTGGCGCTACGCGTGACCGAAGGCAAGGTGCCGGTCGGCCAGCATACCTTGTCGGTGCTGGCCAACCGCGAGCTGCTGCTGTTCAATAACGGCCTGGCCAGCCTGAACCAGCCGGCCGGCGCCCCGCGCGGCCTGAACCGCACCTTCAGCACGCCGTCGCGCTACGCGATCGACGAAACGACACGCACCGCGCGCGAAGTCTGGACCTGGGAAGGCGAGCGCCGGCTGTATTCCGACATCTGCTCGTCCACCTACGAAGCGGCGCCGAACCAGTACCTGGTGGCGTACTCGGTGCTGGCCGAACGCACCCAGGCGCGCCTGATTGCGGTCGACGCCGCCGGCGCCGTCGCCTTCGACTTCGCCTACCCGAGCACGGTGTGCGATACGGTGTTCATCGCCCAGCCGTTCGGGCTCAACGGGCTCAAGCTGCAATGAAGCGCGCCCCGGCGCGCGCCTCGCCCTTGCGCCGCGTCCTTGCGCCTAACCTTTGCGCATGGCGTGCGCCGGCGCCGTCGCGCCGGCCGCATCCGGCTGCCGCCCTGGTTCCGGCTCCACCTCCGGCGCCGGCAGGATGCGTCCGCGCCCCGCCTTCTTGGCCTGGTACATCCAGCCGTCGGCCTCCTTGATCAGCTGCTCCGGCGTGCGGCGCTGGCGCGGCGCCTGGATCGCCATCCCGATGCTGGCGCCGATCCGCACCTGCACCGGCATGCGCGCGCACTGCAGCGGCACCGGTTCGCTCAGGACCTCGACCAGCTTGCGCCCGACGGTATGGGCGTCGCGCAGGGCATCCTTGAGGTCTTCCAGCAGCACCGTGAATTCGTCGCCGGCCAGCCGGAACACGCTGTCGGTGCGGCGCACCGCCCGGCGCAGGCGCTCGGCCACGATCCGCAGCAGTTCGTCGCCGGCCTCGTGGCCGTAGGCGTCGTTGACCGCCTTGAAGCCGTCCAGGTCGATGAACAGCAATCCCAGGCTGCTCTGGCGCCGCTCGGCGCGCGCCTGCGCCAGCGGCAGCGCTTCCATCAGCGCGCGCCGGTTGGCCAGGCCGGTCAGCACATCGTGCCGGCTCTCGTATTCGCGCCGCGCATCCTGCTGCTTGCGCAGCGTGACGTCGTGCAGGAAAGCGCTGAAGGTCGGTTCGCCGCGCACCTCCATGCGGCGGATGCGCACCTCGACCGTCAGCCGGCTGCCGTCGCGCCGCAGCGCCGGCAGTTCGACGCGGCGGTCGATCAGGCGCCCGCCGCCGCAGCGCAGCGCGTGGCGCATGCCTTCGCGGTGGGCGCCGGCCAGCTCGGCCGGAATGATCAGTTCTTCCAGCGGCCGTCCCAGCGCCTCGCGCTCGCCCCAGCCGAAGGTGTGCTCGGCCTGGCGGTTCCAGGCCAGCACGCGGCCGTCGGCGCCGAGCCGGATATAGGCGTCGTTGGCGTTCTCGATCACGCTGCGCAGCTCGGCCTCGCGCTCGGCCAGCTCGGCGGTGCGCTCGGCCACCCGCCGCTCCAGGTCGGCATTCAGCGCGGCGAGCGCGTCCTCGGCCAGCTTCTGGGCGTGGATGTCCTTGACCACCGTGACGTTGTATTCGTACTGGCCGGCGGCATTGAACTTGCGCTTCATGTCGAACTCGATCCAGATCAGCGAGCCGTCCTTGCGCACGTAGCGTTTCTGGCGCCGCAGGAAGTCGATCTCGCCCGCCATCAGGCGCCGGAATTCGATCAGGTCGAAGGCACGGTCCGGTTCATAGGTCACTTCGGCGAAGGTGCGCCCGCGCAATTCCTCCTCGCTATACCCGAGGATCTGGCACATGGCCGGGTTGACGCTGATGAAGCGCCCTTCCCGGGTAGTGAGCGAAATGCCGACGCTGGCGATGTCGTACACGGCGCGAAAGCGCGCCTCGCTGGCGCCCAGCGCCACGTCGCTGTCCTGCAGGCGCTCGCGCGCCATCGCCAGGCGCTCGCGGTACTGCACCTCGCGCATGATCACCGCCGCCAGGTCGACCATCACCGCCCGCTCCTCGGCGCTCAGCGTGCGCGGCTGGGTGTCGATCGCGCACAGGGTGCCGAGCGCCAGGCCGTTGCTGGAACGCACCGGCACCCCGGCATAGAAGCGGATGTCCGGGGCGCCGGTGACCAGCGGGTTGTGCTGGAAGCGAGCGTCGGCGGCTGCGTCCGGCACCACCAGCGGCTCGTCCTGGGCGATGGCGTGGGCGCAGAAGGCGTGCTCGCGCGGCGTCTCGCTGACCGCCAGCCCCACCTTGGCCTTGAACCATTGCCGGTCTGCATCGACCAATGAAAACGCCGCCACCGGCACCCCGAGCAGGCGGCTGGCCAGCCGCACCACGCGGTCGAACACCGGCTCGGCCGGGGTATCGAGCAGCTCGAGGGTGTGCAGCAGGGCCAGGCGTTCCTGTTCGTTGGAGGGCAAGGGGGCGGCGGGCATACGGTCGGTTCGCGCTCTACGTGAAATGATGCGTGTCATCTGGTGGGAACGGCGGCGCCATTCGCTTGGCATGACTGTACCAGAGGCGCGCGGGGTCGCGTCACGCGCACGAATGGAAGAGCTCGCGTTACTGCCCTGCCGCCCTGTCCCATCCTTGTCCCGCCCTCATCCAATCGTCACGCCGCACCGGAGAGACTTCGTTACAAATGGGCGCCGGGAAATTTATATACTGTGCAGCAGGTTCGTGTTCTGTGACGATCATGCGACTCCTGCCTGCCCTGCTACTCTGCCTCGGCGCCGGCTTCCCGGCCGCCTCGATCTCCGGCTCCGGATCCGGATCAATATCCGCTGCCACCGCAGGCGCGCGAACGGCCCCGGCGCTCAACCCGATCGCCGCCGTCAAGGCTGCCGAAGCCAGGCGCGCCGACGCGGTCGCCAGGCGCGACGTCGACACCCTGCGCTGCCTGATCGGGGGCGACTACTATCACGTCGAGACCAACGGCCGGGTTCGCTCCAAGACCGAATTCCTGCAGCAACTGGCGCGCGACGAGTACGAATTCGATTCCTACGTGGTCGACGACATCGAGGTCAGGCTGGCCGACGGCGGCCGCACCGCCGTCGTCACCGGCCGCCAGCTGGCGCGCACCCGCGCCGGCCGCCCGCAGCAATGGCGTGGCCGCTACCTGCGGATCTGGGTGCTGCACGGGGACGGCTGGCGCAACACGCTGCACCAGGGCACCGAAATTCGCAGCACTGCGCTGGCGTCGAACGACACGCCTTGAAGCCCCAGGACTAGCGCAGCCCCGACGCCGGGGCCTGGCGCACATTGCCAATGTCATTGCCGGCGCGTGGTGCGAGTGCGGCCCTCCCACCTGCCTGTTGCTTCCACGCCCCATATAACCGCTTGTCAAGTTCGCCGCACCCCACTATCATGAGAATGATTATCATTCTCTGACGTTGTTTGCCGGCCGTCACCATCCATGACCTCCTCTACCCTGAGTCGCAGCCACATCGCCTGGCGCACCGCGGTCGCCCTCCTCGGCGGCTACGTTTTCACCTGGGGCGTGGTCGCCGCCGGCGTGACCGTGCTGTTTGGCGCCGGCATGGAATTCCATGACGCCGAACACCTGTCCTACATCGTCGGCATCCTGGTATTCCTGGGCGCCTTCCTGGCCGCCTTCGCCGCGCGCGACCTGCGCCGCAGCGCCGCCACGCTGGTGGGCGGCGGCGCGCTGCTGACGGTGATGGCCTGGCTGCTGCAACAACGACTGGTCTGAGGAGAACCCATGTTCCAGCAATGGCGCCACACGATGGCATGGCTGCACACCTGGTTCGGCCTGGCCCTGGGCCTGGTGCTGATGGTGGTGTTCTTCTTCGGTTCCCTGTCCGTGTTCGACCGCGAGATCGACCGCTGGGCGATTCCGGAAACCCGCTACGAACCGCAGCCGATGCCGTCGTTCGACAAGATGCTCAAACCGATCTTCGAGAACATCCAGCCGAACGCGGTCGAGCGCGCCGCCGTGGCCGGCCTGGTGGACGGTCCGCTGCCGGCGCGCTTCGACACCCCGCGCAGCTGGGGCGCCTACACCACCCACCGCGATCCGGTGCTGAGCCTGTTCATCGGCTATGAAGTGCCGAACGCCAAGGATCATGAAACGGCGGTGTGGGCCAACCGCACCATCGACCCGCGCAGCGGCGTCGCCCTGCCCGACGACCGCCTCAAGGTCGGCAGCGGCTTCTTCTACCCGCTGCACTACAGCCTGACCATCGAATGGAAGCAGGTCGGCTACTGGATCGTCGGCTTCGCCGCCCTGATGATGCTGATGGCGCTGGTCACCGGCGTCATCATGCACCGCAAGATCTTCCGCGAACTGTTCACCTTCCGCACGAAGAAGAGCACCCAGCGCAGCATGCTCGACCTGCACAACCTGACCGGCGTCGCCGCGCTGCCGTTCCACTTCTTCTTTGCCTTTACCGGCCTGGTGATCTTCGCCTACATCTATTTCCCGGTGACGCACACCCAGCTGGCGCCGCTGCACGACCAGCACGAGCAGGTCGAAGCCAGGGAAACCGGGCTGCCGCACGACCGCGCCGGCGTGCCGGCGCGCATGGCCTCGGTCGACGCGATGGTGGCCGAAGCCCAGCGCCGCTGGGCCGCCAAGGGCATGGCCGGCGACGTCGGCTACCTGAACGTGCAGCACGTGGGCGACGCCAACGGCTACGTCAGCATCTACCGCGCCGGCACCGACCGCGTGCAGCTGGCCGGCGAAGGCATCCATTTCAAGGCCTCGACCGGCGAAGTGCTGCGCGAGGATCCGCCGCCGACCCTGGTCGCGCGCATCAACGAATTCCTGACCGGCCTGCACCTGCAGCATTTCCGCCACTGGCTGCTGCGCTGGCTGTACGTGCTGGGCGGCCTGGCCGGCTGCGCCTGCATCGCCACCGGCCTGTTCTTCTTCGTCGAGAAGCGCAAGCGCCAGCACGCCAGGGCCGGCACCGGCGGCGCGCGCATCGTCGACGCGCTGGCGGTGACGGTGGTCACCGGCATGCTGGTCGCCACCCTGTCGATGCTGATCGCCAACCGCCTGCTGCCCGACACCCTGCCGGCCGGCTGGCCATGGCGCGGCGACCTGGAGAAATACTGCTTCTGGGGCGCCTGGCTGCTGGCCGCAGCCCACGGCTACTGGCGCACCGCCGCCGTGGCGGCCGGTCAACTCGCGCCGGCGTGGCGCGAGCAATGCCTGGCGATCGCGGCGCTGGCCATCGTCGCCCCGGTGCTGAACTGGATCACCACCGGCGACCACCTGCTGCGCACGATCGGCTCCGGTTACTGGCCGGTGGCCGGCGCCGACCTGTTCATGCTGGCCAGTGCCGCGCTGGCGCTGCTTGCGGCGCGCCGGCTGCAACGGCGCGAAGCCGTCCGCGCCAGCGCCGCGGCGCAGGCCCCGATCATGGAGGCCGGCCATGCCTGATGCGCTGCTGCTCCTGATCGCCCTGCTCGCCTGCCTGGCCGGCATGGGCTGGCTGGCGCTGTCGATGGACGTGCACTGGGCGCAAGTGCGCGGCGCCGCGGCGCAGCCGGCGCGCCTGGTCACGACCCTGCGCATGCTGGGTGCGGCCGCCCTGGCCGCCTCGCTGGCGTTGTGCCTGGCGGTCGATTCGCCGTCGATCGCGGTGCTGGTCTGGTTCATGGCGCTGGCCGGCAGCACCCTCACCGTCGCGTTCACGCTCACCTGGCGCGCCAGCGTTCTCGGGATGCTGGTATTCTGGACACGTCAGGGCGTTCGGTAAGCGCCGCGCTGCCCTTTGCGGCTGCGGGGCCATTGTCGGCCGCCTTTGCGCAACAGTAAAACATCATCGGACGGCGCCGCTGCGCCCGCTCCGGGAACGGCAAGGCCGCTCCCGGACAGTCCTTCTCTCAGCAACAGTCATCAACCCACTGAACGGAGAACGATCATGCCTTATGCACTGCCGCCTTTACCTTATGCCTACAATGCCCTCGAACCGCATTTCGATGCGCAGACGATGGAAATCCACCATACCAGGCACCACCAGACCTACATCACCAACGTCAACAACGCTCTGGCCGAAAGCAATGTCGCCGAAGTGCCTGTCGAACAGCTGATCAGCGACATCGGTTCGCTGCCGCAGAACGTCCAGAACGTGGTGCGCAACAACGGTGGCGGCCACGCCAACCATGCCCTGTTCTGGACCGTGCTGAGCCCGGACGGCGGCAAGCCTTCGGGCCAGCTGGCGCAAGCCATCGAGACCGACCTGGGCGGCTACGACAGCTTCAAGGACGCCTTCACCAAGGCCGCCCAGACCCGCTTCGGTAGCGGCTGGGCCTGGCTGACCGTGGGCAAGGACGGCAAGCTGCTGGTGGAAAGTAGCGCCAACCAGGACAACCCGCTGATGGGCCAGTTCGCCGGCATGTCGGGCGGCACCCCGATCCTGGGCCTGGACGTGTGGGAGCACGCGTATTACCTGAAGTACCAGAACAAGCGTCCGGACTATATCGCGGCGTTCTTCAACATCATCAACTGGGGCGAGGTCGAGCGGCGCTACCAGGAAGCACTGGGCAGCCAGGCCGGCTGATCCACGTGGCGGACGCCGCAGCCGGCGTCCGCCATTCCCGCGAGTTGCAACAGCCCGGCGATACGCAAGGCGCCGGCGCCCTCACGCTCGGCGCGCAGGGGCTTGCGCGACACCGGCGCCCGGCGGCGCGACCGAGGCGCGCAGCGCCAGGCTGGCGCGAAAGCGCCGCGTCACGCGGCGCCGTCCTCCGTCGCACAGGTTGAGCAGTTCGGCCACGCCGCTGGCCGTCATTTCGCGCCACGGGATGCGCACCGAGGATAGCGGCGGCGCGGCGTAGGCGGCGCTGGGAGCGTCGTCGTAGCCAATCACGGACACGTCGCGCGGCACGTGGATGCCGGCTTCATAGAAGCGCGAGATCGCACCGAGCGCCATTTCGTCGTTGGCGCAGAACAGCGCGGTAAAGCGGGTTCCGGAGGCCAGCAATTCCTGGGCGCCGGCCCATCCCGCGCCGGACGAGAAATCGTGCTCGCTCACCCACATGGCGCCGGTGTCGATGCCGGCGGCTTCGAGTTCGCACATGAAGCCCTCGATGCGGTCGACGTTGTCCTGCACCGCCCACGGCCCGCCGAGCACCGCGATCTGGCGGTGGCCCTGGTCGAGCAGAGCGCGCGCCGCCAGGCGACCGCCCTGCACGTGGTCCACCGTGAAGCACTGCTCCGGGATACTCGCGAGGGCGTAATTCAGCGCCACCAGCCGCTTGCCCTGCTCGCCGAACAGCGCCAGGTCTTGTTCCTGCAAGGGACTGGTGAGCACGATCACGCCGTCGCAGCCGCGCGCGAACAGCAGGTTGACGCCGTCGACGGCTTCCAGCCGGGGCTGGCCCTGGTTGGTGCCGAAGCCCATCATCATGTGCAGCCCGGCGGCGCGCAGCTCAGTGTCGATGATCTGCAGGATGGCGGTATAGAAGGTCCCCGCCAGCATCGGGATATATACCCCGATCATGCGCGAGCGGCCGTAGAGGAGCGACCGCGCCGTGTGCGAGGGCCGGTAGCCCAGCGCGTCGATCGCCTGCCTGACGCGTTCCAGCTTGTCGGGCGAGACCGAGCCGGTGCCGCGCACCACGCGCGACACGGTCCCGGTCCCCACCCCGGCCATGCGGGCCACCTCCTTGATTGTCGCCACTTCCCTCCCCGATGCTGTTTCGACCGAGAGTTAACGTAGCACAGTCTGGATCGCCCGGGCCGGAATCTCGACCGTGGTCTCGGCGCCGTCGATCATCAGGCGATAGCGCTGCGCCGCGTCGCTGCGGTTCATCACCACCACGGCCAGCTTGCCGTCCGTGTTGCGGAAGGCCACCGTGTCCAGCGTGCTGCGGCTGGTGGTCGCGCTCACGCGCCGCGCACCCGGCTTGATGTAGCGGGTGAAGTGACCCATGTAGGCATAGCTCGGCGTGTAGACCAGCTGGCCGTCGTCGCCCGCATGCAGCAGCGCGAAGCAGTAGTTGCCGACGTGGTTGGGCCCGCCCTGCATGTCGAGCAGCATGTTCCAGTCGATCCAGCCGGATGCGCCAGCGTTCAGGTCGGCCATGATCTCGCTGCCATAGCGTTCGCCGTTAGCCCAGTCCTGCAGGCGCGCGCGGTCGTACTTCTCGACGCTGGCCTCGGTCATCAGGAGCGGGGTGTCCGGGTAAGCCGCGTGCACGGCCGCCACGTTGCGGTGCATCGGCTGGCCCTTGGCCCAGGTCTCGTACCAGTGAAAGCCGATGCCCCAGACGTAGGGGCGCGCCTTCGGGTCCGACATGATGTGGGCGGCGCGCTGCGGCAGCAGGTCGCGGTTGTGGTCCCAGACGACGATCTTCTTGTCCTGCAGGCCGGCCCTGGCCAGCGCCGGCCCCAGATGGTCGCCCAGGTAGCGCGTTTCGTCCTCGGCGCGGTAGATCATCGATTCCCAGGTCTGCCTGGCCATCGGTTCGTTCTGCACCGTCATCCCGAATATCGGGATGCCCGCCTTCTCGTAGGCCTGCACGAACTTCACGATGTAGCTGGCCCACAGGTCGCGGTACTCGGGCAGCAGGCTGCCGCCCTGCAGCATGCTTTTATTCGACTTCATCCACGCCGGCGCGCTCCATGGGCTGGCGAACACGCGCATCTCGGTGCCATGCGCGCGGGCCGCGGCCAGCGACTGGCGCAGCAGCGGGATGCGGTGGCGCAGGTCGTGCTCGATGCTGAACGAGCCCAGGGTCTTGTCGCCCTCCTTGACGTAGGTGTAGCTGGCGCTGCTGAAGTCCGAGCTGTGGATCGTGGTGCGCAGCACACTGTAGCCCAGGCCTTCGCGCGGGTCGAAGTAGGCCTTCAGGAAGGCTTCGCGCGCGCCCGGCGTGAGCCGGGCATACACCTCGGCCGTCGCGTCGGTCACGGCGCCACCGAAGCCGAACAGCGCCTGGTACTGCTGGCGCGTGTCGACGAACACCGCGGTCTCGGTTTCCATCGGCTGCCCGGCCGGCTGCGGCGCGCCCAGCGTCTGCACCGCGAAGCGCTGCGCGCCGCCCTGCGCCGTGGTCACCAGCTGCCAGCCGCTGCCCGCCACTTCTGCTCCTGTCGCCGCCCCCGTCGTCGTCGTCGCCCCCATCATCGTCAAGGCCAGCGCGCAGGCCGCGCGCATCGCATATCGTTTCGTCGTCCGTGTCGTCATCGGGTCTCCCTTTACAGTTTGTAGTTCAGGCCAAACAGCACCTGGCGGCCATAGGTCGTGTAGCGCTCGGGCGCATAGGCGCCGCTGGCGAACGGGCTGCCCTGCCTGGTCTGGTATGGCTCGTTGCCGAGGTTGTTCACCTGTAGCAGCAGGCCCAGGTTCTTGAGCGGCCCGTCCTGGAATTCGTAGCCCAGCTGGATGTCGACCTGGTCTTCGGCCAGGATCTCGCTGAACGCGCGCTGGGCGAACAGGCCCGTGACTTCGCCGCGGAAGGCCGAGCGGTAGCGTTGGGCCACGCGTGCCGAGAAGCCGTATTTTTCGTAGAACAGCGTGATGTTGCGCACCACGCCGGACAGGCCCGGCAGCTTCTCGGTGGTGCCCGGGCCGTTCGGGCTGATCGAGCTCTCGGTGCCCGACACGCTGGCCTGCACGCCGAATCCGTCCAGCGGCTGCCACAGGGCGCCGAACTGAAGCGACGCGCTCAGCTCGACGCCGCGCACGAAGCCGCCCTGGCCGTTGGCCGGCTGGTTGATGGTGCCGATATTGGTCAGCGGGATCACGGTGCTGGAGTTCGGGAAGGCGCTGAAGTCGAATTCACGCTGCTGGTTGTAGATGTAGCTCTTCAGGTCCTTGAAGAAGTAGGCGGCCGACACATAGCTGCCCTTGCCCATGTAATGCTCGAGCGAGAGGTCGAAGGAGTTGGCGCGCCACGGCTCCAGCTTGGGATTGCCGCCGCCGCCGTTCCACATGCGGGTGGTCGGGTCGACGCCGGCCGATACGCCGGCGCGCATGTCCGACATGCGCGGCCGCGCCACGGTCTTGGCCAGGCCAAGGCGCAGGTAGGTGTCGTGCAGGTAGTTGCCGAAGTCGAAGTTCAGGTTCACGCTCGGCAGCACGTCGTTGTAAGAATGTTCGTCGCGCAGCGCCGTGATCACGTTGCCGCTGACCGCCTTGCCCTGCCCTTCCTGGTTCACGTGGACGTATTGCACGCCCAGGTTGCCGCGCAGCGGTACCGTACCGAGGTCGGTGTCGATGCCGAGGCGCAGGTAGCCGATGGCCTGCTTTTCGCTCACTTCCCAGTCCTGCTGGGCGACGTCGGTGTCGACCGGACGCTTGTCGTAGAACCGGTCGAGCGCCGCGCGCGGGTCGAACGTCAGCACGCCGGGAATCCCGGCCCAGGACAGCGAGGTGGTCGGCTGAATGATGTCAGCGGGGACCGTGGTCAGGGCGCGCCCGTTCTTCAGCCAGTAGGTCTGCGAGACGTCTTCGTGCGACTTGTCGCGCTTGGAGAAACTCAGTCCGGCCTGCACGTTGCTGAACCAGCCGTCGAGCTCGCCACGCAGGTTCAGCTTGGCCGCGCCGAGGCGGTCTTCGACGCGCGGGTGGTGCATGGTGGCGTCGTGGCCCCAGCCGCCGACGTCGGTCAGGCGGATGTTGGCGGGATCGGCAAAGTCGAAGCCCGGCGCGAATTGCGGCATGCCGGCGCCGACCGGGATGCGAAAGCCGAAGTTGTCGTCGGTGGCGCCCGAACCCGCCGGCCCCAGGCCGGCATAGGTCTCGGAGGTGGTCTCGAAGCGCTTGGCCGTGGAATACGACAGGTCGCCGTCGACCGACCAGCGCTCGTTCAGGCGCAGCCGCGTATTCCAGCCGAGCGCGCCCATCTCGTCGCGCCGCTCGTTGTAGTCGTTGCGCACGATCGGCTCCAGGCCGACCAGGGTGCCGCCGGTGAGCATGCGCCCGCCGCCGATGGTCTCGATCTGCGGATCGCGGTAGGTGACGGTGTCGGCCGAGTTCCACATCATGCCGCGCATGGTTTCTTCCTGGTCGAACTCGGAATAGTACAGGTCGAGCGTGGAACGCAGGTCGCGGCTCGGCTTCCAGTCGAGCACGGCCATCAGGCCGTCGCGCACCTGCTTGCGCGAGGTCGAGGTGACCTCGGCGCCCTTCAGGCCGATCACGTCCTCGTTCCCCGGCCCCAGGTTGTTGTTGGCGCCCCACCACCAGGACTTGTATTCCTTCTGCTGGCCGGGCGTATCCAGGTGGGCGTAGCCGATCGCCAGGCCGAGGGTGTTGTCCAGGTACTGGTCGATGTAGGACAGCGACAGGCGCTTGCCCCGGTTCGACCAGCCGCTGTTGAGCTCGCCATTGCTGTTGTGTTCGCCGCGCAGGTTGAAGGCGACCGTCCGGCCCTTGCGGTCGAGCGGACGCACGGTACGCAGGTCGATGGTGCCGGACAGGCCGGACGCCGTCATGTTGGCGTCCGGCGTCTTGTAGACCACGACGCCGCTGAGCAGTTCCGACGGGTACTGGTCGAATTCCGCGCTGCGGTCATTGCTGGTGCTGGTCTGTTCGCGGCCATTGAGCAGGGTCACGCCGAAGTCCGGCGCCAGGCCGCGCAGCGAGATCACCTGGGCGCGGCCGGCGACGCGCTGGGCGGACAGGCCCGGCAGGCGCGCGATGGATTCGGCGATCGACTGGTCGGGCAGCTTGCCGATGTCTTCGGCCGTGATCGATTCCACGATCGAGTCCGATTCCTTCTTGATCGCGATCGAGCTTTCGATACTGCCGCGGATGCCGGTCACCTTGACCTGGGTGGGCGCGCTGTCCGCTGCCTGCAAGTCGGATTGCGACTGGGCCTGTACCGACGCACTCCACAGGCACAGCGCGCAGGCGGCCGCGATGGGAGTCAAGGACATTGCGTGGCGGCGGGACGCAGGGGCGCCCGGCGTGATGCCAAAACGGGTCATGAAAGTCTCCTGATGTTTTTATCGTTGTACGTCGTGATTGGAAACGTTGCCAAACCAGTCTGGCGCTCGGCGCCGTTTCCTTTGTCTGCTGCATCTGCCACTACTCGCGCTTCACCCTGCCTGGTCCGCTTCGTTCAGCCGGACACGCAAATGGAAACGTTGCCAATTTAGTCCGCAAGAATTGGAAACGTTGCCAAATTGGGCAATGCATTATTGCCCTGTGTGGAATTTGCTGTCAATGCAATTGCACCGGCGAGTGTTGCGTATTGGCTAATCAGGTGCGATCACGGCTTGCCGTCCCAGGCGAAGGTAGCGACGCTCATGCCCGGCAACGTATAGCGGAAGCTCTGCCCTTTGAGGCGTACCGAAAACGTCCGTGCCGCTTGCGCGCCATTGGCCACGACCAGCGCCAGCGAGCCGTCCGGGTTACGGAAGGCGACGTTGGACAGCTCCCCCGCCGCTTCGCTCGACTGGATGCGGCGCGCCCCTGGCAGGACGAAGCGGCTGGTATGGGCCAGCGCGTAATACTCGACGTTGCGCGTGACTTCGCCGGTGCGCGAATCGATCGTCACCACGCCGCGGCAATCCTTGCAGCCGCCCAGGTGCGGTCCACTGTTCTCGTCCAGCGCCAGGTTCCACAACAGGACGCCGCGCGCCCATCCGCGCGTGGTGTCGATGCTCAGGGTCCTGGTGAAGAACATCAGGTTCTTTGCCCAGTCGGTCGCCCAGGCGCCGCCCGAGCACTCGGTGAACCAGGTGTCCTTGCCGGGAAACTGCGCATGGACCTGTGCCTGGACCGCCACGTTGCCCGCGTAGCAGTGCCACGCCACGCCACTCACGTACCTGGCGGCGACCGGATCCTTGAGGACGGTCGTGGGCGAATCCGGCTCGTCCCAGTTGTGGTCCCAGTCGAACAGCGTGGTGCCGGGGTGTTCGCGCGCCAGCAAGGGGCCCAGGTGGCCGCCGATGAAGGCGGCGCGGCTGGCCGGATCGACGCGCATGCCCGGATAATCGTCCGGCTCGAAATGCGGCTCGTTCTGCAGTGTCAGGGCGAAGATCGGGACCCCTTCGCTCTGCATCGCGCTCAGGTAGCGGCCCAGGTAGCGGGCGAAGGCGTCATAGGCCTCGGGCTTGAGCGCACCCTTGACCAGACTGTCGCTGCTCTTCATCCAGCCCGGTGCGCTCCAGGGCGAGGCCATGACCTTCAGTTGCGGATTGATCGCCAGCGCGCGTTGAATGGTCGGCAACACCGTGGCGCGATGCGGATCGATGGAAAAGCGTGCCAGCGCCGGATCGCTTTCGCCACGCGGCATGTCATTGAAGCTGTAGTGGCTTTGCGAAAAGTCCGAGGCGCCGATGGTCAGGCGCGTGAAGGACATGCCAAGTCCGGGATTGCGGCCGAACAGCTCGCGCAGCAGGCTTTCGCGCTGCGCCGGATTCATGCGTTGCTGGATCAGAAAGGCAGAAGCATCGGTGATCGAGGCGCCGAAGCCCTGGATTTCCTGGAAGCGGGTGGCGGGGTCGATGTCGATGACGCTGTCAGCCGGCTTGGCGCGGCTGAAATGAAGGTCGGGACTGCGCGCCATCAGTTTGCTCCGGTCGCCTGTCGTCAGCCAGGCCTGGACGGCGCCGCTGCCGCCCTGGGCCGCTGCTTGCGCAATATTCGCCATCAGCAGGGCCGCGAGGACGGCGCCGCGCAGCATGGTAGGTGCTTTATGCATGTTATCTGGTCTCCTCCTGTTATCACGCCGCCAAAAAATGGAAACGTTGCCAAATTAATATAGCATGCTCGGCTTTGATATCGGCACAGATATTTGTCCAGCTCCAGGAACAAAAATAGCCAAGGAGCCGCTTCGTGCGCACCTCGTGTACGCCAGCTTTTCAATGGTATTCAGGCAGCGCTGGGCAGACCGCAGGCTTGCGTTTCAAGGGTTTGAGGCGCGAGATAAGGTTCCGGAATACCCTATCGGAGCACAGACGCCGTACTGGTCTTCCGGAATGAAAAAAGCCACCTTGCGGTGGCTTTTCTCATCAATCTTGGCGGAGACGGTGGGATTCGAACCCACGATACGGGTATAAGCCGTATGCATCCTTAGCAGGGATGTGCCTTCGGCCACTCGGCCACGTCTCCAATCAGTGCTGCCAAACTTGCTTGTCAGTCAGCGCTGAGTGCACGCATCTTAAGGGCTGGTGCCCGTGGCGTCAAGGACGCACACCGAAAAAGTTTGAAATTGTTAACCTTGCTCGAGGTTAAATGCCTTGTGAAGGGCGCGCACGGCCAGTTCCATGTACTTCTCGTCGATCAGCACCGAGATCTTGATCTCCGAGGTCGAGATCATCTGGATGTTGATGCCCTCTTCCGACAGCGTGCGGAACATCTGCGACGCGACGCCGACGTGGCTGCGCATGCCCACGCCCACCGCCGACACCTTCGACACCTTGGCGTCGCCCAGCACCTTGGTGGCGCCCAGCTGTTCCTTGTTGCCTTCCAGGACGGTCATGGCGCGCACGTAGTCGCCGCGCGGCACGGTGAAGGTGAAATCGGTCTTGCCGTCCACCGACTGGTTCTGGATGATCATGTCGACTTCGATGTTGGCGTCGGCGATCGGGCCCAGGATGTGGAAGGCCACGCCCGGCTTGTCCGGCACGCCCAGGACGGTGATCTTTGCTTCGTCGCGATTGAACGCGATGCCGGAGATGACGGCTTGTTCCATGTTGCTTTCTTCCTCAAACGAGATCAGGGTGCCGGACTTGGCCTCGTCGGCCAGCGGCATCAGTGGGTCGGTCAGGGACGACAGCACGCGCGTCGGCACCTGGTAGTTGCCTGCGAACTCGACCGACCGCGTCTGCAGTACTTTCGAGCCCAGCGAGGCCAGTTCGAGCATTTCCTCGAAGGTGATCTTGGACAGGCGGCGCGCCTCGTCGACCACGCGCGGGTCGGTGGTGTAGACGCCGTCGACGTCGGTGTAGATCAGGCATTCGTCGGCCTTCAGCGCGGCCGCGATCGCCACCGCCGAGGTGTCCGAGCCGCCGCGGCCCAGGGTGGAGATATTGCCATCGTCGTCCATGCCCTGGAAGCCGGTGATGATCACGATCTTGCCGTTGGCTAGGTCGCCGCGCACGCGGGTGTCGTCGATCGACTGGATGCGCGCCTTGGTGAACGAGGAGTCGGTGCGGATGCCCGCCTGCCAGCCGGTGTAGGACACCGCATCCTTGCCGATCGCCAGCAGCGCCATCGCCAGCAGGCCCACCGACACCTGCTCGCCGGTCGAGGCAATCATGTCCAGTTCACGCGGGTCCGGTTGCGCCATGATTTCCTTGGCAAGGCCAATCAGGCGGTTCGTCTCGCCCGACATCGCGGACGGGACGACAACGATTTGGTGACCTGCGTCATGCCACTTGGCCACGCGGGCCGCGACATTCTTGATGCGTTCCGTCGATCCCATCGACGTTCCGCCATATTTGTGGACAATTAAAGCCATATCGGGAAGGGTTCCTACTGGTGAGAAGGATGTGAATGTGTTCTAGGGGACCCTTACTCTAGCATGTTGCAATGCGCCATCACAAGCAGCGATGGACGGAAAAGCTATATGAAAAGAAAATAAAGTAATACCTGAAAAGGTATGACCGGGCCGCCGATGCAGCCCCGTTCAGGCCGGGTCCGGCACCCAGCGCAGAGCGATGAGTTCGCTCCCCGGCGCGCCGAAATGGCGGCAATCCATGCCGATCCCGGCCGCGAACAGCAGGTCGAGCGCCTGGCTCACCACCGGCAGGCGCTCGCGCTCCCAGGCCGGCACGCCCAGCGCCTGATAGTGCGCCTTGAGGCCGCGCGTGGGCCGATTGGCGGCCGGCTTGAGGCGTTCGCCGCCCTTGCGGAAGTCGATGGTCAGCAGCTGCGAGCGCAGCCAGTCGGCGTCGAAGCCCTGCTCTGCCGGCTCGAAATGCAGCGTGCCACCGTAATCGGGGAACGCGATCGACGCTTCGCCCTGCCAGCGGAAATCCTGGCCGAACTTGTCGAGCACGCCGGCATCGTCCGGATCGCGCATGCCGGCCAGGTCGGCCAGGCGCGGCGTCAAGTAGAGCTTGCCGCGATGGCGCCGGATCACGCAGCCCGGATGGGTCACTTTCAGCTGCGCGTCTTCGCGCGCCGAAAACAGTTGCGCCACCATCTGGCTCAGCCACGCGGTCGACGGCATCGCCAGGCCGCGCACCGTGAACAGGTGGCGCAGCAGGTTGTCGATGCGGTCGGCGCTCAACTGCCCGAGCCGGCCGAGATCGACGGCGTCGCCATCAAGACATACGGCCAGATCCTGCGCCGCCAGTTCGTCCAGCATGCGCTGGGCCGCCGCGACGTGCGCCGCGCCGCGCGCGACGCGCGCCTGGAAGCCGGGGAAATGTTCAGCCAGCGCCGGCATCACCTGGTGGCGCAGCATATTGCGGGTGTAGCGCGGGTCAAGGTTCGATTCGTCCTCGACCCAGTCCAGGCCACGCTCGCGCGCAGTGGCCTCGAGCGCGGCGCGCGACTGGCTCAACAGCGGGCGCGCCATGACCAGCGTATCGTCACCCAGCAAGCTTGGCGCGTGGTTGTCCGCATCCATGCCCGACAAGCCGGCCGGACCCGAGCCGCGCAGCAATTGTAGCAGCACGGTTTCGGCCTGGTCGTCGAGATGGTGGGCAGTCAGCAGCAGGCTCGCGCCGTGTACGCGGCTCATTTCGCCCAGCGCGGCATAACGCAGCTTGCGCGCGGCGGCTTCGATGCCGGAGCCGTCGTTCGGCACCGTCACGCGCCGATGGTCGCAGGCGATGCCGAGTTCGGCCGCAGCACGCTCGACGTGCGCCATCCAGGCATCGGCATTCGGACTGAGACCGTGATGCACGTGCAGCGCCACCAGCTTGACGCCCTGCTCCCGGCACCAGGCATGCGCCAACCGCAGCAGGACCATCGAATCGAGGCCGCCGCTGCAAGCCAGTGCAATGCAGGTGGGGGAATGGCTGGCGCGCAAGCCGTGCATGGCTTGCGCGAAGGTGCTTGCTAACTTTGCCGGCAGATCGCCGGCCTTGGAACGGCTCACTCTTCGCGCGGCGCCGTTTCCTTGAACTTGCCGTAGGCCATCAGCTTCTCGTGACGGGCTTCGAGCAGGTCCTTGGTCTTCATGCCCTGGAACTGGCGCAGGGTGTCGGCCAGCGCGCGCTTGAGCAGTTGCGCCATCTGGGCCGGGTCGCGGTGGGCGCCGCCCAGCGGTTCGTTGACGATCTTGTCGATCAGGCCGATTGCCTTGAGGCGGTGCGCGGTCAGGCCCAGCGCTTCGGCGGCGTCGCTCGCGCGCTCCGAGGTCTTCCACAGGATCGAGGCGCAGCCTTCCGGCGAGATCACCGAATAGGTCGCGTATTGCAGCATCAGCACGGCGTCGCCGACGGCGATCGCCAGCGCGCCGCCCGAACCGCCTTCGCCGATGATGGTGGCGATCAGCGGGACTTTCAGTTCCGCCATGACGTACAGGTTATGGCCGATCGCTTCCGACTGGCCGCGCTCTTCGGCGTCGATGCCCGGGAACGCACCCGGGGTGTCGACGAAGGTGAAGATCGGCAGGCCGAATTTTTCCGCCAGCTTCATCAGGCGCATCGCCTTGCGGTAGCCTTCCGGCTTGGGCATGCCGAAGTTGCGCATCGCGCGCTCTTTGGTGTCGCGGCCCTTCTGGTGGCCGATCACCATGCATGGCTGGCCGTTGAAACGGGCCAGGCCACCCATGATCGACTGGTCGTCGGCGAAGGTGCGGTCGCCGTGCAGTTCATGGAAATCGGTGAAGATCGCGTTCACGTAGTCCATCGTGTACGGACGCTGCGGATGGCGCGCGATCTGGGACACTTGCCACGGAGTCAGCTTGGCGTAGATGTCCTTGGTCAGTTGCTGGCTCTTCTTGGCCAGGCGGTCGATCTCTTCGGAGATGTCGACGGCGGAATCGTCCTGCACGAACCGCAGCTCTTCAATCTTGGATTCCAGTTCGGCGACCGGCTGTTCAAAATTGAGGAAAGTTGTTTTAGTCATTGTACCTCCGGGGTAATGTCGTGGCCGCGCAGGCTTGTCATTCTGTTCATGCGCGGCGGATCAGGGCGCTATTCTACCGTACCTGCCGCCTCCAGCGGGGCCGGCGCCGGCCTCGCAATGGCTCAGCCGGCCGCCGTCACCGGGTCCAGGCTGCGCCACAAATACCAGGTCGCCACCGTGCGCCAGGGCTCCCAGTTGGCCGAGACTTCGCGCGCATCGCTGCGCGAGACCGGCTCGCCCGAGAAATAATTCTGGCTGATGCCCTGGATCAGGCCGGGATCGTCCAGGGGCAGGACGTTCGGTCGCAGCAGATTAAATATCAAAAACATCTCGGCTGTCCAGCGGCTGATGCCGCGGATTTGCACCAGCTCGGCGATGACGGCCTCGTCATCCATTTCCGACCACAGGTCGGCATGCACGCGCTTGGCCTTGAAATGGTCGGCCAGGTCGAGGATGTATTCGGTCTTGCGCTTGGACAGGCCGCACGACGACAGCTGCGCCGCGCCGGCCTTGATCACGCAGGATGGCGACAGCTTGGGGCAGACCGCCAGCAGCTTGCCCCAGGCCAGGTCGGCCGCCTTGGGCGTGACCTGCTGGCCGACGATCGAGCGCGCCAGCGTGGTGAACGGATCCGGCTGGCCGCGCAGGTGCAGGTCGCCGAACTGCGGGATCAGCTTGTTCATGATGCGGTCGCGCTGCATCAGCTCGAGCTTGGCCTCGGCCCAGTAGGCCGGCACCGCCGGCGCGTCGGCCGCGCCGCCGGCGACAGCGGCAGCGCCGGCGGCGCCGGACTTGTCCTTGTTCGCTGCCATCATGCGCGGCGCCAGGTCGTTCCGTCCGGCTTGTCTTCCAGGATGATCCCGGCGGCGGTGAGTTCTTTGCGGATAGCGTCGGCCTGGGCGAAATCGCGCGCGCCCTTGGCCGCGGCGCGGCGCGCGATGGCGTCCAGGATCGCGGCTTCGTCGAGCGCGCCTTCTTGCGCCACGCCGGCTTGCAGGAATTGCTGCGCCGGGCGCTCCAGCAGGCCCAGCACGCCGGCCAGCGCCTTCAGCTGGCGCGCGCTGGCCACCGACTTGGTGCGGTTGACTTCGCTGGCCAGGTCGAACAGCGCGGCTACCGCCAGCGCGGTGTTGAAATCGTCGTCCATCGCTTCGCGGAAGCGCACGGCGTGGCCTTCGTCCCAATCGACACTTGGCTTGTCGCCGCCGAGGTCGATATCGCTCAGCGCCGTATACAGGCGCGTCAACGCCCCCTTGGCGTCGTCGATGTGCACGTCCGAATAGTTCAGCGGGCTGCGGTAATGGGCGCGCAGGATGAAGAAGCGCACCACCTCGGCGTCGTACTTCTTGAGCACGTCGCGGATAGTGAAGAAGTTGCCCAGCGATTTGGACATCTTTTCGTTATCGACGCGCACGAAACCGTTGTGGATCCAGTAGTTGACCATCGGTGCGCCGAACGCGCCTTCCGATTGCGCGATCTCGTTCTCGTGGTGCGGGAACTGCAGGTCGGCGCCGCCGCCGTGGATGTCGAAATGCTCGCCCAGCGTCGCACACGACATCGCCGAGCACTCGATGTGCCAGCCCGGACGGCCCTGGCCCCATTGCGAATCCCACTTGGCTTCGCTTGGCTCGGATTCCTTGGCCGCTTTCCACAGCACGAAGTCGAGCGGATCGCGCTTGCCCGTGTTGACGTCGACACGCTCGCCGGCGCGCAGGTCGTCCAGCGACTTGCCGGACAGCTTGCCGTAGCCCTCGAAGCCGCGCACGGCGTAATTGACGTCGCCGTCGTCGCTCTTATAGGCCAGGCCCTTCTGCTCGAGCTTCCTGATGATGTCCAGCATCTGCGGCACGTATTCGGTGGCGCGTGGCACCACGGTCGGCGCCAGGATGCCGAGCGCGGCCGTGTCTTCGTCCATGTATTTCTCGAAGCGCGAAGTCAGCGAACCGATGGTCTCGCCGTTTTCCACCGCGCGGCGGATGATCTTGTCGTCGATGTCGGTGATGTTGCGCACGTACTCGACTTCGTAGCCGGATGCCATCAGCCAGCGGTACACGACATCGAAAGCCATCATCATTCGCGCGTGGCCGATATGGCAGTAATCGTAGATGGTCATGCCGCATACGTACATGCCGACCTTGCCGGCGACCTTCGGGACGAATACCTGCTTGTCACGCGCGAGCGTGTTGTAAATCTTTAGTTGGCTCATTGGATACCGCTTTGAATTCCGAGTGTTGATTGCTTCGGGAGGAAGACGAACCGCAATAGCCATCCGGGCGCTGCAATCGATAGCTCGATGGCGCGCCGGACAGCGTGATCGGCACAGGGGTTCGCCGTGGTCCTCGTTGTTGTTCTTATTTGATAGAATGGGGCGCTCTGCTGCGAACGCCCCGTCGTCGCAGTATAGCATTGATAAAAACCCGGCTGGCCGCCTACGGTCCAGCTTTATTTTTCCGGACAACCCTTGACAGCGCCCGGCCACCGCTCCAGCGCCAGCCCTACCTGAGGATCGCCTTCATGTCATCGTTCACGCCAGTTCGCCGTTCCCTGCTCGCCGCCATTGCCGCCGGCGCCCTGCTGCTGCCTGGCGCCGCCTTCGCTTATCAAGACGCGCCGGCCGCACCAGCAACACCGATGCCGCAAGTCTCGATCAAGACCACGATGGGCGAGATCGTCGTCGAGCTCGACAAGGAAGCGGCGCCGAAGAACGTGGCCAACTTCCTGGCCTACGTGAAGTCGGGCTTTTACAAGGGCACCATCTTCCACCGTGTGATCGACGGCTTCATGATCCAGGCCGGCGGCATGAACGCCAAGTTCGAGGGCCGCAAGACCCGTCCCGCGGTCAAGAACGAATCGAACAACGGCCTGTCGAACCTGCCGTACACGATCGCCATGGCGCGCGAGGACAACCCGGACAGCGCTACCTCGCAATTCTTCATCAACGTGGCCGACAATTCCGGCATCGATTATCCGCACGTGGGCGGCTCCGGCTACACCGTGTTCGGGCGCGTGGTGAAAGGCCAGGAAACCGTCGACAAGATCAAGGGCGTGGTGGTGGACGACGTGCGCAATATGCAGAACGTGCCGGTGGTGCCGATCACGATTACATCGACCACCCTCCTCAAGGGCGACAAGCTTGTAAAATAGCGAGTCTGCAACTCGCGCAAGCGCCGCTTCCGGCGGCGACTGCGCGCCGATCCGAACAACAACTCACCGACAGGAACATCATGACGAACGTACTGATCACCACCAACCAGGGCAACATCACCGTCGAGCTGGACGATGCCAAAGCGCCGAAGACCGTCGCCAACTTCCTGGAATACGTGAACAAGGGCCACTTCAGCAACACCATCTTCCACCGCGTGATCAAGGACTTCATGATCCAGGGCGGCGGTTTCGAGCCGGGCATGAAGCAAAAGCCGACCGACGCGACCGTCGAGAACGAAGCCAAGAACGGCCTGAAGAACGACAAGTACACCATCGCCATGGCCCGTACCTCGGCGCCGCACTCGGCATCGGCCCAGTTCTTCATCAACACCAAGAACAACGCCTTCCTCGACTATCCGGGCCAGGACGGCTGGGGCTACGCCGTGTTCGGCAAAGTCACCGCCGGCCAGGACGTCGTCGACGCGCTGAACGGCGTCAAGACCAGCCGCAGCGGCATGCACTCGGACGTGCCGGTCGAAGACGTGATCATCGAGAAGATCGAAGTCATCTGATGAGCGGCGCGCACCAGCACCTGTCTGTCCGATGACGCTGTCTGCGCGCCCGTTCGCGCTGTTCATTTCTGATCTGCACCTGCAGGTCTCGCACCCGCGTACGGTGGAAGCGTTCCTGCGCTTTCTCGCCGAGCGCGCAGCGCATGCCGAGCGGCTGTATCTGCTCGGCGACATCTTCGAATACTGGGCCGGCGACGATGACATCGCCGATCCGTTCAATGCCGGCATCGTCGCCGCGCTGCGTGCGCTGTCCGACGCCGGCACCGCCGTCTACTGGCTGGCCGGCAACCGCGACTTCCTGGTCGGCCCGGCCTTTGCCGAAGCTGCCGGCCTCACGCTACTGCAAGAACCCACGCTGATCGAGAGCGGCGGGCGCCGCATCGCCCTGGTGCACGGCGACGCCCAGTGCACGCACGACCTCAAGTACATGGCCTTCCGCGCCCAGGTGCGCGAGCCAGGCTGGCAGGCGCAGTTCCTCGGCATGCCGCTGGCGCAGCGCAAGGCGATCATCGCCGGCCTGCGCGAAGGCAGCCGCGAGGCGCAGTCGGGCCAGGACTACCAGATCATGGACGTCACGCCCGACGCGGTGGACGCAGTGTTCGCCGCGCTCGATGCCACCGTCATCATCCACGGCCACACCCACCGTCCCGCCGTGCACGAGCATGACGGCCGGCTGCGCTACGTGCTGCCGGACTGGGAGCTCGATGAAGCGCCGCTGCGCGGCGGCTGGATCGCGCTGCACCGCGACGGCAGCATCGTTCGTCACGATATCAACGTCGCGTAGGGTTGGCGGCTCCGCCGCCGACGCGTCCAACCTGCGTCCGCATCCCTGCACTGCCCGCTTCATCGTGAGCTGAACGCGTCGGCAGCATAGCTGCCAACCCTACGCACCCTGAGTAATCGCACGTCTGTATGTTTACATCTGCGCTCATGGTGTTATAGTTCACTACAACACCACTTCAACACATCACCAAGGAGGCAGGCATGCGCACCCCATCCCGAATCAGCAAGGAGGTCAACCATGAGCGTCGGCTGGAACGATAACACCCCGATCTACCGCCAGCTCAAGGAGCGGGTGGTCAGCATGATGCTCGACGGCGCGCTGAAGCCCGGCGACGCCCTGCCCTCGGTGCGCCAGATCGCCGCCGAGTATCAACTCAATCCGATCACCGTGTCCAAGGCGTACCAGGAACTGGTGGACGACAACCTGGTGGAAAAACGAAGGGGAATTGGCATGTATGTCACCGAAGGCGCCAACGAAAAACTGCTGGCCAGCGAGCGCGAACGTTTCGTCCGCGACGAGTGGCCGGCGATGATGGAACGCATCCGCCGCCTGGGGCTCGACGTCGAGCAGCTCCTGAAGGCCGGCGAGCACGGAGGCCGGCAATGAGCGCCGTCCTGTCCGCACGCGGCCTGACCAAGCGCTACGGCAAGCGGGTAGCGGTCGACGGCATCGACTTCGAGATCCCGGCCGGGCGCATCGTCGGCCTGATCGGCCCCAATGGTTCGGGCAAGACCACCACGCTGAAGGCGGCGCTGGGCCTGATCCCGTTCGAGGGCGAGCTGTCGGTGCTGGGCTACGACCCGCGCACCCAGCGCGATGCGCTGATGCAGGAAGTCTGCTTCATCGCCGACGTCGCCATCCTGCCGCGCTGGCTGCGCGTCAAGGATGCGATCGACTTCGTGGCCGGCGTGCATCCGCGGTTCGACCGCAGCAAGGCCGAACGCTACATCGCGAATACCAAGCTGCAGCCGACCATGAAGGTCAAGCAAATGTCCAAGGGCATGATCGTGCAGCTGCACCTGGCGCTGGTGATGGCGATCGACGCCAGGCTGCTGGTGCTGGACGAGCCCACGCTCGGCCTCGACATCATCTATCGCAAGACCTTCTACCAGAACCTGCTCGAGGACTATTTTGACGAGGGCAAGACCATCGTCATCACCACCCACCAGGTGGAAGAAGTCGAGCACATCCTGACCGACCTGCTGTTCATCCGCGACGGCAAGATCGCGCTCTCGGCCACGATGGACGAGATCGGCGAGCGCTATGTCGAGGTGATGGTCAACAACGACAAGGTGGCGGCGGCGAATGCGCTGCAGCCGATCGACCAGCGCACCGTGTTCGGCAAGTCGGTGATGCTGTTCGACGCCATGCGCGCCGGCGGTCTGTCGCGGGATCAATTGACGGCGCTCGGCGACGTCCGCAACCCGAGTGTGGCCGATTTGTTCGTCGCCACCATGAAAGGAACCTACGCATGAGCACGCCTATGACGACGCGTCTGCATTCGCCGATGAATACCATTCAATGGCTGGTCCGGCGCGAGCTGTGGGAGCACAAGGGAGCATTGATCTGGGCGCCGCTGCTAGTGGCCGCGATCCTGGTGCTGCTGTTCGGCGGCGGCGGCCTGTACGCCAGCCTTACGACCGGCAACTTCCAGTTCCAGGTGGGCGAGCATCAGGTGGTGGCGATCCACGGCATCCCGCCGGCGCTGCGCGCCCAACTGGCCAGCGTCGCCGCATCGAGCTACCTGGCGCTGTCGGCGCCGCTGTTCCTGGTGCTGCCGGTGGTGGCGTTCTTCTACTGTCTGGCGGCGCTGCACGACGACCGGCGCGACCGCAGCATCCTGTTCTGGAAGTCGCTGCCGCTGTCGGACCGCGACACCGTGCTGTCCAAGGTCGTGGTCGCGCTGCTGGTAGCGCCGCTGGTGGTGATCGGGGTCGGGATCGTCGCCTCGCTGGTCCTGCTGGTGCTGGGCTTGACAGCCGCGGCCGCCAACAACATCAACCTGTTCGTGCCGGTGCTGTCCGACTACCGCCTGTACCTGTCGCCGCTGTACCTGCTCGCCTTTTTGCCGCTGTACATCCTGTGGGCGCTGCCGACAGTCGGCTGGCTGCTGCTGGTGTCGAGCTGGGCCCGCTCCAAGGTATTCCTGTGGGCGGTCGGCCTGCCGCTGGTGGCGCTGGCGGTGCTGTCCTGGTTCGATTTCGTGGTCGGACGCGTCTCGGGCATCTCGCTGCACGCCAAGTGGTTCGGCGAAGAAGTGGTAGCGCGTTTCCTGGGCGGGCTGATGCCGGGGATCTGGTTCGGCGAACTCGAGACCGAGACCATGCGCCAGATGCAGGGCGGGCTGGATGCCGGCATGCTGTTGCGCCTGTCCTACTCGACGCTGGCCTCGCCCGCGGTCTGGGTCGCTGCCATCGCCGGTTGCGCCATGATCGCCGGCGCCATGCGCCTGCGCCGCTGGCGCGACGAGGGCTGATCGCCATGCGCCGCCTTCACGCCATCGCCATCGCCGCCCTGCTCGGCTGCGGCCTGCCGGTTGCCGGCATGGCCGCCGACAGCAAGCCGGACAGCCCGGAGGAAATCAAGGTCAACGCCCTGCGCAACCCGGAAGTGCGCAAGTACGAGGCCATTGTCGCCGGGCTGGACGCCTTCGACCAGCACCACGCCATGGCGCCCAAGGTCGAAACCCTGCGCTTCCGGGTGTCGCCGCGCAACGGCGCCGACAAGGCGACGCTGCCGACGGCGCGCCTGGGCGGCGAGGACGGCTTCAACCTGCCGCTGGCGGTCGACCTTGATGGCATGTTCACGGTGCCGCGCAGCGAGGCGGCGCTCGCGGCGCGCAGCGAACTGGTGCTGAACCAGAAACGGCGCGACTTCCGCGTCAAGCCGATCGTGCGCACGCCCGGCCTGCCCGACAACGTGCGGCGCCTGGGCGACCTGCGCCTGGAGTGCCGGGTCGAAGTGGCGATCATCAAGGAAGAGATTCCGCTGTGGGTGGTGCTGGCGGCGAACACGCTGCTGCGCACGCGTGACTGGTGCGGCTTCACGTTCGAAGGCCAGAGCGGATTCACGTTCAGGCATGAGCGCACGCTGCATGGCGCCGTGCTGGTCGATGGCAACCGCAGCGCCCTGCTGGAAACCGAAGGCAAGGGTTTCCGGGTGCCGCTCGGGAACACCAGCTGGAGCGACGATGCCTTGATCGAGCTCCAGCTGGAACCGTCGCCCGAGCCTGTTACTGGAACTGCTGGCGAAACGCCTCGAACTGCACCTTGAGCTCTTCCAGTTCGCCGCGCAGGGAGGCGACTTCCTGCTCCAGCTGCTGCACGCGGGCGCCCTGGGTCAGGCCGCCGCTGGCGCCGGAGGCGTTTTGTTCGCTGCCGGCGACGATCGTGATCTCGCCGCCCAGCAGCTGGCCGTAGCGCGATTCCTTGGCGCCCGGCGCACGGTCCAGCTTGGCGACCAGCGGCGGGTATTTGTCGATCAGGAACTGCAGCGCGTTCTCGACGTCCTGCACCGTCTTGAATTCGTGCAGGCGGCCGGTGCGGGTGCGGATCTCGCCGGCGGTCTGCAGGCCGCGCAGCATCAGGATCGTCAGCACGGCCAGCTTGTCCTGTTCCAGCGTCCACTTGATGCGCATGCGGTGCTCGTACTTCACCACGCGCGCGCCGGCCTGCGAGATGGCGTTCACCAGCTTGCGTTCCGTCAGGCGCTGCAGCGTGTCGAGCACGGTGTCCTCGCCCAGCTGCATCACCGGATCGCGGCTCGACAGCTGGTTGCAGCCGTTCACGATCGCGTTCAGCGACATCGGATAGTTGTCGGGCGTCAGCGCTTCCTTTTCGGCCAGCACGGCCAGTACGCGCAGCTCGACCGGGTCCAGCACGGCTGCGGTGTCGTGTGCGCCGCCAGTCGTTTCATTCGTCATGCGATTCCTTAATCCACCAAGCGGTTGAGTTGTTCCGAGTCGAGTTTATCACCCTCCTGCATGCTCGGGCAGCACAGGCCGGCCGCCTTGACGACGGCGGTGAGGCGTTCGATCTGCTCGTCCTGGCGCGCGGCGTGGTCGATCAGGCCGCGCAGGGCTTTCGACAGCGGGTCGTCGCCGTTCGGCGTGACGCCATAGGCGGCGAACATGCGCGCGCTGCGCGACTGGTCTTCCTTGCGGATCATGTGGGCCGGATTGCCGACCGCGGTGGCGCCGGCCGGGACCGGTTTGACGACCACGGCGTTGGAGCCGATCTTGGCGTATTCGCCGACCGTGAACGCACCCAGCACCTGGGCGCCGGCGCCGACGATCACGCCGCGCTCGAGCGTCGGGTGGCGCTTGGTGCCGGCCACCAGCGTGGTGCCGCCCAGGGTCACGCCCTGGTAGATGGTGCAATCGTCGCCGATCACGGCGGTTTCACCGATCACCACGCCGAAACCGTGGTCGATGAAGACGCGCCGGCCGATGGTGGCGCCAGGGTGGATTTCGATGCCGGTCAACACGCGCGCCAGCATCGAGATGAAGCGGCCGAGCCACTTCAGGTTGAGGCGCCAGCAGGCGTGCGCCCAGCCGTGCATGATGACCGCGTGCAGTCCGGGGTAGCAGGTCAGCACTTCCCAGCCATTGCGGGCGGCGGGGTCGCGCTCGATGATGCTGCGGATGTCTTCGCGGAGTCGGGAGAAAAACATGGTGGTACTCAATGTAGAACGGCGTTCATGGTAGCCGATCCGGGGCAGGATTGCTTGCGAAAGCGATAAAACGGGAGGACCGCCCGGCGGGCGCCGGGACGGTTGCTGCAGCGCCGCGGACGCGGCGCTGCGGATAACGACGACCAACTACAGCAACAACAAATCAGCCTTCGCGCGCGATGCGCTGGCGGCGCGCTTCGTACAGGCACACGCCCGACGCCACCGACACGTTCAGGCTCTCGACCGAACCGAACATCGGAATGCTGACCAGCACGTCGCAGGTCTCGCGCGTCAGGCGGCGCATGCCCTCGCCTTCCGAGCCCATCACCAGCGCCGCCGGGCCGGTGAAGTCGGCTTCGTACAGGCCGCGGTCGGCGTCGTCCGAGGTGCCGATCAGGAGGATGTCGCGTTCCTTCAGCTCGCGCATGGTGCGCGCCAGGTTGGTGACGGTGATGTAAGGGACGGTCTCGGCCGCGCCGCTGGCGACCTTGGCGGCGGTGGCGTTCAGGCCGACCGCGCGGTCTTTCGGCACGATCACCGCGTGCGCGCCGACGCCGTCGGCCACGCGCAGGCAGGCGCCCAGGTTGTGCGGATCGGTGATGCCGTCCAGGATCAAGAGCAGCGGCGGGCCCTCGATCGCATCGAGCAGCTCGTCCAGGTTGCGCGCCAGCGCCAGCTGGCTGGCGAAGGCGATCACGCCCTGGTGGCGGCGGGTGCCGGTGATCTTGTCGAGGCGCGCGGCATCGACCGGCATCACGCGCACGCCAGCCGACTTGGCGTTGGCGATCAGGTCCTGCATACGGCGGTCGTTGCGCTCGGCGTCGACAAAGATCTCTTCCACCGATTGGGCTTCGTGGCGCAGTCGCGAGGTGACCGCGTGGAAGCCGAAAATCATTTTATTCTTCATGCTGTACTTCTTCTCTTACTTCTTCTTGCTGGTTTTGGACGCGGTTTTGGCCGCGATGGGTGCGTCTTCTTTGGCGACGTCTTTCTTGGCCGCTGCCTTGCGTGGCGCGGCTGCTTTTTTGGCTGGAGCCTTGGCCGCTACTTTGGCCGGGTTGTCCACGGCGAACATGACCGGCTCCGGCGCGACCGGCTTGGCTGCAGCTTTCGCAGCCGCCTTCTTGGCTGCGGTCTTGGCAGGCGCTTTCGCTGCCGCCTTGGCTGCAGTCTTGGCCGGTGCTTTGGCTGGTGCCTCGACAGGTGCTTCGACCGGCGCTTCCGCTGCCGGTTTGGCTGCCCGCTTCGCTGCCGGCTTTGCTGCTGCCTTGGTTGCCACTTTCGCTGCCGGCTTGGCTGCTGGTTCCGCTACCGGTTCGGCCACGGCTTTCGCTGCACGCTTGGCGGCCGGCCTGGCCGCCGCCTTGACGGCGACTGGCTCGACCACCGGCGCTGCGACCGGTGCCGCAACTGGCGCCTCGATCGCGCTGGCGACCGGCTTCTTGGCGGCGCGCGGCTTGCGTGCCGGCTTCACCGGAGCCTCGTTTGGCGCCGCCTCGACAACGACTGGCGCTGGTGCCGGTGCTGGCGCCGGCGCAGCAACCGGCGCCGGCGCTGCAGCCGGAGCCTGCACCTGCGCCGCATTCGCACGCTCTTCAGCCCGCGCCTTGGCACGTGCTTTACGCGACTTCGGCTTGGCAGCCTGGGTCGGTTCCAGGGTGTCTTGCACCACCTGACGCGCACGCTCGATCGGCGACGGCACCGCAGCCAGCGTGGTCGGTGCCGCTACCGGCACCGGCGAGCTGCCGAAGCGGGCGCCATTGTCCTGGCCGTTCTTGTTGCGCTTGCCGCCGCGACGGTTGCGCTTCGATTCGCGCTTTTCTTCACGCTTGTCGTCACGTTTTTCGAAACGTGGCTCATCGCGCTTCTGGCCGTTCTTCTGGCCATTCGCACGCGCGCCATTGCGGCCGGCGCCATTGCGCTCCTCGCCAACAGCGGCGCTGTCGCTGGAAGCCAGCACCAGGTCGATCTTGCGCGCCTCCAGGTCGACCTTGGCCACCTTGACGGTGACGCGGTCGGTCAGGCCGTAGCGCTGGCCGGTGCGTTCGCCGCGCAGCTCGTGGCGCGCTTCGTCGTACTGGAAGTAATCCTGGCCCAGCTCGGTGATGTGCACCAAGCCCTCGACGAACAGCTCGTCGAGCTGCACGAAGATGCCGAAGGTGGTCACGCCGGCCACGGTGCCAGTGAATTCCTCGCCCAGTTTATCTTGCATGAAGAAGCACTTGAGCCAGTTCTCGACGTCACGCGAGGCTTCGTCGGCGCGGCGCTCGTTCGCCGAGCAGTGCACGCCGAGCGCGTCCCAGATGGTCAGGTCCTTCTCGCTCTTCTGCGGCTTGCCGTCCGCGCGGTCCTTGGCGGCCTGCTTGCGCGCCGAATTCGATTGGGTCGTGTTGAGCTTGCCCAGCTCGATGCCCTTCGGCTCGTAGCGCTTGCCCTGCAGGATCGCCTTGATCGCACGGTGGGTCAGAAGATCAGGATAGCGGCGGATCGGGCTGGTGAAGTGGGCATAGGCCTCGTACGCCAGGCCGAAGTGGCCGACGTTGTCCGGGCTGTACACCGCCTGCTGCATCGAACGCAGCAGCATGGTCTGCAGCAGCGTCGCGTCCGGACGCTCGCGGATCTCTTTCATGACCGCAGCATAGTCGCGCGCAGTCGGCTTGTTGCCGCCGCCCAGGTTCAAGCCCACCAGTTTCAGGAAGGTGCGCAGCTGGTTCAGCTTTTCTTCGGTCGGCGTGGCGTGCACGCGGAAGGTGCCCGGATGCTTGTGACGCAGCAGGAAGTCCGCCGCGCACACGTTGGCGGCCAGCATGCATTCTTCGATCAGGCGGTGCGCATCGTTGCGGGTGCGCGGGATGATCTTTTCGATCTTGCCGAGAGGATTGCAGACGATATACGTTTCGGTGGTCTCGAAGTCGATCGCACCGCGCTCCTGGCGCGCCTTGAGCAGCGAACGGAACGCTTCGTTCAGGTTCAGCAGGTGCGGCACGATGCCCGGACGCTGCGCGGCTTCTTCGCCATCGGTGTCGGCCAGGATGTCGGCTACCTGGTTGTAGGTCAGGCGCGCGGCCGAGTGCATCACGGCCGGATAGAACTGGTAGGCCACCACTTCGCCGTCGCTTGTTACGACCATGTCGCACACCAGGCAGCAGCGGTCCACCGCCGGGTTCAGCGAGCACAGGCCGTTGGACAGCTTCTCGGGCAGCATCGGGATCACGCGGCGCGGGAAGTACACAGAGGTGCTGCGCTCGATCGCATCGGTGTCGAGCGCATCGTTCGGTTTCACGTAGTGGCTGACGTCGGCGATCGCCACCAGCAGGCGGTAGCCGCGGCCAGTGTCGAGCTCGACCGGTTCGCAGTAGACCGCATCGTCGAAGTCGCGCGCGTCTTCGCCGTCGATGGTGACCAGCGGCACGTCGCGCAGGTCGACGCGGTCCGCCAGGTCGGCGTCGATCACTTCGTTGGGCAGGCGCCCGGCCTGCTTGAGTGCCGGCGGCGAGAACACGTGCGGCACGCCGAACTTGCGCACCGCGATTTCGATTTCCATGCCCGGGTCGTCCAGCTCGCCAAGCACTTCGACGATGCGGCCGGTCGGCTGCTGGAAGCGGCCGGGCTGTTCGATCAGCTCGACGCTGACCACCTGCCCCGCGCGCGCCTTGCCGGGCGAGCCGACCACCAGGATGTCCTGGCTGATGCGCTGGTCTTCCGGCGACACGATCCACACCCCGCCTTCATTGAGCAGGCGGCCGATGATGTGGGTGTTGGCGCGCTCGACCACTTCGACGATCGAGCCTTCGAGGCGGCCGCGGCGGTCGGTACCGGTGACGCGCGCCATCACGCGGTCGCCGTTGAGCACTTTCTGCATCTCGCGGTCGGACAGGAACAGGTCGGGGCTGGCGTCGTCCGGGATCACGAACCCAAAACCGTCGCGATGCGCGCTGACGCGCCCGGCGATGAAGCCGGAATGGTCGGCCAGCTGGTAGGTGCCGCTGCGGTCGGAACGGATCTGCCCGTCACGCTCCATGGCGTTCAGGCGACGGCCGAGTACTTCCTGCGCGGCAGGCTTGACCTTCAGGGCACGCGCCACGGCGGCCGCATCGAGCGGGCTGCTGGCATCGCGGAAGACGGCGAGGATTTCCTCGCGGCTTGGAATGGTATGAGTAGGTTGCTTCAAATCGATTCTTTTTTCTTGTGGCCGTTAATTCGGCTGCGTTAAGTCGCAGCACTAAATGGCTGCGGTTCCATGTTCATGAATGGCGGTCGGCTTGCTCGCCATACATGAGGGAGCGCCTGCGCCAGGCTTGATTGACACCTTGACAGGCGTAGTGTAACGGAGGTCTATCAGATTCGCCTAACGTGGCGTGCTCGCGGTCGTACAGCGCGTCGCCGACCCGTTCCCGTCATGAACTTCACGTTGGGTCTTTGACTATTGAAAATCATCCGCTATAATCTCGGTCTCTTCAGCAACGGTGGCAACATCGAAGCGAGGAAAACTGCAGTAACAGGCAGTGCGTTGACCGCGATGAGCGACGAATGTTGATCTAGCGGAAAATGTCAAAGCCTGATATTTTAGCAGAGTTGATACGGCAGTGCCCACGTGGCGGAATTGGTAGACGCGCATGGTTCAG
>NZ_JASNRA010000029.1 GCF_030411955.1 Massilia sp. YIM B02443
GGGCTTGACGGCCGAGACGGTATCTACGCGACGGTCATATCCAGCAAATACCGGCGCCGCATCATCCCGGCCATCTCATCGGCCGGCACCGGCCGCGCAATGTAGTAGCCCTGCACCTCGTTGCAATCGAGCCCGCGCAGGATCGCCAGCTGCTCCTCGGTCTCGACCCCTTCGGCCACCACCGACATCCCGAGCGCATGCGCCATCGACACGATGGCCTGGAAGAACACCTTGCCTTCCTTCGAATTGGCCAGCTCGGTCGTGAACGCGCGGTCCACCTTCAGCACGTCCATCCGCAAACGCTGCAGCTGCGACAGCGACGAGTAGCCGGTGCCGAAGTCGTCGACGTGCAGTTTCACGCCCAGCGAACGCAGCGCCGCCAGTTCGGCCAGGATGTCGTCCTGGTCGCCCATCATCGCCGACTCGGTGATCTCGACTTCGATCAGGCTGGCCGGCACGCGATGCCGCGCCAGCGCGCCGCTGAGTTGCCGCTGCACGCCGCCGCACAGGAACTGCTTGGGCGAGACGTTGATCGACACCGGCACCAGCGCCACCCCGGCCTCGCGCCAGGCGGCCAGCTGGGCGCAGGCCTTGTCGATCACGGTCTCGCCGATGCGCACGATCAGGCCGGTCGCTTCGGCCAGGGGAATGAACTCGCCCGGCGCCACCATGCCCAGCGTCGGATGGCGCCAGCGCACCAGCGCTTCCATGCTCAGCAGTTCGCCGCTGCGCGCATCGACACGCGGCTGGTAGTGCAGCACGAACTGGTCGCCTTCCAGCGCCTCGAGCATGCTTTGCTTCAGGCGCGCGCGCGAATTCAGGGTCGACGACAACGACGGATCGAAGAAGCGGTACTGGCTCTTGCCGTCGTTCTTGCCCGCGTACATGGCGATGTCGGCATGGCGCACCAGCGTCTCGGCGTCGACGCCGTCGCGTGGATACAGGCTGATGCCGATCGACGCGCCCACCGCATGCAGTTCGTCGCCGATCAGGAACGGCACCCCGAAGGCGTCGACGATGCGCGCCGCCACCGAAGCCGCCTGGCGCTCGCCGTCGCAGGGGTTGAGCAGCACCACGAATTCGTCGCCGCCAAAGCGCGCCACGCCGTCGCTCGGGCGCAGCAGCGACAGCAGGCGGCCGGCCGCGGCCTTCAACAGCTGGTCGCCGGTGGCGTGGCCGTGCGAATCGTTGACGTGCTTGAATTCGTCGAGGTCGATGAACAGCAGCGCCGCGCCGGTACTGGCGCCCTGGGCCTGGGCCAGCATGGCCGGCATGCGGTGCAAAAAGGCGTGGCGGGTGGCCAGGCCGGTGAGCGAGTCCTCATTCGCCAGACGTTCGAGCTCGGACTCGTGCGCCTTCTTGTCGCTGATGTCCTGCAGCGTCACCGCCAGGCCATTGCCGACCCGCACCAGGCGGCGCCGGCCCCAGCTGATGTTGAGGCGATTGTCGCTCGGCATCTTGCGGTCGTCTTCATGAAAACCCGCCTCCATCGCCTTGCGGTAGGTGGACAGCAATTCTTCGCCGAACAGGCTGCTGTCGATCTGCGACAGGCTCGACCCCACCAGCTGATCGCGTGTGACGCCATAGAAGAAGGCGCCGCGCTCGTTGCAGTCGACGATGCGGAAGTCCAGGATCTGGCCGTCGCGCGCACGCACCGCGGCCGCCATGTAGAAGCCGTCGTTGCCGCTCTCGGTGGCGGTGCGGTAGGCGCGCCGCACTTCGTCCTGCTCGCGTTCGCGCAGCGTGGCGCGGTGGGTCAGGGCCGCGCCGACCGCGCCCAGCAGCAACAGGCACACGGTACCGATGATGGCGCGGTCGCGGCTGTCGATCCAGTAGCTGTTGCTCGAGGCCAGCGCTTCGCTTTGCGGCAGCCCGACCAGCGCCACCAGCGGATACACGGTCGACTTGCGCCAGCCCAGCACACGCGGCTGGCCGTCCAGGAAGCCGTCCTGGCCTGCATCGGCGCCCGTGCCGGCGCCCTCGACCACGCGCACGCCGCTGTCGCTGGTCCACAGGCTGTTCGAGCGCGGCAGCGTGCCGGCGTCGACGAAAGCGGCGCCGTCGCTGTACTGCTCGATACGCAGCCGCCCTTCGCTGCCGGCCAGCGCCACCACGCCGCCGGCGCCCAGCGTGGCCGGGCCGACGAAGGACGTGAAGTAGCGCGCATCGACCGCCATCAGCACGATGCCGTCGAACTCGTCATCCCGGGTGTCGAGGCGGCGCGTGAACAGCACCACGTCGCCAGCGGCGCCGAACTGGGTGGGGGCGGCGCCGACCCGCAATGCGGTGGAATTGTTGTCGCGATGCTGGCTGAAGTAATTGCCGGCCGCCAGGTCGGTGCCGACCAGGCCGGCGCGCGTGCTGGAGCGCACCACGCCGCTGCGATCGAGCACGGCCACCACGTGGAAGGCGCTGTCGGTGAACATGCCGTCGCGCCGCATTTCATCGAGCAAATCCGGCTGGCGCGAATTCTCCCAGCTGAACTTGAGCTGCATCGTGATCTGGTCCATCTGCGCCACCGAGCGCGTGATGTACTGCTCGTAGGCTTCGGCGTAGGCGGCGGCGTCCTTGCGCGCCTGACTGTCCAGGCGCTGCTGCTCGGCCTTGGCGCGGATCACCGTGGCGCTCCAGACCGTCAGGCAAGCCAGCAGCGCCAGCAGCGGCCAGACCAGCACCAGGAAGCGCTTGCTGCGGTAAGGGGCGAGGCCGGGATGTTTGCTCATGCTGCGTCAAGAGAAAGACAAGTTGCCGCAAGTCTAGAGAGCAAACATGTCAGCGGTGTGACATGTAAATAACACACGTAAATTACAAGCGCCGGTCGCAAAAAGAAAACCCGGCGCGGGGCCGGGTTGGCAAAGGATGCAGGCGGATCAGCCCGGCGACAGCATGTAGCCGGCGCCGCGCACGGTCTTGATCAGCGACTTGGCGCGGCCCAGCGCCTTGCGCAGGCGCAGCACGTGGACGTCGACGGTGCGCTGGTCGAGCGACTCGTGCGCTTCCCACAATTGCTCCAGCAATTGAATGCGCGAGAACACCTGGCCCGGGTGGCACAGCAGGAAGCGCAGCAGGCGGTATTCGGCGTGGCGCACCTCGACCTTGTGGTTGCCGACGCGTACGCTGCAGCTGAGCGGATCGAGCACCAGGCGGCCCGAGCGCAGCAGGCGCGATTCGGGCGAGGTTTCGCGGATGCCGTCGCGTACGCCGTCACCGATACCGTCGGCCGGCGGCGGCTGGGGGATGAATTCGGAGGTGGCGCCGGCAACGCCGGGAGCGTGCGCGCGCTCGCCTTCGGCGCAGTCAGCCGCCAGCAGGATCACCGGCTGCTCGCGCAGGCGGCGGTCGCCGCGCAGGCGCGCCAGCAGGCGCATGCCGCCTTCGTGGCGCAACATGGATTCCTGCAGCAGCAGTTCGGGGCGCTCGCGCCCGATGAAGTCCCAGGCTTGCGCCAGGCTGGGCACGTTATGCCAGACCCACTCGTCCTCGTGCAGCGAGAACTTGAGCAGTTCGGCAATCGCGGGCTTGTCGTCGATCACCAGGACGATCGTGTTGGCCGTTGTCATGGGATGCTCGGTGTGAACGGGTGGGGGGAAGAGGCGTAGGGTTGGCGGCTCGGCCGCCGACGCGGCGATGGTTTGCAGCAAGATCATCCGGCACGAAAGCGGAGCCACCAACAATCGACGCGTCGGCGGCCGAGCCGCCAACCCTACATCCGGCGATGTGCCGGATCGTATGACTTACAGAATCGCCTTGCCCGAAGCATCCTTCAGGTTGGCTTTCCAGGCGTCCTGCACTTGCTTGACGACGGTGGCCGGCATCGGCACGTAGTCCAGCTCGGCAGCTGCCGGGGCGCCGTTCTTGAACGACCAGTCGAAGAACTTCACGACTTCGCGGCCTTTCTGGGCGTCCTGCTGGGTCTTGTGCATCAGGATGTACGACACGCCGGTGATCGGCCAGCTCTGCTTGCCGGCACCATCGGTCAGCACCACGCCGAAGCCCGGGGCCTTGGTCCACTCGACGTTGGCGGCGGCGGCCTTGAAGGCGTCGTCGCTCGGCTGCAGGTCGGCGCCGTCCTTGTTGCGCAGCTGGGTATGCGCCAGCTTGTTCTTCTTGGCGTAGGCCCACTCGACGTAGCCGATCGCGCCCTTGATACGCTGCACGTTGGCGGCCACGCCTTCGTTGCCCTTGCCGCCCACGCCCACCGCCCACTTCACGGTGGTGCCGGCGCCGATGCTGTCTTTCCAGGCCGGGCTGGTCTTCGACAGGTAGTCGGTCCACAGGAACGAGGTGCCCGAGCTGTCGGCGCGGTGCACGACGGTGATGTCGGTGTCCGGCAGCTTGACGCCCGGGTTCAGGGCGGCGATTGGCTGCGCGTTCCACTTGGTGATTTTGCCCATGTAGATGTCGGCCAGCACCGGACCGGTCATCTTCAGCTGGCCCGGGGTCACGCCGTCGACGTTGACCACGGCGACCACGCCGCCCATGATCGCCGGGAATTGCATCAGGCCTTCTTTTTCCAGTTCATCGGCTTTCAGCGGCATGTCCGAGGCGCCGAAGTCGACGGTCTTGGCCTTGATCTGCTTGATGCCGGCGCCCGAACCGACCGATTGGTAGTTCAGGCCGTTGCCGGTCGCTGCCTTGTAGCCCTCGGCCCACTTGGCGTAGATCGGGTATGGGAAGGTAGCGCCTGCGCCGGTCATGTCAGCGGCAAACGAGGTCGTCATGACGAGTGCGGCGGCTGCGCCGGCGAGGATCTTCTTGAACATTGGCTTGTTATTCCTATTCCTGGTTAAGGGGAGTGTTTTGGACTACGCGATCAAGAATAGCTGCCGAATATGACCTGTTTATGACTTGGCATCGCGCGCAATATGACGCGCCTTTTCGCTGTGGCGCGACCGCTTCCTTGCGGTTTTGCTATCATGGATTCTCCCGTCAATACTTCCTGGACGAATCGCGATGCGCTCCCTGCCCCTTGCTTGCCGTGCCCTCCTGGCCGCCGCTTGTGCCCCCCTGCTCGGCGCCTGCGCCGCCCCGGAACGCCTGCCCGAGGCGCGCTACGACCTGGTCGAGCGCCAGGCGGTGCAGCTGGCGCCCGAGCAGGGCCTGAGCATCACCTACGAGCGCGCCGAGGACAGCCGCTGCCCGGACAACGCGCGCTGCATCAGCGCCGGCCAGGTGGCCTATCTGTTCACGCTGCGCGTGGGCGGCATCGCCCAGGCCTTCTGGCTGGTGCCGGGCAAGCCGGGCTACACCTCGCCCGCCCTGCGCGGCTCGCGCATCGAACTCGACCGCAACCTGACGGCGCCGGCGCGCGGCATGAAGGACGAACGGCCGGCCTCGTATCCGGTGGCGTTCAACATGTATAACCACTGACGCCGGCAGCTTAATGAACGCGCTTTCGATGAAAGTCTGCGCACGCGCATCCGCGCCGGTGCTGCCGCTGGTGCTGGCCATCGTTCTGATTCATGAAGCCGTTGCCGCGCCGGTCGCCACCGGCACTGGCGGCGCGGTCGCCACCATCAGCGCCAAAGCATCCGAATCGGCACTGGACATCCTGAATAAAGGCGGCAATGCGATCGACGCCGCCGTCGCCGCGGCCGCGACATTGGGCGTGACCGATCCGTTCAGCTGCGGCATCGGCGGCGGCGGTTTCATGGTGATCTACCTAGCGAAAGACCAGCGCGTGATCACGATCGACCACCGCGAAACGGCGCCGGCAAAGACCAGCGCCGAGTGGTTCCGCCAGGACGGCAAGCCGATCGACTTCGACACGGCCGTCGCCAGCGGCGCGGCGGTCGGCGTGCCGGGCACGGTGCGCGGCTGGCACGAGGCGCTCGAGCGCTACGGCAGCATGCGCTTCAACCAGGTGCTGGCGCCGGCCATCGCCGTCGCCGAACAAGGCTTTACGGTCAACCCGAACTTCAACCTCCTGCTCGGCCAGAACGAAAAGAAGTTCCGCCAGTTCGCACCGACGAGCGAGCTGTACCTGCACAAGGGCAAAGCGCTGCCGAGCGGCACGCTGCTGCGCAATCCCGGCATGGCGCGCGCCTACCGCGAGATTGCCGCGGGCGGCGTCAAGGCCTTCTATGAAGGACCGATCGCGCGCGCCATCGTCGACGCCGTCAACAAGCCGCCGGTGGCTGCCGGCGTGAGCGTGCGTCCCGGCGCCATGCGCCTGTCCGACCTGGCCAATTACGAGGCGCGCATCCGCCCCGCCCTGCACAGCACCTACCGCGGCTACGACCTGTACGGCATGCCGCTGCCCAGCAGCGGCGGCGCCACGGTGGCGCATGCGCTCAACATCCTGGAAGGCTTCGACCTGAAAGCGCTGCCGCGCGCACGCGCCGAGCACCTGTACCTGGAAGCGAGCCGGCTGGCGTTCGCCGACCGCAATGCCTACCTGGCCGATCCGGAATACGTCGACGCGCCGCTGGCGGGCATGCTGTCCAAGGAATTTGCGGCGCAGCGCCGTGCGCTGATCCGACCGGACCGCGCGGCGCCGGGCGCGGTGGCGGCGGGCGATCCTTACGCGTTTCAGAGCGACCCCAGCGTACCGCTGCGCCCGCAGCCGCGCGCGTCGCTGCGGCTGGCGCCGGAAAGCGCGCACACCACCCACCTGACGGTGTCGGACAAGGAGGGCAACGTGGTGGCCTACACCTTCACCATCGAATCGTGGGGCGGCAGCGGCATCGTGGTGCCGGACTACGGCTTTTTGCTCAACAACGAGATGACCGACTTCGATTTCGAAGGCCCGCACCCGAACGTGCCGGAAGCCGGCAAGCGCCCGCGCTCGAGCATGGCGCCGACCATCGCGCTCAAGAACGGCAAGCCGGCCTTCAGCATCGGCAGCCCGGGCGGGTCGACCATCATCACCACCGTGCTGCAGACGGTCGTCAACTACGTCGACCTCGGCATGCCGATGGACCAGGCCGTGGATGCGCCGCGTCTCAGCCAGCGCAATGCGTCGGAAACGTCGGTCGAGCCGGGCTTTGGCGGCAGCGCGCAGGCGCGCGCGTTGGAGGGGTTCGGGCAGCGCTGGGAAGCGGCGCCCGAGGAGATCGGCGCGGCGAATGCGCTGGTGTTCAATCCGGACGGCACCGTGACGGCGGTCAGCGAAGGCAAGCGCCATGGCGTCGGCACGGCGCTGGTACAGCGGCGCGGGCATTGAACGCGGCGCCCGCGCCGCTTCTTCTTAATCGTAGCTCGGCTTGGTAGCCAGCGCCACCACGGCGGCGCCTGCCGCGACGATCAGCGCGTCTTCGATCAGGCCGCTCTTGGTCTGGCCGATGCGCGCCATGGCCTTCTTGCGCCCGGCCAGCGTCAGGTAGGCCAGCGGCACGGCGGTGGCGATGGCGACCGCCGCCCCCGCCTTCTCGCGGCCTTTCGGCGCCAGCGCGGCGCCGGCGATGCCAGCGCTCATCACGCGCGCCAGCAGGCCCAGGAATACGGTGCGGTCGGGCGCGCTTTTCATCTTGTCGCCGTACAATTCTCCCGCGCCCATGGCGAGCGCGCCGTACTTGAACAGCGGACGGTTCAGCAGGGCCAGGTGGCCGGTGGTGTCGCGGCCGGCGAGGCGCGCGGTGGCAAGGGTAGCCATCGGGGTCATCGAACGCGCACTGGCGACGGCGCCGATCAGGGCGGATGAGAGCAGGCTGTCATTGTTCATCGTGGGTAACTCCTATGCAGGTGGACGGTACGCGGCCTGCAGGCAGGCGCCTTTCCCATTTGCATTTCGGAGCGGCGGCCTGCTGCGAGGCGGATACTCGACTGTAACCATCCCTCTGCCGTCGTGTCGCCACCGACGTTTTACAGCGCAGTCGGCTCAGAGATACTCGACCTGCGAGGCATTGCGCGGGTATTCCGCCGCCAGATCGGTCAGGCATTTCTTCATGATCCAGGCGTCGCGCGGAAAGCGTGCTTCGAAGCTGTCCCAGCCGATCAGCTGCAGCCGTTCCGGCATCTCGACCAGCCCGATGATCACGTCCCAGAATGCGTCCCAGTTGGGGCCGTACCAGTCGGGGAAATGCAGGGTGCGCGCCATCAGCAGGTGCAGGTCGCGCACGCTGGCGATCTCGGTCAGGTCGAAGGTGACGAGGGCTGGTCGGGTCATGAAGAACGATGCACTTCTTTAAGCGTGAATGTATTTCGTGAACACGTCGCTGAAATCGCGCTTGGTATGCGTGTCGAGCATGGCCGTGTTCAACGCCGTCAGCAGTGCGCCGTATTGGCTGACCAGTCCGCCCTCACCCGGCGCGATATTGAGCTTGTGGACCGAGGCCGTGGCATCGAGCGCACGCAAGGCGTTCTCGCGGCACACGGCGTCGCGATGCTGTTGCTTGCCGATCGTGATCAAGGCCTTGTAGATGTCCTTCAGCTGTTCGATGAATTCCTTCTTGATGTCGATCGAGAAGTGGGTGTCGTCCAGGTCGAATTTCAGCTCGACGTCCATGTCCAGCGTGCCGGCGGTTTCGATGCGCACGCTCGAGATCCGGTGCGCCGCGTAGTCATGGCGCTTGATGGTGCGCTTCGACGACACCGCGGAATCGCCGTCGACGTGGATCAGCGCCAGGTTGGTAAAGCAGTACTCGTCCTTCTTGCTCTTGATGAGGAAGAAGATCTGTTCGCCGTCTTCGTTGAACAGGTAGTCGTCGGCATCGACCTTGCTGTAATCGGCAGGGGTGACGATGACGCCGATATCGCTGATGCCCAATGCTTCCGCCGCAAATTTCTTGAACATGGCTATCCTCGTGAGTGAAAGCGCTCACCTTAACCCGATTGATTCAGCCGATCAATGCGCATCGGGTCAGGCGCATGACGATACGCCCATCCATGCATCCGGCCGACGTCCGGCCGCTCAATGCAATGCCGCGCGCAACGCCGACGCCTCGAAATACACGTGCCGGATCACCGGATGCTCGGCCGCGATCGCCGCCTCGAGCCGGGCGATCGCCTTTTCTACCTCGTCGATCCGCATGCCACGCCGGAACTGGACCGACGCCGCCAGCAGCACTTCCTCCGGTCCCATCTGCATGGTGCGCAGGCTGGCCACCTTGTCCAGCGCCGGCTCGCGTTCGAACAGCGCGCGCAGCGCCGCCAGCTGGTCGCGGCCGATGCTCTCGCCCACCAGCAGGCCGCCGGTCTCGCGCGCCAGGGTGAAGGCGGCGCCGATCAGCAGCAGGCCGATCAGGATCGAGGCGGCCGGATCGAAGTACGGGTTGCCGAAATAATGGCCGAGCGCGATGCCGGCGGCGGCGATCGCGATACCCAGCAGCGCGGCCGAGTCCTCGATGAAGACCGTGAACACCGAAGCGTCCTTGCTGGCGCGCACCGCCTGCCACAAGGTCAGGCCGGGCGGACGCGCCGCGTTCAGCGCCTTGCGCGACACGTTCCAGCTATAGCCTTCGAACAGGGCGGCGGCGCCCAGCACGACATAGTTCCAGAACGGGTCTTCCAGCGGCGGGGGATTTTGCAGCGCATCGACCCCGTGGTAGATCGACAGCCCGCCGCCCAGCGAAAACACCGACAGCGCGACGATCAACGCCCAGAAGTACAACGATTTTCCATAGCCGAACGGATGCTTGCGGTCGGGCGCGCGGGCGCTGCGGCGTTCGCCCAGCAGCAGCAGGAACTCGTTGCCGGTGTCGACCGCCGAGTGGATGCCTTCGGCCACCATCGATGCGCTGCCGGTGATGCCGGCCACGATGAACTTGGCGGTGGCGATGCCGAGGTTGGCCACGATGGCGGCGTAGATGACTTTGCGGGAATCGCGGCGTGGGGCCGGATTGTCGCCCTCCCCGGTGGCGTTGTTGGTCGACGTGTCGCTGGCTTTACTGTCTGTCATGAGCTTCTCCGAATCCAGCACTCAGGATGCGCAGGCTACGGGGATGCATCTGTACGGCTGCGCACGCCCGCCGCAGGGACTGGCAATGATCGTGGGGCAGGCACGGGGGCGAGGCGGAATGCCTGTTCAGTCGAACACTTTATTTGACAACAACTGTTGTCCAAAAAAAGCAACACAAGCAGCCATTTCGACAAGAAAGTACAAGTATCGTTGAATACTTGTTGTTCCAATAGTTTCCTCTTGGATACAATTGTTACGTAATACTACGCAGCCCCGAAGCATAGTGGGCAGTCGTCCGTATCCACGAGGATATGCGTCGCTACCGCCGCTGCCGGGCGACGCCCCGCTGTCTTCAACACGATCCCTGAACGCTTGCTTCCTTGCTCCCGGTCCGGTGCCGGGTAAATCTTTTGCCGCCCAAAAAAACATCAACCCACCATGAAACTCCGCTTCCGCACCAAACTCTACCTGCCACTCATCCTCAGCTGGCTATGCCTGTCCGCCATGGCGATTCTTCAAGTCCATGAAAGCGATGCGCAGCGCTTCGAAGAACGCAAGGTCGCGCTGGCATTCGCCACCGATGTGGGCATGTCCACCGTCAAGGAATATGCGGCGCTGGCAGCCAGCGGCGCCATGAGCGTGGAAGAAGCGCAGCAACAAGCCCTGAAGCGGCTCAAGTCGATGCGCTATGGGAAGGACGGCTATTACACGGTCATCGATTCGCACCCGAAGATGCTGATGCACCCGATCAAGGCCGAATTGATCGGCAAGGACCTGAGCGACTTCAAGGATACCAACGGCACCTACCTGTACCGCGAAGTGGCCGCCGTCGCCAAGGGCAGCGGCGAAGGCTGGGTCGAGTATGTCTGGCCCAAGCCCGGCCACCCGGACCAGCAGCAGGTGTTTCCGAAAGGCGCTTATGTGCTGACCTACAAGCCGTGGGACTGGACCTTCATGACCGGCCTCTACCTCGACGACCTGCATGACGCATTCATCGCCGACGTGTGGCGCGCGATCATGTTCCTGGCGGCCTGCGGCCTCATCCTCAGCGCGATTGTCGTGCTGGTGCTGCGCAACGTCACCCGCTCGATCCGCGTCGCGGTCGATGCCGCCGATGCCGTGGCGCGTGGCGACCTGACGCGCTCGTTCGCGGTCGAGGGCAAGGACGAGATAGCGCAGCTGATGTCGGCGCTGGCGCGCATGCAGCACAGCCTTGCCGGCGTGGTCAGCGAAGTGCGCCAGGGCACCGACGCCATCGCCGCCGCCTCATCGCAGATCGCCCAGGGCAACCTGGATCTGTCGGCCCGCACCGAGCAGCAAGTCGCGTCGCTGGAAAAGACCACGGCGTCGATGGAAACGCTGGCCGCTACAGTGCGCGAGAACGGCGAGCACGCACGCCAGGCCAATACCCTGGCGCTGTCGGCGTCGGACGTGGCGACGCATGGCGGCGCCGTGGTGTCGCAAGTGGTCGCCACCATGGCGTCGATCAACGACTCTTCGAGCAAGATCGTCGACATCATCAGCGTCATCGACGGCATCGCTTTCCAGACCAACATCCTGGCCCTGAATGCGGCCGTCGAAGCGGCGCGGGCCGGCGAACAGGGCCGCGGCTTCGCGGTCGTGGCGGCCGAAGTGCGCAACCTGGCACACCGCTCGGCTGCCGCTGCAAAGGATGTCAAGGCGCTGATCGACGACTCGGTAGCGAAGGTCGAGGCTGGCGGCAAACTGGTCGGCGAAGCCGGCAGCACCATGGGCGACATCGTCGCCAGCGTCAAGCGCGTCACTGCCATCATCGGAGAAATCGCGGAGGCCGGGCAGGCCCAGCAGGTAGAGCTGAAGCAGATCAACGACACCATCCTCGACATGGACAGCACGATGCAGCAGAACGCGGCCCTGGTCGAAGAAGCGGCATCGGCGTCGGCCTCGCTCCATTCGCAGGCGCACAACCTGACCGGCGCGGTGAGCGTGTTCAAGCTGGCGACCGCCAAAACCGGCGCGCCGGTGGCGTTGCTGCGCTGACCCCGCAAAGCAGGATCGGGCCCGGCCTCATGCTCGGGCAGGAAGAATGCGCTACCCTGCCTGACGGGATGGCGCCTGGTCCTGCACCACGCTCACGCGGGCAAAGCGCAGGTTCTCGAACACCTTGATGCGTCCCGTCAGCGGCCACCAGTCATACAGGAAGATCTGCGCCGGCCGCCACATCGCCACCCAGCCGATGATGTTCAGGCTTTCGCGCGCGATGCTGGCGGCGTGGCCCTGCACGACGCTGTCGATGGCCTCGGCCAGCAGCAGGCAGGTGGTCACGAAGGCAATGCCGATCATCAGGCTGATGCGCCCCTGGCGCAGCAGCTGCGCCAGCTCGCCGCGCACCAGCTCCACCTTGTAGCCGTAGTAATTGTGGATGGCATCGGCCACCACATCGCTCGCCTGCCCCACCGGCGGCAATTGCTCGACCTGGACGTTCAGGTGCAGGCGGCTGGCCGGCGGCAGCGACAACGCCCAGTTCTCGATATAGGCCTCGCAGGCATGGTCGAGATCCTTGTTCAGGAACGGCGCCGGATCGAGCGAATTGAACAGCTGCTGCAGCTCGCGCACGCGCAGGTCGAGGGTGTGGGTTGGCGGTTCGCTGATGTGCATGCGGCAAGCGTAGCGCAGGACATGCCAATGGGCAACCGACGGCCGGTATCCGGCAAGGCACTGTCCTGTCGATAAACCCAGTCAAGGACGCCGCTTAGTCGACTGCGAGCACGGTGATTGCGGTATCCGTATTGACGAATCCTGGCTGCCAGGGCGGATTGACGACGCGGATATGGCGCACGCCCAGCTTCGCGAAATCCGCGACCGAAAAGGTCCAGCCGATCGATTTGGCGCTGGCATTGCGCATTGCATTTGACGCCTGACCCAGCGTCGTGATTCGCTGCTGCACGCCAATGAGGGAAAAGAATGCGCGCTCTGCTTCCACCTGCGGTGCGATCGATTCGCGGATCGATTGCTCGAGCTTGGCGCGAGCGATTTCACGCTGCGCGGCCGGTAGCGACATCAATCCTGCTTCCTGCCCGCTGTCGAGTGTAAATGACGTGCTGCTCAAGCCGCCGTGATAACCCACCACCGCGAAATTACTGACGACTTTCCTGGGTGCGGCTGTGAACACGTAATTCGCGCACGAAGAGAAGCAGTATTCCATGACTTTTACGGTGATGCCGTTGGCATGCACCCAACGTCCGAGTTCCATGCCGGCGTCTGTCGGCCCACCCTTGCTGCGGATCGACAGAATGGCCGGCTTCTCCGGGAGACTGTCGAACAATGCGAATGCCTGGCGGTTGGCTTCTTGCGACAAACTACCAACATAATTGAGTTCATTATTGTCGATAAAAACGTGAGTCGACGAAGCGGCCATGGCGAACTGCACGGAAGTCGCCAGAATGGCGTATAAAGCGATGAGATATCTGCGACGCATGGGTATTTCATCCAATAATTTATTGATAGCGAGCGCCATGGCCCGACCGGGATCCACCAACTCCCGGTCGTGCGCCCATGACGCGATTACAGCTTGCTGTTCTGGCAGCCCGCGCTGGTGCACTCACGTACGCGATTCTGAAGGAATTGCGCGCGTGCGATCGTGGTATCAGTGGCGCATTGCAGATCGACGTAGAAATGCCCAGGCTCGGTCTTGGAACAAGATTGGTTACGATCCTGTATCCACGCCAGCTGGCCTTTCTTGAGCGCCTTCTTTCCTTCCGCATCGAGCTTGCCTGACAGCTTCTGGAAATTGCTGTTCAATTCCTTATCGGCTTCCTGATATACCTTGTTCAGGCAATACAGACTATCGAAATCATTTTTCGGCTTGTCGCATGCAGAATTGGCAAACGCCGCAGTGGAAACGGAAAGAAGAACGGCCAATACCAGTTTTTTCATATTATCCTCGACGTGCTTCAGTTCCGGCGCCGCCACCGACGCTGCGGACTGATGCGATATTCCTGAAGTTATCACGTCGAAAATGATATGGCAAACGAGGTACGAAGTCGGAAACTCGTCCCGGCTTTTGCATTGAATGACTGAGCCCGCATTATTATGCGGAGTGGATAAAATCAATTGTATTTGACGACGAAATGCCGCGGATTGCCGCTGCAACCCCAAGCAAAGCGATTGGCAATCCTGGCAAATCGCCGTAGCAGCATCGGCGAACGAAGGCAAGGTCAGTGCCGACAAGTGGACACGAGCTGAACACTGAATGTTAACGCCTCGGTCCGATGGATTGCTTTTCGCCACGGATTCGCCATCAACTGTTCAGTCCGTGTCCACTTTTCGGCACTGACCCTGCCGCTTGAGAGCGTGCTGCGCGGCAGGTTCTTGCACTACTTCGACGACGACACCACGCGCGGTTTCACGCCTTCGGTCGTCATCACCACCGGCTTGATGGTGCCGTCCGCATTGAATTCCATGTGCTCGATCGCCATCTCGCGATGGTGGCCGTTGGTGTCGTTCAGCGGCCGGCGGTGGTAGGCGATGTACCAGTCGTCGGTGCCGGGAATGTTGACCACCGAATGGTGCCCCGCCCCCTTGGCGATCCGGGTGTCCTGCTGCAGGATGGTGCCGACGCGCTTGAACGGCCCGAACGGCGACGAACTCATCGCATAGGCGACGCGGTAATCGGGCCCAGTCCAGCCGCCTTCGGACCACATGAAGTAGTACACGCCCTTGCGCTTGACCATGAACGAGCCTTCCACGTACTGCGGGTCGGGCGTGATTTCCTTGTAGGTCACGCCGTCCGGGAACGGCACCACGCTCAGCAGGTCCGGCGCCAGTTTCACGACGTTGGCGTGCTTCCAGCCGCCGTAGTACATGTACACCTGGCCGTCGTCGTCCTTGAACACCATCTGGTCGATCGGCTGGGCGCCATTGTGGATTTCGCCGATCAGCGGGCGGCCCAGCGCATCCTTGAACGGGCCTTCCGGACGGTCGCTGACCGCCACGCCGATGCCGCCCAGCTGGCCATTGCTCTTGATGTCGTTGGCGCCGAAGAACAGGTAGTACTTGCCGTTGTGCTCGATCGCCGACGGCGCCCACAGCGCATACGCCGCCCATGACACGTTCTCGACGTCGAGCACGTGCGCATGCTTCGTCCAGTTGACCAGGTCGGTCGACGAGAACGCGTTCATGAAGGTCTGCTTCAGGTACGGCTCCCAGATCAGGTCGGACCTGGCGCGCATGCGCGTCTGCTCGGGCGTGAACGCGCGCGAAGCGTCAGGCGTGCCGTAGTGGTCGGAATAGGTCGGATAGATCCAGAAGGTCTTGCCGTACAGGCGGATTTCCGGGTCGGCGTACCAGCCGGGAACGATCGGATTGGCCGCATGCGCCGGCGCGCAGATGGTGCCAATGGCGCCAAACGTGCCGCACAGGGCGACGATCAGTGCGCGTGCAACGACGACAGGTTTTATTTTCATTGCTGTGTTTCTCCCCAACGTGGTTTTATTCCAGGGTCAGGCACTGCATGACTGCGACGGTCTCTTCGCCTCAGCCCGATACTCCCGCCCTGCCTCCAATCAGATCGCGAACCCGCGCCGCCAGCGTCTCCACCGTGAACGGCTTGGTCAGCACCGACATCCCCGGCTCCAGCTGTCCGTTGTTGAGCAGCGCGGTCTCGGCGAACCCGGTGATGAACAATACTTTCAGATCCGGCCGCTTGACGCGCGCGGCGTCGGCCATCTGCCGTCCGTTCATCATGCCCGGCAGGCCGACGTCCGAGATCAGCAAGTCCACCCGCGCATTCGACTCCAGCACCTTCAGGCCGCCGGCGCCGTCGGCCGCTTCCAGCGCAGCGTAGCCGAGCTCGCCTAGCAGGTCGGACACCAGGATGCGCACGCTCGGCTCGTCGTCCACCACCAGCACCGTTTCGCCGGCGCCGGCCAGCGGCGCGTCGTTCTGTTGCGGCGCGCCGTCGTCGCGGTCGGCCTCGCCGAGGTGGCGCGGCAGGTAGATGGTGACGGTGGTGCCCTCGCCTTCGCTCGACGCGATGCGCACCTGGCCGCCCGACTGCTTGGCAAAGCCGTAGATCATCGACAGCCCGAGGCCGGTGCCCTGGCCCAGCGGCTTGGTGGTGAAGAACGGGTCGAACGCCTTGGCGATCACGTCCGGCGGCATGCCGCTGCCGGTGTCGGACACGCACAGGGTCAGGTATTCGCCCGCCTGCATGTCATATTCGCGCGCCTGTTCCGGCGTGATCTGGCGGTGGTCGGTGCCGATCTCGATGCGCCCGCCGTCGGGCATGGCGTCGCGCGCGTTGATGCACAGGTTCAGCAGCGCATTTTCGAGCTGCGACTGGTCCACCAGCGCCGGCCACAGGCGCGGCGTGCAGCCGGTCTCGACCTGCACGCTCGGGCCCACCGTGCGCCGGATCATGTCCAGCATGCTGCCGACCATGGCGTTGACGTCGGTCGAGCGCGGCGCCAGCGTCTGGCGGCGCGAGAACGCCAGCAGGCGGTGCGTGAGCGCGGCCGCGCGCCGGGTGGCGCCCAGCGCCACGCCGATGTAGCGCTCGAGTTCGCCCACCCGGTCCTGCTTGATGCGCATGTTCATCAGCTCGAGGCTGCCCGAGATGCCCGCCAGCAGGTTGTTGAAGTCGTGCGCCAGGCCGCCGGTGAGCTGGCCCACCGCTTCCATCTTCTGCGACTGGCGCAGCAGGTCCTGGGCGCGCTCCAGTTCGGCCTGGCGCTCGCGCTCGACCGTGATGTCGCGCGCCGAGCAGTACACCTTGCCGTCGTCCGGCACCGCCACCCACGACAGCCAGCGCCAGCCGCCGGCCTTGTGGCGGTAGCGGTTTTCCAGGCGCAGCGCTGGCAGCTCGTCCTGCAGCATGCCGTTCCAGGCCGCGCGCGTGCCGTCATGGTCGTCCGGGTGCACGAAGTCGAGGAAATACGTGCCGGCCACTTCTTCCTCGCTCCAGCCGAGCATCGCTTCCCAGGCCGGGTTCGAAGCTTCGAAGTGGCCGTCGGCGCCGATCACGCCGATCAGGTCGGGACTGACCTGCCAGGTGCGGCCGCGCGCCAGCGCCTGGGCGATGACCTTCTGTTCCAGTTCGTCGTTCAGGGCGCGCAGTTTCAGGATCGCCTGGTCGCGCTCGGCCTCCACCGCGCGCCGCGCCTGGACGTCGATCAGCACGCCGGGAAAGCGCAGCCCGGTGCCGTCCGGCGCCAGGTCGACCCGGCCGTTGGCCTCGATCCAGTAATAGTGGCCGTCGGCGCGTTTCACCCGGTACTGGTGGGCGTAATGGCCGCCGCGCGCGATGACTTCGTTGATGGCCTGGGCCAGCCCGGCCTGGTCGTCCGGGTGCACGGTGGAGACCACCTGCGCCAGGCTCAGGCCGACGCGGCCCAGGGCCGGATCGTGGCCGAACGCGCGCGAAAAGGCCTCGTCGACGGTAAAACGGTCGGTCGTCAGGTCCCACACCCAGGTGCCGATGATGGCGCCGGCGGTCAGGGCCAGCTGCACCCGTTCGGCATCCTGGCGCGTGCTGGCCTCGCTTTCGCGCAGCACCGCTTCGCTGGTGGCGCGGCGGCGCTGGATCAGCACCGCCTCGGTGGTCTCGATGCAGTTGCACAGCATGCCGAGCACTGCGCCGTCGTCGGCGCGCACCGGGCCGTACGAATAGGTGAACCAGGTCTGCTCGGCGTAGCCCCTGCGCTGCACGACCAGCGGGATGTCGTTCATGCGGTGCGATTCGCCGCGCACCAGGGTGCGCTCGACCAGCGGCGCCAGCACGTCCCAGATCTCGGGCCAGACCGTGCGGAACGAGCGGCCGAGCGCGGCCGGGTGCTTGTCGTGCAGGATCCCGGCGTAGGCGTCGTTGTAGATCAGGATCTGCTGCGGGCCCCACACCAGAAAGCTGGGGAAGGCCGAATCGAGCATGATGCCGACGGCGGTGCGCAGCGTGGCCGGCCAGGCGGATACGGGTCCGAGCGGCGATGCGCGCCAGTCGAGGGCGCGGATCGCGGCCCCCATCGCGCCGCCACCCGGTGGAAACGGGCGCACGCCCGTCATGCAGACAACCTGGAGTGTCCTGCTGCGGAGGGAATCGAAAAATGGTTGCGCGCGTTCATGCCACATTATTGCATGATCGGCATGTCGTCGCCGCATCCGGCGCCCGCCGCGCTGGCGGCACGGGGGCGGCACGATTGCCGGGCCGGCGCCGGCGCCGATTCCCTACAATGATAAAAAATTAACAAGGAGGGATGGCAGACCAGGCCGACGCCGGCGGCGATCCGGTGCAAGCCGGGCGCCTGCGCGCCCGGGCCGAGGAAGCCGAACGCAAGTGCCAGCCGCTGCGCGACCTGGTGCCCGACACCGATTTCTTCGCGCAGGACTGAGGCGTGACAATGCGTGTAAATTGACGCCCGGCCACTAGGCTATGCTATCCGGTTGGACGGCGGCGCGCGCAGCGCATCCGTCCCGTAAACACCGTTTCAGCCATCGCTTCGTGAGGACCGCCAGACCGTGCCCCCCGTGCTTGACATCGTGCCCCCCGACCTGGCCGCGCATGCGCCGCAGACAGGTGCGCCCCACCCCCACGGCTGCCCCAGCTGCCACTTTCCGGCACAGGGCAATTTCTGCTCGCACTGCGGCGAGTCGACCCATCCCCATCCGCCCTCGGCGGGCGAATTCCTGCACGAATTCGTTGGCCATTACGTGGCGCTGGAAGGCAAGCTGTGGCGAACGCTGCGCACGCTGCTGCTGGCCCCGGGACGGCTGACGGCCGACCACCTGCGCGGCGTACGCGTGCCGTTCGTCAATCCGCTGCGCCTGTACCTGACGCTGAGCCTGATCGTGTTCGCGCTGATCAAGATCATCGGGGTCGACCTGCCGCAGGTGTTCTTCAAGGAAGACAGCTACGGCCTCATCTACGAACACAAGACCAGCGATCCCGCCACCGGCAAGCCGCGCAATGTCGCCCTCTATGTCACGGTGGCCGAAGCCGAGAGCGACAAATCCGAAACGGATTCCGAAAAGTTCGAACCATTGAAGGACGCGGTTGCGCACCTGGGCCGTGTGAACAAGAAGTGGGCAAGCAACCTGCAACAGTTCGTCGCCGCGCCGAAGGAGCAGCAGGCGGCGCTCCTGAACCAGGGCTTCCTGAGCACCGTGCCGTACATGCTGATCGGCGCCTTGCCGCTGTTCGCGCTGTACCTGAAACTGATCTACTGGCGCACCCGGCGTCTTTACGGCGAACACCTGGTGTTCGCCTTGCATTACAGCGCCTTCGTGTTCCTGCTGGCCAGTGCGATGATGCTCATTCCCGGCAATGTCGCCTGGCTGATCGCCGCGATCTATGCCCGCCTGTCTTCGCTGGCCGAGCCCTGGGACTGGCTGCAGCTGCTGCCGGTGTGCTGGATCGTCGCCTACCTGGCGATCGCCCTGCGCCGCGTGTATGGCGGCAGCCGGCCGGCGGCCTGGGTCGCGGCGCTGGTACTGCTCGGCGTGCACATGACGGCGATCCTGGCCCTGATCGCCGGCGCCGAATTCATGGCGGTGCTCAGGCACGGCTGATGCGCCGGACTATCCAGGAAAACGCAGTTCGGCCAGCGTGCCCTGCCCCGGATGCGACGACATGGTCAAGCGCCAGCCGAAGCGTTCGCACACCCGGCGCGTGAGGAACAGGCCGAGTCCCTGTCCCCCGCCCTGCTTGGCCGAATCGCGCAGCGCGCGGGTGTAGCGGCGCGCCGCCGCCACCGTGTCGAAGCCGGCGCCGCTGTCCTGCACCGTCAGCCGTCCGTCCGCCAGCCGGATGCAAATGGCGCCCTGCCAGGTGTTCTCGGCGGCGTTGCGCAGCAGATTGCCGACCACGATGCGCAGGATCGCTTCGGGACTGTCCACCCACAGCGGCTGCAGCGCCTCGATCTCGAAGCGCGCATCCTTGCCGTCCAGCAGATGGCGGTGGTCGTCGACCAGCAGCGTGACCAGGGCGTCGAGCCGGGTGCTCTCGAGCGGCGCGCTGCCATCCGCTTCGCGCGACAAAAACAGCAATGCCGCCATGGTCTCGGACAGATTGTCGGTGGTCGACTGGATGCGCTGTAGCGGCGCCGCCGCGGCCGGCGGCAGGTCGTACAGCCTGAGCACGTCGACCGCGCCCGCGATCACCGCGATCGGGGTGCGGAATTCGTGGCTGGCCTGGTCCAGCAGGCTGCGCTCGCGTTCGATGAAGCGTTCGACCCGCTCCAGGTGGCGATTCACCAGGGTCGCGATGTCGTGCAGTTCGCTGATGGCGAAATCGGTGGTCAGGCGCTGCGACGGCTGCTCGGGGTCGAGCTCTTCCATCCGCTGCGCCAGCAGCCTGATCGGGCGGCGCATGCCGCGGTACAGCCACAGCAGCGACGCGACGATGGTCAATCCACTCACCACCGCGATCAGGACGCTGATCAGCGCCATCGCATTCTGGTCGTTTTCGAGGTCGGTGATGTCGACCGCCATCACGACCCGTTCGCCGCCGGCCAGCGGCGTGACCAGCACCGCATGGCTTTTCTCTCCATCCCAGGCATCCATCGCCTGCTCGTCGTAGTAGCCGGGCGCCAGCCGTGCAAAATAAGCGGGCATGGCGGCCGGCGCACCGTCTCCCGTCAAGCGCCAGCCGCGGATCAGGCCCTCCGCCGGCAGCGCCCTGGCCGGCGCGCCGTCGGCCAGGTATTGATCGGTGCTCGAACGCAGCAGCTCTTCCCAGATCGGATGCACGATCAGTTGCTGGCTCAGGTTGCCCTGGATCGTCAGCCCCAGCGCCAGCAGCAGCCCGAACAGCACGAACACCGAGCTGATCTTGCGCTGCAGGCTGCGCCGGCGCCGGCTCTGCGCGGTGCCGGCCGCCGGCTTATTCATCCGCCCCGCCCAGGCGATAACCGCTGCCGGCCACCGTCACGACCAGCTTGCGTTCGGCGCCGCCGTCGACCGCTTTGCGCAGCATGTGCATGTGCGAGCGCAGCACGTCGTTGTCGGGCACGCGGTCGTTCCAGATCAGGGTTTCCAGTTCTTCGCGCCGCACCAGGCCGGGCGAACGGCGCATCAGGAGTTCGAGCAGCTGGCGCCGCACCGGCGTCATGGCTACCTGCCTGCCGCCGCGCGTGACCTGCAGCGTGCCCAGGTCGAAGCGCAGGTCGGCCACTTCCAGCACCTGGGCACCGGCCGGCGCGGCGCCGGCGCGCGCCGCCAGCACCCGCAGCCGGATCTCGAGTTCGGGCAGCGCCACCGGTTTCACCACGTAGTCGTCGGCGCCGGTGGTAAAACCCTCCAGCTTGTGTTCGAGCTGGTCGCGCGCTGTGATCACCAGCACCGGGATGCGCGACTTCAGCTCGCGCCGCAACCGGGCCAGCATCGTCATGCCGTCCATGCGCGGCATCATCCAGTCCAGCACCACGGCGTCGTAGCGGTTCAGCGCCAGCAGGCCCAGGCCGGATTCGCCATCCGGCGCGGCGTCGGGATGGTGGCCGCAGGCTTCCAGGTAGTCGTAGATATTGGCCGCCAGGGCGGCGTTGTCTTCGATGATGAGAACGCTCAGGGGCTGCTTCATGATGTCGATGCGCATATTCGGTGATTGCGTGATTCAACTCTTGGTCACAATGCGGGCCAGTATCGCATCAATCGCGCGCCGCCGGCCCTTCCCTCTCAGAAGCCGCGCGACAGGCCGATGAAGCCGGACACCACGCCATCAAGATCCTTTTCCAGCAACGGACTATCCGACAGCTTGCCCGGCAGCTTGCGGTACGAGACGCTGCCGATCACGGCCCAGCGTCCGGCGAACGGCCGCACCACGTCGATGCCGACGCGGGCGATGGCCGCGCTGCCCGGCTCGTAGCGGCGCACGCCGCGCGCGACTTCCTCGGGCAAGGTGCCGTAGTAGTAGTTGGCCAGCTTCTTCGAATAGTGCGCCACGCCGATGTTGGGCGAAATGCGGGCTGCGCCCCACTGGATCGGATAGGCGTAGGTCACGCTGGCTTCGAAGCCCTTGCTGGCGCCGGTGACGTCGCCCTTGGCGCCGATGGTGAGCTGGCCGGCCGCGCCGCGCCAGCTGGCCGCCAGGCCGAGGTCGAAGGCGTCGTCGCGGTCTTCCAGCAGTCTGCGGTCGATCCCGTTGCGGGCCAGTTCGTCGGCGCCGAAGTCGTCGCGGTCGATGCCGTCGATCCGTGCCGACAGCGTGGCGTCGAGAGTGAAGGCGGCGCCTTTCACCAGATGCGCGCCGCCGCTGATGCCGCGCCAGAAGAAGCGCTCGCCTTCGTACGAGACCAGCGGGAACGGAGTGACGCGCGTGCCTTCGCCGGCGTAGACGCTGTCGGAGACGGCGGTGCCGATGCCGAGACCCCAGCGCGGGGTTTCCTGGGCGGCGGCGAGACCGGATGCGGTGGAGAGGACAAGGAAGAATGCCAAGGAATGCTTCATGAGATGACCCTGTGTTGGACGGTGAGTGATTTCGATGTGGAGAAGGATGAACCAGGCGTGTCGTTGGAATGTCGTTGCCGGGCGCCCTATTTGCCGGCCGCCGGCGCGGTGACCACGCCAGCCTCGATCCAGCCAAGGTAGTTGCTCGAATGGCGCACGCGGTTGCCCGGCTGCAGATAGATGCGCCTGGCGGCCTCGCCGGCCAGGTAGCGTTCGATGACGGCCAGCTGCGCGGCGCGGCCTGGCGCGGTCATCACCTCCTTCATCACCTCGGCGCCCGGCTCGCGGAACACGACGCCGTCGCCGGTGCCGGTCAGCACCGCGCTCTCGGTGCCGATCGCGGCGCGCTCGACCATCGGGATGCGCCCGCCCCGGTACGACCAGGTGCGGGCGCCCGCCTCCTGCAATGTCTCGCGCACGATGGTGGGCAGGTCCTTGATCATGTCGGCCGTCCTGGCCCGCTGGCGCGGCCGGCCGTCGACGTGGGTGGCGATGGTGACCTCGGCCAGGAAGGCTTTCCAATCATGTGGCACCACCAGGAACGGGCCGGTCGGGAAGCGGTCGGCCCCGCTCTTGGCGTCGGCGAAGCCGTCGCCGGAAGTGATGTTGCGCAGGTCGAGGTTGCGCACCAGCGTGGCGCGGTCCGTGAAATCGCCGCACAGGAACAGGCCCTTGCGCGCCGCCTCGAAGTCGGCCATCGAGCGCAGTTCGCGGTCGAAGCGCGCGCACACCTCGACCTCGTAGTCGAGCAGCACGCCGGGCGCAGTGGCGACCGTCATGCGCGGGCCGCTGGCCGGCGACAGTTTCGGGAACAGGAAGGCGCCCTCGACGCCGGTCTCTTCGCCGTGCGCCGGATAATTGGTGCCGGCGGCGACGTGCGCCAGGCCGCGCGGCCCGACGCCCAGCAAACTGGACAAGGGATAGCGGCGCGCGCGCTGCGGCTGGCGCGCCAGCGCGTCGAGGGCGGCGCTGTCGAAGCGCTTGATGACGTCGAAGGCGTCAAGGCCGTACAGGCCGCTCAGTGCGCTCAGGTCGATGGCGGTCACACCTTCGCGCGCCAGCGACAGCACCAGCAAGGTGCTGGGACCGGCGGCCCTGGCATCCCGGCGCAGCTGGGCGAAGGTATGGGCCTTGTCGATCGGCGCCAATGCCACGCCGGTGAGGTCTGGCGCAGCCGGCCCGGCGGCCGGCTGGCCCGCCAGGGCGGAGCGGCCGTGGGGACTGGCCAGGATCAGGCAGGAGGCCAGCGCAAGGCTGGCGATGGAGATGGCGCTGCGGGAAGGTGACATGATGTCGACTCCATGGAGGAAGGAGTCGGCATCGTAGTGGCGCGCATGTCGCGCGCTTGTCGTCGGCGCCCCGGCGCCGACGCGTCAGGCGGCGGCCAGCGCCAGGTGGTGGGCGGCGCCGCTGCGCGCCTGGGCCGGCTGGATAATGGCTGCTGCAGCCGGATCCACCTTGAACACGCTCACCATCTGCTGCAGCGCGCTGGCCTGGTCCTGCAGCGCGCCGGTGGCGGCGGCCGCTTCCTCGACCAGGGCGGCGTTCTGCTGGGTCGCCTGGTCCATGTGCGCCACCGCCTCGTTGATCTGCTGGATGCCGGCGCTCTGCTCTTCGCCGGCGGCCAGGATCTCGGCCATGATGTCGCTCACCCGGGTCACGCTGGAGACGATCTCTTCCATCGTGGCGCCGGTGCTGTTGACCAGTGCCGAACCGGCTTCGACGTTGCTGACCGAGGTGGCGATCAGTTCCTTGATTTCCTTGGCCGCCGTCGCCGAGCGCTGCGCCAGGTTGCGCACCTCGCTGGCGACGACCGCGAAGCCGCGGCCCTGCTCGCCGGCGCGGGCCGCTTCCACCGCCGCGTTCAGCGCCAGGATATTGGTCTGGAAGGCGATGCCGTCGATGGTCGAGATGATGTCGACGATGCGCTTGGACGAGGCGTCGATGGCGCCCATGGTCTGCACCACTTCGGTTACCAGCTTGCCGCCGCGGTTGGCGACCTCGGACGCGGTGCGCGCCACGTTGTTGGCCTGGCGCACGTTGTCGGCATTGTGCTGCACGGTGCTGGTCAGTTCTTCCAGCGACGACGCCGTTTCTTCCAGGCTGCCGGCCTGCTGCTCGGTGCGCGCGGACAGGTTCATGTTGCCGGCGGCGATCTCGCTGCTGGCGGTGGCGATCGACATACTGCTGTCGCGCACGCTGCGCACGGTGGCGGCCAGCTGGCGCTGCATGTTCGCCAGGCCCTGCAGCAGCGCGCCCATTTCATCGTTGCGGCCGATCTCGACACGGGTCGACAGGTCGCCCTCGGCCATCGCCTCGAAGTGGCCGAGCGCGTGGTTCAGCGGCTGCATGATGGCGCGCAGCAGCAGCCACGACGACACTGCGGCCAGCAGCAGGCCCAGCAGCACGGCGCCGCCGGTGACGGTCAGCATGACGTTGAACTGTTCGGTACGCTGGTCGAAGGTCTGCTTGGCGGCCTTCATCTGGTACTCGTCGACCGCCTCGGACGCCTTGTTGAAGCTACCGTACAGCTTGGTCAGATCCTTCATCGCCAACTGGTCGATGCGGGCCGCGTCCTGCTGCTCGACCGCGGTTGCCAGCGCCAGCATGCCGTCGCTGATGTAGCGGCTGCGTTCGGCTTCCAGGGTCTTGGCCAGCTGCTCCTCTTCGGCGTCGCGCGGCATGGCCAGGTAGCGCTGCCATTCGCGGTCGGAATCGTCGATGAAGCTCTTGCCGCGCTTGAGGGTGTTGCCGACGTCGGCAGCATCCGGGTGGAACACGGCTTTGTCGTAGTTGAAGCGCGCGCGGGCCAGGAAATTCTTGGCGCTGTTGATCGCGATGCTGGACGCAAGCTGGTTCGAGTAGACGTGCTCGAGCGCGGCGTGCTCCTGGCGCTGGCCATAGATGCCAGCCGCGCCGATCGCGGCAATCAGGAAACCCAGCAGGGCCATGGTCGCGATCAGGCGAACGCGCAGTGAAAGATGTTGGAGCATGATGCCTCGGAGGTAGGTGAATTTACGCAAAGCAAGTTTTAGCGGACCTCACCTTACCCCGAGTAGCCGGAAAATTCAGCAAAAAACCGCTGCGGCAACGGAGAAACACGACTTTTGGTTGGCTGTAGGCAACGATTTGTGGCGTTTTTCGGGATTTACCGTTGCTAATTGGTAACAATTTAAGTACATGTTCACATATGGGTGATGCTTGGAACGCAGCGGCGTGGCCGCCGACGGCACACCACGCCACCCGTCTCTTCAATCGAGCCGTCCAGCCGGAAATGCGATCGGCGCCGCGCGCATCAGGCCCAGGCGCTGGTGCACCAGCACGATGCTCAAGGTGAACGCGGTAGCCAGCGCGACTGGCCAGAACGGCAGGCCGAACGCGGCGTACGCAACGATGCCGGCCAGCGGACTTACATAGCTCAGTCCGAATGAGAGAGCCCACATGCCGAACACCGGCCAGGCCGCCCTGCTGGCATGGTTGCGCAGTGCCAGGGCCAGCGTCGGCAAGGTCATGCAGCACACGCCGGCCTGCTGCCAGAGCGCGGCGCCGTCCATGCCGCTGACCAGGCCGAGCAGCAACGCGGCGCCGCTCGCCATCAGCCAGATCGTCAGCGACTGGCGCAGCTGGACGCGCGCCAGCAAGCCGTTGAACGCCGCTGCGTCGACCGGAAAGCTCGGCGCCAGCCGCACCAGCGCCTGCTCGCCGGTGGTGCGCGCCAGCCAGGCCGGGGCCATGCCGGCCTGGAAGATGAAGACCACCAGGACGCCCGAGATCGTAATCCAGCTAAACTGCGCGAAATAATCGGTCATGATCGGCAGTACACCGTTCTTTGCCAGGAAGACGACCGCGCCGATCCCAAGCGCCGCCAGCGCCAGGCCGTTGGCCAACGCCCCCGGCATGCTGCGCCCGAGCGCCAGCACCAGCAGCGCGGCCGGCTTGCGCCGGGCCACGGCGCGCCGCAGCAGCAGGCCGTCCCACGAAAACCGCGTCGGTTCGCGGTCCAGCGTGGCGGGGAGCTTGACGGCGCCGGCGCTGGTCTGACGCGCAACCATCTTCCAGTGGCGCGCGCCGGCCCGCGGAAACATCGCCCGCATGGCCAGCGCGCCAAGCAGTGGCAGCAGCGCCAGCGCCAGTGGCGACGCGGTCGCCGGCGATGAAACCCAGCAGTATCGGGAAATAGATCAGCCGCGCCATGGAAATGCCCGCCGTCATGGTTGCCAGACCGAGGGTCAGGAAGACTGCCAGCCACAGGCTCGCACCAGCAGGGCCCGACGTCAGGTAGATGCCCGCGCCGAGCACGCCAATGCCCGCCAGCCACACCAGCAAGCCCAGTTCGATCAGGCGCCCGCGCATACCGGGCACCAGCTGCGCATTGGCCGGTGAATTGAGTTTGAGTGCGCCCGGCACCCAGGCCATGGCCCAGACGAACAGCAGGAAGCCGGCCGGCACGCACAAGACCCAGCTGAGCCAGGCGCCGGAACTGCCGCTGTAAGCCGCGGTCAAGGCACACACCAGCGTCACGAACACTGCCGCCAGCAGCAGCAGGCGCCTGGAGAAGTAGTGGGTGAAACTCAACCCCGCCCGCCACAGCAGCCAGTACTGGCCGAGGCGCGCGCTCATCGCGTCACCTCGAGGAACAGTTCTTCCAGCGTCGGCGGCCCGGCGCGTACGCCGGCGTGCTTGCGCTGCGCGTCTTCCAGCAGGTCGTCGAGCGGGCCTTGCAGCACGATCCTGCCGTCCTTGAGGAAGGCGACGTCGAGCGCCACCCGCTCCAGGTCGGTCAGGATGTGGGTCGAGAACAGCACCGTGGTGCCGCGCTCGATCACGTCGTCGATCAATTCGCTCAGGAAGGCGCGGCGGCCGGCCGGGTCGAGCGCCGACACCGGTTCGTCCAGCACCAGCAGCTCGGGGTCGTGCGCCAGCGCGCGGATGATCGACAGGCGCTGCTTCTCGCCGCCCGACAGCCGGCTGATCGGCTTGTTGCGCATCAGCTGGTCGAAGCCCCAGCGCGCCAGGAGCAGCTCGACCCTTTCGTCGTTCCAGCGCGGGTACAGCGCCTTGAAGTAATCCAGCATCTGTAGCGGCGTCATCCACTCGAACAGATCGGATTTCTGCGGCACGTAGCCGACGCGGGCGCGGCTGGCGTCCGACAGGCTTGCCACCGGTTCGCCGAACAGCGTGACGCTGCCGGCGTCGGTCTCGCGCAGGCCTAGCATGCATTCCATCAGCGTCGACTTGCCGGCGCCGTTGCGTCCCAGCAGGCCAATCACCTGGCCGCGGCGCACCTCCCAGTCGAGTCCGTCGAGCACGGTCTTGCTGCCGAAGCGCATGGCGACGCCACGCATCTGGATGGGAGAAGCGGTCACGGTTGTTCCTTCAGGATGTGGGTGAAAAGAGCGATGACGGTGGCGGGATCGAGTTCGAGTTCGCGTGCTTCGCGCGCGGCGCGTTCCAGGGTGGGCCGCAGCAGGTTGGCGCGCTCCGTGGCGTCGTGCTTGTCGCTGGGCTGGCCGGCGACCGCCATGCCGATCCCGCGCCGGCGCACCAGCACGCCCTCGGTTTCGAGCAGGCCGTAGGCCTTGGACACGGTCATCGGATTGACGGTGAGCTGCAGCGCGACCTCGCGCACCGAGGGCAGCGTCTCGCCCGGCGCCAGCTGGCCGCCGGCGACCAGGCGCCGGACCTGGTCGACCAGCTGGCGGTAGATCGGATCGGACGAGCCGGGGACGATCGAGAACAGGTGGGTGAGCGGGATGGTCATTGCGTATTGGTGTATTAATTGGTTAATACACTACTGATGCAGTTGTAGGTTGTCAACGATCGGAAGTCATTCCATGCGGGGCGGGTAATGCGGATGCGTTACCGCCATCGCGAAGACGTGGCCCGTAACGCAAAAACGTCATCCCCGCGAAGGCGGGGATCCAGGTCCGTCGCGCAGCCACTGACGCTTGACGTAGTGGATACGCATACAAACTTGGATCCCCGCCTGCGCGGGGATGACGGGGTAATTTTGTGGGTAACTAATTACAGATTACAGATGCGGCGTAATCTGCGGCATCAGATCATCGAAGGTACGACCGACGCCATTCTCGCCGATCGCATGCATCTTCCACTCGCCGTTATGGCGATACAGCTTGGCCATGATCTGCGCCGAGTGCGAACCGGTCACCGACAGGTTGAAGCGCGCCACTTCCTGCCCGTTGGTGGCGTTGATCAGGCGGCAGTAGGCATTCTCGACGGTCGAGAAGTTCTGGCCGGTGAAGCTGTTGACGGTGAACACCAGCGCCTTGACGTTCGGCGGCACGCCATTCAGGTCGACCGAGATCTGCTCGTCGTCGCCGTCGCCGGCGCCGGTGCGGTTGTCGCCGCTGTGGACAATGCTGCCGTCACGGCTCTTGAGCTGGCGGAACCAGACGGTGTCGACGGCGCGGTTCGATTCGTCGAACAGCACCACCGAGGCGTCCAGGTCGACCGCCTCGGACTTGCCGCCGCCGAAGCCGAAGAAGCCCTTCGACTTGATCGCGTCCCAGCCCAGGCCCATGGTCACGCGGCTCAGACCAGCGCCGCCTTCCTTGTCGAGGGAAATCTTCTGTCCCTTTTGCAGATTGACTGACATTGCATTCCTCCTTATTTAGCCGGCTGCTGCATCCAGGCCTTGAATGCAGTGCGGTTGCGCGAACATACGTACACTTTGCCGCGACCCGAGAAGCGCAGGACCATGCCCTCGCCGCTGGTCTGGCTGTTGATCAGGTTGCCCAGGAAGCCGCCGCTGGTGCCGGTGGTGATCGAGATCTCGTAGCGCAGCGTGCTGTCCCAGCACACCACGTGCGAGTTGTCGATGATGGCGTCCTTGCCCGGCTCCACGTCCAGCACCGACATCGAGCCGAAGCCCGACACCGCCACCTGGCCCTTGCCGCCGGTCTCGGTGACGAAGAAGCCGCCGCTCTGCGCGAACAGGGCGTTGCCGATGCTCTGGGTGCGCACCTTCAGCTCCACGCCCGAGGACGCTGCGACGAACGCTCCATCGCTGATGATGTACTGGTTCTGGCCGACGTCGACGATCTGCATCGCGCCCGGCAGGGTCGGCGACAGCAAGCAGTCGCCGTCGCCGCGGGTGGCTTCGATGTGCTGCTGGAAGAACGATTCGCCGTTGGCGAAGGTGCGCATCAGGGCGCTACCGAGCCCGCCCTTCATCTTGCCTTTCAGGTCGAGGGTCGACTCCATCATCACCATCGCGTCGGATTCGCAATAGATGGTCTCGCCCTGCCTCATCGACACATGCAGGAAGGGATCGACGTCCCCGGTCACGGTAAAAACTGGCATTTGGCTTCCTTTGAAAAGGGCTGTAGCAGCATGACGCGCCGCGCCATGCTGCTCCTTACTGAATGAAATTAAACGTTGACGCCGTAGTTGCGGGCCAGTGGGCCCAGGCCGCCGGCGAAACCCTGGCCGATCGCGCGGAATTTCCAGTCCGCGCCGTTACGGTACACCTCGCCGAAGATCATCGCCGCTTCGGTGGAGCTGTCTTCCGACAGGTCGTAGCGCGCCACTTCCTGGTTGGTGGCGCCGTTGACGCAGCGGATGAAGGCCTTGCCGACCATGCCGAAGTTCTGGCGGCGCGCTTCGGCGTCGTGGATGGTCACGCCCAGCACGACCTTGTCGACGTCGGCCGGTACCTTGGTCAGGTCGATGGTGACGACTTCGTCGTCGCCCTCGCCGGCGCCGGTGGTGTTGTCGCCGGCGTGGACCACCGAGCCGTCGCTCGATTTCAGGTTGTTGTAGAAGATGAAGTCGCTATCCGAACGGACCTTGCCCGACGAATTGAGCAGGAACACGGCGCCGTCCAGGTCGAAGGCTGCGCCATCGGTGGCGCGGGTGTCCCAGCCGAGGCCGACCTTCAGCTGGGTCAGGCCCGGGGCTTCTTTCGACAGGTTGACGTTGCCGCCTTTTTGCAGACTGATTGCCATGATTGAGACTCTCCTGAAAATAAAACTGCTTGAACACCGGTTGATAAACGCAGCGAGCTGGTGTTCTGCCGCTCGCCGCGGATTCTGAATTCTGTGTTGCGTGTCACTCGTAGGGTTGGCGGCTATGCCGCCGACGCGTTCAACCTGCGCATGCTCTGCCACTGCATACTGGTTGAACGCGTCGGCGGGGGACCCGCCAACCCTGCGTTACTGCTAACCATCGACCACGGTTGCCCTTATGCTTCCAGGCCTGCGTGCTTCTTCTTGTACTGCAGCGAGCTCCACAGCGAAGCCAGGATGAAGGCCACGCCCACACCGCCGGTCACCAGCTCGGGCACGTGCCACTTCATGCTCGCCAGCATGATCACGGCCAGGATGCCGATCGCGTAGTGTGCGCCATGTTCCAGGTAGACGTATTCGTCCAGGGTGCCCTTGCGCACCAGGAACACGGTCATCGAACGCACGAACATCGCGCCGATCGCCAGGCCCAGCATGATGATCACGACGTCGTTGGTGATCGCGAAGGCGCCGATCACGCCGTCGAAGGAGAACGAGGCATCCAGCACTTCCAGGTACAGGAAGCCGCCGATACCGCCCTTCTTGACCATGTCGCCGACTTCGCCGCCGCCTTCTTCGCTCTTTTCCAGCATGCTGCTGAGCATATCGACGCCAACATAGACCAGGATGCCCCACAGGCCGGCGATCAACACGACCATCTTTTGCGCTTCATCAACGTAAGTCATGCTGAAGAGCAAAGCAGCAATCGCGATCATCACAGCGATCGACGACACCTTGCCCAGCGCGCCGATCTTCTTCTCGAAGTTGCCCAGCCAGTGGGTTTCCTTCTCGTCGTCCAGCATGAAGTTGAGGAACACCAGCAGCAGGAACATGCCGCCGAAGGCCGCCACTTCCGCGTGGTGGTTGGTCAGGTGCATCGAGAACGCTTTCGGATCGGACAGCGCCAGGTTCCACACCTCGGTGATGCCCAGGTCCGCAGCCACGGCCACGATCACCAGCGGGAACACCAGGCGCATGCCGAACACGGCGATGATGATGCCGACGCCCAGGAACAGCTTGATCCAGAACTCGTCCCAGTTCTTCAGCACCGAAGCGTTGACCACGGCGTTGTCGAACGACAGCGAGACTTCCATCACCGCCAGGATCGCGGCCACGCCCAGCGCGGTCAACGCGGCAGCAGCGGCGCCCCCAGGACCTGGATGCTGGTAGCCCCACCAGGCAGCCAGCGCCAGGCAGACTGCGGTCACGACGAATGACCAGGTAAAGTACTTCATTGGTGTTTCTCCCTCTTATTAAAAGTATGTGCTGCAACGCGCAGTCTAGCGGCTGGCAGCATCTTGAAAAAGCGAAGATAATCGAAAGATTCCTTCGTAAAAACAGAATAAATGAGCCATACACCCATCAATTTCCGTCACCTCTACTACTTCTGGGTCGTGGCCAAGGAAGGCAGCATCACGCGCGCCGCCGAGCGCCTCGGCCTGGCAATCCAGACAGTCAGTACACAGCTTACCTTGCTTGAGCAATCTTTCGGTAAAGCATTGTTCACCCAGCAGGGCCGGCGCCTGGCGCTGACCGAGGCCGGCCGCCTGGCCATGTCCTACGCCGACCAGATCTTCCTGCTCGGCGAGCAGATGCAGGAAGCGCTGGACGCCTCGGACAGCGCGCGCATCCGGCTGGCGGTCGGCATCTCGGATTCGCTGCCCAAGTTCATCGCCTACCGCCTGCTGGAAGTGACCACCCAGCTCGACATTCCGGTGCGCCTGGTATGCCACGAAGACCAGTACGAAGCGCTGCTGGGCGACCTGGCCCTGCACAAGCTGGACGTGGTGCTGACCGACCGCGCGGTGCCGACCGGCACCACGCTGCGCGTGTTCAGCCATTTGCTCAGCGAAAGCGAGATGGTGGTGGTCGGCGCGCCCAACCTGGCCAAGTGGTACCGCAAGGATTTCCCGGCCTCGCTGAAGGGCGCGCCGTTTCTGCTCCCGACCCGCAACAATGCCCTGCGCGCCAAGATCGACGACTGGTTCGAGCGCCACGCGATCCGTCCCGACGTGGTGGGCGAGTTCGAGGACAACGCCCTGCTGAACACCTTCGGCCGGCGCGGGCTGGGCCTGTTCTTCACGCCGGCGGCGCCGGCCGCCGACATCAAGGTCCAGCTCGGCGCGGACGTGGTGGGCCGGGTGCCGGAGGTGCGCGAGCACTTCTATGCGATCTCGAACGAGCGCAAGATCAAGCATCCGGCGGTGGAAGCGATCCTGTCGGCCGTGCACCAGGGTGTGCTGGCGGACGGATGAGGCGCCCGAGGGGCGGTACAATGGCCGCTGGCTTTGCCTTTTGTTAACAACACCAACTATGCAAAACGTATTGTTCCTCGTTCTCGCCCTGTTCCTGGTGGCGCTGAACGGCTACTTCGTGGCGGCGGAATTCAGCATCGTCACGCTGCGCAAGACGCGCGTGCGCGCCATCGCCAAGACCAGCGGCATGCGCGGGCGCATCCTGGAAAAAGTCCACGGCCAGCTCGACGCCTACCTGTCGGCCTGCCAGCTCGGCATCACGCTGGCGTCGCTGGGCCTGGGCTGGGTCGGCGAACCGGCCTTCGCCAGCCTGCTCGAACCGGTGTTCGCCTTTGCCGGCGTGACGTCCGAAGAGCTGATCCACGGCGTCTCGTTCGTGGTGGCGTTCTCGGTGATCTCGTTCCTGCACATCGTGGTCGGCGAACTGGCGCCCAAGTCGCTGGCGATCCGGCTGCCGGAAGCGGTGGCGCTGTGGTGCGCCCTGCCGCTGTACATCTTCTATTGGTCCATGTACCCGGCGATCTGGCTGCTCAACGCCAGCGCCAACACCGTGCTGCGCATGGCCGGCCTGGCCGGCGCCGGCGGCCACGACACCCATTACTCGCTCGACGAACTCAAAATGATCCTGCGCACCGGCACCCCGGGCGAAAAGATCACCCACGACGAACGCAACATCCTGGCCCAGTCGCTCGACTTCGGCCAGCTGGCGGTGTCCGACCTGATGCGCCCGATTAACGAGGTCAGCGCCCTGTACGCCAGCCGCTCGCTGGAGCAGAACCTGGAGACGGTGCGCCGCAACCGCTTCTCGCGCTATCCCTACTTCGACGAGGACGGCGAAGAAGTGCTGGGCGTGATCCATCTGAAAGACCTGTACTTCGCGCTGCAGTCGGGCCGCGCGATCTCGGACCTGACCCAGTTCCTGCGTCCCGTGGAAACCATCTCGGCGCGCACCCCGGCGCAAGACATCTTCCGCCGCTTCCGCGGCGGCGCCCCGCACTTCGCCCTGATCGGCGAAAAAGGCAAGCGCCCGGTCGGCTTCGTCACCCTGGACAACCTGCTGGGCGCGATGGTTGGCGAGATCCGCGACGAATTCCGCATGAACGAAAACGACTGGCTCAAGCAGCCGGACGGCACCTATATCGGCAAGGCCAGCCTGCCGATCTTCTCGCTCGAGCGCCTGCTGGGAATCGACATCGACAACGAGCAGATGGGCCTGGACGACGTGGAATCGGTCGGCGGCCTGCTGATGGAAAAACTGGGCGACATCCCGAAACAGGGCCAGCGCATCGAATTCCCGCAGTTCGACGTGGTGGTAAGAAAGATGAACGGTCCGCGCATCCTGCTGGTCAAAGTCATTCCGCAGCTGGAACGCGCAGCGGAAAACGACGATCGCGATTGAGTGGCGGCGCCCGGTGGATGGAAGTGAACAGCGCTTGCACGCCAATGAATCACGCAAAATCACACAAAGGCTGACTTTGCTGCGAAAAAGTGATATTTTGCACACACATCAGCGTGTATTGAATCTCACCAGAAGGCAGTGAATGTCCGTTCAGATTCGAAACAACGTCCAGGTGGCCGGCGCGGGAGCGGTCACGATGGTTTTCGTCCATGGCTTCGGCTGCGACCAGCTCATGTGGCGCTTCACGGCGGGCGCTTTCCAGGACCGCTACCGCGTCGTCACCTACGACCTCACCGGCAGCGGCGGCTCCGACAAGGCCGCCTACGACCGTGACAAATACGCGTCGCTGCACGGCCACGCCGCCGACCTGCTGGACATTATCGACGGATTCGCCGACGGCCCGACCGTGGTGATCGGCCACTCGGTCGGCGCCACGATCGGCATGCTGGCCACCGTCGCCGCGCCGCAGCGCTTCGTGGCCCAGGCCATGGTCGCGCCCTCGCCCTGCTACATCAACGACGGCGACTACATCGGCGGCTTCAGCCGCGAAGACATCCATGAACTGCTCGACACCATGGACGCCAACTACCTGGGCTGGGCCCAGAACCTGGCGCCGGCGATCATGGGCGCGCCCAACCGGCCCGACCTGCGCGCCGAGCTGACCAGCAGCTTCTGCAGCATCGACCCGGACATCGCCCGCCACTTCGGCCGCGTCACCTTCTTGTCCGACCACCGCGCCGACGTGCCGAAGTCGACCGTGCCGACCCTGATCCTGCAATGCAGCGACGACCTGATCGCCCCGCGCCAGGTGGGCGACTACCTGCACCGCCACCTGCCGCGCAGCACACTGGCGCTGATCGAGAACGTCGGCCATTGTCCGCACATGAGCGCGCCGAGCGCCAGCTCGCGCGCGATCGACCTGTTCCTCTCGCAAACCCTGCCGCACACCCTGTCGCAACCGCTGGCGTCCACAACGCGCTGACCCGCCATGGATACCGTCCAGTCCGCCAGCGATGCCCTGTTCCAGCAGGCCGCTTGCGGGTTGCTGGCGACCGATCCCGGCGGCACGATCCTGTGCATCAACGCCACCGCGCTCGCCTGGCTCGGCTACGTCCCCGACGATGCCGATGCGCTGGCCGGCAGGGTGCGCATGGCCGACCTGCTGACGGTGGGCGCGCGTCTGTTCCACCACACCCGCTGCCTGCCGCTCCTGGAAAGCCAGGGCGCGGTGGCCGAGATCCAGCTCGACCTGCTCACGCGTGGCGGCGGCCGGCTGCCGGTCCTGATCAACATCCAGCGCCGGCGCGGCGACGACGGCCGGGCGACCGATCATTGGGCCCTGTTCAAGTCGGCCGGCCGCCACGCCTACGAGCACGCCTTGCTCGGCGCGCGCCGCACCGCCGAGGCGGCGCTGGAAGCGCGGCGCGACGCCGAGGCGCAGCTGCAGGCGCTCAACGAACAGCTGTCGAAAGCCGACCGCCGCAAGGACGAATTCCTGGCCACCCTGTCGCACGAGCTGCGCAATCCGCTGGCGCCGATGCGCAGCGCGCTCGACGTGCTGCGGCTCAAGCACGGCAAGCGCGCCGACGCCGGCGATGCCTGCATGGATGGCGACGAGCGCCTGATGCTGGCCTTCGACCGCCAGCTGCGCCACCTGACGCGGCTGGTGGACGACCTGATGGAAATCTCGCGCATCACCCAGAACCGCATGCAGCTGCGGCGCGCGCCGGTCGACCTGTGCGCGCTGGCGCGCGGCGCCGCGCACGACATGGCGGCCATGATGGCGGCCGCGCGCCACACGCTGCGCCTGTCGATTCCCGCCGAAGCGCTGGTGGTCGACGGCGACGCCACGCGCCTGGCCCAGGTGGTGATCAACCTGCTGGCCAACGCCGCCAAGTACACGCCCGACGGCGGCTTCATCGACCTCGAGCTCGGCTGCGCCGACGGCCACGCCGAGCTGCGCGTGCGCGACAACGGCATCGGCATCCCGCCCGAGGCGCTTTCGACCGTGTTCGAGATGTTCTCGCAGCTCGAGCCGGCGCTCCAGCGCGCACGTGGCGGCCTGGGCATCGGCCTGGCGCTGGCGCGCGGCATCGTCGACCTGCACGGCGGGTCGATCGGCGTCGACAGCGACGGTCCGGACCGCGGCAGCACATTCACCCTGCGCCTGCCGCTGGTGGCCGGCTGCCTCGATTCCGCGCCGGACGCGGCGCCACAGGCGGTACCGGCGGCGCTGCGGGTGCTGGTGGTGGACGACAACGTCGACGCCGCCGAGACCATGGCGGCGGCGCTGGAACTGTTCGGCTGCCACACGCGCATGGCGCACAGCGCCGCCGCCGCGCTCGAGGTCGCGCCGGACTTCGGGCCCGACGTCGCCGTGCTCGACATCGGCCTGCCCGACATCAACGGCTACGAACTGGCGCGCCGCCTGCGCGCGGCCAGCGGCGCCCGCGCGCTGCTCCTGATCGCCGCCACCGGCTGGGGCCAGGAAAAGGACCGCCGCATGGCCTTCGACGCCGGCTTCGACCATCACCTGACCAAGCCGATCGACGTCGACAAGCTGCGCCTGCTGCTGGTTCAGCGCTGAGCCGGCGCGTAATCGGTGTAGCCGCGTGCGCCCCCCTGGTAATACGTATCCTGGTCGGCCTGCGCCAGCGGCAGGTCGTGGCGGAAGCGTTCGACCAGGTCCGGATTGGCGATATATGGCGCGCCGAACGACACCAGATCGGCATGACCCGCTTCGAGCATGGCGCGCGCCGACGCCTGCGTCAGGCCGCCGTTGGCCATGATGACGCCGTCGTACAAGGGTCGGAAATAGGCGGCCGTGCCGCCAGCGAGCGCCTCCACCGGAGTGCCGCGCAGGTCCGCGGCCGGGTGGTAGAGCTGCAGGTAAGCGAGCCCCAGCTTCGACACCTGCTTCACCAGATACTCGTAGGTCGGCAGCGTCTGCGCCGTCGGCTGCAGCTTGCCGAGGCCGACGCCGGGACTGAGCTTGAGGCCGACACGGCCCGCGCTCCAGGCCTCGATCATCGCGTCCAGCACCTCGAGCACGAAGCGGGCGCGGTTCTCGATGCTGCCGCCGTAGCGGTCTGTACGCCGGTTGAAGGTCTCGTTCAGGAATTCCGGAATCAGGTAGCCGACGATGCCGTGCAGTTCGACACCGTCGAAACCGGCCTGGCGTGCCAGGCGCGTGGCCTGCGCATAATCCGCGATCGTGCGTTCGATGTCGTCCAGCGTCATCGCCTGCGGCACTGGCGACGTCTGAAAACCGCCAGGCGTGAACACCGGCTGCTCGAGGCCGACGGCGGACGGCGCCAGCGGCAGCCGGCCGCCATGCAGGTCCGGGTGCGACGCCGCGCCGCAATGACCGAGCTGCGCGAAGATCCGCCCGCCGGCGGCGTGCACCGCATCCGTCACCCGCTTCCAGCCTTCGGCCTGGGCTTCGTTGAACAGGCCTGGCACATGCATCGCGCCGATCGCCTCTTCGCTCGGCCAGATCCCCTCGCTCATGATCAGGCCGGCGGATGCACGCTGGCGGTAATACTCGGCCTGCAGCGCGATTGGAACCAGCCCCGGGTTCTCGGTGCGGGCGCGCGACATCGACGCCATGACGATGCGGTTGGGAAGCTCGACGTCGCCGATCTTGATCGGCTGGAACAGGATATCGCTGGAATGCATTCATGACTCCGGTAAGAAATGGGGCAGGACCTTGCCTGCCGTGGCTGTTTTCGGATAGTAGACCGTGTGGTAGCATTTGCACCAGTACGTACTTTTTTGTAAGTGTGAAAAAAAATGGCAAATGACGACAGCAAGGACGTTCCTTTCAACTGCGGCATGGAAGCGGTACTCAACCTGGTCGGCGGCAAGTGGAAACTGCTGATCCTCTACCACCTGATCCATGGCGAGCAGCTGCGTTTCAGCGAATTACGCAGAATGGTGGGCGATGTCAGCGAAAAGATGCTGAGCCAGCAGCTCAAGGAAATGGTCAACGACAGCCTGGTGCGGCGCATCGACTTTCGCACGGTGCCGCCGCATGTCGAGTACACGCTGACGGCGTTCGGCAAGGGACTGGCCAAGACGCTGCAGCCGGTGTGCGCATGGGGCGCCGAGAACATGGAAGAGATCGGTGCGATTGCGTCGGCGCGCGCCGTGCGCAGCGCCTGACAGTTCGAGCAGCACGCGCAATGGCAGCTGAGCCATGGCAGAAAAATACTTACTAAAAGGTAGGTACCGCTATTTTCCTCGGTGGGCGATCAGGCTCTTCTTGCGCACCACCACTGTGCCGGCCAGCTTGTCGTGCCAGCCCTGCTTGCGCGGGTCGATGCCGACCCAGATCAGGCCCAGGCCGAGCGGGATGGTGGAAACGAAGTAGCCGAGGTAGCGGATCACGAACTGCAGGGCGCTCGGCTTGCCGAAGGTGCGGGCGTCGACGATGACGGCGCCGATGCCCATCTTGCCGGGCGTGCTCGACACCAGCATCCATAGCGCGATCACCAGCACCACCGGCAATACGTAGCCGATCACGAACTCGACCCGGCCGGCGGTATGGGCCTGCAGGTCCCAGTCGCTGAGCGCGTAAACCAGCCTGAGCAAAGGCACCGAGACCACCAGCAGCAGGATGGTGTCGAGGAGCGCGGCGCCGACGCGTGCCCAGAAACCCACGTATTCGATGCCGGCATCCTCCTCCATGGTCATCCTCTTCATGTTGAAATTGCGGGGTAGCACGACACACGATAGCATGGCACTCCGGCTTTCAGACGATCATGCCATGAACAAATCCATTGCGGCAGGCTTGCTATGCCTGGCCACCCTGTTGTCCACCTCCACCGGCGCCTGCGAGCGGCGCGACCCCGAAGCCAACGGCGACGACCGCACCCGCCACGTGCGCCTGTCAAGCGCGATGGACGACGCCGCGATCCTGCGCGCGCTGCGCCTGCAGCCCGACCGTGGCGAAGTCACCCGCAGCACAACGAAGGATAGCGCCAGCAGCAGGTACGTTTACTTCCACCGCACCGTCACCATCGTGCGCGGCGCGACCGGCGAGGTAAAGGTGGAGATGCTGGAAAAGGACCGCAAGCCGCTGGTGTGGAAGCTCGGCGCCTGCTGAACGCGCGCGGCTAGCGCGGTCCGGCCTGGCTTTTCACGCGCGCCAGCTGGCGGTCGAGCGCATTGGCAAAGTTCTGGCGGTCGGCCTGGCTGAAGGCCGGCGGCCCACCGGTATCGACGCCGCTGCCGCGCAGTTCTTCCATGAAGGCGCGCATGGTCAACTGCTGGGCGATCGTATCCTTGGTGTACCAGTCGCCGCGCGGATTCAGCGGCAAGCCGCCTTTTTCCAGCACCAATGACGCCAGCGGAATGTCGCCGGTAACGACGATGTCGCCCTGGCTGACCCGCTCGACGATCTCGGCATCGGCGGCGTCGGCCCCGGCCGGCACCTGCAGCGCGCGGATGAAGCGCGAACCGGGCACGCGCATCAATTGATTCGCCACCAGCGTGACGTTGATCTGCGTGCGTTCGGCAACGCGGTACAGGATGTCCTTGATGACGGCGGGACAGGCGTCGGCGTCGACCCAGATGTGCATGGCGTGTTCAATCGGTGCTGTGAGAACCCCGATTGTACGTGCTGGAAGGCTTATCTGACGGCCTGCTCCGCCTCTTCGTCGTGGCGCACGATCGGGTCGCGCGTGCCGGTCCATTCGCTCATCAAGGAGTAGCCCACCGCCAGCAGCGTCGGACCGATGAACATGCCGACGAAACCGAAGGCGATCACGCCGCCCAGCACGCCCAGCAGCGTGAGCAAAAACGGCAGGCTGCTGCCGCGGCTGATCAGCATCGGGCGCACCACGTTGTCGACGCCGCTGATCAGTACCGTGCCCCAGACCACCATGAAGATCGACCAGCCGGTCTCGCCGTGCGCGAACAGCCACAGCGCCGCCCCGCCCCACACCAGCGGCGGACCAAGCGGAATCAGGGAAGTCAGGAACACCAGCACCGACAGCAGCGGCACCGCCGGCACGCCGGCAATCGCGAAGCCGATCGCCGCCACCAGCGCCTGCGCCAGCGCGGTGCCGAGCAGGCCATACATCACGCCGCGCACGGTCTGGCTGACGGTCAGCTGGATCGACTCGGCGCCCTCGCCCATCACCTTGCGCATGGTCACCGCGATCACCGCCAGCAGCGCATTGCCGTCGCGGTACAGGAAGAAGCTGACGAAAGCGGCCAGGCTCATCTGGACGACGCCGGTGCCGAGCATGATGCCGCCCGCCACCAGCCAGTGGCGCGCCGGTTCCAGCATGCGCTGGGCCAGCGCCAGCATCTGCTCGCGGCTGGCGATCAGTTCGATCAGGTAGTTTTCCAGCGTGACGCCGAGCAGCGGAATCTCGCGCAGCCAGGTCGGCGGCGCCAGCTCGCGGTGCTCGATCATGACGCGCAGTTCGCTGAAGCCGCGCGCGACGTCGTCGGCCAGGTTCCAGGCCACGGTCGACAAGGGGATGATGAACAGCAGCGTCAGCGTGAGGGTCATGGTCAGCGCCGCGATCGTGCGCTGGCCGCGCATGCTGTCAAGCAGGCGCAGGTACAGGGGCCAGGTGGAGATCGCGACGGCGGCGGCGAACAGGATCGCCGGCAGGAAGGGACGCAGGACGTAGAGGCAGCCCAGCGTGAGCAGGACGACAATGGCGATGCGGGTGTAGTTCCTGCCGGGTCGTTGTTCCATGCCGTCCTGATGGGATGATGTTTACAACATCATCATAGCAGCTGGCGCAGGTCGTGAGCGATGATGGCCGGGCCCTGGTTGTGGCGGATGAACAGGCGCAGCTGGCCTTGGCGGTCGAACACGTAGCTGCCGGCGGTATGGTCGACGGTATAGCTGCCCGGGTCGCCGCCCGGCTGCTTGGCGTAGAACACCTTGAATTCCTTGGCCACCCTGGCGGTCTGCTCGGCGTTGCCGTACAGGCCGATGAAGCGCTTGTCGAAGGCCGGCACATAGTGGGACAAGAGTTCCTGGGTGTCGCGCTCGGGGTCGACGGTGACGAACAGCACCTGCACGTCGTCGGCCGACGGGCCCAGTTCCTTCATCACGGCGGCCATTTCGGACATCGTGGTCGGGCACACGTCGGGGCATTGGGTATAGCCGAAGAACATCACGACCAGCTTGCCGCGGAAGTCTTGCAGCGTGCGCTGCTTGCCGGTGTGGTCGGTCAGGGTGAAGCCCTTGCCGTAGTCGACGCCGGTGATGTCGGTGTTGTGGAAGGCCGGCGGCTTGTCCTTCAGTTTGTCGCAGCCGGCGCCGAATACGGCCAGCGCAGCGACCAGGGCCACGGTCATCAGTTTTTTCATGTCAGAACTTGAAGTAGTGGTCGACCAGCAGGGCCGCGAACAGCAGCGACAGGTACACGATCGACCAGGTGAAAGTCTTGCGCGCCGCCATGTCGCTGTAGTTGCGGTGCACCCGCCATGAGTGGCGCAGGAAGATGGCATTCAGCGGAATCGCCGCCGCCAGGTAGATCAGGCCGCTCATGCCGACCGCGAACGGCAGCAGCGTGGTGGCGGCCAGGCCGATGGTGTACAGCCACACCTGCAGGCCGGTGTACTTCATGCCGTGGGTAATCGGCAGCATCGGCAGGCCGGAGGCGGCATAGTCTTCGCGGCGGTACATCGCCAGCACCCAGAAGTGCGGCGGGGTCCACATGAAGATGATCAGCACCAAGAGCCAGGCTTCCATCGGCACCTCGCCCGCCACCGCGGCCCAGCCCAGCGCCGGCGGCATCGCGCCCGACAGACCGCCGATCACGATGTTCTGCGAGGTGTTGGGTTTAAGCAACATCGTGTAGATGAATGCATAACCGACGAAGGTGACGAAGGTCAGCCACATGGTCAGCGGATTGACCAATGTGTACAGCACGTACATGCCGAGGCCGCCGATCACGAGCGAGAACAGCGCCGTCTGCGTAAAGCTGAGTTCGCCCGAAGCGGTGGCGCGGCGTGCGGTGCGCGCCATGCGCGCGTCGACTCGCGCCTCGACCAGGCAGTTGACCGCGAAGGCGGCGCCGGCCAGCAGCCAGATGCCGATCGTACCGGCGATCAGGGTCTGCCAGCCGGGGAAGCCGTCGGTGGCGAGGAACATCCCGATCACGGCGCAGAACACCGCCAGCTGCGTCACGCGCGGCTTGGTCAGGGTCCAGTATTGCGAGAACCGGCTCGGAGGCTTGTGGATGGCTGTCTGGGTCGTCATTGGGTGCTTGCTGGCGTGGCGAACTGTTGCGCTGGGGTTGCGCGCGCCACGTCGAGTTGGAACTTCACCCGGTAGTTTAACATGGTCACCAGCAGGACAAGCAGGGCCGCCCCGGCGTTATGCATGACGGCAATGGCCAGCGGGAAGTCGAAGTACACGGTGGCGATGCCGGTGAACAGCTGTACCACCAGCACCAGCGCCAGCCGGCGCGCCGTCGCTTCCAGACCGGCGATGTTCCATGCGCGCCACACGGCCAGGCCGAGCACGATCACCAGCACCAGCGCGAAGGCGCGGTGGACCCAGTGGATGGCCACCAGCGCCGAGAACGGCAGATAGTGGCCGGCGGCGGTCTTGCCCAGCTCGCGCCACAGGTGGAAGCCGTGCTCGAAGTCGAGTTCCGGCACGATCTGGCCCTGGCACAGCGGGAAGGTGTCGCAGGCCATGGTGGCGTAGTTGGTGCTCACCCAGCCGCCGAGGGCGATCTGCACCGTCAGCGCGACCGCGCCGAGCAGCGCCAGCAAGCGCAGGCCGCGCAGGCGTTTCAGCAACGCTTGTATCGACACCCCGGCACGCGGCGGCGTCGGTGGGCTCATCAAAAAATCTTCGCGCCCGCCCATCCAGGCCAGCATCGCCAGCAGCGTCATGCCCAGCAACAGGTGTCCGGTGACGATGGCCGGTTGCAGTTTCAGGGTGACGGTCCAGGCGCCGAACGCACCCTGGATCAGCACGAACACGAACAGCGCCAGCGGCATCGCCGGCTTGTAGGCGACGTTGCGGGTGCGGCGGTACTGGATGACCGAGGTGAACAGCAGCGCCATGATCAGGGCGCCGATGCCCATCGCCAGGTAGCGGTGGATCATCTCGATCCAGGCTTTCACGACAGTGACCGGGCCGGTCGGCATGGCCGCTTCGGCGGCGGCGATCTCGCTGTGCGCCAGGAAGGGGTTGGCTTCGCCGTAGCAGCCCGGCCAGTCCGGGCAGCCGAGGCCGGAATCGGTCAAGCGGGTAAAACCGCCGAACACGATCAGGTCGAAGGTCAGGAACACCATGATCCAGACCAGCTTGCGGTATTTGTTGACGCTGTTGGACATCCAGACCATGGCCAGCGGCAAGCTGGCCACCAGCAGGCCCATCAGGCCGAGGTGAAGCAGTGAAGACAGATCCATGCGTAATGCGACTCTTGGTTGATTGGCAGCCCGGGCGCGCGTTGTCGCGCCGCCCTGCTTGCGGATTGATGTGCCGGCCGGCTCGCGGACTTAACCGATGGACGAGGCCTTGAGCAGCTTGACGATGTCCTTGTAGACCTTGCCCGGGAACGGCTGCTTCGGGAAGCGCATCATGAGGTTGCCGAGCGGGTCGATCATGTAGACGTGGTCGCCCGGCTTGGTGTCGGGCTCGGCCGGCAACCATTTTGCCACCGTTGCGGCCGGCGCGCGCAGCATCTCGGTGCCGTCGTATTCGCGCATCACCACGGTGTCGATCGGCTTGTCATCGGTGATCAGCCAGACGCGCTCCATGCGCTCCATGTTCTTGCCCTGCATGGTGCGCCACTGGCGCATCGCGTACAGCTGGCGCTGGCATTCCTCGTCGCACTCGCCGCTGCCGGTGCGCAGCATGATCCACTTGCCTTTCAGGTCATGCAGCGTACGCGGCTTGCCGTCGAGCGTGGTGGTGGCCATCTCGGGGATCGGGTACTGGCGCGGATCGAGGATGGTGCCGTAGTTGTTGCGCTCGACCGGCTTGGCGACGTAGTAGGTGAAATAGGAAGCAAGCAATGGCGTGGCGCACACGGCCAGAATCAGCAGCAACTTGCGGCGGCCGCGCCGTTGCGCGGTCCTGGGGTCAATCTGTTTTTCCTGATCCACGTCGAAATCCCGTCATCACATAAAAAAGGACGGCCAGCGCCGCCAGCGCATACCACTGGAAGGCGTAGCCGCGATGCTTGTCGATGCCGGCGTCCGGCGCCGGCCAATCGCGTTGTAGTCGATCGTCGGCGGTGGCCGGCGCGGTCTGCTGCACCAGGAACGGTTGCAGCGCCAGTCCGCTGGCGCGCGCCAGGTCCTGCGGCGCCAGGTTCTGGACCTGGGCGCCGGGCGCGAGCGGCGCGGATTCGCCCAGCTCCATCACCCGTCCGCTCGAGGCCACCACCCGGCCTTCGATCAGGAGCGGGCCGGCGGGCGTGACGAACGGCGGCAGTTTTCCGAACTCGGCCTGGCGCGGCAACCAGCCGCGCAGCACCAGCACGTGCATGTCCGAACCCGCTATTCTAAACGGCATTGCGAGATAAAACCCGGACTGGCTTCCCATTGGCCGGTTGGCCAGGAAGACCGGCCAGCCGGCGACGAATTCGCCGCGCAGGCGCACGCGGCGAAATGCCAGGTCGTCGCGCCATGCGATGGCGGGACCGAGCTCGATGGGGGCTGCGGCGCCGCGCTCGCGCTGTTGCGTCTGCAGTTCGGTTTTATAGGCGGCCCGGTCCTGTTGCCAGTTGCCGAGCAGGATGCCGAAGATGGCGACGATCAGCGCCGCGATGAAGGGGATGGGGCGAAAACGAGGGGCGAACCGCATTACAATGAAGCCTCAACCTTTCGCGGGCCGTCCATGAAAATCTTCGTTGCCATTGCGTTCATCCTGATCCTGGCCAGCCTTGGTTCGGCGTTGTTCTTCCTGATGCGCGACAAGGGGCGGACCAATCGCACCGTGCATGCGCTGGCGATGCGGGTGGGCTTGTCGATTGCGTTGTTCCTGTGCCTGTTGGCGGCGTATCAGATGGGATGGATTGCGCCGACCGGGTTGCGTTAATGTCCGTAGGGTTAGCGGCTCTGCCGCCGACGCGTTCAACATACGCGTGAATGGCCGTGCATATGCCGGTTGAACGCGTCGGCGGGGAACCCGCCAACCCTACGCAATACCGCCTCGGTTACAGCCAGTACACCACCACATACAACCCCAGCCACACCACGTCCACGAAGTGCCAGTACCACGCCGCCCCTTCGAAGCCGAAGTGATTATCCGGCGTAAAGTGCCCTTTCATCACACGGTACAGGATCACGGCCAGCATGATCGCGCCCATGGTCACGTGGAAGCCGTGGAAGCCCGTCAGCATGAAGAAGGTCGAGCCGTAGATGCCCGAGGTCAGCTTGAGGTTCAGGTCCCGGTAGGCATGCATGTATTCATAGACCTGGAAGCCCATGAACACGGCGCCGAGCAGGATGGTCGCGGCCAGCCAGACGGCGGTCTTGTGGCGGTGGCCGGCGCGCAGCGCGTGGTGGGCGATCGTCAGCGTCACGCCCGAGGTCAGCAGCAGCGCGGTGTTGATGGTCGGGATCGGGAACGGGCCCATGATGTTGAAGGTATCGACCACGCCGGCCGGGCCGGTATTGCCCCAGTGGGCGGCGAAGTCGGGCCACAGGATCTTGTGGTCGAGGTCGGCCAGCCAGGGCATCGACACCGCACGCGCATAGAACAGCGCGCCGAAGAAGGCGCCGAAGAACATCACCTCGGAGAAAATGAACCAGCTCATAGACCAGCGGTAGGCGACGTCGATGCGCTTGCTGTACAGGCCCGACTCGGATTCGCGGATCGCTTCGCCGAACCAGAAATACAGCACCAGCAGCATGGCGGCGATGCCGGCCAGGCAGACGGCCGGCGCCCACGACATGCCGTTGACCCAGCCGGAAGCGCCGGTCATGGTCACCAGCATCGAGATGCCGGCGCACAGCGGCCAGCGCGAGGGGCCGGGTACGTAGTAGTAAGGCGCGGTTTGTGGCGAACTCATCCTTATCTCCTTGGGTGAATCTATTAGCTTCTGCTTTATAGATGCTGCTTTATAGGAACCGCGATCTCAAAAATTACCGTTCACTTCCATGAAACGGCGAAACGCACTGCGAGCATCAGCAGTCCGATAAACACCATCACCCCAATCAAGGCCGCGATGATCACATGCACCGGATTCAGGTTCGCCGCATCGCTCTCGTAATCTTTTCTTTTACGCACCCCGAAAAACGACCACAACACCGCCTTCATCGTGGCCAGGAAACTGCCTTTGCGCTGGTGCGGCTTGTCCTCGTCCATCATCCGTTCTTGCCGCCCGCCGGCGTCGCCGCCGCCTTGAACGCCCCGCCGATCTCGAAGAACGTGTACGACAGCGTGATGTTCTTCACCTCGCGCGGCAGCTTCGGATCGATGAAGAACACCACCGGCATCTGGCGCGCCTCGTTGGCCTGCAAGGTCTGCTCGCGGAAGCAGAAACAATCCACCTTCATGAAATGCGGCGTGGCCGATTGCGGCGCATAACTCGGAATCGCCTGCGCCTTGACCGCCCTGCCCTGGGTATTCACCACCTCGTACATCACGGTCGCCAGTTCGCCCGGATGCACGTCGATGCTGCGCGTGGTCGGGCGGAAGCGCCACGGCCCCTGCGCATTGCCGTCCAGCTCGACCGTGATGGTGCGCGAGGTATCCACCTGCGAATTGAGCGGCGCCGCCACGAACTCGCCCTGCTGGGTCAGCACGTTAATCCCGAGCACCTCGCAGATCTGGCGATACACCGGCACCAGCGCATAGCCGAAGCCGAACATGGCGACTGCCACCACCACCAGCTTGCCGAGGGTGCGGCGGTTCAGGCGCAGCAGTCTGGCTTGGGTGCTCATCTCAGCTCAGCCACAGAAACTTGACGAACACGCTGACGAAGAAGAACAGCGCCAGGCCGCCCACCAGCAGCGCGGTCCTCAGGTTGTTGGGTTTGCGCGAATTCATCATGTCCTCGTCATTTCACCAGCGGCGGATGTTCGAAGGTATGGAACGGCGCCGGGCTCGGCACGGTCCACTCCAGCCCTTCCGCGCCTTCCCACGGTTTCGCAGGCGCCTTGGCGCCGCCGCGGATGGTCGGCAGCACCACCGCGAACAGGAAGTACACCTGCGACAGCCCGAAGCCGAAGGCGCCGATCGACACGATCATGTTGAAGTCGGTGAACTGGGTGGCGTAGTCGGCATAGCGGCGCGGCATGCCGGCCAGGCCCAGGAAGTGCATCGGGAAGAAGGTGATGTTGAAGGAAATGAGCGACAGCCAGAAGTGCATCTTGCCGCGCCCTTCCGGATACATGTGCCCGGTCCACTTCGGCGCCCAGTAATAGAAGCCGGCGAACAGCGCGAACAGCGAGCCGGCCACCAGCACGTAGTGGAAGTGCGCCACCACGTAATAGGTGTCGTGCACCTGGATGTCGATCGGCGTCACCGCCAGGATCAGGCCGGTGAAGCCGCCCATCGTGAACACGAAGATGAAGCCGACCGCGAACAGCATCGGCGTCTCGAAGGTCATCGAGCCCTTCCACATGGTGGCGACCCAGTTGAACACCTTCACACCGGTCGGCACCGCGATCAGCATGGTGGCGTACATGAAGAACAGCTGCGAGGTCACCGGCATGCCGGTGGTGAACATGTGGTGGGCCCAGACGATGAACGACAGGATCGCGATCGAGGCGGTGGCGTACACCATCGAGGCATAGCCGAACAAGGGTTTGCGGGCAAAGGCCGGGATGATCTGCGAGACGATGCCGAACGCCGGCAGGATCATGATGTAGACCTCCGGGTGGCCGAAGAACCAGAAGATGTGCTGGTACATGACCGGATCGCCGCCGCCGGCCGCGTTGAAGAACGAGGTGCCGAAATGGCGGTCGGTCAGGGTCATGGTGATGGCCCCGGCCAGCACCGGCATCACCGCGATCAGCAGGTAGGCCGTGATCAGCCAGGTCCAGCAGAACATCGGCATCTTCATCAGCGTCATGCCCGGCGCGCGCATATTGAGGATGGTGACGATGATGTTGATCGAGCCCATGATCGACGAGGCGCCCATGATGTGCATCGCGAAGATCGCCATGTCCATGCCGATGCCCATCTGGGTCGACAGCGGCGCATATAGCGTCCAGCCGGCGGCAGTGGCCCCGCCCGGCACCAGGAACGAGCCGGCCAGCAAGATCGCGGCCGGAGGCAGCAGCCAGAACGAGAAATTGTTCATGCGCGCGAACGCCATGTCCGAGGCGCCCACCTGCAGCGGCAGCATCCAGTTGGCGAAGCCGACGAAGGCCGGCATGATCGCGCCGAACACCATCACCAGGCCGTGCATGGTGGTCAATTGGTTGAAGAACTCGGGACGGAAGAACTGCAGGCCGGGCTGGAACAGCTCGGTGCGGATCATCAGCGCCAGCACCCCGCCCGAGAGCAGCATGATGAACGAGAACCACAGGTACAGGGTACCGATGTCCTTGTGGTTGGTGGCGAACAGCCAGCGGCGCCAGCCGTGCGGATGGTCGTGGGCGTGGTCGTGGCCATGGCCGTGCAGGTGATCGTGGTCTTGTGCGGGGTCGAGCGTGGTCGTCGTCATGTCAGTATCCCTGGTACAAACGTGCTGCTGCTGGTTGCCGGACTGTCGTTGGGTTCTGCCGAATCACTTCACTTGCGCGCCGCCAGCACTTCCGCCGGTTGGACGATATTTTCCGCAGCCTTGTTCGACCAGGTATTGCGGGTATACGTGATCACCGCCGCGATCTCGGTATCCGAGAGCTGCTTCCAGGCCGGCATTTCGGTCGGGAACTTGCCGGTCTTCTGGCCATTGAGCAGCACGTCGATCTGGTGCGCTTTTTCGCCGTTGACCACCTGCGAGCCGTCCAGCGCCGCGAACGCGGCCGGCACGCCCTTGCCGTTGGCCTGGTGGCAGGCCACGCAGTTGGCGGCGTACACCGCTTCGCCACGGGTTTTGAGTTCGTCGATGGTCCAGGTCTTGGTCGGATCGTCGGCCAGCGCCGCCATCTCTTTCTTCTTGCCGTCGACCCAGGCCGTGTAGTCTTCGGCCGAGACCACGCGCACCACGATCGGCATGAAGGCGTGGTCCTTGCCGCACAGCTCGACGCAATTGCCGCGGTAGACGCCGATCTTGTCGGCCTTGAACCAGCCGTCGCGGACAAAACCCGGAATCGCATCCTGCTTGATGGCAAACGCCGGAATGGTCCAGGCATGGATCACGTCGTTGGCGGTGAACACCATGCGCACCTTCTTGCCGACCGGGACCACCATCTCGTTGTCCACTTCCAGCAGGTAGTTCTCGCCGCGCGCCTCGGTGGCGGCCACGCCCGGCTCGCCGATCTGGGTGCGCGGCGTGGACAGGTTGGACAGGAAGGAGATGCCCTCGCCCTCGCCCTTCAGGTAGTCGTAGCCCCATTTCCACTGCATGCCGGTGGCCTTGATGGTGAGGTCGGCGTTGGAGGTGTCCTTCAGCGCCACCACGGTCTTGGTGGCGGGCAGCGCCATGCCGATCACGATCAGGAACGGGACGATGGTCCAGGCAATTTCGACGGCGGTGGATTCGTGGAAGGTGGCGGGCTTGTGCCCGAGCGACTTGCGGTGCTTGAAGACCGAATAGAACATCACGCCGAACACGCCGACGAAGATCACCAGGCAGACGATCATCATCCAGTTATGCAGCGAATAGATGTCGGCGCCGACGGCGGTGACGGGGGTCTGCATGTTGAGCTGGTGCTGCACCGGGCGGCCCGTGATTTCCTGGTCGGCCCAGGCGGGAATGGCGGCGCTCAAGCCGAAGATGGCGCAGCCGGACAGCACGGCCTGAAGTCGCGTTGCATATGTCATGTATGTCCCCAACCACCCTAAAAATAAGACTATTTTTAAACGGCCAGAAATTCCAAGAACGAACCGCGGCCGCTCCGAAACCTTGTCGCAAGGGGATTGCCGGGTCATCGCGCGACGTGCATGGCGGACATGGCAAAAACCATCTCGCCCCACCCGGCAATACGTTGCTGCCAGGTTCAGGCGACCCTGCGGATGCTGCACTTCATGACACTGCCTCGTACCGGCCTGCCGCTTTTTTCAGCGATGTTCGGGGCCGGACGATAAAAATGGCAATTGATTATATCTAAAGCACTAATTTTTATTCAAGGAAAATCGGCCCTGGCGGCGCATCGCCCATGCAGGGCGGGTGATCACGGTTTGCGCGGCTGGAAGCGCACGATCGATTCGCCCGCCGCCGTGGTCCTGGGCGCCGGCCGGAACGCGTGGCCGTAGATGACTTCGAAGGTCAGGCCCAGCTTGCCGTCCGGACGGCGCCGCGCTTCCAGCGCCGCCAGCATGCGCTGCCAGGCGGCGCGCCCGATCAGGCCGCGGCGGCGGGTGTCGAGCGGATCGCCGCCCAGGGCGCGCACGTCGGCCAGCAAGGCCTGCGCGGTATCGTAGGTGACGGTGATGCGCTCCATGTCCATCACCGGCGTCGAGAAGCCCGCCTCCACCAGCTGGTCGCCGAAGTCGTGCATGTCGACGAAGGGCAGCGCGTGCGTATGCAGGTCGAGTTCGGCGAAGGCGGCGCGCAGCTCGCTGAAGGTGTCCGGGCCGAAGCTGGAGAACATCAGCAAGCCCTCCACCCGCAGCACGCGGCGCCACTCGGCGAACACGCGGTCCGGCTGCGGGTGCCAGTGCAGCGCCAGGTTCGACCACAGCAGGTCGAGCGAGTTCGCCTTGAACGGCAGGTCGCCGAAGTCGCCACAGGCGACGTCGACCCCGGCCTTGGCCGGCAGGAAGCGGCTCAGCATCTGGTTCAGCGAACGGGTCGACGGCGCCGGCGCCCGGGCCGCGCGCGTCATCGCCTCGGCCCCGTCCAGGCCGACGATCTGGGCCGCCGGATAGGTCTTCTGCAGCAGCGCCAGGTCGGCCCCGGCGCCGCAGCCGGCGTCCAATACCTGCTTCGGCACCAGCTTCACCAGGCCCAATCGTTCGTGCATGCGGCTGGCGATTTCGCGCCGCAAAAAGTCGGACGAGGCGACGCGCTCGGGACGCGCGAACAGCTCGCGCACGCGCGCCAGGTCGATCGGTGCGCTCAGCTTGGACGAGGATTGAGGAGAGGCCATGGATGAGAAGCGGTCAAATGAGATAATGCGCGCAGTTTACCCGTTTGTGGAAAACCAGGCCGATGCAGCCCCTCCGACCATCCTGGCAACGCTGGCCGCAGCTGCAGGCCAGACGGCTGCTGCACGCGCTGCTGCCGTCGACCTGCGCACTCTGCGGCGCTTGCGCTGGCCCGGCGCACGAGGCGGTGTGCGGCGCCTGCCAGGTCGCCTACGTGCTGGCGCGCACGCGCTGTCCGTGCTGCGCCAATCCGCTCGGACCGCTCGACGCCGGCCGGCGCTGCGGCGGCTGCCTGGCCGAGGCGCCCGCGTTCGACGCCACCGTGGCCGGCTGCGACTATGCGGCGCCGCTCGACGCCCTGGTGCTGCAACTGAAGTTCGGCGCGGCGCTGGCGCTGGCGCCGTGGATGGCGCGCGTGCTGCGCGACGCGGTCCTCGCCGCCGCCCTGCCGGCCCTGCCCGACGTGCTGTGCCCGGTGCCGCTGGGCGCGCGCCGCCTGGTCGAACGCGGCTACAATCAGGCGCTCGAAGTGGCGCGCCCCCTGGGCGCCGCGATGGGCGTGGCGCTGGCGCCGCAACTGCTCTTGCGCACGCGCGAGACGGCGGCGCAGTCCGGCGCGGCGCCGGGCGAGCGGCGCAACAATGTGCGCGGCGCATTTTGCGTGGCGCGCGAAGACGCGGTGCGCGGTCGCCACGTGGGCGTGGTCGACGACGTCATGTCGAGCGGACATACGCTCGACGAGATCGCGGCCGTATTGAAAGACGCCGGCGCCGTGCGCGTGACGAACATCGTGTTCGCGCGCACGCCGCCGCATGCATGAACGATGCGCTGACGTAGGGTTGGCGGCTTTGCCGCCGACGCGTGGATTGTTAACGGCTCCGATGTCGCGCCGAATGATCTTGCGGTCAACCATCACCGCGTCGGCGGCGGAGCCGCCAACCCTACGGCGACACCATTTAGCGTTGGTGTAACCGCCGCTGCCCGCGACACCAGATTTATCAAGCAAGGAGAAGCACTTGTTCCACGTCGTCCTGGTCGAACCAGAAATCCCGCCGAACACCGGCAATGTGATCCGCCTGTGCGCCAACACCGGCGTGAAGTTGCACCTGATCGAGCCGCTCGGCTTTCCGCTGGACGACGCCAAGATGCGGCGCGCCGGCCTGGACTATCACGACTATGCCACCATGAAAGTGCACAAGGACTGGGACGCGTTTTTGGCCGACACCCAGCCTGATCCGGCGCGCATGTTCGCCATGACCACCCACGGCTCGGCGCCGTTCGCGCAAGTGCAATTCAAGCCGGGCGACGTGTTCGTCTTCGGCCCCGAGTCGCGCGGCCTGGCGCCGGCCTTCCGCGAGACCTTCCCCGCCGCCCAGCGCATCCGCCTGCCGATGCGCCCGGACAACCGCAGCCTGAACCTGTCGAACACGGTGGCGGTCGTCGTGTATGAAGCCTGGCGCCAGAACGGTTACGCCGGCGGCGCCTGACGCACGGCTGACGCCTCGCGCGCCAGCACCGTTAAGCCTTCCACCAGCCGGTCCAGCTCGCTCGTCGTGGTGGTGATCGCCACCGTGGCGCGCACCACGCTGGCATGCACAACCGAGCGCTCGACGGTGAACACGCCGAAGCGCTCCAGCAGCGCTTTTTGTAACTCGCGCGCGTCCATGCCGTCGATGGTGAAGGCGGCCAGCGCACCGGCCTCAATCTGCGGCGTCAGCAGCCGTAAACCAGGCACACCGGCCACCCGTTCGGTCCAGTAGCGCCGCAGCCACGCCAGGCGCGCACCCTTCACCGCCGCGCCGCCGATGCGCTCGTGAAAATCGAGCGCGGCCGGCGTCGCCATGATGGCGGCGATCGGCGGCATGCCCGCATGCAGGCGGCTGCGGATGTCGTCCTCCGGATAATCGCGGTCGCCGAAATGCGGCTCGATCCGTTCCAGCTTTGACGCGCGGATGTAGACGAAGCCCAGCCCCGGCGGCGCGCCGATCCACTTGTGCAGGTTGAAACCGGCGAAATCGACGTCCAGCGCCTGCACGTCCACCTCCAGCTGCCCCAGCGCATGCGCGCTGTCGACCAGCACGTCGACGCCATGTTCGCGCGCCATGGCCACGATTTCGCGCACCGGCACGATCTGGCCGTTGGCCGGAAACACCTGCGACAGCAGCATCAGCTTCAGGCCCGGGGTGTCGCGCAGCGTTGCCGCATACCGTTCCAGCAGCGCCTCGCGTCCGAGCGGCAGGGTCAGGTTCAACTCGACCGGCCGCGCGCCGCGGCGTCCTTCCAGCCAGGCCATGGCGTAGCGCATAGCCGGATAATCGAGGTTGCTCCACAGGACCGCATCGCCCGGCCGCAGGTCGCCGTACTGGCCGATCAGCACCTGCATCGACTCGCTGGCGCTGCGCGTCAGCAAAATCTCGTGCGGCTCGGCGTTGATCATGCGCGCCAGCCGCGCGCGCAGCGTCTCGGCCGCGACATAGGCGCGTTCGCTGCGCAGGAAGGGACTGAGGTGGGCGTTGGTATAGCGGATCGCCTCCTCGAACGCGGCCTGCACCGGCAGCGCCATCGGACTGAAGTAGCCGTGCTCGAGGTTGATGCACACGTCCAGCGAGCGCGGATACAGGGCGGCGAGCTCTTGCCAGCGGTCCGAGTCGGGAGCGAGATCGGCGGCGGCGGGCAAGGCATCGAGGGATTCTTGAAGGCGGCGCATGGTCTCTTTCGGAAAGTGACCGATTCTAGCATCGCTCAACGTAACCGCCGGGATACCCCTGCTCATCGGAACCAAGTCGCCACTTGCGCGGTCCTACTGGAATCGGCCCGGAATGACCTCGTCGGCGAGGCGCTTACGATGGAGGCAGAGATGAAACAGGGTTACATCGTTCTCCGAGGCACACCGACCGATCCCGTGAATCGGGGCGAGTGGCGCCCGACGCGCAGCCACGGACACGGACTCGACATCCAGACGGCGCCGGCCGGCGCCCCCGTCGACTTCCAGGCCGACATCGAAGACCTGGACGAGGCCCAACTGCAAAAGGCCTACGAAGACCCCCGCGTGCTCAACGTGGCGCCGATCGACGGACCGCTCAGGCTGATCGAGCCGCTTGCCATCGGCGCCCTGCAACCCGGCCTGGCCGCCGACACCGATGCGCCGCCCTGGGGCTTACAGGCCGTGGGGGCGCTGAGTTCGATGTGGACCGGGCGCGGCATCCGGGTCGCCGTGCTCGACACCGGCATCGACCTGACGCACGAAGCCTTTATCCCGCTGCTGGCAAAGCAGCGCATCGTCGTGCGCAACTTCACCGAAGGCGCGCCGGGCGACGTCAGCGACCGGCACGGCCACGGCACCCACTGCGCCGGAACCATCGCCGGTGGCGCCGTCGGCCCACTGGCGCGCATCGGCATCGCCCCCGGAATCGAGCGCCTGATCGTCGGCAAGGTGATGGGCAGCGGCGGCAATACCAACCTCATGCTGGTCGAGGCGATCAACTGGGCCGCGGCGGAAGGCGCCGACGTCATTTCGATGTCGCTCGGAATCGACTTTCCCGGGATGGTGCAAAAGCTGCACCTGGAACAGCAGATACCCTTGCCGGCCGCAACGTCGCAGGCGCTCAAGCAATACCGTGAAACCGTCGGCCTGTTCGACAACCTGGCCCGATCCATGCTCGACCGCGACGTGCTGCTGGTCGCGGCCACCGGCAACGAATCGCAGCGGCCCGCGTTCACGATCGACGTCACGCCGCCGGCGGCGTCCAATCACATCACCAAGGTCGGCGCCGCGCGTCGCGCGCTTCTCGAATACCGGCACCGACCTGGTGGCGCCGGGCGTCGACATCGTGTCGGCGCAGCGCGAAGGCGGACTGACGACGATGACCGGCACCAGCATGGCCACCCCGCACGTCGCGGGCGTAGCCGCGCTGTGGGCGCAACGGCTCAGGGACGAGAACGGCCGGCTGGTGTTGCGCGACCTGATGCTCAAGCTCCTGAACTCGGTGCTGCCGCTCGAAGACGGCCGCCCGCACGTGGGTTACGGGCTGGTCAGGGCGCCGCAATAAGCGCCCTGCGCCGGCGCCTGCAGCTTGCGCTCGAAGCCGAGCAGCTCGTGGATCGTGGCGCGGCCCGGTTCGTACACCCACTCGTTGTCGAAATGCGTGCGCAGGCGCTGCGTCATGTAAGCGTCACCGACTACCAGCGAGTGAAAGCGGTTGCCTTCGCCACGCCGGGCCTCGATCCGCGCCAGGGCGCCGTCCGGCAGGCCGGCCATGATGAAGTCCGAGATCACCAAGAGGTCGGCATTGCGGTAGGCGTCCTGCTCCATGATCTGCAGCGCATGCTCGAGCGCCGGCGCCACGTCGGTCCCGCCATGGAATGACATGCCGAGAAAGCGCAGCAAGTCGGCTATCCCGACTTTGCCGTTCAGGTCGAGCGTCTCGATGGTGGTCGAGAAATTGATGAGGTAACAGGACCGCTTGCTTTCCCTGGCCCTGGCGGCCAGGAACAGCGCCACCGCCTTGGCCACGGTTTCCGGCATGCCGTTCATCGAGCCGCTGGTGTCGATGCAGATCACCATCGGCCCCTGCTTGTCGGCCTCTGCCACGCTCTGTTCCTGCTCGACCTCGACTTGTTCGCAGACCTCGCGCATGCCTTGCATGTCGAAGCACATCAACGCCGCTTCGGCATACTTGAGGTCGAACAGCAGCGCGGTATCCGGGTCGGCCAGCAGGGCAAGCTCGGACGGCAGCGCATGCCCGATATCCTTGCCGAGACGGATGCCGACGATCTCTTCGCGCGCATGGACGTCCGGTAGCGGAGTGTGCACCAGCGCCGCTGTTTTGACGCGCTCGATGCGCTCGGACAGCTCGATCTGGCGCATTCGCCCAAGCAGCTCGCACAGGCGCTTGATCCCTTCGTCCTGCGCCAGATAACGCGCCCAGCGCTCGAACTGGCGGATGTCCTGCTCGCTCAGACTGCCGGTGGACAGGTCGAACAGCAGCCCGGTGTCGAGTCCCAGCGCATTCAAACGTTCATGCAGGGTCTGGAACAGCTGCAGCAGTTCGTCGAGACGCGCCAGCAGCGCCGCGCGGCGTGCGGCGATTTCGCGCAACTCCCATTCCGCGCGCACGTGGTCGATTCGCTCCTGCCACTTCTGCAGCAGGAGCCGCAGGCTGATGGCCGGATCGGCCGCCATCTTGCGCGCCAGCGCCGTCGATTGCTGCTGCGGCGGCGCGAAGCGGCTGCGCCAGAATGTCTCCTCGGATGGCTGCCTGGCCGCCTTGCAGAAGGCCAGGTAGTCGTCCAGGGTCTGGAGCGCTTGCGGTGCCGGACTGGCTGATGCTTGCCAGCGCTGCTGCCATTGGCGCAGCTTGTCCGCATGCGCTGCATGGGGAAACTCCATGCGCAGCGCGGTACGGTTTGCGCTTTCCCAATCCGCGATCTGCCCGGCGACGTGGCCGCGCAGGGCCGGTGCTGCGTCGAACAGCGATGAGTGGGAAGAAACAAGGCCGGCTTCGACCTGCGCCGCCGCGTTCGTCAGGGCATTCACCGGCACAATCCTTCGAGCCGCTCGCAGTCGGTAATGCGCAGCTTGAGCTGGTTGATCTGCTCCTGCATGCCGAGCACCGCCAGCTGGGTCTTGTCGTCTGGAACGAACAGCGACTTCAGCTCGGCCTGCACTTTGGCGGAGCGTGCCTGGACGATTTCGAGCACCGAGGTGAATTCGGCTTTAATTTTCAAGACCGTGTCGGACAAGGCCGCTATCAGCCGCTCGTTGACGTCTTTCTTGTCGCCGCGATGAAACAGGATCTGCGGCTTGAATGGCAGCCGGATGCCACGATAGGTTTCCACCAGATCGCAACTGCCCTGCTTGTCGAAGGCACAGGTAATCTCTTCGATCTTATTGCCGGACTGGTCCAGCGGGTGGAATTTTTCGGCTGACTTCATGTATTTGGTGGGCAGGAAAATCGGCTGGCTACTACCCGAGCGCCGCCAGTAATAGAACGAATTCGGCTGTTCGTCGATCCTGAATACCTCTTCGCCATTGCGGTGCTTTTCAGTCTTGTAAACATCCGCAGAATGGAACAGGTCGCGGGTAATTTCGAGGTCGACGCCTTCCTTTACGCGGTCGATCTGCGCCAGGCTGATCCCGCTCTCGATGCCAGTGTCCTGCACCGCTTTGGCCACGATCTGCGCCACTGCCTGGTGGTTGCTCTCCTGCGTCCACAGGCAATGCTGCAGCAGCAGCGCATCGCTATGGTTGGTCGTGGCGCGGCCGTTGAAGAACGCCGAGGCCCGCATCAGGAAGGCGGCGCGCTGCCAGCGCCGGTCCGACACATAGACGCCGAGCGCTTCCTGCTGCTCCACCAATTGCTCGCGGATCAGGCGCACAATGGTCATGGTTTCGGGCGACAGGGTGACCTCGTGAATCTGCTCCAGCCAGGCGCTCCATTCGTGCGATTGGATGCGCGCATCGTCCGGCACGGTGACCTCGGCCGCTCCGGGCCGGCGCTGCAGCAACTGCTCGAAATGCTCGACCTTGCTCACTGGCGGCACCATCAGGCGCACGATGAAGCGGTCGTACAGCGCCTCCAGGCCCTGGTTCGGCGCCGGCGTCTCGTTCGAGGCCGCCAATAGGGCCCTGAGCGGGGCCTGCTCGACCTGGTCGCCGTTCTTGTAGGTGCGTTCGTTGATCAAGGTAAGCAACGCGTTCAGGATCGCCGGGCTCGACTTCCAGATCTCATCCAGGAACGCGAACTGCGCCTTCGGCAGGTAGCTGTCGGTCTTGCGCACGAAGCGGTCTTCCTTGAGCGCCTTGAGCGAGACCGGGCCGAACACTTCCTCGGGCGTGCTGAAGCGGTTCATCAGGTGCTCGAAATAAGCCGTGGTCTCGAACACGCTGGCGATGCGGCGCGACACCAGGCTCTTGGCCGTGCCCGGTGGACCGTACAGGAAAGTGTTCTGCCCGCTCAATGCAGCCAACAGCGCCACCGCGACGGTCTCTTCACGCTCGACCATGCCGTGGCAGACGGCGTCGATCAGGCGCTGCATGCGGCGCTGGATCGGCGCCTGTTTTGCTTCGGATTTCTTCGCTTGCATTTATTGCTCCAAGGGATAACGTGGAGCAATTTTCTTATCGGAAAATATAAGCGGCAAGGCATTTTGCCAACTCGATCGCGGGGCGCGTTACACGCTACCGGTGGTGTCGCTACGCTGTACTTTTGACGGCGCAGCCGTTGCCCGCACGCGGCATCCTAGCCTGTGCGCGTGCCAACCACTTCACCGGCAAACACCATGTCGGCAAAGCGCTCGCCGATCAGCCGCTGCGCCTGCGCATCCGGATGCAGCTCGTCCGGCAGCGGCAGGCGCGCATTGTCTTCGGCCCCATACAGGTCGGTGCCGTCGAGATAGTGAAGGTTGCCATCGCGGCATGCCCGCTCCTGCACAATCGTTCGCAGCTGCTCGCGGATCACCGCCAGCGTCAGCTTGCCCTGCCGGACTTCGGCCTCGGTGCCCGTGGTCCGGTACAGCACCTGCCCCTTCTTCAGGGCCTTGCCATCGAACATGGTCGGACCGGGCGTGGTTTCATGGATCGGACAATAGATCGGCGATATCACCAGCAAGGGCGTAGTCGGGTGCCCTTCCCTGATCGTGTCCAGGAAACCATGTACTGCCGGACCGAAAGCGCGCAGGCGCATCAGGTCCAGGTTGACCAGGTTGATGCCGAGCTTGAGGCTGATCAGGTCAGCCGGCAGATCGCGGATCGTGCGCGCGGTGAACGGGTCCAACAATGCGCTACCGCCGAAGCTGACGTTCAGCAGATCGACGCCGGCCAGGTTCGCCGCCACCACCGGCCAGATGCCGGTCGGGTGAATCGCGTTCGAGCCCTGGCTGATCGAACTGCCGTGATGCAGCCAGCGCCGCTTACCCGACTGTGCTGGCAGCGGGAGCGGTTCGATCGGCGCATCGGCGTGCAGCGCCACCAGCTCGGTAGTCTCGTCGTGCGGCAGCCAGATCTCGACCGTCTTCGCGCCCGCCGGCAGGCCGGCGAAGCGCAGCGTCTGCGGCGCACCGGGCTGCATGACGGCGGCGCCGCTGATCATGTCGATGTCGAGCACCTTGCCGCCCGGCGCGCTGGCCTGCTGCTGCAGGCGGCCGTCGACCAGCAGGTCGTATACGCCATCCGGGCGCGGCGGCATGTCGCGGTAGCGGCGCTTGGTCGGCAGCGTCACCAGTTCCACCACGCTGGCCGCGGTGCGAAACGCCACGCGCACGCCGGACGGCTGCGCCTGAGCCATTGCCAGCTGCGCATCCCACTGCGGGCGCGTCCAGGCGGGCAGGCGCTGCGGCAGGATGCCGGCTTCGGTACTTTCGAGCTCGACAGCGCCATGGATCAGGTCCGGCGTGATGGGTGAAACAGAATGCATCGACATGACAATGGTCTTTCAGTGTTGTACCCGCGCATTCTTGCCAACAGCATTCATTTCGTCAAACATGACGACGCATGGCGCCAGATCCAGTCGGTCATCGACCCGCACGACCTGGCGCTGCAGGTCATGCAATCGTATGCCGATTTCAGCGTGGTCGGACGGACCGCAGGTGGCGGCCAGCCCGACCCACAACAGCGAGCTGTTCCATGGAGCCATCGGCGGCTATGGCGGCCTGGGCGTGATCGTGGAAGCCACGCTGCGCCTGGTCGCCAACGACCGTTGAAACGGCGCGCGGGTGATGCCGCTGGCGCAGTACCGGCAATTCTTCATGGCGCAGATCGCGCCGGACCGCAACGCCGCCCTGCACAGCGCCACCTTGCATTCCGACGGCTACATGCTGGTGCGCGCGGTGACCCATGTGCGCACGACCCGCGCGCTGACGCAACCGGCACGCCTGGCGCGCACCGGCGGCGACTACCGGACCGAGCGCCAGGTGCAGGAAATCTTCGGCGGATCGCAATGGGGCAAGACGCTGCGCCGGCGCATGCTCGACCCACTGTTTTATGCGCAGGACCTGGTCGAATGGCGCAATCACCAGGCCGGCCTCGACATGCGCTCGCTGGCAACCACGACGGCAGATGGATCGATCCATGCGCTGCAGGAATACTTCGTGCCGATGGCGGCACTGGAGCGTTTCGCCGGCGCGCTACGTGCCATCCTGCGGTGCCATGCGGTGAACGCCATCAACGTGTCGATCCGCCATGCCCACAAGGACCCGGGCACCTTGCTGGCCTGGGCTCGCACGGACGTGTTCGCATTCGTGCTGTACTACCGCAGGGAACGGCACCCAGCGAGCGCGACGCCGTGCGCGGCTGGACCTGTGAACTGATCGATGCCGCGCTGGCGCAGGATGGGAGCTTCTACCTGCCGTACCAGATCCATGCCAGCGCGCACCAGTTCCACACCGCGTATCCGGATGCCGGCTGCTTCTTTGCACTCAAGCGTCAGGTCGATCCGCAAAACAGGTTTCGCAACAAGCTGTGGGATGCTTACTATCGCCCGGAATTCGGCCGCTCGTGACTATTCGTGGATTTGCTAGCCTGGCAGCCTGCTAAGCTGGTGCGAACGGCCGATTTCGGCCAATACCGGTCAGTCGGCGGGTAGCCGGAGCAATCCAAGAATGAGGCCGCTAGCTCGACTATGCAATTTACCTACGAAGGTAGTTATGAATAATTCGGACCAACGTGCTTGGCCATCTGATGTAGATGGGGATGTGTTTCGGCGGCTAGACGCCAACGAATTCGACTTCAGCAAAGAGGTTGACATTGATTTCAACGTCGACTTCGATACGTGGCCACCGTCACCAGAACTGATGAACGTGCTAGAAACTCGGTTTTCCAACGTTGAGGTTTACGTGCCTGATCCAAGTGGAGACGGCTATGTGCAGATCACACTTCGCGCCCTACTTACCTATGGTTTCGTGATGTCCACCCAGGCATCTCTAACAGCCCTCGCAGCACCATACGGAGGGATATGTGAGTCCTGGGGGGTACTCCAGGATTGATGGTCGACAGTCTCCTTTGGGTCGATTCCTGCCGTCGCGACAATGGGTGACTTTCTACGCTGGCAACATACTACGCTGGGACGAGTAGGCGCGAGTCGATCGTAATGGCCTACTTCGAGTCGGTCATCTTCAGGGTCGAAGAGAAAACACTCGATGAGCTCTCCTAGGTCCTGGTCGCCATGAAGGTAGCCCTAAGCTAAGTGCGTCCAACAAAAGTCTACTTATCGTCGCGGAAAAATATGTCGTGAACTGAGCCGTGGTGTACTTCCGCCTTCGGCCAGGAGCGGACGTTCACGACTACGCAGAGTAAGAAAACAGTTATGCCAAACGAACAGATACCCTATTCACGCATAGTGAGTTGCTACGACAGCCTGCCCAAGCTTGAGGGGCGCACTGTCCACGCGTTCCATTCGGAGTACAGTTTCGCTGCGCTTCGATTCAACAGCGAAGAAGTTATTGCTTTCGCTGTGGAAGAGGAGTCAGTAGGGAAATGGTTTGAGGTGTTTCCAATTCGCCTACACCGCGTATCGTTAGCGTGCCCCTTGACGTGGACCGAGTTGGACGTGCCATTTACCGTAGTTCATAGCCAAATGTTGTGGCGTGAGGAATGGCTGGAGCCAGCTAAGGACAGTTCCAGCTTGGTAGGATCGGGACCTCACCACGAGCAGTGCGTATCCACTTTAGGGGCGGCTCCGAAATCGAGCGCGAACGTCGTCAAGGTTCTTGCTGGATTCCGACTGAGCGGGTGGGATGAGCGTTCGCTAGTGATATGCAGCTCAGATAATGCGCCGTTCAAGGTCGACTTGACGATGGATCAGTCTGAGATACAGGCGATGATGCAGTTCCATACGTGCGACTAGACCCTATCTATCGCACTGCGCGGACCGTCCGCAATGGGTCGAAAGCGGCCGTCTCGGTAGGTTCGCAACTGGCCAACGTAGGCACAAGCCCCGATTTTTGAGTAGACAGATGAATAACGAGAAAATCGTCACGAAAATGCGGTCGGACGTCCAGCGTTTCGGCTGGCATTGCCTGTCCGTGCGCCCCCGCGATGGGGAGACCGGGTCAGATTTTACTTACACGATTGGCTTGTCAGAGACCTTTGGTCATCCAGAAATCATGATCTTTGGCTTGGATAACAGCGTGTCTCATGCGATCTTAAGTGAATGTGTCGAGCTGATACGAAATGGTGCTACCTTTCGCACCGACGTTGAATACCCAGACATCGTTGGGGGAAACTATAAAGTAGTGTTCAAGGCGGTTCGCAAGGATTGCTTGCCAGAATACTTTGGGGCTGCGGTTCGCTTCTATAATGAGCAAGACTTCCGTGGGCTTGTCATGTTTTGGCCTGATAAACAATATTGCTACCCATGGCAAGAGCAAGGTTCGACAGCGCAACGGGAAGCACTTGATATAGTCGAGTAGGCCAATCCGGCGTACGCCTGACGGACAGGAGTGCTCCTTCGCAAACGGCTACTACCGGCAAGAAGCGGACATGTTGATGATTCAAATTGCCGGTTAAGAGAAAAAAATTGTTCTCCTCCTCAATCAACTTTTGAATACCTTCCAAACGCGTTTCCCACAAATGGAAGTTGCCTACTGGACTCTTGTCTCCGGCGAAGAGCGCCATCGGTCAGCGCCGGAGACGTTCATGATCCCATCGTTAGAAGAAAGAAGAGGCTTGCAGGTAGGTGACGGTGCCAAACTCATTTTTGAAATCGAGTCGGAAGATGAGTTCGGAGAAATCTCACGGGATTACGAGCGGATGTGGGTTGTAGTGTCGGAGGTCCGACCGTCGTACTTCATCGGTCGCCTCACCAATACACCTATAGGATGCCACCGGAAGAGTAATTTTTACCTTACCGAAAATGTTGAGGTTCCTTTCTTGCCTCAACATATCATCGACATCGATCGTCCTCCCCAAGCATTTTTAGACGCTCTGTTCTCGGAAAGCCCGAAGAAGCGCTGGTCACGCTGAAGACATTGTTTTCGATGCAACTGTATGCGATTGTTATCGAAGGCGAGATATGCAGACCTCGGTACCGCTGTGAATCGTGGTCATCCAATCCAGTGTCGCTGGGTAATCCCCCCATTTTTAGAGCACGCTAAAAGTAGAGGT